>DATFRB010000022.1:0-28557 GCA_035263625.1 Occallatibacter sp.
CACCACAATCGACACCACGCTCGCCAGCACCAGCCCCGTCCCGAGCACGGCCCTCAGTCCCAGCTCCTCCCCGCCCCACCAGTGCCCCAATGCCACCGCCACCACCGGGTTCACATACGCATACGTGCCTACGCGCGTCGGAGACTCATGGTGAATCAGCCACAAATACGCCGTGAACCCCATGATCGACCCGGCCACGATCAGGTACGCCAATGCAATCCACGTCCCGGTCGAAACCTCCGCAGGATGAAAATGCGGAAACTCGCCGAACGGACCCGCCGCAACCCCCAGCAGCAAGCCTCCAACGAGCATCTGTGCGCCCGAACTCACCATCTTTGACTCAGGCAGCGGCACCTTGCGCGTCAGCACCGATGCCACTGACCAGGTCATCGCGGCAAACACCAGCGCCGCCGCGCCTGTCGCGCTGATCGCCGCCTGGCCGAGCCCGGCGCCGTGCAGGGTCAGCACGGCTACTCCGGCCAGTCCCACCAGCAGAGCAGCGCCCAGCCCCAGCGTGAACCTCCGCGTCCGCAACAGCAGCACCTCTGCGATCGCCATGAAGGCGGGAATCGTCGCCAGCATCACCGCCGCTATTCCCGACGGCACGGTTGTCTCCGCCCAGAACAGGAGCCCGTAATCGCCTACGAATATGAGAGCCGCGAGCAGCGTAATCGAAAGCCACTCCCGCCCGCGCGGCATCTGCTCGCCCCGCATCAGCGTCCACCCGAAAAGCAGCGCCCCCGCCGTCGCAAACCGCAGCGCTGCGAACAGCAGCGGCGGAACCTCGTGCACTCCCACGCGGATCGCCAGGAACGTGGACCCCCACACGAAGTACACGATCCCGAACGCCAGCAGCGTCTTCCATAGCGGCCTGTCGCTCATCAGCCCATCTCACCTGATCTCTCAAGTAAACACTGAATCCTTCCGCATTAGAAGCTCCCCAACCTGGTCCCTAATGCCTAATGCCTGAAATGCGAAGGCCCGGATCGAGAGATCCGGGCCTTCACAGTTAGAACATGCACCTGTTGTTATTGGACGGTCAGTGTGACCGTCGTTGTCTTCCGCGTGGTCCCATTCGTTCCGGTAATTGTGATCGTGCGTGTCCCGGTGGTCGCCCGCCGGTTGACTGTCACCGTCATAGTCGACGTCCCGCTGCCCGTTACCGAGCTCGGGCTGAACGAAAGAGTAACGCGGCTGCCCTGCCCGGTTCCCGATAGCGAGACCGCGCCGTTGAATCCGCCCGACGGCGTCACGGTAATGGTTGAATGCCCCGAGCTGCCGCGGGTGATCGTCAGCGAAGTGGGCGATGCGCTCAGCGAGTAGCTCGGGTTGATCCCCGTCACCGTGAGCGTCACCGTAGTGGTCTGCACGTTGCTGCCGGCCGTTCCGGTCACAGTAATGGGATACGTTCCGGCCGCAACCGTCGAGGCTACCGTGATGTTCATCGTCGAGCTTCCCGTTCCGGTGATCGATGCCGGGTTGAAGCTCACCGTCACGCCCGAAGGCTGCCCGCTCGCGCTCAGCGTCACAGCGGAGTTGAACCCGCCCGTCACCGTGCTGGTGATGGTCGAGCTGCCCGCATTGCCCTGCTGCACCGTCACAGATGACGGCGAAGCCGACAGGCTGTATCCGGCAACAGGCGGACCCGTCAGCGCTGAGATCAGCCCCGAATTCGGGCTGCCCCATCCCGTCACCAGGTCGTATCCCGTCACCGCGGAGAAGCTCCCCGAAGTGCCGCTCGTGATGTCGTGGAAGTCCGCCGCATATTGCGAGCCAACGTTCTGCTGGTAGATCGTCGGATTCAGGAACCCGATCGTCGGCTGGCTGTTCGCCACCAGTTGCTGGTTCACCAGGGCAATGTAGCCTGCCCACATCGGCGCCGCGAAGCTCGTTCCGCCGTAGTTGTTCGCCGTGCACGCCAGCCTGTCGGCGCACACGTAGAACGTGAAGTTCGCGTTCGCCGAAACATCGGGCCCGTTGCGCAGCGTTGTCGATCCGCGGTTGCTCGAGTTGATTACGCCCGGAAGCTGCTGCCACGACGGAATCGCGAACCCGTTCGTCGTAACGCCGCCGCCCGAGTCCACCCACGCCGTCTCCGACGCCCACGGCCCGCCCGCGCTCGAAGTCGTCAGGTCCGTGCCGCCAACCGAGACAATGTTGGGGTCATCCGCCGGCCACGGCGCCGAATTCCCGGTCTTCGTCCACGTCGAGCTGTCGCCGCTCGCCGCAAAGAAGTTCTGCCCCTGTGCCGCCATCTTCTGGAAGAACGGGTCAAGCGTCGAAGGGTCCACCGGCGACCAGCCCCACGAGCAGCCAATCGTCGTCGGCAGGGGATTGTGCGTTGTCATGGCGCTGATGATGGCCGTGTCCGACGTCGTGCTGATATACACATCCAGGGTCGCCAGCCCCGGCGCCATGCCCAGCGCCTGCGTTATGTCCAGGGTCTGCTCGGTGTCGTCGCAGGCCGGATAGGTGCAGCTTGTGCTGCTTCCATCCACGGAAATGAGGTTGATTGGCACGCTGTTCGTCTGGTGCACGTTGCTGTAGTAGGTGTTCACGTCGGCCAGGTTGGTTCCGAGGAACTCAAACAGCCCCAAATGCTGTCCTGCCCCGTTCAGCGATCCGCTGCCGTAGTACGCCGCGCGCATGTCGCTTCCCAGGAACGACGCCGACGGTCCCGACCCGGTGGTGGCATGCTTCACCACCTCTTCCTCCGCCATCCCGTGCGCCGCAGCAAAATCGCTCTTCTTCACATACAGCGGATGAGGCAGCGAGTAGTTGTCCAGCCCCGAAACGTGCCACAGGTTGAACGACAGGTTCGGCGTCGGCTCCCGGTCCGCCGAGTAGAAGATGCGGTCCTCCACCGGATGCCGGTAGTTCACCATGCTCACGTGCAGCGCCGTTTCGATCGCGCCCACCGTGCCCTTCACCTGCACATCCATCCCGTCGCGCGAGCCGCCTGTTACCGTCAGCCCGTTCTCGGCCGCAAAGCGCAGCACCTCGTCGTACTGCTCCACCGTCGGTCCGAACCTCGCCGTGAACTGCTGCGGCGTCAGGAACTGCCGGTAGTTCGGGCTCTTCGGGTTGTACACATCGGCCAGAAAGCTCTTCAGCCCGGCCTCGTTCCGCAGCGGCAGCACGAGATCCAGCTGCATCGTCTGCGACACCGGCAGCCTACCCACAGGCGTTGCATCGCCAGTCATTACCACGTTGCGCACGTGACGGGTATTCACGTTCTGCGCCATGCTCACGGCCGTCATGCAGATACAGGCCGCCACAGTTGCCAGCACAAATCTAATCTCGCGTCTCACGACCTCTCCTTTGTTATGGGGGGATTCCAGACCCTTTAGCCCGGGGAAGGGAAGTCCCCCGGTGATTGTGCATTCTTGTGCAGACCTCATAGGGATGTCCATAGATTTTCCGCTCTTCTCCCTTACGAAAGGACTAATCGGACCCCATTACCCCCTCCGCTTCGGACCCCTCTTGCATTGAGTCCCTGACAGGCCTGGTCCCTCAGTCCCTATGTCCCTGTGTCCCGAAGCCTGCCCTGAGCGAAGTCGAAGGGTCCCTGCTTTCTGGTCCCTGGTCCCTGGTGCCTGGCCCCTGCATCTCAGCCCCCTCGCTCCCTTGTTCCCATGCTCCCTGTCGCACTGCTACACTCCCCCTTTCAGGGAATAGCCCGATTCAGCATCGCCGCGTCCCGGAGAGATTCCATGCCCGAAACCCTCGAAACCCAGCAGCCGGCCTTCCGCACCTTCATTTCTCCCGATCAGAAACCGCCCGAATTCACCCTCCGCGCGCTCGCCATCGGCTGCATCTTCGGCATCATCTTCGGAGCCGTCACCGTCTACGTAGGCCTCCGCGCCGGCCTTACAGTAGCCGCCTCCATTCCCATCTCCGTCCTCTCCATCTCGATCCTCCGCGTACTCGGTCGCGCCTCCATCCTCGAAAACAACATCGTGCAGACCACCGGCAACGCCGGCCAGTCCATCGCCTCCGGCGTCATCTTCACCCTGCCCGCCCTTGTCTTCCTCGGCTTCGAGCTCGAGTACGCCCGCATCTTCATGCTCGCCCTCATCGGCGGATGGCTCGGCGTGCTCTTCATGATCCCGCTACGCCGCCAGCTCATCGTCAAGGAGCACGGTGCGCTCCCATACCCCGAAGGAACCGCCTGCGCCGACGTCCTCATCGCCGGCGAAAAAGGCGGGTCCCTGGCCTCGCGAGTCTTCCTCGGACTCGGCCTCGGCGGCGTCTACACCTTCCTCGCCAACAAGAACCTCTTCTCCGTCTGGCCCGGCTCTCCCGGCTACAATCTCGACTTCGGTCCCCAGCACACCCTCAAGGGCGGGGCCATCAACGCCGACGCAACTTCGGAATACCTCGGCGTCGGCTACATCATCGGCTCCCGCGTCGCCGGAGTCATCTTCGCCGGCGGAGTCTTCTCCTGGCTCGTCGTCATGCCGCTCATCTACTTCTTCGGCAAGTCGCTGCCCAACCCCGTCTACCCCGGCCAGACGCCGATCGAGCAGATGGGCCCCTCCGACCTCTGGGCCGCCTACATCAAGCCCATGGGCGCGGGAGCCGTCGCCGCCGCCGGCCTCATCACTCTCCTCAAAACCGTTCCAACCATCTGGGCCGCGCTCACCGAGGGCATCAAGTCCATGCGCGGAGGCGCAGCCGTCGAGCGCGCCAAGCCCATCCGCACCGAGAACGACCTCTCCATGTCCGTGGTCCTCATCGGCTCGCTGCTCGTCGTCGCCCTCATGTTTGTCTTTCTCGAGTTCAAGCCCGTCCCCGGCGCCTTCGTCGGATGGCCCGCCAACCTCGCCGCCTCTCTGCTGGTAGTGGTCTTCGGGTTCCTCTTCGTGACAGTCAGCTCGCGCATCGTCGGCCTCGTCGGCTCATCGGCCAGCCCCGTCTCTGGCATGACCATCGCCACCCTAATGGCCACCGCCGCAGTCTTCCTCGTCCAGGGCTGGACCGCCCCCGCATTCGGCGCCCTCGCCATCACCATCGGCGGCGTTGTCTGCATCGCCGCCTCCAACTCCGGCGACACCTCGCAGGACCTCAAGACCGGCTACATCATCGGGGCCACGCCCCGCTACCAGCAGATCGCCCTCATGATCGGCGTAGTCGTCTCCACCGTCATCATCGGGTTCACCCTCAACCTCATGAACGCCGGCCTCCAGGAGTTCCACTCCATGGCCAAGCCGTGGGACCTCAGCGCGTCCCACCCCGGCGTCGCCGTCCAGGCCAATAGCCAGCACCTGCCCGCAGAAATCCGCGTGGTGGGCGCCGACAGCAAATCTGCCACCACCCATCAAAAATCCGAATACGTCATCCTCAACGCCATCGGCTCAACCGAGCTCCAGGACGGCAAGTACCTCTACTCGCCCGCAAGCCATCAGATTGAAGTGTCATGGGTCCAGGGCATCGGCAGCCCCTCGGCGCCCGCCCCGCAGGCCCGTCTCATGGCCACCGTCATCAACGGCATCTTGAGCCGCAAGCTCCCCTGGGGAATCGTGCTCCTTGGGGTATGTCTAGTCATCGCCGTCGAGCTGCTCGGCATCCGGTCTCTCACCTTCGCCGTCGGCTTCTACCTGCCCATCGGAACCACCCTGCCCATCTTCTGCGGCGGAGTCGTCCGCTGGCTCGTCGACCGCGCCGCCAAACGCGCAGGAGAATCCGACGCCGACAGCGAAATCTCCTCAGGGTCGCTCTTCGCTTCCGGCCTCATCGCCGCCGGAGGCATCGCCGGCCTCATCGGAGTAGCGCTCAAAGCCCTCGAAGCCACCTACTACCAGAACCGCGACTTACTAAACGTCCCCCATACCTTCCTGGACAACAACTACGTCAGCGTCCTCGCCTTTGCTGCGTTGGCGTACTCGCTCTATCACTTCGCAAGAAAGCCAGTGAATAAGTAGAGGACTGGGACCTTTGCTTTGGTCCTCGCTCTCCATTCCGAAATTCTCGAACAGAATCTGCTGTTCAAGCATGCAGCGCCTCAATTCTCCGAAGCGATCTTGAGCATCGCCCGCGACATGCGTCACGCGGGATCCAGTTCCACGATCGCAATTATGGCCGCCTCCAGGCACGCCATCCCGAACAAAACCGGCCCTCAAACGCATGTCTTGCTTCTAAGTAACCCCAAACTCCCAATTGTGACGCGGGCAGTTCGGACCCCAACCCCGACAACTGACAACCTCCTTTCGACATCTGACGACTAGCTATTGACTCCTGCCCAGTAGGTAACCCGTCGGTAATCACGAAAGGTTTAGGACGTTCATGGGGAAAAATTCCAAAGTACTTTGGCATTCCTGAGGAAAAACGTCTAAGATTTTATCCGCTCCTCCCATGCGTTCGAACATGCGGCTGTAGCGGTCCGAAACGACAGGGCCCCTCTGGGTCTCGAGAAACACCCTCGCGGGGATGGTCCCCGTGTGCCTATTCCTCCAGACTGTGAACACGCAGGACACATTCCGTGCAATCTTCGACCACTCGCCGGTAGGAATGGCCTATGTCACCCCTGATGGCCATTACCTCGAGGTGAACAAGCGCCTCTGCGAAATCACTGGCTACTCCCGCGAAGAACTGGTTGCCACCAGTTGGCAGAAGCTCACCCATCCTGCGGACCTTCCCACAAGCCTCGACATGCTTTCCAAGTTCGTTTCCAACGGCCTCGGGAGCCAGACATTTGAAAAGCGATACATTCGCAAGGACGGCGCGGTCATCTGGGTCAAAGTGTCCGTTTCGGTCATGCGCGGCGCCGAGGACCAGGCGCCCCTGTATCACGTAACGACCGTCGACGAAATCACCCAGTACAAGCGCGCCCAGGAACTTCTCGAAAAGACTGAGGAGAAATGTTCCAAGGCCTTCCGCCAGACCCCCGCGGCCATCCTCATCTCCAGCATGAAAGACAGCCGCTACCTCGAGCTCAATGAAGCGTTCGAGCGCCTCACGGGATACAGCCGGCAGGAAGCCCTCGGCAAGACATCTCTCGACCTGAACCTTTGGGTCGATCCGGCTTTCCGCCAGCAGGTCATCGACACCATAGCCACGGGCAACCGCGTCGAGGGCTGGGAAATGCTCTATCGCGCAAGGGACGGCAGAATCTTCACCGGCCTCACCTTCGTCGACAAAGTCGATGTCGGTGGAGAGCCCTGCCTGATCTCAACCGTGATGGACATCTCCGATCTCAAGAGCCTCGAAACCGAGCTCAAGGAGCTCAGCGGACGCCTCATCGAAGCCCAGGACCTTGAACGTAGGCAGATGGCCGAGGAACTCACCAACAGCCTCGGACAGTCCGTCGCGGTGGTCAGCTTTGAGCTGGCTCAACTGGCCCGGATGGCGCAGGGCGAGCTTGCGCGGGGCCTGAACTCTGCATCGGCCAAGATCAGGGACGTCGCCGCCGGAATCGGCACCGTTTCTCAGCGCCTTCACCCCTCCGGGCTGGAGTTCACGGGCCTGCCGTGGGCCATCGAGAGCCTCTGCCGCCAGTTCACGCATCTCTATGAGCTCCAGGTCGAGTTCAGGCACGAGGGCGTCCCCGGCGGGCTGCCTCCCGAGATCTCCCTGGCTCTCTACCGCATCGTCCAGGAGGGCCTAAGCAACGTCGTCCATCACAGCGGCACGCGCCAGGCATGGATCGAGCTCAAGATGAACACCTGCTGCATCCGCCTCAACCTATGGGACGAAGGGGTGGGCATCGACAACGATTCGCCGCGCGAGGGCCTCGGCCTCCTCACAATGCGCGAGCGTTGCCGTCGCTTGAATGGCTGGCTCGTCATCCACAACAAGAAGGGAACCCGCCTCGAAGCCCACATCCCCATCCCCAAAACCATCCCCTCGGATAGTCCCGACACCAGCGACTAGAGCAAAACCAGCGCGGTGGTATCCCCGCGCGTTTACTTTTTTTTCAATCGCTCGCCAGTACCGCCGGTCTCCTGACCGGGGTCCCCATCAAGCCGCCTTTGGCTTTAGGGGTGGGAGACCGGCAGTCGTGCGGGTGTCCTCACCCGCACATGTGACCGCTATTCCCATGATCTTCGGGTGGCGCAACGCGCCATCAATCACTGTCGTTGCCTTTCATCTCCGCCGTTCCGGGCTTTACCCTGATTCTCGGAGGGGACCTCATGAACCCGGCAGGCAACACCATCCTCATCACGGGCGGCGGCTCCGGCATCGGGCGCGGCCTGGCTGAAGCATTTCACGCCCTCGGCAACCGCGTCATCATCGCCGGCCGCCGCCAGGGCGTTCTCGATCAAGCCACGTCCGCCAATCCCGGCATGCAGTCGATCGTCCTAGACATCGAGCAGCCCGGCAGCACCCGCAGCTTCGCCGCAGACGTCACGCAAAAGTTCCCGCAGCTCAACGTTCTCATCAACAACGCCGGAATCATGCGGGCCGAAAAGCTCCTCAGCCAGCCGGACGGCCTTGCCGACGCCGAGGCCATTATCGCCACCAACCTGCTCGGTCCCATCCGCCTCACCGCTGCTCTCCTGCAGCACTTCAGGCAGCAGCCCCACGCCACCATTGTGAACGTCTCCTCAGGCCTCGCCTTCGTCCCGCTGGCTCTCACGCCCACCTACTGCGCCACCAAGGCGGCCATTCACTCCTACACGCAATCGCTGCGCTGGCAACTCCGCTCCACCGCAATCGAGGTGCTCGAAATCGTCCCACCCTACGTACAGACTGACCTGATGGATGGCGCCGAAGACCCGCGCGCCATGCCGCTCAACGACTTCATCGCCGAAACCATGTCTCTCATCACGCGCCAGCCCACTCCGCCGGAGATCTGCGTCGAGCGCGTGAGCGGCCTCCGCAACGCCGAAAAAGAGGGCCGCTACGCCGCCACCTTCAACGGCCTCAACTCCGCCATGGCCGGCGACCATTAGATCTCGGCACACCCTAACCGTCAGGGGACGAGATTGAAGGTCTGCGTGGCGAGCTTCTTGTCGCCATGCCAGATCTCGAAGGTCCAGTCGCCAGGGATCTTCTGCCAGTTGTCGTTGATCGCGTATCCGCAATAGTAGGCGTCGCCGAGCGCGCGTGGCCAGGTGGACTCTTCGCGCGGCAGCGGCGCGGCTGCGCCGGGCTTTTGTGCGCCGGGCTTGGGAAAAATCGTGACGCACTTGATTTCGACGTCAGCTCCATCGGGCGATCCGACGAGGCTGTAGCGGAACCCGAAGCGCGGGTTGTCCCCAAGGTGTATCGCGTCTGACGCCGGAAGGTACCGGACATGGGCGGTGGGGGTTGGCGCAGCTCCATTGGTGGATCCGTTGTCGGTTTGCGTGTAGCTGACGATGTACTTGCCGGCTTCCGTTACATAGACGTGATCGATCTGAGGAGACGGGGAGGGCGTGGCAGGGGTGGCGGCCCCTGCCGGGACGGCCGTGAGGATCGCAGAGAGGAAGAAGGAAGTGAAGAGCTTTTGCACTGTTCGTGCTCCTGTTCTTTTTGCGCGGCACGCAGGCCACGGTTTATTACGGCATCCTGCCGCAGGCCGGCAGAGCGCGCTTGCGCTGCCAAACCGCGCCCCGGGGAAGGCGCGGCAATCCTGTCTGACGCGAAAAATCTGATTGTCGAGGACGGATCAGCTTAGCAACGGGATGAGAAGAAGCGCAACCCAAAGAGAAAGGGCAGCCCGGTCCGGCTGCCCTTGATTCTCAAAGCAATTGAGTCCGCGATTACGGCAGGTAGTAGCGCATCGAAGTCCAGAACATGTTGTCGGTGCCGTGCGCGCCGTTGCTTGGGTTGGTTGCGCCGCCCGCGCCTGACCAGAGGTCGCGGCGGAAAACCGCGTACTGAAGGCCGTAGCGAAGCCGGCCCTTGGGGCCGCTGTAGATGTTGTACCAGTAGCCGGCAGTGAGTTCCTGCACGTCCTTGGTCTGGTTGCCGCAGTTGGCGGGCGCCGCGGGATTGAAGCCCGTGCCGCCGCCGCCGTACGGGTTCGCTCCGCCGGTTCCGGGTACGGGCTCCGTATTGCAGCCCGACATGTTGGTGAGGGGCGAGCCGTATCCGACCTTGCCCCAGTAGTGGCGGTCGATCTCGTCTGCGCCATAGTTTGCGTAAATCTGGAGGCGGGGGCTGGGATTGACTTCGATGGTCCCGAGTGCGGAGAACCCGGTCAGAGGCTGCACAGTGCCGTCGGGACGGAGAGTGATGTCGGCGATGGTCGACGAGCCGTAACGTCCTACGCCCTTGCCCCAGAGGGCCTTGACGCCGACCGAGACCTTCTTGTTGTCAAAGGGAATGCGGCCGCCCCCGCCGATTCCACCCGCGGGCACCACGTCGTTATAAGCGCCGGTAGACGAAGGCGGGGTGGCGCCGGCGTTGGGATAGATGCGCTCGCGGAAATTGCGCTCGATGCCGAACAGCTCCCAGTGGCCGAGCTTGGGATCCTCGACCGCCATCTTGGCGATAAAGTCAGGCGAGTAGTTCCACGAGTAGTTGGCGCTCGGGTTGTAGAGGCCGCCACCGGTGCCGGCCGAGCCGAGCAGCAGGTTGGTGGGCAGGCTGCTGCCGGCGGGGTTGAGGGTCTCGGCGTTTTCAAGCGACGCGCCGAGGAAAGAGTGGTTGCCGATGTTCTTCGAGACGCGGAAGCTGTACTGGCGCGTCCAGACAAAGCCGGCGGTGTACTGGGGGTCGATGGTGGCGGGAAGGATCTCAGTTGTGCGGGTGAGCCCCTGGGTCGTCTCGGTGGCCAGCGACCAGCCCTGGCCCGCCGTGAAATCCCATCCGCTGCTGAGCTTGGCGCCGGCCCAAAGCTGACGCTGACGCATCGTGTAGCTGTTCGACTGGTTGTTGTTCGAGGTGATGCCGGCGCTCAGCCAATCGGCCTCGTAATAGCCGCTGAGCGTCATGTGGTCGAGTTTGCCGGTCACCCTGAGAGCTGCGCGCGACTGGCGGCCCGTGCCCTGGAACTCCGACATCTGCGCGTTGGTGGAGTACTGGAGCGGGACGGCAGTGAACGGCGTGTTGATGTCGCCGCCGACCGCCCCCTGGCGCCACACAGTTTCGGCCGCGAGGAAGCTGCCGGTCGGCGAGAGCGTGACGCCCTTGAAGTAGAGAGCGTCAGGATTCTCCATTTTCTTCTTGATCGCGGAGGTCTCGTCCGACATCGTCGCTGCCAGCGAAGCCGAGTTGTTCTTGAGGTCCGTCACCGTGGACTGAAGCGTCTGCACGGCCGCGGAGTTCTGCGTGTTCGCCTGCTCCTGGTCCGCGAGAGCCTGCTGCGCCTTGGAGGCGGCGGCCTGGGCGTCGGAGGCCTGCTGCTGCGCCTGCTTCAGTTCGGTGTCCTTGTTGGCGAGATCGGACTTCAGCCCGTCGATCTGCGACTGGAGCTCCTGGCGAAGCGAGTTGATCTGTTCTTCGACAGTCGGTCCTTTCGGCTTTGCGGCCTTTTTGGCTGCCGCATGTTTCTTGGCGGGCGCGGGGGGATCGCCTGCAAAGGAATACGAGCAGGTGAGACAAGCTGCGAGTGCGAATGCCGCAGCCGCTTTGCATCGTGAGTTCATTGGGCCTCTCTTCTCCCGTAAAAATCTGAAGCAGTTAAGTGCGCCGGCTTGAAAGCCGCGGTTAACGCACGCATCGCCCCACGTTGGTAGCCACGTTTCAAAGTTCAAGGCTGGGCGGTTGGGTTGCGTGCAGACCTGGAGCCTCGAAAGACGCCGCGTAAGCGGAACTGTCCCGAGCGGGTTCCAAGATTCACATTCGCAAAACATTATGAATATTTGACGAATTTACAGAGTTTTAACACGAGGCAGGTGATTGAAATTGGGTGAGTTAGATTGTGGGATCGAGGAGGACCAACTAATTCATGTGTCCTTCATATCCGAAGCTGTGGAAGAAACCGCCGAAGCCCGCACCCCGGCTTTGAAGAATCCAGCCCGACCCCAGACGAGCCTCTGACAACCGCGAACAGTCGGGGTGCCCCGGGTCCCTCGCATTTGGGGACCCGGGAGGACGCCAAACCACCTTCCACCCCCCTCAACTGAAGGGCCGGCTACCGTCCGGCGCTGATCAGATTCGCAAGGATCCGGTAAGCGCCCGGAACGAGCTCCGGAAGCTGGCGATAAAGCGCGTAGGCCACGTAAATGTAGGTCCCCTTGCCGGGGTGCGCCACGAGCAGCCCGCCGCGCTGCGCGTCCTGGCCCGGGTCGGCCGTCTCAGTCAGCGCCGTGTACCCGGAATCCCACGTAGACATGAAGGAGTGCCCGCGCTCTTCAACCCAGCCGTCGAAGTCGGCGGGAGTAAGCCGGTTGGGCGTGGCGAGGACCGCGTTGCCCGGCTCGAGGAGCTTGACCGGCGCCTGCTCATCCACAACCCGCTCGGCGAACCTCGAGAGACTGAGAGACAGCGGCGCGGGGAAATTGGAGCTCTGGTACTGCACGATCAGCGTTCCGCCGTTGCGGACGAACGCGTTGAGGCGAGGCTCGGCCGCGGCAAGGTCGGGGCGCGTCGAATACGCACGGATGCCGATCACGATCACGTTCCACGCGGATAAATCAGCCGACGCGAGCTCTTCGTCAGTCAGCATGTGCGGCGTCACGCCCATCGCTTCGATGGCCTCCGGCACCAGGTCGCCCGGCCCCATCACGTACGCGATGCGGAGCCCCGAAGCGAGCTTCACATCAACGCGGCGCGTGCGAAGGTCCGCATCCTTATACATGTTGTAGGGACGAAGGCCCGGGTAGCCGACCGCGCGCCATCCGCTCGAATACGTCTTGCCGCCCGACTGCGCGACCGCTTCAATCTTGTATTCGCCGTCCTTGTGGTCCGCGGGAGTGACCGAGAAAAGGATGGGCTCCGTGTCTCCAGCCGACGCGCGATGAAAACGAGTCTCTGCGGGATCCGATCGCCACCCCTCGGGAAGCTTGAGCGTAATCGAGCCGTCCGCCCCCGCCTGCGTGTGCACTACGACCCGGACAGGCAGCGGGCGGCCGTCGAGTGGAACGATGCGGGCTTCGGGCGAGACCGTAACGCCGATAGCCGGCGTCACGACCAGGGGCTCGTAGTACCCGCCGTGGCCCGTAGCGCGCTGCATGGACTGGACGACTTCGCCGATGCGAATGGGCACGCCGTCGAAGGTGAGTTCGGCCCATGCGCTGAGGGGCCAGGGCGCGAAGGAGCGGCCGCGCCACGCGGGGTTGGAGACATCGTAATTAGGCTGCTCGTTGTTGGGGCGCGTGAAGTAGGGGCGGGTGGCCTCGGCGTTAGCGGGGACTTTGAGATTGAAGATCACGTCGGAGACAGGAGGCTTGCCGCCTGTGGCGACCGGGTCGCCCTGCTGCCACGGGCCGCCGAAGGGCGAGTCGAACCAGGTTTTTGCGAGGTGGACATCAGGGCCGACGCCGGAGAGGTGGATGCGGACTTTAAAGGTCTCGCCGGGCGAGACGGCCTCAGGAGTTTCGTCGGCCGAGTTGCCGCGGAATCCGCCGCCGGATGTGCTGGACTCGTTGGTGCGGTAGGCGATGAAGTCAAGGCCCAGCAGCTCGCGGAGGGCGGACTGGAATTCGGCCAGCTTCCAGTCGAGTTCAAACAGGATGCTGGCTTTGGATTGAGGAGAGAGCGAGGCGTCCGAAGCGATCTGCTCGCGGACGGAAAGGGCGGTCTTATATGCGGAGGCGAGCAGATGAGCGGAGTTTTGGGATGGGCCGTCGCGGCGGCTGTTGTCGAAGGCATCGAGCTGATGTTCGACGGCGAGAAGGCCGGTGCCGAGCGATCGGGGGTCGCAGGTCTTCGTGGATGCGGTGCAGTGCGCCAAATTGACAAGCGCGATGAGATGGGTGTCGATCGCTGCCTGCCGATTGTGGAACAGGTCGCCGAGATCGGACTTTCCTGATGTGTTGCTTTCGCCGGGAGCGACGGCCCAGAGGTGGTAACTGGCGGTGGAGGGTCCGCTGAGGACGGGGTTTGCGCCGCCGTTCTGGGATTTTTGCTCGCCCCAGCCTTCGCGGGAGATTTGCGTATAGCTGAGGCCGAGGAGCGGATCGCGGTCGCCGGTGGGCATGGTGGCGTCTGTCGAGGGCTCACCGTGGAGAACTTCGCCGGTGACGTAGTTGCGGAACTCAGCGGGGGCCTGCTTGCCGGTGGCGTAGTCGAACATCTTTCCGCCGGAGATGGGCGCGAAGGGGATCATGCCGTAGACGGCGAGGGGCTGCCAGACGGTGAGGCCGAGGCCGCCTTCGGACACGGGCTTGAGCTGGTCGGGGAAAACCTTGGGGTCTGCGGCAGCCTTGAAGACCTCCTGCGCGATTTCGCCGGAGACCTGGTGCTGTCCGTGGCCGTCGGAGACGGCGCCGACAAATGTGGCGACGATAACCTGCGGTCGGACGCGGCGGACGGCGAGGACGGCGTCGTAAAGGACGCGGTCGTGGCCCCATTTCGAGAAGGCCTCTTCCTGCGTCTTGGAGAAGCCGAAGTCAGCCTGCGTGCCCCAGAGCTCCTGCGCGCCGGAGTACTGGTCGGACTTGAGGAGTTCGCTGGTGCGGATGATGCCGAGGGCGTCGTAGACGTCGCCGGACATCACGTTCTGGCCACCTTCGCCGCGGGTAAGCGTATAGAGAACGGCGCGCGCGCCGAGGCCGCGGCTGAGGTAGGTGAGCAGCGGGCCGTCTTCGTCGTCGGGGTGCGCGACGATCATCATGACGCTGGCGATGGTGTGGAGTTTCTTGAGCGACTGCTCCAGGGCGTTGTTTCCGCGGTCCTCCGCCATGCCAAGCGCGATGGACGTAGGCTCGCCGGGCGCGACGGCAGACGGATCGGGAGCCTGGGCCGTGAGACGCAGCGGGGCGAGGCCGGCGAATAGGATCGCGGCGAGTGAGAGGATTGCGGGAAGGGTCGAGGATTGGGGCGAGGTCTTCGTGACCGTGAACATGGTTGGGGTCAGTGTACAATCCGCCACAGTGCCCACCAAGGCTCGCGCCTGCCCATGATCGTTCCCTCCACACCACAAAACAGCTCTCCGAATCTCGAACGCCGCATCGGCCTGCGCTCCGCGATCCTCTTCAACATGCTCGAGATGATCGGCGTGGGGCCCTTTATCACCCTGCCTTTGGTGATCGCGGCGGCCGGCTACCGGCTGAGCGTTTGGGCGTGGCTGCTGGGCGCGGCCATCGCGGTGGCCGACGGCCTCGTGTGGGCGGAACTGGGCGCGGCGTTTCCGCGGGCCGGCGGATCGTATGCGTTTTTGCGCGAGATTTACGGTCCGAAGGGCGCGGGCAACTGGCTGGGCTTTCTCTACGTGTGGCAGTTGAGTTTTTCCGCGCCGCTCTCGATCGCATCGGGATGCATAGGCCTCGCGAGCTTTCTGGCATGGTTCTGGCCCGGCCTCGAAAGCGCGCCGTTCGCAGCCCTTCCGGCGCTGCACTATGGAAACTTTGCGGCGGCAGGCGCGTGCCTGCTGGTGATGGCGCTCCTCTATCGCAACCTGAGCGCGGTCACGCGCCTTGCCTGGATCCTGTTCGCAGGAGTGATTACGGCAATTGCGGGCGTGATCGCATCGGGGTTTGCGCACGGTGTATGGCAAATGCCTCATTCGCCAGGGGCCTCGGCAGCGCTGGCGGCGGCCGGGCTGGCGCAGGCCACGCTGATTACCACCTACGATTACTGGGGTTACTACAACATCACGTTCCTCGGCAGCGAAGTGAAGCAGCCGGAGCGCACGATTCCGCGGGCGATTCTGCTTTCAGTCGTGCTGGTAAGCGCGATGTACGTGGCGATGAACACGGCGGCGCTGCCGTCGGTGCGCGAAGCCGCGGGGCACGCGGCAGAGGGCGTGGCGCGGCTGCAACTGGTGGCGGAGATCGCCCGCTCCGCGTTCGGGCAGTGGGCCGGATCGCTCATGGCGGCGCTCGTGATGTGGACCGCGTTCGCGAGCGTGTTCTCGCTTTTGCTCGGCTACTCGCGCGTGCCCTATGCGGCAGCGCGGGACGGAAACTACTTCCGCTTTCTCGCGGCCGTGCATCCGAAGCATCACATCCCGCACCGGTCCCTGGTCGCGCTGGGCTTGGTGGCGGCGTGCTTCTGCTTTCTGTCGCTGACACAGGTGATCACGATGCTGGTCATCACGCGGATATTGCTTCAATTCCTGTTGCAGCAGGTCGGCGTGATCTGGCTGCGCGTAAAGCGGCCCGAGCTCGAACGCCCGTTCCGGATTCCGCTGTATCCGCTGCCGCCGCTGCTGGCGATGGCGGGGTTTGCGTTCATCCTCGTGAATCGGGTGCATGCGATGGAGGGCCTGTTGGTGGCAGCGTCGATCGGGGTGTCAGGGACTGGGATCTATCTATGGAGAGCGAAAGGGTTGGGGGAGTGGCCGTTTGGCGCGGGCCGAGCGGATCTTAGAAATGGGTGAAAGGGCGATCTGGGACGTCCGCCCCTCATGTTAATAATTGTCTCCACTATCCATTCGGATCGTGGAGCGCCCTTTCGGTGTCCCGTAGAACCAAGCCTCGCCCTTTGGAGCTCGCGGCAGATTTCCAGATACCAACGCAATAATTGCGTGGCCCAATTCGATGATTGGTGCGGTGAGAATTTCCGTTTTGCTTCGAGGGAAAATGCGCAAGTCGTCTACCAGTGGCCAGCCGGCAATTTCCTCGGCTGGAATTGACTCTCGAGTTGCGAGCTTTTCACAGGCACCTTCGGCCAACTCTATGAAGACTTGCCTCTGAGCACTCGACCACTTCTCTTCAAGGGCGAGTCCACACTCTGTGAGCGCAGCTTGCACGCGCCAACGGGATACGGCTTCCGACAACCAGGGTACGTTTGCGCATTCGCTTGCTTCCGCTTCATCCACGAGGTATTTCAGGAACACACCGGCAGCGACATCGTAGGCCCAAAAAAATCGACCTCCGAATTCAATACCTTTCGTGGCAGTCATGGCCTTGTCATCTGATACTTGAGATGCACCAGCCTAGCACAGCATGAGACTGCTCAAGCTCGATCTTGCTCGTGATGATGTGTCTCCGGGCACAGCACGGGGTGGCTAATTGAGTTCGACACTCCCCGTCATCACATGCACGCGCAGACGATACGGACCCCCGGCGTTATCCTTGTCAAACGAGCGGAAGAAGCCACCCTTCTCCGCGCCAAATGCAGCGGCGTTCACGTCGCCGATCTCCACCGACGCGTGGATCGAGTGATACTGCGTCGAATCGACATGAGACACGATGACCTCCCCGGCATGAATATCGATGTCCTTGTCCCCGGAGACATCATTGACCTTCACCTGCCCGGCGCCCATGCGCAACCGGAGGCCGGTCTTCTTCGGCACCTCGATGCGCACGTGGAGATTGTTCATCGGTCCGCCGGTAACCTGAATTTTGCCGAAGTCGCCGGTTCGCTCCGCGCGCAGTGCAACGCGGTCGGGGTCTTCGCCGTCCGGCAGGGTACAGGAAACCCGAATGCCCGGCTCGTCCGTGCCGACTACGTCGACCTCGGAAGAGATCGATTCGATATTGAGCGACATGCCGGAATGAGCGTCTAGGGCGACCGGAGCGGAGCACGAGCCCTTTGACTGCGCAAACGCAGCCGGCATCAGGAACAGGGCGGACGCGAAAAGAGCGAGATGCTTCATGTCAGGCTGTACGCGCGGTTGCGCGGGGAAGTTCCGGAATCCTGTTACCTGGGCGGTTCCGCAGGTGTCTAATGGAGTTGTGAACTTCCCTGAGGTCAAATAATGCTGATCCGGAAACCCCCTGAGATTCCTTCCCATCTCATTACACCCAAAGAACAGTACATGAACCGGCGGCGCTTTCTGCGCGGGGCGGCAGCAGGCGCCGCGGGACTTGGCGCGGCCGCGCTCGGCGCCGGCCGCCTTGCCGATATCATCGCGCCGCGGACGGGCGTGCTGGCCGACGCGGCGAAGCTCACGACCGTCAAGAGCCCCCTGTCCACGACCGGAGAGCAGCTGACCAGCTTCGAAGACATCACGCACTACAACAACTACTACGAGTTCGGCGTGCAGAAGGACCAGCCGGCGAAGAACGCGGGCGCCTTGCCGACGCGTCCGTGGACCGTCAAAGTCGAAGGCCTGGTGAAGAACCAGAAGACCTTCGATATCGACGCGCTGCTGAAGCTCCGTCCGCTCGAAGATCGCGTCTACCGCCACCGCTGTGTCGAAGCCTGGAGCATGGTCGTTCCATGGGTCGGGTACTCGCTCTCGGAGTTCATCAAGCAGTGCGAGCCGCTGAGTAGCGCAAAATACGTGCAGTTCCTGAGCTTCTGGGACAAGCACATCGAGCATTGGGGAAACGATGAGTCAAACATCTTCTGGCCCTACTCCGAAGGCCTGCGCATGGACGAGGCCATGAACCCGCTCACGCTGCTCACCTTCGGGCTGTATGGGCAGGTCCTCCCGAACCAGGACGGCGCGCCCGTTCGAATCGTGGTGCCGTGGAAGTACGGATTCAAGTCGGCGAAGTCCATCGTGACCGTAAAGTTTGTTGACAAGCAGCCGCACACCACGTGGAACGACCAGAACGCGCACGAGTACGGTTTCTACTCGAACGTCAATCCGAAGGTGGATCACCCGCGCTGGAGCCAGGCGACGGAGCGCCGTATCGGGCAGCCGTTTTATGCGCAGCAGAAAGAGACGCTGATGTTCAACGGTTACGCCGACCAGGTGGCGTCGTTATACACCGGCATGGATTTGAAGAAGAACTATTGAGGCAGGGACCGGGGATCAGATGACAGGGCCCGCACAGCGTGAATGGTATTCGGGACAATCGCGCCGTAGGCGCAGCGATCGCTAGCCCCGCGCTTCAGCGTGGGGAGCGGGGTTCCGGACGATTCCCGGGAGTCCCGTAGGGACGGCGCAACGACTCAGGCATGGGGAAACATTGTGCAAGAGAAAGATGAAGCTGAAAAGCGTCTTGCTTCGTTTGTGGCGAAGTACACGCCGGAGATTGCCGCGCTTGCGCGCGAGGTGCGGGCCCGCATGCTCGCGAAGTACCCCGCTGCGCTCGAGCTCGTCTACGACAACTACAACGCGCTGGCGATCGGATACGGCCCGACGGAGAAGACGCCGGAGGCGATCTTTTCGATCGCCCTGTTTCCGCGCTGGGTAAGCCTCTTCTTTCTTCAGGCGAAGGGACTGCCGGATCCGGATCGCATCTTGAAGGGTAGCGGGAGCGTGGTGAAGCACGTGGTGCTGACCACGGCAGACACGTTGGAGCATCCCGCGTTGAGGGTGCTGATGAATGAGGCGGTGTCGAGGGCAAGAGTATCGTTTCCTGCGACAGGCGAACACCGGTTGATCATCAAGTCGGTTTCCGCGAAGCAGCGGCCGCGGCGCCCAGCCGTGAAAGCGAAAGCCCCGGTGCCCTCCGGTGCGCGAAAGGCACGGGTGAGCGGGCAAGGATGAAGCGGCCGGTTCTGATTCTGCTGAAGGTTGCGGTGTGGATTGCGTGCCTCTGGCCGTTCGGAGTGCTCGCCTTGGAAGCCGTCACGAACACCCTCGGCGCCGATCCCACTTCGCACATCGCGCTCACCACCGGATACACAACGCTGATGCTGCTCACCATCACGCTGGCGATTTCGCCGGTGCGAAAGCTTTCTCCGCGCCTCAGCTGGATGATCCGGTTCCGCAGGCTGGTCGGCCTGTTCGCGTTCTTCTATGCGACTGTTCACATGCTCACGTGGGTTGGCCTGTACACAGCATTCGATCCGCACGCAATGGCCGACGACATCACCAGGCGCCGTTTCATCACGATGGGCGTGGCGGCGTACCTGCTGCTGATTCCCCTCGCCGTCACGAGCACCAACTGGGCGATCCGCAAGCTCGGCGGCAGGCGCTGGAACCGGCTGCACATGCTGATTTACCTGGCCGCCGCATGCGGAGTAATTCACTACTGGTGGCAGGTGAAAACAGGCGTCCTTCTCCCGCTTCCGTTTACCGTGGCGATCGCAGTGCTCCTCGCTGCGCGCCCGGTGATGGCGTGGCGCCAAAAGCGGAAAGCGCGCGTGGCCGCTTGACCGAAGCCGCAGCCTCTTACAAAGCCTGATTCAATTCCGCGGCAAAGCCGGCGGTCGATACGCCGCTCCAACCTTGCAATTCATCCCAATTCAACGGAATACCCGGCCTCAATCAGCCGCTGCCGGATGAGATTGAGCTTATGGTAGATGTCTGCTTCTTCCTCCTCCTGCAGCACGACGAGGGGCAACAGATCTCGGACAGTCATATAAGCTTTGAAGGCGTGTCGCCGGTTGCGGTCAGCGGATTCCGGCATCGAAGTGGTATCGGCGATATCCAGAAAGGTATCGGCTGATTCAAGTTCAGTGAATAGAAAACTGACGCCGATTTGGTCGCTCTGGGGAAGCATTTTTGAATTCCTCGCGTCCATGGGCGCTCCCGGCCCCTGTACGAGATTGTGATGCAAAAAAATGCTGGGGTAAAGCGGACTTGTTGCCGAACTCGTACTCTCAAAGTGCGCCCGGCCCGATGCGTTCGCGAGCCTCGTGTTGGCGTATAGTTTATACCTGTCCGAGGCTCGTTCCAGTCCCCCAGTCTGAAAGCAGGCGCGTTATGGCGGAGAAGCGCAAGAAGAGCAATTCAAAGCGCGGCAAAGCATCAGATTCCATCGAAGTTAAGGTCACCGGCAATGGAGCCGTCCCGGATTCAGGCACCGCGCAGAATCCCGAAGTTCCCCCAACCGCGGCGATCGAAGTTACGGGCGATGGAGCTGATAGGGAAGAACTCGAGATTCCGTCGGTGAAATTTACGGTGGAAACCGCCGCTGAAGAGCACCAGTCGCCTGCGCTCATGTATCCGGTCGTTGGCTTTGGGGCCTCCGCCGGAGGCCTGCAGGCATTCCGCGAGATCCTCGAGAACCTCGATCCCGACACCGGGATGTCATTCGTCCTCGTAACGCACCTCGCGCCCGACCAGAAGAGCCTGATGTCTGAGATCGTCGAGCGTTACACGCAAATGCCCGTCGTGCCGATCGAAGACGGCCAGCGCCCGCTGCCGAACCACCTATATGTAGTGCTGCCCAACCAGTGGGTCACGCTGCGCGAGGGAATGTTCCGCGTCGAAGCGCCCTCTCCAACCGAGCGCTACCTGAAGACGATCGACCGCTTCTTCTACTCCCTCGCTTCGGACCAGAAGAACCACGCAATCGGAGTAGTGCTCTCGGGCGCGGACGCCGACGGCGCGCTGGGCCTCAAGGCGATCAAGGGCGAAGGTGGAATCGCGCTGGTGCAGAGCCCCGATTCCGCGATGCACAGCGGCATGCCGCGCAGCTCGATCGCCTCGGATCACGTCGACCTCGTGATCCCGCCCGCTGAAATCGCTCTCGAACTCGGCCGGCTCGCGCACCAGTTCACGCGGCCCGAGGTAAGGACGCTCGAAGAAGGCACGATCACGCCCGACGACGAGCAGTCGTTCCAGAAAGTGCTCCAGATGTTGCGCGGTCTGTCCGGGCTCGACCTGCGCCAGTACAAGCCCGAGACGATCCGCCGCCGCATCGCCCGCCGCATGCTGCTTCTGCGCATGGATCATCTCTCGAACTACGTGCGGTTCCTCCAAGTGAGGAATGATGAGCTGCGCACGCTCCAGGAAGACGCGCTGATCAACGTCACCCGCTTCTTCCGCGACCCCCCCTTTTGGGACTCGCTGCGGAACAACGTCCTGCCCCTGCTCCTGCAGGACCGCGCGACCGAAAAGCCGATCCGCGTTTGGTGCGCGGGCTGCTCTACGGGGGAAGAGGCGTATTCGCTCTCCATCATGCTGCTTGAGTACCTGTCGCAGCACGGGATCGATACGCCCGTGCAGATATTCGGCACCGATGCAAGCGACCAGTCGATCGAAACCGCGCGGGTCGCCGTGTACCCCGAGACCCTTGTCTCGGAGCTATCGCAGGACCGGCTGCGGCGATACTTCGTCAAGGTCGACCGCGGCTACCAGGTGTCCAAGCGCGTGCGCGACACGTGCATCTTTGCCCGCCAGAACCTCGCCTCGGATCCTCCCTTCTCGCACATCGATATCCTCAGCTGCCGGAACGTGATGATCTATTTCAACCAGGCCCTGCAGCGCCAGATCATGCTTACGTTCCACTACGCGCTCGAGCCGGGCGGCTACATGCTGCTCGGCATGTCGGAGGGGCTCCGCGATTACGGCGACGTGTTCAACACCGTTGACCGCAAGCACAAGATCTACATGAAGACGGGAGTCAGCCTGCCGTTCCACTACGAGCAGCCGCGCAACTACGCGATCAGCCCAACCGCCGGCCAGGGACGGCCTCCCGCGCAGGATATCGAGAACAACGTGTGGCCGGAGCTCGAGCTGCAGCGGGCCGCCGACCGCATCGTGCTGGCGCGCTTCGGCCCGCCCGGCCTCATCATCGACGAGCGTATGAACGTGCTTCAGTCGCGCGGCCAGACAGCCCTGTTCATGGAGATCACGCCGGGCGCGGTGAGTTGGAGCCTGCTGCGCGTCCTGCGCGAAGACCTAGTGAACGACGCGCGGGGCGCGGTGCAGAGAGCAATCCACGAGAACGTCCCCGCCTCCGCGACAACGGTCCTTATGGATGACCAGTCCGGCGACATGCAGGTGCAGATCGACGTGCTGCCGATCACGAGCGCGGCCGCGCGCCCCCGCTCCTTCCTGGTGCTGTTTCAGACCAGGCCGAATGGCGAGGGTGCCACGCCGGAAAGACCGGCTCTTCCGCAACTTACTGCGGACGAGAAGGACCGGCTGGTCGCGCAGTTGCGCCAGGACCTGACCTCCACGCGGTTTCATTTGCAGTCGCTGGTCGAGGAGCGGGACGCGCGCAATCAGGAGCTCGTTTCGGCGAACGAGGAGATCCAGTCCGCCAACGAAGAACTGCAGAGCACGAACGAAGAGCTGGAGACGACCAAGGAGGAGTTGCAGAGCGCCAACGAAGAGCTGCAAACGGTAAACGACGAGTTGCAGCAGCGCAACAATGTCCTCACGCAAACCGGCAACGACCTCACGAACCTGCTCAACAGCGTGAACATACCGCTGCTCATGCTGACCAGCGACCTGCACATCCGGCAATTTACGCCCCCCATGCAGCGGCTGTTGAACGTTCGTTCGACTGACATTGGCCGGTCGATCACCGAGATCCGGCTGCAACTGAGCCTCGAGAACATCGAGCCCGTGCTGCACGAAGTGCTCGAAACCCTCGGCACGCAGGAGATGGAGGTGCAGGACCGCGAGGGCCGGTGGCAGCTTCTGCGGGTCAGGCCATACCGCACCGCCGACAACAAGATCGAAGGGCTGGTTGTTGTCCTGGTGGATATCGACCAGCTGCGGCGGAGCCAGCAGCACCTGGTGGACGCGCGCGATTTCGCCCGCAACGTCGTGGAATGTGTGCCCGTGCCGATCGTCGTGCTCAATACGGACCTGACGATCCGGACGGTGAACACCGCCTTCCGCAATCTGACGCAGATGCAGACGAAGGAGCTCGAAGAGCGGTCGCTGCCCGAATTGGTAAGCCACCTTTGGGGAGTAAACGGCATCCGCGACAGATTGGAGGAGCTATTGAAAGGGCCGCCGGGCTCGACGCTTGAACTGGAGCACCAGTCGGCCACGGCGCAGCGCAAGACGCTCTTGCTGAAGGCGCAGTCGCTCTCAACCGACGGCAGCCGGGTGCTGCTTCTCATGGTGGAGGACATCACGCTGCGGCGGGAAGCCGAAACGCTGATCTCGAATCAGAAGAAGCGGCTCGAGACGGAGATCGAACAGGCGGCGCGGCAATTGAGCCGCACGCAGGAAGAACTCCGGGGCCTCACCGGGCATCTGTTTACTGCGCAGGAGGAAGAACGGCAGCGGGTCGCCCGCGAATTGCATGACGACATAAGCCAGAGGCTGAGTTTGCTTGAGATTGTGCTCCAGGAGATGCGCGCCGACGGAGCGTCAAAGGACGATCTGGAGCGGCTCAAGGAGGCGCGCAAGCAGGTCCACACTCTCAACACGGATGTTCGGCAGATGTCGCACCGGCTGCATCCGGCCATCCTCAACGACCTTGGACTGTCGGCGGCGCTGAGGGCGATGGTGCAGGAGTTTGGCGAGCGGGAAGAAATGCCTGTGAACTTCGTCACGCAGGATCTCCCGGATCAACTGCCGCAGCAGGTGTCCACAGCCATGTACCGCATCACGCAGGAGGCGTTGCGAAATGTGGTCAAGCACGCGGGCAAGACCCACGTGAAGGTAACCCTGAGCGGGAGAGACGGGCACTTGCAACTGAAAGTCATGGATTTCGGAGTGGGGTTCGACCAGGATGAGGAGACGTCGGTGCGCGGGCTGGGGTTGATCTCGATGGAGGAGCGGGCGCGCCTCGCGGGCGGGAATCTGAACGTCGATTCTGCTCTCGGCCAGGGAACCACGGTGACCGCGGAAATTCCGGTGGAGCACCATGCTTAAGAGGATTCTGCTCGCAGACGATCACGGGATGATGCTCGAGGGGCTCACGCGCCTGTTGGCCGCCGAGTTCGACGTTGTGGGCACGGCCCGGGATGGACGTACCCTGCTCGCGGAGGCAGAGCGGTTGAAGCCGGACGTGGTGCTGCTGGACGTGGGCATGCCCGAGATGAACGGAATAGAGGCCGCGCGGCGATTGAACAAATCGTTGCCTTCGGTCAAAATCGTTTTCATTACGCAGCAGCTTGACCCGGCATATCTGCACGCGGCGTTCAGCGCTGGGGCAAATGGATACGTCGCGAAACAGTCGGCCGCCGGCGAACTCGTCAAGGCGATTCGCATGGCGCTGCGCGGCCAGTATTACGTAACGCCGCTGGCCGAGAAGAGAAGTTCGATGATGGCGGCCATCGGCTCGCGGACGAACCCCGTCAAGATGTTCGGCGCGAACCTCACGCCGCGGCAGCGCGAAGTGCTTCAACTCGTCGCAGAGGGCAAATCGACCAAGGAGATCTCGACTGCGTTGAGCATTTCGCCCAAGACCGTGGAGTTTCATCGCAACAGCCTGATGGACGAACTGGGCGTGCGGACGACGGCGGAACTGACGCGGTACGCGGTGTCCAGGGGAATCGTCAACCAGTAAGCCGTCAAAAAACTCCCCCAACCTGTTGATTCCGTTCAAGCCTGCAGAATATTGAGAACCCCGCGAAAATCAAGGGTTTTCCCCAGTTATCGCCGCCGGTGCTCATCGAATAGCCTTGAGGCTAAGAGAATACAGAAGGCAGTACATAGACACCTTCGATTCCCCTATTGCGTGTACGCGGAGGTGTTCGATGAGCGTGATCAGGGTAAATCCGGAAAAGTACGTTCCAATATGGGCTCGCGAAGTCGAGTTGCGCCGCGAGATCGTGGCAGCCATGAGGTTGCGGCGGGACAAAAGCGTCCCGGCATATCCTGCGGCGGGCTCTCTCCGGCAGATGACCTCGCCGCTCGCCCGGCCAGGGGAGCGGAAATCGGTCCGGATGGCGGAATCTCCGCTCGTAGCGCGCTCGATGGACGCGCCTGCGTCCGAGGTTTGGATACTCGAAGTGAGCGACTACGAAGGCCTCCGGTCGTCGCGTCAGCTGCTTCTGGAAGGCGCTGGCTATCGCGTCGCGTCGGTCGGCAGTCGCGATGTTCTGGACGCCGACTGGGTGCGCAGGTTCGACATCGCGATCGTATGCCAGTCAGTGGAGCCTGAAAGCGCAGAGAATGTAACGGCGAAGCTTCGGCGGTATCATCCGGCGATCCAAATCTTGCGTATTCATTCGCCGCGGTCCCAGCCCCATCCCGCTTTCGACATGGAGATGGAGGGGCTAGCGGGCCCCGAAGCCCTGTTCGATGCCGTGCGCAAATTGGTCGAGCGCCGCGCGCGCGAAGACGCGTAGCCGCAAACCACAGCCTTCGGAAAACCTAATCGCCGGCCTCGCCCGCTCCCCAACAAAAGCGTGTCATCCCGAAGGGCCGCACGCCTGGGGCCCCGCCCGCTTTTGGCGGGGTAAGCGGACCGAGGGATCTGTGGTTGCTCCTCGCCCGCCCGGTGCTCCCTCCCAATCGGTCGCGATTTCCGAACTCTGATCCGTCGCAATTCTTGATGTACCCGATCCCGAAGAGAGACAAACATCGACATCCACCTTCTAGCCCAGTTTCTGAGTAGCTATATTCGGTTTTGGGCCTCGTATCAGGGCACGGCCGGGGAACCCGATCCGAAGGACGGGATCGCGGGCCACAATCGCCCAACTCTAAAGATCCGGGCTCTATCCGGCGCGGAACGTGCACCGAGCCCGCGCGCCGCCGAGTATAGATCTTGGTTTATCTATGGTCTTTTATGGCTTTCGCGGCGTGTCCAGGCTGCGGGCGCGGCGGGTTGGCGCGGCTGTGGGATTCGGGTGTCCAGGCTGGTGCGTCGGTCGGGTAGCTTCCGTATAGACGACAAACCGCACGGAACCCTGTCAATAAGCGATTTGGCCTGATCTCGTCATTTCACAACACATATCTTGACGAATTGATAGTCGGATGACTACCATCGGCTTCATTGAGGGTAGAGTGTCTTCCATGGCGAAAGAATCGAAGCAACGCAGCGCCGTTCTGCAGGGAACGCTGGACATGATGATTCTTAAAACCCTTCTGTACGGACCGGCGCACGGACATCAGATCGGCAAGCATATTCAGAGGGCCACGAATGAGTTTCTGCAGATGCAGCATGGTTCTCTTTATCCCGCCTTGCATCGGCTGGAGAAGAGAGGGTGGGTGGTGTCCAAATGGGAGACGGCGCCGGACCGCAACCGCGAGTTCAAGTATTACCGGTTGACGGATAAAGGCAAGAAGCAGCTTGTGGTCGAAGAATCGCAGTGGAAGCAGATGGCGGACGCGGTGGCTCGCGTGATGTGGCCTGCGGCCGAGGAGAGCTGATATGCGATGGTGGCCGTGGAAGAATCGGGATGAGGACCTGGCGCGAGAACTCCAGTCTGACCTTGAACTGGAAGAAGAGGAACAACAGGAGTTCGGGTTGTCCGCGGAAGAGGCCCGTTTTGCCGCTGTGCGCGCTTTCGGAAACCCTACTGTGATACGTGAGCAGACGCGGGCAGTGTGGACCTGGAACTGGCTCGAGCGATTGCTGCACGACCTTAAATATGGCGTGCGCACGTTGTGGCGCTCGCCGAGTTTCTCGATCGTATCGGTGCTTGTGATGGCGCTCGGTATCGGCGCAACCACATCGTTGTTCACCATTGTGCGTGCAGTGCTTCTGCGGCCCCTGCCGTTTCGCGATCCCGGCAGGCTGGTGATGCTCTACGATCATTTTCGCCACGACCAACACGGGGATGGGTTCAGTACCGTCGCCGCCGGCGACTACCGCGACTGGCGCGCGCAGAGCCACGGCTTTGAAGACATGGCCGCCATGCGCGCATACGGAGGCATCATCTCCGGCGTGCAGAGTGAGCTACCTGAAGTTGTGCAGAGCGCCGCGGGTTCGGCCAATCTCTTTCCCCTGCTCGGCGTGTCGCCGGTTTTGGGGCGGACCTTTACTGACGCTGAAGACCAGCCGGAAGGGCAGCCCGTTGTGCTGCTGACCTGGAGCATCTTTCAGCGCCGCTTTGCCGGCGATCCGTCGATCATCGGCAAGCAGGTTCATCTGGACACGAAACCAACTACAGTCATTGGCGTGCTGCCGAGCTGGTTTACGTATCCCGATGCCAAGATTCAATTCTGGCTGCCGTATGCGCAGACCTTCTCGTACTCGCCGGGCGACTACGGGCACGCCGACCACCAGAGCATGGTGGTGGCACGACTCAAGCCGGGTCTGAGCGCAGCGGCGGCGACCCGCGAGGTGAGTGCGCTGCAGTATCAGATCCACCTCGCCAATGCGTCGAAGCCTGTAGCTGAAGACGTGTGGTCCCGGCCAATGATCGACGACCTCGCGAAGAATGTGCGCACGCCTCTGCTGGTGCTGCTGGGCGCGGTGGGCTGCATGCTCCTGATTGCCTGCCTGAACCTCACCAATCTGCTGGTGGCGAGGTCGGCTACCCGGCGCAGGGAGGTTGCGGTGCGCGGTGCGCTGGGCGGCAGCCGTGTTGTTCTCATCTGCGAGCAGATGACGGAGAGTTTGCTCATCTGTCTGGCCGGCGGAGCACTAGGCCTGCTGCTGTCGCTGGCTTCCACTTACTGGCTCGCGGCGCACTGGCGCAATCTACCCCGCGCCGAGTCCGTGCATGTCGATGGATGGGTCCTCACGTTTACGCTGGCGCTCGTAGCAGCCGCGGCACTCCTGGCCGGCCTTGTGCCCGCAATTTCGTCCACCGGAAAAGGGCTGCTTTCCGGGCTGCGAGATTCCTCGCGAACGATGGGCGGCAGCGCCTCCCGGGCGCGGCTGCGCAAGACGATGCTGACAGTGGAAATCGCCCTTACGGTTGTCCTGTTGATCTCGGCCGGCCTGCTCTTCAAGAGCTTCCTGCATCTACGCACAACCGATCTCGGGTGCCGCATCGACCACGTGATCACCATGAAATTCGGCCTGCCCGAAATCCAGTACGATACGCGCGAAAAGGTCGTGCGCTTCCACGAGGCGTTGCTCGAGCGACTGCGACGCCTGCCTGGCGTGCGCGGCGCGGGATTGGTTTCCGTTCCACCGGGGGCGGGCT
>DATFRB010000023.1:0-58402 GCA_035263625.1 Occallatibacter sp.
AAAGGGAAGCTGGTAGATGACGCTGACCACGCCGTAGTCGAAGAACTTGATCTCGCCTTCAAGGCGCTCTCCGGTTTCGAGTTCGAGCGGATCCAAGCGCTCGATTACTGGCGGCCGCTCGTAGCGGACGTACGATGGCGCGGCCTGCTTGGTGCTGGGCTGGCGCAGCGTGCGCGCGTTCACAGTTTGCCGCAACTGGTCGAGGCGGATCTCTTCGCACACGTCGAACTGAATGAGCACGAGCACAAAGCCGCTCAAAGTTGGATTGACCGTCGATGAGGGTGAAGCCGCCATTCCTGTGCAAATACTAGCGGATGCGGCGCAAACCAGCCCAACCCGCGGGACTGCCGCCGTTCGCGCGATTCCGCCGCGTGAACGAGGAGCTAGAGCTGCTCCCTTACACTCAACGCATGAGTTCCCCGAGCACTTCATTCTCTCCTCTGCCCGTGGCGCGCGTGATCCTGTTTACAGCGCAGATTGAAGCGATGAGCCGCTTCTACGGAACCGTGCTTGGCCTGAAAATGGTCTCTGAGGAGAAAGGATGGCGGGAATTCGCAGCAGGTGGAATTACGATCGCGCTGCACTCCGGCCCATCATCTCCCGGCCGCAAAGGGCCCAAGATTGCCTTCAAGGCGGACGACGTTTCGGCCGCGCGCGCCGCGCTTGTGGCGAGGGGCGCGAAATTCGGCAAGGTTCGCCAGGGCGATGTCTTGTGTCTCTGCGACGGCAAGGATCCCGACGGCAATCCCATTCAACTCTCCAACCGCTGACAGCAATTCCGGAGGCCCGCGAATCCCAGGCGTCCTCGCAAGACCTATGCCTCGCAGCGGGCAACATCATCATGCGCGACGATGACGTCGGCGTCCACGTCGGTTGCGCTCTCCGGGGCAAGGACGCAGATTCGATCTTTGGCCGAAACAGGTCCACATTGTTTGAACCAATGATTGATCCGAAGCGTACGGAAAGCCATGCCGCGCGCTTCCCTCCTTCCGTCCCTTGTTTTGACTTCTCTCGTTCCACTCACTGGGTTCTCGCAGCCACAGGCCCCCAAGCCCCGCGAAGCCGTCCTGGCAGCGCTCGACTCCCACGCCTACGATCTCGCAAAGGATGGGCGCAGCTTTCTCATAGACGAAGCGCGGAAGAGCAACTATTTCCTGCTTGGCGAATTGCACGGCGACAACGAGATTCCCGATCTGTTGCACGCGATGTGGCCGGGGCTTTGGAAGAACGGCTACCGATATGTGGCGGCCGAGATAAGCCCGTGGACAGCGGATCGCCTCGAAGCTCAACCGGATGGCTCCGCCCCGCCGGTCGAAGGTCTCTGGACCAGGAAGCAGGCTGACGATCTGCACTCAGCCGCCGAACGCGGCGCCCATATTCTATGGGGCTGCGACATGGAAGAGATCCACCCGGAATATCTCATACGCGAACTGGCCGGCCTGAATCCCGATAACGCTTCACTTAAACAGATGGACGCAATCACAAAGAACGGTTACCAGCGGAGCATGGCGTCCAAACTTCTCGCACTCGCGAAAACTAGCCGTCCCGCGAATGACACGATCGTGAATGACATTTCGCTGAGTCAATGCCTTCTTGCAACCCTGCAAATCGATGCCGACCGCGCCGACCCTGCGGCGAAGATGTCCGCTCAGCAAGCCCGCGAACTGCTGATGAAGACGCAGTTCCTCGAGCACTTCCGCGCACACATTCACGCGGAAAGGGCTGACAAGGTTCTTCTCCGCTTCGGACGCAACCATTTGCATCGCGGTTTCGACGCGCGCGGCATATCGACGCTCGGCAACTTCGTGGCCGAGTTTGCCATCTCGCGCGGCAAATCTGTCTTCAACGTCGGGGCGTTCGGAGCCGGAGGAAAGGCGACGCTGATGGGCGAGACATTCAGCATGGATGAGACGCAGTACGAATTGACGTTCGCTCTGCTCGCCGGCGAGGCACACCACGCGGCGACGGTTTTCGATCTGCGTCCGCTCCGGCCTCTGCTTCACGCTATCCCGCAGGAGAAGCGCACGCCGCTCGAATCGAATCTCATTTACTGGTCCGATGCCTACGATGCGCTGATCTGCTACAAGAACGTCACTCCACTAAGTGACTAGGACACTTCCACGGTTGGCGCATTCGAGCGGCGATAAGACCCGCAATGCTTAAGGGAAACTCTTGCCGGCGACGGAAACGGTCCAATCTTCGGATCTGTTAACCAGAAGATAACAAGGCGAGTGAGTCTCACTTCGTGAAGCCGTTTAGCGGATCACTCGGCCGAAGTGAATATCGACGTAAACCCTTTATTTATAACCTCTTGACTTCCGGTGTTTTCTCTACAGGAAATTTTATAGGGGGGGGGAGGGGGGGGGGTGGGGGTATTTATTTTCTGGTTAACAGCTCCGGATATCCGGGCTCATGGGGGGATTGACAAGCAGATGCTCTAACTTGCGGCCTCGATCGCGAAGTTGACATACAGCGTCAAGCATTGAACGAGTGCGACGGGAGTCAAGCAAGTTACGGCTTGGGGATAGAGTAATTCAGGAATTGCTTTAAGTCAATTTGACGCAGTTATCAAGCCAGACGACGCACGAGCGCTCGTTCGGCGCCACAATTTCCGGACACGCCAACGATGAAAGTGCCCTGATGCGGGTTATTGCGCCGGCGCTTCCGTTCCGTTGTTCAGGGGTTCCACCCTCACCCGCGCAATGCGGCGACCGTCCATCTCCAATACAGTCAGGCGGCGGCCTTCGAATTCCACGGTCTCGCCGGGCCTGGGAATGTGGCCGAGCTGCGTGAGGAGGAATCCGGCGAGAGTTTCTACTCCGCCGTCGCGCGGCAGGTCCCACTGCATCTGCGTTTCGAGGTCGCGGAGGTTCACGCCGCCGTCGAGCAAAAGCACGCCGCGCGCACTGGTGATAAGCGGGCGCGCGGGGTCGTCGAACTCGTCTTCGATTTCGCCGGTAAGCTGCTCGATCGCATCTTCGGCGGTGACCAGGCCGACGGTCGATCCGTACTCGTCTACGACGATCGCGATGTGCTTGCGGCGCTTCTGAAATTCGCGCAACAGGTCGAGAGCGGACTTGGTCTCCGGGACGACCAGGACGTCGCGCATGACCTGGCTCAGACGCAGCTCGACGAAAGGCGTGGCTGGCCGGGACGGGGGCCGGGGTGGCGCGGGATTTCCTTCCCGGGTCCCCGAGGGACCCTTCGACAGGCTCAGGGCAGGCTCCGGGGCACCTTCGCTTGGCGGCGGCACTGACGTTCCGGGGCCTTGCTCACTCGCATGGGCACCAGTGCCCGACTGGTAACGGCGGAAGAGCATCAGTCGCGAAAGGTCCTTTGAATAGACAACCCCAACGATCGCTTCGGGCCCGCGCTTCTCGTCGTAGACGGGGACGCGCGAGTGCAGGTACTCAACAACCTTGCCGGCTGCCTGGTCGATCGGCATGTCTGAAGGGAGGGAGAAGATCTTCTGCCGCGGGGTCATGATTTCGCGCACCGGAACCTCGCTCAGCTCGACGGCCCGGTGCACGAGTGTCTCCTGGAAGCGCGGAAGCACGCCCATGCGGCGTGCCGCCGTGGCGATGAGCTTGAGCTCTTCCGGCGAGTGCACGCTGCCGCGCTCGGTGGCCGGAATGTCGAACCCGCGCAGGGCGATGGCAGCCGAGCGGCTGAGCAGGCGCACCGCCGGCCGCGCCATCGCCATAAAAAAAATCATGGGCGGCGCGACGGCCACGGCCAGCGCTTCGGCACGGCGTAGCGCCAGCGCCTTGGGCACCAGCTCGCCCACTACGACCTCAAAGTAGGTGATGAGGCAGAACCCGAGCACCACGGACGCCACGGCCAACACGTGCGCCCACAGCGCGGCATGCACAGGCGGCTGCGGCAGCACGTGGAACGCAAACAGGAAAATCCGCGCCGCGATCGGCTCACCAACCCAACCCAGCGCCAGAGAGCACAGCGTGACGCCAAGCTGCACGGCGGGCAGAAAATCGTCGAGGTCATGCTGGAGCTTGCGGACGGCACGTGCCCCGGGGATGCGCGCTTCAAGAAGCTGCTCGATGCGCGTGTCGCGGATGGAGACAAGCGCGAACTCCGCGGCCACGAAGAAGCCGTTCGTCAGAATGAGCAGGACGACGGCGACGCATTCGACCGGCACAAACCCGTGCATCTCGTTCCCGAGGATAGCATTCGGCACGGCAACGAAAGTGCGGCGAAGGTTTTGGAACCGGACAGCTACCTCATGCGTAATAGCTGTCAACGCACGATTTGGGGCCGCAACCATTGCGGCATCTGCGGGTTGACAACGGTTACCGACCGGAGTCTGAACCCTGGGCCTTCATACAACATTTCATTACTCCGGAATCTGCACGTTGCGGCAGGGGCCGCGGGAGGTATCCGGTGGCTGCGCGTAAAAAGCGTCGTATTTGGATCTGGGTGGTAGCCATTTTATTTGTGGTTGTGTGCGCGGCCGGCGTGGCGGTGGCGCGGATGGTTTCGGGCGGGTCCATCGATCCCAACAAGATCGCGAAAGTGACCCGCGGCGATGTGGCGCGTTCGGTGGTGGCTACGGGCAAGATTCAGCCCATCACGAAGGTCGAGGTGAAGTCGAAGGCTTCGGGCATCGTGGAGAAGCTGTTCGTAGACATCAACGACCGCGTGCACAAGGGGCAGCAGCTCGCCCAGCTCGACCAGCAGGAGATCGTGGCGCAGGTGGAGGCGCAGAGGGCGCAACTGGCCGCCTCCGAGGCCAACGTCGGCACGTTTGAGGCCAATATCGAGCAGGACAAGGTGAACGCGGCAGCACCCGACCTCCCGATGTACAAGCTCACGCTCGACCGCGACACGGAGATGTTGAAAGCGGGCATCATGGCGAAGCAGGCGGTCGACGACGCGAACCGTGATTATCTTGCCGCGCTGACGAAGCGGGACTCGGCCCGCGCGCAGATCGGCGTAGACACAGCAAAGCTGAAGCAAGCGCGCGCGCAGGTGCTGCAAAGCCAGGCGAGCCTGAAACAGCTCGAAGAGCAGCTGAGCTACACGACGATCGTGGCGCCAATGGACGGCGTGATCCTTTCGCGCGACGTGGAGATTGGCGACGCGGTCAGCTCGATCCTAGTGCTGGGCTCGACGGCGACGTTGATCATGACCGAGGGCGACACCACGCAGGTCTACGTACAGGGCAAGGTCGACGAGGCCGACATCGCGCACGTCTACATGAACCAGCCGGCACGCATCAAGGTGGAGAGCTTCCGCGATCGCGTGTTCAACGGAAGAGTCACGAAGATCGCGCCGCTGGGCGTGGAGAAGGACAACGTGACCACATTCGAGGTGCGGGTCTCGATCGACAACCCCGGCGGCGAGCTGAAGGCCAACATGACCGCCAACGCCGAAATCCTGATGGACGAACACAAGGGCGTGCTCTCAGTTCCTGAGAACGCCGTGATGTACGACAACCAGAAGAACGCGGCAGTGCAGGTTCCGGACAAGAGCCAGAAGGATGGCCTGCGCAAAGTAGCAGTAAAGGTGGGGCTCTCGGACGGATCCAAAACCGAGATCCTGAGCGGCCTGAAAGAAGGCGACCAGGTGGTGCTGCAGCAGTAGACGGCGGGGCCCTGCGGCATGGCCAAATCTGTTCGCGGTTGCACAGAGCTGTCCGGAAACGGACAGTGCCCGCAAACAGAATTTTCAGGCGCGTTGATTGGAACTGCCTGAAAGCAAGCTATTTTATGGCTCTTTCGCCTTTGGAACTCGGGATGCTCAGAGATAGCCGGAACGATTGAGCGGCCCTCCCCCACCAAGGCCGGAACGACGAACCGGGAATTCAATGGGTTTCCAAAACTGAGTATTGATCACTGACAACCCGTTTTCGAGGGAACACACTATGAAACTGGCATTTGCAGCATTGGCAGCATCGCTGGCACTGGCGGCGGTTCCCGCGCTGGCCAGCGAGGCGACATTCGATCGAACGCTTTCGGTGAACGGTCGCGTCGACCTCACCGTGGCCACCGGATCGGGCAACCTGCACATCACGCATGGCTCGGGCAGCCAGGTAAAGATCCACGGGCGCGTGCACTCCTGGAGCGGGAACGAGGAGCGGGTGCGCGAAATCGCGAACAACCCTCCGATCGAGCAGACCGGGAACATCGTCCGCATCGGAAAAAACCACGAGAATTACCACAACATCAGCATCGACTATGAGATCGAGGCGCCGGCGGATTCATATCTCGAAGCGACGTCGGGCTCGGGCGATGTAACCGTTGATGGCGTGGGCGAAAATGCGCGGCTCAACAGCGGCTCCGGCAACATCCGCGCGACTGGGCTGCGCGGCGGCTTCAATGTCGGCACCGGCTCGGGCAATATCTACGCTGAATCGAGCGGCACGGGCGACGTGAAAGCAGGCACCGGCTCGGGCAACATCGAGCTCAAGAACATCAGCGGCGGCCTCAAGGCCAATACCGGCTCGGGCGGCATAAAGATTGGCGGTTCTCCGAGCTCTGATTGGAAGCTCGAGACCGGCTCGGGCAGCGTGGAGTTCTGGCCTGGCAGCACCGGATTCACGCTGGATGCATCGACCGGCTCAGGCTCCGTGCACACGGACCGCGAGATGTCCGTGCAGGGGTCATTCGACAAGCATCACATTACCGGCCGGATCAATGGCGGCGGCCCGACGGTGCGGATCTCGACGGGATCGGGCGACGTACGGATTCACTAGGTGGTTTTGCGCCACGCGCTTTGACTTTGTTCCTCAGGCGAGGCCATGATTGTCCACGGGAAGGCCTCGCCTGCTTTTTTTTAGGGCGTGATCATTTTGTTCCGCGCGGATTCTGGGCGCTTGCCCTCTCGCCGTCCCGGCCTTCCTGCAGCAGATCGTTTTTCACCTGTTGCATGGTGATGCTTGCAGGCAACTCACGGAAATCGGATTTTACATCGTCTTCCTGCTCGCTGATGTTTTTGAAGATGAGCGCGTGACCCTGGATGTGCACATGGGTTTCGGTAATCTGCCAGATGCCGCTCCCTGTCTCGCGCCGCTCCACGTCAAACGTGCCGCCTGAATCGAGCGTGCCCAGCACACCGCCCCAGATCTTCACGTCCTGGATCAGCTTGCCCTTGATGCTGGCAATGCGAAGCTGCTTCGTGTCCACGCGCATATCGCCTTCCATTGCGGCAAACACTTTTGACTCGAGATCGGGTGGGCGAAAGCTGGGATCGGGCTTGAAGTGCAATACGGTGTCGGTGCCCTTCTCGCCCTCGTTCGTCCAGATGAAGGCCTTGGGCAGGAGCTCGAGCATCTCCGTGGCTTCGCGGTCGTCGTGGGCCTCGCTCTTGCGGCCCTTGGTCTGCGCACCGGAATCGGCGAGATACGAATCCATGCGCTGTTGCTGCTGGGCGGGACTAAGGGTTTGCCCGTCGATCTGGATTATGCGGCGAAGGTTTCCGTTGCTGGTGAGAGCCACCCACTGGCGCACGGGATGCTCAGGCTTCTGGTCGACTTCGAAGAAAATCCAGTGCGAATGATCGACCTCGTCCTTGGCCAGCTCATTGGTCACGGCTTTCTGCACGAACTGCCTGGGATCCTGCCCCGATGCCGCCGCGGCCGCCAGGCAACCGGCGAGCGGCGCCAGCAACCACCAGTGAATCGCGCGCATGGTTTTGCCTCTTTGCTCTTGTGGGGCAATCGAAAAGCCAACGCCCCATTCAATTTGGATGCACCCTCGGGCAGCCGCGGGTTAACACGAGCTGGGCAGATGCCGGGTTCCGTGACGGTTACAATGTACTCGCGGAGCTCGCCTGTACCGACCCAAAGGAGGTTCCCATGTCTCCCACTGCGCTCTCCCCAAGTGAAGTTTCCTCCCGCCTCGCTTCCCTGCGCAACTGGCAAAACAAGGGTGGCGAGCTCGTCCGGACGTTCGAGTTCAGCGACTTTCGTGCGGCGCTCGCCTTCGTGAACAAGGTTGGCGACCTTGCCGAGGCCGCCGGGCACCACCCGGACATCGACATCCGGTACAACAAGGTGTGGCTGGCGCTGGTGACGCACGACGCCGGGGGACTGACGGCAAAGGACTTCGACCTGGCCGGGCAGATCGACAAGGCGTGACGAGCGGGTCGACGAGGCGTGAGGGAACGGCACTGCGGTAAACAATAATAAGAAGAATGTCTTTCAAACCATTCTTCCGCCTTTTGCGCGATGGCCGGCTTGCCCCACTTCTGCGAGTCGGCGCCGGGTTCAAGTGGTTCTACAAGCTGACGTTTCTTGCCGCTGCCGGAGAGGCGGGACTGCTGAACCGACTGGCGGACGGACCGGCCACTCTTGATTCGCTCGCCGAGTTCTTCGGCGCCACCGGCCAGGGCCGCGAAGCGCTGGAAGCGTGGCTGCAATTGGGGATACGTCTGCGGCTGTTGACCCTCGGGCCGCGCGGATACGAGCTCCACGGCCTGGCTAAGGCGCTCGCCAAACCTGAAAACGACCCCGCCCTGGCAATGGTGCAGGAAGTGGGCGGCCTTCACCACAAGCTCATTTCCGGAACGCTTCCGAAACTGCGCAGGGGCGAACTCTGGAGCCTCGCCGACCAGGACGGCGAGCTGATTGCGCGCTCGTCTCGCGTGCTCGAGGCCTTCCAGGCGGAGGCCATTCAGAGCGCGTTCCCGCCAAGCGGCGCGCTGCGCCTGCTCGAAATCGGCTGCGGCTCCGGCGTCTACCTGCGATACGCAGCCGAAAGAAATCCGTCGCTGACGGCTCTTGGGATGGAGCTTCAGCCGGCAGTTGCCGATATGGCGCGAGCGAATCTTCGCAGCTGGGGACTGGACGGCCGGGTCACGGTGGAGGATGGCGACTTCCGCGCAAAGATGCCGGGCGAGGTATTCGACATCGTCACACTCTACAACAACATCTACTACTTCCCCGTGGAAGAACGCGTGGCGCTGTTCGAGCGCGTTCGAAACTTCCTGAAGCCCGGCGGATTCCTGCTCTTGACCACGTGCTGCCAGGGAGGGAGCCTTGGCGTGGAGGCGCTGAACCTTTGGGGCGCGGCCACCCAAGGCGCAGGCAGGCTGCCGTCCGAGAACGAACTCGTTGGTCAGCTTCGCCAGGCCGGCTACAGTACGGTTAAGACAAAGAGCCTGGTCCCCGGGGACCGGTTCCTGTCCTTCCAGGCGATTCGCGTGTAACTCCGGCAGGCGGGATGTTATCTAAGGGAGGGACACAAATGGGGGTCAGAATGGCCGGCCGGATTGCACTTGCCTTGCTCGTCGTTGGAATCGTGGTCTTTCTCTTTACGCGCTCAACCAATGCTTCACCCAAAGGGCCGATTCCCGCGGCGGCGACCGACGATGCTCTCGCCACGGCTCCGGGCAAGGCCAAAGCCGTGTTTGCTGGTGGCTGCTTTTGGGGAACGCAGGGCGTGTTTGAACGCGTGAAAGGCGTGGTGGACACGACTGCCGGCTACAGCGGAGGATCGGCGGCGACTGCGACCTACGACCAGGTGACGACTGAGACGACCGGCCACGCCGAATCAGTGCAAGTGGTCTACGACACTTCGAAGATTACATACGGAACGCTGCTGAGAATCTTCTTCTCCGTGGCGCACGATCCCACGCAGTTGAACCGCCAGGGGCCGGACGTGGGGACATCCTATCGCTCGGCTATCTTTTATTCGAACGACGACCAGAAGCGCATCGCACAGGCGTATATAGCGCAACTTGATGCGGCGCATGTGTTTCCGAAGGCGATTGTGACCGAGGTTACTCCGCTGAAGGGGTTCTATCGCGCGGAGGATTACCACCAGGATTACGCGCTCCACAATCCGGGGAATCCGTACATCCTGGTGTGCGACCGGCCGAAGATCGAAGCGCTGCAGAAGGAGTTCCCCGATCTTTTCGTGGACTACAAGGGGAAGAAGTGAGCGGAGCGGCGGACGAGACACTACCCCGATAACCCGCAAACCGCTTCGCATCAATTTCAGACCGGCCCGGTCCCACCGTATGGTATGCTCCCCTCGTGCCAGCTACCATTTCAGCTCCGAAAACGCCGGCTTCGCCGCCGAAGACGAAGAGCATGCGCCATTCCGCGCTGGTCCGCGTGACACACTGGCTCACATTCGTCTCGTTCGCCTTGCTGCTCTTCACCGGCGCGGAGATTATCTTGACGCACCCGCGGTTCTACTGGGGCGAGACGGGCAACGTGAACATGAAGCCGCTGTTCGTGATTCCAGTTCCCTCGTCGCGGGACACGGTTCCTACCGGCTACAACTACGTATTGCCCGACATGAACGGATGGGGCCGTGCGCTGCACTTCGAGATGGCATGGGTGCTGGTGATCACGGCGCTCGTGTATGGAATCGCCGGGATCTGGACCGGGCACTTCCGCAAACACTTGCTGCCGGGGAAAGGCGAGTGGTCGTGGCGCGCGTACTCGAAGCGCATCGCGCAGTATCTGCGGTTTGCGCCGCCGGATGCCGCGGAAACCGGCGCGTATAACGTGCTGCAGAAGGCGGCGTATCTGTCGGTTATCTTCGTGCTCTTCCCGATGGTGATCTGGACGGGTCTGGCCCTTTCCCCTGCATTCGATTCAGCCTTTCCGTGGGCGGTGAATGTGCTTGGCGGAAGGCAGTCGGCGCGAACGCTGCATTTCTTCATCACCGACGCGCTGGTGGTGTTCTTCGTCGTGCATGTGGTGATGGTAGCGGTTTCGGGATTCCGCGCTCGCATGCGGGCCATGATTACTGGACATGGAGAGATACCGGAGGACCACTCATGAGTTCGATTTCGCGCCGCAAGCTGATCACTGCCGGAATCGCAGCCACTGCGGGAGTCGCAGGCGTGGGCGCAGCGTGGCGCCTGGGCCGCAGCGCCGGGCTTGTTCCGCCCGACTGCCGCAGTGCGTTCGGCGCAGGCGCGACCCTCACTTACGGCGCGCAGCGGCTGCTCACGCGGCATTCGATGGCGCGGGAGTTTCCGCGCAGCATGATCTCGAAGGCGCCGTTCGGCAACGAGCTTGCGCCGCCGCCGGAGGAGTTCAAGCGGCTGCAGGCGGGCGGATTTGCAGACTGGAAACTCACCGTGGACGGCATGGTCGCGCACCCGTTGACGCTATCGCCTTCGGACCTGCGGCGCTTTCCCGTGCGCAGCCAGATCACCGAAATCTCGTGCGAAGAGGGGTGGTCGTACATCGCCGAGTGGATCGGGACGCCGCTCTACGAGGTGCTGCACGAGGCGGGAGTCCTGCCGCAGGCGCGGTACATCGTATACCGCTCGATCGAGCCCTTCTGGTGGGACAGCCTCGATATGGCGGATGCGATGCACCCCCAGACCCTGCTGACCTACGCAATGAACGACGGCGAGTTGCCCGTGCGATTCGGCGCCCCGATACGTCTGCGCGTGCCGCGGCAGCTCGGGTACAAGAGCATGAAGTTCATCGTGAGGCTGACCGCGACCGACTCGATGAAGAACTTCGGCAAGGGGCTGGGGTCGGCTTCACCGGAGGTCGGGTACTCGTGGTACGCGGGGATTTGATTGAGCGAAGCGCGACGCCTTTCTCAGTTCGAATACCATGAAAAGAGGAATCCTGTTATAGAGCGCATAGTCATCTTCGGCCACTTTCTTGAGTGATGCGAGCGGCTTCGGCTCAATGAGATCCACGACCTCAAAACCGGAATCCCTGATCTCCTTCAGGATTTTGGACAGCGGGTGATGATAGTAGCTCACTTCCATGTTGCCGAACCAGACGTCGTTGATTCGTCGCGAATGTTGGTAATCCCCCCAGACTTTCTTCAAGCGGTCTCCCGTTTTTGCATAACCCAACAACCTTGATTTCTTATTGCCGCTTTGAATGATCTCGCCGCTCCAGTAGGCCGGATGATGCGTTGAGAACAGGAATCGGCCATTCGGCTTGAGTACATTCCGGATTCCCCTCAGGGTCGGCCGCCAATCCTTGAGATAGTGCATGGCCAGGCTTGAGTAAACGAAGTCAAAAGAGTTTCCGGGGAAATTCAGCTTTCGCATATCCATCACGTGAAACTCGGCTTCGGGATAGCTCGATCTGGCTATCGCGATCAGTTCCCTCGACACGTCAATCCCGACCACTCTCTTCGCCCCGAGGTCCAGCAGGTGCATGCATTCCTCCGCGCTCCCGCATCCTATGCAGAGAACGGCCTTGTTTCTCAGATTCGGCAGTTTCCGGTACATCGCGGGCTTTTCGAGATACGTGTGCGCAAAGTTCTTTCCGGAGCGGATCCGGTCAACCCACTCGTTTGCTCTCTGGTTATACGAATCCGTCAATTTCATCCCTTCCATCTTAGGCTTCGAGTCGGAAATTCCTGATCGCGGGATTACGATGGCTCCATGACGAAAGCCCAGTGCTTAGGTCTCCTTACTGTCTTGCTGGTGGCATCCATGAGCGATGGCCAGCAGGCGCGCAACTCGCCGCTAAACTCCCTGGGCTTTCTATCAGGCAGATGGGTGAGCATAACGCCCGCCGAAGTGCAGGAGGAGAGCTGGTCGCGAGTGAGCGGCGACAGCATGACAGGCACCTTCCGCGTTGTGCAGGGCGGCAAGCCGGTCTTCTACGAGTTCTGGGCAGTGGAAGTGGACGGGAACGCGCCGGTGCTGAAGATGAAGCACTTCAATGCCGGCCTCGTCGGATGGGAAGAGAAGGACGTCAGCACGAAAATGCCGCTCATCTCAAGCTCCCGGGATGATGTAGTTTTTGCCGAGCCGGATGGCAGCGTGTCACTGCACTATCATCGCGCGGGCAACACCCTCACCTGCCTCGTTCATCACGTAAAAAACGGAAAATCCAGCGACGAGACCTTCAGGCTCACGAGCGCTCCGGGGCCTTGAGTGCTCCGGGAAGTATTTGTTCCCTGCGTCAGACACTCTCCTGGACGTGCGGCAGCCCGATTCGAATCGGGCTCGAACTGGCAATACTCCCAGTTCAACGGGGAATGTGCAGAAGCCATTCTCTCCTGAAGCTTCAAACAACCGAAGCCGCGGGAAGGCGTGGAGTGGAGAACGCATCTTCTTTAGGTACGCACACAGAACGGCGTCGCAACTTCGGAATTCCTGAATGGCTGCTTGCGTACCGGAAGGACTGGCTTCGGCCTGACATCATCGCTGGACTCACCGCGGCGGCCGTGGTCATTCCTAAATCGATGGCATACACAAGCGTTGCGGGACTGCCGCTCCAGGTGGGCCTGTATACGGCCTTTCTGCCGATGTTGATCTACGCGATTCTGGGCACTTCACGGGTGCTGAGCGTAAGCACAACCTCGACCATCGCGATCCTTACCGCGGCCGAACTCGGTGAATTTGCTGGCGGCAAAGACGAGGGCGCCCTGTTGATGGCCGCAGCCACGCTCACTTTCCTCGTAGGCCTGATGCTCGTGGCAGCGTGCATTCTGCGGCTGGGCTTTGTGGCCAACTTCATCTCCGACCCAGTGCTGATCGGGTTCAAAGCCGGCATCGGTGTCGTGATCGTTCTGGACCAGGTGCCGAAGCTGCTCGGCACACATTTTGCCAAGGCCACATTTTTGAAGAATGTGCTGTCGACATTCGGCAGTATTCCCCACACAAATCTGATCACGCTGACTCTCGGTGTGAGCACGATTGTGCTGCTTGTGGGACTCGAGCACTATGCGCCCAAGCTGCCGGCGCCGCTGGTTGCGGTTGCGGCGGGGATCTGCGGTGCTTATTTCCTGCAGTTGGGCACGAATGGAGTCGATCTTGTTGGGCACATTCCACGGGGGCTGCCGGGGCTTACCCTGCCTTCTGTCGACCTCTTGGCGCGACTTTGGCCTGGTGCTCTGGGCATCGCTCTCATGAGCTTTACCGAGACGATCGCGGCGGGCCGCGCCTTTGCGAACAATGACGAGCCGTGGCCGCGAGCCAACCGGGAATTGCTGGCCACGGGAATCGCCAATGCGGGCGGAGCTTTGCTGGGAGCAATGCCTGGCGGAGGCGGGACAAGCCAGACCGCGGTGAATCGGCTTGCCGGCGCACGGACTCAGATGGCGGAGATTGTCACAGCGGCGATCACCCTCTTTACCATGTTGCTGCTTGCGCCGGTAATTGCGTTCATGCCGCAGGCCACGCTGGCGGCTGTAGTCATCGTGTATTCCGTGGGCATGATCAAGCCGCGTGAATTCCGCGAAATTCTTCGTGTCCGGCGCACTGAGTTCATCTGGGCGCTCATCGCATTCGCCGGCGTAATGCTCCTCGGGACTCTGAAGGGGATCATCGTCGCCATCCTCTCTTCCGTTGTAGGGCTTGCCTACCAGGTCGCTAATCCGCCGCTGTATGTTCTTGGGCGCAAGCCGGGCACCAACGTCTTCCGGCCGAAGACAAGTGAACACCCCGAAGACGAAACTTTCCCCGGCCTGCTGATGCTGCGGCCTGAGGGGCGGATCTTTTTTGCCAACGCCGAACAGCTCGCCCACAAAATTTGGGTGCAGGTTCAGGAGGCGAAGCCGAAAACGATAGTCCTCGATATGAGAGCAGTCTTCGACTTTGAGTACACCGCCCTGAAAATGCTGGTGGAAGCCGAGAAGAAACAGCGTGCGCTTGGCGTGCGCGTGTGGCTGGTGGGCATCAATCCCGATGTGCTGGCGATGATCCAGAGGTCATCGCTGGGCGAAACGCTGGGACGTGAAGGAATGCTGTTCAATCTCGAGACTGCAGTGGCAAAGTATCTTGCCGAATCGACAGCGGCTGCGGCAGGAACGAGGTAGGGGAAGGTCCGCGCGTCATTCACCCCAGGGGTTCGAGATGAGCCGTAAAGTGCCGAAGGAAGGGCGCTTCGTGAGTGAGCCGCATCCCCCGAATCCGCTCCCTGTTCTTCCAGACTTCCAGGATGACTTCGACAAGATAGTCGATGTGGCTCTGGGTGTACACGCGGCGCGGAATGGCGAGCCGCACTAAGTCCATTTGTGCCGCGGCGGCAAACATGAGGGTGCCGATCTCGACTGAGCGGACGCCGCCTTCGAGGTAGAGTTCGCAGGCGAGTGCGACGCCGGGAAACTGATCCTGGGGGATGTGCGGGAGAAAACCGCGCGCGTCGATGTAAATGGCGTGGCCGCCGGGCGGCTGCACGATGGGAACTCCGGCAGAGGCGATGTGGTCACCCAGATAAGCCGTGGAGGTGATGCGGTAGCGGAGGTAGTCCTCCTGGAGCGCCTCCTGCACGCCGACGGCGATGGCTTCGAGGTCGCGCCCCGCGAGGCCGCCGTAGGTGGGATAGCCCTCGGTGAGGATGAGCAAGTCCGTCTGCTGCTGGGCGAGGCGGTCGTCGTTGGTGCAGAGAAAGCCGCCGATGTTGGCCATGCCGTCTTTTTTTGCGGACATCGTGCAGCCGTCGCCGAGTGCAAACATCTCCTGGGCTATCTGCTTGGGCGTTTTGTCAGCGTAGCCGGGCTCGCGCAGCTTAATGAACCATGCGTTCTCGGCGAATCGGCAGGCGTCGAAGTAGAGCGGGATGCCGTAGCGCTTGCATACCGCGGCGACTTCTCGCGCATTTTGCATGCTCACTGGCTGGCCGCCGCCGGAGTTGTTCGTGACGGTGAGCATGACGAGCGGAACGCGGTCTCGCCCGACGCTGGCAATGAGCGACTCGAGCGCGGCGACATCCATATTGCCCTTGAAGGGGTGATGAACTTCGGGCTGTTTACCCTCGGGTATGACGAGGTCAACTGCCTCAGCGCCGGTGAATTCAACGTTGGCGCGGGTCGTGTCGAAGTGTGTGTTGTTGGAAACGACATCGCCCTGTTTGCAGGCAACGCCGAAGAGGATGCGCTCGGCGGCGCGGCCCTGGTGAGTCGGGATGACGTGCTTGTAACCAAAGATGTCCTGGATGGAATTCCTGAAGCGATCGAAGCTGCGGCTGCCGGCGTAGCTTTCGTCACCTTCCATCACGGCGGCCCACTGGTGGGTGGACATGGCGCCTGTGCCTGAGTCGGTGAGGAGGTCGATAAGAACGTCGTCGGCCGGAAGCAAAAACAGGTTGTAGTGCGCGGCCTTCAGGAGTTGCTCGCGCTGGGTGCGCGTCGTCCAGCGGATGGGCTCGACGCTCTTAATGCGAAATGGCTCGATGATGGTGCGGATCGGCATGGCGGAGTGAGTGGTCGGTAGTTAGTTAGCGTGCATAGGTGAAGGTGCCGCAGACGTTCGTCGAGTTCTGCAGCCATTCGAAGGTGAGCTTGGGCTCGTCGGAGCCGGAGAAGAACGCGACCTGGAGCGTTTTGCCCTGGATGTAGGTGGCCATCCATTGCGTGTCCTCGGAGCCACAGAGGGTGTTGTGGTGCAGAAAGCGGCGCGCTGCGGGGATGCTGAGCCGGTACAGGTTGCCCACGGGGCCGGAATTCGCATCGGCATCGAAGACCGCACCGAGTTCGGCGGGAGTGAGCGGGCGGATCTTTGCAAGCGGAAACGACACGAAATTGACGGTGAGCTTCGCGTCGGCGATGACGAGGCCGCCGGTGATAGAGCTAGCTGTGTTGCTTGTGGGAGACCAGACGCCTTTATCCTGCGCGGCTGAGGGAATGGAACCGGCGAGGGCAAGGGCGATGATCGCGCAGGCGAAACGGAGTCGAGCCATGATTTCAGGATTGCATCCTGCGAAGGGTTCGGGCAACTGAACGCACTACCAGCCAAGGGCGCGGCGCAATACGGGCTCGAAGTCGTCGGCCATGTGCTGATGCTGGATGCGCGTGGGGTGGCCGTTGCAGCCGTTGCCGGGATAGTGCTGCGAGGGCGTGTAGAGGACGCGGGAGTCAAGGCTGTCGCCGGCGGCCCGCTGAACAAGTTGCGCCAGCAGCGGATTCGTAACGATGGCGCCTTCGGTGACGAAGATGAGCGTGCGCGGGTAGTCGCGGCGCACGCCATGAAGGAAGGCCACATAATGAGCAACCCACTTGTCCGGGTCGAGCGGTTTAGTCTTCTCGAGGTTCATGTCGTTGGTACCGAGCGAGACGAAGATAGCGTCGGGCTGGAAACGCGCAGGATCCCACGGGGCGCGGGCTTCGGGCTTGTCTGCAGGGATGGCGAGAGACACGAACTGCGGAATGTTGAGGACGTTGTCCTCGACAGTCAGGCCGCGGTAATCGCGCACAAGGCCGCGGCCGCCGTAGCAGACGAGCTGGGTGTCGGCGTCGAGCCGCCGCCCGAGAAGCATTCCGTAAGACTCATATGGATTGATGTCGGGCAGTTGGGGATCGTGCGTGCATTGCGCGTTGTTGTCGATGCCGACGCCGCAGGTGACGGAGTCGCCGACAAACATGAGCTTGCGGGTGGAGACGGGCGGCGGGTCGAGGAGGGTGCCGCCGGGCGCGAGGCTCAGTCCGTTGAGCGTGAGGATGCCCTGCCAAGTTTCAGTGCGCTTGTAAACCTGCACGGTGTGGGGGCCGTTGTCGACGGGCATTGCGATGGAGACGCTGTTGTCTCCGGCGGCGAGGAGACGCAGCCCCGGCGCGCCATGGTCGACGACGATGGTGAGCGCGGAGGCGGCAGAGTCGCTTACGACGTGAAGCTCGGCCGAGGTTCCCATAAGGCGGAATTCGATGCCGGTGCCCGGATAGGCGAGGCGTGGATGAGCGGGGTCGCGATCGTCGGTGCGGCCCAAGATACGGAGATGCGAATCGTTGACAGGGATGAGGGGCGTGGGAATGGCTTGCGCGCGAGACAGCGATGAAAGTGAAGCAATGATGAACAGCGATGCTATGGTCGATTGAATGCGCGGCATGAACGGGCACTTTCGTGAGGGTGATGATTGCGGAAACGGAAGATTATCATGCTCAAGTCAGGGAATCTGTGCGCTAGCACGCTCGGCACGTCGCAACGATCAGAGCCTGAATCAGAGCTTGGTGCGGAAGTATTCCAGCGAGCGCTCCAGGCCTTCCCGGAGCGAGACGCGCGGTTCCCATCCGAGCAGTGCGCGCGCCTTGGTGATGTCAGGGCGGCGGCGGGAGGGATCGTCTTCGACGGCAGGCTCAAAGCGCAGCGGGCTGGCTGATCCGGTCACTTCGAGTACCTCGCGGGCGCATTCCAGGACAGTAAATTCAGTAGGGTTACCGAGGTTCACCGGCAGGTGCTCGTCCGATCGCGAAAGGCGCACGATGCCTTCGATCAGATCGCTGACGTAGCAAAAGCTGCGCGTCTGCGTACCTTCGCCATAAATGGTTAGAGCCTCGCCGCGGAGGGCCTGCATGATGAAGTTTGAGATGACGCGGCCATCGTCGGGGTCGAGGCGCGGGCCATATGTGTTGAATATGCGGACGAGATGCGTGTTGACCTTGCGATAGCGCGAATATGCCATCACCAGCGACTCGGCGTACCTCTTGCCCTCATCGTAGACGGAGCGCGGGCCGATGGGATTAACGTTTCCCCAGTAGGACTCGCTTTGCGGATGATCGAGCGGATCGCCGTAGCACTCTGAGGTGGACGTGTGGAGGTAACCCGCGCTGTAGCGCTCTGCTATGCGAAGGGTCTGCTCGGTACCGATCGATCCGGCGCGCAGGGTCTCAATGCCGAGGCGAAGATACTGCGGTGGGCTCGCGGGCGACGCCAGATTGAAGACGTAATCTACCTCGCCGGGATCGAATGGCTCGCAAACGTCGCGCAACTCGAAGGTGAAGTGCTGCTCGTGGCGCAGGTGTTCGAGGTTTTCGGGGCTCCCGGTGGATAGATTATCGACGCCGAGAACAGTGCAGCCGTCCGCGAGAAGGCGGTCCGTCAGGTGCGATCCCAGGAAGCCTGCGGCGCCGGTGACCAGTACGCGCGTTTTCAACTTTGGACATCTCCGGTGAAGGGGCTCTGAAGATCATAGCGTGACGAGGGCGCATGGATCAGTCACGGGTTGATGAATAAAGCTGCTTCGCATAAAGATCGGCAGGGTGGTGACGGGCGTAGTAGTGATCCTGACGGCCCTGGAGGCGATAGCCGCTGGATTGATAGAGTCGGATCGCGGGTTCGTTGTGCACATCAACATGAAGCCAGATTTCGGCAGCTCCGGCAGATCGCGCGGATTCCTCAACGCGATTGAGCAGTTCAGCGCCGATGCCGCGACGGCGAAAATCCGGAGCAACTTCGATGGTCTGAATGTAGGCCGAACGGTCGGGCGGTGAGCCATCCCAGTCAACGATGGCGAACCCGGCCTGAATTCCCTGCTCTTCCGCCACCCATGTGGCAGAATCGGAGCGATCGATCAGGCTCTTCATGTAGCGGCGAGGAAAACGAATGGGCCGCTGGAAGCAGATCTCTTCGATCGAATAGAGACTTGAGAAGTCGTCTGGATGATAGGCGCGGTAGTGCATGGGAAGATCGGTGCGGAGCCGGCGGAGTTAGCGGCGTAAGTGTCGTTCGAGAAGTTATTGTCTCATTTCGCAGACTCCGCCGGCGCCGCTAACTCCGCTGCCTTTCTACACTTTGGCTTCAACTCCGGCGATGACATCGAAGAATCGCTGGTCGAGGCGGCGGTTGGAGGCAATGGCTTCCTTGATGGTGATATCCGTGATTTCGGTGCCACGGAGGACGGCGATGCGGCCCCACTTGGCCTGGTGAACCATATCGATGGCGTGCAGGCCGTAGCGCTGGCCGAGCAGGCGGTCGTAGGCTGTGGGGACGCCGCCGCGCTGCGTGTGACCCAGGTTGACGCTGCGTGTTTCGAAGCCGGTCTTCTTCTCAATGAGCCCCGCAAGCGCTTCACCGATGCCGGAGAGGCGGACGTGGCCGAAAGAATCCACTTCCTGCGAGCCAGTGACCTGGCCGCCCTCGGGCAGATGGCATCCCTCTGCGACGACGACGACGCCGTAATGCTTGCCGTGGTCGTAGTTGTACTTGAGCAGAGCACAGACGTGGTCGATATCGATGGGCTTCTCCGGCACCAGCGTGACGTGCGCGCCGCCGGCGACACCCGAAGCCATCGCGATCCATCCGGCATCGCGCCCCATGACCTCGACGACGATGACGCGATTGTGCGAGTCAGCGGTAGTGTGGATGCGGTCGACCGCCTCGGTGGCGATCATCACAGCAGTGTCGTAGCCGAAGGTGGCGTCCGTGCCGTTAATGTCGTTGTCGATGGTCTTGGGAACGCCGATGGCATTGACCCCGTTTTCCGCCAGGAACTGCGTGACCGACTGCGTGTCGTCGCCGCCGAGAGCAATAAGCGCATCAATCTTGTTGGCCTTCAGGACCTCCTGGACCTTTTCGATGCCGCCGGGAATCTTTTTAACGTTGGTCCGCGACGAGTGGAGGATGGTGCCGCCCCGGAGCTGGATGCCGTCGGTGCTTTCGAGCGTGAGAGCTATGAACTGATTGTCGAGCACGCCGCGCCAGCCATTGAGAAAGCCGATGAACTCGTCGCCGTAGTGGTTGATTCCCTTCTTCACCGCCGCGTAGATGACCGCATTCAATCCGGGGCAGTCCCCGCCGCCGGTCAACAAAGCAACTCGCATAGAAAATCTCCTGAATGAAAAATCGCGCGGCTCGTTGCCGCTCAAAGGGCCAAGGCGCGACCAACAGGTCGCGCGGCCGGTTCGAGGCCTTATCCAGTGTACTCCGCAGCAGTCAAGCGAAATCGTGATGGAAGACACGCCGCCATGATTCGAGGACCCGAAGCGGCCAGCGGACACTAACGCGCTTCACCGGCGCGCGAGTGGAATATGTTTGAATGGCATATGCCCCGAACCGGTGCCCTTCTCCTACTTGTGTTCGCAAGCATTGTGGTGGCTGTGCTGCTGGTGCTGTTGCAGCTCACGCGGCTGGGCTTCCTGATCAGGAGCACGATTCCGGACAGGCCGCGCCGGCGCATGTTCATCGCCTCGGTTTCGTTTCTTATCACCTTTCTGGGCGTGCGCCTGCTGGTGATGCTGATCATCCGCAACCACGGACCGTTTGAATGGGTGATGGTGAAGGGCCACCATATCCACCATCTCGTGTGGGGGATTCTCATTCTCCTGTTTGTCGGGTACGGATGGCTTCTTGACCTCGGACGATCTCACTCACCGACTTCGATCTTCTTCAGCCGCCTCATGAGCGTCAGCTACGGCGTGGGAGCCGCGCTGACACTTGACGAGTTCGCTCTGTGGCTCAATCTTGAGCCCGATGCGTATTGGTCGCGCGAAGGCCGGCTGAGCGTGGATGCAGTGATTCTGTTTGGCGCGATCCTGGCCACCGGAGCATGGGGCTTGCCGTTCTTTCGCGGCATCCACCGGATATGGACCAGGCACCTGGGAATCCGGCGGGAGCTGGCGCCTGGAGCTACGCTTCCGAGCCGCCGCGTGCGGTTGCTTCGTCCGCATAGATTTCGCCGACAACGTTCGCGTAACGCTCAGTAATCACGCGCCGCTTGAGCTTCATTGAGGGCGTGAGCTCGCCGGTATCCTGCGACCACTCGTGGGGCACGAGGCGGAAGCGCTTGACGCTCTCGAAACTGGCCAAACCGGAGTTCGCCGCGCTCACAATCTCAGAGTAAAGACTGACGACCCGCTGATCGGCCACCAATTGCTCGCGGTTGCGCGTGTCGATGCCATGCTGGCCGGCCCACTGTTCGAGTGCGGCGAAATTGGGACAGATGAGTGCGGCGATAAATTTGTGTTTGTCGCCGACGAGGGCGGCATTTGCCACCAGCGCATTTGTCTTGAGCTTGTTTTCGATAGGCTGTGGCGCAACCAGCTTCCCGCCGGAAGTCTTGAGCAATTCCTTCTTGCGATCTGTGATGAAAAGGAATCCGTCGTGATCGAGATGGCCGATGTCGCCCGTGCGGAACCAGCCCTCTGCGTCGAACACCTCTGCGTTCGCCTCAGGCTTGTGCCAGTAGCCCGCAAAGACGAATGGCCCGCGGACCAGAAGCTCGCCATCGGCGGCAAATTTGAGTTCTACATTGGGCACAGGCTTGCCCACCGATCCCATCCGGTGGTTTTCGCTGGAATTGAGCGAGATCACGGGCGAGGTCTCGGTGAGGCCATAGCCTTCCCAGACAGCGATGCCGACAGAAGCGAACCAGCGCGTGGTGTCAATGCCGAGCGGCGCTCCGCCCGAGATGAAGATGGAAACGCTCCCGCCGAATGCCTCCCGTACCTTGGCGAAGACCAGCTTGTCGGCGAGCTTCCATAGCAGAGAAGACGGCCTGAGTCCGCCGTAGGCGCTATCGACATGACTCGAACCCAGCTTGACCGCGAGCGAAAGAAGCCGCTTCTTGACGGCCTTGAGGGCGGCACGGCGCTCGACCTCTTGACGGATCTTTTCATACACGCGTGGCACGCCCACGAATACCGTGGGCCGCACCTCGCGCATCGCATAAGGCAGGCGATCAAACTGCGAGCAGTAAACGACCTGCGCGCCGCGGCCGTACATGATGTAGTCGAGAGCGCGCGCGGTAATGTGCGAAAGCGGAAGAAATGAGATGCAACTGTCGCTGGGACCGAACGTAAACTCGCGCGCCGCAGTGTTCTGGTTGGAGGCGATGTTGCCGTGAGTGAGCATGACCCCCTTGGGCTCGCCCGTCGTCCCGGAGGTATAAATGAGCGTGGCCAGATCCCCCGGCTCAACGGAACGCGCGCGCGCGTCGAACTCCGGATCATGCTCGCCGCCGCGCTCATCGGCACCCGTGATCAGTTGCGCAAAGGGCACGGCACCTTCGGGGGGCGCCTCCGAGTCCATGATGACGATGTGCTCGAGCGGCGTCTGGCTCCGCACAGCATTCAACTTGTCAAATTGCTGACGCGTCGAGACGACCGCGACTCGGCAGCCGGCATCCTGCAGTAGCACTGCGATCTGCTCGGCGGTTAGCGTCGGGTAAATCGGCACATCTGCCGCTCCGATGGCGAGGGTGGCGAAATCCGTGATTGCCCACTCCCACCGGTTTTCCGCGATGAGCGCGATGCGATCGCCCTTGCGCACGCCCCATTCGAGAAACGCGCGGGCGAGGGCGCGGACTCGCTGGTAAATCTGGTCAGACGAGATGGGTTGCCACCGGGCCGAGGACACCTGCCAGAGCATCGCGGCAGGATTTCTGGCTCCGGCAACCCGGAAGAACAAATCATTGATGGTGCTGATCGGATCGAGTGCTGTCATGGACTTATTTGAAGAGAAGCAAGGGGGCCTCAAGATTCAATCCTATGGAGTGTATCAGCTTGATGCCAGGCGTATTTAGCGGCGGCTGTCCGGGCGCTCGACAGCCGATTATTTCCCTGAAAATCTTCATTGTATAGTTATGCATTTGGCTGTATATTTATACAAGCGCGGCCGCCGCACTCGCGAGCCGCGCTTTCCGTTTGGCGGTAGAACAACATTTGCAGATGAAATACCAGCGGCACAACGCGATACGGGATCTGGTGGCGAGTTCGCCGGTGACCAACCAGGATGAGCTTCGGCGCAAGCTGCGGCGCCGCGGCTTTGCGGTGACGCAGGCGACGCTTTCGCGCGACATCCACGAGCTGCGAATCTTCAAAGGTCCCGGCGGGTACGCACTGCCCAATACAAACGGGCACGCTCAGGAACAAGAAGTAGATGATGGTCCGCCTTCCGTAGCGGAAGTGCTGGAGAGCTTCGGGCTTCGCGTAAAGCAGGCGATGAACCAGGTGATTCTGCGAACCGTAATGGGCGGCGCGCAGCCAGTGGCCGCAGCGCTCGATTACGAAGAGTGGCCTGAAGTAGTGGGAACGATCGCAGGTGACGATACCGTGCTTGTGATCTGCCAGGATGCCCGCCACGCAACGGACGTGGGACAGCGGCTGAGGACAATGCTGGAATCATGAGCGGATCAATACAGACAGCGGTGGTAGGAGTGACGGGATACGCGGGCGCAGAGCTCGCCCGGCTCCTTCTGCATCATCCGCGCCTGAAGGGCACGCCGCCGGTATTCGCCGGACGGCTGGATGAAAAGTCGGCAGAGCGTGGCGGCATTCCGCTCGGCGAGATTCATCCCGAACTGGTCGACAGCAAGGGAACCGGCAAGCTGCAGCTGCAGCCGTTTTCCTGGGAGCTGATGTCGGACCTCGATGTACAGGTGCTCTTCCTCGCCACGCCACATGAGCTTTCACGGGAATGGGTTCCCGAGGCGCTCGACCGCGGCATGCGCGTGATCGACCTGAGCGGAGCGTGGCGCTTGAAGAACGCCGCGCATCGCGCAGTGTATGCATTTGATGACGAAGGCTCGGCCAAAGCCGCGGAGACCCAGGATCAGGCCATCTACGGAATGCCGGAACTGCATCGCAAGGCGATTTGCCGCGCCCGGCTCATTGCAAACCCGGGCTGCTATTCCACATCCGCGATTCTGCCGCTGAGACCATTGGTTGCCGCGGGACTGGTAGATCTCGACCACGGCATCATTGTGGACGCGAAGAGCGGCGTGAGCGGAGCCGGCAAGGCGCCAACCGCGAAGACGCACTTCATGTACGCGGCAGACAACTTTTCGGCATACGGGGTATTCACGCACCGGCACACAGGAGAGCTTGTCGAGCAGATTGGCATCGATGCGGACGCGATTGTCTTCACGCCTCACCTGCTGCCGATTCCGCGCGGGATCCTGTCGACGATCTACGTGAAGTTCAAGACGCCGCAGACGCGTGCAAACGTGCTGCACACATATCGCGACTTTTTTGCCGGCAGCCCGATGGTGCGGATTCACGATCATGGACTGCCGCAGATCCAGCAGGTTGTGCGGACAAGCTACAACGACATCGGATTCCAACTGTCGCACGATGGCAGACAAGCGGTGATCGTGAGCTGCCTGGACAATCTGCTCAAGGGAGCATCCTCCCAGGCTGTACAGAACCTCAACGTGATGCAGGGATGGCCCGAATCGGAGGGTCTCGAATGAGGTACGTGGTCAAACTCGGCGGTGCTGGCCTTGAAATTCCGGCGCTTCTTGAGGGCTCTATGCGCGCGATCGCGGAACTGGTGCGCGATGGCAACAAGGTCGCAGTGGTGCACGGCGGTGGCGTGCAGTTGACCAGAACTCTCACAGCGCTGGGCAAACAAAGTGAATTTGTCAACGGACTGCGCGTCACGGATGCGGAGACGCGCGACACGGCGCTGATGGTACTCGCCGGCAAGGTGAACAAAGGACTGGTTGCGGCACTCGGCGCGCTCGGGCAGCCGGCGGTAGGCATGTCGGGAGGAGATGGACTGATCTTTCGTGCACGGAAAAAGCGCACCGCTCCGGACCTGGGATTTGTCGGCGAAATCGCATCGAGCGATCCGCGGTGGATTGAAGCAATCTGGAACCTGGGCGGCGTGCCGGTGGTGTCGTCGATGGCCCTCGGGTTTGACGGCGAGTATTACAACGTGAACGCCGACGAAATGGCCGCGGCGTGTGCGATTGCGTGCCGCGCGGACGCGCTGGTGTTTTTGACCGACGTGCCCGGCGTGCGCGGCAGCGACGGTGAAGTGATGCGATGGCTCTCGATCGACCAGATCGCAGAGATGGCAAAGAGCGCGATTATTTCGGGCGGAATGCTGCCTAAGCTCGGCGCGTGCCGCGAAGCGTTGCTGAATGGTGTAAAGCGTGTCAGGATTTTGCCCGCTGAAGCTGCGGGTTCCCTTCCCGACCTGTGCAGCGCGCGCGTGGCGCACGGAACTGAAGTGATGGTGGCCTGAGGAGATGACGACATTGACGAAACTCGAACAGATTCGCGCCGCCGAGGCAAAGCTGCTGCTGCAAACGTACGATCGCAACCCGATCCTGTTCGTTCGCGGCGAGGGCGTGCACCTTGTGGACGAGCAGGGTGAACACTATCTCGACCTTCTGAGCGGCATCGGCGTCAACGCGCTGGGCTATGCGCATCCTGCGATTGAAGGCGCGATCGCGAAGCAGAGCCACGCTCTGATCCACGTGTCAAACCTCTTCTATCACGAAGGCCAGGCGGAGCTCGCAACTCGGCTTGTCGAACGCACCGGCATGGACCGGGTGTTTTTTGCGAACACCGGCACGGAGGCGTGGGAAGGCGCGTTGAAGCTTGCGCGCGCCCATGCAGGACTGTTGCGCAGCGAAGGCAAAACGATTGGCACGAAGTTCCTCGCGCTTGAACACAGCTTTCACGGGCGCACGTTCGGTTCGGTTTCCACCACTCACAAGGCCAAATACCGCGAGCCGTTTGGGCCGGTCGTTCCCGGAGTAGAGTTCGTTCGCTTCAACGATGTCGCCGATCTTCGCGCCAGGTTTTCGCCCGACGTTTGCGCGATCCTCGTCGAAGTGATCCAGGGCGAAGGCGGCGTTCGTCCTATCTCGCAGGAGTTCTTCGCGGCAGCGCGCACGCTGGCGAATTCTACCGGAGCCTTGCTGATCGCCGATGAGATCCAGGCCGGCATGGGGCGCACCGGAAAATGGTGCGCCTATCAGCACTACGGCATCCAACCCGATATCACCACGCTCGCCAAGCCCCTGGCTGGAGGCATCCCGCTCGGTGCGATCCTCTGCACGGAAGAGGTTGCACGCGCTATTCACGCCGGAATGCACGGCACCACATTCGGCGGCGGCCCGCTCGCGTGCGCAGTCGCAATCGCCGTAATCGACACGATCGAAAAGGAAGGCCTGCTATCCCGCGCCGCGCAATCGGGTGATTACTTCATGGCCCAACTGCGCGAGCTTGCCGCGAAACACGAAGCCATCACAGAGATCCGCGGCAGAGGGCTGATGATCGGTGCCGAACTCGATTCGGCAGACCTGGCCAAGCTCACAGTGGCAGAGATGCTCAAGCGGCGCATCGTGATCAACTGCACCAGCGATACCACTCTGCGCTTCCTGCCGCCCTACACAATCGGGCGCTCGCATATTGACAGTGCGATTGCAGCGCTGGACGAGATCTTTGACGAACACGCGGCCGCATTTGCCGGTCCGCAGACATCCCAGGCCGCAGGAGGAAATAACCGTGGCTAGCAGAGCAACACTATTACGCAAAGAGCCGGAGGTTCCCGTGCAAAACGACTCCGACATTCTGAACGCCGCGGCGCGCCTCGCCGGGGAAGACCTTTGTTCCATCGCCGATCTGTCGAGCGCCGAAGTGCGCGCGATCCTGAAGCTCGGCCACGAAGTCAAGCGCAACCCGCGCGAGTATCGCCACGCGCTCGATGCAAAGCAGATGGTGCTCATGTTCGAGAAGGCCAGCCTGCGCACGCGGCTCAGCTTCGAGGCGGGTATGAACACGCTCGGCGGAAACGCCGTCTTCTTTGACCAGACCAACTCGCCGCTCGGCGAGCGCGAATCCATCGCCGACGTGGCTCGGAACGTGGAGCGCTGGGTCGACGTAATCGTGCTGCGCACCTACGCACACGACACCATCACGGAGATGGCAACGAATTCCCGCGTCCCGGTGATCAACGCGCTCTCCGATTTTGAGCATCCGTGCCAGGCGCTGGCCGACTTCATGACACTCGAGGAACATTTCGGCTCCGCAACAGGATTGAACTTCACGTACGTAGGCGACGGCAATAACGTTTGCCACTCGCTGATGCTGAGCGGCGCGCAACTCGGCGTGAACGTCACGGTTGCGACTCCACGCGGCTACTCGCCGGATATTGAAATCGTCACCAGGGCGCGCGAAATCGCAGCCGAAAACGGCTGTGAGGTGCGGTTGCTACAGGATCCCCATGCGGCAGTGGAAGGTGCGGACGCTGTCTACACCGACGTTTGCGTGAGCATGGGCATGGAGCACGAATCGACCAAGCGCGCGCCCATCTTCCGGCCGTTTCAGGTGAACGAAACGCTGATGCAGAAGGCCGCTTCGCATGCTGTGTTCATGCACTGCCTGCCCGCGCGGCGAAACGCCGAAGTAACGGATGCGGTGCTCGACGGCCCGCAGTCGATCGTGTTTGACCAGGCCGAAAACCGCATGCACGCGCAGAAAGCGCTGCTGCTTTTGCTGCTTGGCGGCTTGCCGAACGTTCCAAGTTTTCAGTGATCAGTGGTTAGTGGCTAGTGGTTTGTGGCGAGTCACCGATTCTATTTGAGAACAGAAGCAAATTTGGTTTATCAACGCAACAGAAGAATGTGGTAGGGACAAGCTGATCACTGATCACTATCCACTGATCACTGACTTTAGAGGTTTTCGCACTCATGTCCGTAATTCTCGAATCGTTGCCCGTTGGCCAGAGGGTCGGTATCGCATTCTCCGGCGGGCTGGACACGTCCGCCGCGCTGCACTGGATGAAGCAGAAGGGCGCGATCCCATACGCCTATACCGCCAACCTCGGTCAGCCTGACGAAACCGACTACGAGGCCATTCCGCGAGCAGCCCTCGAATACGGCGCTGCGAAGGCCCGGCTCATCGACTGCCGCGGTGCGCTTGTTCGCGAAGGGATTGCCGCATTGCAGGCCGGAGCGTTTCACATCACCACCGCCGGCGTTCCCTACTTCAATACCACTCCCATTGGCCGCGCTGTTACGGGCACGATGCTGGTGGCCGCCATGAAGGAAGACGACGTCAATATCTGGGGCGACGGCTCCACCTTCAAAGGCAACGACATCGAGCGCTTCTATCGCTACGGCTTGCTCGTCAATCCCAGCCTCCAGGTCTACAAGCCGTGGCTCGATGCCGCCTTCATTGACGAGTTAGGCGGCCGCACCGAGATGTCTGCCTTCATGCAGCGCAATGGCTTCGCTTACAAAATGTCGGCCGAGAAAGCATACTCAACTGACTCGAACATTCTCGGTGCCACGCATGAAGCCAAGGACCTCGAGCATCTGTCCACGTCCGTCAAGATCGTTGCCCCCATCATGGGCACTGCATTCTGGCGCGACGATGTCGAGGTCCAGCGCGAACAAGTCGCCGTTCGCTTCGAAGAGGGCTTTCCTGTCGCGCTCAACGGCAAGCAATTCGACGACCCCGTCGCGCTCCTCTACGAAGCCAACCGCATCGGCGGCCGCCATGGCCTCGGCATGTCCGACCAGATCGAGAACCGCATCATCGAAGCAAAGAGCCGCGGCATCTATGAGGCTCCGGGGCTCGCCCTGCTCTTCATCGCATACGAGCGCCTCATCACCGGCATCCACAACGAGGACACCATCGAGCAGTATCGCGAGAACGGCCGCAAGCTCGGCCGCCTGCTCTACCAGGGCCGCTGGTTCGACTCCCAGTCGATCATGCTCCGCGAATCCGCGCAACGCTGGATCGCAAAACCCATCACCGGCGAAGTCGCGCTCGAACTCCGCCGCGGCAACGACTACTCCATCCTCAACACCGAGTCGCCAAACCTCACGTTTCATCCCGAGCGCCTCAGCATGGAGAAGACCGATTCAGTCTTCTCTCCGCGCGACCGTATCGGACAACTCACCATGCGCAATCTCGACATCACCGACACGCGGGCAAAGCTCATTACCTACGCGAAAGCTGGCCTTCTCACGCTCAGCCAAAGCAGCGAGATGCCGCAGCTCGCAGGCAACAAGGAGAAGGAATAGCAGCAGCTACGCTCAAATCAATGGCCAACGAACAACAACCCGTGAAGATGTGGTCCGGCCGCTTTCGCGATCCGCTTGACTCGGAGTTCGAACAGTGGCAGCGGTCCATCGTATTTGACTGGCAGTTGCTCGAGGAAGAGGTTGCCGCGAGCAAGGCGCACGCCTCAGCGCTGAAGGCCGCAGGAATCCTGACAAGCAGCGAGACGGCGCAACTTCGCGCGGCGCTCGATGCCATCGCCGCCGGCCACGCATCGGAAGCCGGCAAGGCGCAGGTGCGCAATCACGCGACCGCCGAAGACATTCATCACTTTGTGGAGCTGTCGCTCGTAGAGCGCGTCGGCTCTCTGGGCCTGAAACTGCACACCGGCCGCAGCCGCAATGAACAGATTGCGACCGACCTGCGGCTTCACGTTCGCAGGCAGATCGATCTTGCGGTCGAAGGGCTGGCCGCGTGGGCCGGGGCTCTTGTCGAGCGGGCTCATGCGGCAGGCGAAGCCGTGATGCCGAGCTACACGCATCTGCAACGCGCTGAGCCTGTGCTGGTCGCGCATTGGCTGCTCGCGTACGTTGAAATGCTGCTCCGCGATGCTTCACGGCTGCGCGATTGCGCGGACCGCTTGAACTTTTGCCCGCTGGGATCGGGAGCAGTCGCTGGCGCAACGTTGGCGCTTGACCGAGCAATTGCGGCCCGCGAGTTGAAATTTGATGGACCAACCTCGAATTCGATTGACGCAACGAGCGACCGCGACTTCGTTCTCGAATACTTGCAGGCCCTCACGTTTGTTGGTCTCCACGCCAGCCGCTTTGCCGAGGAGATCACGCTGTTTGCGACGGCCGAGTTTGGATTCGTGAATCTGCCGGAGGCATTCTCAACCGGATCGAGCGCCATGCCGCAGAAAAAGAATCCAGATCTCACCGAGTTGCTGCGCGCGAAAGTGGGGCGAATTCACGGCGCGGCCGAGGCCGTCACGCTGCAATTGAAGGGATTGCCCCTGGCCTACAACAAGGACATGCAGGAGACCCAGGAACCGGTATTTGCGGTCGATTTTGTCCCGCAGATGCTCCTGCTGGTAGCGCGCTTCACCGCCGCCCTCTCGTTTAACTTCGAGCGCATGCGCAGTGCAGCGCAAGCGGGATACCTGAATGCCATGGCTGCGGCAACGTACCTCGTGCACAAGGGTGTGGCCTTTCGGACCGCGCACGAAAAGATCGGCAACGCAGTCCGGTTTGCGCTCGAAAAGGGCGTCGAACTCGGCGATCTTTCGCTTGATGAGTTGCGCCAGTTCGGAAGCGAGTTCGACAGCGACTTTTTCTCCGCCATTGAATTGAATCCAACGCTCGATTGTCACGACGTCATCGGCGGCACGGCGCGGGAACGCGTGCGCGAAGCGCTTGCATCGGCTTCGGCACGCATCGCCTGCCTTACCGCTTCGCAGCAGGAGGCCGCCCATGCAGGTGCGTAAGGCGCGGCTCCACGACGCCTCGAATGTGTACGACCTCGTGAACTCGCTCTCCGGCGACGGCACGCTGCTGAAGCGCAGCTTCGCAGAGATCTGCGAAAACATCCGCGATTTCACGGTTGCGGAGTCCGATGCAGGAGTGTTTCTCGGCTGCGGCGCACTGCACCTCTACGGGCCGCACCTGTGCGAAGTGCGCTCCATCGTCGTCAAGCCTGAAGCTAAGGGCCAGGGCGCGGGCGGGCGCATTCTCGGCGCGCTCATTGAAGAAGCCGAAGAGCACGGCATCCAATCCGTATGCCTGTTCACCCGCATTCCCGACTTCTTCTTCAAGTACGGATTTCGCACCGTCGAAGACAAAGCCGACCTGCCCGACAAGATCTTCAAGGACTGCCAGAGTTGCCCGCGACTGAGCCGGTGCGATGAAGTAGCAATGGTGCGCGGCCGCATTCCGCGCATTTCAATCCTTGGCCGGCGCCGCGAAGCGCAGGAACTCGTGCGGATCTCGGGCTAACTGCGATTGAGAATCACGGCGGCCACGACCGCCTGCCCGTAGCTCAGCCCGCCATCTCCCGGGCTCACGCGGCGCTGCTGAAGAACCTGAAAACCTTCTTCTTCAAGACCCGCGAGCAGCAGCCGCGACAAGCGGCGATTGTGCATGCATCCACCGCTCATAACGACCACGTTCACGCCGGTTTCTATGCGCGCGTTTCCTGCCGCATTGATCAATCCCTCCGCAATGCCAGCGTGAAACCGCGCCGAGATGCGGCTCGCCGGCACACCACGCCAGATGTCGTCCAACACTGCCTGCCACATCTTCTCTGTGCGAATCACAGCCTTGCAGGATGAGTCTTCCCCAGCTTCATGCAATTCGGGTACGTATGTTCCCTGCTCGAATCGATCGCGTTCGTTGACCGCAATGCCCTCCAACTCAATCGCCGCCTGCGCCTCGTAGTCCACAATGCGCCGCCCGAGCGTCACGGCGGCCACAGCATCAAACAGCCGTCCCAGACTCGACGTCATCGGCGAGTTGATCCTGCGTTCGATCATTCGTTTCAGTACGCGAGCTTCGCTATGGCTTGTGCCGAGCAGCGCCAGCATCTGCTCCGATTCCACATCGAATCCCGCAACATGAAGCGCTCCCAGTGCCATCCGCCATGGCCCTCTTACCGCCGCGTCTCCACCCGGCATCGGCACATATTCGAAATGCGCAAAGCGCTCGAAACTGTCGAGGCGGGCAATCAGCACTTCCCCGCCCCAGACTTGCCCATCCGTGCCGTATCCGGTTCCGTCGAGCGAGAGTCCGATGACAGGCCCATCGATCGCATGCTCGGCCATGCACGCCGCGATGTGCGCGTGGTGATGCTGAACGGCGATGAGCGGCAACTTGTGCTCCTCCGCCCATTGTTTCGCCCACACCGTTGAAAGATATCCGGGGTGCAGATCGTGCACCACGGCCTGCGGTTCCACTTCGAAGGTACGCATCAGATGCGCCAGCGATTCGCGGAAAAAGTCGAGGCCGGTCACGTTTTCGAGATCGCCGAGATGCTGGCTCTGGTAGGCAAATCTCCCGCGCGCCAGCGTGAACACGCTCTTCAAGTGCCCGCCCACGGCCAGCAGCGGCCGCGCATCAACCGGCAGTTCGATGCCCAGCGGCACATATCCGCGCGCACGGCGGATCAGTTGCGGAGCGTCATCCACGATCGCCGCCACCGAATCGTCGCAACGCTGCAGGATCTCGCGATTGTGCATAAGGAAAGCATCGGCAATGTCGCCCAGCCGCGCGCGCGCTTCGTCATTGTCAATCGCGATCGGCTCTTCGCTCAGATTCGCGCTGGTCATCACCAGCGCTCTTACGCGCTCATCTGCAAATAGCAGGTGCTGCAGCGGCGAATACGGCAGAAAGATCCCCAACCATGGGATGCCAGGAGCAACGGACGGCGCGAGGCCGTTGTTCTCTCTCGCGCGCGCCAGCACAATGGGTCGGGCCGGCGTTGTGATCAGCGCAGACTCGTCGTCGCTCATGCAGCACAGCGCGCGCGCCGAATCGAGATCGCGCACCATCACGGCAAGCGGTTTGCCAAAGCGATGCTTGCGCTCGCGCAGCCGCGCTACAGCACCTTCATTCGTCGCATCCACCACAAGATGGAATCCGCCGATGCCCTTGATGGCCATGATCCTGCCGTCCACCAAATGTTCAATGCAATTCGCAATCGGATCGTCCGCGGCAATCTCCACTCCATCTGCGCCGCAAAGCCACACCCGCGGCCCGCACACCCGGCACGCGTTGGGCTGTGCATGAAAGCGCCGATTCAGCGGATCGTCGTACTCTGCCTGGCACTGCCCGCACATCGGGAACACGGCCATCGAAGTCTGCGGCCGGTCGTAAGGAATGCGCCGCGTGATCGTGAAGCGCGGACCGCAATTGGTGCAGTTCAGAAAGGGATATCTATAGCGGCGATCGCGCGGATCAAGCAGTTCGCGCAGGCAATCGCCGCACGTCGCCGCGTCTGCAGGGATTCCCGTGCCCACCTGGCCGAGTACCTGGCTGCTTATGATTGCGAAGCCGAATGCGCCCGTAGGCTCAAGCTCTTCCACGCTGACTGAATCGATGCGCGAGATGGGTGGCGCTTCCGCCCTCAGCCGCGCGAGAAAATCGGCGATGCTCTGCGCGGTACCTTCAATCTCGATGGTCACGCCTTCGGTATCGTTCGCGATGTGCCCGGCCAGCCGGTTCTGAAGCGCAAGCCGGTACACGAACGGCCGAAAGCCCACTCCCTGCACCACTCCCCGGACGCGCACTGCGCGCCTGACTCGCTGCCCCGCCTCGCCTGGGTTCGCGCCTGTTTCCGCCATCGCTGAGGCCCAGCATACCCCATGCCCCCATAGCTGACATCCCCTTGATTTCCCGGCCCTTTCGCCTCATCGATAGTGCCGCCCGGAACCGGGCCTTCGAGCAACCAATTATTCCGGCGCGCCATTTAATTGAACAGCGGTGAAGCCGGCCATGCGTCTGCGCACCGGGCATTTGGCGGGCATCCGGATTTTCAGACCCGCATTTCGAGGAACTACCCTTCGGATCAAATTGAGGAGAGTGGGTATATGAAAAAACAACTGGTGGTTATGAGCGCGGTGCTCGGCATTGCGAGCCTGGGCTGGGCATCCGATCAGCCAAAAGAGACGGCGACTGACCGCTTGGATGCGGCGGCCACGGTACTACACGAGGTAATGGCGGCCCCCGACAAAGGCATTCCCGAGGAAGTGATGGACCATGCCAAGTGCGTCGCCGTTGTTCCCCACATGGTTAAGGGCGGATTCGTCTTCGGCGCTGAAGGCGGCCGGGGCGTGGCAACCTGCCGCACGGCTAACGGGTGGAGCGCCCCCGCATTCTTCTCCGTCGAGGGTGGAAGCTGGGGCCTGCAAATCGGCGTTGAAGGCATCGACCTGGTGATGATCTTCCAGAACGACAAGGGCATGGACGCCCTGCTGAACAGCAAGTTCAAGGTCGGCGCCGATGCGTCGGCGGCAGCCGGACCGGTAGGCCGGCACGCCTCGGCCGATACCGACTGGAAGATGAACGCTGAGATCCTCACTTACTCGCGCGCCAAGGGCATATTCGCCGGACTTACATTGAATGGCGCGGCAGTGCACACTGACGACAACTCGATGGTCGCCGTCTACGGCCCCGGGGTATCCGAGCGCCAGGTTCTTACGGGCACTGTCCCTCCTCCCCCTTCCGCGCACGCATTCTTGGCCGCCGTCCGTGGCGCCAAGGCTGAGGCCCTCAACAAATAGCTAACCTAACCGCAACCCAGGCCCCGGCTTCACCGCGATTCTCCGCGAAGCCGGGGTTTGGTATTTATCGCCGAACAATCGCCAATGATGCCCTCAGTAGACCATCGGTCCCTCGCGCCCTGATGAATGCGCCGTGTTGATAAACTGCCCATTAGTCACATGATCGAATTCCAGAAGCCACTTCTCTCTCGCTGTCCGATTACATGCCTTGCCATCCTTTGCATCGCCTTCATATTTCCAGCCGTCGCGCCCTGTCAGCAGGATCAAAACTCGGAGATCATCCGCGGCATCGACGCCTCGGTTGCCGCGCGCGACCAGAACGTGCTGGCCTACACCGTCACCGAGCATTACTCCGTGTTTCGGGCCCGCGATAAGGATCACCCCATCGCGCAGATGATCGTGAAGACCGATTACGAGCAAGGCCGAGGGAAGGCCTACACAATCCTGAGCGAAAGCGGCTCGGCGGTGATGCGCAGGGAAGTCTTCGGCCGGTTACTGGACAACGAAAAGGCCATGAACGAGCCCGCCAACCGCGCGAAGGAACTGATCACGTCTGCGAATTACACCATGCGGGTCCAGGGCAAAGACAACGCCGGCGGCCGAAGCTGTCTTATCGTCTCCATCATGCCCAAACAGAATGCGCCCTATCTGTTCAGGGGCAAAATCTGGGTCGACGCGAAGGATGAGTCCATCGTTCAACTGGAAGGCATCGCGTCGCAGAGCGTCTCCATCTTCACCGGCCCGGCGCAGATTTCCCGTACCTATGCCAACATCGAAGGCTTCCCGATGGCTACGCACGCCACCGCCGCATCCTCGAGTTGGCTGCTCGGCCTCACCACCATCGACATCGACTACACAGGCTACGCAGTCAAACTCCGCGAAGCTCCTAAAATCGCAAGCGGCACGCCGTAACGCGCCGTTTCCGGGCGGCGAACCCCGCGGCACGGCTATTTGCACCTGCTCTATACTCTTCTGGTGATCCTCTTTGCGGGCGACTGGAAGATCGATGCCGCTCTTGGCTCCTGCCTGGTCCTGGGGCTTCGGCATGGGTTCGACTACGACCACCTCGCCGCCATCTCCGATATCACTGCAGTTCAGCGCGACTGGAAGAGCGGCATCCGCCTCGGCATCACCTACGCCCTGGGTCACGCGTTCATGGTGGCGGCCCTCGGCGTCGCCGTTCTCGAGCTGCACACGGGCCTGCCCCAAAACCTCGATCACTGGACCGAACGTCTGATCGGGTTGACACTGATCGTCCTTGGCATCGGAGTCGTCGCCGGAATCCTTCGCAAAGATGCGCACGGCCATCACCACAGCCGCATCGAGAGCCGCCTCGCCATTGGCATCAACGGCCTTCTGTGGGCCGCGTGGCGCGTGCGCCGCCTGTGGAATCGCGACGCCGTTCAGCCGCGCCGCTTCCAGTGGCTGTACACCGGCAAATCGGTATTCCTCATCGGCATGCTGCACGGCATCGGCGCCGAAACGCCTAGCCAGCTCGCGCTCTTCTTCCTCGCCAAAAGCCTCGGCGGAACAGCGAATGGAATGATGGGGCTCGCCGCCTTCTGCATCGGCCTCGTCGCGATGAACGGCCTTATGACCGCCTCGCTCGGCGGAGCATTCAAGAGTGGCACCTTTCATCCGCGCTTCTACCACGCAATCGCATGGACCGGCGCAGCCTATAGCTGCATCATCGGCCTCATCTTCCTCTTCGGCATATCCGACCGCCTGCCGCAACTCGGATGAGTCATTTCAAGTAGCCGGCCAGCTTGAACGAATACGCATAATCCCCAGCCAGCTTCTCCGGCAGCGCGATCCGCACATTGCCCCCGTCAGCACCCGCCGCGAGCACGTCAGCACTTCCCAATTCCGTCACCGAGATGCCGGTCTTCATGGGCAGATCCTGCACCGTCACGGTTGCTGTCTTCGGCTTCCCAAGCACCGTCACATACAAATCCTCCCCCTTGCGCGTAAACCGCAGCTCATCCCCCTCCACGCTCTTCCCTTCCGCCCGCGTCCACGGCGTCGTATCGTAGATCGCTTCGCCATTCTGCCCGAGCCACGCGCCAAGAGCCTTCAGCCGCTCCAACTGCACCGGCGGAATCGTCCCATCCGCCTCCGGCCCCACATCCAGCAGCAGGTTGCCGTTCTTGCTCACGATGTCCACCAGCAGCGCGATCAGATCCCCCGGAGCAATCGTCTCTTTCTCGCCCTCAGCGCGGTTGTACCCGAACGAGCGCCCCAGCCCGCGGCACTCCTCCCATTTCTTCTCAGCGATCTTGTCCATCTTCGCGTACTCGGGCGAAGTAAAATCCGAGTGCTTCACCCCGAATCGGTCGTCAATCACGCCATCCGGCACCACGTTGTAGTAATCCGCCTGCACCTCGAGCGGCCTTCCCGTCTTTGGCCAGTCGATATCGTTCCACAGCAAGTCCGGCTTGTACCTGTCGATCAGTTCGTGAATCTGCGAGAACGCGTAATCGCCATACGCCTTGCTCTCCGGCTTCACTGCCTGGTAGTCCGGCGCCGACTCGATCGGCCCCGAATTGAACGTCCAGTCATATCCCCCCGAGTAATAGAGCCCCATCTTCATGCCCTGCTTGCGCACCGCAGCCGTCAGGTCGCCCACGATGTCGCGCTCCGCGTGCAGCTGGTTCGGCTTCAAACTCGGGTTCGGGTTCACCGTCGTAGACGGCCACAGCGTGAACCCCTCGTGATGCTTGCTCGTCAGCACCACGTACCGCGCCCCAGCCATCTTGAACGCCGCCGCCATCGTATCCGGATCCCACTTCTTCGTCTCGCGGTTGAACTCCGGCGCAAAATCGTAATAACCCTGGTTGCCGTAGTGCTCGCGATGGTACGCCTGTGTCGGTGACCCCGGAATGCGCAGCACGTTCAGATACCACTCCGCATACGGGTTGTACTTGATGTAATCCGACGAAGCAAAATCGTGCTCGGGATGCGTGAGCGGCGCCCATCCCGGCACCGAGTACAGTCCCCAGTGAATAAAGATCCCCAGCTTCGCGCCCGCGTACCACTCCGGCAGAGGATGCCGGTTGAGCGACTCGAGCGTCGCCTCATACTTCTCCGGCGCCTGCGCCGCCGCGCACAATCCTCCGCACTCCATCGCCGCCGCCAACGCCACGCACACCACAACGATTCGTCTCATCGAAGCTTCCTTTGGATGGTTCGAAGGAATCATAGCGACCGCGCCGAAGTCTGCCAACTCGGGCAGTTCTTCGGCGAAGCGAGACGGCAGCAGTCGCATACAGACGGTCTTATCCCCGTGGGAGGTTCGAAAGTTAATCAGCTTGTCCGGGTCATGCGAGACCGGGCAGAGGAGAAGCGAACTGCATTTCGAAGGGGGCGCAGAATAATCCAACCAAGTCAAAGCTGAAAGCTGAGAGCTGACAGCTAAGAGCCTGCCGTTAACCCTTCAACCAGCGCCTCCCACTCATCCTCAAGCCTCGGCCGGTAGTAGCTCTTCCCTGCCCGCTGATACCAATACTCCGCGTTCGACGTCGCGCCTTCCTTGCGATGCAGATACGCATGCACTGCCATTCCGTCCGGAGTCTCCAGCTCATCCACCAGCGCATGCGCGCGCCCCCAGTCGCCCTTCGCATCCCACCACAAGGCTTCGAGCGTCGCCGGAAGCCCCACCTGCGGCCCATCCGCCGCCACAGTCGCGCGAAATTCCTGTGCTGTCATAGCCCCTTTTCTACCACCGGTCCTCGCCTCTCAACAATGCTCCGTTGCGCCCGCGCGGACACCGCAGTGATTGACACACCAATCTCGGCGAGTTAGAGTCATCCCACCTTCTCAGTACAATCGCGTGGGCCGGGAAGACAGCCTTCTCCCATGAGCCCGCAGCATCTCTGTCCAGTTGAAGTTTCATCCCCTGCCTCTCCTCGGGCCTGCGCATGCTGTCAACTTCCCACGGAGGTTTTGCCATGCCACTTCACTGCACCGCTGCGGCAATGCGCCGCATCCTGATCGTCGCTTTGGTTCTCGCTCCGCAGTTTTTCTCCGGCTCCCATATCGCAATGGCTCAGTACGGAAAAAACCAGTCGCCCATCGCCATCAACCATAACCAGGTTCCCTTCGATCCCAATCCACCCAAACTCGAGGACCTCGGCAACCTTCGCACCGCACTTAGCTTCCCCGTGAAGAACTACATCGGTGCGCCCTGGTGTCAATCCGGCGGCTGCACCGGGACAATCGACCAGCGCTGGGGCTCTCTCAAGGCAGACGTGCCTCCATCCAGCGCTCCGAAGATCAGGTTCAACGGCAACTCGTACACCCTGGCCGAGTTCCACTTTCACTCTCCCGCCGAGCACGTAGTGGATGGCAGGCTCGCTGAGATGGAGGTCCACTTCGTCTTCAGCAAGGACGGCGCCTCGGGCTGCACCCCCGATCGGCTTCTCGTCATCGGCCGCAGGATCGTGAAAGGCACGCCGACCCCCGCGATCCAGGCCCAGTGGGACAAGCTCTTCGGCCCCACCATAGTATTGCCCGCCAAATTCTCTGACCCAGCCCTCAACGTGCAGAACTTTGTCATATACTTCCTGCTCGAAGGCATTGAGCGAACCTATCGCTACCAGGGCTCGCTTACTGCCCCATCCGATCTCCGTTGTTCCAACCCTCCCGGCGATCCTCTCCAGCAACTGGCCTCGGGCTATCTGCCGCAGGTCGTCTCCTGGGTGCTTATCGCCGATCCAATTCTCATGAAACCCTCCGAAATTCTTCGCCTCCACAAGCTCTTTCCCAACGGAGACGCGCGCGGACCGCAGGAACTGATCGACCAGGATGTCAAACGAACTTTCTAAACGCGGATCGCCCGGAAGCCTCCCCCGATTCGAGTGATTCAGGTCACATCCCCGGCCAGTATTCGCGGTTAAAAATGAGGGCAGGTTTCGCAGAGGAATTGAGTCTCAGCTGACTTTTCAGGCACGACACTCCGCCTCTGCCGGAAGCGGCTAAACCATGCCAGCGACGGGCATTTGCAACTCAGACCAATCCGGTCGTATACTTAAATCCGACCGTAATGGTCGTAATTCGAGAGTGCTGCGCTTCCCGCAGCCTCACGGAGTCCGGCGGGTGAGTGTGCTGAGCGAACTGAACGTGGGCGAAACCGGTGTGGTAATTGCGCTCGACCTCCCCGACTCTGTCCAGAACCATCTGATGCACATGGGGTTCGTTCCAGACGCGCTCGTCACCGCACTGCGCCGCGCCCCGGCCGGCGACCCCACAGTCTACTCGGTAGACGGCCTCGAGATCGCCCTCCGCCGCGACACCGCCGGCGCAATCAGGGTCAGAGGTGCCGAAGCAGATCTCCTCCATGACCAGAAGAAGCGCCGGGAGAAAATCGAGGCAGCAAGATGAACCCGTGCTGCGACGTCCCGGTCTTCGAAGCGCCCCAGCCCTCTGCCGATAGCGCCCTCCACACTGTCGTTCTCATCGGTCCGCCCAACGCCGGCAAGTCCACGCTGTTTAACCGCCTCACCGGCCTCCGCCAGAAAGTCGCCAATTATCCCGGCGTCACCGTTGAGCAGCGCAAGGGCCTAATGTCCGGCGTGGGCCGCGACGACCTCACGCTCATCGATCTCCCCGGCGTCTACTCGCTCAATCCTTCCTCTGAAGACGCGCGCGTCGCCGTCAACGTTCTCCGCGGCAAAATGCCCGGCACGCCGCGGCCCGACGCCATCCTGCTCGTCCTCGATTCGGTGCACCTCACGCGCCAGCTCATGCTGGCCGCTCCCGTTCTCGCTCTCGGACTGCCCACCCTCGTTCTGCTCAACATGAGCGACCTGATGGCATCCCGCGGCGGCTCCATTGACCCGTTAAAGCTTGCCCGCGAGCTCGGCGCGCCCGTTGCGCAGATCAGCGCCGCTCGCGGCACCGGCCTCGACGCAGTCCCGCTCTTCCTGAACCGGTGCTCCCTGCCCGCCGGCGCGCAGAGGGCCGCCGAACAAAAGCTCATTCTCCCCGTCCTCGGCAACGCCGCAAGCACCCACTCGTGGGCCGCGCAGGTCAGCCGCAAAACCGGCTACCGCGCACCGCTCTCCGCCGAGGGCAGCCGCAAGCTCGACAACATCCTTCTCCACCGCGTCTGGGGACCGCTTCTCTTTCTCGCCGTCGTCATCGGCGTATTCGAAGTCGTCTTTGCCATCGGCCAGCCGCTCTCCGACGGCTTCGGCGAAATCCTTGCCCGCGCCGGCGATCTGGTTCGACCGTTCCTCCCCGCCGGCTGGCTGCAATCGCTCGTCCTCGACGGCATCTGGAAGGGCATCTCCTCCATCCTCGTCTTCCTGCCGCAGATTCTTCTGTTGTTCCTTTTTATCGGCATCCTGGAAGATTCGGGCTACCTCGCACGCGCCGCGCTCATCGCAGACCGCGTCATGCGCACCGTCGGCCTCAACGGCAAGGCGTTCATCCCGCTGCTCTCGGCCTATGCCTGCGCCGTGCCCGCCATCATGGCCACGCGCACCATCGAGAACAAGCGCGACCGCTTCGCCACCATCCTTGTCACGCCCTTCATGACGTGCTCCGCGCGCCTGCCCGTCTACATACTGCTCATTGCGGCCTTCGTGCCCAACACGACCTACCTCCACGGATTCGTGGGCCTTCGCGCCATGACCATGCTCGGCCTCTACGTCGCCGGATTCGTCGCCGCCATGACCACCGCGCACCTGCTCAAGAGTTCCATCCTCAAGTCGAGCGAAACGCCCTTCATCCTCGAGCTGCCGCAGTACCGCCGGCCCACGCTGCGCGCGCTCTCCATGCGCCTCGTCGACCGCGCCCGCATCTTCATCCGCCAGGCCGGAACCGTCATCCTCGCCGTCACCATCGCCCTCTGGATCCTCGCTCACCTGCCCATCATTCACACCGCCGCCGGCACTTGGACCGCGCCCGAGCTAGCCGAAAGCCTCATCGGACGCCTCGGCCATCTCATCGAGCCCGCCATCGCGCCCCTCGGCTTCAACTGGAAGATCGGCATCGGCCTCATCTCCAGTGTTCTCGCGCGCGAAGTCATGGTCAGCACCATGGGCACGCTCTACGGCGCCGACCCCAGCACCCAGGCCCTCAATCTGCAGACCGCCCTCCACCACGACATGACGCTAGGCGGCGCATTGGCCCTGATGATCTTCTTCGCCTTCGCCATGCAGTGCACCAGCACCATGGCCGTAGTAAGAAGAGAAACGAATAGCTGGAAGTGGCCCGCCCTCCAATTCGGCTATATGTTGGCGCTAGCCTATGCCGCCGCCTTCGTGGTCAATCACCTAGTAATGGCCTTCCACGGATAACCGCTTCAATCACTGCATCAAGAACCCGAACTAATCACAGTCCGGGTCGTCCTGATCGGGGTCTCCGGCATCGGAGTCAACGCAGCTTCCAGTGATTGTTGGGGCCTGGAAGGGGTTGGTTGCGGTCAGTGCAGACAGGTTGACCGGAACCTGCGCGCCGGTTGACTCATCACTGACTGGGTCGTAGGTAGCCAACTCCATCGGATTGTAGTCGTACCCGGGAACATTCAGCGGAACGATGAGCATGTAATTGCCGTCCTCGCCGGCGAGCGTCGTGAACTCGGTATCTGTTGTGGTCTCCGTCAGGTTCGCGCCGTTCAAAGGATCCAAATCCGGGGGATTGGAGTTGCTGACTTGTGTCATTCCCTCAACCAGGCCAAAGGAGTTGCCCGAGGTTGGCACCTCGGCATTCGATTGATCCATCGTCTGCCCATCGGCGGACATCTCCTGTCCATTCTCCGTGACCGCGAGGCCCACCGCGCTGGTAATCAGGGACAGCCCTTGCACCGCAACCCCGGAAGCGCCATTTTGTGCCGCGCTTAAGACATTCACAACGTCGACTCCAACGCCGATGTCCTCCGCGACTTCCTTTGGGAAGCCGAACACCCCGAGCGTGCCACCCAGCAAGTCCACTCCAAAGTTTGCCTTTGCGTCACTGAGTTGCTTCTCTGCATTGTTGAATTGCGTCACATCGCCATTCGCCAATGCGTCATCAATAGCGGTGGATGCTGACCACCATTTGTACGTGTCGTTCACAACGGCTGCTGCCGCAAATGCCGTGCCGACAATGGTTGCGGCTGCAACCAATGCAGGCGCTTCTGCAACCAATCCAAGCGTTCCTATTACCAGGGCGGCGCTTGACACTCCCTGCCCGATTGCGATGAAGGAATCAACCGAGTTTTCCGCGCTCCCAGCTTGAATGGCGGCATTCTTCACGCCGATTTCTCCCCCAACCACCCCCAGCCCGTCAATGATGTCCTTGGCGGTGATGGATTCCGGCATGAGGAAGTTCCGGCGCCGCTTTCGCGTGTACGGCTTGACCGTCACGAGCGGGTTTGGCGGATAGATTGTTGTCGGCAGGTATCCGATCGACTGCAGGTACATCGCGATGATTCGATCCAGGACATCCACCGAATTTGCGTCGTAATTGACAGCCAGTCCGTCGCTCGAGGTTCCCACCGGAAGCGATGTTTTCGTACCGCTGACAATGAGATCGACGTTGCCTCGTGATTCAATCGCGCTTAATTGCAGTGCACTCTGATGGCTCTGAACGGTGGCCGTGTCTGTTCTGCTCGTGGGCAGTGCGCGCATGGCCTGCATGGCGTTTACATTCATTCCGAACCCGATGGACATTGCGTTAAAGAACCCTCGCGAGATATCTCCCGGGTTCACTCCATAACTGGCAACGCTGGGGATATCGCCTATCGCCAGCGAGAGCGAATTCGATGTCGTCGAGTTCTGAGTAATCTGGATTGAGGCCGTAAGCGGCGCAGTATGGCCCGTGCTCGGATCAAGATAAAGGGGTGCGGCAACAACAACTTTACTATTCGTGGAATCGATGCGAACCGGTGTGAGTGTGGCCGAATATCCTGTTGTATTTGCAAGTTGAACCGTGAACGCTTGCGTTAGGTCGATCCCGGTTACTGTCAATGCAAACGGCGTAAGCGCGGTGGGCGATGTCGTTGAAGAGTTAATTGTGATCACTTTTGTGACGGTTAGCACCAAACCGAAGGTGGTACTGCCACCGGAGTTACTCGCAGTGATCGTGTAGGTTGCCTCCCCGGCAGAGGCGGTGGGCGTGCCAGAGATCACGCCCGTCGATGTATCCAGCGCAATGCCTGCAGGGAACGCTGGAGAGACAGAGTAGCCTGTCACACTTCCCGTAACGGTGGGAGAAAGCGGTGTCAGTGCGACGCCGACAGTTGCCTGTACAGGGCTTTGATAACTAAGCCCGCTAGGCGGAGTAGCAGCCGGTGGATTGGGGTTGGTCGTTGCTGGACCGTTCGCGCCGACCCCTCCGCCACAGCCGGTGAACGCCGCGACGGCACCTACACCTGTCGCAACCACGCCGGAGTTACTAATCGCTACGCCGATGCCCAGCTTGATGACTTCGCGACGCGTCTTCTTCATGCCGGAAGGCTCCTTGTCGATTTGAAGGCTCGAGGAAAGTCATTTCCTCGAACACTACAAATGAATTGCGCAAAAAGGAGGGAAAATGGGCCAGAGTTCACCGGGCAGGCCACGATATAAGCAAACAGATATTTGGGAGACGCCCCGGGCATCCGGTAAACAACTGTCAGGACGTGTATTCAGATCTCAGACGACGATGCTGGCTGTAGTAACCGGCTTCCGCTCCGTCTTCCCGCGCGCAAGGTCCGCGCACATCTCCGAATCCTGCCCCCGCGCCAGCCCGGCCCCATGCCCTGCGGCCCGCAGATCTGCGCCTTTAGCCGATCGGGCTCCTTGCCGCTCGGCACCTGGGTCCACTCCAGGCTCGTCCTCGGGAGACGGGACAATGGATGAGTGGGACGCCTGCGACCGATTACCACAGCGACAGTTCGTAAATTTTGTTGTTGGTTCCCCGGTAAACCACCCGGGGGATGTTGTCGAAGATCCAATACCCAAAAGGATCGCCCACTGCCGCCGGTGCGCCGCCGCTGAGCTTGGAGAGATTGTTCAGTTGCCAGGACGGCGCCCGGTGTTGCCAGGACGCCGGGGGTAAAGGCGGCTCCGGGGTCAGTTCGTAAATATTGCCGTCATGTCCCGTGTAAACGACCCGGGGGACGCTGTCGGGTGCTACATACCCGAAAGGGTTGCCCGCAGCCAACTGCACATCTTGAGTGGTTCTATTGGCCGTCAAGAGACTGGCCCATTTCCAGCCTCCCCCCTCCAGCCGCAATTCGATGACGTCTCCGTCGGCGGCGGCGTAAACCACGCGAGCGATGCCGTCGTTGGTTACATACGCGTTCGGATCGCCTGTCGCCGGGTAAGGGAAGGTCACGGCTGCGGGAGCGCCGCCGCTGATATCCGTGAGATCGGCCCATTCCCAATACGTTCTCGGGCTTAATTCGAAAATGTGCCCGTCGGTTCCCCGGTAAATCACCCGCGGAACGTTGGTGACATACGCGAAAGGATTACCGCCGGCCGCCGGCGCTTTAGGCCCGGCTTTATAGTTGGTCGAGAGATTGTTGCACACCCAGGGGCCCTGCTGCTGACTCAAAAGCTCGAAAATGGAGCCGTCAGGCCCCAGGTAAACCGCACGGCAGTCTCCGTCGCCCGTAGAATACCCAAATGGCCGGCCCTGCGCCGGCGCTGCGGGCGGTGTCGTGGTCGAGAGGTCTGACGCTATCCACCCATCAGGGCCCATCAGCTGGTAAACATCGGTAGAGAGAGCCGTGTAAACCAACATCGCCACGGCTTGGTCATTGAAAGTACCCACAAACGCAGTGGGATCGGAGGAGGCCGCCGGCGGCTGCCCCCACTTGGCACTCACGGAGAGAAGATTGTTCCATTGCCACTTTTCGTCCACCAGGGCCAGCTCGTAAATGTTGCTGTCGGTTCCACGGTAAACAACGCGCGGAACCCGTATGGGGCAGCCGCTTGTGTCGAACTCCCCTGACTGGGAACAATCCGGCAGACCGTACGCGATAGGATTGCCTGCAGCAGGAAAGGCCGGCGGGTGTTCGACGCTATTCGAGAGATCGGCACAATGCCACTTTGCCATTGAGACCTCCTCTGTTGTTGTCGATCAAGTATTAGCCGCGTCGCAGGTGGTCAACTCACACCTCCCGAACCCCAGCCACAGTCCTTTGGGCTGTGTCCCGGTCATCTCAGTGCTATCGCGATGAGCGGGCGGGGCGGCAGGATTACTATAAACCCGTGCCCTCCGGCCTGATACGATTAACTCCTCATCCCCAGGCTTGTAGCCCGTCGTAGCTTTTCGTTCGGGCCAGGCAACAATCCGTTTGCAAAGGGCCAAAACTTCCCGGATAACTTCCCCACGGGAGACCCTGCAATGTCCGCGATCGATCCTAACCACCCATCCCAGTGGTCGCCGCCAATGGCAGACGCGCCGCAACCTGATCCCAACCCGCAACCCGATCCCAGCCCCCAAACCGGCTTCGGAAACGAAACCATCGCCGACCACATCCTCGGCGACCAGCCCGCCGCCAGCCTCGCCGACGACCGCCTGGGCTTCGGCCCGTACATCGATGCGGTAGCAAAGTTCCTCACCGACGACTCAACCAAACCGCCGCTGACATTGTCGGTCGAGGGCATGTGGGGAGCCGGAAAGTCCTCCTTCATGGGACTGCTCAAGTCGAAGCTCCAATCTCTCGGCAGGCGGCGCTTCGTAACCTTCGAGGCATGGCAATACAGCGCCGACGACGGACTGTGGGCGGCCTTCCTCGACGCGTTCGATGCGCAGTTATGGAAGAGCCTGAAGCCGCGCGAAAAGTGGATGGCACGCTACAAGCTCGTCAAACTCCGCATGTCCGTTCACGGCGCAATGGACACCGTCGTCACCATGCTCTGGATTCTCGCCGCAGTCCTGATCCTTGTACCGGTCCTCTGGTATTCCGCCACGCACGCCGCAAACCTGGGCCGCATCCTAAGCGGCCTGGAAACAAAGAGCCACGGCGCGGGCCCCGAAATCACCGAGTTGCTTGCCACCTTCGGTGGGCTCGCCGGTTCCATGGCGGCCATCCTCGTCTTCGTTTCCAAGCTCCACGAGCTGCTCAAGAGTCCCGCCGCGCTCAACCGCACAAAGAAGCTCTGGGGCAAGCTCGACTTTCACGATCGCCTTCCCCTCATCCACGAAATGACGCGCAATCTTCAATCCCTCATCGGGGCCTATGCCGGCAATGACACGGTCTACGTCTTCATCGACGACCTCGACCGTTGCGAGTACTCAAAGGCCGCCGAGCTCATCCAGGGATTGCTCCAGCTCACCAGCAAAGCTCCCAGGGTGGTGCTCATCATCGGCCTGGATCGAGATAAAGTGGCAGCAGCGATGGCCGCCAGGCAGGAGAAACTGCTGCCCTACCTCTACGGCGTGAGACCCGAGGATGCATATGCAGTGGGAGCCGACTATGGGCAGCGCTTTCTCGAGAAGTTCATCCAGGTTGCGTATATTCTCCCGGTCCCGCGGGCGAGCGGCCTCAAGGCGATGATCAACCCGAATATTCCCCCGCCTGCGACGCCGCCGCAGCCCGGCGCCGTGTCGGTCCAGGCAGTTCGCGTAGCCACCGGCAAAGACGACGCAACCACGATGAATGCCCTCATCGACATGGCGCACGCGGCCTTCGATCACAGCCCGCGAAACGTCAAGCAGTTCGTGAACATGTTCCGGCTGCAGGCGTTCATCGCCAGTGAGACTGGCCTGTTTGAAAATCCTGAAGTCACGCGGTTCAACGGCACGCTGCTCACCGTGCCTCAACTGGCCAAGTACGTCGCGCTGTGCATGCGGTGGCCCCGCTTTGTGAATGCGGCGCTCGACGACCCGGGGTTGGTGTCTCAAATGGAAAACAGCCTGTCAAACTGGACCAATCTTGAAGGTGCGGCACTGCCTGACGCCGTGCAGCCGTGGATGAGCGACCGGGGTTTGACCGCATTGCTCGGGTTCGAGAATAACGAACCGCAATTCCAACTGGGTGGAGTCGACCTTCGCCTCTTGACGACCGTCGCGCCCGCCCGCCTCACGCCCGAGGGCGCAACTGACGTTCCCCCGGCTTCGCAAGCATCCTCTGCTCCTCCAACGTCCTCAGCTGCCCAAGCACCCCCACCGGTTTCGCAAGCCATGGCCTGATCGCGATCAATGCACCTTTCCCTTCGGCGGCACCGACCGTCCCAGCGCATGCCCCGGCGGCGTCGTCACAGGCTTCCGCTCCATCTTTCCGCGCGCAAGGTCCAGGCACATATCCGAGTCCTGCCCTCGCGCCAGCCCCGGCTCCATGCCCTGCGCCGCGCAGATCCGCGCCTTCAGCGGATCGGCCTCCTTGGCGGTCGACACCTGCGTCCGCTCAAGGCCGGTCCCCGGATCCACGTCGTAGCGATACACGTAGTCCTCCGCCTTCTTTGTCTTGCCGTAGTCGTAGTGGTACCACGTCGCCATCTCCTGCTGGTCTGTCGGCTCCCGCAACAGCGCGTACGCCTGCGTCACCGTAACGCCCGCTGGCGCCGCCCTGGCAGCCCATACCGGAACAGTCGCCTGCCCTCCGCGAAACCACCGCGCATGGAAGACGTGATCCTTGTAGTCAAAGTGGAACGTCGTGAAGTACGTCGTCGCCGAGCACTCGCGGCAATCGTCGTACAGCATCCCGATCTCCTTCGGCTGTCCCGGCACAATCTGCATCAGCTCGAGCCAGTGCAGGTTCGCCCCGTTCAGCAGCGGAGTCTTCGCCCGCGTCTTCAGGCTCACGCTCCATATGTTGAACGTGTCCGTCGCCGGCGAAGCGTCAGAACTCGTGCGCGTCGTCGTCACCACCAGCGCCGCATCGTAAAGCACGCCGATCTCGCGGATCGCAGTCCACTTCTCCGTCTCCAGCGCCCGCTCCACCCACAACACATAGGTCTGATCCTGCTCCGAGTGAAAGTCGATCCAGTGAAATGAGTCCTGCTGCTGCGGTTCGGCCTGTTGCGCTTCGGTCTGCTGCGCGCCGGCCTGTTGCGAACCAGCCTGTTGCGCGCCGGCGCGCAAGCCCATCCAGCCAACTAGAACGAGAGCGAGGAAGATATGCCGCAGTGAGGATCCGCGCATGCATCCAGACTAAATCAGCCCGAGCGTCCTCTGTCCCTTTGTCCCAATGTCCCTATGTCCCTATGTCCCTACAACCCCAGCTTCCCCCACATCGCATCCACCCGCTTCTTCGTCTCCGAATCCATCTCGATCATCGCCGGCCACGGCCGCTCGAACCCCTCCGCCTTCCACTTCCGCGTCGCGTCGATCCCCATCTTCGATCCATAATTCGGCAGCCGCGAAGAATGGTCCAGCGAATCAATGGGCCCCAGCGTGAACTGAATATCCCGCTCCGGGTCGATGTTGTTCGCCACTCGCAGCACCACCTCGCCGATGTCCTGCACGTCACAATCCTCGTCCACCACCACGATGCATTTGGTAAACATCGCCTGCCCCAGCGACCAGATCGCGTTCATCACCTTGCGCGCCTGCCCCGGGTAGCTCTTTTTGATCGACACCAGCATAAGGTTGTGGAACACCGCCTCCACTGGCAGATTGATGTCCACAATCTCCGGAATCGTCATCTTCATCGCCGGCAGAAAAATCCGCTCCACCGCCTTGCCCATCCACGCATCTTCCATCGGCGGCTTGCCCACAATCGTCGCCGCATAAATCGGATCCTTGCGATGCGTAATGCACGTCAGGTGGAACACCGGGTACAGGTCCTCCATCGTGTAGAACCCCGTGTGATCCCCAAAGGGACCCTCCGCCCTCAGCTCGCCCAACTCCACATATCCCTCGAGCACAATCTCCGCATGCGCCGGAACCTCGAGATCCACCGTCTCGCACTTCACAATCTCCACCGGCTTGCCGCGCAAAAATCCCGCAATCAGAAACTCCTCCACCTCCGGCGGCGCAGGCACAATCGCCGCAAACGTCGTCGCCGGATCGGTCCCGATCGCGACGGCCACTTCCATCCGGTTCCCATTCACCTTGCCCAGCGCCACCTGCGGCAACCCGCCCACCGGCCCATCCGGAATCGCCACCGCTCCACCGGCAGTCTCCGCCATCATCGCCACGCGCGCTGCCCCCAGACTCCTGCCTTCGCTCTGACCCGCCGCAGTCGCCGCTCGCAGCGCATCGCGATAATGCTCCGCCGCCACCTTCTGCCGCTGCCAGTGCATCCCCGTCGTCTGCCCGTCGTACACCTGCATGCGGTACATCCCGATGTTTCGCTTCCCCGTCACCGGATTCCGCGTACACACGCAAGGCAGCGTGATGAACGCCCCTCCATCGTGCGGCCAGCATTTGAGGATCGGAAACTTCCCGAGGTCGAACCCCTCGCGCAGCACCACTTCCTTGCACGGCGCGTCCTTCGCATTCACAGTCTTCGGAAACGCGCTCGCCAGCACACCTAGTTGCGGCAGCATCTTCAGCTTGTCGAAGAACCCCTCCGGCGCCTTCACGTTCATCAGTCCCGAGATGCGCTCCGCAATCTCGTCCAGCCGCTCCACGCCCAGCGCCATCGCCATGCGCCGCTCGCTCCCGAACTGGTTGATCAGCACCTTCTGCCCCGGATACCCGCGCAGATTTTCAAACAGCAGCGCCGGCCCGCCCGCCGCATACTTACTCGAATCCGGCGGCGAGCTGGTCCCTGGTCCCTGGTGCCTGGTCCCCGTCTTCGACATCCGGTCCGTAATCTCCGTAATTTCGAGCTCCGGCGACACCTCCGCCGTCACCCGCTTCAACTCTCCGCTCTTCTCGAGCGCCTTCATCCACTCGCGCAAATCGTCGTAGGCCACGTGCATGCTCCATTGGCACTGTGATGCCCCATTGCCTCGGGGATATCAACGTACGATTCTATCGGCTCCCCGTCAGCGCATTGAGTGTTCGCATTCGATTACGTCAGAAACGAATTCGCCGGCGCGCCGGCTTGACGGCTCAAAGCTCGCCGCCCCGCCTGCTAAACTAAGTCAACTTTCCCGTCCCCCTGGTCGCGCGTTGTCCACGATTCATGCATCCTGAACGCCAACCGGAGGTTGCCATGCCCCCCCAGAATTCAAATCAGGACGCCCCTCACGACCATGCCGCGCCCGATCCCAATAATGAACTCGTCGAGGGAATCAATCGCACCACGCTCCTCTACTTCGCATTCGTCCTCGCTGCAGGAGCCGTCGGCGGCCTTCTCTACTGGATCACCGCAAAGTGGACCGGGACGCAGCTCCCTGTAGTCTTCGGAGCCGCCACCGTCCTCGTACTCATGCTGCTCGGCGCGCTCGCCGCCGCTGTCGGTGTTTACGTTCTCACCGCCTCCGACATGTCCGCAATCCGCACTTACGTCTTCGCCGTCCTCTGCGGACTCGCATGGCAGCCCGTCCTCGCTGCCGGAACGCGCATGGCCTCCAACGCCGCGGCCTCCAGCCAGACCGCCCAGCTCGGCCAGCAGGTCCAGCAGATCCAGACCGCTACCCAGAGCGGCAACACCACTCAAGTCACCGCCGCCGTCCAGCAGACCGTCCCGGTCATCACCAAGTCCCTCGAGCTCTCCAGCACCGTAGCCGACCAGGACAAGAAGAACCAGATCCTCGACACCTCAAAGCAGGCGGTGAACCAGCTTGAGCAAAGCGCCGCCCAGGCCCCCGAGGCCTCCGTCGACGCATTGCAGAACGTCAGCGTCACAGCCGCAAACTCCAGCGCGCCTTCCGTGGCCATCCAGGGCATCCAGTCGCTCAATCGCATCCGGCAAAACGCCCTGCTGCGCCACGACCTGGCTCTGAGCGACAGAATTCAGAGGACCCTCGGGAACATCGCAGCACAAAGCAAAGACGCCACAGTCCAGACCGCTGCAAAGCAGGCCGCAACTCAGCCCCAATAGCAACATCGAGCTTGACCCCAACCTGCTGCTGCATCATTGGACTAACTTGATAACTATCGCACTTACTTATTCTATAACTCGATAACTCGCACGCTCGCCGAACTGCTGACTCCCCGTCCCGCCACTCCCGCGACTTGCCGCCGCACCCCCAAACTCCCTATACTCACGCCCAGACGTAGTACGCGCACGGCTCCACAATCCATCCCCAGGAGCGAGCCATGGCCACATCCCCCGCCAATCCCCCATCTGTCCCCTGCAAGCCCTACTTCAAGTTGCGCTCCCAGGTGCACGAGCTGTCCGCCCGCCGGGCCGCCGCGCCAGCCCAGCCTGCGCAAGCCCAACCCGCGCAAGATCAGTCCTGGTCCGTCCCCGATCTCTGCGCCGCCTACAACTGGCCCTCCGGCCTTTCCGGAACCGGCGTGATCGCCATCGTCGAGCTCGGTGGAGGCTGGGTCCAGTCCGACATCGACGCCTACTTCCAGTCCATCAACCAGCCGTCCCCCTCCCTCACCGACGTCTCCGTCGACGGCTCGCAGAACAGCCCCAACCAGTCCGTCGGCTCCTCCAACGACGCCGACATCGAAGTTGCCCTCGACATCGAAGTCGCCGCCGCCTCCTACTACGCCGCCACCGGACAGCCCGCGACAATCAGCGTCTACTGGTCGCAGGACATCGCATCCGCCGTCGCCCAGGCCGCCAACGACGGCTGCTCCGTCTGCTCCATCTCGTGGGGAGCTGACGAAGCCCTCTGGGGCGCCCAGGCCGCCGATCAGATGGAATCCACCGCCGCCACCGCCACCTCCCAGGGCACAGTTGTCTTCGCCGCCGCCGGCGACAACGACTCGTCCGACGGCGGCTCAACCCCCGCCAACGTCGACGTCCCCTCCTCCTGCCCGCACGTCATCGGCTGCGGAGGAACCAACAAAACTCCCACCGACGAAACTGTCTGGAACGACAACCCCGGCCAGACCAACGGCGAAGGCACCGGCGGCGGCTACTCCACACTCTTCCCCGCGCAGTCCTGGCAGATCGGCGCACCCGCCCCGCCCACCGGAACCACCGCCGGAACCGGCCGCATGGTCCCCGACGTCTCCGCCGACGCCGACCCCAACACCGGCTACCAGGTCTACGTCCACGGCGCCTCCAACGTTGTCGGAGGAACCAGCGCCGTCGCTCCTCTCTACGCCGGCCTCTTCGCCGCATTCGGAACCGACCTCGGCTTCGTCACGCCCACCCTCTGGGCAAATCAATCCGCCTTCAACGACATCACCGCAGGCGGCAACGGCTTGTACGACGCCGCCCCCGGCCCCGACCCCTGCAGCGGCATAGGCTCCCCCATCGGCACCGCAATCGCCGCCCTATTCCCCGCCACCGCCTCGGGCCACAACTCCAACGCCCAGGTCACTGGCTGATCTCACGCGTTCTCCCTCCAGCGCGCCATCCAAGCGAGGGAGATGCCTTCCCTTCGCCACTTATAAATTTCACTTGACATTCGGATAACTTCCGGGGTTCAATGCCACCTGACATCGACCAGGACCATCTGGGCGAGCTAGCCGGTTCTTATCTCCTTCCTCTCCGTCGCGTTTGCTTCTTCCCGCATTTCAAGAACTCCTAAACGACTGTCCATCTCAGACGGAAGGATGACGCCCATGCGCATGATTGCCCGCGTGCTTGCCGCCACCTTGGTTCTCTTCGCCTCCACAGCGGTCCTCACCGCTCAAGTGGCGACGGGCGCTTACCCCTATAGCACTTCCGACACTCTGGGACCCGACACTATCAATGTGGGAAATCTGAATGTGCACCTCAGCATTCCTGTCCTCAACAAGGCAGGACGAGGAATGCCATTTACCTACGTCCTGAGTTTCGATAACTCCGTCTGGTATCCGGCCACCTCAAACGGCGCCACCGTGTGGACTCCTGTCCAGGGGTTCGGCTGGCGCGGCATCACTGAGGTCGCGACGGGTTATGTGTCCTACCAATCGGATACGAGCACCTATAGTTCTGGCGGTGGACGATCTGGCACGTGCACCATCACAAGGTACTTCAATTTCCAGTACCACGACCCATTTGGGGCTGCGCACCCGTTTCCCAACGCTGGCACGCAGCGAGGAACAGGCGGTAGCTGTCCATCGATTCCGTCGGACTCGGACATCACGACCGACGGAACCGGCTTCACTTTAAACGTTACCAACTTCACCAGGACGGCCATAAGCACGCCGAGCGGCAAGAGTATCGTAGTTCCGGGTACAAACAACGGTGTTGCCACGGCGACTGACGCGAACGGAAACGAGATATCCGTCGATGGAAGCGGCCATTTTACCGACACCACGGGCAACGTCGCTCTTACCGTTGCTGGAAGTCCAACCTCCACTCAGACATTTACTTACACCGATACAAATGGCAACCCCCAGACGCTGAAAGTCAACTATGCGCAACACACCGTGCAAACGGATTTCGGCTGCGCAAACATTACGGACTTCCCGGCAACCACGGAGTACCTGGTAAGTTCCATCGTCCTCGGCGATCAAACCAGCACATACACTTTTCAATACGAAGCGACGCCCAATGGGTCAGGAAACGTAACCGGCCGCCTGTGGAAAGTCGCGCTTCCCCAGGGAAACACGATTACGTACACCTATCCCAGTGCGAATGGTGGAGTTAATTGCACCGATGGCGCCACTTCCGGCGTTACCCGCGCCCTGAGCAGCGATTCAGGATCATCGGCATCCTCCTGGTCGTATACTCGCTCCGATCCGAATGGTGCTGGAACAAGCCATACTGAAGTCAAAGACGGTCTTGGCAACTACCGGGAGTATGATTTCGCCGCCGCCGGCAATCAGCTTGGCACGATGGCCGCCTATTACGAGACCTCACGAAAGATGTACCAGGGAGCTGCAACCGGAACCCCAGTGCTCTTTCGAGCCACTTGTTACAACTCCGCAGGCGGCGCCAGCCCATGCGCAACGACAAGCTTCAGTCTGCCCATCACGCAAATTGATAACTATGAAACCCTCAACGGCGTTGAGATGCACGGAGCTACCGTGAAGTACGACAGCTACGGCGAACTCACCGAATCCGATTATTACGATTATGGCGGATCCACTGCCCGGGGCGCCCTTCTCAGCAAAGAATCGCTGGCTTATGGTTACTCACTGGTGGGCGTTCCTACCAGTGACATTCTGTATGACGGCAGCAACAACGTCGCCGGCCAAACCACTTACCAATATGACCAGACCACCCCAACCCCAAGCTCCGGCGTCCCCCAGCACGTCTCGGTCACCGGCCCGCGCGGCAACCTCACCACCACAACCGTCTACCCAAATTCCAGCACTACTTACACCACCACCGACACCTACGAAGATACGGGTTCGCTCCTGACGACTTCGTTTGGCAGCGGCACCAATTCGTTCTTAACTACATTTTCTTATGACCCTACGTTCGTCTACCTTGAAGGCGAAATCCTGCCCACCCCCTCCAGCGGTGTTGCGCTTTCACAAAGCGCGACCTACGATACCTCCTTCACCGGCCTCCCTCTCAAATCTATCGATCCGAACGGTCAGCCGACCCAGGTCATCTCCTACGACGCCATGCTGCGACCCACAGAGATTCAGAACCCTGACGGCGGATACACTACGTTCGGCTTTTCCAGCACTCAGGAGAGCATCTACACCTACCAGAACAGCAGTACACACTCAGACACTGAGATTCTCTCCGACGGGTACGGCCGCCAGTCGCGCATTGCCGTTGCGAATGGACAAAGCACGAATCCCTGGTACCAGAAGGACACCTGCTATGACGCCAACACCAACGTTGATTTCACTTCCTACAGCTACCAGGGTGCCGGATGGGGAACCAGCAAAGTCTGTTCGGGAAGCGGCGGCGACACGTTTACCTATGATGTGCTCGGGCGCCTCCTGACCATCCGGCACGGAGATGGCACCTCGGCCTCGTACACTTACACCGGCCGCGCCGCGAAATTCGTCGACGAGGATGGTGTCACACGCATTGCCCAGATCGATGGCCTCGGCCGCCCCTCCATAGTTTGCGAGATCTCGAATGGCGCTAACCTCAAAGGAAATTCCGGTTCGCCCGTAAGCTGCGGGACTGATATCTCAGGCACAGGTTATGTCACCAGCTACTCTTACGCCCTGGCTACCGGCACCACCACGGTCACCCAGGGCGGCCAAACGCGCACCTTTAAAACCGACTGGCTCGGCCGTCCCACCAGCATTGCCGAACCTGAAACCGGAACCGCGAGTTATGGCTACACATTTAACTCCACCGGACTCCTTGTCACCCGGACCAGGCCCAAAGCGAATCAGACCAGTCCTTCCACGACGACAACCACAACCACCCAATACGATTCAGTTGGGCGCGTCGTCAGCATCGCCTATTCCGATGGAACAGCCACCAGGAACTTTGCTTATGACGTCGCAAGCGAGTGGGGCGACACTCTCCAGAACCCTAAGGGCCACCTCGTGAACTTTTCCAGGGCCAGCACCGGCAGCATCTTCAGCTACGATCCCATGGGACGCGTTGTTTTCGAAGGAGAATGTACCCCATCCAACTGCGGGTCCGGCGGTTTCAATCTTTACGCCACCTACGATTGGGAGGGGAACATGACCCAGTTCTCCGATGCATTCGGCCCAACCTACACCTACACGTACACCCAGGCCAACGAACAGAAGTCCATTACCAGCAACTGGAACGATTCAAATCATCCCGCGAGCCTCCTGTCCAGTGCAGCCTTCGGCCCCTCTGGACCGCTAAGCTGGAACCTTGGCAATGGCCTCACCGGAGTTCAGAGCTACGACAGCCTTGGCCGAACCTCCGGTGGATGGCTCTGCAAGGGATCCAGTCAACCCAATTGCTCGGGCAGCCTCTACTCCTTCAACAGCGGCTGGACCGGATCCTACCTGACTTCGTCATCTGACTCCGTCGAAGGCCAGAGCAAGACTTACGCTTACGATTCGTTCGGCCGTCTCGCCTCCATGGTTGCCGCATCCGGAAACTTCAGCTGGGCATACGACCGCTGGGGAAACCGGTGGACTCAGACCGGCAATGGACCACAGCCCAATCTCAGCTTCAACACAGCTACCAATCAAATCAGCGACACATGCAGCAGCCCGCCAGTCGCGGGCCACTACTGCTACGATGCCGCCGGAAACATGACGAGCGACGTGAGCCATACATACACCTACGACCCCGACGGCAATGTGATCCAGATCGACGCCGGCACAACGGCAACCTACACCTACGACGCCCTCAACCACCGCATTCGCACCGGCGCCAATTCCGAGTTCATCTTCGATCCCGCAGGCCGGAAAGTGTCGGAATGGGATCCAACCAATAAGTGGGAAGTTACTGGCTGGATTTACTGGGGCGACTCGCGCTTGGGTCTCTACACGGGAGGTACCACCGAATTCGAACACCAGGACTGGCTGGGTACCGAGCGCTCCCGCACCAACGTCAGCGGCACTGCGGTGGGAACTTACTCATCGCTTCCGTTTGGCGATGGTTACTCCAACACCGGCAATGATCTCGACCCCTATCATTTCGCCACCCTCGACCAGGACAACACCGCCGACGAGCATGCCCAGTTTCGCGAATACTCCAACATGGCCGGTCGCTGGTTCTCCCCTGACCCATATCCGGGCACCTACGATCCCACCAACCCCCAATCTTTCAACCGCTATAGCTACGCACTCAACAGTCCCCTCAGTTTCATCGATCCCACCGGACTGGACCAGTATTTCTGGGCAGATGGTTGCCTCTGGTACAGCTACACGACCATCGTTTCCGCTTCAGATGGCGACTTCCAAGTCGAAGTCAACCAGACCCTAGTCACCTGTGACACCCTCGACACCGGTGGTCCGTATCCTCCACCTCCCGGCGGTCCGGGTGGCGGCGGTGGCGGAGGAGGAGGAGAGGGCGGCTCGAATACCGTCGTGAAAACCCTGAAGTGCGCCTCCGAGACGGCAAACAAGTTCAGCATCGCGGGGGCCCTAGGCCTCACCGAAGGCAAGGGGATTGGCTCTACCGTCGGCACCGCGTTTCTAGGTAACACCTTCTCCGGAATCGTCGATGCTGGAACCCATATCTACGAGAATGTTCATGGCGCAAACAACGGCAACGCGGTCGTTGCTGACTGGGCTTTGGGCGGAGCGCGTCAGGGAATTCCCGGTGGAGGAGTTTTCTCCAAGGGAATCGTAGGCATTTCCACCGAGGCTGCGTTGAATGGCATTTCGGAGACCGCTTCCATTGCTTCCCCGGTCACTGGAGAGGTTACCTCTCTGGCCGCCGAAGGCACACTCGGGGCTGAAGGAGCAGCTGGACCTGTGGGGTGGATCAAGCTGGGTGTAGATGCCGCAATATTCGTGGCATCCGCCACCTACTGCTATAACCATCCTTGAGGACCGCTCATGCCCCACACGTTCGCACATGAGGCTCCACTACTCTTCATCGACATTGGTGTTGGCGTAGTGGGCTTCCTCCTCTCTCTTGCCTGGGGCGCAGCCTCCAGGACAAAAATGACCGGTGGCAAGGTGCGGGTCCTTGCTCTTGCATGGGCCGGCATTACGCTGTTTGGCATGGTTCTGGCATTCGTGATGTGACGGAGGGAACCACCACTGGGGCAGGTGGCCCAGGTCTTGGGGATGTGCGCTGAAGGACAGACGTTGCGTGCCCCAGGTCTCGCTTTTGAGACCTGGGAGAACACGAAGCTTCGCTATGCGGTGTATTCTTTTGGGGCAGGTGGCCCAGGTCTTGGGGATGTGCGCCGAAGGACAGACGTTGCGTGCCCCAGGTCTCGCTTTTGAGACCTGGGAGAACACGAAGCTTCGCTATGCGGTGTATTCTTTTGGGCAATGACTCGGGGACTTGTGCGTTATCAGCAGTGCGGCGACCTGCATTTCATCACGT
>DATFRB010000024.1:0-3506 GCA_035263625.1 Occallatibacter sp.
TCCTGTGAAAGAAAGCGCGTCGTGCCATCGCCGCGCAGGTACGGCACGATCATGTGGTAGCCTGCGGATGCCAACAAAGGGGCAACATCGACATAGCTGTCAATGTCGTAAGGCCAGCCGTGCAGAAGAATGACGGACGTACCACTGGCGGGGCCAGCTTCAGCATAGCCGACATGCAGAAGACCGGCGTTAACCCGCTTCACCGAGCTGAAGGAGGTGTTCGAGTCAGGCTTCATCGTGGGCAGATCTGCCGATTTTGTCTGGGTGGGCTGTGCGTTGGCAGAACCGAACACGCCGAACTGCGCGGCGGCAATGCTCATGGCCGACGTGACAAGAAATTGGCGGCGATCAAGGTTGAGCTCGTTGACCATGCGTTCTCTCCTATGGGATTTCTTTAATTGACTGTTGCTGCATTATGACCCCGCATAGCCCGGAGGCGGCACGAAGCCGCCAAACTCCTGCTCGAGAAGTTCAGCAAACGCCATGGTCGTGCGATCCTCCAGATAAGGTCCGATGATCTGCACCCCGATCGGCAGTCCGCTCGGCGACCGATCAATCGGCGCGGCGGTGGCTGGAAGACCGCAGGTCGAGGCGGGGTCCGCCCACACAAAACACGCATCGTAATAGGGGTGCTCTTCGCCATCGATTTCAATGTGTCGCGCCTCAATCGGCACCGAATGATCGTGCGGGAAGGCTGGAACCGGGGCCGGCGGGTAGAGCACGACATCCCAGTCTCGGAAGAATAAGCTCCACTGCTGTTGGAAGCGTGCACGTGCCACATCGGTATGGATCCACTCGCGATGGCTCATGACCGTGCCGCGCGTCCGCTCGGCTCCGAGACCGGTATCACCGGGTGCCAAGCCCCCGGCCGAACGTTGCGCTGCCTCGTAACGGTCAGCTGCGAGACTCGCACTCTTGGCGGACCCTAAGAGTCTCATGTAGAGCCGAGCCGACTCCGCGAGGTTCGGGAGCAATGCACTGGTGTGCGCAAGCTTGACGCCGGCTTTCACGAGCCGCTCTGCCAACCGACCGATCGCGGTGCGCACCGCAGTGTCCGTCGGTATCAGCGGATGGGTGTCAATGACGAGCACACGGTAACGCATAAGCGTGTCGTGCCGGGCTGGAGGCAACGCCAACCGATAGGCGATTCCCTCGCCCTCCTCGTCCGGAGCGGAAATCACCTCCATCGCCAAGGCGAGATCAGCGGCGCTCCTGGCCAACGGCCCCACCACGGCAAGGTCGCCATGGCCAGGCAGTGGCAGGGATGGTGGCGGGTTGTAGCCGCGCATCGGGATCAGACCGAGCGTCGGTTTGTGCGCGTAGACACCACAGAAGTGTGCCGGCATGCGCAACGATCCGCCAATGTCTGATCCCAGTGACAGCGGTCCATAGCCGGCGGCGAGCGCCGCAGCGGACCCACCTGAAGAGCCGCCGGGCGAGCGACCAATGTCCCATGGATTGTTGGTCGTTCCATAGATGTCGTTGTAGCTCTGGAAATCTCCGAGGCCCACCGGCACATTGGTCTTGCCGAGTATCACGGCGCCCGCGCCCTTCACTCGAGAGACAATCAGCGCATCTTCTTTCGGCACAACATCCTTGAACTGTGGAAACCCCCAGGTCGTCGGCAGCCCGGCGATATTGAACGGTTCCTTGATCGTGATCGGAAGCCCCAGCAAGACTCGCCGTTCGCCCTTGCGAAGGGCGACATCGGCCGCAAGAGCCGCCTCGCGCGCGCGCTCGAAGTCGCGGACGACGACGGCATTGAGGTCCTCGTCCAACGCTTCAATTCGCGCGATGGTGTGGTGCACGAGCTCCGAGGCTGAAATCCTTCGGCCGTGCAGTGCTTCAATGAGCTCCTTGGCCGTACGGTAGTCCCACTCTGATGCTGGGATGCGGCGACTCTCGTTGATGTCTCCGGACATCGGCATCGTGGTCATTCGTGAATCTCCTGGGTTCGAGTTGATCGCACTCATTGTTGAACCTCCTTACCCGTGAGGCCGAGCTCTTCCTCGAATTCCAGGGTCGCACTACCTACTTCGGAGCACACCACATCGACGTAACATGGAAGAAACAGACCCCTCTTTCTGCCGCCAGGTTCCGTCTTCCGGCGAATCGCTGAGCGAGGTCTTCAATTGAGTACCGTGGGGTGGACGATCTCCATCAGTTTGTGGTTGTCCCGGTAGTCCACCGGGATTCCGATCACCACCGGTCCCTGCAACGCCAGGGCCTGCTTCAGTGTTGGCAGGATCTGGTCGGGCTTTTCGATCATGAACCCTCGAGCGCCGCAGGCCTCGGCAAATCGGATCACGTCAACGGGGCCGAACTCGACTCCCGACGGTCGACCGTACTTGGCCATTTCCTGAAAGCGGACCATGTCATACGTGCCATCAATCCAAACCAGATGCACGAGGTGGCACTTGAGGCGTACTGCCGTCTCAAGCTCCGTAGCGGAGAACAAGAAGCCCCCATCTCCCGAGATAGAGAGCACTTTCTCGCCGGGTCGGACGAGACACGCAGCAATGGCCCACGGCAACCCAACACCTAACGTTTGCTGCCCGTTGCTCGTCAGGATTTGCCGAGCACGAAAGCTGTAGAGATAGCGGGCCAGCCAAATGTGGAACGATCCCATATCCAAACACAGCGTCATGTCGTCGCTCAGCAAACTCTGAAGTTCATGCACCAGGCGCATCGGGTGAATGGGGACCCCGTTCAAGGCGCTCGCGTGTTCAGCGAACTCTGTTCGGTCTCGAGCAATCCCATGCAGAAGGTGTGAATCGGCTGACGATGCCTTCCGTTCAACTTGGGCGGCGAGCGCGTGGAGGGTAGCCGGGATATTGCCAGTCAATTCGACGTGCGGCCGATAGTCCTTATCAATATCCGCATGGACAGCATCCACATGGATAAGCTTGCGCTGGCGTCCGTGATTCCAGAGTCCCGGTTCATATTCGATGGGATCGTACCCAATCGCGACGACCACATCGGCGGCATCCAAGAGCTTGTCAGCCGGCTGATTATGGAACAGACCGATTCGACCACCAAAACGATCGAAGTGCTCTCGCGGCACCACTCCTGCTCCTTGGTATGTGCACACCACAGGCAGTTTCGTTTTGGCGAGGAGAGCGCGTATGGCTTCTGCGGCGCGGGGTTGACTCGCCAGTAAGCCGAGGAGGAGTATAGGTTGCGTTGCACTGTTGATCACTGCCGCGGCTGCCGCAATCGCGTCAGCATCCGCGGGTCCGAGCAGTTCCGGTTCGACCGGCGTCAGCACCTCGCTGCCCGCTCCCCCCATCATGATGTCTTGCGGAGCGCTGATAAACGCTGCCCCGGGCCGTCCCGACTCGGCGGCGCGAAAGGCATTCGCGACGACTTCTGACACCGCCTCGGCAGAATCGATTTCGACACTGAACTTGGTGATGGGCCGGAAGAGGCCGACGGTATCCATGCTCTGATGAACCTGCTTCAGGCGGTTTGCAAGCGGTACGGCGCCACCGATCGCGACGACCGGA
>DATFRB010000025.1:0-85673 GCA_035263625.1 Occallatibacter sp.
CAAGAAAGAGCCTTATGCCTGGGGCATGGCCGTCGATCTGAACGCCTGCGTGGGGTGCAACAACTGCATCATTGCCTGCCAGTCGGAGAACAATATCCCTATTGTTGGCAAAGAGCAGGTGAATCGCGGGCGCCATATGCACTGGCTACGGGTGGACGCCTATTACCAGGGGGATCGCGACAACCCGAAAGCGTACTTTCAGCCAGTCCCCTGTATGCAGTGCGAAAACGCCCCCTGCGAGCTGGTATGCCCTGTGGGCGCGACTCTCCACAGTACAGAGGGCCTGAACGATATGGTTTACAACCGCTGCGTGGGCACGCGCTACTGTTCGAACAACTGTCCCTACAAGGTGCGGCGATTCAATTTCCTGCTCTACTCCGATTACGAGACCGAGAGCCTGAAGCTGATGCGCAATCCGGATGTGTCGGTGCGGTCGCGCGGCGTGATGGAGAAGTGCAGCTACTGCGTGCAGCGCATCCAGGAAGCCAAGATCACGGCCGATAAGGAGAACCGCCCGATCCGCGACGGCGAGATCCAGACCGCATGCCAGCAGGCGTGCCCGGCGCAGGTGTTCACCTTCGGCAACATCAACGACAAGGACAGCCGGGCCGCCAAACTGCGCGCGGACGAGCGCACCTATCAGCTCCTGGCCGACCTGAATACCCGGCCGCGCACGACGTATGTGGCGCCGGTGATCAACCCGAATTCTGAACTTGAAGAGCAGCCGGTCGAGCACAACCCGGCCAAAGGTTAAGCCACGATGGCGACGAGCGAAATCAAACCAGGCAGCCCGGAGTACGAGCGGTGGGTAGACCCTGCCACCGGCGAGTACCGCGTAATCGAGCCGACGCAGACGTTCAAGTCCATCACCGACAAGATCACGCGCATCGTGCTGACGCCTCACACTCCGATGGGGTGGTTCTTCCTGTTCTCGGTGTTCGGAGCGCTGACGGTCATGCTGCTGGTGGCCCTCACGTGGCTCTTCCTCAAGGGCGTCGGCATCTGGGCCATCACGATGCCGGTGGCCTGGGGCTTTGCCATCATCAACTTTGTGTGGTGGATCGGTATCGGCCACGCAGGCACGCTCATCTCCGCCATTCTGCTCTTGTTCAAGCAGCAGTGGCGCAACTCCATCAGCCGCTTCGCCGAGGCCATGACGATCTTCGCCGTCATGTGCGCCGGCCTGTTCCCACTGATTCACGTGGGCCGTCCGTGGCTTGGGTACTGGCTGCTGCCGCTGCCCTACACCATGACAGTGTGGCCGCAGTTCCGCTCGCCGCTCGAGTGGGACGTCTTCGCGGTATCGACTTACGCAACGATCTCGGTGGTCTTCTGGTACGTCGGCATGGTCCCGGACTTTGGCACCATGCGCGACCGCGCCAAGTCAAAAGTTGCGCAATACTTCTACGGGATCATCTCGCTCGGATGGCGGGGATCGGTCAAGCACTGGGTGCGCTTTGAGACAGCCTCGCTGCTGCTCGCCGGCCTGGCTACGCCGCTCGTGCTCTCCGTGCATACCGTCATCAGCTTCGACTTCGCAGTCGCCATTCTGCCGGGCTGGCACACCACCATCTTTCCGCCCTACTTTGTTGCCGGCGCCATTTACTCCGGTTTTGCAATGGTGCTTACACTGGCCATTCCGCTGCGCAAGTGGTACCACCTTGAAGCGCTCGTGACGGACCGGCACATCGACAACATGGGCAAGATCATGCTCGTCACGGGCTTCATCGTCGGCTACGGCTACGGCATGGAAGCCTTCATGGCGTGGTACTCGGCATCGCACTGGGAGTACTTCACGTTCTGGAACCGCGCGTTCGGCCCGATGGGCTGGTCCTACTGGACGCTGATCACCTGCAACCTCGCCATTCCGTTGACGACACTCTGGGTGCGCAAGTGGCGCACCAACATGACCTTCATGTTCATCATGTCGCTCATCGTGAACACGGGCATGTGGTTTGAGCGCTTCGTCATCATCGTCACCAGCCTCACCCGCGACTACCTGCCGTCGTCGTGGGGCACGTACCGCGCCACCAAGTGGGACTACATGACGTTTGTGGGAACGCTGGGCATGTTCACGACGCTTTTCCTGCTGTTCGTCCGATTCCTGCCCATGATTCCCATGTTTGAGATTCGCCTGCTGCTGCCGGGGTCGAAGATCAGGCCCAAGGCGATTGCGGGGAATGGAGATTAGAGATGCCTCCGCGTGAAGGAACTTACGGCCTGCTGGCCGAATTCGAAACTCCGGGCGACCTTGTCCGCGCCGCACGCCAGTCCTACCAGGACGGTTGGCGCCGCATGGACTGCTACTCGCCGATCGCGCTTGAGGAAGCGGCCGAGGCCATCGGTTTTGATCGCAAGCGGGACAAGGTGCCGCTCTGCTGCCTGGTCGGCGGGCTCATGGGATTGTGCGCCATGTTCCTGCTCGAAACCTGGATCAATACGCTGGCGTATCCGATCAACATCGCCGGGCGCCCGCTCTATTCGTGGCCCGCGTTCATCGTGCCCGCTTACGAATGGACCATCCTGTGGGCCGGACTCTCGGCGGCCTTCTGCATGTTCGCTCTGAACGGCCTCCCGTCGCTCTATCATCCGGTTTTCAACGCGCCTAACTTTCGCGATGGCGCATCCGTGGACAAATTCTTTTTGTGCCTTGAGTCGCTGGATCCCAAGTTCGACCTGATCGAGGCAAAGAAGTACCTCGAAAGCTTCGGCCCGATCTCGGTGGTGGAGGTGGAGTACTGATGAACGACAGGGATCAGGGATCAGCCACCCCAACGAGCACAAATCGCTCGTCGGGGACCCCGGCAGGGATCAGGGATCAGAAAGCGCGTGTGCCCCGACCATTTTCGGCTTCATTGCGAATGGGCGGGAAGCCGCTGCTTCTTGCTTCCGCATCTGCGCTACTCCTCCTCGCCGGTTGCCGCCAGGACATGCAGAACCAGCCCCGCATGTTCCCGCAGCGCGGGACCACTTTCTTTGCAGACGGGCGCGGCGCGCGGCCGCAGGTGGTGAACACTATCGCGCGCGGCCAGCTCCATGAGGACGACTATTTCTATACCGGTGTGGTCCAGGGGGCGAACGGCTATCGCGAGGAGCGCGACCAATTGCCCTTCCCGGTGACCTTGGAAGTGTTGAAGCGTGGACAGGAAAGATTCAACGTCTACTGCACGCCATGCCACTCGCGCGTGGGCAATGGGCTGGGCGAGATCGTCCAGCGCGGCTACAAGCCGGCCGCGAACCTGCACGACCAGGTCCGCATGGCGCAGCCGCTCTCGCACTACTTCTACGTGATGACCCACGGCTACGGTGCCATGCCCGACTACTCGGCGCAGCTTGCGCCTGAAGATCGCTGGGCAGTGGCTGCCTACATCCGCGCGCTGCAGCTCAGCCAGAACGCGAACATGGCCGATGTGCCCGCGGGCACCCAGGTGGAGAGCCTGAAGGACGTGGCGCAGGGCCAGGGCCTGCCGGCCTCCTACGCGCAGCCGTGGGCGCTGCCGCAGACCGCGATCTATGCGAACCAGGCGCCTGCCCGCGGCGAAGGAACGCCGGCAATGGGACCGGCGAACACGGCGGATCCGAAACAGGTTGCAACACCAGGCAAAACGGCGCCAGGAGCCGCGAAGTAAGGAACGGGGATCTACGAAATGGCAATGTCTCACTCATCGCACGCTAGAACGCTACCGGCCGACCTCAGCGCTCCTCCATTCGTGAGCGCGTGGCAGTCGCGCGCGTTAATCGTAGGAGTGGTGTTCTCCGTGATCGCCGTCATCCTCGGTTTCCTCGGCCAGTCTCAGGATCAGCTCGGCTGGGAGCACGTGCTGCGCGGATGGGTCCTCGGCCTGATGGTGACGTTCGGCTTCGCCGTCGGCGGCCTGGCCATGCTGATGCTGCAGTACTGCTCCGGCGGCAAGTGGGGCCTGCTGCTGCGCCGTCCGCTCGAGGCCATGAGCCGCACGCTGCCGCTGGTGTTCCTCTACTGGCTGCCCGTCGCGTTTCTTCAGAAGCACCTGTACATGTGGGCGAATCACGACCTGGTGGACAAGGCGTTCAAGCTCGGGCAGATTACCGCGGCCCAGGTGGAAAACATCAATCACTGCATCGAGTGGAAGCGCCCCATGCTGAATCCGCAGATGTTCGTGATCGTGAGCGTAGTTTGCTTCGCCATCTGGGGACTCTACACGTGGCGCCTGAATCGATGGAGCATGCTGCGCGACAGCCAAGGGCCCGAGACCACCCCGTACTGGATCAAGAGGTTCGAGAACTTCGCCGGTCCCGGCATCGTCGTTTACACGATCACCATGACCGCGTGTGCAATCTACTGGGTCATGTCGATGGACGTCACCTGGTACTCGACGGTGTACGGATTCCTATTCCTCGTCGGCCAGGGATACGCCGTGCTGGCGCTGTCGATCATCGTCGCCGTGAGCCTTTCGCGCGGCGAGCCGTTTGCGACCATCCTGCGCCAGACCGAGCAGCACGACCTGGGCAAGCTCACCTTCGCCTTCGTGATGCTCAACATCTATCTGGCTTTCGGCCAGTTCCTCATCATCTGGTCAGGCAACCTGCCCGATGAGATCAACTGGTACCTCGACCGCTTCCGCGGCCACTGGGGCATCATCATCACGCTCGACTTCATCTTCCACTGGGTCATTCCGTTCACCATGCTGCTGTCGCGCGATATCAAGCGGAACAAGAAGCGCCTGATCCGCCTGTGCCAGTGGATGGTCTTCGCCCGCGCCTTCGACATGTTCTGGCTCATCGAGCCGAACTTCAAGGATGCATCGCGCAACCTGCACTTCAGCTGGGGAATCCTCGAGTACGTCGCCGTGACCGTCGCCATGGTCAGCTTCTGGGTCGTCTGGTTCTGCTGGCAACTGAAGGCCCGCCCGCTTGTGCAGACCAACGATCCTCATCTTGCCGAGATTCTGGAGCCCGAACATGCCATCGCATGATGACAATCAAATAGGTTCTCATGGTCCTTCCGAGATCGACGCCTCGCACGGTTACGAGCGATCGGACGTCCGCGTCACGGGCATTGTGGTGTTTCTCACCTCGCTGGGGATCTTCGTTGTCGTGGCGGCCTTCCTTTGCTACGGCATCGGCAAGGTCATCAACGCTGGAATGAACAAGGAGGACGGCCCGAACACCAAGTGGACCAAGAGCGTGGACGTGCGCGAACTCGGCAACCTGCCCAACAGCCCCGATCTGCAGAACAAGATCGGCTCGCTCGTGCAGCAGTTCCCCGCGCCCCGCACCCAGGATGACGACGGGCTGCGCGACGTGGCCGAACTGCACTCCCGTGAAGACCTGTTGCTCGACAGCTACTCGCGCATCGATGGCCAGGCGGGCAAGGTCCGCATTCCCATCGACCGCGCCATGGAACTGATCGCGCAGCGCGGTTTGCCCGTAGCGCCGCCGGCTCAGATCAGCGCCGGAATGGCCGGCGACAGGCAACCAGCCGTGACGGAACCGCTAACCAACGGCTTCGCCCGCACGGCGTACGAAATTGAACGCGAGCGCGGTGAAGGCGCGCGCGCGGAACGTCCGGTGAACCAGGAATAGCGTCAAGTCGGGCCGGCTGTTCGGGCCTGACAGCAGCAGGAGTAGAACCACCATGCAGTACACAAACACAATCCGGAACGTAGCGCGCACGGCGGCCCTCTTCGCCGCTGCCGCGATTGTGTTCGCGGCCGCTCTCCCGGCACAAGTCTCCAGCTACGGCGATAAGGAGATGGGCCCGGCCAACACGAAAACGGATCTACTGAACAAGGTCGGCATTGCGCAGCACCTGAATTACCAGCTCCCGCTGAATCTCGCCTTCACTGACGATACCGGCAAGCAGATCGAGCTAGCGAGCTACTTCGGGAAGAAGCCCGCAATCCTGGCGCTGGTTTACTACCAGTGCCCGATGCTCTGCTCCGAAGAGCTGAATGGCCTGGTAAGCGCCCTGCTCATGGTGGATGAGAAACCCGGCCGCGATTTCAACATCGTCGTGGTCAGCATCGATCCCAGCGAAGGGACGGATCTTGCCGCCGCCAAGAAGCGCAGCTACATCAAGCGATATGGCGATCCCACGACCGCCGATGGCTGGCACTTCCTCACCGGCACGCAGCCGAACATCGACGCGCTTACCGACGCCGTGGGCTTCAAATACGTCAGGATTCCGGGCCCGGACGGCAAGCTCACGCAGTTCGCACACGCCAGCTCGATTCAGCTGGTGACGCCGGAGGGCAAGCTCGCGCAGTACTACATGGGCGTCGAGTACTCGCCCAAGGATCTGCGGCTCGGCCTCGCCGAGACTTCGCGCGGGCAGATCGGCTCGCCGGTAGACAACATTCTGACTTACTGCTACCACTACGACCCCGGCACCAACAAGCACTCGCTCATCGTCGCCCGGGTGGTGCAGGCCGGCGGGCTCGTCACGGTGGTTTGCCTGGGGAGTTTCATGTTTCTCATGTTCCGGCGCGATTACCGCCTGGCGCATCACGAAGACGATGACAAGCAGGACACAGGTACAAAGGTGAACGGATAACGGAATGGATCACATCAGTCCAGTACTTTGGCAATTTCTCGTCAAGTGGCTGACGAACTTTCAGCTGTTCCCCCCTGAGGCGTCGAAGATCGCGCCGCAGATGGACGCGTTGTACTTCTTCATGGTCCTGATCAGCCTCATCGGCCTCACGATCGTAGTCCTGCTGATCGTCGGCTTCTCAATCGCCTATAGCCGGAAGCGCCACCCGGTTGCAGTCCAGATCGAGGGCTCCACGCTGCTGGAAACGACGTGGACCATCATTCCGCTCGGCCTGTTCCTCATCATGTTCGTGTGGGGCTCGCTGATTTACTTCCGTGTTTACACGCCTCCGGCCAACGCCATGAACATCTACGTCGTCGGCAAGCAGTGGATGTGGAAGGCCGAGCATCCTGGGGGCCAGCACGAGATCGACGCGCTGCATATTCCTTTGGGCCGTCCCATCCAACTTACGCTGATTTCGCAGGACGTGTTCCACAGCTTCTCGATCCCGGCATTCCGCGTCAAGCGCGAAGCAATTCCCGGCCGCTACACCAGCGTCTGGTTTGAAGCCACCCAGACCGGCACGTTTCACCTGTTCTGCACGCAGTACTGCGGCACGAACCACTCCGCCATGATCGGCGACATCGTCGTGCTCACTCCCGACGACTACAAGAAGTGGCTCAACGAGTCCACGAGCGGGATGAGCCTTGCCCAGAACGGCGAGCGGCTGTTCGCCAGCCTAAGCTGCAACGCCTGCCACAATGGGCGCCCCGATGCTCGCGGCCCGAACCTTGCCGGCGTATTCGGGTCCAACCTGGCGCTCGCGAACGGCGGCACCGCCCACGTTGACGAAGCCTACCTTCGCGAAGCGATCCTGAACCCGACGGATCACGTTACCCAGGGCTATACGCCGATCATGCCCACCTACCAGGGACAGATCAGCGAAGACGGCCTCATCTCGCTCGTTGAGTACATCAAGACTCTGAATTCAAACGATCGCGTCGATCAAACAACGAACACGACCGCTTTCCTGCCCGAGGGCGAAGGCAAGGCCGCACCGGCAGGGCAAAAATCCACAGGCGCGGCGCCGGCTAACCCGGGGGCCAAGCAGGGGATGGTGAAGCAATGAGCAGCAGTACAATTATCCGTCTTCCCGATCAGTCCACGGCGAGGATTCCGAAGGTCAACTTCCTAACCAAGGAAAATGGTCTTCTGAGTTGGCTGTTGACCGGCGATCACAAGCGGATCGCGACTCTTTATCTCATATCGATTACATTCTTCTTCGCCATCGGCGGTATGCTGGCCGGCCTCATCCGTCTCGAACTGCTCACGCCGCAGTCTGACCTGATGGCCGCGGACACCTATAACAAGGTGTTCAGCATGCACGGCATCATCATGGTGTTTCTGTTCCTTGTGCCGTCGGTGCCCGCCACGCTGGGCAATTTCCTCATCCCCATCATGATCGGCGCCAAGGATCTCGCACTGCCCAAGATCAACCTGCTCAGCTGGTACCTCTACATCATTGCCGGCGGCATGATGCTGTACGTTATGGCATCGGGTGGCGTCGACACTGGATGGACCTTCACCGTCCCGCTCTCGACGCACTATGTCAACACGCACGTGGTTTCGGCGGGGCTGGCCATCTTCGTCGCAGGATTCAGCTCCGTCTTCACCGGCCTTAATTTCATCGTCACCATCCACAAGATGCGCGCACCCGGCATGACCTGGTTCCGGCTGCCGCTCTTCGTGTGGTCGAACTACGCGGCATCGATCCTCATGGTGCTTGGCACGCCAGTTCTGGCCATCACGCTGGTGCTTATCGTCCTCGAGCGGGTTATGGGCATCGGCGTTTTCGATCCCGCCAAGGGCGGCGACCCGATCCTGTTCCAGCACCTGTTCTGGTTCTACTCGCACCCGGCCGTCTACATCATGATTCTGCCCGGCATGGCGGTCATCTCCGAGGTCGTCTCCACCTTCGCCCGCAAGCGCGTCTTCGGCTATACGGCGGTTGCGTTCTCCTCGGTGGCCATCGCGGTGTTCGCCTTCTTCGTATGGGAGCACCACATGTTCATCATGGGCGTGTCGAACTACTCCACGCTCGTGTTCTCGCTGCTCACGATGCTCGTTGCCGTGCCCTCGGCCATCAAGATCTTCAACTGGTCGTTCACCCTCTACAAGGGCTCGATCACGTTTGAGACGCCGATGCTGTATGCGTTCGGCTTCATGGGGCTCTTCACTATCGGCGGTCTTACCGGAGTCTTCCTCGCGGCGACCGGCACCGACATTCACCTCACCGAGACCTATTTCATCGTCGCCCATTTCCACTTCGTCATGGTGGGCGGCATGCTCATGGCCTTCCTATCCGGCATTCATTTCTGGTGGCCGAAGTGGACCGGCCGCATGTATCCGGAGAAGATCTCGCAGCTCGCCGCACTGGTCACGTTCATCGGATTCAACCTCACGTTCTTTCCGCAGTTCATCCTGGGCACGCTCGGTATGCCCCGCCGCTATGCGGCCTATCCGCCGGAGTTCCAGGTGCTGAATGTGTTCTCCACCGCGGGTGCGACTGTTCTTGGCATCGGCTATCTGCTGCCCATCCTCTATCTCACCTGGTCGCTCAAGTACGGTGAGATCGCCGGCGACAACCCGTGGCAGGCAACCGGCCTCGAGTGGCAGATCCAGTCGCCGCCGCTCACTGAAAACTTTGTTGAGATTCCGATCGTCGATCACGACGCATACGACTACGAGTGGCTGGAACGGAAAGAGAAAGAGGTAACAAGTGTCGGATAGCACCGTGACAGTCCACGGAGCGCACGCGGAACACGAGCATCCGCCGTATCAGCGCCACCACTTCCACAGCATGGAGCAGCAGGTGGACACCACCAGCTTCGCCATGTGGCTCTTCCTGCTCACTGAAATCATGTTCTTCGGCGGCCTGTTCACCGCCTACCTGATCTTCCGCAACTGGTACTATCCGGCGTTCGTCGTGGCCTCGCACCAGCTCAGCATCAAGGAGGGGACGGCCAACACGGCGGTCCTGATCGTATCGTCGTTCACCATGGCCATGGGCGTGTGGTCTGCGGAGATGCGCCGTAAGGGCGCCCTAGTACTGTGCCTGTGCCTTACTTTTGTTCTCGGATTGGTGTTCCTTGGCATCAAGTACGACGAGTACCACGAGAAGTGGGAGAAGCACCACGTCCCCAGCTTCCACTACAGCACCAAGTCGTTCACCGATCCGGCGTCTGACCCCGAGATCCACAAGTCATACCCGGACGACAAGGCTCTTCCGCTGGATATGGCCCGCCACACCGAAGTCTACTTCGGGCTTTACTTCGCCATGACCGGCATGCACGCGCTGCACATGATCATCGGGATTTCGATCCTGGCGTTTATGATCTTCCGGGCTCGCGCAGGGGCGTACACCACGGGCCACGTCACCTTCGTCAACAACTTCGGCCTGTACTGGCACTTCGTCGACATTGTCTGGATATTCCTTTATCCGCTGCTCTACCTGATCAGCAGGCACAGTTAAGGACGCGCGCATGAGCACACAACACGATCCTCACGACCAGCACCACGGCACCGGCCACGACCACGATCCCAACGAGCAGGACGTGCACGATACGTTGAACCATATCGTCTCGCCCGTTGTTTACATTACGGTCGGGACGATTCTGCTCGTAATGACAGCAGTCACGGCGGCCGTATCCTTTGTCGACCTGGGCGTATTCAACGCGGTAGTGGCGTTGGCCATCGCCTGCTTCAAGGCCAGCATCGTTGTCCTGTTCTTCATGCACGTCAAGTACAGCTCCAAGCTCACCAAGCTCACAGTCTTCTCGGGCCTGTTCACCTTCGGGGTGCTCATCATGCTCACGTTGTCGGACTACTTCACCCGCGCCTGGGGCCGGTGGTAAAGGCAGGGATCAGGGGTCAGGGGTCAGGGAACAGAAAATGCAAAGGCCGCCTTCGGGCGGTCTTTTTTACTTTCGTAATGGACCCAGCCGCTCCATTTCCCTTCTTTTTTGTGTTTTTGTGATAAAGATGGTGAATCGGCCCAGTGCCAGACGGTCCAACCGCTTGTCCGCGGCTCTACATCCTTTGTGTAAGTTCTAAATCGCGGTTAGGCGTGCCATACTCGATTCCTTGGAGTTGAAAAGACCGACTTAGCCGTTGGGGGGGAGACACTAAAAATGACAGGATTCGATAAGGAACAACTGGACGCTTTGCGTCGTCAGGTGGAAGAAGAATTCCGGCTGGATTTGGCCGCGATTGAACGTCTCCAGCGGCGGTATGCCGGTGTTGCGGGTATTCCGGCCGCCATACCCGGCGGAGTTCCCAACGGCAACTATGCTCCGGCGAGCAGCAGCGTCGCCAGCAACAGCTATCCTTCGGCGAGCGCCGCGTATTCCTCGCAGGGTAACGGATTGAACGCGGATACACGCTCCGCCGCGATCCCGTCGAATTCCAATCAGCCGGATTCCCAGGAGAAGGAACTGTCTGGAGCGCTCCGGTCGATGTTCAAGTCAGTCCGCTAAGGCCCGATATCGTAGCGTAATCCCAACGTTGTCAAGAAGGGGCCGTGAACCGGGTTCCTTGTGAAGCGGTATGCCTGACGCGAAACACCCAGATCAGGCGTGTGGGCTCCCGCGTGAGGTCGCACGTTTCGTCCGTTCAACCCCATAAATTCACACAGGATTTTTCATTTCCCTCGTTGCGTGCCTGTCTCCGGACTTCGCGGCGCGCAGATGGGCAGGGGCTTCACTGCGCCCGAAACAAAACCGTCCAGTTTGCCGCCTCGGATGGCGCAATGATCGCGCTCCGCCATTCTCCCGCATATGGGGCGCCTGGAACCTGATCGGGCAATGCGGCGACTAGGCCATTCCAGCCTTCCATCGATTCATCCAGAATGATTACGTTCGCTGCGTCGGTCAGCGCGAGGCACAGCACACCGCTTGTCAGGACATCGCGCTTAAACGCCGCGACGCGCCGGACGTCGCCCCACTTCATCCCCGCAGTTTTCACCGAGCCGTCGCTATACTCCGCGATCCTCCGCAGGCCGGTGTCATCCAAATGAATCGATGCACTCCGCAACTCGATCCTGCGCTGGCCGGCGCTCCCGCTCTTCGTTGTGCGCTGCGATGTGCCCCTCGGGTTCTCCATCCGCGTGCAGCATATCACCATGCAGATAAGTCCGCGCAAGCCTCGCTCATGGGGCCGCGCAACTGAAGTTCAAAGCCAGGTCGGTGCTTCCCGAACCGCCGTATTTCGCCGCCTGCGGATACGGGCATAGAGGCCGCGTTCGGGCCGGCCGGCTCGCGATGATCTGATCGGGTGCATGCCCATCCTCGACCCAGTCGACGATCGCGCTCATGCGGTCGAAGTCGTACACCCCCGGTCCCGCAGTGCAGTGTTCCATCCCCGGGACCATGAACAGCCGATAGAAGTCCGTGGTGACGCCCATCTTCTTCTGCACACTCTCAAAGTAGTCGATGCTGTTGAGAGGCGAGATCGCCGGGTCATTCCAGCCGTGGTACTGGATCAGCTTTCCGCCGTGCCTCTTGAACGCGCTGAGGTTGGGATTGATCTGATTCAGGGCGGCGCCAACCTTCGCGTCGGCGCCCGAGACATCCTTGTCGAAGTTGAACGTGCGCCAGTCCCAGTTGGGATTCTCATAAACGAGGTCGTCGAAGAAAGCGATCATGATGGCGTGCTGCAGGTTCCGGGGCGGAGCGTCAGTGCCGGCAATCCAGAATCCCCACCCTGCCTCGCCGCCGCGCATAGTGCCCGGAAAAATCTGTTCGCCCGTCCGCGGGTTTCGAGCGCCGTCGTAGATCTTCCTGAGGCCGTCGATCTGCGGCGCGGTGAGGCAGGTATCGCTTTCGTCGCCCTTGCAGAGCAGCGTCGAAGGGTCGAACTTGCATGTGCGCGGATCCTCGAGCACCCCGTCTTTCACGCCATCGGCCGCATCGCATTGAGCAAGGACAGCGGCGGTGATGGCCGGCAGCTTGGCCGGCGCAATAAAGGTCGCCGGATCTTCGTGGATCGCCTGGCTGATCCAGTTGCCACCCGCCTGGAGATGAACGAAGTTATTCGCCGGGGCGCCCGCGACGATGCCGTCGTAGTCGGTTGGAAAGCGCTGCGCTTCGCTCAGTCCCTGGCCGCCGCCTTCCGAGCAGCCGTTCCAATAGGAGTGGGCGGCGCCTTTTCCGTAGTAGGACGAGATAAGCGACTTGGCCCGGAGTGTCATCTCATGGACAGCCCTGTATCCAAAGTCGATGACTTTTTCCGGATGACCAAGCGCCCATTGGCCGGTGGCGGGGCCGCCGGTGTGGCCGGTGTCGGTGGAGGCGGTGGCGTATCCTTCGCGGACGGCGGCCGCCATCGCCTGCGTGCCAATCATGCCGCCGAGCCCGCCGTTGCCGACGCCCTCAAACCGGTGGTTCCAGGTTGAGGCCGGCATCCACAGTTCGAAGTTGATCTCGGAATCCTGCGCAGCGCGGATTGTTGCCGTCACGCGACAGAATGCGGGCACGATGACGTTGGTTGAACCCGTGAATCCCTGCACCTTGAAGGGACCCGCGGGCACTTCCTCCGCGCTCGTGATGTTTGTATCGGGAAGCATGAGCGCGATGAGGCCGTGGCACGGCGTGGCAGCCCTGGCGCAGGGAACGGCGAGAGGCAGCAGTAAAACAACGGCAATGAAAAATGCAAAAGGATAACGTGCGATGAACTGCCAGGGGTTTGAGCGTTCGAGCATGAGCTAACAACCTTCCGGGCGAATTTTAACAGCATGAAAGTGAGTCGAAGGAACTCGATGGAATCGCCTGCGTGACGAGGATGCAGCGATCGCATGCCGCGCGTTCCCCGGATCTGTGAAGGCAAGGACAACGGTTCAGCCTGCAGCGGATTCGGCGAGCTTTGCGACCACTGCAATGTTCTGAAGCAGCTCTGCGGGAAAGCCATGGCGCTGCTCAAGCCACGCGGGATCGTTCCACGAAACGGTCACGCGGCCCTGCGCGTCCTGCGCCACAAGAAGCTTGAGCGGCAGATCGATTGCCGCGGAGGGCGCAGCCAGCATCAGGGGAGTGCCGGCGGCTGGATTTCCGAATATCAGGAGCTTTGTGGGGGGCATGGGCATGCCGGCCTTCTCGGCTTCGCCGCTGTGGTCGACGAGGGCGAACAGAGTGACGCCTCTGGTCTCAAGGATGTGCTGAATGCGAGCCACGGTTTCATCCACCGAGTGGGCGCTCGCGATGGATCGGATTCCGGCGGGGGTGTCGTCGGCCATGTGTGGGCTCCCTCCATCAGGTTGGGACGCTGTTTCGAGCAGAACGCATGAATGGAACAACGGGCGCGTGAACTCAGGCTACTTCCTCCTGCGCGAAGGAACCCCGTGCGAGGACGCGAAATGCCAAGTCTACTCCTGCAGGAATCCCGCATTCTGGGCCAACAAGTGCCGCGCTGCCCTGGGAGAGACCGACTATACAACACAGCACCCGCAATCCAGGGTCGATCACAGCCTGCCGCCGTTTTTGTGTTCTAAAATGGGTCAATCTTTCTATTTTGAAAATGGCAGTCGTCGGGGATGCTGACTCCGTCAGCGCTCGCCCTTCAGGATTGCACTTCGAGGCAAGAAGAGTATTTTGGTACGCGGTACGGTTAGATCTCATTTCAGAACAGGGGCCCCCGCGAATGCGGAAAGTAGTCTGGGCCGGCGAAACTCACCCTTAAGAATCCTCGCGATCCTGGCCTTCGTGTTGCTGACCTATAGTGCCATGACGCCCGCGCAGGTGCCCACCGGCTCTGATCCTCCAATCAGATCAAAAGTCCCTCCGCAGGCAGCGCAGGCGCATAGATTTTTGGCGCGCCACGGATTCGTGACCGGCCGCACTCCGGGGGAATCGTCAAGGCCACGTGCAAGTCTTGCGCCCCTTGCGGCGCAGAGTTCACCGTCTACCGCCGCCTGGGAGCCCCTTGGACCTGCCGCGGTTCTGACGCCCAACTATGGTTTGGTGACCGGCCGCATCTCTTCGCTTGCCCTTGATCCTTCCGACACCACGGGGAACATGCTCTACGTCGGGACAACCGGCGGCGGAGTCTGGTTTTCGCAGAACGCCGCCACGGCAGATTCAACCAAAGTCGTTTTCACTCCGCTCACTGACCGGCCCGCCGCTTTGAGCAGCGCCGTGGATGGCTCCATCAGCATCGGCGCTCTCTCGGTGCAGCCCGGCGGGACCGGGGTCATCCTCGCGGGTACGGGCGACCCCAACGACGCTCTCGATTCGTACTATGGCTCGGGCGTGCTGCGCTCCGCTGACGGGGGCAGTACATGGAGGTTGATCCAGGGGACCAGCGACGTGGCCCAGGGCCTCGGGGGGATGGACCACTGGTTCTTCGGGGAAGGCTTTGCTGGCTTTGCCTGGAGTACGGTGAATCCGCAGCTTGTCGCCGCGGCGGTGTCGCAGTCCTATGAGGGCTCGCTCGTGGATGCAGGCATGGCGGGTTCGAGCTACAGCGGCCTGTACTACTCGAAGGACGCAGGCGCCACATGGCACCTTGCGATCATCACAGATGGAAACGGGTATGACGTGCAGGGGCCGTCGGACGCGTTTGCGGGCGCCGAGGGCAACGCGGCCACATCCGTGGTGTGGAACCCGGTGCGCAAGCTGTTCGTGGCGGCGGTGCGCTTTCACGGCTATTACCAGTCGAGCGACGGCGTAACGTGGACGCGGCTCCAGGCGCAGCCGGGCAACAGGCTCTCCGCAACGATGTGTCCGACCAATACGTCGATGACCGGTTCGCCGGCATGCCCGATCTTCCGCGGCGCGCTGGCTGTAAATCCGCTCACCGGCGACACGTTTGCATGGACGGTGGACCTGAACAACCAGGATCAGGGTGTTTGGCAGGATCAGTGCGGGCTGAGCGGGGGCGTCTGCACCAATGTCACCATGACCTTCGCGAAACAATGGAGCACCTCAGCGCTTGAAACACCGACCTCGCAAGGCGCTCAGACGATTCTGAACGGCGACTACAACCTTGCACTCGCGGCGGTGCCGTCGCAGCAGGATACGCTTCTGCTGGCCGGTGCGAACGACCTTTGGAAGTGCAGCCTGGCCATGGGCTGCCCGTGGCGGAACTCGACGAATTCCACCACCTGCATGAGCGCCCAGGTGGGCGAGTATCATCATGCGCTTGAGTGGAGCGCGGCAAATCCGCTGGAGATTTTTGACGGAAACGACAGCGGGCTGTGGCGATCTGAAGACGCAATCGGCGAAACCGGCTCGGCGTGCTCGGCCGCTGACGCGAGCCACTGGCAGAACCTGAACGGCGGGCTGGGTTCACTCGCAGAGGTGGACAGCCTGTCGGCGATTGGGAATTCGTCCTACACGCTGATGGCGGGCTTTGGCGCGAACGGGACTGCAGGCGCAACGAGTACAACCGGCCCGACAGCGAACTGGCCGCAGATTCTGAGCGGAGAGGGCGGGCCGGTAGCCATCGACCCCAGCGGCAACAATTGGTATGTGAACAACGACGCCGGCGTGTCGATTCACGTTTGCGCAAAGGCGGGCGCATGCACTGCAGCGGATTTTGGTTCGACCCCTGCGGTGACCAATGCTGACGTGGGAAATGACGGCCTGACGATGACGGATCCGGCCCCTTTCGTGGTCGATCCGCTGGACGGTTCGCAGCTGCTTGTTGCGACCTGCCGTCTGTGGCGCGGGCCAGCGACCGGAGGATGGACCGCGGCCAATGCGGTGACTCCGAAGTTGGGAAGCGGAAGTTATCCCGCGTACTGCTCCGGCAATCCGCTGATCCGGTCGATGGCGGCATTCGCGACCGCGGGCGGCGGAGAAGTCGTTTATGCGGGAACGTACGGCAGCCTCAACGGGGGCGGCAATCTTCCCGGTCACGTCCTGAAGGCGACAATGACTTCGAATGGGACCTGGTCGCGCTGGACGGACCTGACGCTGAACCAGGTGACGAACGACAGCCTCCAGTTCAACGTTTATGGGCTGGACGTTTCGAGCCTGTTCGTGGACCCGAGCGACACGACGGGGAACACCGTCTACGCGACGATTGCCGGCATGCCGGATCGCGTGCTCGACGTTCGCATGGCATACCGGTCGACTGACGGCGGCGCGCACTGGAAGAACATTATGGCCAATTTGCAGTATGCGCCGGCGAACAGCGTGGCCGTCGATCCAGCGGACCCAAACACGGCGTACCTGGCCACGGATGTGGGCGTGTTCGCGACGCGGCAGGTTGCGACGTGCGGCGACTCGGGCGTGAACTGCTGGTTTGCCTACGGGACGGGGCTGCCGGAATCCCCGGTTGTGGCGCTTCGCGCATCGCCGGCAACTGCGAATCCCAATGTGCTGGTAGCTGGGACCTACGGACGCGGAATCTGGCAGATCCCGCTCTTGACCGCCGGCATTCAGATGACGACGGCAACAGCCAGTCCTGCTTCGCTGACGTTCGCACAGCAGCCACAGAGCACGATGAGCAGCGCGCAAACCGTGACGCTGACCAACACCGGCGGAATCGCGCTGCTGCCTACGAGCATTTCTGCGAGCGGAGACTTCGACGAGCGAGACAACTGCATGACTGCGCCGATCGATACCGGCGCAAGCTGCAGCATCCAGGTCTCGTTTTCGCCCACTGCTACGGGTGCGCGCACCGGCACGCTCACCATCCAGGGCAACCTGGGCGGAGGGTCGATCACCGTCGGCCTGTCCGGCACTGGCGCTCCTCCGGGGGTGGTGAAGCTCTCGCCGCCTTCCATCGACTTCGGCACCGTGGAGTCGGGAAGCACTTCGGTTCCGTTGTCTGTGACGGCGGAGAACGCGGGCGGTTCGCCGGTTGCGATTCAGAGCGTGACGGTGAGCGGGCCCTTCGTTCTTTCGAGCAACGCATGCGGAACAACATCGCTTGCCCCCACGGGGAACTGTTCGCTTGCGGTCGAGTTCAACCCAGCCACGGCGGGCGCGGCCAGCGGCACGCTGACCATGGTGGACGACGTGGGCACGCAAACAGTGCAGCTCTTCGGGACGGGCAGCGCGCCACCCACCGACACGCTTTCGCCGTCCTCGCTCAACTTCCCCGGAACCGTGATCGGAGTGAACTCGGCCGCGCAGACCGTTACGCTCGCCAACTCGGGCGGCAATCCGCTCACATCAATTGCGGTGTCGGTCACGGGCCCGTTTCAGCAGTCGAATAACTGCACGACGCAACTCACGGGGCCGGCAAGCTGCTCTATCAATGTCGTATTCCTTCCGACGGCTTCCGGAAGCCAGGCGGGAACGCTGACCGTCGCCGACATCTTGCGGACGCAAACCGTGAGCCTGCAGGGAACAGGACTCAATCCGCCTGCCTTCGCCGTGAGCCCGGCAAGTCTCGCGTTCAACGGCCTGCAGGTGGGCATCGCAAGCGCGCCACAGACCCTCAAGGTCACCAACTCCGGCGGCGCTCCCATGGCGAATGTGGGCTTCCAGATTACCGGGCCGGGGGCGAGCAGTTTTGCAACAGGAACCACGACCTGCGGAAGCGATCTGGCAGCGGGGGCCAGCTGCACGATGCAGGTAACCTTTACGCCCGCGGCCACCGGATCCGCGCAAGCCACACTGACCATTACTTCCTCGACGCTGCAGGTGAAGGCAGCAACCGTGAACTTAAATGGAACAGGCCAATCGGCGGCGGGTTTGAATGCAACGCCGGCACAAATTGGATTTCCAGCGACTGCCACTGGCCAGACCAGCGCTGCGCAGACCGTGACCGTGACCAACAACGGCGGAACAGACGCGGCGGGATTGCTGCTGGCGCTTACGGCGCAATTCTCGCTGGTCCAGAACACCTGCGGAACGACGCTCGCCGCAGGGACAAGCTGCACTACGGGTGTGGTCTTCGCTCCCATGCAAGCGGGCGCATTGAATGGAGCATTGACCATAAGCTCGACCTCTGTATCCACGCCAGCCACCGTGGCATTGAGCGGAATCGGCGGGCTGGCGGGCGCCATCCAGGTTCAACCGGCACAGGTGAGTTTCCCCACGACAGGCGTGGGCATCGCGAGCAGCCCAATCACTGTGACACTCACAAACATAGGTACAGTCGCTGAACTGGACAACGTGGTGTTGACGGCTTCCTCCCAGTTCTCAGTGTCGAGCAGCACATGCGGCAGCACCCTTGCGGCAGGCGCCAGTTGCACAGCGGCACTCACATTTACGCCCGCGAGCGCCGGAGCGCAGTCGGGCGCGCTCACGATTGCGGCCGATGGCTTGAGCGCGAACGCCACGGTTCCGCTTTCGGGCACCGGATTCGACTTCACGCCGGCGATATCGGGGACCGCGAACCAGACGGTTTCGAGCGGGCAGGCGGCGACTTATACGCTGTCGCTGACCTCAACCAGCGGCGGGACCCAGAGCTTCACATTCCAGTGCAACTCGCTTCCTCAATACGCGGTCTGCGTGTTCAACCCCTCTACGCTCACGGTGGCCGGCGGCTCGACCGGGACAGAGATGGTCCAGATCACCACCAGCCAGGCTTCATCGGCATTGCAACGACCGAACTGGACGGCGGGTGCGTGGCCGCTCTCACTGGCCTGCCTGCTGTTCCTGCTGCCGCGCGCGAGGCGCCGCCGTGCATGGCTTCTGGTAGTACTTGCTGCGGGCGTGTGCGCCGCCGGGCTGACGAGCTGCGCTGGCGCAGGCGGCGGGGGCGGCGGCACGCCACCGGGGCCTTCTCCGACCACCGAGAAGACGCCAGCGGGAACGTACTCGATTCCCGTGGTGATCGCCTCGAATGGGGTGAAGCATACGGTGACGCTCACGCTGGTGGTGGATTGAAGGGGTGCGGACAACCGGTTGCACGGGGCAGTTGATCCAGCCATGGAAGCGCGAGTAAGCAGCCGTCAACCGGATATACTCAAGCTTCGGTGACGCGAAGAAATCAGTGGAGCAAACGGGATGGCGGGGAAGGTAACCATTGAAGACGTGGAACGCGTGGCGGAGCTCGCGAACCTGGAACTTGCGCCCGATGAAAAGCCGCGGATGCTCAGGGACTTGAATGCCATTCTTGACTACGTTGCGGAACTGAACGAACTGGATACCAGCGGCGTTGCTCCGCTCGCGCAGGTGAGCGAATTGCAAGGCGCGGTAAGCGGGACTTCACTGCGGCAGGATTCGCTTGAGCCATCGCTCGATCGGGCGGAGGTAATGTCGGGCGCGCCCGAGACGGACGGGGCGTTCTTCAAGGTCCCGAAGGTGATTGAGAGATAGGGACAAGGAACAAGGGACCAGGGGCCAGGGACTAGGGACCAGCGACCAGCGGCATACACGACGTGGCTATGAGGGATGCAATTGACGAGTGAGGCGAATACGTTGGTGGACAAGCCGAAGACGTTCGCCGAACTGCGTGCCGGCGTCGAATCGGGCGCAATAAAGTCTGCCTGCCTTGTGTCCGACTACTACGACCGGATCGCGGCCGCCAATCCGGAGCTCAATGTTTACCTCAGCCTAAGCCGGGAGCGCGCCTCGGAGCAGGCGGCGCGAGTGGATGCGGTCGCTGCAAAGGGCGACCCATTGCCGCCGCTTGCGGGAGTTCCCGTGGGCATCAAGGACCTGCTTGTGATGCGCGGCACTCCGGCCACGGCGGGCTCGAAGATTCTCGAAGGCTACAGGCCGCCTTACGATGCGACGGCGGTGGCGAGGCTCGACGCGGCCGGCTCGGTTGTTCTGGGAAAGACGAACTGCGACGAGTTTGGCATGGGCTCGTCGAATGAGAACTCGGCCTACGGGCCGGTGCGCAACCCGGTCGATACGGAGCGCGTGCCCGGCGGTTCGAGCGGCGGCTCGGCCGCGGCGGTGGCGGCTAACCTTGCGGTAGCGGCGCTCGGCACAGATACGGGCGGCTCGATCCGCCAGCCGGCGAGCTTCTGCGGCGTGGTGGGCGTGTTGCCAACGTATGGGCGCGTTTCGCGCTACGGGCTTATCGCGTTTGCGTCTTCTCTCGACCGGATCGGGCCGCTTGCGGCGAACGTGCGCGATGCTGCGGCAGTGCTTGGCGTGATCGCGGGCCACGACCCGAAGGATGCAACCAGCTCGCCTGCTCCCGTGGATGACTACGCGGCCGAAAGCGGGAAGGCGGTCGATGGGTTTCGGATCGGCGTGCCCGACGAGTATTTCGGCGAGGGGCTGGACGACGAGGTGCGCTCGAGTATCGAGAAGGGCATCGACGCGTTGAGGGCAGCGGGCTGTGCGATCAAGCGCATTTCGCTGCCGAGTACTAAGTACGCGATTCCGACTTACTACCTTCTGGCGACGGCCGAGGCCAGCGCCAACCTGGCGCGCTTTGACGGCGTGCGCTACGGGTACCGCTCGAAGGCGCAGGAATCGTTGAGTGGAATGTACCGACGCTCGCGCGACGAGGGATTTGGGGCTGAAGTGAAGCGGCGCATTCTGTTGGGTACATATGCGCTGTCGGCGGGCTACTACGACGCCTACTACCTCAAGGCGCAGCAGGTTCGGCGGCTGCTGGCGGAGGAGTTCCTGCGGGCATTCGCCGGGGTGGATGCGATTGTGACGCCGACGTCACCGATGCCGGCGTTCAAGCTGGGCGAGAAGACGGACGATCCGATCTCGATGTACCTGGCCGATATTTATACCGTGACGGCGAGCCTCGCGGGCATCTGCGGCGTGAGCGTGCCGTGCGGAACGACGAAGGCCGGGCTGCCTGTGGGGATGCAGGTGCTGGCGGGGCATTTTCAGGAGAGCAAGGCTTTTCGCGTGGCGCGGGCGGTGGAGGCTGCGCAATCTTCCCTTGTGTGAGGTCAGAAGGAGCAGTACGGCAGTGCATGTAGGACGGATTATCGGGCCAGGTTTCATTGGAATTTTCATTTTGTCGGTTGCGGTTCTTATTCCGGTTGCGGGCGCGGCGGCAAAGAAGACTCATTCGGTTGCGCTGGGCGCGGCGAAGAAGGTTCCTTACTCAAGGGCGGGCGACCCAGCCGGATCGCAGGCGGGCGAGGATGGCCTGAAGGTGAGGCCGCTTGTCGTCGATGGTGCAGTGAAGGATTGGACCACGGGCGATGCGCATGACGTGACCGCGCGGAGTTTCGTGGTGCGGCGGGCGCTGCGGCTGAACGATGAGCTGCCGGGAGAGAAGCCCGCGGCGGGCCAGCAGGGCCATTGGGTGTGGCAGCGGGGACCGTGGCTGCTGGTGGACCGCGAGACCGGGCGCATCAACGCGCTAAAGCTTCCCGACTACGACCCGGGCGTGAGCCAGGTGAGCTGGTTCCGCGACTACGGGGCGTACTGCGGCGTGACCGCTAGCGGCAAAAGCCTGTATGCCGTGGTGGCGCAACTGGCGGCGCGCAGGCCGGTGCTGGCGAAGAAGCTCGAGGCTTTCGCGGCCGATCCCGGGGCGCACGAAGGCGCGGGGTGCGGCGAGCCGGTGTGGCAGCGCGAGCCGCTCCAGGTCACGTTTCATCCGGCGGGCATGGATTCGGTGAGCTTCGATGTTGTGCCGGGGTCTGCTGTGCTGGTGGAGGACTCGGGCGACGAAGGGGATGTGGCGGGGAAGCAGTGAATTTGTTTAGATAAATTGTTATATGTCAATAATTTATGGACAGGTTTGATTTGGGCGGCGCGGTTGAATCGCTTGACCTTAGAACAGAGGCCCGCTGGCGATGGTCATGCGCGCGGGGTAGGCGGGCGTGAATGCGGGCGGAGGTGGCCGCGCTGGAGATCGCTTCGCGATCGTTTCCCAGGGTGGCGTCCGCCTGTCGGCGGACTTACTCTGGGCTACTTTCGCTCCATCGCTTCGGGATGGGAGGCGGGTGGGGTTGGCGGCTCGTTGTGAAGGGCAAATGCAGGTCCTTCGGCTCGTCCTTCAGACTCGCTCAGGATGACTGCGGTGGCCGGGATGCCGGCTGCGGTGGCTGGATTCCTAAGACTCTGGTTCGAGCCTTTGTGGTTTCCCGGGTCCCCAAATGCGAGGGACCCGGGGCACCCTCTTTCGGTGGTTGGACTTAGTTCCCGAAGGCCTGCGGTGCGGGCTTTGGTGGGTTCCCACCCATGCGCGGTGAGGCTGCGCATGGATAGGCGCGCTCTTGTACTGGCCGGACTGAGTTGGAAAGAAAAGCCTCGGCAGGAAAAATCGGATGATGAAGGCTTCGTTGCGGTTGGCCGGATGACGTTAATATGGGTCCACCGGATTGCTCATGCCTGCTTCCCGCCTGAAAGTTGCCATTTTAGTGACGGCCATATCGGCCGGCGCCTGCTTTGCGGATGGGCAGGGAGCCGTCGGCGTGGTGACGCAGCAAGGCGGGGTTTCAACAGGAACCGGCTTTTCCGACAGCATGCTGAAGGCGACGGTGCATGGGGTGGTGCTGGACCGGGTGACGAAGCAGCCGATTGCGCGCGCACTAGTTGATGGGGCCTTTGACGCCGTGCTGACCGATAGTGAAGGCCGCTTTGAGCTGACGCTGCCGGTGGGAGTGGCGAACATTCAAGTGCGGCGGCCCGGATACGGCTCGAGGAACGGAGAGCAGCAGTTGATCCATGTGAGCTTCGCGGCGCCGGCCCTGACGCTGTACCTGACGCCGTCTGCGGGGGTAAGCGGGCAGGTATCGCTGAAAGGGGACGACGACCCCACGATGATCCGCATTGCCGCGTATCGCAAAGGAGTGAACGGCGGGCACGAGATGTGGAGGCAGACGGAAATTGCCACGCCCGAGAGCGACGGGACGTTTCGTTTTCCAATGCTGGATGCGCCGGGGTCGTACATCTTCTGCACTTCGGCGATCAGCGAGCCGGGCACGCGCAATGGGAAGCGGATGGGGTTTCCGTCCAAGTGCTTTCCGGGAGGGACGGATTTTCTGGCGGCGACGCCGCTGGAGCTGGCGGCGGGTCAGAAGGCGCAGATCGACATGGACCTGGAGCCGCAGCCATTCTATGCCGTGACGATCTCCGTGCCCTCTACGGACCGAATGCCAGGGATTCAGATTTACGAGCGGAGCGGCTTCAGGGTGCCGAGCCCGAGGATACTCTCGCGCGCGCCGGGCACGATGGAGTTCCAGTTACCGAATGGGAGCTACTACGCTGACGCGCGGTTGAGGGGGGCCGAGCAGGCCTACGGGCGGGTGGATTTCACGGTTGCGAACAGGCCGCTCGAACTGAGCATTCCGCTCGTGCCGCTGCGCCCGGTCCCGGTGGTGATCCACAAGGATTTTACGGAGGACGCGAACACGAACACGAACCCGCAGGGGTTGGTCAGGCTGGACGGCGTGGGGGAGGGGAATCCAGGATTTCAGCTGACGCTTCAGGCCGCGGGCAGGGTGCCTGGAGGGGGAGGATTCGGCGGGGCGATGCGGCACGTGGACGGCGGAGGCCCGGACGCGTTCGAGGTGGAGGCTGAGCCGGGGCGCTGGCGGATGCAGGTGTTTTCCCTTGTCGGTTACGTGAGCTCAATTACGAGCGGAGGCGTGGACTTGCTGCGCGATCCGCTGGTGATCGGGGCAGGCAGCATTGCGCAGCCGATCGAAGTGACGATGCGCAACGACGGGGGGAAGATCGAGTGCCGCCTGATGGGCGCGAGCCCCGCGGACGCGACCCAAGCGGGCGCAACCGCAGGGGGCTCGGGGGACGGTTTCGAGGGTGGAGCGGTGAGTTACGAGGTGGTGGCGATCGCGCAGTTTCCCGCGGCTACGCAGATTCAAATTGCGTCGGTTTCGGGAGAGATGGGGCAGCCGGTGACGATCGCGAACCTGGCGCCGGGAGATTACCGCGTGGCGGCATTCGACCGGAGGCCGGAGATCGACCTGGACGACAAGGAGCAGGTGGCGCACAAGATGGCGGCCGCGCAATTGGTGCACGTGCAGGCGAATGGCACGGCGACGGCACAGGTGACGCTGACGAAACTGGGCGGTGGGCTGGACGATGGGATGACCGGGGCGGGGGCGGAGCAATGAGGAGATGGGCGCCGGCTCTGTTTCTGGCGATCGCGTGCGCGGGAGTATGGGGCCAGGCGGCGGTGCCGGCCCCGACTGCGCCGGCCGCCGCAGGGGAATACACGATCAGCGGCGTGGTGGTGAACGAGCGAACGGGGCAGGCGCTGCCGCGGGTGACGATGACCCTGGGCGACACGGCAAAGCGGCGAATCGCTGCGCAGACGACGACGGACGAGGAGGGGAGCTTCCGTTTCGATCATCTGGCTACCGGGCGGTTCGACCTGGTGGGTGAGCGGCACGGGTATGTCACGCAGTCGTACCAGCAGCACGAGGGCGGCGTTTCGACGGCCATTCTCACCGGGGAGGGGAAGCCCAGCACCGGGTTGCGCTTCACGATGCGGCAGCAGGCGACGGTGTTCGGAAATGTTGTCGAGGACAGCGGCGATCCGGTTCCGCGTGCGCAAGTTCTTCTGTTCGCCAAGCAGCAGGTAGGCGGCACGGAGAAGATCGCGATGGTCCACCAGGAGACGGCCAACGAGGCCGGCGAGTACGAGATGACGCACCTGGTTCCGGGCAGCTACTACCTGTGCGCGACGGGAACGCCGTGGTACGCCCAACGGATGGGCATGGGACGTCGGGCCGAGGCGGATGCTCCGCGCTCGCCCCTGGATGTTTCCTACGGGACGACGTGCTACCCGGGAGCGACGGATCCGGCGGAAGCGGAAATGGTAGATGTGCGGGCGGGCGACCGGCTGGAGCTGCCGGTGACGATGCACGCTGTGCCGTCGGTGCGGGTTGTGATGCGGATTCCGGCGGGTCCGCAGGGGCAGGTTCTCACGATACCTTCATTCCGCACGGAGATCTTCGGGACGACGGAGTTCGTGCAGGCGGGCGGGCTCTCGATCATGCCGAGCCCGGATGCAGATCATTCGGATGCGGAACACAGGGAACTGGTGGCGACTGCGAACCTTGCGCCGGGGCAGTACCAGGCTACGTTTCAGGGGCAGAACGGACAGGCGGAGCGGGTGATGGCGCTGAATGCGGGCGCGGAGACGGTGGCGCTGGATTCGGCGGCGGCGGTCGAGGAGGCCGGGGTTTCCGGGACGGCGGCAATGGCGGACGGTGGCGCTATTCCGCGCTTCCTGACGGTGTCACTTTACCGGGCGGTTGGAGACAGGCACGCAGCCGAGGTGCACCCGGGGGGCGACTTCAGGATTGGTTCAGTGCCGGCGGGCGAGTATGAATTGCGGGTGGAATCGGGCGTGGGCCGGTTGGGCATTGCCCAGATGTCGGCGAAAGGAGCGGCATTGCGCGGAGGCGTGCTGACGGTGGGCGCCGAGCCGGTGACGCTGAACCTTTCGGTATTTGAAGGAACGGGCACGGTGGCCGGCGTGGTGCAAAGCGGGAATGCGACGGCGGGCGGAGTGTTCCTGCTGCTGGTTCCGGAGGACCGGCATGCGCCGGCGGTGGCCAACCAGAGCGACTCCGATGGAAGCTTTGAGTTCCAGCATGTGCTGCCGGGAAAGTACACGGCGGTGGCCATTGAGGATGGCTGGACGCTCCAGTGGGGTTCGCGCGATGTGGTGGAGCATTATCTTGCCGGCGGGGAGAGGATCACGGTGCCGAATGAGGCGCGCACGGTGACTCTGCCGGAGCCGCTGCAGGCGCAGGCGAAGTGATGCACGAAATTGCGGAGTGGATTTGGTACGCGAGAGTGTGGTGGCTGGGCTGGATTCAAAAGCCGTGGCACGAGCTTAGATCGTCTCCCGGGTCTCAAAAGCGAGACCCGGGGCACCCAGGTTTCATTGGGGGAGGATACGGTCGAAGGGGGGTCTGCGCCTTGACATGCTAGGCGTCGGGCGTATCTTATTTTTAAAGGCATTCTTTTGGGGATTCGTCCGGTAAAAACCTGTGTGAAAGCCGCAGTTTTCCGGTGCGGGTTTCTGCCTGAAGGATGCTGTGTCGAACAGGAAGCAGACGGAAGCGGGGCGGCAAGCGCGGTGCGGTGTTGAGCGCGCGGGATTTAGGCCTCCGCTCGAGCGTCTCCCGCCCTTAGCGGACGGGAATTATTCCCGGAGACAAATTTTCACGAGGAGCCGGGCTTTGAGCCTGAGTGCGCCTCAGCCCGAGCGGCGCGAAAGACGATGCTCGAGCGGTAAAGGATGAGTGTGGCAATCGAACTGGCATTTTTTGCGACTCCGCCGGCGGGGGGCAGCGGCGGCATCGCGATGCTTCTGCCTTTGTTATTGATCCCCGTGCTTTACCTGGTGATGATCAGGCCGCAGCAGAAGCGTCAAAAGCAGTGGCAGGAGATGCTTTCGAGCATCAAGCCGGGGGACAGGATCACGACGTCGGGCGGCGTTCGCGGCACGATTCTTTCGATCAAGGACGACGCCATCATCATGAAGGTGGCGCCGGACGGGATCAAGATGGAAGTGGCCAAGAATGCGATTGCGTCGGTGACGACGCAGGAAGCGTCGTAGTTTGCCGGCTCGCGAGGGTGCGAGCCTGTTTTTTGGGGCCGTCCTGATATTGACTTTGGGCATTGACTTTTCGGAATAGAGAATCGGAATCATGAAAAAGAACCTCAAGGGCAGAGTGGTGCTGATTGTCGTAGTGCTTCTGTTCTTCCTGTATGGCATCTTTGGCATTCCCAAGGGAGTGAGCGGCAACGCGATCGTGCAGGCGCTCACCAATCGCATTCAACTCGGCCTGGATCTGCAGGGCGGGGCGCACCTGATCCTGCAGGTGCAGGTGAAAGAGGCGGTCAACGCGGAGACCGACAACACGGTGGCGCGGCTGCAGCAGGACCTGAAGAAGGCGAACGTGACGTTCAGCCGCGTGTACAAGCCCGACCCGCTGAAGACGGACCAGACCGGCCGACCGGAGGTCGTGACCATCGAGGGTACGCCGGCGACAGGCGCGAATGCGGTGAGGTCGGTGCTGGACCAGAAGTACTCGAACGACTACGACGTGACCGGCGGCACGACGGGCACCTTCACGCTGACGATGAAGCCGACCGTGGTAACCGATCTCGAGCAGCGGACGGTGACGCAGGCGATCGAGGCGATCCGCGACCGCGTGGACGCGCTGGGCGTGAGCGAGCCGGTGATCCAGGAGTACAACCTGGGCCAGAACCAGGTGCTGGTGGAGCTGCCGGGCATCTCCGATCTGGACAAGGTGAAGAGCATCATTTCAACTACGGCGCGGCTGGAGATCCACCCGGTTGCGACGCCGAACGGCGGGCCGTTCCCCAGCGAGCAGGCGGCGCAACAGGCGTTCAACGGAGCGATTCCGCCGGAGTATGAGGTTCTGCCGTTCTCGGGCACCATCGGCAACCAGAATGGCGGCGACCAGTTCTACGTGGTGCAGCGGATGGCGGTTGTAGCGGGCAGCGATTTCCGTTCTGCCGACCCGGCGACGAACCCCGACACGGGCCAGCGCGAAGTGCAGTTCACGCTGACGAATGCGGCGGGCGAGAAGTTCTACGACTACACGAAGGCCAACGTGGGCAACCCGATGGCGGTGGTGATGGGCGGCTCGGTGCGCGAGGTGGCCAACATCAAGAGCCCGATCCACGACCGCGGCGAGATCGAGGGCACGTTCAGCGAAGACGAAGTGACGACGCTCTCGAAGCTGCTGCGCACGGGCTCGCTGCCGGCGTCGCTGACGTATCTCGAGGACCGCACCGTGGGCGCTTCGCTGGGAGCGGACTCGGTTCACGAGGGCGTGACGGCGGCCATTGCGGGCATGCTGCTGGTGCTGGCGTTCATGCTGGTGTACTACCGGGGGGCGGGGATCAACGCGGACCTTGCGCTGATTTTGAACCTGGTGATCCTGCTCGGATTCATGGGCTGGGTTGGCGCGACACTGACGCTGCCGGGCATCGCGGGCGTGATCCTGACCATCGGTATGGGCGTGGACTCGAATGTGCTGATCTTCGAGCGCATCCGCGAAGAGATGCGCGCGGGCAAGGCGGCCGCGGCGGCGGTGGACCAGGGATTTGCGCACGCATGGGTCACGATTGTGGACACGCACGTGACGACGATCGTTTCGGCGGCGATTCTGTTCCTGTTCGGCACGGGGCCGGTGAAGGGCTTTGCGACCACGCTGACATTCGGTCTGCTGGCCAACCTGTTCACGGCGGTGTTTGTGTCGCGGACGATCTTCGACGCGCATTTGCAGAAGATGAAGCCGGGGCAGCTGGTTTCCATTTAGAGGCAGGGACCAGGCAACAGGGACTAGGGATTAAGGGAAGGGCAGAGAAACAAGTGGAATTCTTTCACAGCGTAAACATCGACTGGCTTGGGAAAAAGTGGTATTTCCTGGCATTCAGCCTTATCTTCAGCGTGGCCGGCGTGATTTCGATGGGCTGGCACTGGGCGCAAATCGGCAGCCCGGTTCCGCTGGGCGTGGACTTTCGCGGCGGCACCGAAGTGCAGGTGCAGTTCCAGAACCGGCCCGATATCGGAGCCATTCGCACTGCCGTCGACGACGCCGGATATCGCGACGCGAAGATCCAGTCCTATGGCGGAGCGCAGACTGCGAACGAGGTGCTGATCAGCCTGCCGGAGCAGCATAACGAGTCAAACCTTGACCTCGCGCGGCAGCAGATCATTACGGCCTTGCAGCAGCACTACAACAACCCGTTCGATCCTTCGAAGGGCGTGAAGGTGGACGTGGTGGGGCCGACGGTGGGCAAGCAGCTGCAGAACAAGGCGATCCAGGCGACACTGCTCTCGCTGGCCGGGATGCTGGTGTACCTGTGGTTCCGCTTCCAGCTGATCTACGGCGTGGCGGCGGTGGTGGCGTGCTTCCACGACACGCTGATTACGGTGGGTTTTTTCGCTCTCACCGGCCAGGAGATCTCGCTGACGGTTATTGCCGCGATATTGACACTGGTCGGTTACTCGATGAACGACACGATCGTGGTGTTCGACCGCATCCGCGAGAACCTTCGCCTGAGCCGGCGCGAGGCGCTGCACGACGTGGTGAACCGAAGCATCAACCAGACGCTGAGCCGGACGGTGCTGACTTCGGGTCTAACATTCCTGACGGTGCTTTCGCTGTATGTGTTCGGCGGGCAGGTGCTGCGCGGGTTCTCGTTCGCGCTGGTGGTTGGGATCCTGATTGGAACGTACTCGTCGATCGCAATTGCGGCGCCGATGCTGGTTGCGTGGCAGCAGTGGCGCGCCAGCAAGGGCAGGGCAGCGGTGCTGCCGGCGGCAAAAAGGGTGCGGACGTAAACGCTCTCAAAGGCGGGCAGAGATGAACGGGGCCAGGGCGGATTTGCACCAGATTTGGAGCAGCCCTTTGCACATGGAAGCGTGGTTCTGGTATAGGTTGAGAACGCTTTCCGAAGGCGGTTTGGACGCCGGGAACATTCCCTCAATTTCCGGTGTCTAAAGAGAGGTAACCAACACCACCCGAATTCGAGGCTGGCCATGTTTGAAGACTCCACATTTGAATCCGGCAACAGGATCAAGACCAAGAGCAAGTACTGGATGATTTTGACCTTCAGTATCAATGGGGCCATCCTGGTGCTCTTGATCCTGATCCCACTGATCTACCCCGAGGCGTTGCCGAAGGCCATGATGGCCACCATCCTGACCGCGCCGCCTCCACCTCCGCCACCTCCACCTCCGCCGCCGCCTCCGGCCCCGGTGCACGTGGTTCACGTGCAGTCGGAAATGATGAACAACCAGCTGGTGGCCCCGACGAAGATTCCCAAGGACATCAAGCAGGTAGCCGAGAAGGAAGCCCCGCCATCGAGCTTCGGCGTGGCCGGCATGGAAGGCCTGGGCGGATCCGCTGGCGGCGTGATCGGCGGCCTGTTCAACAACGCCAATGCCAAGCCCAAGGTGCAGGCTGAGACGCCGAAGAAAGTCAATATTTCCGGCGGCGTCGCGGCGGGCATGCTGCTGCAGAAGGTCAGCCCGGTTTATCCGCCGATCGCCAAAGCGGCGCGCGTATCGGGAACCGTGGTTCTGCAGGCAACCATTTCGAAGACCGGCTCCATTGAAAACCTGAAAGTGGTGAGCGGACCGGCGATGCTGCAGCAGTCGGCGCTTGACGCGGTGCGGCAGTGGCGTTACCGGCCTTACCTGCTCAATAATGAGCCTGTTGAGGTGGATACCACGGTAAACGTGATCTTCAGCCTCGGCGGATGAGAACTCGGCGGCCCTTTTACCCATCCAAGTAAAAGGGCCACATTTTTTGACCTGAGTGCGGCTCCGCAAGGCCCGCATTCGCACAGCATTTCCAGAAAAGTTGGCGGAAGCAGCCAGGCCAGAGCGCCGCATGAGGGGCGCAACCGGCAAGAATGGTTCCCTCAGCGTGCAGTGTTTCTGAAAGTGCGTCCCGCAATCGGATCCCGGCAGTACATCAAAAGCAAACTCCTTAGGAGGAACGATTCAAGTGATTCTCGCTCAACTCGCACATTATGCTTCGCACACGGTCAGCAGCCTGGCTTTGTTCCAGGATGAGCAGGCAACCGGCTTCAGCCCGTTGCAGCTCTGGGGGCACATGGCCTGGATGGCCCGCACGGTGGCCATCGTTCTCTTCATCGAGTCGATCTGGTCGCTGGCCGTGATGATTGACCGCTACCTGTACTTCTCTGCTGCCCGCAAGCAGTCGCGCGAGTTCGCTCCCAAGGTTGCCGGCGCGCTGAAGGACAGCAAGCTCGAGGAAGCGATCAAGATCGCCGACCGCAACAAGAAGTCGCACCTTGCCGAGGTGGTTACCGCCGGTCTCCAGGAATTCCGCGTGTCTTCGGGCCTGGCCACCGAGGAGACCATCGAGAGCTCGGGCCGCGCCCTGGAGCGCGCCGAGGCAATCGTGCATGCCAAGCTGAAGAGGGGACTCAGCGTGCTCGCCACCATCGGCGCAACGGCTCCGTTCGTGGGACTGTTCGGAACGGTGGTCGGCATCCTGCACGCGTTCGACGCCATCGCCACCCAGAAGACTTCGGGCATCGGCGCGGTCGCCGGCGGTATTTCGGAAGCCCTGGTCACGACGGCATTCGGACTGCTGGTCGCGATCCCCGCCGTCATGGCGTTCAACTACTTCACCGGCCGTGTTGAGGCGTTCGACGTCGAGATGGACAACTCCTCTTCCGAGCTGATCGATTACTTCATCAAGCAGAGCCACAAGCGCTAACCCCCGATCCCGGCGGCGCGCGGCTCGAATGGGCTGGGGTTGCCGGGGTGGTTAAGCTTCAACGGCCATCGGATGAGCGAGAGAATTGCTTGAGGGGCGGGAGAGCGGAAACTCTCTTCCGCCCGCAGGTTTGAGACTCGCGAGGGCGATGGGAAGGCAAGGCCGGAGGATCTCCGGCAGAATTCAACCGTACGGAGTCCCACTATGGGAGTTGCAGTTCGAAACGAAGGCTCAAAGATCAACTCCAACATCAACGTGACGCCGATGGTGGACGTGATGCTGGTGCTGCTGATCATCTTCATGGTCATCACGCCCATGTTGCAGAACAAGGTGCATTTGGACATGGCCAAGGTGGACAATCCGACGGCCATGCCGGACGCCGACAAGGAAGACGCGATTGTCGTGGCCATTACGCGCGACGGCAGCGTGTACCTGGGGCAGGACCATGTGGCTGTTTCCGAGCTCGGAAACAAAGTGCGCGACAAGCTGGCTGACAAGCCGGGCAAGACCATCTACGTTCGTGCCGACGCGCGCGCGCAGTTCCGCGCCGTGGAGGACGCCATTGACGCGGTGCGCACCGCGGGCGTGGACGAAGTGGGCCTGCTGGTGCAGAAGCGCGAACAGGGCGAGACGGGCAACGGCGGCGAATAAGGCCGATCGCGGCGATGTAACGACTTTTGAGGAACCGAGGAGTTTTAAGCCATGGCAATGTCTACGGGTAGTGGCGGCGGCGCGATGGGCGAGATCAACGTGACGCCCATGATCGATATTCTGCTGGTGCTCTTGATCATCTTTATGGTCATCGTGCCAACGGTGCCGAAGGGCCTGGATGCGCTGGTGCCGCAGCCGCCGAAGAATCCGCAGAAGGAACAGCAGAACGACCGGACGATCGTTGTGCAGGTGGTCGGGAAGGGCTCAACCAACCTGGTCTACAAGATCAACGAGACCGAGGTGAACCAGCGCGATCTTCAGCCGAAGCTGACCGAGATCTATTCCAACCGCGCCGAGCGCGTCATGTTCGTCAAGGGCGACGACGACGTGAACTTCTCGGCCATCGCGGGAGTGATCGACATCGCCAAGGCGGCGAACGTGGACCACATCGGCATCATGACGCCCAAGATCATGGCAGGGCAGTAAGCGGCGCTCGCGGTGTGCGGCAGTCCCCGACCGGGAAGGGAGTGTGCGCGATGACCATGAACCAAGCCGGCTTGCGGCAAATGCATTCGGAAATCAATGTCACGCCGATGATCGATGTTCTGCTGGTCCTGCTGATTATTTTCATGGTGATCGTGCCCGTAGCTTCGAAGGGGGAGCTGGCTTCGGCGCCGCAACCCTCTGCGCCGCATGTGACTCCGCAGAACCCGGTGGTTCTGGAGGTCGCGAGGGACGGACAGGGCGCGGCGAGATTCAGCATCAACCGGCAATTGGTTTCGCGGCAGGACCTGCTCGCCCGGCTGGAACAGATTTATGCCAACCAGTCCCAGCGAGTGCTTTTCATCGAGGGCGATGACCGGATCAGTTTTATCGAGATCGCCGATGCCATTGACGTCAGCCATGCGGCAGGCATCGACCGGGTCGGGATACTCACGCACAGTGCGGCGGGGGTTGCAGCAACCAGATAATTTGTGTTTCGCGCCTGGGGGAATGGCGGCGCGAAAAGTGTGGCAACAGGAGTACAATTTCATTTTCGCACTGGTTTTCGGAAACTCCCGCCGTGGCCAGCGTCATCAAGTTCCAGGCGCGCCTTGAAGAGGTTCCGGCCTGAAGGAGAAGGATAAAGACATGATTCGACCCGCAAGATTGATTGCTCTCGCGGTAGCCCTGGGCGGCACGGTTATCTCGATGAGCGGGTGCGACCGGCTCGCTGCCCGCGACCAACTGAACAAGGGAGTGGACGCATACAAGGCAGCCCGCTACGAGGAAGCCATCGGCCACTTCCAGAAGGCTACCCAGCTTGATCCCAGCCTGCCTATGGCGAAGAGCTACCTGGCGACTGCGCTGGCGCAGAACGTGGTGCCGGGGCTCGACACTCCGGATAACCTGAAGACCGCGCAGCAGGCGATCAGCATCTTCCAGGAAGTGCTGGCCAAGGACCCGAACGACGTGAACAGCATGAAGCAGATCGCGGGCATCTACTTCAGCGTGAAGAAGCTCGATGAAGCGAAGGACTGGCAGAAGAAGGTTCTTGCGGTCGATCCGAAGGATCCCGAGGCCGCTTACACGATCGGCGTGATCAATTGGACCAAGGCGCACGAGAACGCGCTCAAGGAACTGGTGCCGGCCGGCATCAACGATGACGGCGAGGGGAATGTGAAGGCGCCGAAGAAAGTACTCCAGCAGATCAAGCAGGACAATGAGCAGCTCGTCACCGAGGGCCTCGACTATCTGAACCAGGCGGTCGCAAACCGGCCGAATTACGACGACGCAATGGCGTACCTCAACCTGATCTATCGCCGCAAGGCCGATGTCGATTTCGAGGATGCGTCGGCTGTGAAGAACGATGTGGACCAGGCCAAGCAGTGGAGCGCGAAGGCGATGGGCACTCGCAAGCAGAACGAAGAGAAGAAGGAAAAGGCCAGCCAGGGCGGAATCACGATGGATTCAAGCGGCAACATGAAGTAAGGCTGCAGAAGACTGAAAAGAGACGGCCCCCGCTTCGGCGGGGGCCGTCTCTTTTCAGTGAATGGTCAGATCGGCGCTACGGTTGGTGTACCTGGTCGAGTTTGTTGCAGGGAGACAGCAACAGCGAATTCCCTGCGGGAATTACTGGAAGAAATGCAACGGCGCCGGGGACAGCTTCGCTAATCTTGCTCCGAGCCTGCGTGAAACGCGGAAACGGAGCTATTGGGCGCCCTTTTTCAGGACCTCTTCGGCGAAGTAGTTATGCACCGTTGCGTTGTTGTGAAGCATTTCAAAGTACGCGGTCTTGAGCAGTTGCGATTTGCGTTCCCTGAGGCCCTGGCGGATGGACTGCTGCACGCGGGGATCGTTCAGTTCCCGCTGGCCGGCGGCCTCCCTCCCAAGGAGCTTGTAGAGTGCGAACGCCACGACTTTGTGGTTGGGGCCGGGACCATCGTAAACCGTGAGCGGCTCAGTCACCTGGCCGGGGCGCAACTTTGACACCGCGTTGTAGACCTCGCTGTCGCCTTTGAGCTGGGTTTCGGTGACAAAGCCCATGTCGCCGCCGTTCGGCCTGTACTGCGCATTCTCTGAGAATTCCGATGCGAGCGTGCCGAAATCTTCACCGCTTGCGATCCGCGTGCGGATCGATTCAATCTCCTTGCGGGCTTCGGCTTCAGTGCCGCCCTTGCGCGCCGATTGCATGGCTCCCTGCTGAGGGGGCGCGCCTGTTACGACGATCTGCGCAAGCCGGTATTGTGGCTCGATCAGGTTGTATTCGGATTTGTGCGAATTGTAGTAGCCGGTTATCTCGGCGTCGGTGATATTGATCTTGGAATCGATCTCCTTGTTCACCACCTTGGTCTGAGTCAGGCTGCGGCGAATATTGCGCTTGAGATCCTCGAGAGTGAGGCCACGCTGCTTTAACTGATTTTCCCACTCTTCCTCGGTAGAAAGCGCCTTCATTTCCGTGACCTTGGCGTTGACGTCCTCGTCGCTGGCGGCGAGGTTGAGCTTGGCCGCGCGCTGTTGCAGTATCTCATCTTCGATCATGCCGTCGAGCACGTTGAGGCGCTTCATGTCGGCTTCGTCGGTGTCCAGCTGTTGCTGCTGTTGCGAATCGCCGAGGTTTGCCCTGTAGAGCTTTTCGAGGTCGGCGCGCATGATTTCCTTGCCATTCACGGTGGCGACGACGTCGGCGCCAGGGGCGCGGTGGCATCCACACAGGACGCACCCCGGGATAACTACAAGCAAGGTTCCAAGAGCCAGAATAAAAACGGCAACGCGGGCATGCGCCCGGAAAAACGATTCCACTTGCAACCTGATCTCTCCTCGAAAGCCAAACGGCCCCCGGCACTCAAGGATAACTCCCCACCCCGAACGGACGGTAGGCCAATCCCCTTATTCGACGGGCCAGAGAGTGAAACGGCTACTCCGGCCGATGCTACTGCCCGGCCGGCTTTTGAGGCGGAGCGGTGGGAGCCGGCTGACCCGGAACGGCAGGGACGGGCGCGGGGTTCTCCGGCGGCGGGGGCTGTTCGCCTGCGGCGCGCAGCGCGCGGTCGATCACGATCCATACCTGCTCGCGGGGCATTGCGCCGTTGATGCGCTCGCCATCGATGAATAATGCGGGCGTGCCGTCGACTCCGAGAGAGTCGGCTTCTTTCGCCGAGGCTTTGATGCCGGTCTCGTCCTGCTTGGTCAGGCACTCTCCGAGCTTGGCGAAATCGAGCCTGCCGGTGATTGCCTGATCGCGGGCGATGCGGTCGAGAGCGGCAAAGCTCTTGGGCAGGTCGCGGTCCGGACCGGTGATCTCCTGGCCGTGCGAATGGAGATAGTCGACGTAGTTCCAGTACGCGTCGGCGCTCTGCGCGGCGAGGCAGTTGGCGTTGACGGCGGCGCGCATTGCCCATGGGTGCAGGTCGACCAGCGGATCGTCTTTATAGATGAAGCGGACCTTGTCCTTGTAGCGGTCAAGAGTCGCCGGGAAGAGCTCCTGGTGCATGCGCGCGCAGTAGGGGCACTCGAGGTCGTCGAAGTTGATGACCGTGACCTTGGCGGCGGGGTTGCCGCGGACGGGGCGGCCGGCGACGTCGATGTTCAGGGCCGGGTTCTTGTCCAGGCTGAATTTCTCCAGGCGCGCAAGGGTCTTGTTGTCCGCGGAGATAAGGAAGTTCACCACCTGGGTGCGTGTGCCATTGGAGAGCGTGACGGGCAGGCTGTCGTAGCCGGGAAAGTCGCTGTGCGCGCGCTGGCCGATGGAGACGTTAACCTCGGGCGGGATGTTGAACTGCGACCGGACCATGACTTCGATGCTGCGGGTCAGGGACGGGTCGGATGTGACGGTGGGCTGGGCTTTGCAGCCGGCGGCGAGCGCAATGGCAAGCAGGCCGGCCATCATGCGGAAACGAAGCAAGTGAGAGTCCTCTTGATTCAGGATACCGCAGGGGATAGATGATTCGGTGACTCGGGGGCCGGGTGATCTCGCGAGGGTAACTTCCGGCCTGGCGGCGATAGGGGACCTAAATACAGAAACGTATCACCGCGCAAGCTTTCCCCCACGTCCAGATCGGCGTTGCCGGCAAGCCGTTCTCCGGAGACTGCAAATTGAGCCTTCGCTCAATCAAGGGCCGACTCGCTGCCAGGCTTCAAACCCTCCGTAGAAAACTTTTACCTGGTGGTAGTGCTGTCGCAAGTAGTCGCGGAAAGGCTCAAGATTATCTGTCTTGCGGCCTGGACTCTCCGGGTGAACCACCAATTGCGGCAAGATCAGCAGGGGCGGCCTGGCTCGCTCCAGCGCCGCAATCATTGCAGTCACTTGTTCAGGGCGGGTATATTCTCCAGGCCCGAGAGCTTCCAGGGGTGTGGGATTGCGAACTCCGAGCGGCAGATCCAGCACCGTGAATCCGAAGAACCATTGTCCAGGCCGCGTGTGGTCGGCGCTCCAGCGATAGAGTTCGTAATTCTTGGCGTCCGGGAGCACGAAGGAGCCCCGCGGCAGCGAGATCCTGGGCTTCGGGTGAAATTGAACTGCGTAGATTTCGCCCACGGCGATCAAGCAGGAGATCGCGCCCAATGCGATGGGGATTGCCCGGCGAAGCCTGCCCAGATGGCTCAACTGCCACGCAAGCAAGATCATTGCAGGAGGGCTGGCACAGGAGACTCTCCGAATGGAGAGAGCCGGGATCATCACCGCGAGCATGGCCACTCCGACGATCGCAATCAAGAGCAAGCGATCCCACGACTCATCGGGATCGGTCTTCAGTCTTTGCCGCATCCTCAGGAAGAAGGCTGCATAAATCAGCGGCACTCCGATGTAGAGGAATGGGAAACAGAGCCACTTCACGATATTGGCCGAGTCCCGGAATTGGGGCCACGTTCCTTGCAGGTTATTGGCAGAGGCCGAGCCAAAATAAAGAACGGGGAAGACGAATACCTGGTTGATCCAATTGACTGGGCCGGCCGCCAACACAAATGGGAGGTTCAAGGCGAAAAATGAAATCGTTGAAACTCCGAGGAACAGCCAGACTCTGCGTCGCAGCTGCGCATGGCTTTGGCCTTCGTGGATGGACTGCCAAACCAGGAAAATGACGAGTCCGGCTGCCGTTGCGACGCCCTTGGTCTGGGTGAAACTGGTCGCCATGCCGATGGAAAAAGCGGCCAGCGTAATACGGAATTGCGAGCTGCTCCGCATGAGGACAGCTACAGCAGTCATGATCAGCGCCGTGCTGAACCAGTGGTGTGTAGCATCCAGCGATCCATAGAGAACAAAGCCGGTCAGCAGAATGGCGGGAAGAGCGACCAGCGGCCCGCGAACAATACGGGCGGCACAGTAGGTCATCAGCCAGGCGGTGTAAGCCGCGAGACAATCCATGACCAGGTTTGGCAGCCACGGCAGGATACCGAATATTCGAAAGAGACCTGCGTAGACGAGATCGGTCCCGGGAGTGAGGAACTCGAAGAAGTCGCGATAGGGGAGCTCGCCCGCAAGCATTCTTGCCCCTTTGGTCGCAAACCCCGGCTGATCGCCCCAGAACAGAAGTGGAGAATGGGGAAGGACAAATCCGCGCAGGTAGCAGACGGCAAATGTGAGCGCGGCCAAACCAAGCGCCGCACCCATTTCTGCTTTTGTCATGCGCTTTGAATCAAGGCCCGGCTGATCTCGCAGAGCATGCACTGTCTCATTGCAACGAGCTATCTCATCTTTGCCGGGCATCGGGAGATCAGTCTACAACGGCGGGTCCATATGGAGGATCCGTGAGGGCCTCCGGCAATCCGTTGAAGGACAAGATCGCGCAATGACTCGGAGGAGGATCACTTATTCGGAATCACCAGATTCCGAAAGATCTTCCATGTCCCGTCCGGCTCCTCGCGCCACGCGGTCAAGTAGCGATCCACCACCTTGTTTCCATTTGAAAAACTCGCTTCTGCCTGCCCCCATTCATAAACGAAGCGTCCCTGCTGAACGGAACCGCTGCTCGTCACGGAAGCCGATTCCGCCTTTCCGCGCTTTGCCATCTCCTGCTTCATGTGTTCCTCAATGGCGGCACTCCCGCGAATGCAGTCGCCCTCGGGACTGCAGTCGACGGCGTCCGATGTGTACGTTGCCATAATCATCCCGACATTGCCTTGCTTCATGCCATCGATCCAGGCCTGGTTTCCTGCGTCGATCTGGCGATGCGCAGCGGGTTGGATCGGCTTGCCCTGCGAAAGGCATGTCGAGGAACAGAGCAACAAAAAGATCACCATCAGCACTCCCGATCTTTCCACTCTCATCGGATCGTTTCCTCCTCCGGGGTTGAAATTTTGCAGAAGGGATTTACTGGTCAGCCTGACGCAACCAGGGCGACGCACCTGCTGAGAGCATAATGGACGCTTGGCCGGCGATGCTTCCGCAAATGCGGCCTGGATGCCGGCGGCGGGGTGAGGAATGGTCAAAGGGAAGGATAGGCGGTGACTCAACAACAATCGAAGCCGCGTCAGATTATCAGCCGCGCAGAAGACAATTGCTCCTGAGTTATGGGATTGCCTCTTTACCTCTACTTTGAGAGCGTCACGAGCACTTCCTGAACCGATCCGATTCTTACTGACTTTCCACTATTTTGCGCTTCGGTGCTCCGACTAAGTCTCCAATATTTTTCCGCGGGCGGCTGTATTCGATCTAAATTAGGTGTGGAAAGGAGGTAAGCATGCAAAACAAAGACGACAATCGCGTACTTGGGCGCAGAAATGCTCGTCAGCTCAGCGCCGAGGAGTTACAGAAGATGCTCGGAACCGGGAACCGTGGAACTCTTCACATGACCAGCCCCCATTTCCCTGACGAATAACAACTTCAGCGGTCCACCAATCCCGCGTGGTGGTGGACCGCTGTTCCCGACCCTGATCCGGACCTGGCAACCCCTTGAATAACTCGTTGCGGCTCCGGCCGTTCCAGGCTCGTCCGAGAAAAAATGAAAATCATCATTCTTGCACGCGAGACCGACGATCACGCTGCCCCGATCAAGTGGGCTTTAGAACGAGCCGGGTATGGGGCAGTTTGCTGGCCGGGTGTTTCCTGGACAGAGAAGCAACAAGTTTCGATGCTGCTTGACGAGGAACCCAGGGTAGCGCTGGGGCCCGACGTGGTGGAACCTGGAGACGTGATATGGATCCGCAGGCTTGAGCAAGCTGTGGGCAATCCGAAGGTGGACGAGGCTGACAAAAAATTTGCCGAAATGGAATACCGTTCCTTCCATGACGCCGTTGCTTATTTCCTTGAAACTCTGCCAGTGAGGGTCATCAACAGGTTTTCGGCATCGCGCCTGATCAAAAACAAATCGGTTCAATTGCAGTTTGCCCGAAGCTGCGGGCTCAGGATCCCCAGGGCGCTGATGTCAAATTCTCCCAGGGGGATCAAGGATTTCCTCGACCACAACGGGAACCGGACCATCTGCAAATCATTCACACCGCACCTGTGGCAACCGCAAAGCGCGAGCGGCGTCGCGGTTACGGAGACTTTCGAACTGACTCGCGACCAGCTGCCGGGCGATGAAGTGCTGACCTATGCCCCCGGCATTTACCAGGAGATGGTGGTCAAACAGTTTGACATTCGAACCGTCTTCATGGGCGAGAGGGTTTACTCTTACGCCCTGCGTAATCCGCTGAACGCGCTCGACTGGCGTTCGGACGCCGGATTGGGAAACATCGAGGTGGAGATCGTCCCCACGCCTTCCGATGTCGAACGTGGAATCGTGGCGTTTGCCAGAAGTTCCGGCCTCAGTTTCGGTTCCATCGATTTTGCGGTGGACATGCATGGGAACTGGTGGTTCCTTGAGGTCAACGAGCGAGGACAATTCCTGTGGCTGGATCAGTTCAATCCTGAAATCAAAATACAGGAAAAGTTTTGCGCGTTTCTTACCGCACCGGAGGGTTCGACTCAGCTCCTGGAAGAACGCGAAGGGTTGTTCCCTTCGCTTGGCGAATACACGAAGACCTGCGAAGAGCAGAATGTTAAACAGGAATCACCGGACATTGCAGCGGCCACGGCCAGCTCGCCGTATATGTCACAGGAGCCGTGAAAGACTGCGTGCCGCTTCTCTATTTCTCAAACTGCTAAAGACTGATCCTATGTCGCTGCGGGCTAGTACGAGGGTGGGGCCGTGGGGTCGCGGAAGACGGTGTTGGAGCGGCGGATGTCTCCTACGGAGCCGAAGTTGGCCAGGGTGAAGCTGTAAAGGTACTGGGTTTCATCGCGCACCGAACCGAGGGCGAAGCGACGGTAGCCGAAGGTGAGACCGCAGCAATCCCAGTTGTAGACGGCCTGGATGCCTCCGTACTGGAGCGCGCCGTGGACGAAGTCGTAACCTCCGTTGGCGGCGAGATTAAAGCCGGTGCGCGTCTGCTTGCCGATCTCGAGAAACGGCGAGAGCTGCTGGCTCTGGATGAGGGTTGCGGCAGAGCCCTGCTGATCGACGGCGTTGAGAAGCGAGTGGCCCATGCCGATGGTGGTGATGCCCCAGCTGTAGCCGGCGAAGATATTGTCCGCGCCGAAACGGCCGGCCTTGGGATCGTAGTCGAGGTCCCACTCGACGCGAAGGTTCGGGATGGCCTCGAAGCGCATGCGGGAGATGATGGGCGAGAGATTGCGCGCCCCGGTGAGGAACGAGATGCCGGTGAGGTCGAGCGTGGAGGCAAAGACGTTGCGGCGGCCGGGGATGACGGCGTTGCCGAAGTTGGCGTTGAGGTAATACTTCTGGGCGATCTGCCAGGTGGCCCATTCGCGGGAATGCGCGGCGCAATTGGCGGCAGCGGCGGCCGGCGCGGAACTGGTTCCGGATTCCGGCTGGGATTCGCAGGGAGAAGACGTGGCGGACTGAGTGTTTCGATCACCGGATGGGCGCAGGTAGAACCGCTGCGTGAGAGAGAAGCCGAGCTCGTTGGTGTCGGTGGCGATGTCAGTGGTGTCGACGAGGAGGACGTTGCGCGCGACGCTGCCGATTCCGCCGACGAAGTGGTAGTTCAATTCTGGTTCGATGACGTGGCGCATGAGGCGATCCCAGCGGCCGAGGGTGAAATCGCGTTCGAGGGCGGGCGGGCGGAGGTGCAGAGCGAATTCGCCGTAGTTGCGGCGGAGCGGGTCGTGGCTGACCGTGGGCACGCCGTTGTTGGCGCGGAAGGTGTCGGGGACCTGACTGCCGGTATAAAACGTGGCGCGCAGAGCGGCTTCAGGCACGATGCTCCAGCCGGCGGCGACTATGGGGAGGGAGACGTGCGGGTAGAGGTCGAAGCGGCCGTCGTTGTGAGCGTGGAATCCGGGCTCGGAGCGGCCGAGGTGGCTGATCGATGATCCCAATCCCCAATAGAAGGAGACGGGGCGATTGCCGGCCGAATCGCCGAGCGGACGGTCGAGGACGTCGTAGCGGACGACGGGGAGATGCAGGATGCGCGCCTCATCGCCTTCGGCCGGGCTGGCGAAGGTCTGCATGCGCGACACGTAGATCGATGGGATATGGCCGTTGTGCGCGTCGGTAAACGAAATGTCGCTCTTTACTTCAGAGCTGACAGCCTGCCAGTAGTTGTCATTGAAGACGAGGCGATAGGCATAGCTGGAGAGGTATTCGACATTGCCGGCGATGCGGGCCTCGGGGGAGAAGTCCTTGCGGCCGAGCGCGACGATGTCGGCGCCACCCTGGTTGATGTGGATGGACTGGCCCGCCTGCGGCCCGGAGGTCTGCAACTGGTAGAAGCCGCGGTCGAAGAGGGCGTTCCAGCGGGCGGTGAAGTGGTCGAGGCCGCGGCCCCTGTAGCGGAAGTCGCCCATGGGCGCCCAGCCGCGGCGGCTGTAATATTCGGCGCCGACCACCATGTCGGCGCTGCGGTTGATAGCCCAGTAGACCTGTTCGCGGACCGTCAAGCCGCGGATGGATGAATTGCTTATCTCGGGAATAAGGAAGCCGCTTTCGCGGCCGCCCTCGTCGACCGGGTGCCGCAGGTAGGGCAGGTAGAAGAGCGGGATGCCGAGGAATTTGAAGTAGGTGTTCCTGGTGGACGCGGTTCCGTTGGAGACATTGATGGAGCGCGAGAGGAGCTCCCAGTCGGGTTTGGGCAGGCGGCAGTTGGTCATGGAGCCGTCGATGACGCGGTAGCTCTGCTGCCCGGTTTGGAGAAGGACGCGCGCGTGGATGATGAACGGATTGGCGGTGGAATAGACGCTTGCGCGGGGCCCGCCGCGCACGCCCATGGTTCCGGTTACGTCAAAGAAGCGCGCGGTGTGGGTGTTGAGGCGCATGTCTCCGCGCGAGGCGGTGATGTCGATGTCTTCGGGGCCGCCCGTGAGGTGGAGGTTGCCGTCGGCTTCGAGCTCGGTGGTGATGCGGTTGTAGGCGATTTTGTCGGCGCGGATGACGTAATCGAGGTAGTCGATTTCGACGCTGCCTGTTCCGGTCCAGACGTTGTTCACGTAGTCCTGGCGGTCGGCGGTGAGTTTGAAGGGAGTGCCGGTCTGCGCGGCGGGCTCGGGCTGCGCGATGGGCATGGCTTCCTGGCCGGGGTCGTCGGGCAGCGCGGATGAAGGCTGGGCGGAATTTTGCGCGGGCGGTGCAGATTGCGGAGGGGGTAACGCATTGGTCAACGTCTGGGCTGTCACAACCCTGTGACAGAGCACCAACATCGTGATAAACACAAAAGTGCGAGGGCGCATCCGGAGACCAAGGCCAGCATAGCAAATGCAGGCATGTCGAAAGACGGCGCGACGCACGCTCTGGCTATAGGACAACCCGGGACCGAAGGGCCCACGAGGGCGCGAATTATCGCTTACAAGGGCAATGCCGGTTCGTTCTTCCGCGCACTCCACTACTTCTTTGAGAGTAATTTCACGAGCCGGTGCACGGAGTGCGGACGAACAGCGCGACTCGAGAACGAAGAGACGCAATAGAAGGGATAAATCGAGTGAGTACACTCGGGCAGCCTCACATCGAACCATTGTGGAAAGAGGAAGTGAACCGACGCCTTGCTGAGCACAAGAGCCGCAAGGCAGGAAAGTCCGCGGAGCAGGTTCAGTCACAAGCGCACCAGTTCGGCAACAGCCGCGCAGCACTGGCGGCGGCCAAGGTTGCGGCGCGCTATGCGAAGGCGCCGAGCTATACGCAGATGCAGGCCGAAGAGGCTCGCACGGCGGTGCGCGCGGCGGAGATTGCCACGCAGGTGGCGCTGGAAGCGCAGGCAGCGGCCGAGTCCGCGCTGGCGGAGCTGCACGCGGCCGCGAATGAGCCGCCGATGCGCGGCCCGGCGGTGGTGGAGAGCATTACGCGCGCGGTGCGCGAAGAAGCGGCGGCGCTGCCGGCCGAGCCGGTGGCCGATCGGGTGCCGGAGGTTGCTGCTCCGGAGCCGGCGATTGCGGTCGCAGCAAATGAGGAACAGCCAAAGGTTGACTGCGCGGCGATGGCGGTGCCGGTGCCAGCGCTCGAGCCTGTGGTTACGCATGAGGTGGTTGACGGCAAGGTGTTCGATATCCGCTGGGAACCGGATATACCGGTGCGGGCCCTGGGGCAGCGGCCGCCTCGCGTGGAAGAGGAACTCGAGTTTTCCGCGGAGGACTGGTGGACACCGGCGCAGATGAGCGCGACGTTACGCAACGAGCCGATTGCGGTGGACACCCAGATTGCGGCCGCGAACCTGATTGAGTTTCCACGTGAGCTGGTGGCCGCGCGCAAGATGCGGCCACGGCTGGCAGAGGCTCCGGCGGCGGCTGAACCGCAGAAGCAATTGAGCATCTTCGAAGTGGATCCGGGGGCGGTTTCGACCGAGCCGGCCGCGTTGGCCGCGGCAGGGAAACTGCAGGCCGCATGGGCGGGGCCGGAGTGGTCGGGGATTGAGCTGGACGCGCATCCGCAAGACCTGGAGCGGGCGGCTGCGGAGCCGGCTCGCGAGCAGCGGATTTTCCTTGCTCCGATGGGGCGGCGGCTGATGGCGACGGTGGTGGACGGGTCGCTGATTCTTGGCGCTGTGTTCGCGACGGCCATGACGCTGACTTCGCGCATGGCGCACGCGCCGGCAGGGAAGTCCGCGGAGATGATGGTGGCCTGCGGGCTGCTGGCGGCAGGGTTCCTGTACCACGCGCTGTTCTACGGCCTGGGGTGGTCGACGGCGGGGATGCGGTATGCGGGGATCGCGCTGTGCAACTTCGAGGATGAGAGCCCGTCGCGCGCGCAGCTGCGGACGAGACTGGCGGCGATGGCGCTGTCGCTTTTGCCGATGGGGCTTGGGCTGGTGTGGTCAGTGTTCGATGAGGACCACCTGAGCTGGCACGACCGGATTTCGCAGACTTATTTGAGGAAGCGGTAGCGGCAGGCCTGTTCTGAAGGCTCATTGCACAATGGTCTCAAGTGGCATATACTTTTGTATATGCCAGCGAGGAGTTCCACCGTGCAGCGGACAGCGAAAATCTTCATGAATAATCGCAGCCAGGCGGTCAGGCTGCCGAAGGAATTTCAGTTCAATACATCGGAAGTTTTTATTCGCAAGCGCGGAGACGACGTGATCCTGTCACCGCGCCCATCGGATTGGTCCGAGCTACTTTCGGGGCCTTTTGCTTCGGAAGAATACATGGAGAATGTCGAGGATCTTCCGGTTCAGGAGCGGAAATTCTAGATGCCCCGCTACATGCTCGACACGGATATTGCTTCGTATGTGATGAAGGGATCGAGTGCGCCAGTGCTGGCGAAGCTCAGGAAGCTCGACGTGACCGATGTCTGTATCTCCGTAGTCACGCGATGCGAGTTGGCTTTCGGCGTGGAGTTGTCGCCGCAACGAGCGAGGGATGAAGCGCGCCTCCTCGTATTGCTGAAGCACATCGAGGTTCTTGATTTTCCCGAGAGGGCGGCCTCGGATTATGGAAGGATTCGAGCCGATCTCCATCGCCGCGGGGCCATGATTGGAGGCAATGATTTATTGATCGCGGCGCACGCGCTCTGCCTGGGATTGACGCTCGTGACCAACAACACGCGCGAGTTTGGGCGAGTAAAGGGACTCAAGTTCGAGAACTGGACTTGACGGGACCATACGCTGAAGTTAGTTCGCGCTCACCTATCCGTGAATTCGAGGTCTCACTCCCAGATTGCATACGCCCCAGGGTCCCGATCCCCTCGTCCCTCGTCGGTTGTTGTGAACTATTGTCCGGTCTTTTTCGTCTTCCTTTTATCTGAGGGGTTATTCGGGCCCGATTCCGCGGGAGGTCATCCTGGCTGCATTTCTCAATGACGTTCGGCATGCGCTGCGCATGTTCTGGAAGAACCCGGGATTCACGCTGTCGGTGATTGCTGCGCTGGCGCTGGGGATCGGAGCGGACACGGCGATTTTCTCGGTAGTGAACTCGGTGCTGTTGAAGCCGCTCACTTATCCCGAGCCTGACCGGATCATCCAGTTCATGCTTACTTCTCGAAACGACCCCGACGGCGGGCCCGGGGCGTCGGTGACGAAGTTTCACAACTGGCAGCAGCAGACGAACGTGTTCCAGGACGTGGCCGCGTACGACTTCAGCGGCAAGGGGCTGAATCTTACCGGAGGGGTTCCGGAGCAGATCCACGGGGTGCACGTGACCGAAGCGTACTTCCGGCTCTTCGGCGCGCGCATGGAACTGGGGCGCACGTTTACGCCGCAGGAGGACCTGCCGCACGGCGGCAACGTGGTGGTGCTCAGTTACGGGTTCTGGAAGCGCAAGTACGGGGCCGATCCGCAGATGGTGGGGAAGACTATATCGCTGAGCGGCGAGCCTTACACCGTGATTGGCGTTACGTCGCGCGGGTTTGAAACCGACCCGGCGGCGGACGTCTGGCTGCCATTCCAGTTCCCGCCGAACTCCGACGACCAGGCGCACTACTTTATGGGGGCCGGGCGATTGAAGCCGGGCGTCACGCTGGAACAGGCCAAGGCGCAATTGAAGGTTGGCTATGCCGAGTTCAAGCGGAAGTATCCGCTTGCCGATCCCGATGGGGGATTCAGTGCACAGAAGCTGAAGGACTCGATCGTTGCGGGCGTACGCAAGTCGCTGCTGGTGCTGATTGGCGCGGTGAGTTTTGTGCTGCTGATCGCTTGCGCCAATGTGGCCAACCTGTTGATGGTGAGGGCTGCGGGGCGCAAGCGCGAGTTTGCGATTCGATCGGCGATGGGGGCGCAGCGTTCGAGGATGATCCGGCAACTGCTGACGGAGAGTGTTTTATTGGCGCTGATGGGCGGGGCGATCGGGCTGGGGCTGGGGTTTGCGGGAGTGCGGTGGCTGTTGAGCATTAGCCCGGGCGACATTCCGCGCATTGGCGAAAACGGCGCGGGCGTAACGGTGGATTGGCGCGTGGCGCTGTTCACGATTGGTGTCTCGCTGCTGACGGGGATCCTGTTCGGGCTGTTTCCCGCATTCGGCGCGTCGCGGCCTGACCTGGCGGCGACGATGAACGAGGGCGGCAGCAGGTCGGGGTTCGGGCTTCGGCAGAGCATCGCGCGGTCGGTGCTGATCGTAAGCGAGGTGGGGCTGGCGCTAGTGCTGCTGGTGGGCGCGGCACTGCTGATTCGCACGTTTATTGCGCTGCGGGCGGTGAATCCAGGCTACGACTCACACAACGTGCTGACGATGGAGATGGCGCTGACGGGGGCGCGCTATGAGAAGACGGCGGGTGTGGCGCAGCTTATCCGCGACAGCCGCGAGCGGATCAAGGCGATTCCCGGGATCGAGGATGTTGCGGTGACGAACTCGGTGCCGCTCGAGGGCGGATTTGGATTGGGATTCTATGTAGTTGGACGGCCGACGACGAACGGCCCCAATACCGGCGGCGCGGAGTGGAAGGCCACGTCGCCGGGTTACTTTGCCACATTCCGGATCCCGATTGTGCGCGGGCGCGACTTTTCCGTGAACGACGATGGCGCCGCGCCGGGAGTGGTGATCATTACCGAGGCGATGGTGAAGCAGTATTGGAAGAAGGGCGAGGACCCGATCGGGCAGCAGATCATTATTGGAAAGGGCGTTGGGCCTGAGTTCGTAGAGGGGCCGCGGACGATCATCGGCATCTGCGGCGACGTGCGCGACGGCGGGCTGAACAACGAGCCCGGGGCTCTGATGGTGATTCCGATTGCGCAGATGACGGACGGAGTCACGCTGCTGAATTCGAGGATTTCGCCGCTGACGTGGGTGATGCGGACGCACGGCGATCCGCACCAGGTTACGGCGGGGGTGACCGAGCAACTGCGCGACGCGAGCGGAGGATTCCCGGTGGCGCACGTGCGGACGATGGATGAGATCGTGGTGCGTTCCACGGCGAGCCAGGACTTCAATATGCTGCTGCTGACGATCTTCGGGGTTTCGGCGCTGGTGTTGGCGGCGATCGGGATCTATGGGCTGATGGCGTACTCGGTGACGCAGCGCGTGCGGGAGATCGGGATCCGCATGGCGCTGGGCGCGGACCGGCAGCGCATCCGGCGGATGGTAGTGTGGCAGGGGATGCGGCTGGCGATTGCGGGAGTGGTGCTCGGCGTGGGTGCGGCGTTCGGGCTTGCGCGGCTGATTGCGAGTTCGCTTTATGGAGTGAAGAGCTGGGACCCGACGGTGTTTGTCTCCGTGCCGATTATTTTGAGCCTGGTGGCGCTGCTGGCGGTGTGGGTTCCGGCGGTGCGGGCTTCGCGGCTTGACCCGATGAAGGCGCTGCGGATCGATTGATGCGCAGCGCCTGATGAGCGATTCAGCGGGTCATTTTCCGATCACGAGAATCTGGAACGAGTGGGGGATCATCGGAGCGCGGGGGCCGCGCATCCATGCGGGAGGGCCGCCTTGCGGAGGTGCACCTGCGGGCGGGGCACCCGGGGGCGTGGCGCTGGCGGGCGGAGTGGGTGGCGTTGCCGGAGGTGCAGGAACAGGGCCGAACTCGGCGGTGATGGAGTAGATGTTGCCGGTCTTCGTGTCGAGGGTGAGCGTTTTTGCGCGCGCGGGCGTGGGAACGGTCTGCTCGACTACGAAGTCGGTGGGCGAGTTCTCCTTGATGACGGTGAGGGTTCCGTCGCCCTGCGAGCTGAAGGTCTCCATGGTGTCGGGATTGAAGACGGCGCCGTCGCAGCCGTTGCCAATGGGCAGGTCGGTGATGATGTGGCCGTCAGTGGCGGAGAGGATGACCATGTTTTTCTTGTCGCGGCAGGCGGCGAAGAGGATGTTGTTCTTCACGTCGATGGCGAGGCCCGCGCAGCCGCCGCCCTTGCTCGATAGATCGTATTTGCCGACCATCTTCATGGTGTTGGCGTCGATGACGGCGATGGCGGCCTTGTCTTCGATGTCGACGTAGATTTTTCCCTGGCCGTCGGCGACGGACTGCTCGGGCGCGCCGCCGATGTTGATGGTGCCGAGGATCGAGCCATCTTTGTCGTCGAGAACGATGATGTTCGGCTCGGCGTGGCTGAGGATGTAGAAGTGGTGATTGTACGGGTCGTTGAGGTAGCCGTCGGGGTGGCCGCCAGTGTCGATCTTCTTAATGATCGCGAAGGTCTTCGCGTCGAACATGGTTACGGGAGTCGAGGTGGCGAACCCGTGGCTGGTTGCGGTATCGACCGCGCCGCCGTGGGCGCTAACGCCGGGGATGTCGCCGACCTGGGCGAGGGTGTCGAGATTGAAGACGCCGATGTGGCCTTCGGGTCCGGAGCGGGCGACGAAGAGATTGCGGTCGTCGGGATCGGCGGTGACGTAGTCGAAGCCGCCGTCGCCACCGGTGAGCTGAATCTTGATGACCTTGTAGGGGCCGTTGTCCTGTGCGTGGGCGAATGCGGAGCAACAAAGCACGGCCGCGAAAGAGGAAACAACGAGAGGCTTGAGGTTCATGGGTGTCTCCGTGTGCAAACTTTTAATGCGCAGCGATTACTCGGATGAAGCGCGAATGGAGCACGATTCTGGTGCACAAGGAGGATACACGCTGGGGTTCAGCAGCGGATGAAAGCGGCGCCTACCAAGTGAGGGCGCGGACTGCGCTTACTCCGGCGCCGATGAGGGCGGTTTCGTCGTCGGGGGGCAGCACCTCGAGCGAGTAGCTTTGCAGCGGACTCATCTTTACCATGCCTTCGAGATGCCGGCGGAGCAGGTTCACCTCGAGGAAGCCGACGTTGTGCCCGGTGAAGTAGAAGCGGCCTGGGCCGGCGAGATGGATGAACGATGCTGTGGCGGCGGCGAGCGCGCGATGCCACAGGTCGACGAACTCGCGGCACTCGCGATCGCCCTGGCGCGCGGCGGCAAAGACTTCTTCGGGCTCCTTGTCGAGGAAGCGCATGCGCATGGCGCGGTAGCCCATGATGCCTTCGAGATGGCCGACGCCGCCGCATCCGCAGAAGCGCTCTTTCGGATCGAGGGTGACGGTGACGTGGCCGCCCTCCCAGACGCCTTCGACGTAGGGCCAGCGGCCGTAGCCTATGCCGTTGCCGATGGTCCAGACACGCGTGAGGCGGTTGAGCTGGCCGCGCGTGGCGGCGACGCCGGCAGCGATTGCGTCTGCGTCGTTGGCGATGTGGACGGGCGCGGTGATGCCGCGCTCAGACAGCACGCGGCCGAGTTCTTCGCCCATGTGCATGCCCTTGATCTGGGTGAGATTCGGGCTGTCTTCGACGACGTTGTGGCGGATGACACCGGGGACCGCGATGCCGATGGCGTCGACCTTCTCAGCGTTTTCGGCTACGAGACCAGCAATCTGCGAGGCGAGCGTGTTCATGAGATCGCCGCCTGGGATGGCGGTGAGGGCGTCGGCTTCGTCGCCCTCGGCCGGGAAGCGCACAGTTTTGCCGATGAGCTTGTGATCGGCGAGCCGGCCAGCCACGATGTGTTCGGTAACCACTACGCCGATGGCGACAGTCATAGCGCCCTCCGTGTTGCCTACCCGGCCTGATACTGATGCAGCCGTCCGAGACCGTTGAAGGCCGCCGTCTTGTAGCACTCCGCCAGCGTTGGATAGTTGAAGACCGTGGAGACGAAGTAGTCCACGGTTCCATCGAGCGTCATGACGGCCTGCCCGATGTGGATCAGCTCGCTTGCGCCTTCGCCGATGATGTGGACGCCGAGCACCTTGCGGGTGTCGCGATGGAAGATGAGCTTGAGGCGGCCGGTGGTATCGCCGCGGATCTGGCCGCGCGCTACTTCGCGGTAGTAGGCCATGCCGACTTCGTAGGGCACGTCCTCGTCGGTCAATTGCTCTTCTGTTTTGCCGATGAAGCTGATTTCGGGAATGGTGTAGATGCCGTAGGGATAAAAGCTGGGATTCGTGTTGGTGGAGTTGTCGTTGAAGGCGCGGTGCGCGGCGATGCGGCCCTGCTCCATGGAGACCGAGGCGAGTGCGGGGAATCCGACGACGTCGCCGACGGCGTAGATGTGGTCGACCTTGGTGCGGTAGTGCTCGTCGACGGGAATGCGGCCGCGCGGGTCCGCCTCAATGCCGGTGGCAGCGAGGTTGAGGTCGTCGATCGCGCCCTGGCGGCCTACGGCGAAGAGCAGGGCTTCTCCGGAGACGCGCTTCTTGCTTTCGAGGTTGGCGACGACGCCGCCATCGGGCAGCTCCTCTACGCTTTCGACTTCCTCGCCGAGGCGCAGCGTGACGCGGCTGTCGCGGAGGTGATAGCTGAGCGCTTCGACGATCTCCTGGTCGGCGAATTCGAGGAGCTTGGCGCGCTTTTCAATGATGGAGACGCGGACGCCGAGGATGGCGAACATGCAGGCATACTCGACGCCGATAACGCCGCCGCCTACAACGATGAGAGTGCGCGGGAGGGCGGGCAGGTCGAGGACCTGGTCGCTGTTGATGATGGTGCGGCCGTTGATGGGCACCTTGGGCGAGGAAGCGGGACGCGTGCCGACGGCGATGATGGTGTGATCAGCCTCGAGCGTGGTGTCGCCGGCAGGACCTTCGACGCGCACATGCGTGGGATCGATGAAATGGGCGATGCCGTGCACGATGTCGATGCCGTTGCGCGAGAGCTGCGCCTCGGTCACGTCCACTTCGGTTTTGATCACGGCCTGTACGCGGAATGCGAGGTCGGCCATGGTGATCTTTTCCTTGACGCGGTAATTCATGCCGTAGACGGAACGGTAGTTGTAGCCGGAGAGATGCAGCACGGCCTCGCGCATAGTCTTCGAGGGAATTGTTCCGGTGTTGATGCAGACGCCGCCGACGACCGAGCGCGACTCGACGACGACCACCCGTTTTTTCATCTTGGAAGCGGCGACGGCGGCGCGCTGCCCGGAAGGACCGGAGCCGATGACGGTGAGGTCATACTTGACGGCGCTCATGCTTTCCCTCTCCCAGAACACAAGGATGCATTCGGGTGCGAAGGGTTGCGGACGCGGGGAATGGGGAACCCTTCAAACGGAGGCTAACATAGCGGGCGGGGCTCGGTTTGAATCTGCAAGGAATCGCATTGATGGCAGCGGAATTGTCGCTAAGTTACGCTCGAATTTGAAAAAGGGGAAGCCCGAGGGAGGGTGCGACCTATCCCCCGGGCGACGGCCTTCTCGTGGTGCGGATTGGTTATGAGTGCGCGGTCCGGAAGATCGGGGATATGCCGGGTTCGACTCGCAGGCTCGGGCGGTGTTCGTCGTGATTGCTTTCCTCCACGCGGAACTGCCGGATCATGCTGTCGAGGTCGGCGGCGAGCGAGGCGAGGTCCTTGAGGGCCTGCACGGCTTCTTCCGCGCCCTGCGAGGTTTCGGTTGCGAGCTGCGAGATCTGCCCGGCGGATTCGGAGATCTCACCGGAGGCGGAGGTCTGCTCGGTGGCGGCTGTGGCGATGAGCTGGATCTGGTGCTCCACTTCCTTGGAGGATTCGATCATCGCTTCGAGGCTCTTGCGCGCGCGGCTGGTTTCGTTCATGCCGTTCTCGACCGCGGAGCGGCTGTCGTCCATTAACTGGAGTGTGGCGCGGGTTTCGTCCTGGATGCTGCGGATTGTGCCGGCGATCTCTTCGGTTGCGCTCTTGGTGCGTTCGGCGAGGCGGCGCACTTCGCCGGCGACGACTGCGAATCCGCGGCCGTGCTCTCCTGCACGCGCGGCTTCGATGGCGGCGTTCAACGCGAGCAGGTTTGTCTGCTCGCTGATCTCCTGGATCACGTTGACTACCTTGCCGATCTCCTCGGAGCGCGCGGCGAGCGAGGTCATCTTGTCGGAGACGGAACTGGTGGCGCCGGCGATCGTCTCCATGGTCTGCGCGGCGGCCTGCATGACGGCTCCGCCCTGGTCGGCGGTCTCGGCGGAGATGCGGCTGGCCTGTGCGGCTCCTTCGGCGTTATGGCTGATCTCGCCGATGGTGGCGGTCATCTCCTGAGCGGCGGCGGCGATCTGGTTGGTCTTGCTGGACTGCGTGTGCGAGTTGGCGGCGCTCTGAACGGCCCGGGCGCTCATCTGGTTGGTCGCGGTGGAAAGAGTTTGCGCGCCCCTGGAGACGGACTCGATGACTTCGCGCAGAGCGGTGACGCTGCGGTTGAGCGCGTCTCCCATGCGGCCGATCTCGTCGGTGCCGGTCACGCGCACGCGCGCGGTGAGGTCTTTCGACGCGAGCTTTTCGAGGGCCTCGGTTACATGGCCGACGCGAGGCGCGATCACGCGGGTGAGGACCGCTCCCGTCGCCGCCGCAAGCAGCAGGATGAAGAGCGTCAATCCAAGATCGATCCACGTTGCACGCGAGCTGTCGCGTGTCATTCCCGCGGCCTGGTCGCCGGCGATCTGCGCGTGCAGGTGAAACCCGGTTTCCGCGGCCGACAGGGCCGACGTGATGGCGGCGTTGGTTGCGTCGGAGGACATCAGGTCGAGGGCTTCGCCGACCTTGGTTTGCTGGAGCAGCGCCAACCCGCGATCGCTTGCATCCTGATACGTCCGGATCGCCGCAACAAGCTGTTCAAAGTGCGGCCGCTGATCGGGCTCGATGAGCGGTTCCATCTGCTTGAGTGCTGCGCGGTAGTTTTCGATTGCCTTGGCGCGACGGTCGGTGTGCGTGGAGGTGCAGGCCGGAATCTGGCAGAGAAGCAGCTCGAGGTCTTCGTTCCGCTCGTTCACTATTCCCATGCGGACCTGGTCGATATAGATCAGCGACGGAATGTGTTCCGCGCTAACAACTGCGCTCTTGGCTGCGATGCTGTGGAATGTGGCGAAGGTAAATCCTCCCAGTACCACGCACAGCCCGCACACGATTCCGAATGCGATGAAGAATTTGTTTGAAAGACGAATATTGCGGGCAAGCGACATGACCGTGCGTCCTCTCCGGATGGTCTCGATGGATACATCGGCTTTGCGGGCGATGACTTGACTTTCTGTCGGGGAAAAAGCGGCTGATGTTGTCATGTGGTTGGCGGAATGGCAATTTGCGCTTGTCCGACCATAGCTAAATCGATATTCTTGCCGCGCTTGCAAATTCGATGTTTGTATGGGAGTTTTCTCATGCGATTCAGCTCTGCGCGCGCTGCGGCTTGTTCGATTGGTGTCGTTCTCATGCTGATTTCCGGCGCGGTCTGCCTGGCTGGGCAGGCTGCTCCGTCTGCGGCGCCTGCGCAGACGCGGCAGACGTTCCAGCCCACGCCGGAGATGCTGGCGATCCAGGCCGAGAACGAGAAGGAGCGCCAGCGCGAGATGGACCTGCTCGGCATCAAGGAGCTGCGGCCGGGAGCGGACGGAGGCAATCCCAAGGCGCCGAATGCCGCCAATTATGACGAGAGCAAAGCGGATATTTATCCCAACTTGCCGGACCCGCTGACGCTGAACAACGGCAAGCGTGTGACAACCGCGAAGCAGTGGTGGGGGCAGCGCAGGCCGCAGATCGTTGAGCTGTATGACGAGAACGTACTGGGGCGAACGCCGACGCATTTGCCGAAGGTGAACTGGGAGGTGGTGAGCACGACGCGGGAGAAGAACGGCGAATTCGACGTGGTGACGAAGAAGCTTGTCGGGCACGTGGAGAATTCCGCCGCCCCGGAGATCAAGGTGGATATCGACCTGGAGCTCTCAACGCCCGCCGATGCGAAAGGACCGGTTCCGGTGATCGTGGAGCTGGGCTTCAGCAAGGAGTTCATGGAGCAGATGCGCAAACGCTTTCCGCAATTCGCGCAACAGCAACAGGGACCCACGTGGCAGCAGCAGGTTCTGGCGAAGGGGTGGGGTTACGCAGAGTACGTTCCGGCGAGCGTGCAGCCGGACAATGCCGCGGGGCTCACGCAGGGAATTATCGGCCTGGTGAACAAGGGACAGCCGCGGAGCCTGGACGACTGGGGAGTGCTGAAGGCGTGGGCGTGGGGCGCGAGCAAGTGCCTGGATTATTTTGAGACGGACAAGGCTGTCGATGCGAAGCAGGTCGGCATAGAAGGGCACTCGCGCTACGGGAAGGCCGCGCTGGTTGCAATGGCATACGACCCGCGTTTTGCGATCGGATACATCAGCTCGTCGGGCGAGGCGGGAGCAAAGCTCTACCGGCATATCTTCGGCGAGGAGGTTGGGAACATTTCGGCCGCGGTGAGCTTCCATTGGGTGGCTGGAAATTTTTTGAAATACGATGGGCCGCTGAACACAGGCGATCTGCCGGTGGATGCGCATGAGCTGATCGCGCTGTGCGCGCCGCGTCCGGTGTTCATCTCGGGCGGCGCGACGCAGGGCGATGGATGGGTGGATGCGAAGGGAATGTTCATGGCGGCCGCGGCGGCCGGACCTGTGTACAGGCTGCTGGGCAAAAAGGATATGGGGACCGCGACGTTTCCGCCCATCGAAACGCCGCTGATCGACGGCGATATTGCGTTCCGGCAGCACAGCGGTGGGCATACGCCGGCTCCAAACTGGCCGACGTTCATCACGTTCGCAAGCCGTTATCTTCGCGCGCCGGAAGGCGGAGGTGCATTGCCCGTTACAAGTGCGACGAAGGCTGCCCCGGTTCATTTGACTGCGGCTGAGGATCGCGAACGGCTGATGCATCTACTGGGACTGACAGACGCTCAGATGCGGCGGCCGCCGGCGACCGATCCGAAGTCGCCCAACGCGACGAACTACGACCTGAAGAGTGCGGACCGTTATCCGAGTTTGCCCGATCCGCTGGTGATGCGGAACGGGAAGCGGGTGACTACGGAGGAACAATGGTGGAGCAAGCGGCGGCCGGAGATCGTGGACGACTACGAGCGCGAGATTCTGGGCCGCGCGCCCGAGCATCTGCCTGCCGTGAATTGGGAGGTGGTGAGCGTCACGCCCGAGAACTGGCGCGGCATCGACGTGATCACGAAGCGGCTCGCGGGGCATGTCGATAACTCGTCGTATCCGCAGATCGAAGTGAAGATCGATATGGTATTGTTCACGCCGGCGCGTGCTCCGGGACCTGTGCCCGTGTTAATGGAGTTGGCATTTCAGAAGGATTGGGATCGAGCGATTGCACGGCCGTTTGCCGTTCCGCCTGCGCCGGGAACACCGGGGCACTGGGGCGTGGACGGCCGCGAGGCGCTGGAGCGCGGGTGGGGATTCGCGGTGCTGAACCCGGTAAGTTTTCAGGCGGATTCGGGCGACGGACTGACGGAGGGCATTATCGGGCTGATGAACAAGGGTCAGCCACGCGGCGTGAATGACTGGGGCGCGCTGCGGGCGTGGGCGTGGGGCGCGAGCCGTGCGCTCGATTGCCTGGAGATGGATCGGGCGGTGGACGCGCGCCAGGTTGGGCTGGTGGGGCATTCGCGGTTCGGCAAGGCCGTGCTGGTGGCGATGGCGTATGACCAGCGGTTTGCGATTGCGTACTCGAGTTCGTCGGGCGAGGGCGGAGCGAAGTTATATCGGCACATCTACGGCGAGCAGATGTCGAACCTTGCGTCTGCGTCGCTGTACCACTGGTTCTGCGGAAATTTTCTGCGCTATGGCGGGCCGCTGAATCCTGGGGATCTGCCCGTGGACAATCACGAGCTGATTGCGCTGAGCGCGCCGCGGCCAGTGTTTATCGGCGGCGGATCGCTTGATGGCGATGGCTATGCGGAAACGGGCGGGGATGCGTGGGCCGATCCGAAGGGAATGTTCCTTGCGGAGGTGGCCGCGGGGCCGGTGTACACGCTGCTGGGAAAGAAGGACCTTGGCACGAAGGAGTTTCCGCCGGTGGGGACGGCGCTGACGGACGGGGAGCTCGCGTTCCGGGAGCACCAGTACGGGCACACGCCTGTGCCCAACTGGCCGGCGTTTCTCGAGTACGCCGGCCACTATCTGCACGCGCCGGAGAATCCCGCGGTGCTGGCGCGGGCCCAGTCACATTAGCGGTCCGCGCGGCTGCCGGGGACGATCACTCGGCTTTGAGCGCGTCCACGGGATTGAGGCTGGCTGCGCGGCTCGCGGGCAGATAGCTTGCGAGCGCGGCGGCCGCGGCGAGAATGAGCGGGACGGCTGCGAAGCTGATGGGATCGAGCGGCCTCACGCCGTATAAGAGCGTTCTCATCAGCTGCGCAATCGCCGTTGCAGCTCCGAGGCCGATGACGATTCCGATCCCGGTGAGAACCAGCGCAGAACGCACAAAGATCCATCGCAGTTCGCGCTTCTGCGCTCCGAGCGCCATGCGGACTCCAATTTCGCGCGTGCGCTGCGAGACGGAATACGAGATGACCCCGAAGATGCCGATTATGCTGAGCGCAAGGGCCATAGCCGCGGCGATTCCGAGCATGATGAGGGTGAAGGAGGTGCGCGCCATCGATCGTGCGTAGATTTCGCCCAAAGTCCGCATCGATGCTACGGGAAGGTTGCCATTTACCTGCCACACGGCCTGCTGGATCTCGCTGCGCAGGCTCTCGGTTCCCGCGCGGTCACTGTGCACAACAAAGGTCACGTTGCGCTGCGTGTCGATAGCATTGTTTGCCCAGGGAACCTTCACCATCGGAGGCCAGTACACGGTCGCAGGGGCCTGTTCTCCCACGCCATTCTGGTGCACGTCCTGGGCAACGCCGACGACCTCGGTCCACGGCTGGGTGGGCATGATTCTGACGCGCTTGCCGATGGCTGCCTGCGCCGAGCCCCACTCCTCCCGCGCCAGGTTCTCCGAGAGGATCACCACGGGCCTCAAGCCGTAGATGTCGTCCCACGTGTAGTCGCGGCCGGCCACGAGGCGCGTGCCCGCGGTCTTGAAGTATCCCGGCGAGGTGTAATTGAACAGCCGCATCAGCGCAGTTCCGGGGCGCTCGACCCTGCCCTCGATAGAGATGTTGTTCCAGGCCGGATCGTCTTCATCCATCGGCACAGCTCGCGCAAACCCCACCGAATGCACGCCAGGAATCGCGGCGAGCTTGTCGACAATGTTGTTCTCCATGCGCATGGCGGCCTGCTCATCGGAAACGAGCTGCCGTGGAATTGCTATGCGCAGGGTCTGCACGTGGTCTGCGTCGGCAAATCCGGGGTCGACGCGGCGAAGCGCTGCAAGCGTGCGGATCATGAGCGCCGCGCTGACAAGCAGCGCCATCGCCATGGCCACCTGCGCTACCACGAGCAGGTGGCGCCCGCGTTGCCGCTCGCGGCTTGTGCTGGCAGTTCGGCTCGCGGAGGCCTGCGCCAGCGACGCTGTGGGCCGCATCGATTTGAGCGCCGCAATGGAACCGAAGAGGAGCGCCGAGACGAGTGAAAGGCCAACGGTGAACGCGATCGAGCGCGCGTCGAGAGATATTTCATTCAGGCGCGGAAGGTTCGCCGGGCCGATTCGGACGAGCAGACTCAGGCCGGCCTCGGCGATCGCGATGCCGGCGGCGCCGCCGATGAGCGCGAGCAGCACGCACTCGCCAAGCACCTCGCCGGCTATGCGCGCCCGGCTTGCGCCCAGGGCCGCGCGGACCGCCAGTTCCTGACGGCGCGCCTCGACGCGCACCAGCAGCAGGTTCGCCACGTTGGCGCAGGCAATCAGCATCACGATGGCGATGGTGCCCATGACCGCCCACAACACGCTGCCCACGCTGCCGATCACTTCCTGCTTCATGGGGCGGATGGCGCCAGAGATCTTCCAGATCCTGTAGAAATGCGGGTCGCCGCCGTCGGGGCCGTTAGTCCACGAGTCCATCCAGATGTCGAGCATGCGCGCGATGTCGGCGTCGGCCTCGTTGATCGTCACGCCCGGTTTGAGGCGGGCGATGCCGTTATAGCCGAAGCCGGCGAGGATCTGATGGCGCGGATCGAAGGCCAGCGGGATGAGCATGTCGAAGTCCTGGTTGACGACCTCGAAGCCGCGCGGCATTACGCCGACGATCTCGCGCGCCTGGGAATCGACTTCGATGTTGCGCCCGACGACGGACGTGTCGCCGCCAAAACGCCGCTGCCAGTAGCCGTAGCTCAGCATCACGACCCGGTGGCTGTTCGGGACCTGGTCGGCGGGCAGGATCCACCGCCCCACAGCCGGCGAAACGTTGAACGTCTGCAGCACGCCGTCGCTGATGTACGTTGCGTGCACTTCTTCGGGCTGCGCGATGCCCGTGACGTTGGCTGTGCCTGAGATCCACACGCCGATGGACTGAAATGTGCGGTTGTGTTCCGCGAAGGTGAGATACATCGACGGCGAAAGGCGCAGCCCTTCGGAGAAGTTGGCCAGCCCAGCCGCCCCGGGGGCGTGCAGCCACACTGCCACCAGTTGTTCCGGCTCGGGATAGGGCAGCGGCTTGAGAAGAACGCTGTTGACGACGCTGAATACCGCGGTGTTGGCGCCAATGCCGATGGCGAGGGTGAGCAGCACGGTGACGGCAAAGCCGGGCGACTTTGCGAGACGGCGCAACGCGAGCCTGAGGTCGGCAAGGAGCGACTCGAGCGTGGGCCACTGCCAGACTTCGCGACTCCGCGTCTCGATGAGAGATGGATTGCCGAAGGCGCGAAGCGCGGCCAGGCGGGCCTCGGCGCGGGAGAGATTTTCGAGGCGCATCAACTGCTCGGTTTTTTGTTCGATGTGCTCGCGCATCTCTTCGCCTAGTTCGTCGTTGAGACGGCGGCGGCGAAAGACTCGTTCAATCCAACTCATTGCTGCATTGCCTTTCAGGAATTCGCGGCGCGGCGGCCGGGCCCGAGCACCATCTGGACGCCCTCGAGCATGCGGTCGAAGCTTGAGATCTCGCGCTCGAGGTGGCGCGTGCCGGTTTTGGTGATTTCGTAGATGCGCACGCGGCGGTTGGTCGAGGGCGACACAGCCCAAGCGGCGCGGACGAGCTTTGCCTTGAGCAGGCGCTGGAGGGCGGGGTAGAGCGAACCTTCTTCGACCTGAAGCAGGTTGTTGGAGCGCTGCTGGATGTGCTGGACCAAGGCGTAGCCGTGGGCAGGCTGGCGGCGGAGCGACTCGAGGATCATCATCTCGAGGGCGCCGGGAAAGAGATCGCGTGGTGTGCTTGTGCTGTTTTCCATAAGGCATTGATCGAACATGCCTAGAGTAAAAAAGTAAGTGACGGCTGTCAAGGCTATCCCGAAAACGGGGAGGATGCCGGGGCGCTTTCGAGGGCCGCTCGGGATAGGTGCGGGGCGCGGGCAGTGTGTCAGAATCGTCCATTTCGCAATGTTTGCGGCCTTCCGGGATTTCTGCCGATATAAGCCGTGGCACCCATTGAAGGAGCACTTGTGCGAAGCGCCCTAATTGCATTGTTGCTGGCATCCTGCGCGGTCTCAGTGCCTGCGGAGTTTCCGGACGCCCCGATTGCCGCGCCGGCTGCCGCGCCGAGCGCCAGCGATCCCGCCGCGGCCTTTGTCCGTCGGGCCGGCACAGAGCAGGTTCCTCCGAGGCGTGTGTCGGCCTGGTTGATTGCCGGCTTCGCGCTCGATGGAGCGGCGCGCGGACTCGACGCATATTCCACTCATCGCGCTCTCGAGGACACAAACAACCACGAGATGATTCTTCCCGGCGCAATCGTGAGGAGTCAGCCCGCGCTCTATGCATCCGGCGTTTCCATCGTGCTGGCCGAGTACGTTGGATGCAGGCTTCTCACCGCACATCATCGGGAGAGGCTTGCGCGGTGGGTTCCCTACGTCGATGTCGCGGCCGTGCTGCCGTTCGCGGTTCATAATCTCTCCCTTCCGCACCGGAACGCCGCGAACTGAAACAGCAGGACCGCGATTGAATTCCAGACTCAGCGACTCGAACGCCGCCACCACCTTTGACTGAACAGCCGCGATAGAAATCGTCTCACTCAGATCGCAGACGATCCAACGCTGATTTCTGGCGTGGCGCTGCTGCGAAGGCCGGCGCAGCGTATCGCCCGTCACGAAGTCAATGCGATTTCACGCCACGCCCGATCGCCACGCGATGCGCGCCGAAATGGGAATCGCTTCCCGCAACCCTCCTGAATGCCGCTGCCATGGAACGGAATGCACTGGCGGTCACAATCCGCGGTGTATCTATCTAATCAGGTTCGCGGAGAACCACAAAAAAAGGAGACCAGTTGAACAAAATGAAGCGTATTGCCCCTCTTTCCCTGACTGCGTTGTTCGTCACATGTATCGGATGCGGAGCCGTGAAAGGCACTCAAAATCCGAAGACCACTTCTTCCTCCGGGGAGAAGGGCAGCAGTACTGTCACTTTCGCCATTCCCATTCACTCGCCCGGAAGCCAGTTCACGGCGGGCCCACAGTCGTCCAAAGCTCGCGCGCGCGCGGCAGCAGTTAAAAGCAGGAGCCAGTTTGTCGATTCAAGCGCCAACGGAGACTTCCAGATTTACCTTGATGGAGCGAAGATACTGGACGCCAACTTCACGCCGCAGTGGAATGGAGACGCTCCGGTTCAGGGACCCGGGCCGAGCGCGCCCGAGTCGTCTACGCCTGATGGCGGCAGCATCTCGTACACGTCGAACGTGACCGCGACGGAGATCGACGTCACGGTGAACCTGACGACGGTCTCGGAGGTGGCGCACACGCTCGGCGTGGTCCAGGTGAACGGGGCGTGCCTGGCGAACGCGTCGGGAACCACGGACTGGTGCCTCGGCGGCAGCGGCGCGATCAGCGATGGATTTGTGGGCGTGAACAACGGCTACGTGCTGGCGGAAGGGCAGACGTCCTTCACGCTTAGCCCGGGCAGCGACAACTCAGGCATCAGCCTGACGCTCAAAGGGGTTCTCGAGGCGGGGTACCTCTGCACGGACGACGCCTGCGTTAATCAGACGATCTCGAAAGACGAGAACGGAGCATACAAGGTGATTGCGTATCCCGTGGATGAGAATGGCAGCGCGGTCACGAGCAGCACGTACAGCAACGGCTGGTGGGACATCGAGGAGCTCGACAACAAGGGAATCCTGACGATCTCGACCGCGAATGCTTCGCCGTTCAACGCGCCGAACATCAACGCAAGCGGATGGGATGAACAGCCGTTTACATTCACGTGCAACCACACGGGCGACACGACGATCGGGATCCGCCTGCTTACGTCGAACGCGGCGACGGGACCGGTGAGCGGGTTCAAGTACAACCAGGCGAACTATCCGAAGCCCGGCGATGTGCTTGGGGCCGTGGGCTCCGATCTCTTCTTTGGCGACAAGCTGCCGGTTCACTGCCAGGCATACGGGTCGGTAACCATCAACGTGAACTAAACCAGCGGGAGCGGGGCTGCCTCGGCTGAGAGGCGAGCCCTGTCCACTGTGACGCCTGCCCTCCCCCGAACCTGATCGCCCTGCGGCGAACAACAATAAGGCTCCCCGCGCTGACTGGCGCCGGGAGCCTTGTTGTTTGATCGTTGCGCCGGCGGGCTCTGGAAGATGAATTCGGGCGCGAGAGCGACGGTTGATGGCTACTTCATAGCGGTCATTGCGGCGTCGAGGATGGTTTCGAGATCGCCGAAGCGCTCCTGGTAGTCGTCCATGCTGCGAAGGATGACGTCGCGTGCTTCTTCGGCGCCGTAAACGTGGGTGATCTCGCAACTGGGCGCGGTGGCGCCGGGGGCCTGCTTGTAGGTGAGGAAATAGTGGCGGAGGCGGTTCGTGACGCCTTCGGGGAGCTCGGAGACGTCGTTGAGCGATCCGTAGGTGGCGTCGGCGACGAGGACGGCGATGATCTTGTCGTCGGCTTCGCCGCCGTCGAGCATGCGGAGGCCGCCGATGGGCTTGCACTCGACGATCACGTTGCCGTTGTTGATCTGGCGGTCTGTGAGTACGCAGATGTCGAGCGGGTCGCCGTCGCCCTCGAGGGTGCGGCCGGTTTTTTCCGACGATAACGCGGCTACTCGCTCTCCGCAGAACGTCTGCGGTACGAAGCCGTAGAGCGCAGGGCAGAAATTGGAGTATTTCTGCGGGCGGTCGACGCGAAGGTAGCCGGTGATCTTGTCGATTTCGTACTTCATGGTGTCGGTGGGCACGACCTCGATGAAGCACTGCACGTGCGTGGGAGCGTCGTCGCCGGGCGAGATGCCGTGCCAGGGATGGTGCTTGAACAGCACTCCAAGTAATTTCCAGAGCGGCTGGGCTGAACTCATGGTGCCACCTTTTGTGGGCCGGGTAGATTTGATGGACTGTGATTGCTGTTAAGGATGTCTGATCGGGGATTGTGCAGGGCGATTGTATCGCGCACACGCGGCGTGATTCAACCGACGGTGGAGTCAGCGATCAGTCCTGTTATGATGCGGCTAAAACAGATGATTGCAGTGCCCATCGGAGGTAAGGATGCGATTTGAGGAGACGGTGTCAGGCGATGTCCTGGTGGTGAAGGTGATGCAGCCCCGCATTGCCGCGGACGTTGCCGGAGATTTCAAGAAGTCGCTTGTTGAGGCGGTGTCGAGAGCCGACCGGGCGATCGTTCTGGACCTGACCGGGTTGACGTTCATCGATTCGATGGGGCTTGGCGGGCTGATTGCCGCTCTCAAGGCTCTAAAAGAGGACGGCAACCTGGTTCTGTGCGGAGTGAGCCACTCGATCTTAAGCATGTTCAAGCTCACGCGCATGGACAAGATCTTCCGCATGTTCGGTACGGCGGAAGAGGCTGTCGCAGCGTTGACCCACGATGCTTCGAGGCCCGCTTGAGGCGGATCCACTGCGCGATCGGGTGCGAGCTTGCCGAAGTAAATTCCATTGCGGCGATGCTGCGCGACCTGTGCGCAAGTTTGGGATTCGACGAGATCGATGCGTACCAGGTGGAGCTGGCCGCGTGCGAGGCGATGGTGAATGTGATCCGTCACGCGTACCGGAACGAACCGGGAAAGACGATGATGGTGGGCGCGGGCGCAGAAGACGGCAGGCTTGTGATTGAGATCGAGGACAGGGGTGTGCCGATGCCCGCGGAACGGGTCCGCGATCTGAAGGAAGGCGTGGAAATTGCGGAAGTTGATTCGCGGGAGCGGTCGTCGCTGCGCGAGAGCGGGCGCGGACTTCAGATTATTCACGACGTGATGGACGAGATCTCGTATGAGAGCGAAGGAGGCATGAACCGGCTTCGCATGGGCAAGTTGATCGCGGCCGCGCGGCGAGAAGAGCAGTAGGATAGGGGCGGAGGCAACTGCGATGCTGATTGTTCACGTGCATGTGCGGGTCAAGCCGGAGTCGGTTGCGGACTTCAGGCAGGCAACGCTCGAAAACGCGCGCGCGAGTGTCAAAGAGCCGGGAATTGCGCGGTTCGACGTGATGCAGCAGCAGGATGATGCAACGCGGTTCGTGCTGACCGAGGTGTACCGCACGCCGGAGGCGCCGGCCGCGCATAAGGAGACTTCGCACTACGCGAAGTGGCGCGATGCGGTGGCAGACATGATGGCCGAGCCGCGGCAGAGCGTGAAGTACATCGCTGTGTTTCCAGACGACAATGGCTGGTAGCGCGATGCAGTTCGAGTTTGCGACTGCTGCGCGCGTGATCTTCGGCGAGGGCAAAGCTGCAGTGCTGCCGGAGATTGCGCGGAGCTTTGGCGCGCGGGCGATGGTGGTGACGGGTGCTTCGGCGGAGCGCGCGGCGTCGCTGGTGTCGGCGCTCTCGGCGCAGACGTTTGCGGTGAGCGGGGAGCCGACGGTCGACCTGGTGCGCGAGGGAGCGCGGCGCGCGCGGGAAGCCGGATGCGATGTGGTGATATCGGTTGGCGGCGGCTCGGTGATCGATGCCGGAAAGGCTGTTGCGGCGCTGGCCACGAACGGCGGCGAGCCGCTCGATTTTCTCGAGGTGGTGGGGAAGGGCCGGGCGATTGCGGAAATGCCGCTGCCGTTTATTGCCGTGCCGACGACGGCGGGGACGGGCAGCGAGGTCACGCGCAACGCGGTGCTGGGATCGACTGAGCGTGGCGTGAAGGCAAGCCTGCGCAGCCCGATGCTGCTGCCGCGCGTGGCGCTGGTCGATCCGGAGTGGACGTATGGATTGCCGCCGGCAGTCACTGCATCCACGGGCCTCGATGCGCTGACGCAACTTATTGAGCCGTACGTCAGCGCGCGCGCGAATCCGCTGACGGATGCGATCTGCGTGGCCGGAATGGAGCGTGCTGCCGGTGCACTGCGCCGGGCTTATCGCGACGGCGCAGACAGGGATGCGCGACGCGACATGGCGCTTGCCAGCTTGTTCGGCGGGCTGGCGCTTGCGAACTCCGGGCTGGGTGTCGTGCATGGGTTTGCGTCGCCGCTTGGAGGCGGATGGAAGGCGCCGCATGGCGCACTTTGTGCCGCGCTGCTGCCGCACGGCATCGCGGCCAATGTGGCGGCGCTGCGGGCGCGCGCGCCGGAGCATCCGGCGCTGGAGAAGTATGCCGCAATTGCGCGCCTGTTGACCGGACGGAAGGACGCGCGCGCTGAAGACGGCATCGAGTGGGTGCGCGCGCTGTGCGCGGAGCTCAACATTCCGGCGCTCGAAGCGTGGGGGATTTCCGAAACGGATTTGCCCGGCGTGGTTGAGGAGGCAGCGCGCGCCAGCAGCATGAAGGCGAATCCGCTGCGGCTGACGAGCGAGGAGTTGATGGGCGTGGCGAGGGCAGCGCTAACCGCTTAAGTGAGCGACCTGAGCACACGGGGCAAGAGCGACTTATTTCAGAGCGGCAATCACCTGCGCGTCGCGTCCCGGCGCAGCAGATCCATTGGAGCCCTGCAGGTCGATCTTAAGCGTCTTGTGCTTCTTCGCCTTGAATTCGTCGCTCACGATATTCGACGTCTTGCGCTGGCCGCCAGCCTTGAGCACTACTCGGAACTCCTGCACGCCGGGCGGAACGTAGACATTGTCGAAGCTGCTCTTGTCCCCCGAGGTCGCGTTGAGGTAGGGCTTGTGGTTCATCTCGACGGTGAACGGTACGCCGGAAGGGAAGTGGCTCAGTTCGATCTTGAGGCGTGCATTGGTTTTGGGATCGAACGTGCGTGGATCGATTGCGGGGGTGCGCGGAGCGGTTGGAACCGCCGAAGGTGCGGGACGTGTCTCGGCGACCGGCGCGGCGATCTTCTTCACGGGCGCTGAAGAACCCTGGTCCACGGCGGGAACGAGGGCCGGCGCAGGGGCCTGGTTCGATGCGGCGATTGGCGCCGGCGCGGGGCTCTGCGCAGCCGGAGCGGTTGTTGCCGATGCTACGGCGGCCTGTTGAGCAGCTTCATTGCGGTGGCGCACGATCAGCCAGCCGCCGACTCCCAATACAGCCACAATCGCGGCCGCTGCGATCGTGAACATTGGGCCGCGAATTCCTCGTTGCGTTCCGGTCGGCGCACTCTCGCGGATGGCCGAGGAGGCAAGGTCGGGCACGGCGTGAGGCGTCATTGTCTGCGTTACGGACATCTGCCTGGGGATCTGATCCACAGTCATGTCGTGATCGGCCGCGGACGCCCGCTGCGGGACTGCGCTGAGCATGACCGAGTTCGTTGCCGGGGTCCCGCGCAAGCCGGCGAGTTCGTGAGCGAGTTCTTCGCCGGTCTGATAACGCTCGGCGGGGTTCTTTGCCAGGCACTTCATGACGACCGCCTCAAGCTGTGGCGGCATCGCCGGGTTGTACTTCCGCGGCGGAACGGGATCGGTATAGACCACGTTGTAGGACATCGAGGTCACGGTCTCGCCGTGGAACGGCTGCTCGCCGCTCGAGAGGGCGTAGAGAATCACGCCGAGCGAAAAGATGTCCGCACGCCCGTCGATCTGCGCGCCCGTAATCTGCTCCGGCGGCATGAAGGCCGGCGTGCCGAGCAGTTGGCCGGTCGTGGTGACTTCGTTGCCGCTCATCTTGGCCAGGCCAAAGTCGGTGATGCGCGGGCGCTCGCTTCCGTAGGCCTCGGGCGAGGTCATCATGATGTTGGCCGGCTTGATGTCGCGGTGGATGACGCCCTTGCGGTGCGCGTGGCCGAGGGCTTCGGCGATCTGCTGGCAGATGTCGCACGCGCGTTCGAGCGTGAACCGCTCGCCGCTGCGCATTGCCGCGCTCAGCGTGCGGCCTTCTACGAATTCCATCACCATGAACGGAGTGCTTTCGTGCTCGCCCACGTCGAAGACCGGCACGATGCCCGGATGCGCGAGGCTGCCCGCGGCGCGGGCTTCGCGGTAGAAGCGCGTGCGATATTCTTCGCCTTTGTCGCCGGCCAGTGCCGCGGCCTGAATGACTTTGACCGCGACGGTGCGGCCGAGTTCCGGGTCGCGTGCTTTGAATACGCTGCCCATTGCGCCGTGACCCAACTCGTCCAGGATCTCGTATCGTCCGATAGTTTTCATGGGGATTCTAGCGTGCATTCTATCGCGAAGGACGTGGGCATTCAGAGGAATCTTTTTTGCTGAGGACGGCGCGTCGAATTCGGTTATTTGAGGGGTGCCGGCAGCGGATCGTCGGCGAGCAGGCCGCGGTTGCGAAGGATGGTCATGATGTCGTGGTGGGCGATGTAGGCGAGGATTCGACAGGGCTCGGCTGATGTGTCGAGCAGGTACGTGGATTCGACGGGGATGATTTCGGACTGGCGGCCGGGCGGTTCGAAGACGAAGCGCCACTCGGTGCGGACGAGGGTGTAGCGGCTGTCGAGCGGGGTGGGTGTGACCGAGACGAGCTCCGCAGGTCGGCAGCCGAGCCGGTCGAAGAGTTGCTTGCGGCCGGCGGCGACGGGAGCGAACACGGCGGCGGGGATGCACCGGGCGCCTTGCGGGCCGGCGGTAAGGAAGGTGTCGGCGAAGAGGGTGGTGAGGGCGGGCATGTCTCCGTCGGCGGAGGCCCGCTGAAAGGCTTGGAAGAAGCGGTCGATTGCGGTTTGGGGGGCTGTCTGGGTGTCGGTCTGGATATCGGTCATTGGGTTCCTCCGTGCGGGCGCCTGTATGTCGGGTCCGGAGCGCGCCCGCACTTTAGTATTATATCAGATTCTCCCGATGAAAGTCAAGCAGAATCATGCACTTGCGCCGCAATTTTCATACTGAGCCCGTGCGCAGGCTGGTTGTGCGGGCATGAGATCCGGACCCCGCTAGAGATAGACAATCGAGATCTGCAAATCCAGGCGGCCGCCTGTGTAGGTTACTGAAGCGTCGTGAAAATTTGGGGGTCCGAAGCAGCCTTTTGCATTGTTTGAGGCTCCTACGCCTTCGCGGGGAATTCCGAGGAAATTCGTGTCGAGCCTGTTGTTGGAGTTCTCGTCGTGGAAGACCGAGATCGCGTAGGTGCCCGATTGAATGCCGGAGAACGTGCATTCACTGTGGTGGTTGGCGACCGGGGATTTCGATTGAGCGATTGCATTCTGGGGCTTCTTCGGGAAGCCTTCGGCGGACGAGTAAAGGGAGCAGACCACCTGCCCCTTGTCGGCGCGCAACCCATCAATGTCTACATGAATGACGTTCTGCGCTCCATTCGCGGAAGACGTGCCGGGCAGGACGGACGAAAGCAGCATTAAGATTGCGGCGAACATATTTTCACTCCTCCTCTGAATCATGGAGCGTTGAGATTCGTTTGCTGCCGAACAGCAGTGAAAAGGCGGCCGCGAGCCACCACAGCGCCTGAATGCTCCCAAGCGATGTAACAGATGCGGGAAGCGCCAGCGTGAGCAGTGACGACATTCCAACGAGAGCGAATGCCGCACCGAGCGCGAGGGCCAGGTAGCCGAGGACTCGCGGGATGATTCTGGAATTGACAAGAACGATTCCGAGAGGCAGAAAAACCGCCGGGGCGGAGACGATGAAGTAGAGATGTTGAACCGACTCGATGAGCCTTATGCCGGTCTCGGGCATTCCTGCAGGATTCGTGAAGAGCGCGGCGATGTAGAACGTAACCTCAATAAGGGTTACGGTCATCAGAGCCGTTGCGCCGAAAAAGGTCATCCATCCGGAGAGGCGTCGCGCTGCGCCGGAGAGATGGACAAGCGCAAAGGCAAAGAGAACGACAAAGACGGGGCCGACCGCCTGAAGCCAGGCTCCCCACAACACCGACTTGTACGATTGCTCGGCGAATTGTGCGAGCTCGGCGCCTGAGGCCCCTGGCGGCGGGCCGATGTTGATGGAAAAAGAGACGACAAGCATCAGGACGCCCAGGATTCCGCTGACAGCGCTGAAAATGCAGAACGAGCGCCTTGTGTTTTCGCGGTAAGCCATAATTCCTCCGTTTTCCCTTGTCGAAGAAGCGACGCGGACAATGCCGAAAGAGAATCCAAAAATCTCCGTTGGACGCCCAGGTCAATCGCGTGATGGCCCGGCGACAGAAGATGGGATGTCGCCGGCTTTGCGCCTGTGAAGTGCGCGCTTGATGTCGGGGCCGAATTCCCGGATGACATAGACCGCCGAAGTGACGCCGACGGCGATGTTCGCCTGGCGGACGCCGTACCCGGTTGCCGTGTACTTTTGCGGATACCAGAGTGTCGTGAGCATGGTCCCGCCGTAGATTCCCGCCAGGCCTGAAACATCGGGGTAGAGATGGCCGTTGCCGCCGTATGTGAAGAGCGTTCTGCTCGCCGCGTGGAGAGTGCGATGAAATGCTCCCTCGCACGAGCAGGGAAAATAGCGTGTGTCCTGATGAAGAGTGGCGGCGAGCGATGAATGGATGGTGCCGCCGATGGTGAAGGTTGCGAATTCCGATCCGACGTGTTCGGAGAGGCCGGCCATTCCCGAATCCCAGCGCGGAACGTTGCCGAGGGAGTCTCCCAGGCCGGTAAAGAACGCCTGGAAGAATGCTCCGGACGATTCGAAGTTCACGCGCTCATAGTCCTGCCAGCGTTCCCGTCTTGTCATGGGAGTGTACGAGCACGATTCGGGCTTCAATTCATTGGGGGGCAGCGAACTGTCCAGATGAGCCGCCGGGGAGTGCTCGCACTGCTGGGCAATCACCGCGGCCGGACCGGCGATGCAGACGATCAGGCACAATGCGCCGAACCGGTGTGAGGTCCGGTGGCGGCGCGCCGGGGTGAAGTTGTTGTGAATCATTGGATCCCCTCCTTTTCTTAATTTACATCGAATCGTTATATCGAATCGATATAACGGAGACTATATATCGATTCGGTATAAAATGCAAACGGTGCACAAAAAAGGAGCTCCCGCGGAGAATTGGCCAATGAATCTGACCGTCTTCGCCCGAGAGAAAAGGAAACCATGTACGAACTGTTCTTATTGGGAAAGCTGATGGCGAAACCCTGGCATGGATACGAGTTTCATCAGGTGCTCAACTCGGTTGTAGGCCCGTCTCGCAAGGTGAGTTGGGGAACGATTTACCCGCTGTTGAAGAGACTGGAGAAGGCCGGCTTGATTCAACGATTGTCCGAGCCTTTGGAGAAGGAAGATGGGCGGGGCCGCCAACGATACACGATTACGCCAGAGGGCAAGCAGAAGTTCTTGCGACTAATGAAGTCGGAATCAAAGAACGACCCGAATTACCGCGAAACATTCAGAATCAAGCTCGGGAACTTCAGCCGCGTCGACGCCGCAGTTCAACGCGGGATCGTAGACCGCTACCTAGCCCGGCTCAATTCAATTTCGGCTCATACGAACGCGATGTCCGAGCTGGTCTCCAGGGTCCCGGAGATGCCTGAACCGGAGCGGCGGAATATCTTGCTGGCGTTGGCGCACGATCGCTTTCTTGCTGAGACCGAAGTCGAGTGGATTCGCGGGACGTTGAGGGATGAAGTGGCCCCCCAGGCGATTGACGCGGCGGGAGACGGGTCTTAGGCTCACTGTATGGAATTCAAAATCAGCGAGCTGGAGAGGGAGCCGATTGATTTCGACCTCCGGTTCAAGCCCGGGGCGATCAATTTCGGCGATGAGGCGGAGCAGACGGGGGCGCTGTCGGTCGAGGGCCGGGCAGAGGTTCTGCACGAGCACCGGGGACCGAAAGACATCGTAGCCGACATCCGGCTGAAGGGGCATTACTCCGGGGAGTTCGAGGTGCCGTGCGCGCGGTGCGTGGAGCCTGTGGCAACGCCGCTCGAGGGGGACTTTGATTTATTGTTTCGACCGCTGGGTGCGGATGCGGGCCCGCAGGAGCGGTCGATCTCAGCGCCGGAGACTGAAATCGGTTATTATCAGAAAGACAGTCTGTTGCTTGAAGATGTGCTGCGCGAGCAGGTGCTTTTGTCTCTGCCGGTCAGGACGCTTTGCAAGCCGGACTGCAAGGGACTTTGCCCGCGCTGCGGACAGAACCGGAACGCCCAGGCATGCACCTGCGAGGAGGGTCCGAAGGATCCCCGGTGGGAGGCTCTGGGCGAAATTCGTGCTCGGATGAAGCCCTGAAGATCCTTAGAATCAAGTTTTTATGCCTGTGCCGGATGAAGCGGCGACCACGTTTGGTCTTCAGCACTGCGGGGACAGGCCACCAGGAAAGGAATTGCACCATGCCGAATCCGAAACGGCGCCACTCGGCGCGCCGCACCGCGAACCGCCGTGCCCATGATTTTCTGACCGCAACGGGGCTGTCGGAGTGCCCCAACTGCCACGAGAAGAAGCTGCCCCATCGTGCCTGCCCCAAGTGCGGCGCATACAAGGGGCGCGCCGTTCTGGAAGTGAAGGAAGCCAAGTAGCCGCACGCGGGCCGGATGCATGCTGATCGATATTGCGCTTGACGCATTTGGAAGCGACAAGGCGCCCGAGCCGGAGATTCGGGGCGCTATTCTTGCGTGCCGGGCTCTTCCTGTGCGCGTGCACCTGGTCGGTCCTGAGACAGAACTCCGCGACCTGCTGGACGAGCACCTCGAAAACGAAGACCTGCCGATCCTTGTGCACCATGCGTCGGAACGCATCAGCATGGAGGAGAAGGCGGCGCACGCCGTTCGGGCGAAAAAAGACAGCTCGATGCGCGTGGGGCTGAAGCTGGTGCGCGAGCGCAAGTGCTCCGGCTTTGTGACGGCCGGGAACACCGGCGCCGCCATGGCCACGGCGAAGATGGTGCTCGGTGCTCTTCCGGGCGTGGACCGGCCGGCGCTGGCGACTCCGATGCCGACGTCAAAGGGCAACCCGTGCGTCCTGCTGGACGTGGGAGCGAATGTCGACTGCAAGCCGCACAACCTGGAGCAGTTCGCCGTGATGGGCGAGATGTACGCGCGCAGCGTGCTCAAGATTCACAAACCGCGAGTGGGGCTGCTCTCCATCGGCGAGGAAGAGAGCAAGGGCAACGACCTTACGCGCGAGGCTCTCCCGCTTCTCAAGGCGCTGCCCCTCAACTTTATCGGGAACGTCGAGGGGCGCGACATCTTTAACGGTAACGCGGACGTGATTGTCTGCGACGGGTTTGTTGGGAACGTGGCGCTCAAGACGAGCGAGGGCATCGGACGGTTTGTGCGCGACGTGCTGCGCGAATCGCTGACGCGGACGGTCACGGCCAAGGTGGGCGCGCTCCTTTCGCGACAGGCGTTCAACGAGTTCCGCCGGCGGCTGGACTACACCGAGTATGGCGGAGCGCCATTGCTGGGCGTGCGCGGAGTTTGCATCATCGGGCACGGCTCGTCGAACGATAATGCGATCTTCAATGGAATCCGCGTGGCGTACGAATTCGCGAAGGCGGGCACGAACGAGAAGATTGAGCTCGAGTTTGCACACCGCTCGCACAGGACAGCGCGGCCTGCCGCGGCGCCGGACCCGGATGCGACGATTCAGTGATCAGTGGATAGTGATTAGTGGATAGTGATTAGATTGCTGGTCGGACGTAGGTTGCCAAGTTGGCTGAAGCCCGAGTCCAAATTGATCCCAGAGTGATGAGCCTGCTGGCTTGCCCGGCTTGCCGCGGAGACCTCCGCACGGAGCCGGAGCGGCTCGTGTGTGTTGCATGCGAGCGGGTGTATCCGGTCGTGGACGGGATACCTGTGCTGATCGCGACGAAGTAGGCTGACTCCGGGTTCGCCCCTTCCCAACCAACAACATCTCGATCTCAAATCGAACCGTTTGGAAGCGCCCATCGATGTACTCCCAGAATTCCCTTTCCAGACGGGGCGAGAACGATGTACTGTGATGGGGATATCCCAGCCACACCCGGGCCCCCTGACACCGACAACTTTCTACGGTTGAGCGTGTCACAAAGCGGCGTCTCCCCCCACTGATACGGAGGGGGGAATAGTCAACTGGAACTCCCCCGGCCCCTTTCCCGGCTTCATCTACGCCAGCTGACTCGTCCAACAGGAGCCAAAAATGTACGTTCTCCCCTGTGTTGTTTCCAGCCGTCCGCAGAGTCCCTGCGCTCATTCTGCTCTGCCTTGCCGCCACCAACTGAACCGTGCAACGGCGCTTTCCGCGGGCTCGCAACCGAGCTCTCGACGCCTCTTCTCTCTGACACTCTTCGCCACATTGGCGACGCTGTGCCTCTTCGTGCTGGCAGGCGTGAAACTTCAGGCTCAGACCGCGCACGTCGGCAAGCTCGTTACCCTGGGCAGCGGATTCGCGAATCCTTTCACGGTCGCTGTGGACGCAAGCGGCAACGTCGCCGTTATCGATTACGGAAACCACGCGGTGAAGGAGATCATGGCCGCCGGCGGCTACACCACGGTTCGAACGCTGGTAGGCGGCCTGTCGTTCATGTTCGGCTCGGCGTTTGACTCCCACGGCAACCTCTTCTTTACGGAATACGGAAAGAACCACGTCGAAGAGATGCTGGCCGTGAATGGCGTTATCCCGCCGTCTCCCAAGATCGTCATCATCGGCAGCGGCTTCAATATCCCGGCAGGTGTTGCGGTCGACGCCAATGACAACGTCTTCGTCGGCGATCAAAACAACAACGTCGTGAAGGAGATTCTGGCTTCCAGCGGCTACGCTACGACCATCACCATTGCCACCGGATTCAGCACTCCCGACGGCGTAGCCGTAGACCAGTACGGTAACGTCTTTGTCGCCAATGACGGCGCCAATTTAGTTCAGGAAATCGAAGCAGTGAACGGCGTCATTCCACCTTCGCCGACGATCCGCACCCTGGGCAGCGGATTCAGCCAGCCCTTTGATGTGGCGGTAGACGGGGGCGGCAATGTCTACGTCGCCGATCGCGGCAACAACTCTATAAAGGAGATGATGGCGGTGAACGGAGTAGTTCCTGTTTCGCCCGTCATCAATAACCTGGACAGCGGTTCCTTCGCGACGCCCACAGGTGTGGCAGTCGACGCCAGCGGCAACGTCTTTGTGGCCGACAACGGCAACAGCGCCGTGAAGGAGATTCAAAGATCGGGCGTAAACTTTGGCCAGATCCCACTCGGCACAACCAGTGCGATCGTCCCAGTCGCCTTCACGTTTGACATCGGGGGCACCCTCGGCTCAACCTTCGTGCTCACTCTGGGCGACGGGTCAAAGGACTTTAAGGACGCCGGCGGCGGCACCTGCGTAGCGAACACGGTTTACAGCGCCGGGCAAACTTGCACCGTGAATGTCAAATTCGGCCCACTTGCGCCGGGGCCTCGCAATGGCGCCGTGAATCTCCTGACCACAGGCGGAGCCTTGATAACCTCTGGCCCTCTCAGGGGAATCGGAGGCGGTCCGCAGGCGACCTTCGCCAATACCACATCCGGCGTCTCGCTTCCGTCCTCAACAACTATCGCAGGTTCCGGGTTCAACGGACCCGCCGGCGCAGCCGTTGATGCGAGCGGAAACATCTTTATCTCCGACGGCTTCAACGGCGCCATAAAGGAGATCCTGGCATCGGGCGGTTGGACCACCGTCAACCAACTGAGCTCGTTCCAATTCGACTACCCCAACGGCGTGGCCCTCGATGGCGCAGGCAACGTCTATGTGGCCGATACTTTGAACGATGCAGTGGAAGAGATTATGGCCACCGGCGGCTACACCACCGTCAATACCATCGGGAGCGGCTTTACAGACCCCTATGCCGTCGCTGTGGATGGTTCCGGCAACGTCTTCGTCGCCAATTACTCCCCCGGTACCGTGCAGGAGATGATGTCGCTCGGCGGCACCATTCCCGCCTCACCCTATATCCGCACACTCGCCAGCGGCATCAATGGGCCCGACGGACTGGCCGTGGACAGTAACGGGAATGTCTTTGTCGCTGACTATGGCGATGGCACCGTGCTGGAGATTCACGCGGTCAACGGCACCGTTCCTGCCTCGCCCGTCATCACGACCATCGCGAGCGGACTCAGCGGACCGTCGAACATCTCGGTTGATGGGGCCGGGAATGTATTCGTCGCCGATACCGATGCCGGCACGGTCGTTGAGCTTGTGGCAGCGGGCGGTTTCTCGTCGAGCATGGTTGTGGGCAGCGGGTTCACTGCCCCGGAAGCCACGGCGGTGTTGGGGAACGGCAATGTGATTGTCGCCGACGCGGCCTCCAACCAGGTGAAGATTCTGGACTACGCCGATGCGCCGACTCTGACCTTCGCAAGCACCGTGGTCGGCTCGACAAGCAGCGACAGCCCTCAAACGGTGACCGTGAGCAACGACGGCAATTTGCCTCTCACGTTCCCATTGCCAAACTCAGGTACGAATCCAAGCATCCCCGCCAATTTCACCTGGGACAACTCTTCCACGTGCGTACAGTCCACTCCATCTTCCCCCCAAACCTTTGCGATTGGTGGCGGAGCAAGCTGCACGATGGCATTCAACTTCAAACCGACTGCGGCCGGTTCCTTCAGCAGTGCGGCCGTCCTGACCGACAATAACCTGAATTTGAACAACACTACTCAGTCAATCCAACTGAACGGCACAGGCACTGTCACGCCGCCGGCTCTTACCAGCCCGAGTGCATCGCCCATATCGGGATCGACGCAGTTTAAATGGAGTCCAGGCGCAGGCTCCACAGGTTTCATATTGCGCGTCGGTACCGGCGGAGGAGGCTCGTCCGACATCTACTACAGCGGCGTCCTCGCCAACACGGTCACGTCGGCGACCACCAGCATCCCGTCCCAGGGAGTGACGGTCTTCGTTCGCCTCTACTACCAGGTCGGCGCAACGTGGCCCTTCATCGACTACACGTTCACCGAGAGTGGAACCTCTTCCCCGCCGGCGTTGACCAGTCCCACCGCGTCGCCGTTGTCGGGCTCGACGAACTTTGTCTGGAACCCGGGCGTGGGCTCCTACCAGTTCCGGTTGCTCATCGGCACGGGCGGAGCGGGAACGTCCGACATTTTCAGCAGCCCCGTTTACGCCAATACGGTCACGTCACAGCAGGTCACCATTCCGTCCAATGGAGTGACTCTCTACGTTCGTCTCCGCTACCTGTTGAACGGAGTTTGGAACAATATCGACTACACCTTCACCGAGGCGGCAAAAGCACCCCCACCGTCGCCAGCACTCACCAGCCCGTCCGTATCGCCTCTATCGGGCTCGACGAAATTCACCTGGAGTCCGGGCACGGGCACCTCGGGATTCGTGCTGCGGATCGGCACTGCCGGGGCGGGCATGTCGGACATCTTCTTCAGCGGCACCCTGGCCAACACGGTTACGTCGCAGACCGTCAACATCCCGGCTGACGGAGTGGAGATCTTCGTTCGCCTCTACTACCTGATCAACGGAACCTGGAACTACAAGGACTACACGTTCACCGAGAGCGGAACTGCATCCCCGCCTTCGCTGACCAGTCCCGCTGCATCGCCGATATCGGGTTCGACGAACTTCATCTGGAATCCAGGCAAGGGTTCCGGGGAGTTCGAATTGAGGGTCGGCACCGGCGGGCCGGGTACTTCCGACCTTTACTACGGCGTCCTCGCCAACACGGTCACGTCGGAGGCCGTCAACATCCCGTCCAAAGGGGGGACGGTCTACGTTCGGCTCTACTACGTGATGAGCGGGACGTGGAGCTACAAGGACTACACCTTCACCGAGGCGCCGTAATTTCTCTCTGCTGTCCCCGGGACGGGAATTTCAATCACCCGTCCCGGGGATTTTTATCGAGCAGCAGCTGCCGGCCCGGCATGAGCCACCGCGACCGGGACATAGTTGATGGTCAACACGGTGATGTCATCCTACTGGCCGAAGGTCTTGGCAGTCTGGGCAATGTGTTCGGCGGAGAGATGGCTGATCTGTTGCGTGCGGTCGAAGCCGAAGAGTTCGCCGGAATCCGATTGAGCCTCGACGATGCTGTCAGAAAGAAACGTCACCCATGCAGAACCTCTGCGGGGGCGAAGGTGAGGGTGAGGACGGTGATGTCGTCTTCCTGGCCGAACCGTTGCGCGGCGCGTGCGATGTCGTCGGCGGAGTGCGTGGAGACTTTGCGGGTGCGGTCGAAGCCGAATAGCTCGCCCGTGCGGGACCTGGCTTCGATGACGCCGTCGGAGAGAAACGTGAGTCGGTCGCCGGGAATGAGCTGGATGGTGGTGTCCTCGTAATTGGACTGCGCAATGATGCCGAGCGGCAGCGACGACGGGATGGCGACTTCGCCGCCGTTGAGGTAGGGCGGAAGGTGGCCCGCGTTGGCGATGGTGAGCAGGCCGGACGCGGTGATGTGCGCGGCGAGGCAGGTGACGAATCCGTCGCGGGTGCTGCGGCCTATCATGCGGTCGTTGAGCGCGGCGAGCATGGCGGTGGGACTGGCGCCGTGGGCGGCCTCGGCACGGATGGCCCCGACGAGGACGGAGACCATCATGGCGGCGGGAAGGCCTTTTCCGCTGACGTCGCCGACCACGATGAGCACGCCGCCGCGTTCGTCTGCGATGTGCTGGAAGAAGTCTCCTCCGACCTGTTCGGCGGGCTGGTAGATGGAGTCAAAGTGGAAGCCCGAGGACTTGTCGAGCTGGTCGGGAAGCAGGACTTGCTGAACTTCGCGCGCGGCTTCCATTTCACCCTGGAGCCGCTGCTCGCGCTTGCTCGAGAGCGCGAAGCGGCGGATGAGGAAGACAAGCAAAGCGAGAAGGAAGATGAGATGAAATAGGATGCCGACCTGGATGGTGTAGGGCGGCACGGAGAGCGGAAATTCGAGGATGCGGGGCAGGTGGATGATGCGGGCCTGGCCCAGCACGATGGCGAGGTTGTCGGCGAAGTAGAAGCCCAGGTCGAGGAGCGTCGGAAGGAGCAGCAGGCGGGCATCGAGGTTGCCGCGCCAGGAGCGCTCGACGAGGACACAGAGGATCCAGACAAGGGCGGAGATTTGAAAGACGATCTGCGTCGAGGCAGAGACCGGCGCGGAGGCCCATCCGGGATAGTAGAGGACCGCGGCGAGCGGGCTGACGGCGGCGAGGATCAACGCGGCTCCGCCGATCTTGCCGGCGCGCACGTCGAGAACGCGCGAGAAAAAGCACAGGGCGGCGCAGAGGTAGATGGCGATGAAGATTCCGTCGGTCAGGTCGTTGATGGCGGTCGGCGGCCAGGAGAAGACCTGTTGAACCACATAGAGCGCGTTGTCTGCCGCCTGCGACAGGAGCATTGCCGCGAACCAGAGGTATTCGCGTTCCGAGCGATGGAAGAAGAAAAGAATCAGGATCGCCAAGCCAACCAGCGCGGCGGTGATCGCGTAGGAGAACGCGTCGACGTAGTGGATGTTGCGAGCGGAGAGGCGATGGGCCTGTTCGGCACGGAGAAGCGCAGGGTCGCCGGCGAGGTTGCCGTCGTGATAGGAACCTCCGCCAACGTATCCGGCCCACACAGGCGCGTGCCAGACGCGGATGGCGACCTCGACGGTACGCGGCGCGGGATTTGAGGCCGACGTCAGCGGATAGAGCTGATAGCTCATCGGCGAGGGCGGGGGTGACGGATGAGGTGGCATTCGGCCGACCTGGCCGGCCGTGGCGCCATCGATGAAGATCTCGTAGTTCGTAAGGATCGGGGCGAGGAGCAGGGCGGTGGGCGGGCTGCCCGCGGGGATGTCGATCTTGAAGCGGTACCAGCCGAAGCCGCTCATGCCGGGGTATCCCTGTGCGGACCAGGGCTTGCCGCCACGGAGCAAGGGCCAGGCGGAGTCGTCGAAGCCGGAAGCTGCCCAGACAGGCGAACCGTCTTGAAGCGGCGAATCGCCGGGGTGGAAACGCCACAGGCCATCGAGGGAAACCACGGGCTCGCGTCCGCTGCCAAAGTCGAAAGATTGAGCGGCTAGGGACCCGGCGCACAGCAGAAGGGCGAGTGCCGCAAACAGACGGAAGCCCAGACCGGGTCGCATCAAATTGGATTCCTCGCGGGGAATATGGAGATATGAACTTGCCTCGATGCTAATCCATTCGAGGACGAGAGGATATGTCAAATTTGAGCCAGAAGCGGACGGATAGCGCAATTGTTTAGAGTGGTGTGCATGAGGCAATGGATGATTTTCGGTGCAGCTGGAGCGCTGGGGCTGGCGATGGCAGTTGGGGCTGAATGCCGGGGGCAGACAGCGTCGGCTGCAACTGGCAATCCCCAGCTCGCGATCCTCGATACGGACATCGGCGATGACATCGACGACGCTTTCGCGCTGGCGCTCGTGCTGCGCAGCCCGGAGATCAGGCTCGTGGGGATCACGACGGAGTTTGGCGATACGGAGCTTCGGGCGCGGCTGGTGGACCGGTATCTGAAGGCGGTGGGAAAGGCGGATATTCCGGTGGCGGCGGGCAAGGCGACGACGGCGAACAATGTGTTCACGCAGAGGGCGTATGCGGAGGGCGAGCCGGATCGCAAGCACGCGGATGGGGTGGGCTTCATTCTGAATCAGATCAAGGCGCACCCGGGGGAGATCACTCTGATTGCGATCGGGCCGCTGGTGAATGTGGGCGAGGCGATCCGGCGCGATCCGGAGACGTTCAGAAAATTGAAGCGCGTGGTGATGATGGGCGGGAGCGTGTACCGCGGATACGACAATGCCACGAGCAACAACCGGCCGCCGGATGCGGAGTGGAACATTGCACGCGACCCGGAGGGGGCGAAGGCGCTGCTGGCCTCGGGCGTGCCGGTGTACATGATGCCGCTCGACTCGACGCAGATCCACCTGGAGAACCCGGCGCGGGATGAGTTGTTCGGCACGGGGACGCCGCTCACGGATCAGCTGACGCTGCTCTATCACCAGTGGGTGGCGCGGAGCGACGGGCATTGGACGACGCCGACGCTGTTCGACCCGGTGGCGGCGACCTACGCGGTACGGCCGGAGCTGTGCCCGGCGAAGCCGCTGAGGCTGGAGGTGGATGACAAGGGATTTACGAGGCCGGTGAGCGGGGAGCCGAACGCGCAGGTGTGCCTGAAGTCGGACGAGAAGGGGTTTCTCGAGTTTCTGCTCGGGCGCATCGGGGCGAAGGGCGGCGAAGCTGGGAAATCCGAGCCTGGCAAGTAGATGAAAAGCTGCGCCGATGCGGATCTCCTGTAGTCAAAGGTTTGAGTTTGACAAAGAAGACGGCTTGAAAATGCCGGGACGCGCTGGAAATCACTTCCAAACTCATTGACAGCGGGGGAACGTGAGGAGAAAAATAGCGAGTCGATTCCAAATGATCTTTGCCTGTGCCTGAATCAACTTGCCCGCGGCTTGGCCGGCAGTCTCCGAGGAGATATCTGGAGGTTGCGGCGGGCGACGGGCCCGGAATCGGCGGGAGACTTCCGGCACGCGCTGGAGGGAGGGTATCTGTGAACAAGCTGTCGAAAATCTTTGCCTTAGGGGTTCTGGCATGTGGTTTTGCCGGCCTTGTGATGAGCGGATGCAAATCGGCTCCGGAGTTGAGCAGGGATCGAGCCCAGGCCCTGATCCAGGCGCAGTACGACCACCAGACTCCATCGGGAATCACGATCACGGTTGACAATACGGGGTTGCGGCAGGGGTTGGCCGCCGGGTACTGGAAGCTGACCAAGGTGTATCCGAACCAGCGGTGGGCCGACTACACGCTGACCGACGCGGGCAAGAAGGTGCTCAAGCTGGCGGGTGGCGGGGATGTGATCCAGTGGCGGCCGGATTCGGGTACGGATTTCAACTTCCTGATTGTGACGACGACGGCCAACACTCTGAAAGCAAAGGATGTACAGGACCCGCAGGACGAGATGCTTCCCGACGTGCCGAATGCGAGGGGCGCCTCGTTCACCGAGGCTGTGAATATGGATGGAGTGCCCCAGCCCTTGCAGGAGATGGCGCACAACCCCGGAAACCGGCTGAGCTCGAAGCGGCAGGCGGATTTTTCGCTCGATAACGGGCAGTGGAAGGTACACGGGATCGTGTAGAGGATCGTTGACGCAGGCACAAATTCTTGTTATTGTTAGAAGGTTCCGCAAGAACGTCGTTTTCCGTGTGTTCTAACGGAAAAAGATGTAGGGAGAAGCCCGGGCCGGAAGATTGGCGCGGGTAAATCCAGGCTGGAGTGAGGTTTAGCCGGCCAAGACATGTCCCGGAACAGCTCTCCTCTTGCTGAGGGCAGGGACACAGACGACTCGACGCCGGGTTTGATTGAGTCCCCAAGAGGCGTTCGGATCGCGAATATCGCTACGGAGCTCGCGCGTTCTTCACCTTGAAGGGCTATGCGAGCCGGAACCGCGAAACGGAGTTGGCTTTCCCCGGATAGAACCGGCGGAGACGTGCGACCACCGTCGTGGTTCTCGTCTGAGACGGGAAGAATGCAGACGCGAAGCAGCAACCAGGGCTTCTGTGCGCTCGGTGCGGTTTTGATGGCCGAGACCAGGACAGCCCGAAGTGGCGCGCGCGGCTGCGGAATGAAGTGCAGGAATCGGGTAAGGAGTTTCGGTTTGCCTACTTTTAATCAGCTGGTCCGCAAGGGGCGCACGGCCCCGCGTTACAAGACGGCATCGCCGGCACTGCAGGCTTCGCCGCAGCGGCGCGGCGTCTGCACGCGCGTGTACACCCAGACCCCCAAGAAGCCGAACTCGGCGCTGCGCAAGGTTGCGCGCGTGCGGCTGACGAATGGGATCGAAGTCACGACGTACATTCCGGGCATCGGGCACAACCTGCAGGAGCACTCGATTGTGCTGATCCGCGGAGGCCGCGTGAAGGACCTGCCGGGCGTGCGGTATCACGTGGTGCGCGGGACGCTGGATTCGGTGGGTGTGGCCAACCGCAAGCAGAGCCGGTCGAAGTATGGCGCCAAGCGCGCCAAGGGCGGCGCGGCGGCGGGCAAGAAGTAGAAATCAGTGGTCAGTGATTAGTGGTCAGTGATTAGTTTCCTGGCTGCTAAGGGTTGAACGCTGGAATACGGTTCCCGGACGGAGTTTTGAGCCGTGGACTGGGGCAGTAGAAGCAGAGCGCCTGGCGCGCTCGACAGGAATCTGAGGATACATGCCAAGAAAAGGGCACATTTCGAAGCGGGAAGTCGCGGCGGACCCGGTTTATGGTTCGACGCTGGTGACGAAGTTTGTGAACTCCATGATGTGGGGCGGCAAGAAGTCGACCGCGCAGGGCATCTTCTACCAGGCAATGAAGAACCTGGAAGAGAAGGGCGGCGGGGAAGAGGCGATCAAGCTGTTCAAGAAGGCCGTGGAGAATGTGAAGCCGCTGCTCGAAGTGAAGACACGGCGCGTGGGCGGCGCGAACTACCAGGTTCCGATCGAAGTGAACCCGGACCGGCGGACGTCGCTGGCGATCCGGTGGCTGATCAGCTACGGGCGCGGGCGCGGCGAAAAGGGCATGGTCGACAAGTTGACCAACGAGCTGCTCGACGCAGCCAATGGACGCGGCGGCGCGATGAAGAAGAAGGAAGACGTTCATCGCATGGCGGAAGCCAACAGGGCGTTCGCGCACTACCGCTGGTAGGCAGGAGCAGGAACTGGTGACTAGTGATTAGTGGCTAGACCCTGGCGCTCTTCGGAGATTGAGTTTGGGCCCGGCGCATAGCCGGGAATTGAGTTTGGTTGGAGTAGGGATAACCGCGGGTGTTCGGCCCGCAAGGATGAATTGACGTGGCTCGCAGCATACCTCTGAATCGTTGCCGGAACATCGGCATCATGGCGCATATCGACGCCGGAAAGACGACAGCGACAGAGCGCATCCTGTTCTACACGGGCATCACGCACCGCATCGGCGAAGTGCATGAAGGCACCGCGACCATGGATTACATGGAGCAGGAGCAGGAGCGCGGCATTACGATCACGTCGGCCGCGACCACCTGCATGTGGCGCGACTACCGGATCAACATCATCGACACGCCGGGGCACGTGGATTTCACGGCCGAGGTGGAGCGTTCGCTGCGCGTGCTGGATGGCGCTGTGGCGTTGTTTGACTCCGTGAGCGGCGTGCAGCCCCAGACCGAAACGGTTTGGCGGCAGGGCGATAAGTACAAGGTTCCGCGCATCTGCTTCGTGAACAAGATGGACAAGAACGGCGCGGACTTCGAGCACGTGATTGACACTATCCGCAAGCGGCTCGGAGCACGGCCTGTTGCGCTGCAGATCCCGATCGGGGCGGAGGCGAACTTCAAGGGCGTCATCGACCTGATCGAGATGAAGGCGATCCTGTGGCACGACGAGACCATGGGCGCGAAGTACACGGTCGAGGAGATTCCCGAGAACCTGCACAAGAAGGCCGAGGCCTTCCGGATGCAGCTGATCGAGATCATCGCCGAGACCGACGATGTGCTGCTCGAGAAGTTCTTGGAAGGCGAGACGCCTACCATTGCCGAACTCAAGGCGGGCATCCGCCAGGCGACGATCGATCTAAAGGTGTTCCCGGTGATCTGCGGATCGGCGTTCAAGAACAAGGGCGTGCAGACGCTGCTCGATGCAGTGGTGGATTATCTGCCTTCTCCGCTGGACAAGCCTCCGGTCGAGGGCATCAATCCTTCGCATCCGGATCACAAGGAATCGCGCAAGGTTGAAGACGGCGAGCCGATGTCGGCGCTGGTGTTCAAGCTGATCAACGATCCTTACGGCAAGCTCTCGTTCATTCGCATCTATTCGGGTTCGCTGAAGACCGGGGACACGATTCTGAACCCGAGGACGGGAAAGACGGAGCGCGTCGGGCGCCTGGTGAAGATGCATGCCAACAAGCGCGAGGACATTACCGAGGTTCTCGCGGGCGACATCTGCGCGTGCGTGGGCCTGAGGGATCTGAAGACCGGCGACACTCTGAGCGATCCGTTGCACCCGATCGCTCTGGGAGCGATCACGTTCCCGGAGCCGGTGATCTCGGTGGCGATCGAGCCGAAGACCAAGGCAGACCAGGAGAAGATGTCGATCGCCCTGGCGAAGCTGGCGGACGAGGATCCGACGTTCAAGGTGCGCACCGACGAGGATTCGGGGCAGACGATCATCTCGGGCATGGGCGAACTGCATTTGGAAATTTTGGTCGACCGCATGAAGCGCGAGCACAAGGTCGAGGCCAACGTCGGCGAGCCGAAGGTGGCGTTCCGCGAGACGATCCGCAAGTCGGCCGAAGCGGAAGGCAAGTACATCCGGCAGACCGGCGGCTCCGGCAACTACGGGCATTGCAAGCTCCGCATTGAGCCGAACGAGCCGGGCAAGGGCTACGAGTTCGTCAACGACATCAAGGGCGGCGTGGTTCCGAAGGAATACATCAAGCCGATCGACCAGGGCATCCAGGGCGCGCTCGAGCTGGGCATCCTGGCGGGCTTCCCGATGGTGGACGTGAAGGTGAGCCTGTACGACGGCAGCTACCACGAAGTGGACTCGAACGAAATGGCATTCAAATTTGCCGGCTCGATCGCGTTCAAGGAAGCGGCGAGGAAGGCAAACCCCGTGCTGCTCGAGCCGGTGATGGCGGTCGAAGTGACGGTTCCCGAGGAGTTCATGGGCGTGATCATCGGCGACATCAACTCACGGCGCGGCCGGATCGAAGGCATGGAGCACGCAGCGGGTTCGCAGGTGATCAAGGCGATCGTGCCGCTCAAGGAGATGTTCGGGTACGTGAACGATATTCGTTCGAGCACGCAGGGACGCGCTTCGTACTCGATGCAGTTTGCAAGGTATGAAGAGGCGCCGCGGATGATCGCGGACGAGATCATCGGGCGGGCGCAGGGAAAGTGATCTGATTTTGGGGCTGGAGCCGGATTGCCGGCGCCCCTGGGATGAACTAAGAAGTACGAGCTACGAAAGGGATTCAGGACTTTTATGGCGAAGGAAAAATTTGATCGTTCGAAGCCGCACGTGAACGTGGGCACGATTGGACACATCGATCACGGCAAGACGACGTTGACGGCAGCGATTACGAAGGTTCTGGCGGAGCAGGGTAAGGCGCAGTACACGGCGTACGACCAGATCGACAAGGCGCCGGAGGAGAAGGCGCGGGGGATCACGATCTCGACGGCGCATGTCGAGTACGAGACGGACAAGCGGCACTACGCGCATGTCGACTGCCCGGGCCATGCCGACTACGTGAAGAACATGATCACGGGTGCGGCGCAGATGGACGGGGCGATCCTGGTGGTGTCGGCGGCGGACGGGCCGATGCCGCAGACGCGCGAGCACATCCTGTTGGCGCGGCAGGTCGGGGTGCCGAGCCTGGTGGTCTACATGAACAAGGTCGACATGGTGGACGACCCCGAGCTGTTGGAATTGGTGGAGCTTGAGGTGCGGGAGCTGCTGTCGTCCTACGAGTTCCCGGGCGACGACATCCCGATCATCAAGGGCTCGGCGCTGTGCGCGCTGGAGGGCCGCGAGGACGAGGTCGGCAAGCAGTCGATCCTCGAACTGATGACGGCGGTCGACTCGTACATTCCGCAGCCGGAGCGTCCGAAGGACCGTCCGTTCCTGATGCCGATCGAGGACGTTTTCTCGATCTCGGGCCGCGGGACGGTGGTGACGGGCCGCATCGAGCGCGGCATTGTGAAGGTCGGCGACGAAGTCGAGATCGTGGGCATTCGGGCGACGACGAAGACGATCGTGACGGGCG
>DATFRB010000026.1:0-87355 GCA_035263625.1 Occallatibacter sp.
CATTTTGCACCTCCCGCAGCGGGCCACGGCTGCGCAATCGTTCGAAGACCATCAACATCCAGCTTGGCGTAGATCATGGTGTTGGCCCGCGAGCGATCGCCGAACGGTAGCGGAGCCGGTAGCCCGTGAGGTATTCCTCGATGATCTCCTCAAGAATCCGGACTCGGTTCTGCCGAACCTCTTTGAAGTTGTTGTAGCCGGCTTCGAGCGCTCGCCGGTGTTGCCGTTCGGCCTCTTTTGCGACGGTTCGCGATGTCGATTTTGTCGGTTCGTCGATTCGTTCTCCGGCGAAGCGAAACCGGTACCACCAATACTTTCCTCTCTGATAAGTTGCCATTCGGGACTCCTGTCCTGTCGGTGAGCGCGCCTGTCGAGGCGCGCGACTGAAGGTTCAGGCGAAGGCAAAATTCGATCAAGTTTCAGGAGTCCCAGTACCACGTGAAAGCATGGTTCAGGACGTGCGGCGGAAGGTCTGGAGTCGGTCTATCGGGGGAGCCAAAACTGAGCTCGGTTGCTATGGGTTAGCATCCGTTTTGAAAGCGAGTGACGACAAAATTGACTACAATTGGGCCAATTTCATGTCTTTCTGCTGCTCTCAACTGCTCTAAATTTTTGATTTGATTGGCTCCTCAGGTAGGACTCGAACCTACAACCCTTCGGTTAACAGCCGAATGCTCTGCCATTGAGCTACTGAGGAGTGTCTGGCTTTAATTGTCCTCTACCAAGGTAGCAGAGTGCGCTGAGGGCGTCAAAAATCTGTGACTTGCGCCCCATTCCGGGCGCACTCCGAGCCCGGAATGGCACCTCCCGCCGTGGACCCGGAGCAAGGCCCGGGGACGGTGAAATAATGGATGAGGAAGATCACCCAGAGGAGACGTTCCATGTCGCGCATTTCACGGCTCGATCGCAACGAAGTCACACCCGACCTCGCAGCCCTGTTCGACAAGGTCTACTCCGTGCGCGGCAACGTCCCCAACATGTTCCGCGTGATGGCACATCGCCCGGAGATCTTCTCGACCATGCAGGCGCACTTTGACGCGGTTCTGAACACCGGCACGGTGCCGGTCCGCCTCAAGGAACTCATCATCGTCCGCACCAGCCAGGTCAACGAAACGCCTTACTGCCTCGCCAGCCACACGATTCTCGCCCGCGGCCTTGGATGGACCGACGACCAGCTCTCGCACCTCGCCGAGTGGCAGCGGCGCGACGACTTTACGCCCGCCGAAAAGGCCGCCCTGCGCCTTGCCGAGACGGTAACCCGCGACGCCAACTCCGTGACTGACGAGCAGTACGCAGATCTGCGCACCTATTACTCTGAAGGCGAAATCGTAGAGCTCCTCTGCGCGATTGGCCTGTTCAATTACTTCAACCGCTTCAACAACGCGCTCAAGATGCAGCCCACCAAGCCGGGCGAAGGTGGAGTGCCACACCCCGATGCGCCCGCGGCCTACGCGCCACCTGCTGAAGAAGCCATTGCCACCCACGGCCTGAAGTAATCCGCGACACCATACGGCCGCGATACGATGAAGCAAGGAGATCCTTTAACCTCAAGCATGAAATTGCAACTGCCTGAAGGCCAGTTCAAGGCCTATTTGTTCGACTGTGACGGCACGATCGTGGACTCGATGCCGCTCCATTACATGGCGTGGAAGAAATCGCTCGCTGAGTGGAACTGCGTCTACGATGAAAAGCTGTTTTACTCCTGGGGTGGCCGCCCGATCCGCGAGATCATCTCTCTGCTGAACGAGATGCACGGCCTCAGCATGCCGGTTGAAGCGGTTGCCGCGCGCAAGGAGTCGCTCTATCTCGAACTCCTGCCGCAATTGAAGGCGATTCCCGAAGTGCTGGAGCACATCGAAGCACAGCACGGGCGCATTCCAATGGCGGTGGTCTCAGGCAGCCGGCGCGACTCCGTGACTGGTTCGCTGACCGTCACCAACCTGATTCATAAGTTCGACACGCTCGTCTGCGCCGAAGACTACAAGCGCGGCAAGCCCGCGCCGGACGCATTCCTGCTGGCCGCCGAGCGCCTGCGCGTCCCACCGCAAGACTGCCTCGTCTTCGAAGACACCGAACTCGGGATCGAAGCCGCAATCGCCGCCGGCATGGCAACCGTGAAGGTGCCTTTGCCCTTCGAGCGCTGATGCGGAGCTGATCAGATCCCGGGGGAGGGTCCGGAACGTCTCGCTCACGGAACCGCCTTCCAATCTCTCGCGTAGAGTGGATAGAGCATCCGCCCCCGGAGGTCACATGGTTCCCCTTGCCGCAACGGACCGGACCGAGGTTGCTGTCCGGTCGAGCCGCGCCGATCTCGCCGTTCTCGCCTGCATCGCCGCTGCCTTCGCGCTCTTCCACATCCTCACCAACGGGCGCTACGGTTTTCATCGCGACGAGCTGCAATTCCTGAGCGACGCGCGTCACCTCGACTGGGGCTTCGTGGCCTACCCGCCCTTAACCGCATTCCTCGAGCACATCAGCCTGGGCCTGTTCGGAATGTCGCTCGTGGGGCTGCGGCTTTTTTCCGTTCTCGCGCAGGCAGTGGTGATTTTGGTGAGCGGGCTCATGGCGCGCGATCTCGGCGGCGGCCGGCTGGCCCAGGTCACTGCCGCACTTTCGGTCGCGCTCTCCGGGCTTCCCCTCTTCGAGTCCACGGAATTCCAATACACGACCTTCGCGTATCTGTGGTGGGTGCTGGTGTGCTGGTTCACCATTCGCTTGCTCACGAGCGACAATACACGCTGGTGGATCGCCATCGGCGCAGCCATCGGGCTCGGGCTCCTCACCAAGTATTCAATCGTCTTCTTCGTCGCCGGTCTCATCTGCGGGCTCGCTCTTTCGCGCGCCCGCCGATCCTTCCTCAGCGGATGGTTCTGGGCCGGCGTCGGCCTGGCGTTGCTCATCTTTGCGCCGAATCTCGTCTGGCTCGCGCGGCACGACTTTATCTCCTACCACTTTCTCCAGCACATTCACACGCGCGACGTCGGTGAAGGCCGCGCCGAAGGCTTCATCAAATACCAGTTCCTTCTCAACGCGAATCTCTTCGCAACGCCGATATGGATTGCAGGAGCCATCGCGTCTTTCCGCAGCAGCCGCTATCGCATGCTTGGGTGGATGTTCCTGGTCCCGGAGATCGTCTTCTGGGCCGCAAAGGGTCGCTTCTACTACGTCGCTGAGATATTTCCGGCGGCGTTGGCAATGGGCGCCGTCGTTGGCGAGCGGTGGCTCTCAGGCCTGCCAAAGTGGGGCCGCCGCGGCATCGAGATTGTCTTCTTCACCGGACTCGCCGCATTCGGTTGCTTCCTATGCGCGGAAATTGTGCCTCTCGCTTCAAGCGGCCCGCTGCGCGATTACGCTCTCAAGAACAACGGCGACCTGCGAGAAGAATTCGGCTGGAACGACCTCGTCCAGTCCGTCGCCAAAGTCCGCGATTCCCTTCCCCCCGGCCAGCGCGCAAGCTACGGAATCCTGACAGGCAACTACGGCGAGGCAGGCGCTATTGAGAATCTAGGAAGCGCATACCAGCTTCCCCCGCCGATCAGCGAGACCAATTCGTTCTATCTGCGCACTTATCCCGCCGTGCCGCCGTCCACGCTCATCGTCGTAGGGTGGTCGCAGGAGCAGGTCGACCGCACATTCACCGGATGCCGCGTCGCCGGGCACAACGGCAACTCGCTCGGAATCAAAAACGAAGAAAGCCAGTACCATCCTGACATCTACGTGTGCGGTCCGCCGAAGGAGCCGTGGCCCGAGTTCTGGAAACACAACCAGCGCTTCGGCTGAATCGCAGGTGCTGCCCTCAAACGCTTCACCAGTTATTCCGGATGCGAGCCGGCGCGGAATAGAGCAGCACGGCAAGCCGGTACACGGTGAAGGCTCCCTCCGCGTTCTGCGCAGGGCAGCTTCCAACTTCCGCCTGCCTAAACTCGCGCGTGCCCAGCCGGGTCACCAGGTCCTGGGGCAGATGATCGATGTCCGCGCCCTGCCATCGCATCACAAATTGCGGATCGCCCCCCGAAATCGGAGGAAGCCCGTGATTCAATTGGCAGGCCGCGCGCGCATCGGCGTGGTCGGCGCTCACCGTAATTCCGCTCATGCGGATCAGCTCGCCGACGCGCTCCTCCACCTGCGCGGCGCTCAGCACCGGCACGGCCTCGGAGAAGTCGACAGCCGCAAATAGCACGCCATGCGCGGCCACCACTGCAATCCCCACGCGATTCACATTGGGGTTCAGCAGGTTCGCGCGATGCGGTGGAGAATGCATCCACCCATCGTGAATGCTTGCAGGATAGGACCCGACCGCAATGTTCTCCTCGATGCGGCTGAAGTGCGCTCCCGCCTGGGCCGCGCGCTCTGACACGTCCGGTTCCCCGCCATAGCGGTGGGCAATAGGCCCTTCCACGGCCATGCGCTCGCAGTGCTTCATCGCAGCCGCCGCAAGCGCGGCATCCCACTTGAGCGGCTGCGCTCCCGCTTCGGCGCGCGACTGGTTCGCCAGCGCAAACAACTGTTCAGCCGCCGCAGGCCGCGCCGCACTCCGCGCATCCTGTGCAAGAGCGGCCGTGGCAGTCATCAATACCAACCATCCCGCGAAAAGGATCGAGCGCAGCAATGTGCTCATAACCTGATTAAACCCAAATTCCGCCGCTCTGTCGCTGTAATCTTCGTTTTGTTGATGACCTTCGTTTCTTTGTTCCGACAGATGCTTCGGTATCAGCCGCTTGCCATTGTTGGCATCGCGCCTCTCCCCGCAGTCGTTATCGGCGGCTGAAATTAACTCATGCCTCTTCTAACCCGGCACTGGAACTCATGTTGTTGGATCGGTCGCGCGGCCCGATCCAGATAATCAATAGGATCGCCGGCAGCGCGACAACGCTCGTAAGAAGGAAGAACCGCACCCAACCCATCTTCTCCGACAGAATTCCTCCTGACGACGCCACCACCGTGCGGCCCAGCGAAGCGATCGCGGAAAGCAACGCAAACTGAGTCGCAGTAAATGCAGGAGAGCACAGGCTGGAAAGATAGGTGATCAACGCGGTGCCGGCCATCGCGCCCGTGAGATTTTCGGCCGTCACACACAGGGCAAGGTAGCCGACGCGGTGCCCTCCCACGGCCTGCAACACAAAAAACAGGTTCCCGATGGACTGCAAAATACCGCAGAGAATCAGCGAGGTGCGGATGCCAAACCTGGTTGTGACCACACCGCCGATCAGAGCGCCTGTCACAATGGAGAGAAATCCAAATATCTTCGAAGCGGTAGCGATCTCGGGAAGGGAAAATCCCAGCGATATGTAGAGCGGCGTTGACATCACTCCCGCCATTGCCTCGCCAAGCTTGTAACCGAAAATCGCAATCAGGATGGCGGGCCAGAGCGGACGCCGCATGAAATCGCGAAAGGGTCCGATCACCGCGGTGTTCAACGCGTGAAGAATCGTCTGCCATCCCGATCTCCCAGCGTTTGAACCGCCGGCCGGCACTTTCGGTTCGGGGCTGAACAGAAATGCAAGCAATCCCACAACGAGCAGCGCCGCCATGGTGGCATAGGCCGCGAACCATCCAGCGGAGGCTGCTATGAACAGCGCGCCCGCGCCCGCAACCAGCATGCCAATGCGGTAGCCGGACTGAAGCATGGCCGCACCGGGCGCTTGCTGGTCGCTCGTGAGGCTCTCGACGCGCCATGCGTCGATCACGATGTCCTGGCTGGCGGAGAGAAATGCTACAACCACGGCCAGGACAGCCATGCGCGGCAGGTGGTGCTTTGGATCGCACATCCCGAGAGCGAGAATCGCGCCGATCAGGAGAATTTGGATGGTGATTCCCCAACCGCGGCGCCGGCCCAGGGGCAGCGGTGGAGGTACGCGATCGATGAGCGGCGCCCACACGAACTTGAAGGAGTAAGACGTGCCGACCAGGGCGATGGCGCCTAGGGTCGCGCGCCGAACGCCCACTGTCGCAAGCCAGGCTTGAAGTGTGGAGTAAGTAAGAAGGAGCGGCAGCCCGCTGGCAAATCCCAGTGCCAGCACCTGCAGCACCCGAGGCTCCATGTACTCTGCCATCGCGCGCCGCCAATTTGTGCGAGAGTGTCCTTCGTTGATCCGGGCTGATTCCTGCATATCAGTATTCGGGCCGCCTGTTTTGCATTGCATTTTTGAATGAAAGATCGCTGAAAGCAATCTTAGAGCAGGGACGGCTTTGCGCAAAAGAAACGGTCGACACAACTGGAACGGACGCGGTTGTTCCGGTCACGGTATTCCCTGCCGGCTTGACCCGCAGGCGCAAATACAGAAGTGGATGCAATCGAAGGCGATTTGCATTGACAAACCCTCGGGCCGGAGACAAGCTGGAATTGCGGCGTAGGGCGCATCGGAGCAGGCAGGAAAGGGCGACGCCCACCTACACAACGTGGTGACAAACCGCGCCTATGCCGAATCTCGAAAACCTCAGAAAGCAAGCCAAGCAGTACCTGCGATGGCACCGCGAGCGGCATTACCCAGTCGCCGCCATGATCCGCGAACACGTGCCGCGGTTCCGGTCTCTCAGCGATCCTGAGGTCCTGGCGGCAACGTTCCGGCTGGCGGACGCGCAGGAACTGGTGGCACGCAGAGAGGGCCTTGAGGGATGGCAGGCGCTGAGGAGAGGAGCCTCGACTGCCATGTCACAAACGCCCACACCCGCTCGTCCGTTTCTCACCTCGGTGGCCGCACACCTGTACGTGCGCGACCTGAACGCGGCAACCGAATTCTTCACCAGCATGCTTGGTTTCAAAATCGACTTTGTCTATGGAAACCCGCCCTTTTACGGGCAAGTGAGCCGCGACAACGCCCAGCTAGCGCTGCGATACATGGACGAGTCTTTCTTTGCCGCAGACATCCGCGAACGCGAGGAACTGCTCTCGGCGTCGATCACGCTGGCAACCGCGGCGGAGATCAAGCAACTCTTCATCGCATACCAGCAGGCAGGCGTGCCGATGTCCCAATCGTTGCGAACCGAGCCGTGGCAGGCCAAGACCTTCGTCGTGAAAGATCCTGACGGGAATTTGATTCTGTTTGCAGGGCCGGCTAATTGACTCAGCTTCGCTCCCGGGCTCCAACCGCCGCCCGCTGCGAATTCGCGGCTCTGTCTTTGCTCACCGGGTTGCGATCGTCATTTGCATTCCATATTTGGCCCGCAAAGTGAACAGGGCTTGCGGCTCGACTCTGCACCCCGGCACGAGCCGCGGCCGGAATCGCTGCGCCAGAGTCGCGAGAACCAGCACCGCCTCCGCCATGGCGAATGCGGCTCCGAGGCAGATCCGCGGCCCGAAGCCAAACGGCAGATACGCGAGCCTGTCACGGCCTGCGCTCGCTTCCGGAGAGAATCGCTCCGGATCGAATCGGTCCGCGTCCTGCCAGTAGCCGCGGTGCCGGTGAATCAGCCACGGAATGATCGTGACGAGCGACCCCTTGGGCACGCGCATGCCGCACAGGACGTCGTCCTGCTGCGCCTCGCGGAAGGCGAGCGAATACACCGCCGGGTAGAGCCGCATCGACTCCTGCACGATCATGCGCGTATACGAAAGCGCGGCCAGGTCAGCCCAAACGGGCTCGCGGCCGCCGAGCACGCGGTCGAACTCCTCGTACATGCGCGCCTCGTGCTCGGGGTGCATCGCGAGCAAATACCACGTCCACATCAGCGCCAGCGCCGTTGTTTCGTGCCCGGCTACAAAGATCGTGAGCACCTGGTCGCGGATCTCGCTCGCGGTCATGCCGGCTCCGCTCTCCTCGTCGCGCGACGCGATCAGGCGGTCCAGCAGATCAGGATCGGCGCTGTCGGCCCGATTCTTCATACGCGTTTCGATCAGCGCGAACATCGCGCGGTTGAAGTCGCGCATGATCGCCCTTCCACGCATGCCCTTCCACGCGCTCCACACCGGGCCCAGGCCTGGGACAAACTCCATGAGGCCCGGCATCATCGCCTCCTGGTAGTCTGCCGACCCCTCGCGAATGATCTCCTTGATCCCGTCGCTGTCCGCCGCGAACATCGAGCGCGAAATGATCTCGAGCGTCAGCTCCATCATCGCGTCTTCCATCTCGACGGAGGCTCCCGCGGGCAGCGCGCACCAGCGGTTCGCAAGCTTGCGTGCGGCATCCACCATCACCGGCGCATAGCGCTCAATTGTCCGGTGGTCGAAGGCCGGTGCCATGATGCGCCGGTGCGCGCGCCACGTTTCGCCCTCGCTCAAAATCAGGCCGTTGCCCATCGCCGGACCAAGGAAGCGGTGCTCGACGCGGGCTTTTGGGTAGTTGGTGGGGTTTTCAAGCAGGATTCGGCGCACTCCGGCAGGATCATTGACGATAAAGCTTCGGTTGATCGCACTTCCCTGCCGGATGATCGCGGCGTGGTACATACTCTCGTCGAGGGCTTCGATAAAATTCCGGCGCACCGTGCGCAGATATTGGAAGTACGGAAGCGGCTTCGCATGCGGCACAGGACCGGCAAGAACGGGTACGACCGGATTGGGAGAGATAGCGGCGGACATGGGGAAGTCGTGGCGAGGCCGGAATAGACGGCTTTGGGTACAAGTTTAGACGAAGCTGAAGTGAAAACGCGGCTTCCGGTTTCTCGTTCCTGCCTTCCAGCTTTATTTCCCTGCCAAGCCTGAACGCAAATACGCCCCCAGAAGGGGAATGCGCTCCCGCAGGTTCCCGTCGCTACCGGCCATGACTAATTCATGTGCTTTATGCTTTCCGTCAAAAACTCGCGAAACACCGAGCACTGTGCAGCGCGCAAGCCCGCGGCCGTCCGCACCTGCCCCTCCTGCGTGAACTGGATGTACTGCTGCGATCCGCCCATCACGGGCCATTCGGGCAGGCTGCCTCCGTTCGGGTTGCCGGTCTTTGCAAAGTTGGTCCAGTAAGTTTGGATCATGTCGGCGAGCTTCAGATCCACCTCGCCGAAATTGCCCGCGATGTTGCCCGACTTCGGAAAGTAGCCAAAAACATAAGGCAGTTCGGACGAGTGGACTGCAAACTCCTGCCCCGGAATGGCGTGGTCCAGTTCATATTCGTAGGTTGGTTGATGGGCAGCGCCGTGCCAGATCGCTTGCGTTGTCGCGGGACATCGAAAGATGATATCGGCCGCTAGCTGGTCCCCCGCCGAGCCGTACTTCGGGTCCGTCGTTCCCTGCCCTCCGCCATCCAGTCCGTAGGCTGCGAAAACCTTCGGCGCAAAGCCTCCCGCTATCCGCTGTATCACGGCCCGAATTGCACCGGGCGTAGCTCCGGGGCCAAACATAACTTCACTCCCGAATTCTCGCGTCGTAGTCCCAAACAAAAGCGGAATCGCGGATTCCTCGCCGGAGGCGAACACCGCGGCCGGCGAACGGCGAATCACCCAACCATCGATATCCGGACCGATCTGTGGGCGGTCCCGGGGGTCCAGTTTCCCTAGGTCGGCAAGGAGTTCTTTGGCTGGCAAGGAGCGAAGGTAAGCGATCGCGTCTTTGTCGGGCGGCGCCTTCAGTGCCGTCGCCAGTTGCTCTCCTGACCGTTCCGCCTCGGCAAGCGGCCGTACCGGAGGGCTGAAAGGCGATCCGCTCTGGGCAATGGCCTTCTGAAAAAAATCCCTGGCGATTGACGCCATCAACATCCCGGTGTCCTGTGCGCCGGCCGATTGACCAAAAACCGTAATGTTCTGCGGGTCGCCGCCGAACTGGGCGATATTCGCGCGCACCCAGCGCAGAGCGAGAATCTGGTCCATCAGCCCGTAATCGCCCGATGCGGCGTGGGCCGACTCACGGGTGAGCCCGGGGTGCGCAAGAAAGCCGAAAACCCCGAGCCGGTAGTTGATGGTGACAAGCACAACCCCGTGGCCGGCGAGAGTTCCATCGTTATAAAGGTCACCCACGCCTGAGCCGCCTTCATTGGCGCCGCCGTGAATCCAGAACATGACAGGCAGCGGAGTCTTTGCGGGCCAGGCAGGCACGTTTACGTTGAGATAGAGGCAGTCCTCGCTGCTGTTCTCGGCATCGTGCCGGTTCCAGTCCCCGAGCACGGGCTGCGCGCACGGCGCGCCGAACGCGTTCGCATCACGGACGCCGCGCCATGGCTTCGCGGGTAACGGCTCGCGCCAGCGCAAAGCGCCGACGGGAGGCTGCGCGAATGGAATGCCCAGGAATTGTGCGCCACCGCCGGACCGGGGAATGCCTCGGACGGTCCCCATCGACGTCTTCACCAGGAACGCGTCCTCAGCCGCACGCCCCATGAGAGGCATCAGGGAGAGCGCGACGCACAGCAAGCCGAAACGCAAGCTGATATACCTCATTCGACTCCTCGATTGCAGTAACCCGAAAGTCTATCAAACCCCGATCACTCCAATCGTTAAAGGCGCGCCCATGAGTGAGGCGTCCGCTTCCGGATCTCACAAGTTACTCTTATCGCATGAATCGAAGGAGCGGCGGTTGAAGATCGGCGTCATCAGCGACACCCACGGCCTTCTCCGCCCGGAGGTCCTGCCACGCCTCGAAGGCTGCGAGAGCATCCTGCACCTCGGAGATGTGGGAGACGCAACGATTCTGGATCGGCTTGAAGAGATCGCGCCGCTGACGGCGGTGCGCGGCAATGTCGATACTTCGGGCCCATGCGCGAAGCTGCCCGAAACCGAAGTCCTGCTCATCGAAGGCGGCTACATCTACCTGCTGCACGACATCGGCACTCTGCATCTCGATCCCGCGGCAGCCAAGTTCGCCGCGGTGCTCTACGGCCATTCGCACAAAGCGGAAATCCGCCGGCACAAAGGCGTCCTCTATTTCAATCCCGGCTCCTGCGGCCCGCGCCGCTTCAACCTTGCAGTGACGATGGGATATCTCCACCTGGGTGCAGATGGATCGGTAGATGCGGAGATCATCGACCTCGGCATCCCCATGGTGAACCTGATCTGACAGGGCCGCGAAAAGGAATTATCAGAAGTCACATCCAACCCACGACAAAACTGAAGGGAGAGTCTATGGAACCGATCTCACGTGCAATCAGCATTCGCCAGCCATTAGTTGAACTGATCCTTCAGGGTAAGAAGCGAAAGGAATACCGGTCACAGAAGATCAAATTCCAAGGCCGTGTGTACCTCTATGCCTCAATGATCCCCAACAACGAACCATCTCTCTGGCGAAAGGCTGGGAAGCGGCCCGGGAGGCTCCCCACAGGCAAAATTGTCGGCACTGTCGAAATAGTGGGTTGTGAGCCCGAAATGGACTCGGGGTTTGCATATCTGCTAGCAAGTCCTCGGAGGTTGCGCACTCATTTGAAGCCAAAGAATCATCCGCAACCGTGCTTCTGGATCCCGCAATTTTGAGAAGGCCGTTGATACGTTCACGACCTCAGAGACGGTAACGAGATTCGCAAATCACTCGTACCGAATCGCCTTCACCGGATCAAGCCGCGCCGCCCGCCGCGCCGGAACCCAGCACGCGAGGACCCCGATCGACGCGAGCACCGCGGCCACCGCGGCGAACAACGCCGGACTCGATGTCGACACGCCGAGAGGCAGCGAAGCCATGAGCCGTGCAACTGGAATCCCGGCGGCAAGCCCGAGCGTAACCGCGGCGCCGATCTGCCAGAGCCCGCGCGCCATGATCAACCGGACAATGTTGCGCGCGCTTGCTCCCAACGCCATCCGCACGCCGATCTCCCGAGTCCTGCCCGCCACCGCGTGCGCCATCACCGCATAGATCCCGATCGACGCCATGATCAGCCCCACCAGCGCAAAGCCAAAAAAGATCTCGCTGAACAGCTGCAGGAACCAGATCTCATGGTGGATGGCCTGATCGAGGCGGTAAATGTTCGTGAGCGGCGCGTCCTGGTCGAGCGCCTGCACCGCCGACCGCACCGCCGGGATCGGGTCGGCGGAGGACGCGACGATGAGCGTCATGTTGTCCCAGTCCTCTTGGCGATAAGGAACGAATACCGCGGCCCGGCGCTCAAACGTCACGACCTCCTGGTTCAGGCCCGCGGTAACTCCCACCACGGTCATCCAGTTGCCGGCCTTCCCCTTCTCGTCGTACATGCGGAACCGCTTGCCGACCGGGTCCTGCCCCGGGAAGAACTGCTCAGCCGCCTCGCGCGTCAGGATCGCCGCATCGTGATTCTCCGCGCCATCCGTCGATGTGAAATCGCGCCCTCGCAGCATCGGCAAATGAATCGCTTGAAAGTACCCCGGCGAGCACGCGACGAGCCCGATCCACGGGCGCTGAGCGGCCTGCTGGATCAGCTTATGCTCCAGTTCGATCTGGTGGTCCCACGATCCCATGCCCGGCGGCACCGATGCGATCGCAACACTGGAGACACCGGGCAGTGCCGCAATCCGCGGAAGCAGCTGGTCGTAGAAGCGCTGCCGTGCGCCTTTTTCCTTGTAGCTCGAGTCAGGCAGCACAAGGTGCGCGGTCCAGATCTGGCGTGCGGGAATAAACGGGTTCACCTCGAGCCCGGCGAAAAGGCTGCGCAGGAAAATTCCGGCGCCCGTCAGCAGCACAAGCGTGAGCGCAAACTGAAACACAACGAGCACGGACGACAGCCATCCGCTGCTGCGCCCGCCAAAGCTGCGCGCGCCCTCACTCAGAATGCCGTTCAGGTTAGGGCGCGAAGAGCGAAGCGCCGGCAGCGTGCCAAAGAGCACCGCGCTCAGGATGCACAGCGCGGCAAAGTACCCGAGAACAGCGTAATCCGGCGTGAAGTGGATCCAGAACGGACGGATCGCGACGGTGGACTGGTCGAACCAGCGCACGCCGAGCGTAGCGAGTCCGAGGCCGAGCAATCCTCCGGCCGCGCTGAGCAGCAGGCTTTCGCTGAGCAGTTGGCGCATCATCCGCCAGCGGCTCGCGCCCAGCGCCGAGCGAATAGCCATCTCGCGCTGCCTGTCGAGAGCGCGGCTCAGCATCATGTTCGAAACGTCGGCGCACGCGATCAGCAGCACAAATCCCACCGCGCCGAGCATCAGCAGAAAGATGATCCGGATCGGGCCGCCGTTAAACCGCTGCTGGAACGTGAGCACGCCCGCTCCGACGTCCTTGTCTTCGGGAAATTGGCGTGCTAAGCGCGCGGCGATGCCGTCCAGTTCTCCTTGCGCCTGCTGAATCGAAACGCCCTGCTTCAGGATCGCGTAAGGGAACAGCGAGCGGTTGTCCCGCTTGAGAAGATCCGCCGAGGGCGCGAGCGGCATATAAAGATCGATCCCCGTCGGAAACCGGAAGCCATCGGGCATGACGCCAACGATAGTGGCGGGCTTGCCGTTCACGCGCACCTTGCGCCCGATCACGCTCGCAGCATGGCCGTAACGCTCCTGCCACACGCCATAAGCAATAACCACGACAGGATCGGCGCCCTCAAGCTCATCCGAGTGCTGAAAGCCGCGCCCCAGAATGGGCTCCGTGTGGAGCATCGAAAAGATTCCTGCCGTCGCATGGACAAGATGATAGAACTGCGGTGGATTCCCCGGCTCGCTGAGTATGCCGTTTTCGTCCGTGGCCGCCTCGAGCGATTCATACGACCGGCTTTGCGCGCGGAAATCGAGGAAGTCGGCGTACGAGACCGGCATATGGTTGTTCGGTTGCGAATTGCTGCGCCCAACGATCGTCACCAGGCGCGCGCCTCCCGGCAGCGGCACGGGCTTGAAGAGCACCGCGTTGATCAGCGTGAACACCATCGTGTTCAGCCCGATTCCGAGCGCGAGCGTAACCACCACCGCGCACGAAAACCACCGATGTGACCAGATGGACCGGATTGCGCAACGCAGGTCGTGTTTCATGGAACCTCACTACGATGACGCGCGAAGCAAGGTTCCGGTTAACAACGATTTATTTTGAGGCAGCCTGATCTGCGGCCCGGCCGGCTTCAGACGCTCAAACCAGCACGGGCTCCCGCGATGCCGACCGCACTTCTTCCTTGATGCGCTGGATGTGCCCGCGCCCCAGCGCCTTCACTTCGCACCCAAGCTCGAAGTACCGCCGGATGTCGGCGTCCTGCAAAATGCCGAAGCAATCCACCACTGCAATGGGCCCTCCGGCCCAGCGGACGACGTCATCCGGCTTCAGGTTGCGATACGGCTCGTGCCGAACCGCGAGCACCAGCGCCTCCACGCCTCCGAGCGCGCCGGGCAGGTCCTTCTGCACGCGCACATGCGTCAGGTCGTTCTGGCCGCGGAAATAACGCGACCACGAGTGGCCGGGCGCCGGATATGTCTCCTGGCTTTCGAGCTCGTACCAGTGATCGACATACGGATCGTGAACGCTGATCTCTGCGCCCATCTCCGTAAGCTTGCGCACCACGAGTTCGCTGCCCGAGTAGCGCGTGTCTCCCACGTCTTCGCGGTAGCTCGCCCCGGCAAGCAGAACGCGCGCGCCCGCAATGTACCGGCCCATGTTGCGCAGAGCGTCGCGTGTAAGCTCAGCCACGTGCAACCCGCGCGTATCGTTCACGTCAATTGCCGCCGTGCTCATCTTGAAGATCGAGTCGCCGTCCTCGTAGCCGAGGATGTGCCGGTATGCCCAGTAGCCCAGCCCGCCATCCTTCGGCAGGCAGTACCCGCCCACGCCCGGCCCGGGAAAGATGATGTTCGAGTGCGTAGGCCGCACCTTGATCGCGTTCACCACCTTGATCAGGTCCACTCCATTGCGCTCTGAGAACATTGACCACTCGTTCAGGAAAGCCAGGATCGTCGCGCGGTACGAGTTCTCGACAATCTTTGTCGTCTCGGACTCGATCGGCCGGTCCATCACGGTCAGCGGAAACTTCTCCACGTTGACCACTTCGCTCAAAAACTTGATCACGCGCTCGCGGGCCTCCTTGTTGCAGCCGGAGCACACGCGCCAGAAATCGCGGATGCTCTTGACGTATTCGCGCCCCGGCATCACGCGTTCAAAGCTGTGCGCGAGCAGCGGCTCGTCCGTGATGCCTCGCGCGCGGAAAGCCTTCTTCAAAATCGGCAGCGCGACAAACTCCGTCGTCCCCGGCGCCACGGTCGTCTCGATCAGCACAAGGCAGCTGGGCTGGATCTTTTCGCCGATGGTCTTCAGCGTGGCCTCGAGCGCGGCCATCTCCACTTCGCCCGTCTCCATGTGCCCGAGGTCGTGCTTCGTGTAGTCGCACTGCACGTCGACAACAACGCAGTCCGCAAGCGCGAGGCAGTCAGGGTTATACGTCGCGACCAGCGTCTTCTTTTCGAGCACGCACCGCGCGATCATCGGATCGACTTCCGGGTCCTCGGACTTCACCGGCGACTCGCCGCGGTTCAGCAGCGGCGTCTTCCAGTAGCTGCGCGTCGAGGGCCGCTGGCACCCGATGACGAATTTGCTCGGGCCGCCGGTCTTCTTGTCCGCGGTGTCCGCAACGATCGCGGCCATCACCGCTCCCACGAAGCCGAGACCCATCACCACCACGATCTCTTTGCCGTCGTCGCGGGCCGCATCGGCGAGCTCGCGCAGGCTGTGGAACTCGTCGTCGTAGTCTGACTTCGCAGGAAGAGCGAACTGTTCGCCGCTGGGGCTGACGGAGTATTCAGGCATCGGTTTCCTCTCGCAGATGGGCAGGGATGGCGGGATCGCATCGACAAACACTGTGAAGCCGCCTGCCGGAGTTGTGCGCTTGATTCTAAGACGAGACGCGGCTGCGACGCTATGAAATCTTCTCGCCGGCAGGTTACCTGCGCTAGACGGTTAGACGCGCATCCTCGGATTCACCCGCCGATACACAAAATCCGCAAGCAGATTCACCTGAGCCCGGGCCACGAGAATATCTCGGGACAATCGCCACCCGGCGCATTTGATACCTATGGCGTGCGGTTGTGTTCGCGCAATATCAATGCAGTTTGCGTCAGACCCTGCGACTCCAAAATAACAATGTATTCTTCTGCTGTTCTGGGAGGGTTTTTGAGGCTCCCGCGGTGGTTCTCCGCCGCTTCGATCACGAGACCCGGCGCCAGTTCGAAGAGATGCAGGATAAATTCGTCCGGGTGCTGAGCCTCGATCCCGAAGTCGGCGAGCCGATCTGGTGGGAAATCTGCAAGGTTGCGAGTGACAATGATGCCGGCTCCGCAGTGAATCGCCGCGGCGAGGACATGACGATCATTCGGATCCGGCAGTTCCAGTTGTGGAATCAGGTGCTCGTAGCCGACGACCAGTGCGTCAGGCGCAGCTTTGTCCATCAGCTCCCTTGTTCGCTCGAGCTTCTTCCGGCTTAGGTCGGGGCGGTTGGCCAACAGGCTCTCGTGCACCTTTGCCGACCATCGCGCGCCAAAGATGCCCATCAACGCAAGGTGCATAAGGAAATTGCGCAATTCGGCGGGGTAGAGAACGTTCGCGTCATAGAAGACGATCAGAGAAGCCACGATTCAAATCCCGATCTCCTGGTCGTATGCAGCCAGCTCGGCAAGAACCGCGCGGCGCTCAGCATCGGCCTTGCGCTTGTGCGCCATCAACGACTCGAACCGGACTCTGCGGTGGGTCCCCACTTTTCGAAATTCGATTTTGCCATCGTCGAGAAGCTGAATCAGCGAAGGACGCGAGATGTTGAGCATGTCTGCCGCTTCCTGGGTGGTCAATTCCGCATGCACGGGAATCAGGGTGACGGCGTTGCCACGGGCCATCTCTTCAAGAATTCGAACCAGCATTTTTGCTGCCGGCGCCGGAATCCTCAGCGTCTCCCCCTTGGCAGAATCGAGAATGCGAAAGCTGAGCGGTGTCTTCGCCCGGACTCGCGGGGCAAGTAAACGGCTCGTCTCCCTGGCGAGACTGGCATCCGACTCACTCGGCAGTGCTGGTGTCAGGTGCACCTGGGCCATGATTCACCTCTTCACGATAATCTCACATAAACGATTCAAACGCAATTATTCGAAGTATTCGAAAAATCTCAATTCGCCGTATTTCTTCAGCTATGTGCACCCAAAGGGCCGCGAAAAAAAGCAAAATAAAATCACTGTTACACTGGTAGTTGCCATCCAACGGCCGCGGGACGGGTCTGAAATCTGCGGCAGAGGTTAAAGAACATGTCAGAACTCAATGGAAACAAGAGTTTTACAGGCACGAATCTGCGGCTCAAAGTAGGCCTCGCGGAGATGCTCAAGGGCGGCGTCATCATGGACGTGATGAACGTCGAGCAGGCCCGCATCGCCGAGGAAGCCGGAGCCGCATCCGTCATGGCGCTCGAGCGCGTGCCGGCCATGATCCGTGCCGAAGGCGGCGTCGCGCGCATGGCGAATCCCAAGCTCATCAAGGGCATCATCGAGGCGGTTTCCATTCCCGTAATGGCGAAGGCGCGCATCGGCCACTTTGCCGAAGCGCAGATCCTCCAGGAGCTCGGCGTCGATTTCATCGACGAGAGCGAAGTGCTCACCCCCGCCGACGAAGCGCACCACATCGACAAGCATGCATTCAAGACGCCCTTCGTCTGCGGCGCGCGCAACCTCGGCGAAGCCCTGCGGCGCATCGCGGAAGGCGCGGCCATGATCCGCACCAAGGGCGAAGCGGGCACCGGCGACGTGGTCCACGCCGTGCAGCACATGCGCCAGATCGTGAAGGAAATGAAGGCCCTCACGGTGCTCAGCGAGCAGGAGCTCTACGCCGCAGCCAAGGAGCACCAGGCGCCCTACGAGCTGGTGCGCATGATTGCGCAGGCAGGCAAGCTCCCCGTCCCGAACTTCTCCGCCGGAGGCATCGCCACTCCTGCCGACGCCGCTCTCATGATGCAGCTCGGCGCAGAAGCCATCTTCGTCGGCTCCGGCATCTTCATGAAGGAGCGCGCCACGCCGCTGGACGTCGAGAACAATCCAAAAGAGCGTGCAGAGGCAGTATCGCGCGCGAAGGCCATCGTGGTCGCAACCACGCACTTCAACGATCCCAAGGTATTGGCCGAAGTGAGCGAGCAGGTCACCGGAACCATGAAGGGCCTCGCCGTAGCCGCAATCGAAGAAAAGGAACTGCTGCAGACGCGCGGCTGGTAACGACAGGCAATTCACGCAAAACGGGCCGGGGGATGAAGGCATCCTCCGGCCTTTGCAGTTATGTTCGATGCAGCGCAGTCACAATCGCCGTCATCAGATGATGGTCCCGCGTCACCACCGTAAGCCGGTCGCCATGGGAGATGTAAGTCTCCGGCTGCATCCAGTCCAATTGCTCCCAGAACAACTCCGCGAGCGCCCTGGACTCCGCGAGGTGAAGCCCGAAGCTGGAACTGTAATTCACGAAGACATGCACCCGCTGCGGAGCAAACTCCGACACCCACGGATTTGCATCGGAACACACCAGGCAGCCAAGGTTCCGCGGCTCGCGAAAGACATACCACTCGTCGAAGTTGTCGTGGGGAAGATTCTCAATGCTCTCAATCTTCGGGCTGTAAGCAATTCCCTCGCAGCTGTGCCACCCTTTTGCCTCCTGCTCTTCCGTCAGCGCAAGAGGACCGGGGTCGAACGAAGTGACCGCCACGTATTTTCCCAGCACGGACTCGGGAACCATCCCAAGAAGCTCACCGATGGTCGCGTCAGCAACAATCCAGCGGTAATCGCCGTTCGCCCCCGAATGAAACTCCGCAGGTCTTGAATCGTCCATGCCGCACACCTTTCTCTCGGCCAATCTGCGACTCGCCTAGAATAGTAGTTGATTCTAAACACTTGGTCCGGTTCTCTGAGCGGGGCAAGGATTAGAGTGCCGAACCTCGCGCAGCCGAATTCGATGTAGAATCATTTTCAGCAATGCTGTTGCGAATAACATGTCAACTCCTGCCTTTGATATCAATGCGCGCTTGAGGGATGTGGTCGAAACCACGCTCAAGGAAGGTCCACAAGTTGTGGCTAGAGACGGAATAGAAACAGCTGTGCTGGTATCAATCGAAGATTGGAAGGCGATCAGAGCGCGAGAGTCGCGGAGCCTGCCGAGCGAGCGGCCCAACGAGACGTTGAAGGATGTCCTCTTGGATCCGAACGGCCCTCACGACATCTACATTCCCCCTAGGGGAGGACTCCGTCGGCGCCCTCCGTTCAGGTTCGAAGATTAAGTGGTGAAATTCCTCCTCGACTCAAACGTCGTATCCGAACTGCGCAAAAGCCGCCCGCATGGCGCCGTTTTGACGTGGATAGATGCGACTCCTGCAGAGGCCATAGGCATTCCGGCGATTGTGCTAGGCGAACTCCAGGGTGGTGCCGAGGTGACTCGCAAGCAGGATCCTGCCAAGGCGGCTGAATTGGACAGGTGGATCGACCGCATAGCGCGTTTGTGGGAAGTGGTCGATGTTGACGGAGCGATTGCCCGCGAGTGGGCAAAGCTCGTGGGACGAAGGAACCGATCGCTTTTTGAAGATGCGCTAATCGCAGCTACAGCCCGCATTTATAGCCTGACCGTGGTCACACGAAACACGCGGGATTTCGAGAAATTCGGTGTTGCGGTCCTCGATCCGTTCTCTTCCAACCGAGGGAAGTGAGATTGACAGAATCCATTTCCCATCCCAACATCGGCATCCTCGCCATTCAGGGTGACTACGCCGCCCACGCCGCCGCGCTCGCCGACGCCGGCGCCGATCCCGTCGAAATCCGCAATCCAGAAGAGTTGGATGCGCTCGACGGCCTGATCCTCCCCGGCGGCGAGTCCACCACCATGCTCAAGTTCCTCGACCGCCAACACTTCTTTCACAAGCTCAAGGAGTTCGCCGCCACCCGCCCCGTCTTTGGCACCTGCGCCGGAGCCATCCTGCTGGCCCGCGAAGTCCGCCACCCCGCGCAGCGCAGCCTCGGCCTGCTTGATGCCGTAGTGGAGCGCAATGCCTACGGCCGCCAGATCGACTCGTCGATCCTCACTGCCCCCACTTCCCTCCCCGGCGACCCCCTCGAGATGGTCTTCATCCGCGCCCCCCGGATCACCGAAACCGGCCCCTCCGTCGAGGTGCTCGCCCGCCGCGATGGTTTTCCAGTGCTCGTACTGCAAGGAAAACTAATGGCGGCAACGTTCCATCCTGAGCTATCCTCTGATCGTCGGGTACATAAGCTGTTCGTAGAGACGGTGGCCGGACAGACGAAGTAGTTCTTCCCCCAATTCGATGAGCTGCAAAGCGCGTTCGTCAAAAGCGACCATCTCATCGAAAGCCGTCTGCGTCCAAGCAATGGGTGAGTACATCTCACAACCATAGAGGCCCCAATGCCCATAGCCTTTACACGCGCCCCTGCGGATGTCGAACGCAAAGAACCGGGAATCGGCGGCAAACCGCCCGTAGACCGCCGGCCCACCGGCGGCGGCGGCGGCGGGGGCGATGACGACTGGCAAAATCCGCATCGGGGCCCGCGCGAACGCCTTCAGCGCATCCGCTTCTTCGTCTTCTTCGCGCTCGCCGGCGACATGATGTTCTTCGCCGCCCTCGTCGTTCTCTTCTTCGCCCGCCAGGCCGGCATGCACCTCGACGCGCACACCCACGAGATGCTCGGCGACTGGCACCCCATCGCCCTGCCTCCCATCGTCTACCTCAACACCGCCATCCTTATATTGAGCAGCCTCACCATGGAGCTCGGCCGGCGCAACATCTTCCGCGAGTTCGACGTCCTCGAAGAGTGGCTCGGCATGGGCAAGCCGGCTCTGCGCCGCACCCTCCCCTGGCTCGCCGCCACGCTCGTCCTCGGATCCCTCTTCGTCACCGGCCAGTTCATCGCCTGGAGACAGCTCACCGCGCAGGGCTTTGCATTCGACAGCTATTCCACACCCGCCAGCTACTTCTTCTACATCGTCACCGGCCTCCACGCCGGCCATCTCGTACTCGGAGTAATCGCCCTCGCCGCCTGCCTCGCCGCCCTCGGCTTCTTCAAGCGCGTCGAATCCCGCCAGATCGCCGTCGACGTAACAAGCTGGTACTGGCACACCCTCGGCGCCGCCTGGATCCTCCTCCTCGCCGTCCTCGCCGTAGGCCAATAAAGAAGGGACGAGTGTCGGCTGAAGTCTTCTGATCCCTGATCCCTGGTCCCTGACCCCTGTCTTCTTCGCCTGATTTTCGCCTCCGTGCTATCATCCCGCCATGGACTTCCAGCTCGTCACCCCCTACAAGCCCCGCGGCGACCAGCCCCGCGCCATCGACGAATTAGTCCAGGGCCTCGCCGCCGGCGAGCAGCATCAGGTACTCCTCGGCGTCACCGGCTCCGGCAAGACCTTCACCATGGCAAAGGTCATCGAGCAGGTCAACCGCCCCGCGCTCATCCTCGCCCACAACAAGACCCTCGCCGCCCAGCTCTACCACGAGTTCAAGCAGTTCTTCCCCTCCAACGCCGTCGAGTACTTCGTCAGCTATTACGACTACTACCAGCCCGAGGCCTACATCCCCGCCGGCGACCTCTACATCGAGAAAGAAGCCACCATCAACGAGGAGCTCGACAAGCTCCGCCTTAGCGCGACGCGCTCTCTCTTCGAGCGCCGCGACGCCATCATCGTCAGCTCCGTCAGCTGCATCTACGGCCTCGGCTCGCCTGAGGCGTATTACGGCATGTTGCTCCTGCTCGAAAAAGGTCAGCGCATCGCCCGCAAAGACGTCACCCGCCGCCTCGTCGAAATCCTCTACGAACGCAACGACGCCGACTTCCGCCGCGGCACCTTCAGAGTGAGAGGCGACATCATCGAAGTCTTCCCCACCTACGACGAAAACGCCTACCGCATCGAGCTATTCGGCGACGAAATCGAAACCCTGTCTCAAATCGATCCGCTCTTCGGCACCGTCAAACAGAAATACTCCCGCCTGCCCATCTACCCCAAGTCGCACTACGTCGTGCAGCCCGAGCGCAAATCCCAGGCCATCCAGTCCATCGTCGACGAGCTAACGCAATGGGTCCCGCAGCTAGAAGCCGAAGGCCGCATGGTCGAAGCCCAGCGCGTCAACCAGCGCACCCGGTTTGACTTGGAAATGATTAAGTCCATGGGCTACTGCCACGGCATCGAGAACTACTCGCGCCACTTCTCCGGCCGTCTCCCCGGCGAGCCCCCGCCCACGCTCCTCGACTACTTCCCGCGCGACTACCTGGTCTTCGTCGACGAGAGCCACGCCACCATCCCCCAGGTCCACGGCATGTGGCACGGCGACCGCTCCCGCAAGCAGAACCTCGTCGACTACGGCTTCCGCCTGCCCTCCGCCATGGACAACCGCCCCCTCCGCTTCGAGGAGTTCGAGAACCGCGTCCACCAGACCATCTACGTCTCCGCCACGCCCGGCCCCTACGAGCTCACGCGCTCGTCAGGAATTGTTGTGGAACAGGTCATCCGCCCCACCGGCCTCGTCGATCCCGAAGTCGAGATCCGCCCGGTCAAGGGCCAGATCGACGACCTCCTCGCCGAAATCCGCGACCGCGCCAAGCGAGGCGAGCGCGTCTTAGTCACCACACTCACCAAGCGCATGGCCGAAGACCTCGCCGGCTACTACACCGAGGTCGGCGTGCGCTGCCGCTACATGCACTCCGAAATTGAAACATTGGAGCGCGTCAAGCTCCTCGCCGGCCTCCGCAAAGGCGAGTTCGACGTCCTCATCGGCATCAACCTCCTCCGCGAAGGCCTCGACCTCCCCGAAGTCTCCCTCGTCGCCATCCTCGACGCCGACAAGGAAGGCTTCCTCCGCTCCGCCGGCTCGCTCATCCAGACCATCGGCCGCGCCGCGCGCCACATCGAAGGCCGCGCCATCCTCTACGCCGACAACATGACCGACTCCATGCGCCGCGCCATCGACGAGACCAGCCGCCGCCGCGAAATCCAGCGCGCCTACAACGAGGAGCACGGCATCACGCCGCAGTCAGTAATCAGCGCCGTAGAGATGGGCCTCGCCCAGATCCTCAAAGCAGAGTACGGCGACATAGCCGAAGAAGAAGCCGCCGGCATCCCCGAGTTCACCAACCAGGCAGAAGTAGACCAGTTCATCCAGAAGTTAGAGACAGAAATGCGCGAGAGCGCCAAAAAGTTCGAATTCGAAAAAGCCGCCAAACTCCGCGACCAGATCAAGGAACTAAGGGAGAAAGAATTCCTGTTTGGGTAGAAAAACGACCGAGGGCGAAGTGAGATACGAGACGTTCATAACCTACAGCAATCTCCGCGGAACCTCTGCGACGCTTGACGAGTTTCATGATCGAATTGCTCGCTATGATCGGCGTCAACTCCTCTGGCTGTGCACAGCGATCAGCTTCTCCCTCGATTTCGTAGTTAAGCAATTCACGGAGGAAGCGCACGCCAACTGGGTTAGCAAGCTTTTCCCGGCACCAGAAGCAAATTGGATATTGAACAACAAGGCAAATGTCTTCCACAGGCATCTGCTTCTCTACATGATTCAGGAAGTATGCAGGCTGTGCCCCGAAATCGGAGAGTTCCCAGGGCCAGAGTTGCCGTTGCAGGAGCTCGGCGAACTCTTTCTCATGGCAAACGACCAGCTGAATGCGCCGGTTCCTGAGCCGGCCGGCGACCGTGCGCTGGACCTCATCGCGATGCTAGTGCCGGTCAATGAAGCGAACCAGATCACAAATGCAATTCTGAAGATGGGCCGCGGGCATCTGATTGTGACTGAGATCGCGGAAGGGCGCAGGGCCGAGAAGAGTTTCTTCGATATTCGGGATCTTTTTGAGAAAGCAAGTGGCATTTCGTACGCGTCATTCGAAGCTCTGATGACCGTCGTTTTCACGCGCCTCATCAACGTCCGAGAGGTTATGAATGACGCTTCGAAGTTCGGGCTAGACGAATCATATTTCCCAAATCTCCGATTTCCTCCCGGACAAGTTGAAAGGTTTCTCAGCCTCGTATCCTCCACACCCGAGGAACTCCGCAATTCCCTCGCCCTTCAGAACCCTCGACGGAATGATTTTCGGATCATCAGAGACAAACCCCTCATCCGAATCGGAACCCGCTACCTTCCGCTCGACGCACATATTGGCTTCGAGAAATTCGACTCAGCCGTCTACTGGAGCATACTCCGGTCTCTGCCTGAGGATCGAGCAAAGGTCTTCCCAGCGTTTTGGGGGCAAGTCTTTGAAGATTACGTCTCCTGGCTATTTAAGAAGACCGCAAATGAAGAGATAAATCAGATCTTCCCGAATCCACGCTATACCGACAATCCCGACCAGCAGGTCTGTGACCTGATCGTGCTGTGCGACAGAACCGCAATTTTCGTTGAGGTAAAGGGGAATATGATCACTTCCGAGGCCAAGTACAGCGGAGACCTCGGAGTACTCAAATGTGAGTTGGACCTCAAATGGGTGGATAAGCGCAAGGGGGTCGCACAACTTGTCTCCGCGATTAACGCGGTCTGCGCCGACAAAGATCCTCGCAAAATCGACATCCTCGATATGCAGCAAGTCTCTACTGTAATTCCGCTAATTATCACGCGTGACGACTTCGGCGGATACATGGGCGTAAACACCTACCTAAACAATCGGTTTAGGGAGATACTAGGAAAGGCACGATATGCGAGGAGCATTACCCCACTCCTCTGCATCTGCGCGGACACGCTTGAAAAACTATCTCCTTATCTGGTCGACACCCGCCTTAGTGAAGTGCTGTCGGTTCGATTGCGAGGCGACAAGAAACTATCGAGCCCCTTCTTTGCGGATGTTGCACCATACATGAGAAGACGAGACGCTGGCAAACCCGACCGACAGCCGACTGTGCTGAAGGAAGCAACCTTCGCCGTGACCAGAGCCGCCGCCGACGCGCTCGGCCTAAAACCAGCAAAACCGGCGAAAGACGAGACGTCCGGCGTGACATCCTAGGTGGCGCAGGTGGCCCGGTCATCGCATCGCTACCTTTTCCGTCCTTGAGTAACGAGCCCGGCTGTGGCGGGTGGTCCCGATCCTGATAATTCCCGAAATTGAGGGTGCCCCCGGTCCCTCGCTTTTGGGGACCGGGGACCTCACCGGCAGGCGGGCAGGTGGCCCGGGTCCCAGGACGCACATAGGTGAACAAAACCTTGGGTGCCCCAGGTCTCGCTTCTGAGACCTGGGATACCACGAACGCCCGCACGTCACGCCGCGAAGTTTTCAGACCGCAGACCGCCAAGCGCGGGTGGGCAGGTGGCCCCGGTCCCGATGATGGTTCCAACCCATACATGAGGGTGGCGGGTGGCCCCGGTCCCGATGAGGGCCCCAACCCATAACTGAGGGTGCCCCCGGTCCCTCGCTTTTGGGGACCGGGGAGTTCCGCGACCGCCAGCGCCAAACTCGCATGGCGGGTGGCCCGGGTCTTGGGATGTCGGCCCTTTCACCACACTTGGTGCCCCAGGTCTCGCTTTTGAGACCTGGGAGACCACGGAGGCCCGCACCTCACGCCGCGAAGTTCTTATCACTCCGCAGATCGCCAAGCCCGGCCAACAGTCCCGCCACGGAACCCGCGCCCCGGAGGGGCCGCAAGAAGGTAGCCCCGGGTGAAACCCGGGGTTACCGCCACCAAAATGAAAAAACCTGCGAACGCGGACCGAAGGTCCGCGCCCCAGGGACGGCGGATGAATGTCCCCAGGCGCGTGGCCCTGATCATGTCTCGAGGAATGCTGGGCCCTCCACCACCCGCCCTTGGCGTATCATCGCCTTCGCAGTCTCCCATCAAAGGAGGTTCGGACAGATTCGCAGGGGCCCCGTTTGAAGTGACTTTTGAGAATGACCGGTTAACATAAATCGCGACTGGCGCGGTAGCTCGCTTGCTCGCCAGCTAGGTGGTTCTGGTGTTTACCAAATAGAGGTCCCGTGCGTATGAGCTGTGGCAATTCAGTCCCCTCTGAACAGGAAGGCACAATGGCAATGTCGAAAGGCGGTCTGAGATCGCTTCTAGGGGCAGCGTTTGTTTTGGCTGCAGTATGCGCGACCCCTGGTTCGCGATCGATCGCGCAAGGGGCAGCGCCTTCGGTTCAGGCGCGCATTGATCGAGTGGTGACATGCCTTCGGCAGCCCTTTTATGTGAAGGGCGATCCCTGCGTGGGTCTGGCCGAGAGAATGGCCGCTTTGCACGTCTCCGGCGTCAGTGTCGCCGTCATTCACAACGGACAGTTGGAATGGGCGCGCGGTTTTGGTGTAGAGCAAGTGGGAGGGAAGCCGGTAACGCCGGAGACCAGGTTTCAGGCCGGTTCCATCAGCAAGCCGGTGGCCGCAATGGCGGCACTTCACCTGGTTGAGGAAGGAAAGCTCGGGCTCGATCAGGATGCGAATACGGAACTTTCGTCATGGAAAATGTCTGTTGGCCCTGAAGGCGCCGGCAAGGCAGTTACTTTGCGGGAGTTGCTAATGCATACTGCCGGGACTACGGTCCACGGCTTCCCGGGCTATGCACATGGCGAGCCGGTACCGACTCTCGTGCAGGTTTTGAACGGAGAGGCTCCGGCGAATACCCCGGCCGTCAAAGTAGCAACAGTGCCGGGGAGCAGTTGGAATTATTCCGGTGGCGGATTCACGATCATGCAGATGATGGCCATTGAGGCGGCGAAGGAACCATTTCCGAAACTGATGCACGATGCGGTTCTGGCGCCCATTGGAATGAAACATAGCACCTATGACCAGCCTCTGCCGAGTGCAGATCGACCCGTGGCTACACCGTACAACGAAGACGGAACGCCAGTAGCTGGCGGCGCGCATACCTATCCAGAGATGGCCGCGGCAGGCTTGTGGACAACGGCTTCAGACTTGGCACAGTACATCATCGAGAACCAGCACTCATTAGCCGGACACGCGAACCACGTGCTTTCGCAGGCGATGACGAAACAGATGCTGACCCCTGGGATTGGGAATTGGGGGCTTGGGGTGCAAATCGGCGGATCGAAGAAAGACCCGTTTTTTACCCACGATGGCATCAATGCCGGATTTGAGTCGGTGTTTGTGGGGTACGAGAACCATGGCGACGGCGCCGTGGTGATGACGAACGCACAGGGCGGCGAGCGGCTGGCCAAGGAGTTGATACAGAGCATCGCAACCGAATATGACTGGCCCAACTTCAGCGGGAAAATGATGGTGGAACTTGATCCATCCATCCTGGAGAAATATGCCGGGACCTACGATCTGGCCCCATCGAGCAGTCTCACATTTACAGTTGAGGGAAACCAACTGTTCGGTGCGATGAATCAGCAGGGCAAGACGCCGATTTTTGCCGAGTCGGAGACGCGCTTTTTTCTCAAGATGGCAGATGTGCAGATCGATTTTGTGAAGGATGGGCAGGGGCAGGTCACCGGACTAGTTGTGCACCAGAATGGTGAAGACCAGAAAGGCGTACGAAGGAAATAAGCTTAGACAGGTGGCCCGGCCATCGCAGCTCTGCCCTTCCGACCTCGAGCGTCGAGACGAAGCTGTGCCCCATTCATCGCAGCTTTATCGCCACGGTGAGGGTGCCCCCGGTCCCTCGCATTCTGAGACCGGGGGTGTGCCTCCGTCGCCCGTACCTCACGCCGCGAAGCTCTTATCCGACCGCAGGTCGCCAACCCCGGCAAGCAGTCCCGCCACGGAACCAGCGCCCCGGAGGGGCCGCAAGAAGGTAGCCCCGGGTGAAACCCGGGGTTACCTGCACCAAAATGAAAAAAATGCGAACGCCGACCGAAAGTCCGCGCCCCGGTTCCGCGGTCAGCCAGCACCATGAGCCCGTCACAGACGGCGGGTGACACCAATCGCCTGCGGCCTTCTAAAACCACGATGAGGGTGCTCCCGGCCTCGTATTTTGGGAACGAGCCCACCACAGCGCACAAGTATTCTGGTGGGAAAACATCCGACTCGGGTTGGTGGGCTGGCTGGCGGCCTTAACGGCTACCGCGTCTTGACATTCGAGTATCGATGACCTCAAGACTAGGATAGTGGGCCCTCAGCCATGCGAATGCATTCCCCGCATCGCGGATAGGCAGGGTTACGGTTTTTAGACGGCGCACGCCATCCCGGTAGTACCAAACGTCAATTTTGGACATATACGTTCCATTGCGGTATTAAACCGCGGCTGGACGGATTGAATTACCGGTTATCCCGGGCCGCCAGCCAAGGCCCCCGCAGGGGCCTCTACTAAGGGGTGCAGTATTTGCTTTTCCCGCGGACGCTCTATATTTGGGGGGGGACGGGAAAACCGGGGACAGGAAAACCGAGGAAAACCGGGGACAGACGCGACGTTCCCCGCAAGAAGGTAGCCCCGGGTGAAACCCGGGGTTACCTGCACCAAAATGAAAAAACCTGCGAACGCGGACCGAAGGTCCGCGCCCGGGTTCTGTTCGGGAAAACCGGAGACAGACGGGACGGTCCCCTAGCCCTTCGACTCCACGCCCAGAATCTTCAGCAACTCCGCGGTCGTCACCCTGTCCACACCGCACTCCAGAAAATCGTTGTCGTTCGACCACACCGGAATCTTGAAGTGCATCGCCAGCGCCAGAAGCTCGACATCGTCAGGATCCCGCTTTCCAATCTCCCGTTTCGCATTGGCGATTGATCCCTTATAGATCTCGCGGTCCACAATCGAAACCGGCAGCGACGCCACCGCCAGCATCAGCGTCTCGGAGGGGATATTCTTTTTCCGGCCAAGCTCGAGCGCATACTCTTCCACCTCCGCATACACCGTTGCAGTGGTGAGCAGTTCTTCGACCTGTGGATGAGTGATCGCGAGACGGGCGCGCCCGCCGATGACCGCCGACAGCAGGACGTTAGCGTCCGCGGCCAGCTTCACTGCGCTTCTTTCTGCGCGTCTTGCGCCAGCCCTCGAAATCGGCGAGAACCTCGTCCTCGCTCAAGCCCGCCTTGCGAATCTGCCGCCCGACCTCGGCGCTCAGAACTCCGAACATCTCGCGCTTGAGTTCGACCGGCAGCGTGCTTTCAGGCCGCGGAAAGAAGATCCCAGCCAGTTTGCCGCGCCGCGTAACCAGGATCGGGTCCTTGGCCCGGAGCATTCCCGACGCATTGTCGCGAAATTCGCGCACTGTGCTGATCTTCATGTGGCCACTCCTGTGACCATCTTACTCCAATCCTGCGGGAAACCGGAGACAGACCCCTGCGGTATCATCGCCTTCACAATCTCCCATCAAAAGGAGGAACGAATGGCGACGACGGTCACGATTTACAACACGAACGGAACGGTTGTGCAGACCATCTCCAACGCCACGGAATGGGCGTTTGATGAAAAGAGCGTATTCGTAGTCAATTTTCCGTCGGGAAATAACCAGGTCGAAATCCGCACCACGCTGCCGGTGCTCGTTCAAAAAACAAGCTGACACAAACACAGGCGGCGGCCATCCCGGTCATCGATCCTCGAGCTGTGGCCCGGTGGCGAGCACCCCGTTCACTGCGGTCTTATCGCGATCAGCGGACAACGCACAAAGGGACCGGACGCGAAGCCCGGTCCCTCTTCACCTGAATCGGTCAAGCCCCCCAATTTGTCATTCCCTGCGCGGGAAGATGCCGACCAGCGCGATGCACCAGTTCATCACGAGGAACGGCATCATGTTGTTGTGGGGCAGGCCGTTGCCGGCCGGAGTGATCGCAAGGGGGCTCAATTGCACAGCGCTGGTCCCCGTTGCAGTGTTTGTAAAGTTGCCGATGCTGCTCTTGGGTTTTCCAACGGCGCCGCCCGCCGGCACTTGCAGGTCACCCTGCGAGCCTGACAACACAGTGTGGCTATGGGCCGGCATCTCGGATTGAAGCAGCGTGACGTATTGCGTGCCGCCCACCTCTCCGACGACGTAGTCGCTCAGCCCGGGACCCGCCCCCTGCCCGACTGCGCAATTGCCCCCCAGGTCGGGCAGCGCGAAATTGTTGGTTCCGTTGCCGCCGAACTGAGTTCCGAGCAGAGAGAACAGGGCTGTATTCGCATGGATCGGCACGATCTGGCCGGCCGCGGACGCCCATCCGGTGGGTGCAAAATTGAAGGCCATCAACCTCACTTCACCAAGAAACACGTCTGACATCGCTGCAGTCTCCTTAATTCGGGTGCTAGTTGCGAGAGGGGAAGATGCCAACCAATGCGATACACCAGGTCATTACGAGATATGGCTGCTGGTTGTTATGCGGTTGACTGCCCCCCGTGTCGCCGACCATCTTCGCGCTCATGCCGCCCAGAGTCGCCGCGGAATTGAAAACGGCGGCGCCGCCGCCTGCAAAAAAATTGCCTGCCGTCGCGTCGGACGTCGCGCTGTTCGCCGCATTCACCAGGTGGAGATGGTTAGGCATCTCGTTGAGCGTGAGGGTGTGGTTGACTTCGCCGCCCGTTTGCCCCATCTGAAAGGTGCCGTCCGTCTTCTGCGAGAGCGGCGTGCGCCCCTGCAGATTGGGAAGGCTGAACGTGCGAATGCCATCGCCGCCGTAATAGGTGCCAAGCAAGGCAAACAGCGCCGTGTTCTGCGAAATGGATAGCGTCTGCCCGTTGCACATTAACCAGGTCTTCGGTGCAAAATTGAACGCCATCAACCTTACTTCGCCCATGAACGGTGATGCCATATTCCTTCTCCTGTTCTTGTTCTTTGCCGCTGCGCAATGAAAGATTGGTTTTTACCCCTGGCTTGGGTAGAGGCCAAAGAGCGCGATGATCCAGTTGAGCACCAGGTAAGGCTGCATGTTATTGTGCGGCACGCTGCTTCCGGCGTTGGTCAGCATTGCGCCCATGGCTGAGCCAGGGGGTTTGGCCTCGTAGATATCCACGCCCGCGCCGAGAGTATTGTTGGTCGGCACGTTGACCAGCGGGCTCTGTGAAGTAGGCGGAGTCGTATTGGCCTGGAAGCTGTGAGTGTGAGCCGGCAGCTGAGAGGACGTAAGGCTCACGTTTTCGGTGCCGGCTATCTGGCCAATGTTGAACGTGGGACCACCACCCTGTAGCGTGCCCTGGTGAATCGGCGTCCGGCCCCGCAGGTCAGGAAGCTGGAAGCTGTTAACGCCGTCGCCGCCATAATAGGTGCCAAGCAACTGGAAAAGAGCTGTGTTCTGGGAGATGTCGAGAATCCTGCCGTTACAGATATTCCAACCCTCCGGTTGGAAGTTGAAGCCGACGAGGCGCACCTCACCGATAAAAGGCTCACTCATGCGTAAAAACCTCCTGGCGAATATACACAGACTGATGGCTGGAACAACAGCAGCTCACTGGGGGACAGTCTCGTGAAATGCGGTTTCTTGACGACTATCACCATCGCGGCGTGGTTTGCAAGAATTATTTGTATGAATCTGGTTGCACAGCCGGTCCCCTGAAGCTGCACCCCCTCATAGCTGTCCCACCTGAAACTTTGAGCGCCGGAAGTAACCCATTCGAGTTACGTTCTCCCGTTGAGAATTTCGGCCGCTGGACCTATGATTTAGGAACGTCGCAGAAAAAATGCGTTGACACCCGTATCAAACAATCTGTACATCTGCGTTAAATGAACTAATTCCCCTTTCCCCGCTCCGTGTCGGCCGGGCTACGTGAGTCACTTTCCCTGGAAGTTATTTTTCTATTCAGTCCTCTTTTTGGCTTCCGTCCAATCCTGGCTTGCACGAATTCGCCTGCACTTTGGAATTCCTGGGCCGTTGAACCGTGAGGATCGCCTGATGCCGCTCTTCGCTTCATGCCTGCAGTCGCTGCTTCCCTTTTGCCGGACTCATCTCCCCCTCGTGAATCGACGGCGCTCGAATCCGCCGGCCGGCCGCATGCGCAACACCCCCGCGGCTCTGCTGGGCGTTGCGGCAACACTGGCATTGAGCGGCGGACTCGCAGGGGCGCAGACCACCTACTGCAGCGGCGGCGGAACGGCCAGCTCGCCGGCCAATTGCCCGGCAGGCGGCGGAATCAGCATCCAGGGTCAGGTCGTGCATTCCGCGAGCGACAACGGCGGTCACCCGATTTCATCTACCCTGTCAATTTCCGGCGCTCCCGGCACGGTCAAAACCATCTCCGTCACGCTGCTCGGACTCACCTTCAACGGGCAAAACTCTAACTCAAACGCCATCTATCCTGCCTCGTTTGTTCTGCAATCGCCCAGCGGCGCCAAGTTCCTTTTGCTCAGCCAGACCGGCACCTCCTCTGACACCCTCTCCGGCGCCAACGTCACGCTACAGGACGGCGCCGCTGCCGCTCCCGGCTGGGGCGCAAACTCGAGCGACACCGACACCGGATGGACCTCAGGCGGCACGTTCGCGCCGGGCTCTTACTGGCTGCTGCCGGCCGGCAACGTCTCCGGCGGAGTCTCTGCGCTGCCGAGCGAGCTTCAGAGCCTGTCCCTCCCAGCCACCGACGGAGCGAATCCAAGCGGCACCTATGGAGCCGGCGGCTACTCGACTCTGAACGGCACCTTCGCCGGCGGCGGCGCAAACAACAACTGGACGCTCACGATCTACAACGACGACAACGGCGGCCGCCTCGACCCCATCTCGATCACGGGCTGGGCGCTCACGATGACGTTTAACATCGTCGCCTCCGACAGCACCTCGACCACAATCGCCAGCGGCACCGCCAACCCCGCACCTCTTGCCACCAACATTACGTACACGGCCACGGTCAAAGACACGACGCATACCTCCACCACCGTCAATAGCGGCACGGTCACGTTCAAGTCCAACGGCAGCGCAATTTCGTGCAAATCCGGCAGCAACACCACAGTGAGCGGCGGAACGGCAACCTGCATAACCTCGTTCGCCTCCCAGGGACTCTACGACGTCTCGGCAAGCTATGGCGGCGACACCACCATAAGCCCCCAATTGCAAAGCAGCTCCTCCACCAATGACGCCTTCCAGATCGTCGAGAATGCAACCACGCATCCGAACTCGACAACCTGGTGCAACACCGGTGGTTTCACTGTGCCGGGCGAGACTGTCGGAAGCGTGTATCCATCGGTCATCTCGATCAGCGGCTCCTCCCAGACCGTCTTGAACGTCGAGGTACAGCTCTTGGGAATGAGCGGAGACTTCTTCGACACGAGGCACATGCTCGCGGGACCGAAAGGAACGAACACCAGCCTGGTCTTCCTGGAAAATGCGTTCGGCTTCGGCCCTTACTCGAGCATGAATCTGAACTTCCTGGATGGCGCCGCCAGTGCGAGCGGAGGAACGCCCTCCAACAACACCAACTGGGAAGCCACGGTCTTCAACAATGGAGAACCGCTCACATTTGACACCGCCAGCGCGCCAAACTACGACAGCTCGATCCCGCAGGTGCCGGCAACCTTCAAATACGCCCAGCCGGTAGGCACCAACACGTTCACGAGCAGCTTCACCGGGATATCTCCGAACGGCGACTGGGCGCTCTATGCCGAAAATCCGTTGACAGTCTCAACCGAGACCATCGGCGGCGGTTGGTGCCTCAATTTCACGCTGGGCACTCCGCCGGCCATCACCAGCACCAACACTGCGACCTTCACGGTCGGAACGAACGGCAGCTTCCAGATGACGGCGACCGGGTCCCCGACGCCGACGTTCAGCGTGATTTCGGGCTCGACTCCCAGCGGGGTTACGCTGAGCTCGGCCGGCCTGCTCTCGGGAACTCCGGGCGCGAACACCGGCGGCCAGTACACGCTCGACATCCAGGCCGCCAACGGCGTCACCCCGAACGCGACCCAGACCTTCACGCTGAACGTGCACCAGGCTCCGGCGATCACGAACGCGAACAGCACGACGTTCACAGTGGGATCCAACGGCAGCTTCCAGATGACGGCGAGCGGATTCCCGGCGCCGACGTTCAGCTTGGCGGGCACACTGCCGAGCGGAGTCACAATGACCACAGGCGGCCTGCTGTCAGGAACGCCCGCTGCGGGCACGGGCGGCTCTTACCCGGTCACCATTACTGCACTCAATGGCACCAGTCCAAATGCGACGCAGAGCTTTACCCTCACCGTGGACCAGGCGCCGGCATTTACGAGCGCGAATAACACCACCTTCACGGTCGGGCAGCTCGGAAGCTTCAGCGTTGCGGCGAGCGGCGATCCGGCGCCGACTTACAGTGAAACGGGCTCACTGCCCGGCCTGGTCACGCTCACCACCAGCGGACTTCTCTCGGGCACTCCGAATGCGGGCACAGGCGGCACTTACCCGATAACGATTACCGCGAGCAACGGCATCGGCACGAACGCGACACAGGGCTTCACGCTGACCGTTGATCAGGCGCCCGCGTTCACAAGCGCAAACAGCACCGCGTTCACCGTGGGATCGAACGGCAGCTTCCAGATGACGGCGAGCGGATTTCCGGCGCCGACGTTCAGCTTGGTAGGCACACTGCCCAGCGGAGTGACAATGACGACGGGCGGGCTGCTTTCGGGGACGCCGGCCTCGGGGACAGGCGGGTCTTACCCATTTACCGTGAACGCGCTCAACGGCACCAGCCCGAATGCGTCGCAGAGCTTCACGCTGACCGTGAACGCGGCTGCCACCGCCACCGCAGCGGGCAGCGCGAGCACCCTGTTTTCAACCAGCGCGCAAAGTGTTCAGCTGAGCGCGACGGTAACCAGCAACAGTTCTGCCGTGACTCTTGGCACAGTCACATTCGAGATCCTGCAGGGACCGACGTTGATCGGCACCGCCACAAGCGGCAGCGTGAACGGCTCCGGCGTGGCCACGGTGCTCTACAGCCTGCCTGCCGGTCAGGCCGCGGGGTCCTACACCATTCAGGCCAGCTACAACGCCAACGCTTCATACTCCACCAGCGCGGATTCCACGCAATCGCTCACGGTGTTGGCGTTCACGCCCACCATTACATGGAATCCGGCGGGAACGATCATCGTCGGCTCCGCGGGTACGTTTAATGTGCTGAATGCATCGGTCAACTGCACCTCCTGCGGCACCATCAGCTACACTGCCCAGCCGACGGGCGGCCCGGTTTCATCGATATCGAATACCACCAGCCTGGCCGCGGGCACTTACAACATCGGGGCCAACTTCACTCCGGGCTCAAGCAACTACTCTTCGACCCACCAGATTCTGCCCCTCACCATCAGCGGACAAAGCGTGTGGGTGGTGAATGGCGGCGGCGGGACCTCCGAGCTTGCGGGCAATGGAGCCGCGATCACGTCGAGCACATATCCCGGAGCGAACGCGGCGGTGGCGATCGATTCCACGGGCGACGTATGGTCGGTGGGTACGGGAACAACCCTGCTCGAGACCACAAGCCAGACTGGCAATGTGCAATTTTCAGTCTCCAGCGTCGCTGGCACAGGCGGGCTCAATGCGCCGTCTGCAGTCGCCGTTGATGGCAGCAGCCAGGGGTGGATCGCCAACGGCAACGGCAGCGTGAGCCTGTTCAACGTTGTCGGCACGCCGCTCTCGCCCTCCACCGGATTCACTGACGGCTCGCTTTCCACGCCCAGCGGCGTCGCCGTCGATCTTGGCGGCAGCGTCTGGGTATCCAACCAGGGCAATAACAGCGTGACCAGGTTCCTCGGCGCCGGTGTTCCGGTCGCGCCGCTGTCCACCGCAGCCGCGAACAACACCACAGGATCAAAACCATAAGAAGTTCCGGATCACCGGCTGACCGCGCCACAACACGGTGTCATCCCGATCAGACCCTGAACGCAGTGAAGGGGCAGTGGAGGGACCTGCCCTGACAATTGCCCTCGCCTTTGGCTCGCTGGGGTGGAGACCGCTGTCGTGCGGGTGTCCTCACCCGCACATCCGGCAACTATTTTCATGATCTTAGGGTGGCGCAACGCAGCGCCTCGACCTGAAGGCAACAATTAAGATCCGGTTCGCCTGCAGATCGTTGAGCAGGCCGACGCCCCCTTTGGCGGCTGTGCGACCGAATGAGAATTGGTTACGTCCGGAAGACTCAGAGACGGCCACTGCGTGCGCGGCGACGGCCATCGGGAATATGATTGCAGTTGCACCCTCCTGGAAGCTTGGGGGCATCAAATATCGGCGCATGCATTCCCCCACCTGGATGGAACCACCGGGAGCATTGAGTTGGGTATCTTTGACGAGTCCGAAAGGGTTAGAACCAGGGGCAGCCAGGCTCATTCTCGCCCGTCATGGCCTCTCTCCGCGCGGTTCCTCGTCGGAGCAATGCTCGTCTTAAACATTCTCCTGGCAGCATTTCTCGTAAGAACTGAAATTAAGAGGCCTGAAGCACCCGCACCTGGAGCACCCGCAACTTCCACTCCGCTCAATCCCCAGCCTCCGAAGGCCGATTCCACACCGCAGCCCAATGCGCCACCCGATCAGGGGTCAAGCCAGGGGGCAAGTCAGGGGGCAAGTCAGGATCAGGGGTCCGGCAGCGGCCTTGAAGCTCCCCCGGTCGAGGCCACACCAGCCGCCGTGCCCAGCACCCAGAGGTCGAAGCGCCCCGCTATCAAGGCATTGCCCAAGGCGCTGCGGGCCAGTAAACCGTCAGGCGAGGTTTGGTCGGCGCGGATGCCGCGGGCGGTAGATTATCCTCCACCTGAACCTCTCGTTCGGACTCCCGCTCCTGTTCGCAATCCAGCAGCCTCTTCGAGCGCAATCGCCAATGTCGCGCCCCCTGCCCGGGCCCCATCCTTCGGCATCCCTGGCGCGGGCGTCCCCAGTAGCGCGGGACCGCATCCCAACGCGCCCGCTGCATCAACTTTCGCCCCGTCGGCGATCGACCGCGCTCTCACTGCGAAGGGAACCCGGCCGGGCTCAGTGGCCAAAGTGGCCTCGGTCGGGCTTCCAGCCATGGAAAAGGGGGTGGTGATGCCGACGAGGCCCGTTGCGTCGGTCTCCCCTAAAATCGAGATTGTTCCCCGGCCTCCCGTGAAGCTTGAGAATTGCGGCGACGACAAGGTCTTTGTCGCCTGCCCCACCCTGAAAATCCGCTACGACACGCCCTACACCTCCGTAGTCCCCTGACGATTTTTGGCAAGACCTATCGGTGTGGCTCCTCACACCGAGGGCGCGCGCAATTACGTTCAGCTTCATTACCAGAAGTTACGAATCCAACCCAACCGCCCCACTTCCCGCTTCCCCAACACCGCTGTCATCCTGAGCCAGTCCGAGCCGGGGTCCCCAGCGACAGGTCTTCGTCGCCGGAGTGGAGAAGGACGAGTCGAGGGATCCACGGTTGCCCTTCCCCTCGTGATCACCACACCATGCTTATGCTTTTTTCTCAGCCTCACGGAACAGTCCACGTGCCCCGATACACCCAGCCCGCCGAATTGCCTTCCTTGTCCACCGCGTTCATGAAGACGTTTTGAAACGCGCCCCTGGCTGCTGCGAAGTGCGTGATCGGCACGGTGAAGTCCCAACTCGTAGGATCGGAGCTGGTCGCCGGTTGCGAAAGCGAGTTCCCGGTATCGATGGTGCACTCGTTATTGGTCAGCGATCCCGGTACGCCCGGACTCGCCGGACCCTTCCAGCCTCCCGCATCGTCGGAGAGATAGATCGTGTTATCCGCCATCTCGTAGCGCACCTGGCAAGAAGCCGCGGTATTCAACCATGTGCCTACCAGGAAATACAGCGTCTTCATATCCTGGTACCCATTCGCCTCGGCATACCTCGTGAACAGCGCCGGCGCGACGACGCCGTTCTGAGATGCGAAGACGTAATTCGGTGCGACCGGAGCAGACACCGTATAGGCGTTGATGGTCTGGAACCCTGTGTTCAGGCCCGCATCATCCTCCGCGTAGGTGATGACGTTGAGCGTTCCGTTAAACGCGGGAGCAAACGTGACCGGCAAGTCGATCGCGAGCGTCTTCGATCCGACTGTCATAGACGCGCTGCCGACATCGACTGTGCATTGACTGTTGGAGAGTGTTCCTGGCGAGCCAACTTCTTCAGGGCCAATCACGGCGTTGTGCTGGTCATTCCCGAGGTAAACGAGCCCCGACGCGTGCACATAAATCGGGCAGGCATGTGCGCTGTCATTATTCGGCGTGAACAGGACGTACGCCCAGTCGATTCCGCTGCCACCGTTCGCATTCGAGAACGTTACGGTAAAGGTCCTCTGATTGGTATGGGTAAGCGAGGCGACGCCTGGCGTTGCCGATACCGCGTAAAAGGAGGGGAACTGCACCGTGTACGTGCCGAAGCCCTGAGGCGCGTTGGCAATTTCCTGGGAGAGGTTCTCTGCCCACAGCCACATCTTCTTTGGACCTGCCTGCGATGCTGGAAAATTGATAGAAAGGTTCAATGTCACGGTGTTGAGCGTTCGGCTCATGCTTGACGCGCCCAGATCGAGAGTGCACTCAGCGTTCTTAATGGTGCCGGGCTGTCCAAGAATGCCCGGGCCAATGCCGGGTGTGTATGGGACGTCGGAAATAAGATAGATCAAAGGGCGACCGTCACGCGGAGACAACCAGAATTGACATTGGTTATAACCGTTGAAGTTCTGGTAAAGCCGAACCAGGCCTGAGACCCAGTCCAGGTCAGCCAGGCCGTTGCCGTTGGACCAGGTAAGGGAAAACACCTGAGCAGGTCCCGAACCCGAGGACGGCGAAACGGAGACGTTCACGGGCCAGACTTTGGAGTCCACGGTCCACGTGCCGCGCTTGAGGAAACTGCTGCTGTTGTTCTCCCTGTCCTGCGCATACATGTACACGCTTACCGGCCCTTTGAAGGCGCTGGTGACGTGGAAGTAAACGGCCACGTTCAGTGTGAGCGTATTGCCCGCAACCGAAGTCGAAGACGCTCCCACGTCGATCGTGCACTGGCTGTTCGAGAGGTGCCCCGGATTTCCCACGGCCCCGGGTCCGAGCGCCTTCGAGTTGGCGTCGTCGCCCAGGTAGATCAGGTTCCATGCCGGATGGTAATAGACTCCGCACGCATTGGCGCCATCGCCGTTAGGACTAAACAGCGCGTACACCCAGCTCAGGTCCGAGACTCCAGCCGGGTCGGAGTAGGCTAGCGCGAAGCTCTGAACGGTGCCTGTGCCGGAACTCGGAGTGACCGAGAACGCCGTCGGAGTTGTGCTGAATGCGATGGCCGGCAGGAACAGAAGGAAAACTGTGGCTGTCGTCAAGACGGTAAGGAAGCTGGGCCTGGTACAGGAATTCATGCCTCCACCTCGAAATGCGGCCCTCGTCGGGAAACTGCGCATTCGATTTTTGCCCGCCCGCGGAAGACCATCAGTGACGGTGGAGACCTGCCCATGTAATCCCGCTCACATGCAACCTCAACGAGGGGACCACCAACGCCCTGGTTTTGCCCTTGACTCCGCCGGCGTTCTTAGAGATGTCAACCCCCTCCTCAGGTGGAAAAAACTCACTTCCTTGCCCCCAAGTTAAAGATCTGGAAGCATCTGCCCTGTGGAAAACTAAATTTGTGAAAACGGTTACACTTTGGCCGATTGATTCTCGGGGCCCGCTATCCTTGTATATAGGTAAGAGAAAAATCCCCACCCGAGTCCTCGCCCTGCCGGCACATTTTCCCTAGCAGGCGCTTAAAGGCGGAATTTGCGCATCATCCTCCCGCCCAAGCCCAGGAACTCGCAAGAGTTCGCCGAAAGCACCCCCCTCCCCCCTCCCCCCTCCCCCCTACAAAATTTCCTGTGGCGAAAAACTGAACTCTAAATTATTCTAAATAAATACGTTACGTTTGTTACATAGTTACAGAACCGCCTCCGCGTCGCGTGCAAACAAAAAGCGCGCGGCGGAACGAATTCCGCCGCGCGCTCTTTCCATTCCATCAATTGATCGTGCAGGCTGTCCCGTTCAAGGCAAAGTTCGTCGGTATCGCGTTTGTGCTCCCGTTCCACGACCCGTTGAACCCGAATCCGGTGTAGCTTCCGCCCGGAGGAATGTTCTCCCAGCTCTGGCCGGATTGCTCCGTCACCGTCACGTTGCCGCCGCTCTGCGATACGGTTCCGTTCCACGAGCTGGTGATCGTCTGCCCGTTGGCAAAGCTCCACGTCAGCTTCCAGTTCGTCAGCGTCGTGCTCCCGCCGTTCTTGATCGCCATCGTCGCTCCGAACTGGCTGCTGTTGAACGTCGAAATCGTGTAGTCCACCTCGCACGCGCCGCCGCCTCCGCCGCCTGACTGCGTGGTAGCGCTGGCCTGCGACGATGCGGGCGAGCTGCCGTCCGAGTCAACCGCCTCAACCTTGTAGTAGTAAGTTGTTGAAGCCGCCAGGCCCGTGTCGCTGAAGCTCGTTCCGCTCACCGAACCCACCTGGTTTGCCGATGACGGCGTGAATCCGCTCGTCGTGCTGCGGAACACCGTGTACGAATTCAGCGAGCAGTTCGTCGGCGGCGTCACCGCCATCCAGCTCACGTTGATGCTGCTCGAAGATGCGGCCGTCGCCGTAACTCCGGCCGGAGCAGCAGGCACTGATCCGCAGTTGTTCCCGCCCGATCCCGACGTAACAAACGTGACGATGCTGTTCGCCGGAAGCGTGTAGCTGAACGATCCGTTCGAAACGTTCACCGCGCTCTGCGCCACAAGCCCGCCCGAAGATGTCGTCTGGTACGGTGTCACCGAGCCCACGCTCAGGTTCTGAATATTGACCGGCAGGCTCGTCGAGGACCCGTTCGTGTTGACGGCCACAATCGCGCTGCTTGTGCTGCCCTTGTAAGCGGAAACCAGCACGCCCGACGGCGCGCCGGTCGCGCTCACCCGCACCGAGCCCGGCCGCACAAACTTCGAAAACTGTCCCAGCGCATAGCCGTAATAAGTCGGATTATTGCTCGTGTCCACCAGCCCGTAGTTCGTCACTCCCGAGCCTGGATTCCAGTCCGCAATCCACCACCACAGGTAAGCGTTGTAGTAGCCGACCGTCATCGAGTTATGGATCTCCTTGGCCGCCGCAATCGCATCGCTGATCGTAGGCTGCGAGCCCGAAGGCGAAAGATAGTGTTCCGTCTCCCACACTTCCTTCCCCTTGTTTTCCGCGTTGGTGTAGTACGACGGCGACGTCCCGTACAGGTGCCCGGCGACGATCGCTATCTTGCCCACCGCATTCGAGTCATTCAGCGCCGGATCCGAGAAACTCGTCGTAAAGCTCTCCGACTCCGGCATCATCAGCTTGGTCGTCAACACGCCCGAATTGTTGGCCACCCACGTGTCCATCGTCGCCCCGGTCCACACGCACGACTCATACGTCACGTTCGCGTCCGGCTCGTTCTGCATGGAGATGGCGTAGAGGTTCACGCCCCCGTTCTTCAGGTACGTGGTAAACGCATTCAGGTAGTTGGCAAAGTCGCCGTAGTGTGACGTGTTGAGCGTCCCTTCCACCGTGCTGTTGCTGCTCTTCCAGGCCGCCGGCGGTGTCCACGGCGTCGCGATAATCGTTGCGCCCAGCGCCGCGGCCTCCTGCGCATTAGCCAGCTCCGTGGCCCAGTTCGATCCGCCCGTCGTCGAGCTCGGATCGATGCGCACCCGCAGGATGCTGAGCCCGATCTGCCCGTTCCCTGTTCCGAACAGGGCGTTGGCCTCGCCGCTCGACATCTGCGGCATCCATGACTCCGACCCGCCGAATCCGCGGACCGTCTGGTACGTCGTGTTGAAGTTCACAGTTGTCTGCCCGCCTGCCAGCACTGGCAGCAAAAAGCACAGCGGCGCCGCCGCTATGCGGATCAATCTTGAAATCATGGGATACCCCCTTCTCTTTGAGTCGGTGACCAATTGCTCCAAAACCAGACCGGATCGCAGTCCGGACCCGCCCTTTCACGCTGTCTGCATCGCTCCAAATCGGCGAACGCGATGGTCCGGGCTCGAATTCGCAGCGGACTCGTGCGCGCCTCTGCCTGCAGGCATCGGTCTACAACGCATCGATGAAAGGGAATGCCGCAATCGTAACTGCACTTCTAACTTGCTTGACTTCAATCCATGCCCGGCGCCTTCTGGCTCCTGGGTTCGCGCAGAGAGAAAGGGAAAGATAACCATCCGATTTGGAACGAAGCGCAGCCTACTCCCATCGCTGTGCAATAGTCAAGCGATAAAGCGATGTACTAAATCGATATATCTCGGCATCGTGCAAGATACTCAAACGATTAACTTAAACCCCAGCGGCGCTCTCACCATGCTACAGATCGCCGAGGCCGCATCACCCTCCCGCGACGAAAACATCCTCGTCAGGCGCATCCCGGACCGGTTCGCCCCAATTGCCATGCCTAATTCAACATCCGGCCGTCTAATGGGAGCCACGGTCGTCGTCCCCATCACTCGTAAAAGTTGCGCGAATCGGAGGGTTGCATGCCAAAGAACCCCATCATCGTTCTCACTCTGCCTTGTCTGTTCGTCGCCACATTCACCTCGATCGCACACCGCGCGCACGCCCAGGCGCCGCAGGCTGCATACGCCGCAATGGCGCCGCTCAACCAATATCTGATAGCAGATCAGAATGCCGAAATCGCGCTGGCCCGCAGCGGTGCACCGGCCACGATCTCAAAAGACGCTGAGGTCATGGTGCTTGGCCGCGACGGTTATACAACCGCGGCGAACGGCACGAACGGGTTCATGTGCCTAGTGGAGCGGGGATGGGGCGCCGCCACAACGGAAGCGGAGTTCTGGAACCCCAAAGTGCGGTCTCCGATCTGCTTCAACGCCGCAGCGGCAAGAACCTTCGCTCCCATCTTCCTGTTGAAGACAAAGCTTGTGCTCGCGGGCAAGTCGAAGAAGGAAATCCTGGCGGCCACCGACGCGGCCTTTGAAAGCAAGGAACTGCCCACGCTCGACCCCGCAGCGATGTGCTACATGATGTCGAAGCAGCAATACCTCAACGACGGCGGCAAGAGCTGGCACCCGCACGTGATGTTCTTCGTTCCCGGCGACTCGGCGCAGACCTGGGGAGCGAATCTCGACGGCTCGCCGATGATTGCGGTCAACGATCCGGAAGAGCGGGCAACCATCATGATGATGTGGGCAGCCGAGTGGTCCGACGGATCGCCCGCCCCGCCGATGAAGTACTGAGCGGAACCAACTCATTCGGCACCGCTATGCTCGTCAATGAGGATCATTCCCCATGACCGAGCAAAGCTCTTCCCACCCGCTCGACCGCGCCCACGCCTTCGCCACGCGCCTTGGCATCGACCTGCCCATCCTTCTTGCGCCCATGGCCGGTGTCTGCCCGCCGTCGCTTTCCATCGCAATCGCCAGCGCCGGCGGCATGGGAGCCTGCGGCGCGCTCCTTATGGACGCGAACGCCATCCGCGCCTGGGCCGATGAGTTCCGCCAACTCGGCAACGGCGCATTCCAGATCAACCTCTGGATTCCCGGCCCTCCCGCCGAGCGCGATCCCGAATCCGAATCACGTCAACGCGCCTTCCTCGCATCGTGGGGACCACCAGTCCCGCCCGAAGCCGGAGATTCCGTCCTGCCCGACTTCGAAGCGCAATGTCAGGCCATGCTCGAGGTCGGCCCAACTGCAATATCGTCCATCATGGGCCTCTATGCGCCAGGATTCGTCGCGGACATGAAGTCCCGCGGCATCCTCTGGTTCGCCACCGCCACCACTGTCGCCGAGGCTCGCGCCGCAGCCAACGCCGGCGCCGACGCCATCATCGCCCAGGGCGCAGAAGCTGGCGGCCACCGCGGCTCATTCCGCGCCGAAGACGCCGAGACCGCTGCAATCGGCCTCTTCGCACTCGTCCCGCAGATCGCAGACGCCGTTTCAATCCCCGTCATCGCCGCAGGCGGAATCGCGACACCACCCTCCGTAGCGGCCGCACTCGTCCTCGGCGCCAGCGCCGTCATGATCGGGACAGGCTTCCTCCGCTGCCCGGAAGCAAAAACAAATCCTGCCTGGGCCGACGCCCTCGCCCACACTCCAGCCCACGAAACCCGTCTCACCCGCGCCTTCACCGGCCGCGCGGGCCGCGCGATCACCAATAGCTACGTCCTCGCCGCCTCGGCTCCAGACGCCCCGCCCCCGGCGCCCTATCCAGTTCAGCGTGGTTTCACCCGCCTCATGCGCGAAGAAGCCGCCCGCAGCGGCGACACAACCCGCATGCAAATGTGGGCCGGCCAAGCCGCCGCGTATGCATCACCCGATCCCGCGGCCGCCATCGCACGCCGCCTTTGGGACGAAGCGAAATCGCTTCTATCGTGATTCGGCATCCAAACGGGCCCATCCCGCATGATGCGCACCTCAATCGAGAGTGTGAGGCAAATCACAACCGGGAAGCCTAAGATAGTGAAGAATGAAGCTGCTGGCTCGACCCATTCGCGCCTTCAGGATCAGCGCCGATTCGGCCATTTCCTGAATCTGCAGATCGGCCTGCCGGCCCGCGAGAATTGTTCCAAGAACCGTTTCCGGAGCTCTCATGGCAACATTTGGCAGTCTTGCTCTCCTCATCGGCTTGGCTCTGGCCGCTTATAACCTCTTTGCAGGGGCCATCGCCCTCCGCCTTATCGCCACCGGCCAGCCTGCGCGCATATCACCCGAGCGCCTCGCCGACACCGCCCGACGTGCCGGAATCGCCAGCTTCATCGCCGTCTCCGCCGCGGCCTTCGCTCTGGTCTACTCGGTTTTCACCAACGACTTCTCCATCACCTACATCGCCGAGCACTCCAACCGCGCGCTGCCCGGACCGTACAAGTTCGCTGCCCTCTGGAGCGGCCAGGAAGGCTCGTTGCTGTTATGGTGCTGGCTGCTTGCCGCCTACGGTTTCGCGCTCCGCCTGATGCACAAGACCGACGTAAAGCTCTACGCCTACGCCGGAACAATCCTCGCCGGCATCCAGGTCTTCTTTCTCGCAGTGGTCAATTTCGCCGCGCCCCCGTTCTCGCTGCTCCCGGGCTTTGTTCCAGGAGTCACTCCGCCCCCTTCCGACGGCAACGGTCTCAATCATCTGCTTCAGTACCCCGAGATGGTGATCCACCCGCCGATGCTCTACCTCGGCTACGTGGGCTTCTCGGTGCCGTTCGCCTTTGCCCTCGGCGCGCTCATGATGCGCTACCCCGGCGAAAAGTGGATCAGGATCACCCGCGGCTGGACCATGGTGACGTGGCTCTTCCTCACCTGCGGCATCTTCCTCGGCATGCACTGGGCCTACGCGGTGCTCGGCTGGGGTGGCTACTGGGGCTGGGACCCGGTCGAAAACGCAAGCTTCATGCCATGGCTCACCGGCACTGCCTTCCTGCATTCGGTCATGATGCAGGAAAAGCGCGGCATGATGAAGAGCTGGAACGTCTGGCTCATCTTCTCCACCTTCCTGCTCACGCTTCTAGGAACGCTTCTCACCCGCGCCGGCCTCGTCAGCTCGGTCCACGCATTCGCGCAGTCGTCCATCGGCTCGTGGTTCTACATCTTTATGGTGCTGGTCCTTGCAATCTGCATCTTTACCTACGTTCTGCAGCGCAGCCACCTCAAAACCGAGCACGCCATCGAATCGCTCGTCAGCCGCGAGTCGAGCTTCCTGTTCAATAATCTCGTCCTGCTCACCGCCTGCTTCGTCATCCTCTGGGGAACGCTCTTCCCGATCCTCAGCGAGTACGTTCAGGGCACAAAAGTCACGGTCGGCGCGCCCTTCTACAACGCCGTCGCCGTCCCCATCGGTCTCTTCCTGCTCTTTCTCACCGGCGTCGGCCCGCTGCTTCCCTGGCGCGCAACGTCGCTCAAAGCCATCAAACGCAACTTCGTCCTCCCCGTCATCGCGCTCTGGGCCACCGTGATCGTCGCCCTTGTCGCCGGAGCGCGGCCGTGGCGTGACGGCAAATTTGACTCGGGCGCCTTTTATGCGCTCGTCGGGTTTGCGCTTTCGGCTGCGGTGTTTACGGCGATCGCTTCTGAGTTCATGCGTGGGGCGGGAGTAATCCATCGCCAGACGGGCAAGAATCTCCTCGCCTCAACCGTCTTGCTTACGCGCCGAAACACCCGGCGTTACGGCGGCTACCTGATCCACATCGGCGTGGTGATCGTAGTAATCGGGCTTTGCGGCGCAGCGTTCAACCGCAACCAGGAGAAGGAACTGGCCCTGCACGACACGCTCGCAATTGGCCCTTACACGCTAACTAACATCGGGTTCTCCCAGGACTCCAACCCGAACTTCGACTCCGAATACGCAATGCTCGACGTCACCTCGGCCGGCAAACCCGTGCACACCCTCGCGTTTGACGGGCTAAGTACACGTTTGGTTCCATTGCAAATGACGCCGCAGAAACGCGTCTATCACGACGCCAGCCCGCAGCCCGAGACGCGCGTCGCCATTCACTCCGTGCCCGAGTGGGACCTGTACGTGGTATATGAGGGCGTGAATCCCGATACAAATCAGCCGATCATCAAGGCATTTCTGAATCCACTCGTGAGCTGGATCTGGATCGGCCTGGTGATGATCGTCTTGGGAACGATTGTGGCGCTCGCGCCGAGTATCACGCCGTCCACGGCTTCCCTGCGCGTTCCTGCGACCCGGGCCGTCCAAGAGCCCGAAGCCGCAATCCACGGGGGCCGGTCGTGAATAGAGCAAAACGGCGCAACCACTGGATCAAAACGGCGCAGGCGATATTTCTCGCGGTCGCCGTTTGCTTCTCGCTCGGCGCGAGCGACGCGGGATCGCGCTTCACCGACCTTGGCCACCGCCTGATGTGCACCTGCGGATGCGCACAACTGCTTGGAGAGTGCAACCACGTAGGTTGCCCTGAAAGCGACCACATGCGCGGCGAACTCATGGCAGCAGTCTCGGGCAAAGGAGCAAGCGGAGGGCCGAGCTACGGGAGCGGTGGTACGGGCGACCCGCCATCTGGAAAGAGCGGCATGCCGCCAGCGGGCATGAACGATCACCAGATTCTTGACTGGTTCGCCGCCAAGTACGGTGTCACCGTGTTGGCCGCACCGCCCAAGCAGGGCTTTGATTTGATGGTGTGGATCGCGCCGATCGCGGTATTGCTAGCGGGCCTGCTGGGCACCGTTCTGTTGGTGCGGCACTGGAAGGGCACGCAGCCTGTAGCGCCGGACGCAGTCAGTCCTGAAATATCCGCGCTGCGTGAAAAAATCCGCCGTGAAACCGGCGATGGAGACTAAGCCATGACAGAAACTACAGGCCTCATCGCCGGCGCATTGCTACTGGTCGCGCTCTTCCTCTACACGTTCTGGCCTGAGAATGCCTTTGCCAGCCAGAAGGAGAAAACGCGCCTCGATTTCCTTCTCGAGCGCAAGGACCAGCTCTACGAAAACCTCCGCGACCTGAACTTCGAGTACCGCGCCGGCAAGTACCCTGAAGAAGACTTCCAGGCGCAGCGCGCGCAGCTTGAAAATGAAACGGCGCAGTTGCTGGCGGAGATCGAGCACCTGCAGGGCGGGTACCCGCAGCGGAGCTAACGCAGTCATCACAACCAGGCAAACGAAGTCAAAGAGAACTCATGAGACCAACCAATCTTGCACTCCTTTCTGCCGCGGTGTGTTCGCTGCTTCTGTCCGCGGCGGCGCAGGCCGCAACCGTCTCCGGCACCGTGACCAATAAGACCACCGGTAAGCCCTCCAGCGGCGATAAGGTGGAGCTCGTCGACGTGCAGGCAGGCATGTCCGCCGTCGCCACAGCAACCAGCGACGCCAACGGCCGCTACAGCCTCAACGAGCCCGGCACGGGGCCGTACCTCGTTCGCGTTACGCACCAGGGCGCCGGCTACTTTATCGCCGCGCCGCGGGACGGAGCTGCGGGCGACATCGGCGTATACGACGTCTCGGCGAATGTCAGCGGCGTCTCGGTCGAAGACCAGATTTTCGATCTCGAAACGCAGGCCGGCCAGCTCAACATCACCGAGCAATTCGTCGTGCACAACACCAGCTCTCCCAAGGTCACGGCGTTCAGCGACAAGACATTCGAGTTCGCGCTGCCGCCCGATGCTGCGATCGACGTGGCCGAAGCCACACGCCCCAGCGGCCTGCCCACAATGGCCATCCCCAAACCGCTCTCCAAGGGACACTACACTCTCAATGTGCCCATCGAGCCCGACCAGGGCGACAAGATGACGGTCTTCCAGATTCAATTCCATGTGCCGTACTCGGGCTCCTACACGATCAATCCAACAGTGACGATGCCGACCGACAATCTCGCCGTGCAGCTCCCCAAGAGCATGACGTTCGCAGCGCAAGGTGGCGCGGCCTTCCAGCCGATTCCGCAGGACCCCTCCATTCAGACGTTCTTGCTCAAGAACGCGCATCCCGGCGCTGCGATGTCCTTCACGGTGTCGGGCACGGGCTCCATGCCGCGTGAGCAGCAAGGCGGAGCCGAACAGGGCGCGCAGGCAGCGCCCGCCAACGGCCAGCCCGGCGGCGGAATCGGCGAGCCCATCAACACTCCCGACCCGCTCACGAAATACAAGTGGTGGATCCTCGGCGGCCTCGGCCTGCTCCTCGCTGCAGCCGCCGCGTTCCTGCTGCGCAGACCTCAAGTAGCGCCCGCCACGGCCGTAGCCGGAGCCGCACCCTCTGCACCACCGCTCGCGCACACTGCCGTTCACGCAACTGCCCCCGCATACGTCGCCCACGACGCCTCGCCGGCAGCAAAAAACTCGGCGCTCCTGAATGCGCTCAAGGAAGAAATGTTCTCGCTCGAAAGCGAACGCCTTTCCGGAACCATCGGAGCCGAAGAGTACGCCGAGCAGAAAGCCGCGCTTGAAACAGTGCTGAAGCGCGCGCTGAAGCGGGCCTAGCCGAGTTCATGTATCAATAATCCTGAACCGTGGCGCTGTCCACCGTTCGTTCTGATTAGTGATCACTGATCACTGTTGTATTCTTGCAGCCATGAAGACCGTGCTTCGCACGCTGCTCTACCTCGCGTTCATCGTATGGCTCGGCGCGGAGGTCTTCTTTCCCGTCGTCGCGGCCATCACTTTCATGACCGTGCCCGATACGCACATCGCCGGAACGGTGGTCGGCTCGCTGCTGCGCATTCTGCACTCCATGGGAATGGTCTCCGGAATCATCGCGCTGGCGCTGCTCGCTCTTGCTCCCGCGTGGAGCATCTACAAGCCCAGGAGCGTCCTCGCCCCGATGGCTCTTCTCGTGCTCATGATCATATGCACCGCGTATTCGCAGTGGATCATCATCCCCGCAATGGAGCGCGATCGGATCACGGCCGGCGGAGCGATCAACACGGCTGACCCGCAAAACGCAACCACCGCGGACTTCAATCGCCTCCACAATCGCAGCACACATGTCGAAGAAGCCGTGGTGCTTCTCGGTCTCGCCACCGTAGTACTCGTAGCGCGCGCCGAAACCGCACGCACGCAATAACCAACATCGTGCTGGTCAGTTCGCTCTGACTCTGATTGCGCTTGCCCACTCTCCCAGATAACAGTCCTGTAGAATCGTAAAGGCCCTTGAGCGCGCTCTGCATCGCGCTGTGCGGCTGGGGAAGTCCATGAAGACCGGCATTATCGGCCTGCCGCAGGTGGGCAAAACATCGCTGTTTAAGATCCTTACCAAGGCCAAACTCGAAGCCCGCGGCTACTCCAACCCGCGCGAGGAGCACATCGGCGTCGCGCGCGTGCCCGACGAGCGCCTCGACAAGCTCTCCGCGCTCTACTCGCCCAAGAAGACCACCTACGCCACCGTGGACTACGTAGACGTGGCGGCCATCGGCGAGGAAGCGCTCAAGGAGACCGGCTATGTCACCAGCCTGCGCAACGTCGACGCCCTCATCCACGTCCTGCGCGCCTTCGAAGACGATTCCATTCCGCACGTCGGCCCGATCGATCCGCTGCGCGACATCAAGAACGTTGAATTCGACCTCATGGTCAGCGACCTCACGCAGGTCGAGAAGCGCATCGAGCGCGTCGAAAAGGACATGAAGAAGAAGCGCACCGACGAGCTCGAGCGCGAGCACGCCCTGCTCCTGCGCTCGAAGGACGCGCTCGAAAAAGAGCAGCCCCTCCGCGAGCTCGAAATGACGCCTGAAGAAAAGAAGTTGATCAAGGGCTTCATGTTCCTCTCGCAGAAGCCCATCCTCTACGTCCTCAACATCGGCGAAAGCTCATCGCTCGGCGCCGATCTCGACGCGGCCGTCGCGCGATTCAAGCTGGATGAAGTCGCGCATCGCCCCAACGCAGGCGCCACCGCGATCTGCGGTAAAGTCGAAGCCGAGCTGGCTGAAATGGACGACGCCGAAGCCGCCGATTTCCTTGGCAGCTACGGTCTCCACGAAAGCGGCCTCGTCCGCCTCATCCGCAAAAGCTACGAGCTCCTCGGTCTCATCAGCTTTTTCACAGCAGGCGAGGACGAGTGCCGCGCCTGGACCGTGCCCGCGGGAGCGAAAGCTCCGCAGGCCGCGGGCGTCATCCATACCGACCTCGAGCATCACTTTATCAAGGCCGAAACCATCCGCTGGGATGCCCTTCTCGAAGCCGGCTCAGAGGCCAACGCCCGTTCCCGCGGCACGCTGCGCCTCGAAGGCAAGGAGTACATCGTCCGCGACGGCGACGTGATGCACATCCGGCATAGCGGGTGAAAGCTGAGGGCTGACAGCTGAGAGCTGAACGCTAAGATAGAACAGAATGCTCAAGCTCTCGATCGTGCTTGGCCTGCTCGCCGCCCTCGCCGATGTTGCCGGCGGCCTCGTGCTCGTTCGCGCGCGCGGAATCGAGCGCTACCTCCGCTACTTCGTCGCGCTCGGCGCCGGCTTCCTCATGGCCGTCGCCGTGCTCGAGATGGTGCCCGAAAGCCTGCACGCGAGCCCGCGTCTCGGGCCCATCCTCATCATGGCGGGCTACTGCGTCGTCCACTTGCTCGAACACACCATCAACGCGCACTTCCACTTCGGCGAGGAAACGCACCACGACCACTTCGTCTCGCGCCACACGGGCTACGCCGTCCTGAGCGGCCTCACAGTCCACGCGCTCTTCGACGGCATCGCCATCGGCTCCGGCTTCGTCGTATCGAACGCGCTCGGATGGCTCATCTTCCTCGGCATCTTCCTGCATAAAGCGCCCGAAGGCTTCACCATGGCCTCGGTGATGCTCGCAAGCGGACGCACGCGCCAGGCCGCCTTCTCCGCCGCCGTGGCCCTCGCCGTCGCCACGCTCGCTGGAGTGCTTGTCATGGAGCTTGCCCCATCGTGGCTGCCCTACGGCCTGCCCGTCTCAGCCGGCGTCGCGCTCTACGTCGGCGCAAGCGACCTCGTCCCCGAAGTCAACCGCGAGCCCGGCATTCGCATGGCCCTCGTCTTCTTTCTCGGCGTTGGCGCATTCCTCCTCATCCGCTCTCTGCTCCCCGCCGTGTGAAAGCATCTTCGCGCCGCCCCCGCTGAGCAATCTCACCCCAATACAACCGACCCAGCAGCAACACATACTGCCAGGCCACCATCAGACTCGCCTTGCTGCGCCCCGCGATGCGTCGTCCAAACACAAACGGCACTTCGCGCACGATGCGAATCTGCGCACGAACAAGGATCTCGAGCAGCAGCTTGAATCCCGTCGCCCGAAAGGCGATGTTCTCGATGCACGTGCGCCTCAGCAGAAAGAACCCCGACATCGGGTCGGCAACGCGCATCGACTCCCGCAGCAGCGGCCGGGTCGCGAAAATCGAAGCAGAAGAGATCAGCTTCCGAACCATGCTTGATCCACACACCCTGCCATTGCCCGCGTAGCGGCTTGCGACCGCGACATCGCAACCGCTCTCGATCTCCGCAATCAGCCTCGCCAGCAGCTCCGGCGGATGCTGCCCGTCCGCATCCATCACCCCAACGATCGGCGCGTCCGAGTTCTGCCAGCCATGCAGAATCGCGCCCGCAAGCCCGCGCTCGCCGCGCCGCTCAAGCAGGCGCACGCGCAGGTCTTCCGCGGCCACCTCCCCAGCCACGCGCTCCGTGCCATCGCCGCTCTCGTCGTCCACCACAAGAATCTCGAATGCGATCCCAAGCGATTCGAGAACGGTGCGCACGCGCGGCAGCATCACGCGCAGGCTCTCCGCTTCGCGCAGCGTTGGAATCACCAATGCGAGTCTCGCCTCAGCCGGCATGCAGCCATCGCGCAGGCGCAATTCCCAGCCCTCCCGTCTATTCGTTATATACGGCGAGCCCGAATCCTGTGCCGCGTGCATTATCTTTGATCCGGGAATGACAAACGTGCATCGCATGATTTCCCGATCCGCAACCCCGGCAGTTTTGATCTTCTCGCTGCTCGGCTTCGCGGCTATGGGGTACCACCCCGGCGCCGAAGACGACGCCGTGTATCTCGCCGCCGTCAACGCCCGCCTGAACCCGGCACTGTTCCCACACGATGCCCCATTCTTTCAGCTCCAGATGCACGCCAGCCTCTTCGACAACTTCATGGCAGCCTTCGTCCGCGCCACGCATGTCCCTCTCGCCTGGGCCGAACTGCTCCTTCAGATTCTCTCGATCACTCTGATGGTCTGGGCATCCTGGACGATCGTCTCCCGGCTCTTCAAAGAAAACTCAGCCCGCTGGGGCGGCGTCGCCATCTTTTCCGCCATGCTCACGCTCCCGGTTGCCGGAACAGCGCTCTACATCGCCGACCAATACCTTCACCCGCGCAACCTCGCCACCGCGCTCATACTCATCGCAGTCGGCAGAATCGTCGCAGCAACGCCGTGGCATGCTGTACCGCTCCTCGTGCTGGCATGCCTCCTTCATCCCATGATGGGCGCATACGGCATCTCCTTCTGCTGCATCCTCGCGCTCACGTTGTCGGAGACGGTGCGCCGCCGCCTGGCCAACGGTCGCCCGCGTCTCACCCCACAACCCGCCGCCGTCGTGCCCACCGTCGCCCTCGTTCCATTCGCGTGGCTGTTGCAGCGGCCCTCGCAGTCTTGGATCGACATCATGAGCACTCGCCACTTCCTATGGCTCTACAAGTGGACGTGGTACGAGTGGCTCGGAGCGATCGGCCCGCTGCTTCTCTTCTGGCTCGTCGCCCGCGCTGCCCGGCTCCGCGGCGACCTCGTGTTGGCGTGTTTCGCCACCGCCGTCCTGATCTACGGCGCCCTCCACCAGGCCATCGCGATGATCGTCCTCGCGCCAAGGTCTCTCACCGCCCTCTGCACGCTCGAGCCCATGCGCTATCTGCATCTCGTCTATATCCTTATGACTCTCATCGGCGGCGCGTATCTCGGCAGCTGCGTTCTCCGCGCGCACGCACTCCGTTGGTTCGCGTTCCTGCTCGCCGCTTTCGGCGGAATGTTCTTCATCCAGCAGCATCTCTTCGCAGCAACCGAACACATCGAACTCCCCAGCCGAACCTCCGCAAATCCCTGGCTCCAGGCCTTCGCGTGGATCCGCACCAACACCCCGCAGAACGCATACTTCGCCGTCGACCCCAATTACATGGCTATTCCCGGCGAAGATCGTCACAGCTTCCGCGCCTTAGCCGAGCGCAGCGTCCTCGCCGACAACATCAAAGATGCATCGGTCCTCTCGAAGGCCCCGCAGCTCGTGCCCGTCTGGTCCGCACAAGTCCACGCCCTCTCCGGATGGAACCACTTTCAGTTAGCCGGCTTCGAGCGGCTCAAAGCTCGGTTCGGCGTCACCTCGGTACTCGTGACCAACCCTCCACCCGAGGGCCTCAACTGCCCTTGGCACAACACTGAACTCGCCGTCTGCCGCATTCCATGACAATCGCCAATCGAATCCGAAAGGCCCCCGCAATTCATGGCTTCTCACACATTCCGTCCTGTCCGCGCGCATCGTATGATAAACACAGAACCTAGAGCGATCCCGAGCCGCCAATGATCAACAACAAGAAGGTCGTCGCCGTCCTTCCCGCTTACAACGCAGAAAAAACCCTCGAGCGCACCGTCGCCGAGATCCCATCCACCGTCGACGCCTGCATCCTCGTCGACGACCACAGCACCGACGAAACCGCCGCCCTCGCGCAGAAGCTCGGCCTTCAGGTTCACATCCACCCGGAAAACCGCGGCTACGGCGGCAACCAGAAGACCTGCTACGCAGCCGCGCTCGACGCAGGCGCAGACGTCGTCGTCATGCTCCACCCTGACTACCAGTACTCGCCGCTCCTTGTCGAACCCATGGCCAGCATGATCGCCTTCGGCGTATACGACATTGTGCTCGGCTCGCGCATCCTGGGCGGCGGGGCTTTGCGCGGCGGCATGCCCGTCTACAAATACATTTCGAACCGCTTCCTCACCTTTTTCGAAAACCTGATGCTTGGCGCCAAGCTCTCCGAATACCACACCGGCTTCCGTGCCTATAGCCGCGAGCTGCTGCTCTCGCTTCCCCTCGACGCCAACTCCGACGACTTTATCTTCGACAACCAGCTCCTCGCGCAGTGCATTTACAAAGGCGCGCGCATAGGCGAGCTCTCCTGCCCCACGCGCTATTTTCCCGAAGCTTCGTCCATCAATCTGCGCCGCAGCGCGATCTACGGCCTCGGAGTGCTCAGCACCACAATCGACTGCTGGCTCGCGAAGCGCGGTCTGCGCACCTCGCCGCGCTACCGGCTCGTGGCCCAGAGCGCGCCCGCTAACCAACCAATCGCCGCCAACGATCCAAAGCTGAAGGCTGAAGGCTGAAAGCTGCTGCTTTGACGCTACTTCTTCCTCGAGATCGAACGCAAAATCCTGCTCGCAAAATCGTCCGAGAACCCAAACCTCGCCTTCGCCCGCGAATACAAATCCACGGCCTTCTTATCCAGCCAGATGAGCGCTGACTTCACCGCCCCATCCTCCGGCCGCGCGCGATAATTCGTCGACCGCGCCGAAGTCTGCTCGCCCTCTTCGACTGTGTAGTAATAAAACGCCAGGCTCTTGCGTGACTGTCCCTCCGGACACGTCAGCGGCGTCGGAAACCCATGGTAAGAGATCTCGTTCGTATTGAAGATCAGCGCACAGTTCAGCCGCGGCGGATACTTCGCCACGCATCCCTTCATCGCCGGGTCCCACAGCTCGATTGACCCTCCCCACTCGTCCTGCCATCCGTCGTTCAAATACACGATCAGGTTGATCCGCCGCTTCCAGTTCTTGTGGTAGTGGTGGTGCGAAAAATCCGTGTGGACGTTCAAATATCCACCCGGCCCGGATTGATGCAATCCCCCGCCCTCAAGCGTCTGATCCGCAAGCAGCCCCGGAATCCCCGTGAGCTCAGAGAGCCATGCCACAAACTCAGGCGAGTTCAGCGCATCGGCGGCCTCGCCCAGCCGCGGCGGAAACAGGTCCCGCTTTGTCATCCCGTGCTTATTCTCGTTCTGGTGCTGGTAGTGGGTCCACGCATTCGAATCTGGCCGCGGAAACTCCGCCTCCAGTCCGGCCGCTGCTTCCGGCACTAGAAAATCCGTGAGAAAAATATGCGGAACCGGTCTGTTGTCGCGGTACTTCGGACCCAGCTCGGCCACGCTGGCTGCCCAACGCTCAAGGGGAAAAGGCGCAGTCCGCCTCGAGCTCGCCGTCTGTTGGAGAGTGCACGCTTCAGTTGTGCTCAACTTGGGTCTCGACCTCGCGGAGTCGTCCTCGGGCGCGTTCAGGCTGGCGGAAAAGCGCCCATCAAGAGGTCAGACGAATATCAGGGAATTCGGCATACAGCGACAACGGAATTTTCATATGGGCAGTCCAGGCCGGCATGCGTGGGTTGCCGCAACACCGCCCACGTGGCCCCATACTGCCGGCGAAGGTTCTCAAACTCATCCCGCTTGAACTGGTCGATCCCCGTCTGCGCGTGCACCTGCGCATACCATGAGTCGCCGATCCCCGGGAACATCTCCACTACCCCGGCGTCCTTGCCCCCGTCGGCGAGCTGGCTCCGCTGTGCAATCGCGCGGAATCCGTTGAAATCCTCGCCTTCAATCGACATGTAGTAGGGGTCGATCGCGAAGATCGCGTCCTCCGGCGTATTGTCGTGCGCCCACTGGAACGCCTGCGCCCACGGGTTGCCCGGCTGCGCTCCCGGCCACTCCACATGCGGGCTCGCAGGATACAGCGAGTGCTGCGCCCACGCCATTCCGCCTGCGAGCGGCACAAACAGGGCCACCCACCTCCACGCACGATTGCGCAGCACGTATTCGCCCAGCAGTCCGCCGCCGAACAGCAGCATCAGGATGTAAAGCAACTGCAGCGAGCGCATCGGCTGCAGCAGCGCGAACACCTCGAGCCGGTGCGGGATCGAGACAACCAGCCCGACAACGAGGTAAATCGCGCCATAGACTGCCATCGCGCCCGAAAGCAGTTCAAGGTTCCGCATGCGCCGGGCGCGGCCGATCGCCCTGAACCACCAGAAAATCAACAACGGCGCAACCGCGCCCAGCATCTCGTACCACGTCCACCGTGTCAGGAACTGGTACCTGTGGTTGATCGTCACCTGGTCGTACGCATGAGTTGGCGAAACAAACAGGCCCTCCATCGGAGTCAGCAAAACAACAGGCGCCACCAGATCGGGCCGTTCCGCCCGCGCCCGAATCCCGCGAAGCAGCTCTCCCCACGCAGGCCACCGGTCCATCACCACCACCAGCAGGCAGAATGTCGCAGCAAACGCCGACATCAGCGGGTGAATCGAAGCCGCGAAAACCAAAAACAGCACCGCCTGCACGTACCGCCGTTCCACCACCCGCAGCACCGCATACACCTGCGCAAACGCGATAATGTTCCGCGGGTTCAGGAAGGGGTCCATCAGGTAGAGCGCCGTGCCCGCCACCGGCATGGTGAAAAGCGCGGTCACCAGCATCACGCCCGCCCAGCACGCTTTTTTGTCGGCGAACACCCGCCGCATCAGCGACCAGCACGCCAGCAGAAACAGGAAGAAGCTCGCGAATTGCCACAGCAGCAGCACCCACGGAAGCGAAAGATGCAGCAGCCGGGCCGTTCCTGCTATGAGTTGCGGGAACCACGTCAGGTGCGCGTGCAATTCGAAGTATTCCGCCCCCACGGGAAACAGGTGCGGGTGAAGCACCTTCTCGATCCCCGGCAGATAGGTCTCCGCATCTTCTGAAAAGGGGTGATAACCGTGGATAAGAAACGCAGCGGCGGCAAGCGCACCGATGCCCAGGATGTCCTTCCGTCCTGAAATCAAAATCGCCACTCCATACTCAGACGCCGGACAACCCCAACAGGTTTTGCTGTCTGCGCTTTACATTATTCTGATTGTACAAGCACCCGTCTAGTGGGCAAATACCCGTTTCCGGTGACAATAAAGGCGCAACCCCATGCATTCTGGACATGCGCCCGGACCTCCCCCGGAACAAGCCGCGTTTTGCGTCGAGCCGCCTTCTATACCACAATGGAAAAAAGATGCTGAAATTCGCCTCACTCGCCGGACCGGAGACAGCATCATGCTGAATCTGACCCAGCGTTTGGTAATAGGTTGCGCCGTCCTTGCCGGACTCACGGTCTGGCTCGGCATCGCGGCGCACAAGCCGCTCGCCGCAGCCGGCCATCCCGCCCTCGCCGTCGTCCTGCCCGTCGCCGCCGTGCTGGCCGCAATCGTCACGGCTCTTTTGATTCTCATTCCCGTCCGCAGGCTGGCTCGCGACACCCGGAAAATCGCCCAGGGAGACCTCGACCACCGCTCCGAGTGGAGCAGCCGCGACAGCTTCGGCGCGATTGCCGCCGAGCTCAACCGAATCGCTGTCCGTCTTCGCGAGCTCCGCGAGTCTGAGGCCGGCCGCCGCCAGATGGAGTTCCAGCTCTCCGACGCCGTCCTCCAGTCCATCTTCGAGCCCATCATCGTCACTGACGCCAAGGGCTACCTCCTCAAGGTCAATCAGGCCGCCACCGAGGTTCTCGGCGTCAACGCAACCGACCGCACCGCCCTCACCAACGCCCCCGGCGGCGCCAAAATCCTCTCGGCCATACGCGACGCCGTCGCCATGCAAAAGCCCGTAGCCGGCGAAGGCGACGCTGCCCTCTTGCCCATGCGTTTTGGCAACGCCGACCGCAGCTTCCGCCTCCGCACCACGCCCATGCGCGACTCCGAAGGCCGCCTCCTCGGCACCGTCACCACCCTCGAAGACGTCACCTACCTCCAGAACGTCGACCGCTTCAAGACCACTTTCGTCGGCGTGGCCAGCCGCAAGCTCCGTGACCCGCTCCTCCAGCTCCGACGCGGCCTCTATGCCCTCGCCCACGGTTTCGCCGGCGAGCTCACTGGGCTCCAGCAGGAGCTGGTCTCCGCCGCCGTCCAGGACTCGCAGAAGCTCGACGACCTCATGGCCGACCTCATCGAAGTCGCCGAAATCGACATCGGCAAGCGCGAAATGAAGCCCGAGAACCTGCGCCCCCTCGCGCTGCTCGAGGAGGCCGCCGACCGCTACGCCGACCAGGCCGCCGAAAAACGCATCCGCATCGACATCCGCGCCTTCGCCGACCTGTCCTTCGTCCGCGGCGACCGTCGCGCCGTCCGCTCCATATTCGATAATCTTCTCTCCAACGCCATTCGCTTCACCCCATCCGAGGGCGAAATCCTGCTTGCCGCCGAGGAGGCCACAAACTTCGTGCAATTCACCGTGCGCGACTCCGGCCGGGGTATCGAGGCCGACCGCCTGAGCACCATCTTCGACCGCTTCAATACCTACTCCGAGCAGGGGACCGGCCTCGGCCTCGCGCTCGTGCGCCGAATCGTCGAGTCGCTCGGCGGCCAGATCGCAGTCGAAAGCCGGCTCGGTCACGGAGCGACATTCCGCTTCACCCTTCCCGTGGCCTCCGTCGAAGCGCTCCGCCACCCAGTCGAGGTAGGCTGAACGATGGCCGAGATCAAGCTCGAACGCCGTCCCGACCAGGGCAAGCTCCGCATCTACATCGGCGCCGCGCCCGGCGTCGGCAAAACCTACATGATGCTCAATGACGCCTGGTGCATGAAGCACCAGCAGGCCATCGATATCGTTATCGGCCTTGTCGAGCCGCACGGCCGCCAGGAAACCACCGACCGCATCCGCGACCTCGAGATCATCCCCCTCAAGGTCATTCCCTATCACGGCGTCGAGCTCAAAGAGATGGACGTGGACGCCATCATCGCGCGCCATCCCCATACCGTCGTCGTCGACGAGCTCGCCCACACCAACGTCCCCGGCAGCAAGAACCGCAAGCGCTACGAAGACGTGCTCGAAATCCTCGACGCCGGCATCAACGTGATGACCGCCGTCAACATCCAGCACCTCGAAACGCTCAACGACGCCGTCAACCGCTCCGCCAACACCGTCATCCGCGAAACCGTCCCCGACAACTTCTTCAAGCGCGCCGACGAGGTCGTCAACGTCGACGTCACCGTCAACGAGCTCCGCAACCGCCTCCGCCAGGGCAAGATCTATGCGCCCGAAAAAGTCGAGCAGTCCCTCGCCAATTTCTTCCGCATCGGGAACCTGAATCTTTTGCGCGAGCTATCGCTCCGCACCACCGCCGAGCAGGTCAGCGCGCGCGAATCCGCGTTTCGCCGTGCCCAGGGCCTCGAGCAGGCCGCCACTCCCGAAAAGGTGATGGTTTGCCTCAGCACTCGCTCCGGAACCGAGCGCCTTCTCCGCGTCGGCGCGCGCATCGCCGGCCGCCTCTCATCTAGCTGGTACGCCGTCTACGTCACCCGTCCCGAAGACGACAAGGGCCACGGCGACCCCGAAGCCCACCAGCGCCTCGAGGAATTCGAGCGCATGGCCCGCGACCTCGGCGCCAATGTCGTCAACATCACAGACAAGAACGTCTCCGACGCCCTCATCCGCTTCGCCCAGCAGGAGAGCATCACCCACGTAGTCTTCGGCCAGTCGGCCCGCTCGCGCTTCGACATCCTCTTCCGCGGCTCCGTCCTCAACCGCTTCCTCTCCGAAGTCCGCGACGTCACCGTCCAGGTAGTCCCCATGCAGAAACCAGTAGCGCGCCGCGGCTGACAATTGCCGCCTGAGTCCTAAAACTCGGCAAGCTTGTCAGCCGCGGCGCGCCTCTGTGTATGCCTTGCGACTACTCGATTCCAAAGGCCAGGTTCAACGTGCACGCCGGACCCACGTTGACCGCGCGCCCGAAGTAAGCGCCGGTGGCCCGGGTCTTCGAACCGAGGTCGATGGTGCCGTTCGGCGCGTAGATGTTTGCCTGGATGATGCTGCCCGGCCCGATCTGCACGGTGTCGGAACTTGCCACATAGAGGACCACCTGCGCAGCGGTGAGCCCAGCCACAGTGGGATCGACGAGCAGGTTCGCCGGGCCATCCCCATCCACGTCGCCGGCAATACGCAATTCTGTTGGCCCTTGGAACAAGACCGTTGACGCCGAGTCGATGTCCAGCTCCGCGATCTGGTAGAGCCCGCCGGTCAGGATCAACTTGGCTCCGTTGCGCAAGTGCACCGCGCCGTACGGCCCTGGCGCGAGGGTCATGGTGGCGTTGTTGTTGACGTTTATGTTCTGAGAGCCCGGCGCGATCGTGGGAAATGCCGGCATGCTCATGAACGGGACCGGCATGGGCGACGTCTTCGCGCCTAGGATTACGCCATGCGAGGCGGAGAGAACATTATCGACGAGGTTGACGATCGACGATTGGCTGTCGAGCCGCACCGCGTCGCCGACCACGCGCGAGCCGGGACCGGACACGACTGCGCCTGAGTGGAGCCACACCGTATCCTGGCTGTCGGGGCCGCAGTGAGCGGCCTTGTTGTCCTGATTGTTGGCCCCCACGTCGCCGGTGGCCACGACGGCGCTGTCGCCGATGATGGTGGAGCAACTGCTGAACGCCACGAACTGCCCCGTTCCGGCGACCACTTCGAGCGTCACCGAGGCAGACGCCCCTGTGTAGTCGTTGGTGTCTGTGGGAGTAAACGCGACATTCAACGTGTTCGGCCCGAGCGGAAGCATCGTGCCCGCCGCGGGCGAATATAGGTAAATGCCGTTGGTGCTGGCCACCGCGTCGAGTTGCGCACTGCCCAGCGGAACGCCATAGGGCAGCGGCGCCGGCACCCACGTAATGGTGGGGACTGCCTTTTCAGCCTGCGTCGTCTGTGTGGCCGTGGCGGAGGTGAAACTGCCTGCGGCAGGCCAGTTCGCCGTAAGGATGCATGTGCCGGTGCCGCTCGTGATCGTGACCAGGTTGCCGTTGATGCTGCACGGGCCGGTGGCCGTAATCGTCGGCGTCGCCGGAGCGTTCGTCGTAGCCGTCACGGTGAAGGTCGATCCATAGACGGCCGTCGCCGGCGCGCCGGTAAACGTCACCGTTGGGGTCTGAATCAACACCGTCACGGGAATCGTGTCGGTCACCGACGCATTATCGAGGCCCGTCGCGGTCACCACAATCGGTCCGGCCGCGATCGTGATCGGCGTGCTGAACGATACGCGATTGGGATCAGTCGCCGAAGGATCCGCCGTGAACCCTACCTGCTGTCCGTTCACCGTGATGCTCTGAATCTGCGTGCCGCCGGCGAATCCCGTCACCGTGAACTGGCCGTTGGGCGAAGTGGCGTTCGGCTGCGGCGTGGTAACGGTCAACTGGATGTTCCCCGGCACGCCCACCACGATGATCTGGCCGGGAAATGGAGTCACCGTGAACGGTCCGAACGTCACGCGCGAGCCATTCACGATTGCCGACGGGTTCACCAGGAACGGCACCGGGTTCGTCGGATCGCTGACGCGCAGCACCTGTCTTGCTTCGCCTGTCGTCACGTTGTTCTGGTTCAGCCCCTCGGAGTGGCCGGTTTCGTAGAGCGTTCCGCTCTGATCCTGGGTATTTGCATCCAGTTCAGGATCGCTCAGCGTGCTGGCCGCCGGCGCTGTGAAGTACACCTTGAGAAGCGCCGTGTTGAACAGGAAATTGTTCGTCTCCGTGTCGTTTACGCCGGTAATCGTTGGGCTGGCCAGCGTCAGGTAGTTGTTGATGAAGTAATTCGAGGTGAAATTCGGGTCGCCGAGGTTGAAGTTCCAGCCAAAGCGCCAGTAGGGCCACGTCCCCACCGAGGCGAGCAGGTTGTAGCTGCCGCCATTCACCGGATCGGGCGTGAACGGCCCGAACGCCGAACCGAGCCCCGAACTCTCCACCTGGACGTTCACTTCGTAGTTGGTCACCTGGTATGGCGGAAAGAAGGTGAACTTTCCGTTCAGGATGCCGGCCTGTTCGGTGAGATTGATCGTGTTCACCTGCCCTTGCTGGACGGTGATGGGCTGGCTCGGGAATTGAAGCCCCACGGTTCCATTCGTAGATAACTGGAAGTTTGGCGCGACAGTCATCGGCTTGGTGAAGTCGACGAAATCAAAGAGCCGCGCGATGTAGCCGATGGTCGGTACGTACGGGGACGGGAAGAATTCGTCGTAGAACGGCTTGCCCTCGGTGGTTGTCCCCTGAACCGTTGCGCCGCTGCTGTAGACGGTCCATCCGGGCGGCGTCTGGAGCGCGAGAGTGCCGGTTACTTCGGCCTTCTCGACCATCGTGTAGTTCTTCGTGATCACCGCGCCGGGCAGGCTCGAGGCGGCGTCGACCACATCGCCATCGTTGAAGTCGATGGCTTCGTACGCCTGGGTGCCCTCTTGGTCTTCTTCAAAACTGACCGCCTGCGAATTGAGCTGATAGCTTCGGCCGGGCTTCAGGTAGACCTCGTAGTTGGGCAGCGCGGTGTCGGTCTGCGGCAGAGAAATGCACCCGTCGATGCTGCCGACGCAGTCAGGCTGTATGGTCTCCGGAGTCGAGTCGACGGCGTTGAGGAAGATGCTGCGCGGCGGCAGGTTGTTGCTGTTCAAATCTGACGCCGTCACCGTTCCCTGCAGAATCACTGGCTGGTACGTGATGTTGTAAGTTGTGCCGGGGCTGTTCCCGGGGCTCACCACGATGGGCGCCGCATTGTTGAGCGGATAGTCGGGAAATGGAATGTTCTCGTCCACGAAGGGCACCGAGGAGTCGAACCTGGCCACCGGCATCAGGTAATAATGCGTCGTCGCCTGCGCTTCGACCGTAATGTCGTAAGTCCAGGTCGTTGTCACCTGGGCGCCGGCTGTCTGCGTGTTGGTCAGCACCGCCGCAAACTGCGACTCATACCGAGTCGGCTCGCTCAGCGGGTTGCCCGCGTAGACGATCATGCTGGTTGGCGCGAAATCGGCGGTGAACGTAATCGTTCCGCTGATGTGCCCTTGCGTAAGGGAAACGTTCGCGCTCAGGTCTGTCGCGCTGCACAGCGCCAGGCAGACGGCCAGGGCCATGTGTGCAAACACACGCCCACTCAGACTGCAACTTACGAGTCGAATCATGCGACCTCCTCAAACTGCCTGCCGCACCTTGTTCCGGTTTAAGCGGTGAGCGGATTGTCGCTGAACACCGAACTGAGCCTTACTGCCGGGTACCAGCACAGGGTGGGGAAAATTATTCTCTGGGTCCATGTGGCAGGTTGCAGTGCGTTTGTGACATTCACCGAATGAAATCGACGATGCACACGAGAAGACCGTCGGCCCGAGCCGGAGAAACTCCTGAACTGTGAACGGAACTGGGCCCTGACCGGACACACATGAGCCCAAAGAAACCGGGGAATACTCAGGAAATTGACGCGAACTATAGATCGATTAAATTTAGTCTGTCAAGAATTTTTTCCTTGCACGCGTTCCAAAAATACCCCGATCAGTTCCCCGCGCAGCCACCGCCGGCACGGCCTCGAACTGCCGCCGTGCCGGCTTGTTGGCCTGCTGCCGCTCCCGGAGATTCGGCTCAGTGTCCAGAGACCTGCACCGCGGGCAGCACAGCCGTCCCTTCCAGCCGCACGCCATCGAGCAGGTTCGGGTCGAGCCCGAGCGCCTGCAGCACCGTGGGAGCCACCTGCAATGTTCCCACTTCGCTGTAGACCGTCCGCGGCTTGAATCCCGGGTTCGACAAGAGGAGCATCACGTTCGTGTCGTCGTGCGCAAAGCCCCCGTGCTCCATCTGTTTCGAGTTGCTTCCCGTATACGTCACGCCGATGTTGGGCGTCACGATGATGTCCGGCGTGCGCGGGTCGTTCGGGCTCAGTCCGCCCAGGTCGTAATTCAGCGCAACCGTCGGCCCGTAGAAGATCTGCCCCGCCCCGAACGTCTTCAGGTTGCTTTCAAGCAGCGCCACCGCCTGGTCGGTAAAGGAAGGATTGGTCAGCCACAGCAGCGAAACATCGTCCTCGGTCGAGCCCACGCCCGTTCCATTCGGATTCTCTGACGGCGGCATCGCCGCGGGAAGATCGTTCGCGATGATCGTCGCCGGCGACAGCCCGTTGCTGTTTTTGCCCGGAACCGCCTGGTACAAATTCGGGTCGATCGGCGATTGCCCGTGCTTCGCAGTAACGATGATGAGCGTCGATTCGTACTGCCCCCGTTCCTTGATCTTGTTCACCATCTCGCCGATCGAGTCGTCCACAAACTTGATTTCGCTCACCAGGGTGTCGGTCGGCGTCGCGGCCGCGTCCATGTATCCGCCCTTCACGCCGTTTTCGATCAGTTTTTCACCCACGCTCACGGCCTGGAAGTTCATCCCGTAGATCGTCGGCGTCTTCGAATGCTTGATGCTGTTGCCAAGGTGGTCCTTGCCTTCGATCCAGTCCAGAACCGCGTTCACCTTGAGCGTGTCGTAGCACTTGATGTTCTCGAAGCTGTTCGTCCACGCAGTCAGGTCCGCGCCGGTGTCGGGAATAGACGAGCAGTTCACGCCATCGGGCGTCGTGACCGCAGGCAGCGCCACCACGAGGGAATTGATCTCAGGCGAGTAGTAGTCATCGAGCGATCCGCCGTGTCCCGCGATCGACGAATACGCCGGATGCTTGTCGGACCACGCGACGTACCCGCCGGACTTGTGGATGATCCCAAAGATGCTGTTCACTCGCACAAAATCCCAGGGCATCACCGGCGCACAGCCATTGGCCGGATCGCGGTCCATCCTCGTCGGATCCAGCGATGCAATGCCGCCGTCGGTCAGTCCGGCTCCCGGCGCTCCGCCGTTCAGCTTGGTGTAGTCGAGGTCGATTGCCTCCTCGTATTCGGTCGTGAATCCGGTCGGCGTTCCTCCCGCCGTGCACGGCCCGGGGCCATTTCCATACCATGTCGCCGTCTTCGGCCCATCGAGCGACCGGTCGTATGCCACGTCGTAATAGACGCCCATCGTCCGCGGCGTCGCGCCCGTCACAATGTTCATCAGGCCGGGAAACGAGTCGGACGGCTTGGAAGTATTGGCAGCAACATAGTTGATGCCCGTCGTAGCCAGTGCGGCGAGATTGGGACAGTAGGGTGTGCCGCTGTCCACGCCGGCAACGCCCTTCGAGCAATTCAGGAAATCGACCGCATGCATGCCGTCGATGCTGATGAGCAGAACGTGGGAGTAAGCGCCGTGATCGTGACCGTGACCGTGGTCCCAGTCACCATTGTTGTTCTGGGCAACAGCGCTGGCGGTACAAAGAGCGGCCGCAGCAAGAAACGCGATAAAACGCTTCATAACGATCCTCCTGTAGGGGATTCATGGCAGTCGCCTGGGGCGGCTGCCCGCTGATGGGCTGAAATTGGTCACACGTATCGGGCCACGCCGCGCGGCACAACGGTTCAGAGCCGCAAGTCTCAACAGCGCACACAAAGCCCGTACCACTCTGGTGGTGGACTCAACCGGCAAGATCCAAGGCGATATTGCGCGAACGGACGGGCGGCAAAGGAGAGAGGGGAAGCCGCCCATTATCCGTCAGAAATATAGCGCCTGACAAGCCCGCCGCAAGTTACAGGAAGATCAATTCTCGTTCGGCAAACCCGCCGGTTTCTACTTCGTCATCGTGATCTCAAATCCCAGGGCTGATTCGGCAATCTCGACGCTCGAATATCCCGCCCCCGCCAGCATCGTCTCGAACTGCGGCCGCGTGTAAGCGCGCCTCAACAGCATCGTCCGGAACGCCAGTTTCGTAAGGATCCTGTTGCCCCACGGTAGTCCCATGCCGTCCACTTCACGGTTGATTGCGTCGGCCGATGCATCCCCCTTGAGATCGATGATCTTTCCACAGCCGCCTGGCTTCAGCACGCGCCGCATCTCGCGCAGAGCATCCACAGGTTTTGCGAAGTTCTTGAACGCCGCCCGGCACAACAGGAAATCGAAGCTATCCTGGGGCAGTGGCAGGTTCGAAGCCGACCCCTGCAAAAACCGCACCTGCACGCCGGCCGCCGAAGCATTCTTCGAGGCCATCTCGACAAATGTGCGACTCAGGTCCACACCGGTGATCGCGTAGGAACCGCGCTTTGCCAGCTCGATCGAAAAGTACCCTGGCCCCGGCGCAACCTCCAGCACCGAGCTGCCCTGCGGAAGCTCGTCGGCGACCCTCTTCGCAAGCTCGACATATTCCTTCATCATGTCGGCCGTGTTCTTCGCATACCACTTCGCAACCATTCCTTCCATTCCCGCGTCGCGGCGCGGTTTTGGCATGGCAATCGTAGTCATCGTGATTCCTCCCGTCCGTTTTTTGAGCGCACCTCTCCCGCGGCCGTCTCCGGCCCTCGGAAGAAATGTGCATGGTGTCGGTTTCCCGCCTCAGCGGCTGTTTTCTGATCCCTGGTCCCTGGTGCCTGATCCCTGGTCCCTGCCCTATCAATCCCTGCCCTATTCGCAGAACACGCGCACCTTTGTCATGCTGCCTTCGCTGCCGTTCACATCCACCGTCAAATCTTCCAGGTGATCGATGATCTCTTCCAGGTTCTCCGGCTTGATCTGCGATAGCGTAATGGGAATGCCCTTCTGGTTCAGTGCCGTGTCAAGCTGTTCGTGCGCCTGCTGCGGAATCAGGCTCGCCAGCCGCACGCCCGCGCGCAACAGCTGCAGTGGAACGCGCACGTTCACCGTGGTTGTTCCCTTCATTCCTGTAGACGACTCGTCCGCCTCCACAAGTACACGCATGTACTTTGCGCGTGTCCTCACCGCGGCGCCCGGGCCGCTCTTGGCGCCCGCCACGCTGCCCAGGAAATCGCCCATGTTCGTCGCCGTGTTCGCGTCCAGCGCCGTGAGCAGCCGTTCCGCCTCGTCCGCCGTAATCTTTCCGGCGGCCAGCATCTCCAGAATCTGTCGGCGATTCTCGTTCATATTCTTCCTCCCCGGTAACTCATCAAGCTGAATACTGCGTTGTGCACGGCGCCCATACCTTCCCGCGCAACCTCGCGGGCAAAGTGGATCATCTCGCCCGGCAAAATGTGCAGGTGCATCTGCGCCGCGCACACCAGCACGCAGGCAACCGCGATCCACAGCCCTTCGCGCCCGTCGTTCCACGCGGCCAGCAACCGTTCGCCTTCGGCCGCCGAGATTCGGCCCGCCGCAACCAGCGACAATATTCCGCGACGTGTGCTCAACATGCCTGCTCCCTCTTCACAAAATCCGAACCGTGATGTGCTTGCCTTCCGCCGTAACGCGCACATCTGTCCCGGGCAGCGCGCAAAGGATCTGCCACAGCACGCCCAGCGAACGCCACAACCTCAACCCCGCAACCAGGCAAACGGCCCACAGGATCATCAACCCGATGAGAATCAGGGGCGATAGCAGAATCGCAAAGATCCAGATCAGGAACAGCGGTACCGGAATCGGCGGGCACCACCAGTTCACTGACTGAATGCGGATTACAGCAATGTTCGGCAACACGTCCTATCCCCCCCTTGCCCGCTCTCTGGTCCCTGATGCCTGATCCCTTCCCTGCTAATTCAGCCCTTCCAGCGCCCTGATCGCTTCATCCGCCGTGATCTCGCCCTGGTTGAGTCGCTCCAGCACCTCGGCCCGCGAGGGCGATGGATTCGTCTCCACAAACTCAAGCTGGGCGCCGATGCGGTTCAACCGGGCCTTGATCGTCGGATAACTGACCCCGAAGGTCTGTTCCATGTCCTTGATCGACCCATGAGAGCGCAGGAACGCCACCACAAACACCTGGTCCTCCAGGCTCAACCGGGCCAGTTGCGGCGGCGCAAAGGCTCCTTCCACGGCGATCCCCTTCTCTGGAATGCTCACCCGCTCCACAACCATCGGAGCCCCCTGAGCAATCCGGAGCAATTCCTGCCAGTCCGCAACGGATTTGGTCTCGTTCGGCATCGGTCTCTGCGTCTTCCTTCCTCCGACATTCAGAACTGTAATCAAGTTTTTTAATTATTGCAAGACATATTTTTAAGTTTCTTGATTTTTTGTCTGGATAGGCGAATGAAATAAGAAAACAACTCCCGCCAACTGTCCCCAAAGCTGACCGGATAATCGAAACAGAGGTTCGAGGAGCGAATCATATCCCACTATTCCCCGCTCTCGCCGGGAACGCAGAATTCTGCTCCGAAATTCCGATCCGTGGCGCTCGGGCTTCCACGCACACTATCCTGAACTGCATGCGGGCGCCGCTTGCCACTGCACTTTTCATCCCGTTGAGCTTTATCGGAATTGCGGGTTCGCAGTCGGTGCAACCGGCATTCGACGTCGCATCTGTCAGGCCCAGCCAGCATGAAGTCGGCCCGGACTACAACAATCAGATAAACTACTCGCCTTCTGAATTCACCGCCCGAAATGTCACGCTCAGGCGTCTTATCGCCGAGGCCTGGCGCTGCCAGATCGATCAGGTCCTCGGACCGCCGTGGCTCGATCGCAACGAATACGATATCGAAGCGCGCGCACCCGCCGGCACGCGCAGCGAACAGACGTCCCTCATGCTTCGCAGCCTTCTCTCCGACCGGTTCCAGCTGAAGCAGCACAGCGATATTCGCGGAATGCGCGTCTACGAGTTGACGGTCGGCCGCGGCGGCGCAAAAATCCTGCCGGTTCAACCGGGCGCCGCGGCGCCTTCAGGCTCCGGGTTTCACTTCCGCGGTGACATGCGCCAATTTGCCGACCTTCTTGCGGTCCAGTTCTCAATTCCCGCAGCAGTAAATCCGGGCGAGCCGGTAAGGGCAGGCGGTACTCCAATTCCCGTCCTTGATAAGACAGGCCTCCCGGGTATCCACGAATTTAGTGTCGACATCCGCCCGGAGTTGGGCACCGATGCATTCACGGCGTGGAAGAGAGCACTCGAAGAGCAACTGGGCTTGAAAATTGAAAGCCGAAAAGCCGATGTGTCGGTTGTGGTCGTCGATGAAGCCGCAAAGATCCCCACGGCGAATTGAGAATTGTGTGCGCGAGCAATTCGGCGATCGATCACTGAAGAACACAAAAAACCGCCCCCGAAGGAAATCGTCGCCTCGGAGGCGCTTGCGTGTTGCAAGTCAGGAATCGGGCACCAGTAGCCGGCGCTGGAGGTCGGTAGCACGCGGCTACTGGCGATCCCTATATACAACGAGACTAGCTGCGGCTTCCCCTTTCCACAGCCAACTCGTGTCGCCCGGCTCCAGAGAGACTGTGCTTGCGAGCCTCTCGAGCCATGTTGACTCTTGCAGTTTCGCTGATATCGCCGGTCCATTCCGTGACGGCCATCACAATGGTTTGTTTGCGCGTTTGTCCCGGGTCCTTCGCCGTGCAAACCGGGCAAAATCAGCCTCGGCTCTGCGCATTGACAAACCAGGCCGCCCCTTTGAGAATCGGAATTTCAGGTTCTTCCAACGGATGGCCCGCCCTTGACCGCTCTCCTCAAAACTGACCTCGGGATTACGACTCTGCTGGGGCGCGGAAAAGTGCGCGATCTCTACGCTGTCGGCGATGACCTGCTGCTCGTCGCGACTGATCGCATCTCGGCCTTCGATCACATTCTGGGAACAGGCATCTCCGGCAAAGGCAAAATTCTTACCCAGGTCTCGCTGTTCTGGTTCGATCTCCTGTCGTCGATCGTCCCCAACCATCTCATTACCGCCAGTGTCGAACTCTTCCCTGCTTCTCTCCATCCCTACGCCGATCAACTCGAAGGCCGCTCCATGCTCGTCAAGCGCGCCGCCATGTTTCCCGTGGAGTGCGTCGCGCGCGGCTATCTGGCCGGCTCGGGCTGGAAAGAATACCAATCCGCAGGCACGGTCTGCGGCATCCCGCTTCCTGCCGGCCTGCAGGATGGTTCGCGTCTCCCGGAGCCGATCTTCACGCCGGCAACCAAGAGCCAGGACGGCTCCCACGACGAGAACATCACATTCGCCCGAGTCGAGCAGATCGTCGGTCCCGCCGATGCGGCCGAGCTTCGGCGACTGACAATGGCAATCTACGCCCGCGCCTCAGCGCATGCCGAGTCCTGCGGTCTCATCCTTGCCGACACCAAGTTCGAATTTGGCCGCGTCGACGGCCGCATCATCCTCGCCGACGAAGTCCTTACTCCCGATTCCTCGCGCTTCTGGGATCGAGCAGCCTGGAAACCCGGCGGGCCCCAACCTTCTTTTGACAAGCAGTTCGTCCGCGATTATCTTGAGTCAATCCACTGGAACAAACAGGCCCCCGCTCCAGCGCTGCCAGACGATGTCGCCACGCGGACGCAGGCCAAGTACCTTGAGGCCTTCCGCCTTCTCACAGGGAAGCGCCTGAGCCTCTGATCTCGAATTTTGCTTCGGTAGCGGAGTTTCATTTCATGACCCTCGTCGACTGGGCGGTTGTCCTTATCCTCGTCTGCGCCATATTCGGCGGCCTCATTCAGGGATTCTTCCGCTCCGTCTGCGGGCTTCTCGGCCTCGTTCTCGGCCTCGCCCTCGCCGCCTGGAATTACGGACGTGTAGCGGGTCTTTTTTTACCTCTTGTGCGCATCCCCGCCGTTGCGAATACAATTGGTTTTCTATTCATTGCTCTGGTCGTGATGGCTCTCGTAGCCCTCATCGGCAACATGCTCGCCAGGGTCTTCCGGTTGCTTGGACTCGGATGGCTTGACGGGCTCGCAGGAGCGGTCTTCGGCTTTTTCCAAGGCGTACTGCTGGTTGTAATCGGAATCATTGTGATCGTTGCCTTCTTCCCACAGGATCACTGGATTGCCGAAGCCCGGCTGCCGCGCATGTTTTTCGGCGCTTGTCACGTAAGCACCACTCTCACGCCCTCAGAGCTCGGCCAGCGGGTGCGTGAAGGACTGGACGCGTGGGGAGCGGAGTCTCCGCAATGGATGCATCCGGAGCGGGCTCGATAAGCATTTTTCACAGCAGCCAACCGGGGGCTGTTGTGGCAATCTATCAAGATCAAGAGGTGCAAGTTGAAACCATTACTGGACAGCCTGGTGACGCAGATGCATTCAAGCGGCGTTAAATACGACGACGCCGTTCGCGAATTCAGAAGACAATACCTTCGCGAAGTGCTTATCGCTAATCGAGGCAACCAGTGCAAGGCGGCCGAGGAGTTGGGGATGCATCGCAACACTCTGAGTCGCGCGATGACGGAACTTGGCCTCAGCCTCGCAGAAGTTCGCGCCGGACTCAAGCGTCCGCCCCGCAGCGAACGTCCTGTATTCAATGCGGTACGCTCCGGCATGGGCCGGGGCTGATCCCATTCACGGAAGAACGCGCTTTCCCGTGCCTTGGCCGTAACGGCACGCGATCCTTTGCACCTACAGGCGGCCCCCGCATGATTCGCCGGAACGACGCGCGATTTCGTAAACTGGGAGTGCCGCTTTTATTCGATGCAGACGCCTATAGCCGAAACAATCCGCCGGCCCCAGATCCACATCGCTCCTGGCTTCATCTGGGACGCGCAGGATGCCTATCTCTTCGACATCGACGGCACGCTCCTCCGTAGCCGCGATCGTATCCACGTTGACTCCTTCACCGCCAGCGTCCAGCGCGTCACCGGCTTTGAGGTCACTCTGGCCGGTGTCACGCTCGCGGGGAACACTGACACCGCCATCCTGCGCGAAGCTTGCCACCAGGCCGGCGTTCCGCCGGATGTCCTCGAATCGCAGGCCGGCGCGATTCTTGACGCCATGTGCTCCGCCGTCGTCGAGCGACGTCACCAGATGGACCTCGTTCGCATGCCCGGCGTCGAAGATGCCCTGCGCCATCTCGCCTCGCGCGGCGCTCTGCTCGGCGTTGCCACAGGCAACCTTGAAATGATCGGCTGGCTCAAGATCGAACAGATCGGCTTGCGCGAATGGTTCCGTTTCGGCGGCTTCAGCGACAACTTCCCCGACCGCGGCGAACTCATCGGCCACGCCGCCGCCAAGGCCCGCGAGCTTGCCGGCGCTCAGTCGCGCGTCTGCGTGGTAGGCGACACGCCGCGCGATATCGAAGCCGCGCACGCCAATTCCCTGCCCGTCATCGCCGTCGCCACCGGCCGGTCCAGCTTCGAAGAACTCTTCGCTCATCACCCCGAGGTCTGCGCCACCTCGCTCGCCGATCTCCTCACCCACACGCAGGGAGCTGAGTGACGCGATCGCCCTCCAATTCGAAGCTCCGCGCCGCGTTCCTGCTGTTGGCATTTTGTCCAGCCGCCGGCCAGCCTCAGCTGGCCGCTCAGTCTTCCCAGCCGCAGACGCCCGCAGCCGAGCCCGCTCCACCTCCGGCCACGCAACAGCCATCGCCACAGCCCGCGCAGGCGCCGCCGGCCGAAGCGCCACAGCAACCAGCCGCACCCGCGAAAAAAACCAAGCTCCCCACCTCCGCTGACCGGCGCCACGCCGCCAAGCTCTATCTCGAAGCCGCGACACTCTATAAAAATGAGCAGTTCGAACAGGCTCTTGACCTCGATCTCCAGGCCGCTACCCTCGATCCATCCAATCCTGATTACAAAATGGCGGCTGAGGTCGCGCGCAGCCACGCTGTCACTGTGCTCATGCAGGCTTCTGCCCAGGACCGGCTGCATGGCGACACCGAAAAAGCCCGCGCCGCTCTCGCCCGCGCCCTCGAGCTCGACCCGCAAAACGCCATGGTGCTCGAGCACATGCGCGAGCTCGACGGCCAGGCCGGCCGCATTGCCGATGAACTCGACTCGGGCATGAAGGCCCCGGAATTCGCTTCGCCTATCGAGCTTTCTCCCAATCCCGACGTCAAGAGCTTCCACCTTCACACCAGCCAGCGCCTGCTCATCGAGCAGGTCTTCAAGGCCTACGGAATCGAAGCTACTCTGGACGACAGTGTGCGCAGCAACCCCACGCGCATGGATGTCGACGACGTCACTTTCCCCGAAGCTGTGCGCATTCTCGACATGCTCACCACTTCCTTCTATGTGCCTATCGATCCGCGCAAGGTCCTCGTGGCCCGCGATACCCGCGCCCTGCGCTCGCAATACATGCGCAACGCCGTCGAAACCGTCGACCTGCCCGGCCTCGATCAAACCGGGATAACCGACATGGGCAACATCGCCCGCAACGTGTTCCAGGTGCAGCAGGCCGCCGTCGACGCCTCGTCGGGAACCATCACCCTCCGAGCACCGGAGACGACACTCCACGCCTTTAACGCGACGTACTCCGACCTCATGGAAGGCCGCCCGGAGGTCCTTCTCGAAGTACGCATGCTCCAGCTGGCGCACAACAACGCCACCAACATTGGCGTCGAGCTCCCGCAGACCATCACCGCCTTCAACGTCTACGCCGAAGAGCAGGCGATCCTCAATCAGAACGCATCTCTGGTACAGCAGATCATCGCCTCGGGCCTCGCCAAGCCCGGCGACATCCTCACCATCCTCGGCATCCTGCTCGCCTCGGGCGTGGTCTCAAATCCCATCTTCTCCAACGGTTTCGTGCTCTTCGGCGGCGGCCTCACCCTTTCGGGACTTACTTCGGGTCCTCTCACCGTGAATCTCAATCTCAATTCCTCTGATTCGCGCGAGCTCGACGACTTCCAGCTTCGCCTCGAAGACAACGAGGAAGGCACGCTCAAAAGCGGCTCACGCTACCCCATCATGACCTCGTCCTACTCGAGCCTCGGCTCGGGACTGGGCGTCGGCGGTATCAATATCCCCGGCCTCAATCTGCCTGGAACCTCCGGCAGCCTCGGCTCGCTCCTCAATCAGGTCAATACCGTCCCCAACATTCCGCAGGTCCAATATGAGGATCTGGGCCTCGTCCTCAAGGCCCGGCCGCGCGTTTTGCGCTCCGGCGACGTCGCCATCAATGTTGATCTGAAGATCACCGCCCTCGCAGGCAGCGCCCTCAACAACGTCCCCATCCTCGCCAACCGTTCCTACACCGGCGCCGTAACCCTTCCCGCCAACACTGCCCTCGTCCTCGCCGCTGAAGTCGATAAAAACGAAAGCACCGCGATTAGCGGTGTGCCCGGCATGAGCGAGATCCCCGGCCTCACCAACACGACCAACAAAAATACGCAGAAAAACTACTCCACGCTGCTCATCCTCATCACGCCCCACGTAGTCCGCAGCCCGCACGGCCTGGGACACGGCCCGCTCCTCCGCGTTGACCGCGATGCGTCAGCCCGCTGACTGCCGCGCGACTCGATTTGCGCGTCGAATCGCCCCAATCCGCCATTATCCCGAAACAAAAAACGCCCGCTCTAAAAGCGGGCGCTCTTTGCGAATTATCGATATGTCGTCTGCCCCGAGCTCCAAAGGCTGAGAGCTGAGAGCTAAAAGCTGCTCTACTGCTTCACCCCGTCCATCTTCGCCTGGTACTCGACGATCTTCTTCAGCGTGTCGTACGGCACTCCGCCTATCGGCACCTGCCGCCCGTTAATCATCAGCGTCGGCGTCTGGTTGATGTTCAGGTCCTGCGCCAGCTTCACCTGCTTCTCAACCTCGTCCCCGGTCGCGGGCTCCTTGGCGCAGGCCGCCACCTTGGCTGAATCCTGCCCGGCCTTGGTCGCGGCGCTGTTGAGCGTCAGCGCGGCGCCATCCGCGTTCGCCAATCCGTCCTGGCCTTCATACACGGCATTGGCAAACTGGAAGAACGCGCTGCTCCCGCCAAGTTTCGCTACGCAGACACCGTACTCCGCCGCCAGCTTGGCCTCCGGGTGGATCCGCTCAAGCGGGTAGTTCTGGTACACGATCCGCGCCTTCGGAAAGTCCGTCGCCAGCTTGTCCATATCCGGCTGCACGGCCTTGCAATGCGGACACTCGAAATCCGCGAACTCCACCAGCAGCAGGTCCTTCGAAGCCGAACCGCGGTACGGCCCGGTCGCACTCGCCTGCAGCTTGGCGCGATTGTCGGCGTACGGGTCGTCGCCAAACGGATACACGTCGTCCCCGGCGATGATGTGCTTGCCATCCGGCATCGCCCAGAACAGGAACGCCGACGGCTTCTCCTTGCCCGACTTGTCGCCAACGTAAACGATCACTTTACTCAGGCCCTCGACCTGCGTCTTCATGATCGCCGCTACTTCCCATACGCGGTTTTCGTCGTAGCCCCAGCTCGCGCGAAGAAAGCCGTTTACCTGGTCGTTTGTCGGGCTTGTCGCAGTAAAGTTCTTCGGGTCCGGCTTGGGGAAAGCGGGAGCGGTGGTAGGCGCGGGCGCAGCCGGAGCCTGTGAAGCAGCAGCCGGCTGCTCGGGAGGCGCTGCCGGAACCGTTTGTTGCGCAATCGCAGGCAAGGCTGCGGTGGATACGGCCAGCGCTGCAACGCTGGCAAATCGGCCAAGGTGACGAATCAAACGAATTCTCCTCAATGCATTTTCTTTCCGGTCGCGGTAATTCCCATTATCGCCCCCCGCATCGCCTCCGCGCCACCCTGATCCCTGATCCCTGGTCCCTGATCCCTGTCTTTCACACCTGCACCTTCACCGCAATGGGGAACCGCCGCCCGTTCCCAAACGACTTCGACGTAACCTTGAGCACCGGCGCGGCCTGCTGCCGCTTGTACTCCGACCGCTCCACAAGGCGCACCACCTTTTGGACGAGATCCAGGTCGAACCCGTGATTCCCGGCAATCTGCTCCGGCGTCTCATACCGCTCCACGTAATCCTCAAGGATCGGGTCAAGCACCTCGTACGGCGGCAGCGAATCGGTATCCTTCTGTCCCGGACGAAGTTCCGCAGACGGCGGCTTCTCCAGGATCGCCCGCGGAATCACCTCCCGCTCGCGGTTCAGCCACCGGCAAATCGCATACACCCGCGTCTTCATCAGGTCTCCGATTACCGCCAGCGCGCCCACCATATCGCCATATAGCGTGCAGTAGCCCACCGCCATCTCGCTCTTGTTGCCGGTCGTCAGTACCAGCGCGCCAAACTTGTTGCTCAGCGCCATCAGCAGGTTCCCGCGAATCCGCGACTGGATGTTCTCCTCCGTGATGTCCGCCGCCATCCCCTTGAACACCGGCTCCAGCGTCTTCGTGTACTCGCTGAACAGCCCGCTGATCCCCAGGATCTCGAACCGGATCCCCAGGTTCTCCGCGAGCGTTCTGCTGTCGTCCACAGACCCCTTTGACGAATACGGGCTCGGCATCCCCACCGCGATCACGTTCTCCGCGCCCAGCGCTTCTGCCGCAATCGCAGCCACCAGCGCCGAGTCGATCCCACCGCTCAGCCCCACGAGCGCCTTCCTGAACCCGCATTTGCGCACATAATCGCGCGTGCCCAGCACCAGCGCGCCCCACGCGCCTTCGGTATCGTCCTGCGCAGGATCGGCAATCGAGGGCGCATCAAACGGATCCACCACAACGAGATCTTCCGCGAAGCACTTCGCCTCCGCCACCAGTTCGCCGCGCGCGTTGATCGCCAGCGACGACCCGTCGAACACCAGGCTGTCATTGCCCCCCACTTGGTTCGACAACACCACCGGGATCCCGTCCCGCCGCGCGATCGCCTGCAGCATGCGCCGGCGCACCTCCCGCTTCCCATGCCAGAAGGGCGACGCCGAAATGTTGATGTGTATCTCGGGCCGCTGCCGCATCAGCTCTTCGATCGGATCAATGGAATACAAGCGCTCCGGCCAGAAGTTCTTGTCGTTCCACGCGTCCTCGCACACGCTCACGGCCAGCCGCACCCCGTCGAGTTCCACCACCTGCTGCGACTTGCCCGGCGAAAAATACCGCTGCTCATCGAACACGTCGTAGAACGGCAACAGCCGCTTGTGCTGCTCCAGCAAGACCCGCCCGCTGTCGATCAGGATCGCCGCATTCACTGCCGGCTTGCCCGTTCCCTCATTCGCCGGCAGCGCCACGCCGGCAATCACGGCTGTCGGCAGCTCGCGCGTCGCCTCCGCCAGCTCGTCCACCGCCGTGCGGCAGCGCGCCAGAAAGCTCGGCTTCTCCAGGAAATCCGCGGGAGGATACCCGCAGATGCTCAATTCGGAAAACACCGCCAGCCGCGCCCCCATCTCCGCCGCGCGGCGGCTCGTCTCAATAATCTTTGCAAGGTTCCCGGTAAAGTCCCCGATCGTGGGGTTGATCTGGGTGAGCGCGATCTTCACACTCTCAGTTTAATTCGCCGCGAAAGCAGACGGCCGGGTTCGGACTCTACCAGAGCAGCTTCAGCGCAAATTGCACCTGCCGCGAGGTGGTCGACGTGCTCGTGATTGCCCCCGCCGTTCCGGAGACTCCAGCCGGCGTAAACACAATCAGGTTCGGAGTGTTGAAGTTGGCGCGGTTCAGCAGATTGAAGATCTCTACTCGGAACTCGGCCGACAGCCGCTCTCTGATCCTGTTGTCTTTCAATGTCGAAAAGTCCCACGTTCCCAGCCCCGGCCCGCTGAGCGTATCTCTGCCCAGGTTTCCCCAGAACCCGCTATTCGCCGGCGGCGCCAGAAAAGCATTGGGATCGAACCACTGTGTGGGTTTGCCCAGAATGATGGGACCGTGGAACTCCGGATTCACAAACGGCCTCACCGGATTGCGCGTGTCGCCGGTATTCGATGGGTTGTAGCTGAGCTGCGGAGTGATCGGAAATCCGGACTGGACTGTGACGATGCTGTTCACTGCCCAACCGCTCACCGCCCAGTTCGCGAATCCGCTCAGACTATTCGCAAACTCCTTGCCGTGCCCGAAAGGCAGATTGTAGACCGCGCTGACGACGCCGATGTGCCGCACATCATACGTTGCCCGGCCATAATCGGCGTTCAGGTCATAAGGATTTGAAACGAGCCCCGGCGCATTCCCCGCCGTCGTCGCATTCAGCGAGTCTCCATTATCGAGCGCCTTCGACCACGTATACACGCCGCGCAGCGCGAAATCATTGCTGAAGCGATGATTCGCGTCAACCTGCAGCGCGTTGTAGTTGCTGTCTCCCCTTGAAAACCACGTCCACGTGTTCGCAAGCGACGGGTTCGCCTTCGGCGTCCCCGCAGGAATGTAGAACGATCCGCCTGGAATCGCCGAACCCGCAAGCGCCGCTGGGAAATTTGCCGGATACGCCGATGGACAAGGCGCAGCGGGACAGACCGTCGGAACTGGCACGTTGCCGTCAATTCCGATGAGCTGGTGGTAGCCGTGCGATCCCACGTATCCCATAGTAAGCGACGTGTTCGGCGTCAACTCCTGCTCGATCCTAAACGAATACGAAATCAGCGTTGGCATCTTCGCATCCGGCTGCACTCCGCCGGGTACGAGCAGTGCTTTCGCCGGCGTCGGACCCGCCGGATTGATCGGCAGGCTCGAAACAGGAAGCGATGCGATGCTGTACGTCGGATTGAACGGCGCATTCTGGTCCATCCGGTATCCGAGATCATCGAGCAGCTCGTTATAGATACCAAACCCAGCGCGAACAACCGTTCTGCCCGGCCGCGGGCTCCACGCAATCCCGATGCGCGGCTCCGGCAGAAACTTGGCATTATTTTCAGTAAACGCGCTGTGCCCAATATGTGGCTGGCTCGAGATCACCCCGTTCGTGAACGTGTAGTTGGCGGCGCGGTCGTGGGCCTCGTTCCATCCAGTAGAGAACTCGCCGCGAAATCCTGCGCTGATGGTTAGATTCGGCATCACGCGTATCACGTCCTGCGCATACACTGCTCCGAACAGCGACCGCCAGTTCATCTCGGTCGGCGCGGGACTATACAGGAAGCTGCTCGTGGTCCCGGTCAGAAATGTCTGCAGGTTGGTGAAGGTCGCCTGGCCAAACTGGCTCAGGTTAATCGTCTCGTTGGATTGAAAGTTCTGGAACCACGCGCCGAAGCTCCATTGGTGCAGGCCGTGCGACAGTGTGACGCGATCTTCATATGTGTAAAGGTTGCGCACAATCGGCAGATTGCTGCCGTTGTTGCTTCCGGCGAGCCCAATTTGAGCTTGCGGATTAGACGCTGCGCTTCCGCCCACAACTACGGCGCCGACGGGCCGCCCGCTGATGAAGCCGGGAACCTGCGCGGCGGGAGTGCCCGGCGTTGGCTCTCCGGTGAAGTAGTAGGCGGCGCGTGAATAGCCAACGCGCGCGACGTTCAGGAGCGAGGAGATGCCATGCGTTTCATCCACGCTCACCACCTGCTCGCGAAGAGTCAGAATGTCGGTGCTGTAAGGATTCGCCGTCGTCGCAGTCACGTCGCCGCCATCATCGATCGTGTACACCGAAGACAGCCTGTCTTTCGGCGAGAGCGTCAAATCGAACCGCGCCGTTCCAAAGTCCTCGCGGACCGTCTGCAATGGGCTTCCAAACACCTGCGCAATTCCATTGAAGTCCGGCGCATCCGCCGGGGGCGTCGGCCATAGGTCAAGAAGCGGCTGCACACTTGGCACTGCTTTCGCCCGCGAAGCCAGGTCCGGAACAAACGCAACCGATGTCTGGTGCAGGTTCTGGCGGTAGCCCTCGTAGTTCGCGAACACGAATGCCTTGTCTTTCCTCACAGGCCCGCCTAGCGACACGCCAAACTCATTGCGCTGAAATGGCGGCGCCGATCCCTGGTCAAAATAATTCGGCGCATCCAACACGTTGTTGCGCAGAAACTCGTAAGCCGATCCGTGCAAATTGCTCGTGCCGGCCTGCGTGACAATCAGCACCTGCGCGCCCGGCCGCTTCCCGTATTCGGCCCCATACGAATCGCGAAGCACATTGAATTCCTTCACCGCTTCCACGCCCAGCAGCTGCTGGCTCGGTCCGCCTGGCTGCATGTTGTTCTCTGCCGCACCGGTAAACTCGACGCCGTTCAGCAAAAAGAGATTCTGCTGCGGCCGGTTTCCTGACACCGCGAAGTTATTTCCCGTAGTTGAGTTCGACACTCCGATGCCGCCGGTCTTCTGCGAGGTAAAGTTCACAATCCCCGGATTCAGCGTCAGCAGAAGGTCAAAACTTCGCCCATTCAGCGGGAGATCTCTCACCTGCTGCTCTCCCACCAGCCCTGAAATATCCTGCGTCGACGCATTCACGACCGGAACGTTCCCGCTGACAGTGATCTTCTGTTCAACCTCCCCCACACGGAGTGTCAGGTCAGTCGTCGCGTCCTGCCCGACCGCCAGCACTATCCCCGTCCGCACGGCGTCGGCAAAACCGCTCTTGCTTGCGTGAATCTGGTAACGTCCAATCGGCAGCTCAAGTAGCCGGTACTCGCCTGTCTGGTCTGTGAGAACGCTTCGAGAGACTCCAGTATCCGAATCCATCGCCGTAACAGTTGCCGCCCGAACCGCGGCCCCGGTTAGGTCCGTGATCCGCCCCGATAGGCTCGCCGAAACTTGCCCGAATGCGGAGGTCGAAATGAGGCACAAGAGACAAAGAATGTTTGCGCAAAACCAGCGTCGATGGAATGACATTCTCACCCTCATTGAAAAATCCGCAAACGTGAATAGAAGCGTCTCGCTCCACAGGCTCGCGGATTTGTCCGAACTCTTGGAATGAAACGAACTGCTCCCGGGGCATCCAACTTCCTGATAACTCGAATCAGGACAAGTCGATTCCGGAAATCTGGATTTCGTGCTATTCCGGCGAACCGTTCGCAGGGAAGTGTCGGCCCGCCGTTAATCTCGAATTTATATGGATAAAATTGTATCGTCAAGAAACGGGCGCAATCGCAACGCGAATCGCCCGTCAGTCCGCCTCGTCCCCAAGGCGCTCGATCATCACGTCAGTGGATTTAATGAGCGCAGCGGCGCTGTGGCCCTTCTTAAGGCCCATCTCGCGGACGGCCTCTGCTGTGATGATCGCCGTCACGCTTGCGTCGCCGATCGCCAGCACCACTTCGGCAAGAAGGCCATCAACGCGCACGCTCACCACTTTACCCGCAAGCTGGTTCCTTCCGCTCACGCGCCGGTATCTCTCGCGCGACTCCATATCCGTTTTCCTTCCATCACGCTCAAGAAATGGCTTGAGGCTGGACATTGGGATTCGATGGTGCCCGCCTGGCGTCTGCACCGTCTTCAGTTTGCCGTCCAAAATCCACCTCTTGATGGACGGGTAGCTGATCCCCAGCATCCGGCATGCTTCTCTGGGCGTAAGAACCTGTTTCTGGGTAGCCATGCAATAATCTTTTAACATCTTCTCGAGCCTCGAAGATGCAATTTGAGAGATGGATGCAATTTCGAATGCTTCCAAATCAGCGAAGACGGCTCTCAGCAGAACCCGCCGCTAACCACCACCGGAACTGTCCGCAGCAGAATCTCGACGTCAAGCCCGACGCTCCAGTTACGAGCATAGGTCTCATCCGGCGAAAAGTATCCGCCCGCCTCCCGTTCCAATCCTTCCAGCTGCCACAGGCCAGTCATCCCAGGCAGCGCATCGAACCTCCGCAGATGGCCCGGCGACAGGTCTGCCTGCTCTGCTGCCAACACCGGCCTTGGCCCAACCAGGCTCATCTCACCCCTCAACACATTCACCAGTTGCGGCAACTCGTCCAGCGCCGCCCGGCGCAGCAGCCGCCCCACCCGGGTCGTCTCGCCATCGCTCCCCAGGGTGCGGAACTTGATGCATTCGAACACCCGGCCGCCTTTGCCCCACCGCCGCGATTTGTAGAACACTGGCCCTCGCGATTCCAGCTTGATAAGCGCTGCGATTGCCGCCATCAGAGGAGTTGCAGCCGCCAGCGCCAGCCCTGACACTGCCGCATCGAACACTCGCTTTTGCTTTTGTGCCGCTGCATCGCATCCATGATTCCTGCTTTCAGCCGGCAGGCCCCACGATGCGGCGTTTTCTGTAATCTTGTGCCGGAAATGCGATGTCGCCATACGCTATCCCAATGACCTCATTACAGCGGCTGCAAGCATCAGCAGCTTCTCGTGGGCGGCAACCTGGAAATGGTCGCCAATGACGTCGACGCAATACGTGCCCGTGCGAATTCATCCTCAGGTCGATGAAAACTGAATCAAAGTGCCTTGCGAAATCGGTCCGTATAAACTTTGGCCCGAATTAGGGGAATCCTCTTATCGCACTCAATAAGTGGTATTCAAGGCACTCAATAAACTGCACAGTCTTAAGTTCAATCAGCCGCGGGAAAGTCTTTGTTCTAAACGGCGAAGCCTTTTCAGCATCGCTCGCCGGGCGCAAAGATGCAAGTCAAATCTTTGAAAATCCTGAATACCGGTCCCCGCTCATTTCAGTCCATCGGTAACTCGTACTCGTCCAGCGCAAGAAACTGCTGGATATCTCCGTCCGCTGACGCGACAAACTCCTTCAGCGGTCCGAAGAAATGCGCCCTCCCCTGGTGCAGGAACAGGATCAGGTCCGCGAGCCGCTCCGCAAACCGAACATCGTGCGTCACCACGATGCTCGTATACCCCAGCTGCCGCTTCAGCCTCTGGATGATCCCGCCCAGCCTCCTCGCGATGATCGGATCCACCATTGTCGTCGGCTCGTCGTACAGCACCACCTCCGGCTGCGCCGCCAGCGCCCGCGCAATTGCCACAGCTCTCCGCCGCCCGGTCGACAGGCTCGCGGGCAGCTGTTCTTCTACGTCCTCGGCGCCCACCAGCCCGAGCAACCGGTCCACCACCTGGTGAATCTGGCTCTCATCCAACCCCCCACGCTCCCGAAGCGGAAACGCCACATTCTCCCGCACCGTGAGCGAGTCGAAGAGTGCCCCGTTTTGAAACACCATCGTGACCCGCTTGCGGATCTCCTGCATCTCTCCTTCGTTCAGCGTCGTGATCTCCTGCCCCTCAACCCGCACCGATCCCGAGTCCGGCTTCAGAAACCCCATCAGGATCCGCAGCGAAACCGATTTCCCCACGCCGCTGCGCCCCAGGATGCACAGCGTCTGTCCTCGCCCGACGTAGTAGCTCACATCCTCAAGGATCGGCCGCCCTCCGAACGAAATCGACACGTTCTCAAACTCGATCGCGTGCTCCGGCCGCGCCGGAACCGCCGGCTCCTTCCCATTGCCTGTACTCAGGATCGCTTCGCTCATGCTCTCGTATTCAGCTTACCCTCGCCGCGCGCGCCGTCAGCAGCAGCGTCTCAATCCGCGCAAGTTCCTCCGGCGAATTCGCATTCCAGAACCACCGGTGCGCCGGCCATCCCCGCTCGTCCGCGGCCTGCCCAGCCTGCGCCGCCATCTCTGCCGCCACAACATGCGTGCCGGCCCTCTCGAATGCCGCAAAACACCCCAGCCGCCCTGCGAGCAACTCGCCCGCCAGTTCCTCCAGAGCATCGCGCCGCACAACTGTCGGAAACGTCTGCGCAAACCCGTTCACAGACGCAAGCGTCACCCCGCGGCCCGTAATCTGCGCATCCTTCATCAGGTACTCGATCAACGCCGGCGCCATCAGCGGCAGATCCACCGGCAGAAACACCGCCCACTCCGCCTCCGCATGCTTGAGCGCGGTGCACACTCCGCCCAGCGGCCCAGCCTCGGGAAACTCATCCGGCACCACCGGTGCATATTGCCCCAGTTCCGACCGCGCCCCCGCAATTCGCGCCCGCAAGCCCGCAGCGCGCAATACCTCCAGCGCCCGCTCCACCAGCGGCCTCCCGTCGAGAGCCGCCAGCGCCTTGTCGCGTCCCATCCGGCGCGACTCGCCCCCGGCCAACACGAATCCCTCTGCATCTGGCTCGACACCCGCGCCAGGTATCCGCGCTCTCAACTTCCCGCTTCCTCCAGGAACCGGATCAGCGACTCGATCCCCAGCTGGAAGTTCCTCAGGTTGAACTTTTCATTCGGCGCGTGCAGATTGTCGTCCGGAAGCCCGAACCCCATCATTACGCTCGGCAGCCCCAGGTGCTTATCAAAGTCGCCCACAATCGGAATCGACCCTCCCGACCGGATGAACACCGTGTCTTTTCCCCACACGTCGTGCATCGCGCGCACGCTCGCCTGGATGTACGGATTATCCACTGGGATCAGGCATGCATCGCCCTGGTGGATCAGCCGCACCGCCACCTCCACTCCCTTCGGCGCAATGCTCTCCACATACCACTTGTACTGCGCGAATGCCTTTGCCGGCGTCATGTTCGGCACCAGGCGCATCGATACCTTCGCAAGCGCCTTCGCCGGGATCACCGTCTTCGCCCCCGCGCCCGTGAACCCGCCCGGAATCCCGTGTACCTCGAGCGTCGGCCGCGCCCACGTCCGCTCCAGCACTGTGAATCCGTCCTCGCCCACCAGCGAGCTCGAGCCCACTTCCGTCTGCCTGTAGTGCTCCTCGTCGAACGGCAGCTTCTCCCACGCCTCAAGCTCTTCCGCGCTCGGCGCCTGAACGTCGTCATAAAAACTCGGAATCAAAATGTGCTCGTGCTCGTCCTTCAGCTTCGACAAGATGTGCGCCAGCGCCATAAACGGATTCGGCGCCGCTCCCCCATACATCCCCGAGTGCAGGTCTGTCTTCGCGCCCTTCACCTCGAGCTCGGTGTAGATCATCCCGCGCAGCCCCACGCACAGCGTCGGCAAATCGGGCGCAAACATCTCCGTATCGCTCACCAGCGCGAAATCCGCCTTCAAATCCGCCGGCTTCGACGCCACGTAGCTCGCGATCCCCTCTCCGCCCACTTCCTCTTCGCCTTCGAACAGCACCCGCACGTTCAGCGGCAGCCCGCCGGTGGCCAGCAGGCTCTCCAGCGCCTTCACCTGCATCCACACCTGTCCCTTGTCGTCCACTGCGCCGCGAGCGTACACGTTTCCATCGCGCTCCGTGGGTTCGAACGGCGGCGACTTCCACTCGTCCACAGGGTCCACCGGCTGCACATCGTAGTGCCCGTACACCAGCACCGTCGGCTTGCCCTCTGCCTTCAGCCACTCGCCATACACCAGCGGATGCCCGCTGGTCTCTTTCAAGTGAACGTTGTCAAAGCCGATCCGCGTCAGCTCCGCGGCCAGTGTCTCCGCCGCCTTGCGGCAATCGCCCGCATGCTCGGGCAGCGTAGAGATCGACGGAATCCGCAGCAGATCCTTCAGCTCATTTAGAAATCGCGGATGATTCTCGCGTGCAAAATCGACAGCAGGTGACGGCATCGCATTACCTCACGTCAAACCCCATCAGAATGTAAACCACAGCCAAAGTATAGAGGCTTTCCCACACGCGCTCTGCTGTGCAATCATCCATCCCATACCGCCTCCCTCTGAAAGCGCACCCGCGGAGGAGTTCCTTGAACACGACCGCTTCGCAAAACGCTGCCGCCGCGCAGCAATCCGCCACACATCCTCGCGCAATCGCGATCGCCGCCTGGCTTCTGCTTCTTCTTGCCATCTACATTGCGCTCCGCGCCGACCGCCCTCCAGCGCCGCTCCCCGCATCTGCTTCGACCTCCGAATTCTCCGCGGCGCGCGCCATCTCCCTTCTCGATAACTTCGCCTCGCGGCCACACCCCGTTGGCTCCGCCGCGCAAAATGACGCCCGCCAGCTTCTCTTCAATCAGCTCGACCAGCTCGGTCTCCAACCCGCGGTCGAAACCCACACCGCCGCCCTTTCCTTCGGCAATTCCATCCTCGCCGCGCGCGTCTCAAACCTCATCGGCCGCCTTCCCGGCACTGCAAGCACCCGCCCCGTCGTCCTCGTCGCCCATTACGACTCCGTCGATCGCGCTCCCGGCGCTGGCGATGATGGCGCAGGCGTGGCCGCTATCCTCGAAGCAATCCGCGCCCTCAAATCCGGCCCGCCGCTCAAAAACGATGTCGTCGTCCTGCTCACCGACGGCGAAGAACTCGGCCTGCTCGGCGCGCAATCCGCCGCCGCTCATGATCCGTGGCTCAAAGACGCAGGCGTGCTCTTCAACTTTGAAGGTCGAGGCGACCGCGGCCCATCCGTGCTCTTCGAAACCAGCACCGGCAATCGCGCCCTCATCCGGCAATTCGCGCGCGCTGTCCCCTTCCCGGCCGGTTCCTCGCTCTCCTACACCGTCTACCAGCACATGCCCAACAACACTGACTTCACCATCTTCCGCCGCATGGGCATCGCCGGCCTCAACTTCGCCTGGGATCACCGCCTCGAGGCCTACCATTCGCGCCTCGACACGCCCGCCAACCTCGACCCCGGCAGCCTCCAGCAGCACGGCTCCTACGTCCTCGGCCTCGCGCGCGCCTTCGGCAATCTCGATCTCAGCCAGTTCCCTTCGCATGACACGCAGGACGAAGTCTTCTTCAACTGGTACGGCAACCAGATGGTCCGCTACCCGCAAACCTGGGTCATGCCACTCTTCGCCGCTGCCACGCTGCTCTTTGCCGCCGCGCTCTTCATTGCATTCCGCAAAGGCACCCTCACCGCCGGCGCACTCTTCAAAGGCCTCCTCGCCTCATTCCTTCTGCTCATCGCGCCGCTCGTCGTAACCGCCGCATGCTTCTGGTGCCTCCAGAGTCTTTTCGGAGCGCGCTTCCTCGTCGGCGACACACCGTCCAACTACGTCCTGCTCGTGAGCCTCGCTCTCATCGCCGCATCCATCTCTTTCGACGTCTTCGTCTTCTTCCGCCGCCGCGCCACGCTTCGCGGAACCATGTTCGGCGCGCTCCTGCTGCTCTGGCTCATCACCGCCGCACTCACCTTCGCGCTTCCGCTCGCCGCGTACTGGCTCTTCTGGCCGTTCGTGTTCTCGCTCATTGCGGCGATCTTCCTTGACCTCGTTGCGGCTCCAAAACCAGTCTCAGGCGGATTCGGTTCGATCTCTATCGCCGCCCTCGTCTCTGCAGTCCCGGCAGTCCTCTTTATCGCCCCGCTCGCCGTTGAACTCTTTATTGCCCTCGACCTCAATATCCCCACCGCAATCGTCACCGCACTGTTCGTCGCCGTTGGCTGCCTCCTCGCGCAACCGCTGCTTCAGCTTCTTGTTCCCATTCGCGGAACCCGATTCGTCGTCATCGCCCTTGCAGCAACAGCCGTAGCCGTCGCAACCATCGGAGTTCTCATGTCACACCCGAGCGCCGCCCACCCCATGCCCGATACGCTCGTCTACGCCGTCGACGGCAACACAGGCGACGCCCGCTGGGCCACCTACGATACCCGCGTCGATCCGTGGACCGAACAGAATCTCACCGCCTCGCCCCATCGCGGCACCATGGAAGGGTTCTGGTCGCCGCAGCAGAATGCTCTCTGGAATCCGGCGCCGCGCGACACGGGTGCGCGCCCGCTCTCACAACTCAGCCTCATCGACGACACGGCAACATCCGATGTTCGCAATCTCGACATGACCCTCGACTCGCCCACAGGCAACACATGGACCCGCCTCACCTTCCCCGTCGGCACACAGCTGCTCTCCGCCACCATCGACGGCGAAACCCCCGCCAGCTTCGCCGCCTCAAGCCAGCAATTTCCCACGCAGATCAACCTGCACAACTACGGCGGCAGCTCGATCCCCATCACCCTGAAGGTCCGCACCTCCGCCTGCGACCTAACGATCTCCGATCACCTCACCGGCCTGCCCCCCGGCGTCTCACCGCGCCCCGACGACCGCATGGCCTGGTATGGCAGCGACTACACCCTCGTAACCCGCCAGGTCCGCTTCTGCCGCCCGTAGATCATCAGAAACTTCTTCGGAGAAACGCAAAGATTCGGAAATCCATCGCGCGCCCTCGGACCTCCCAAATCACAAATTCAGTTTTTCCGCACGCAAAACGGCCGCCGGCATTCACCGGCGGCCATCAGTCCCACAACGAGTGCAACAACTCAATGGATCATCTGGATCGTCTCTTGCGTGATCGTGTCGAAGGTTGTAATCGACTTCGAATTGGCCTCGAACGCTCTCTGCGCA
>DATFRB010000027.1:0-2826 GCA_035263625.1 Occallatibacter sp.
CGGGCAGCCGGGAAAAAGCGCAAAAAAGGACTTGACATGTGTCATTGTGTTATAGTTATGTAGAACAGTAATGAGCCGCGCTGGCTCTAGAAAGTTCAACATTGAACCTTGGCCCAGAAGTAAGTGGATATAAAGGAGAAAGAAACATGAGATCCGTTCGTTTTGTGCTCCCTATTGTTCTGATGTCTCTCCCTACCTTGGCTTTCGCGCAGTCCGAAGCGCATAGGGCCCCCAATCCGGTTGCGCCTTCAGGGGCCGAGAAGTCTTTCGACGCACTCAAGACCCTCGCGGGTCAGTGGCAAGGCCCCGTGAAAATGGAGCCGCCTCAGCCTGACATGGGCGGCGAGAGGGTCGAGGTCTCCCTGCGAGTGACTTCCCGGGGAAACGCGCTCGTTCACGAGATGCAGGAGGCGGGAAAGCCGTCGGACCCGACAAAGTATGACCATCCCGTAACGATGCTTTACGTCGAAGGGGAACGGCTGACGCTAGTCCACTACTGCGACGCGGGCAACCGGCCGCGCATGGTCGCCCGGCCTTCGGCTGACGGAAAGACGGTGGAATTCGATTTCGCCGATCTCTCTGGCGGAAATGAATACGGGCACATGTATCACGCGGTATTCACCATCGTCGACGCGAACCACCACCTGGAAGACTGGACCTATATGATGCCCGGGGATAAGCGCGTCCACGCGCACTTTGACCTCGAGCGGGCAAAGTGACAAAGTGCACCTGCGGGTAAGGGCGGACTGGAAACGATGGACCGAGAGTGGAATGAAAATCAGCCGATTTACCGCCAGCTGCGGGACCGTGTCGTGGCCATGATTCTCGACGGGGTGCTCAAGGAAGGCGATCCGCTGCCCTCCGTGCGCAACGTAGCGGCGGAATACCGGGTCAATCCGCTCACGGTCCTGAAGGGCTATCAGCAACTGGTTGACGAGGGGCTGGTCGAGAGCCGCCGAGGCCTGGGCATGTTCATCAATACGGGCGCGCGCAGGCTGCTGCTCGAGGGTGAACGGCGGAAGTTTCTCGAGGACGAGTGGCCGAGGATCTCTCGAACCATCGAGCGGCTGGGGCTGAAGGCTGATGAACTGCTCGACGGGGCAAGCAAATCGCCGTCCTCGGACAGCCAGGCGTCGGAAACCGCCGAATCAAATCCTCGGAAGCCAAATACCCGAGAGGAGCGCTGAAGTCATGGCATGCATCGAAGCACGCGGACTCCGCAAGGCCTACGGCACAACCATGGCGCTCGACGGTGTCGACCTGCGCGTCGAAGAGGGCCGCATCCTCGGGCTCATCGGTCCCAACGGAGCCGGCAAAACCACCGCGCTCAACGCCATCCTCGGCCTTACTTCTTATCAGGGTGAGTTGCGAGTGCTTGGACGCGACCCCTGGAGCGAGCGCGAGCGGCTCATGCGCGATGTCTCGTTCATCGCCGATGTGGCGGTGCTTCCGCGGTGGATCCGGGTTTCGCAGGCACTCGATTACGTCGCCGGGGTGCATCCGCGATTCGACCGCGCTAAGGCGGAAGGATTTCTAGAGAAAACCTCGATCCGCCGGGAGAGCAAAGTCAGGCAATTGTCCAAGGGCATGGTGACGCAAATGCACCTGGCGCTGGTTATGGCTATTGACGCGCGCCTGCTGGTGCTGGATGAGCCCACGCTGGGTCTGGACATCCTGTTTCGCAAGCAGTTCTACGACTCCCTGCTGAACGACTATTACGATCGCAACCGCACCATCGTGGTTGCGACCCATCAGGTGGATGAAATCGAGCATGTGCTCACCGATCTCGTGTTCATCGACCGTGGCCGCATCGTTTTCAATCGCAGCATGGAGGAAGTGGAGTCACGCTATCTGGAAGTGCTGGTGCATCCCGAGAAGCTCTCGGCAGCCCGGGCGCTCAAGCCAATCCACGAGCGCCAGGGGTTTGGCCGCAGCATCCTGCTGTACGAAGCTGCCGATCGCCAGCAAATGGCCGCCCTCGGCGAGGTACACCCGCCCAGCATTTCAGACCTGTTCGTTGCTGTGATGGGTAATCAGGCCGGCCACACCTGAGGAGTTACAGGATGAATACGGGAACGAATGTGTTGCCCGACTCTCCCGTCCGATCGCCGGTCGGAGCACCTACGGCCATTCCGGCGACACAGGAGTTCTACTGGGCGCTTCGGCGAGAATTCTGGGAGAGCCGCTCGATCTATCTCGCACCACTGGCCGTCGCCGCGCTGTTCCTCGTCGGCTTCCTGATCAGCCTAGTTCATCTGCCACGCGAGATGCGGGCCCTGCCGGGGCTCGACCCGGACAAGCAGCGCGGTGCGATCATCGCGCCTTACGACATGGCGGCGGCGCTGTTGATGGGGACTTTCATTCTCGTCGCGATGTTCTATTGCATCGAAACGCTGCAAAGAGAGCGCCGCGATCGCAGCATCCTGTTCTGGAAGTCGCTGCCGGTTTCTGATCTGACGACCGTGCTCGCGAAGGCCAGCATCCCGTTCGTGGTGCTTCCGCTCGTCTCTTGCGCCATCGCCTTTTTGACCGAGTTCATCATGCTGCTCCTCGCGAGCGCGGTATTAGCGGGGAGCGGTCTGCCGGTCGCGAGCTACTGGGATCAAGTGTCCTTGTTCCAAGGCTCCCTGTTGTTGCTCTACCACGTGATGACCGTGCATGTGCTCTGGAGTGCACCGGTTTACGGGTGGCTGCTGCTGGTGTCCGCTTGGGCACGGAGGGCGGCGTTTCTCTGGGCGGTGTTGCCGCCGCTCGGGATCTGCGCGCTCGAGAAGCTGTTGTTCAATACGGCGTATTTCGCCACCTTCCTGGGGCATTTCTTCACCG
>DATFRB010000028.1:0-3541 GCA_035263625.1 Occallatibacter sp.
CTGCGCTGGATCGAGCCACAAGAAGATCGTCCGAAGCGTTTTGTTTATTGCGCATGATAAGCAATTGGAATGCATTTGTTTCTTATGGTCTACCAGTGGGCCTTGCAGGTTCTCGAATTCTGGCCGAAGCGACGATAGCGGATCTGGATCAGACGATTCAAGACCTAGGACTCCAGCACTGTCGGTACTCGGACGACGTGCGCATTTTTTGCGCTTCGGAAGTGCAAGCGATGAAGGCACTAGAACATATTGCTATGCATCTTTTCGAGACTCACGGACTGACATTACAGCCGGCGAAGACTGAAATTCTGACCAAAGAGGAATATCTTCGCCGCTTCACTGAAAGCGGGCAGCGTGCTGAAATTGAAAATTTAACATCTCGACTGCAGGACCTCTTGGAGGAGGCAGGGTGGGAGGACGAGTACGAGGAAGAGATCGACTACGACTCTCTTCCTGAAGAAACAAGAGTAGAGATCGACCGATTGAACCTGGTCGAAGTCCTTCGGGAACAACTTGAGAGGGAGCGAATCGATGGAGTGATTGTTGGATTTGCCTCGGTGATCACGTTAAATCCGGCCATACGTGATCAGGTTAAAACCGGCCATAAGGATTGGCCGAAGACGTGATTGTTTTTACCTTGCCAGCGTGTAGCAGCGCAAGGTGTGTGTTAGCGCGTTGATGTTGAGGAGCGGTGATTGCGTGTTACGGTAGTATTCGCTCCGCCGGGGTCGCGCCTTGCGGAGTGATCCAGGGCCGAGGACACGGGGCTGGCTCCGAAGGAATCGGCGATCGAGACCCTCTGCGGTTTGGCTTGCAGGCTGGACGGTGGAGGGTTTCGTGTTTTTACCAGCATTCCTAGGGTGAGGCTCCGTTGTGGGAGGCCGCTGGATCCGAGTTTGCGACGCCGCCGGGCGTTCTTTGCCCGGCCTCCTTATTGCTTTTGTTCTTGTCATTGTCCTTCCTCACGGCTGGTGGTTTTAGTGCGCCAACTACGCGGTCCGCACTGGAGTAGGTGTCCGTGGTGGAGCAAGCGATCGAGCATGGCGGTGACAGCGGCGCTATCGCCGAGCAGTTTACCCCAGTCTTCTATGGGCCGATTCGAAGTCAGAAGTGTGCTGGCGCGTTCATAGCGGCGCATGATGATTTCCAGTAACTCCTCGGCCGCGGTCAGAGGCAGCTTGCGCATTCCGAGGTCGTCGATGATCAGCAGTGGCACCGTGGCGAGTAGTTCCATGTATTCTTTGCGTTCGCCGTCGAGTGTGGCGTCGGCCAGTTCCTCCAACAGGATGTGGGTCTCGCGATAGAGCACGCGATATCCCTGCTGGATGACAGCATGCCCGATGGCTTGCGCGAGGTGGCTTTTCCCGGTGCCTGGTGGCCCTTTAAATAAGCAGTCTTCGCGTCGTTCCACCCAGCCAGCGGTGGCCAGATCGAAGATGAGATTGCGGTTCATCTTGGGGTTGAACTGGAAGTCGAAGTTGTCCAGGCGCTTGTCCGGATCGCGGAAGCGTGCCTGTTTATGCCTTCGTTCCAGTAGCCGTTTGCTGCGACAGTCGATTTCATCCGAGACCAGCGTGGAGAGCAAGTCGATGGGCGCCATGTTCTCTGTCTGCGCCTGGAGCAGGCGTGTCTCCAGCACCGCCACCATGCCGCCCAGACGCAGTTGATGCAGGGCACGACTAAGTTCGATCAGGTTCATGATTGGTTTCCTCGAAGTGGATGCGTTGTTGGATGAGGTCGCGATACTGGACCAGTTCGCGGATGAGGGGATCAACCTGGCGCAGAGTTAGCGGCGCCTGTGGACTGCGTTCCAGATACCGGCGGACGAAGCGATACTCAGCAACGCCCAGTTCCAGAGCTACGGCGCAGGCGTCGTCGGTGGCGGCGCAGCCATACTTCTTGGCCAGCGCCAGCACGCCCATAATGCGGCGCAGCCCGGCCTCGCCCTGGCGATGATGGATCGCATCGCAGACAGTACCGATGTTCTTTCCTGCCTTGTGCGCCCGCGCGATCAGGCGCAGCGTATGCGGTGGCGTGCGCCGGGGACGATCTTCATCGCGGATGCGATGTCTGCCGCGCTTCTGTTGTAGATGCTCGCGCAACAATTGGCCGGTGCGCGGATCGAGCAGGCGCACGTACATCAGGTCCCACTGCACATCGACCTGGCGGCCGATCCAGCCGGGCGGCGCACCGTAGTAGGCCGCTTCCACTTCAACACAGCCATCGATATGAACCGTCCGCTTTCCATACTGGTAGTAGCGGAACGGCTCCAGCGGCAACGACCGCAGGAAGGGTTTCTCTTCGGCGAACATCGCCGCCACCTGCCGCTTGGTACGGCCATGGATGCGCGTGTCGGCCCAGTGCTCTTCCCAGTGATCGAGATACACCTGCGCCTCTTCCAGGCTCTCGAAGCGCTTACCCTTCAGCGGCGTCTTCTGTGCATGAGCAACGCCTGACTCAACTTTTCCTTTTCGATCCGGGTCCCGCACCTTGCAGGGCATGGCGGTCACTCCATAATGCGCCAGCACGTCGCGGTAGAGAGGATTCAACTGCGGGTCATAGATGTCGGGCGCCAAAACGCCTTCGCGGAGATTATCGAGAACGACGATCCGTGTAGTTCCGCCCAATCGCCTGAAGGCCTTCTCATGCAGCTCGGCCCATGCACGGGCGCTGGAACGGAAGACCAGCAGTCGAACCGACTTGCGGCTGTAACCCAGCGTCAGCACGAACAGCCGCGTGCGACGGTACTTACCTGTCACCGGATCGCGCACCATCGGGCCGGTGCCGTAATCGACCTGGCACTCTTCTCCGGGCGCCGTTTCGATGATCGCCCGCGCCTCCGGCGCCATCGATTCGCGCAGCGTGATCACGAAGCGCCGCACACTCTGGTAGCCACTGTCGAAGCCGTAGCTGTCGACCAGATCCTGCCAGATCCCCATCGCGTTCCGGCCGCGCTCCAACTCCTGCGCGATCCGTTCGCGGTAAGGTTCGCAGCGGCTCGCCGGTCCGCAACCCGGTTTCTTCAGCGAAAAGTCGGTGATCACCTCTATGGCCGGTTTTGAATCTCCGCCCTCAAGGTCGGTGATCAGGTTGATGGCCGCTTTTGACTCTTCGCTTCCGGAGTCGGTGATCGGGTTGATGGCCGCTTTTGCCGGACCATGGCGTCCCCACCCGCCAGGACGGCGAAGCGCAATCCCAGCACCACGAAGATACTCGCCGGCTGTCTCTCGACGCACCCCGGTCGCCTGCTCGATACGACGCAAAGACCACCCAAGCCGGCCCAGGGCGATGACTTGTTCTCGTTTTTCTCTGCTCAAGACGTGGCTCATGACCACAGAGGCTAACTGCCCCCTGCGGCGGCTAGGTCTTAAGCCATCTCCCTATGGCCGCTTTTAACCCGATCATCTATGGCCGCTTTTGGGTGATCACCGAGGCACGGCCATCGCGGTTGGCCGAGCACGCCGCGACCCGATAGGTTTCGCGGGCCAACGCTGAACTCAACTCGTCCTCGGTCCACTTCTTTCAACTCAGATGCGTGCGA
>DATFRB010000029.1:0-7902 GCA_035263625.1 Occallatibacter sp.
CTCGATGTTCAATTGCGCGGCGAATACCTTTATGCGGCAATGGGCAAAGGCGGACTGCGCATCTTTGACGTCGCCAACATCGACAACAAGGATTTTTCCGAGCGCATCGTCACGGCGCCTGTCTCTCCGCTGGGCCAGCGACTGTACGTGCCCACGCGTTACGCCATGTCTGTGGCGGCTCCGAGCACGACGGCCATCGACCCCACGCGCAAGCAGTCTGCCGAGAATGAAGAGCAACGCATTCATCCCCTGTACGGTTTTCTCTATGTCGCCGACAAGTATGAGGGCCTGGTGATCGTCGGAGACGCGTCGGCGAAGAGCCGCACACCGGGAGTTTCTACGCTCCTCGACGGTGATCCCCAGAACAATTTCTTGAAGCGGGCCCTGGCGTTTAATCCGCAAGGCCAGCTCAACGGAGCTCGTCGTGTGACCATCGCCGGGGTCTTCGCCTATGTCCTGTGCGATGCCGGGCTGGTGGTGGTCAACCTGGACAATCCCCTGCAACCCAAGATCGTGGCCAGGATCGGAGCGCCGGAGATCCATGAGCCCCGCGGCATCGCCATTCAGTTTCGCTATGCGTTTCTCGTGGACCGTGACGGGTTGAAAGTTCTTGACGTCACTCATCCGGATAAGCCGCGAATGCTCGCCGGAGCCAACGTGCCTCTTGCCGACGCGAGGAACATCTCGGTCTCGCGGACCTACGCCTATATCGCGGCAGGCAAGCAAGGCGTGGCTATCGTCGACCTCGAGCACCCGGAGCATCCGGTCGTGGATCAGGTCTTCAACGCTAACGGCGAACTGCAGGATACAAACGACGTCAAAACCGGCATGGTGAGTTCCAGCCAATTCGCGCTGGTGGCCGATGGACGAGCCGGCTTCAAGGTACTGCAGTTGTTCTCACCGCAAACCGCGCCTGGATTCTACGGGTTCAGCCCGCGGCCGGCGCCCAAGTTGATCAGCGTCTTCCGCACCCGCGGGCCCGCGCTCGCGGTCTCACGCGGAGTAGATCGCGACCGCGCGGTGGATGAGAGCGGCAACCAGCTCTCGGTGTTCGGCCGGCGCGGATCGCGTCCCTTCAATCTGGAGGAGATGCAGCATCTGTTCCTCCGCAATGGCCAGCTCTATACGGTGAGCGATGATCCGCCGGGCAAGGCAGTGGCGGGTGACAAACCCGCCAGGACCCGAGCGGACACAGACAGTAATTAACTTAAGGTTCCCAAACCAATAAGATTCTTGGAGCGCAGGCGCCGCCAGTTGCGTTGAACGACTTTGCGAGGGAGTCTGCGCTCAACATCAGACTTAACGACCCAACTTGATCCGCTTCATTCTCACCGAGCGGACTCGGCTCCGGTCAACTCTTGTATGGTGTGGCTGCCGCGGAAGTGAGTTCGGTCCTGCCACTGATGATATTGGTGGCAGAGGAAGCACGAATTCTCCGCGTTCCCCGCGACGGATGGATCACCGTTGTGGCAACTCTGGCAGGTCTTGATGCTCGGGATGAGGATGTCAGAAGTCTTTTCACTGCCGGGAGCCGCCACATGACAAGATTCGCAGGCGACTCCGCTGTGAGCCTCGTGGCTGAAAGTCGAGTTGGGAAGCCAGCGCGCCCGCATGGCCGAAGGTTTGACGCGAGGCAGTCCCCCGGATGCAGGAAACTCCATCTGATGGCACAGCTTGCAGGTGACTCCCCACAGTAATTGCTCGGTTCGGTCAACGTTCTGTTGCACCCATTCACGGGCATTCCGGGGCGCGCTGGGTTGCATGATTGCGACTCCAGGAATCTTGCGGCTTTCGGGCCGCGATTGGTGAATCGCCGCTGGATTCCTGGCGATATAGTCCTGGAATTGCTGAACGACGAAGGCATGCACGATCTCCGGCGTCTTGTGGGGAACGGGTGCGGTGAAGCGCTGGTCGAATTGCAAAGCGTGGCAGGAAAGACAATGCTGTTCGTACGTAAGCGGCGCCATCAACTCGCGTCGCGTGTCGAGAAAAAGGTTGGCCGTGGGGCCGGCCGGCGCCGCGGCGGTCTGCAAGTGGGGATCGGAGTATTGCCAAGGACCACCGATCTCGGCCTGGGGGCGATGGCAATCGTCGCACTGGAGTTTGACAGGGCCGAGCGGGCCGCGGATGGAATCACCGCGATGCTCGCGATGGCTGAAGGTAATTGCGCTGAATCCGGTTATGCCCTTGCGCAACGGGGCAAATTCCGGATGATTGCGGTTGAAGCCGCGGATGTCGTCCACAAACCTCGGACGTCCCCTGGTGGTCTGGAGGTCCGCGTGGCACTGCACGCACTGCCGGTCGCGAACGTGGTCCAGCCGCGTCAGGCCCTGGTGCTCCACATGGCAGGAAGAGCAGGAAGGGCTGAAGAGCTGGTTGGGCTGGTGGGCCGGCGCCTGATGACAGCTCAGGCAGGCATCATCAGTAACAGGTTTCCGGAAACTCACCGTGAAGCCGCCTCGCGCCTCGCCGGTGTGGCAAATGCCGCATTGATCGGAAAAGAAAGCGTGTGCCGAAGACAGCGGTCCTTTGCTGTAGAACGATTGCCTCTTCGAGATTCCCAGCCATAACAGAGCGATCACAGGAAGAGCCAGTCCCAGCGCGACTCGCCAGCGGCGAAAAGGAGTGAAGTACTTGAAGTAATTCAGATCATGGCGCGTGCCCAGCGTTTTTGCAGTTCGTAGTCGCACGGTTGCTCTCAGCTATAACGCAGCGCCATGATCGCGTGCACCGCGGCCAAGGCCAGCAGCAGGTAGGCCAGTGGTATGTGCACCAGCAGCCAGCCGTGCAGGACGCGATGCAGGCGCGATTGGCGATCAAGGTCGCGCTTTTCTTCACAAATGTTTTCTAAGTCGTCAATCAGCGGACGGACCGACTCCGGGGTGACTGTGCGCAGCTGGGCGAACATCGCTTTAGACGTATGGCGGTCCGCCATGGTCTGGCGGTGCGAACCGCGGTGCGCCAGGTACGGCCGTATGGTCTGGTCGTAGGTTTCACGCAGCTTAAGCGAAGTTGCCGCGGCCAGGCGGACGAGAGTTGACGTTGTGGTCATGGTTTCGGTGGGGCCTGAAGCCGGCACAATCAGTCCGTATTCACTCTTCTCGGGGGAAAGCGACGCGAGGAGTTGGTCGGCTTCACTCAGCAGCTGCTTCTGCACGCGGTCGATCTGGTTGTAGATGGTCTCCATGGGCACGCGCTCCGTCATCAGCCGCGGCATGTAATGCTGCAGTGCGGCCCCGATGATGCCGCTCACCACAACCACGGAAAGAATCACCATGAGCAGACGAGCCAGCCCGTGCCCGGCGCTGAAGCCGGCATGAAAAAAGATCAGGGGATAACTCAGTAGACCCAGCCACAGATGGCCGCGCATCCAGGTCTGGGCTCTCCCTATGCGCCAGATACGGTATTTCTTGCGCAGGCTGAGCAGCGCGGCAAAGATCATGAGGCCGTATCCGGCAATGCCGTACGCCAGGCCCAGGGCGCTGCTGCCCGACGGCGCCCGGCGCGAAAACAGAGCGTAGGGCACGTACGCCAACGCGGCCACGAGAAACAGGACCGTCGTCCAAAACGCCGAGGGGCGATGTGTGTGATCAATCCGCAAGTTTCAAGTTTCCCGAACGGGTCCTCATTTCTTGACCATCTGGTTGAAAAAGTCGGTCGCACTGACGCGATGGGCCGCGTCGTGCGGGCAGGCGTACACGCAGCTCGGCTCAGGATAGTCGTTGCATAGATTGCAGCTGGTAGCCTTGCGCACGACCCGCGCCCTCTTCTTCGCGTGCTCCTGTCCTTCGCCCAGCAAAACAAGTTCTTCGTTAGCCGGACCGTCGACGCGAAACTCCTGCAGGTTGATATTGCCGTAGGGACAGTTGTTAGCGCACAGGCCGCACCCGATGCACCAGTCTTCAATGATGACTTCCAGAGAATTCTGGCGGCGAATCGCTCCCACCGGACAACCGACCATGCAAAGAGGGTCGCGGCAATGACGGCAGGAAGTGGCGATCAGGTAGCGGTCCAGGCGCAACCCATCGCGAATCAGCCGGGTGACGCCACCATGAGAATCGGCGCATGCCGTCACGCATTGATCGCAGCGAGTACACCGGTCGAGATCGAGCACCAGGAGGTTCTGCGCCTCCATAAGTCCCTGGCGCAGGAACTCCTCCACCGGCACCGTGCTCACGCGCTGGAAACGCGCCTGGTTCTCCCGCAGCCGCTCGGCGCTAATGGCTTCGAGCTGAGCGCGCGTATCCGGGAACTGCTGCAGTATCTTCTGGAAGTCTTCTGCCGCGATGCGCACGACCTCGACATGGTCGAGCGCCGAACAGGTAGCGGTGCGCTTGCCTGCACCGAGCAGCCCGATCTCGCCAAAGTAATTTCCTTTGGAGAGGTAGGAGAGAACCAGTTCGCCGCCAGGGTAGCTCTCGCTGACTTTGACGAAGCCGATGCGCACCAGGTAGAAGCCATCGGCAACGTCTCCCTGGCGAAAGATCACTTCGCCCGGCGCGTAGCGCACCAGCTCCACTCTGTGGCGCAGGTCGTTGATGAATTCGCTGGTCAGGCTGGCGAAGATGGGAACGGTGCGCAGGTGTGTTTCCAGAGCGCGCAGCCGATAGTCGTTTTCGAGCCTGGCGCGGAAGTTTTTGTTTTTCTGAAGCACGTCGAGAACGTTGCGCAGCATCTCCAACACCACGCAGTCGGTAGCAGCGCGGGCGGTAGCCGAACGCGGGTAGAAGTTCATGCACGTCATTTCCCCGAACAGATCGCCCGGGCTGAGCTGCGCTACCGGATAGTCATAGGAGAGTTCAACCGGCGCGTCGATCGAAATGTGGGTCCGGAGAAGGTTTTCTTCGGGTCGTGGGCTCTCCTGGCGGCCGACCAATTTGTTTTTCAAGACGTTTAGAAACCCGCGCGCGCCTTTCTCGGTGTTAACGTGCGCCCGCGGGCTGGCGATGAAGACATCTATCTTGCCTTCCAGGATGTAAAAAGCTGTAGAGCCGTATTCGCCTTCGCGGAAGAGGACTTCGCCCTTCTTGATCCTCCGCATCATGACCGATCCACGATTCAGCTCAAGAAACGTTCCCGAGACGCCGTGGAAGACCGGCAGGCTCAAGAGTTCTTCAGTCTCACAGGAGGTGCCCCATTCGAGCTTTTGTCCGACGACGACTTTGTTCGTAAGCGCGCCCGTGGGACAGGAGACCATACACTCGCCGCAGGAGACACAAGTGGATCCGCCCATGGGATCGCCCATGTCAAAAGCGATGCCGGCGTCGTAGCCTTTTCCCTGGCGCGCGATTACAAAGTTGTTGCGCAGATCGGCGCAGGCGCGCACGCATCGATCGCACAGAATACAGGCGGCGTGGTCCACCAGGATGGTGAGCGAGGAGTCGTCACGCCCGCGAATCACGTCGCGGCGCGGATAACGGATTTCCTGCGCTCCGTATCGCTGGGCCAGCGACTCCAGCTCACAATCGCCCGTGTTTTGCTGGCGAATGCATGGCGCCGGATGGTCCGACATCATCAGCTCCAGCAAGGTTTTGCGCGCGGCTTCCACCTCCTGCGTCCTGGTTCGCACCACCATGCCCGGCTCAACTGGACGCACACACGCTGCCTGGTAAGCCCGGCCGCCCACATCGACCACGCAAAGCCGGCAGACGCCGGCGGGAGTCTCGTTTTGCTGGTGGCAGAGCACCGGAATTTCGATGCCATGCATTCGCGCGGCATCGAAGACCGTAGTCCCGGCCGGCACGGTGATGGCCTGCTCATCGATCGTTAACTGCACCGTGGAAGAAGCCGGCCCGGCGGGATGGGTCATGGCTGGGCTCCTCCAAAGCAAATGCCGGCTGGGCAGCGGCGGTTCAGCAAGTGCTGATCCACATCAGGACGAAAGTGCTTGAGGACGGATTGAAGCGGCGCGGGAAGGAACTGCCCTAACCCGCAGATAGAGGTCTGTCGCAGCGCGTGGAAAAGTTCACCGACAAGAGGAAGGTCAGACTCCTTGCTGCTCCCCTTCGTCTTCGTCCAGTCCTCCAGAATTTCTACCAGCTTCTGCGAGCCGACGCGGCAAGGGACACACTTTCCGCACGACTCGTTGCGAAAGAAGCGCACCGCGTTCAATGCCATGTCGAGCATGCAGCGGTTATCGGCGCAAACCACAATGGCGCCGGAGCCCACCATGGAGCCGGCCTGGTTCAATGTCTTCCAATCCATCGGAAGCTCAGCCATGCCGGCGGGTAAAAATCCGGAAGATGGTCCGGAAGGAGCGAAGCCCAACAGCTTTCGTCCATTCAGGATGCCGCCGCCATAGTTGTAAATCAGGTCGGAGTACTTTGTTCCCATGGGGACTTCAAAGACGCCGGGCTTCTCGACGTCACCGGTGACGGCGACGAACTTCAAGCCGGTGAACCCATTTGCGCCGAAGGAATTGAACCAATCGGCGCCCTTGATCGCGATCGACGCGGCCAAAGCCAGGGTCTCGACGTTATCGATGATCGTCGGTTTGCCCCACAGACCGGCGCTGGCCATGAAGGGCGGCTTGTTGCGGGGCTCGGCCCGTTTGCCTTCGATCGCCTCCAGCAGCGCCGTCTCCTCGCCACAGATGTAACCCCCCGGACTAATGAAGAGCGTGATCTCAAATGAGAGGTCGGTGCCCAGAATCTTCTTTCCAATCCACCCGTTCCTGTAGGCCCGGCTCAATTCCTGGCGGATGATATCTTCCTGCTCCTGGTACTCGTGGCGGATGTAGAAGTATCCGCGTTTGGCTCCGGTGCACAGACCGGCCAGCACCATGCCTTCGATGACCAGGTGCGGCAAGTGCGTCATGATGAAACGGTCTTTAATCGTTCCCGGCTCGCTCTCATCGGCGTTGCAGATGACGTACCTTTCCGGCGACGGGGAATTGCGCACGTTTTCCCATTTCTGGTTCGTGGGATATCCGGCGCCGCCCATGCCGCGCAGGCCGGCGGCCTTGATCCGCGCCAAAAGGTCCGGCCAATCGCCCGAGCGCACAAATTTCTCCAGCGCCGAATAGGGTTTGTCGCCGGCGTAAGGATCGCTGGCCAGGCGGATCTCGCTTCTGCGATGGGACGAGGCCCGCGGCGCGGCGCCCCGCAAGGTCTCGGATACGGCCCGGACTGCATCTTCCCCACTGAGCCCGTCATAGCAACGATCATTGATGACCAACGACGGAGCATGATCGCAGCGTCCCAGGCAGGAAACATTGCCGATGGCCAGCTCCTGCTTCGCGATGCCGTGAAAACTCTGCTCCAACTTTTGCTGCAGCCCGGCGGCGCCGCGGAGATGGCAGGTCATGTCATCGCAGACTTTTACGTTCACCTTGGCCGGAGGCGCCAGGTGAAAATGAGGATAGTAGCTGGCAATGGAGTGCAGATCACGCGGGTTCAGGCCTCGCCGTTCGGCGACCCGTTTCAACTCTTCCGCGGGCAGATACTCGAACTTGCGCTGGATGTCTTTGAGTTCCTCAAATATTCCATCGGTTTTATGTTCGACGGGCAGCACTTTGAACGGCGCGGGCCCAGACATGATGGTTTTTCCTCTTTGCGAACCGGAGAGGTACTGTTCGGCGGACTATAGCAGACAACGCAGTTGCCGTCCACAAAACAATGCTCTCCCGCAATGATTCCGCCAACCAATGATCGATAGAGTTACGACCGCCGCATTTGCGGTTGCCTTTTACTGTGACACAGGGTAGAAAGTACGGGTTCAATCCAAGCTAGAGGTAACCATGGCCGAGTCTCGCCGCTGGCGCCGCGTTGCGCTGCAAATCACGCTCGCAAGCACTCTCGCTTATGGCGTTGCCGGCGCACAATCCACGGACAAGAAACGAACCAATGCGCCCGTGGCCGGGAAGTATGTTGGGCCTGGTTCCTGCGGCGCTACAGCTTGTCA
>DATFRB010000030.1:0-3725 GCA_035263625.1 Occallatibacter sp.
CCCTAGAGACAGGAGAATTTCCCATGGCCAAGAAAGCAGCTTCCGGCAATCACCATACTGTGACCGCTCAGCCTCGCTTCCATCAGCGTGCCAAAGCAATCCAGGAATACGGAACCGTCACCCACGCCCTTCCTCTGGAACTGGAAGAACCAGTGCGTCTGGAGATGACGGAACAACTCAACCAGTTGCTGGCTGACAGCATGACTCTTCGCGATCTCTACAAAAAGGCCCACTGGCAGGTGGCGGGTCCCACCTTCTATCAGCTGCATCTGCTTTTCGATAAGCACTTCGAAGAACAGGCGAAGCTGGTCGACGCGATCGCCGAGCGGGTGCAGCTTCTCGGCGGCATCAGTATCGCCATGGCGGCCGACGTGGCTGAGACCACGCGCATCGAGCGTCCTCCGCGGGGCCGGGAAGAAGTGCCGGTGCAGATCTCGCGTCTGCTCGACGCTCACCAGCTGATCATCGGGCACTGCCGTAAACTGGCCAGCCGCGCCGTCGAGCTGGGCGATGACGGGACCGACGACCTGGTCGTGAGTGACGTCCTGCGCACCAACGAATTCCAGGCCTGGTTCATCAGCGAGCACCTCGTGGATATGCCGCTGGTGGAGGCGGAAGACTAGGCCGGCCGAGGAGCGGGCCGGCTTCCGCCGGCTTTCTCCGCTTGGGTCGCTACATCATCAGCCTGCGGCCGTTGCGCAGTTGTGCGCGGAGCATGTGACGGATGAGCACGCACGCCTGCTTGACCTCAGGCATGGCCAGCCCGCAGTAGACCTGCTTACCCTGACGCCGGGTGACGACGACTCCGGCAGCCTTCAGGACTGCGAGATGTTGCGATAAGTTTGGCTTGGAAACGCCGAGTTCTGCCTGAAGTTTGCCGGCTGGCCACTCGCGTGAGCTCAGCAGATCTAGCATCACCAGGCGCGTGGAATTGGCAAAGGCCTTACAAATCCTGACTTGCCGCTCCAGTATCTCTATATCCCCATTCCCGTTCTTACCTCGCTTTTTCATCGTTGCCGTTTGCGTGTCCCCTCTGCTTCCTAATCGATAGCGACCCGTATCCCTGGGCACCATTCTAAGCTGCTTTTGTGCCGAATGGTGATTGATCACAATTCATGACAAAAAAAAACAGAGCAGATCTCGCTTGCCGCTCCGGTCGAAACTCGGCCGCAGGCGGCTGGCCACCGCTCGCTCCGTTGCGGCGGCCACAAAAGCTCAACTGGTGCAAGGCGGGGAGGGTCTTTTTGCCTTGCCGCCGCCGTCGTCGAGGGTCAAGAGCGCGGGCCCCTTTCGCCTGTGACCTCTCCGGCCCCGGCACATTGCTCTATGGCAACAAGCGCTGGGCCGGTATCCGTGGCTATCCACCTGGTCGGGATGGCCATCCGCGTCAAGCTCTCGCAACGTTGCGAAGCCATGCGGTTCGCCATTGCCGGTAATGGCGAACTGGCAGGGTACGCCGGGGTGCGGAGAGCCGGGTCCGCGAAGCGAAAAATCGTCTCCTGTCCGCGGCTGTAACGGCAGACATCCTTTCCTGAAAGGGGGTGCGGGAACCCGGAGAGTACTCATAATAGTTAATACATTTCGCAACTACTAGCCATTGCATAACCGTTTAATCAGTGACCGGCGTCGGTGAACGTGATGGGCGCGGCGGAGTTCGGGAATTTGTAGAGGACCCGGAGGGCCAGCTAGACGCGGCCCGCCGCCACCGGTTCCGGCATAGGAGCAGTGATGTCGGCTTCGACCAGCGGCAGGCGGATCTCGATGATCAGTCCGCCTTCGGCGCGATTGGCGGCGCGTACGGATCCCCCGTGCAGGCGCACCGAACGTTCCGTAATCGCCAGTCCGAGGCCGACGCCGCCGCTTTGGCGTCCGCGAGCGTCGTCCAGGCGATAGAAGGGACGAAAAAGTTTGTCGAGCGCATCCTCCGGCACTCCCGGACCGCAGTCCGCGATACGCACTACGGCCGCCGCGCCGCGCGCACCCTGTCCGCGCTCCAGGCGGACGTCGACGGCCGTTCCGGGGCGCGTGTAGCGGGTGGCATTGCGCATGACATTTTCGAGAGCGCTGTGCAGCAGGGAAGGATCGCCCATGATCATGCAGTCGTCTACTACGGTGACTTCCACGCGGCAGTCACGGGCCTGCGCCTCGAAGTCGGCGTCCTTGGCCACTTCCTCGACCAATTCCTCAAGGGCGATGGGAAACTTCTGCATCGCCTCCTCGCCCCCTTCCAGGCGAGCGATGGTCAGCAGACGGCCGATCAGCTCATTCAGCCGCGCGGCTTCCATGTCAATGCGTTCCAGCGCGCTTTGCGCTTCCGGCCCGGTGCGCTGCCGCGCCAGGCCCAACGCCACATTCAGCCGCGCCAGGGGGGAGCGCAGCTCGTGAGAAATGTCGTTCAGCAGGTGAGACTGGGCATTGACCAGATTTTCCAGCCGCTCGGCCATGGTGTCGAAATCGCGTACCAGTTCGGCCAGTTCGTCGCGGCGGCCGGGACCCGCTCCGCCGGCACGGGCGCTGAGATCGCCGGCCGCCAGCTTTCGGGTGGCAGCTCGCAGTCGCACCACCGGTGCTGTCAAGGATCGCGCCAGAACGTAGCTGACCAAGCCTGAGCACAATACGGCGAGTAGAAAACCCAGGCCGGGGATTCCGTGAGGTCCGAAAAACACGCGCGGCCCCCGCGGCAAAGCCACCATCAGGATGTAGCGATGGCCCTCCGGCGTGGTCAGGGACTGGCGCACAAACCGCTTGGGCATGATGTGTCCCCAGAATCCGTCCTCACGGCTTTCCCCATCGTGAAGGATGCGGTGCCCCCAATCGCGCGGTGCGCGGCGGGACACCTCTTCCCCCTGGCTGTTGAAGAGAAAACCCTCGATCTGCCGCGACTCTTCCAACCCCTCCAGGTAGCGTTGCACCTCCGGCTGTCCGCCCTGCTCATAGGCCTGCACCGCCTCACTCAGCGCTTTGGAGTACTGCGCGCCCCAGACTGAGGTATCGCGCTGCGGCCGCGTCGTCATGGTCACAACGATTGCGACCAGCATGAACAGCGCCTGAGCCAGCCAGTAGTAGAGGAAGATGCGGAGAAACAGACTTCTCATGAGGTCGCGCTCCCCACCGTCTCGCGAGGCCGAGTGAAAATGTAGCCCACCCCACGCACCGTCTTGATGTGCTCGATGCCTTCCTCGGAGTCTCCCAGTTTCTTTCGCACCTTGCTCACATGCATGTCGATGCTGCGATCAAAGGGGGAGAATTTCCGGCTCAGCACAGCGTACACCAACCGCTCGCGGGTGACGACCCGTCCCGCCTCACGCAACAGGACTTCCAGCAGGTTGAACTCCACCGAGGTCAGCTCCACCGGACGTCCGCGATGCCGCACGCTGCGGGTCGCCGGATCGAGTTCGATATCGCCCACCCGTACCAGGTCCGGTCCGCGATCGTGGCCGGCCTGGTCGGGGCGCACGCTTCTCCGCAAAATGGCTCGAATCCTTGCCACCAATTCCCGCGGATTGAAGGGCTTGGGTAGGTAATCGTCGGCCCCAATCTCCAGTCCCACGATCCGATCCAGGTCTTCGCCGCGGGCCGTCAAGAGCAACACCGGGATGCGCGAAGTCCCGCGGATCCGGCGCAGGACTTCGAAGCCGTTAAGTCCGGGAAGCATGACATCCAGGATGATCAGGATGTGCTGGCCGCTGAGCGCGCGCTCGAGACCGCGCCCGCCATCGTAGGAG
>DATFRB010000031.1:0-5674 GCA_035263625.1 Occallatibacter sp.
TCCGGCATGGATGCGGACCCTCACTGCGAATGGCGGTTCTTGCGGTGGCAATGGAATCGCAGAACAAGATCTGGAAGAGTCGGGTCTCGCATTCACGCACTTGCAGCCGAATCAATTCATCCAGGTGTACCTGCGTTTCCAGGTAACGATCGCATCTCAAGGAAAGTTCTACGCGGCCAGTAAAGATTCTCGCGTGAGTCCGGTAGATGTCCGCGATATCGCCGCGGTGGCCGTAGCGGCGCTCACCGGGACAGGGCATGAGGGCAAAAAATACGTCATCACTGGTCCCGAAGCGTTGACGTACTTCGACGTTGCGGATAAGCTTTCGGCCGCCATTGGCAAGAAGGTTTCGTATGTGGACGTGCCATTGGAGGCGCGAAGCAGGCAATCCTGGATACCGGAGCGCCCGCCTGGTTTGCAGAAGGCCAGGCGGAACAGTTCCGATTCCGCTGGCGGGGCAAGCAATCCCGTGTTACATCGACGATCGCAGATGTCGCCGGGAAGAAACCGACATCTTTCGAAGACTTCGCGCGAGAGTACGCCTCGTATTTTCGCGGCGAGGCAAATTTCGCACTGGCGCCTAGGATGCCGTCCGGCGCTATTTCCTAAACGGAGTGGCAAAGAAAACCTTTTGTAAGGGAGGGTCTCGAAAATCATGGCAGGCAACAAGCGTAAGGTTTTGATCACGGGCGCGACGGGCAAACAAGGCGGATCGGCCGTACGGCACATGCTGGGAAAAGGGTGGAACCTCACAGCCCTCACCCGCGACCCCAAGAGCAAGGCGGCGGAGGCGCTTCTCGAGAAGGGCGTTGAGATCGTGCAGGGCGACATGGAGGATGCCTCGTCGCTCGATGGCTGTTTGCGCGGCGTTTATGGCGTCTACAGCGTACAGGATTTCTGGTCGGTCGGCGCAAAGCGTGAAGTGGCGCAGGGCAAGAATCTCGCCAACGCCGCCAAGAAGGCGGGCGTCGAGCACTTCGTCTACAGCTCCGTCGGGGGCGCGGAACGCGATACCGGCATCGGGCACTGGGAGAGCAAATGGGAAATCGAGAAACATATTCGGAAGCTGGGTCTTCCCACGACGGTGTTGCGGCCCGCGGCCTTCATGGAGAATTACTACGTCGACCAGGTCGAAATCGGAATCCTACAGGGCAAACTCTATGATCCCGTGCGCGCCGACAAGCCGTACCAGACGATCGCTTCGGATGACATCGGCGGATTCGTCGCGCTGGCTTTCGAGCGGCCGAAGGACTTCATGAGCCTCGAACTGGAAATCGCCGGCAGCGAGCTGACCAACCTGCAGGCGGCAGAAGTGTTTAGCAAAGTCCTGGGACGGCCCGTCGAATTCCAGGAGATACCGATCCCACCCTCCAAAGAGTTCGAGCAGATGTTCCACTGGTTCAACGAGAAGGGGTTCAACGCCAACATCGCACAGTTGCACAAGCAATATCCCGAGGTGCGCCTCCGGCCGCTTGAGCAATGGCTCTACGACGAGGGTTGGCACAAGCGCGCCCGGCGCCTCTCCCCTCCTAACGACTGATTTCATTGCCGGAGGATATACATGCAGAAGATACACGACGATACTTTCTTCCAGGTTTCATGGGACGGCAAAACGCGCGTCATTAGGATCGACTGGAAAGAGGCGACCGCCTCGATGACCGACGAGGATTTCAAATCGGAACTCGAACTGTTCGCCGGTCTTGTAGAGGAGAGGAAAGCGCGCGGCATCCTCGTCGATGTCGAACAGTTTCGGCACAGGCCGAGTCCGGATCTGCAGCCGTGGCGCGTGAAGAATATTTCAACGCGGTATGCGGCCGCAGGCGTCAAACGGTTCGCATTCCTCTTTCCTCCCGGCGCGCAGGTCCCGCCGATGATGAACCAGTCCTCGCCCGGAGAGAGTTTCGAGACGCGGGCCTTCAACAGCGTCGACGAGGCGACGAAGTGGCTCATCGGTTCCGATTAGGCTCGCGTTCGGGCTCGTTTCCGGTATGCTCGAAAGAAACTGCGATGACTATATGAGATTGATAATACTGGCATGCCTCCCGACGGAAGCGCGCTGACTGCGCTCACGAAGTACGGTCTGCTGCTGCTCAATGACCCCGCCCTTCCCAACCTGTGCCGTCTCGTCGCAGGCGAGCGGGCTCAGGCTGCAACATTCGTCTGGTAAATTAACGGAAGCGCGGATCCAAGGCTGCCTAAAACAGAGATTTTCATGTGCCAGGACACCGTTCGAATACGCGCCGAACTGAAGAAGCACGGCCTGCTGCTGAGGATCGATGCCAATCTGCCGAATGTTTCCGCTCTAATAGCGGGCGAGAGAGTGCGCGGATCCTGGTGGGCCCATCCCAAAGGCCGGGTGATTTTTCGCGTGAGCAGCGAACTGGACGACGATCCTGACGTTCTCATCACCAAGCTCGTCTCGGGAAAGATCACGTACGTTGACCGGAGTCTCTGGCCGGCCGTCGTCACCGTGGGGCGCGCGCGCGAGCCATGGCAAATCGCGTCTCTATCCCCTGATGCGCGTCAGCTCCTGTCAGCGGTGGACCGGAAACCGGTGCAGCCGGACGGCGTCATGAGCAAAGCGGCCGCGCAGCTCGAAACAATGCTGCTGGTCTATAGCAATCAGTTCCATGGCGAATCCGGGGCGCATGTGCGGCAACTCGAGTCCTGGGACCATTGGGCGCGTCGCGTCGGGTTAATCATTGAACCGATCGCGGTGGCAGATGCTCGTCGCAGGCTCGAGGAAGCGCTGGCCCTTCTCAATCAGAATTTCAAGGGCGCGGGCCGCCTGCCGTGGCAGGGGAAGGCGGCGGCGAAAACGCGTTGAAGAGCCGGCTTGCTATAACACGGAATATGGCAGCGAAAAAGAACGGGGATGAGAGCAACAGCCTGGCCGCGGCCGCCTGGCGAAAAACAATATTCGACGACATGCTGCGCGGGATTCGTATGCGAAGCAGTGTATATTTCCGGCCAGAGCTCCACGCGCCCTGGGGGATCGAGATGGCCAAGGACTGCGCCATCTTCCATATCGTCGATCACGGTGCGTGCTGGCTACAGGTGAATGGAATGGCCGCACCGGTTCATCTGTCCGAGGGCGATTTCGTGGTGGTGACCAGGGGGCAGCGCCACACTCTGCGGGATCAGATGAGTACGCCCGCCGTAGACTTCTTCGAGCTCGTCAAAGGACAAGCCTCGGGACTGAACGGGGCGCTCCGCTCCGGTGGCGGTGATGCGACCAAACTTGTGTGCGGCGGGATGGTGTTCGAGAATCGTTCGAGCCACCCGTTGCTGGCCGTTCTGCCGCCGCTCCTCCACGTCAAGCGCACCGAGGAAGGAGTTCGGCGGTTGGGGCTGACGACCGCACATCTCCGCTCGGAGCTCGATGGTGGGTGGGCCGGCGGGAACGAGATCGTCACCCGCCTCGCCGACATCCTGCTTATCCAGGCTGTACGCGACTATTTCGAGGAGAATGCGGAAACTTCGGATTGGGGTTGGCTGGCGGCGGTCCGGGACCCAAAGATCGGGCACGCCCTCGCAATGCTGCACAGTCACCCACACCGGCCGTGGACGGTGACGATGCTCGCGAACAGGCTGGCCATGTCGCGGTCAACCTTCGCCGAGCGATTCAGGGAACTCGTGGGAGAGCCGCCGCAACGGTATTTTACGCGGCTGCGCATTCATGCTGCCGCCACGCGGCTACGTTCGAGCAGCGACAAGCTGCGCGCGATCGCGATGGCTGCGGGTTTCGCGTCCGTTGCCGCCTTCGTCAAGGCCTTCAAGAAGCATACGGGCCTCACGCCGGGAGAGTACCGGAGGAACGGCGACCACGTTCGGCCGCCGGTCTGAACGGAAGGGTCAACAAGTTTACACCTATTGCAACAGCGGGCGACACGGCGAGAGATTCTTTCGGACGATTTGCCGCTAAATTCCGCATTCTGGACAACGGCGTCGATGGTACGTTCTTTGTGAGTCTATCTTCAGTCTGCTTCCACGGGAAAATTTCGCTTTGATCCATTCCATATGACCTCGCGGATGGGAATTAATCGTGGCGGGTTGGCCTAAGCCGCCGGAAATGGATTCCCCGGGGGATTGGCGGCTGGAAGGGAGGTATTGGTGCGTTGCGAACGGTGTGCTGCCCGGGTTCGACTGATTGGTGTCGCCATCATTTGTGTGCCCTGGCTGCTTGGTGGCGAGACGCTCACGTTGCAGCAGGCCATCTCGGCGGCGGCGGAGAACAACCGGGCCATCCGGGCCGCTCATCTGGAACATGACAAGGCGGTGAGAGAGGTCAATGTCGCCCGCACATACCGGCTGCCGATTTTCTCGGTTTCAGCGCTTGGCTCGCAATCCCTGGCCCATCTCGGTCTGACTTTTCCCTTAGGCTCGCTCGGCGTCTATCCGGGCATCGGCCCGGTTCCTGGCAAGACGACGACGTTGACTGGTCCCCTACAGCCCGCGGGGATTTTCTACGCGAGCGTCGCACAACCCTTGTCGCAGCAGCACAAGATTGGGCTCGGCATCGAACTGGCTTGCGTTGGCGCCGCTATCGCCGAGGAGACCGTCCGCTGGCGGCAGCAAGCAACGGTCAACGAGGTGCGGCGGCTTTATTACGGAATACTCCAGACCGAGAGCGGCCGGCGGAGCCTGCAAGCGACCGTCGAATTTCTGCAGCAGCTCGATCAGGACACGGGCCGCAACGTCTTGCAGCGTGTTGCGCTGCAGGCGGACTCACTCGACGTTAAGGCGCAACTGGTGCAGGCCGAATATGCTCTGCTTAAACTCGACGATCCGCTGGAAACGCAAAAACAGCAGCTAAACCGCCTCATGGGCCGCGATCCCGACACGCCCTTCGACGTCGATCCTCTGGCCGCAACGGATTTCGAGATGCCTGACCTCAAACAGGCCTATGCCAGGGCGATCGAATCGCGGCCTGAAGTCCGGCTCGCTCAACTTCAGGAGAAAAAGGCCATGCTTGACGAGCGGCTCAAAAGCGCCGAGCGCATTCCCGATGTCAGCCTCACAATGACGAGCGTGGCGACCGCGAACTTAAGTCCCGTGTTGCCGAACCGGCTCAGCGTTGTCGGCATACAGGTGAACTGGGATGTTTACGACTGGGGACGCAAGCGCAACCAGGTGGAAGAAAAACGGCTGGCCGCTGAACAGGCGTCCCTGGACGCAAAGGACACCGAGGCGAAAATCATCGTCGAAGTGGCACATCAATACCGCAAACTGATTGAGGCCCGCAAACAAGTCGAAGTGGCGCTGGCCTCCCAGTCCGCGTCGCGGGAGCTGCTACGGGTGACCAGGAACAGGTACGGGCAGAATGATGTTCTGCTCAGCGACCTGCTCAAGGTGCAATCCAGCCTGGCGGAGGCGGACAATCGCTTTACGCAGGCCCTGCTGGATCTCGCCACGGCCCAAGCCGACTTCGAGAAAGCATTGGGAGCGGACCAGTGATGCGAGCCGATCTCGGGGTTGTGCTGGCCGCAGCCATCTGTGCCACCGCCTGTTCGAACGGCCGGACAGCCGCTGATCCTCCGGCGCTGCCTAAGGCGGTCCGCATGGGAACGGTGTCGCTCTCGCGCGAGGGCGAGCCTGCGAAATACTCGGCGATCCTGACGCCAAATGCTCAAGTCGATCTGGCGTTCCGCGTGTCGGGCTATGTCGTCGAGTT
>DATFRB010000032.1:0-2044 GCA_035263625.1 Occallatibacter sp.
TTCAGCGGCGGCAGCGGCTTGGGATTGAGCGAGCCGGGCAGCATCGGGTCAATCAAGTGCTTTTCCTGCGCGACGGCGGAACTCGCGGCGGCAAGGAAGAGGACGGCGAGCAGGCAAATGACAGCGCGCATCAGCAACTACGCTCCGTACGGGTCTGTAGGAAAACCAGAATCCAGATTGCAATCATGCCCAAGCTTCGGAATTGGAAGAACCAGACTCTGACGCCTAGAGCACGTTCCGTTCTTGCGGAATCGGAACGTGCTCTAGATTCATTGTTCGGCGCATATTCTTATCGGCGAACCGGTACCCACCCCGGATCAAGTCCGGGGCAGGCTTTCGCCGGAATATGCGCTAACGATGAGAAGCCATTGTTCGTCAAGACATGAAGCTTCCTCGTATCGAGGCACGGGTAGCTACCCGCCATGCCCGCTATCAGCACCTCGGGAAATATCCTTACTAAAGCCGCCGGCTCTACCAGGGGATAAATGGCTAACATCACCGGTCCTTCGGTCAGCTACGCGCCCGTCGAAAAAAGTGAACCGCCGCATGAACGCAGCATCAATACAATCTCTTATCGCGTCTCGTCTGCCACAGCGTGCCCGCTGGCTTATCGGTGAGGCAATTCTAGACTTCTCCCGCCACAGCGAGCCTCGCAATTTGACTGCCGAGTTTTTGGAGTGGGGGCTTTCGGAGCCCGATGTTGCGGACTTCGAACACGTGTCTGATTTCATCGTTTTTGGTATGTGGAACTTCGACGAAGGTGGAGGAGCACGGCCTGCGCTTGCGGTTCGTCAAAGCGACGGCAAAGTGTTCGACGTGGATGTTGAGGCCGATGAGGCATTCTCACTGCTGAACTCATCGTTGGAGGCCTTTATCGATACTTTCTGTCTGCTGGACAAATATCTTGGGCAGGGTCAGCCGATCCCTGCTGATCTGCATTCGTTGGTGAGAAACGTGGATCCAACGGTGTACTCCGAGTCGGAGTGGCGCGAACTGGTGGAATCCGTCTCGCGCGCAGCTTGAACAGGAACACCGTAGAAGATGCCGTATTACAAAGACTTCTCGACGTGTGACTACTTCGGGCCCAGCGATAGCGGTCTAATCGCAATAGGGTGGTTGGCGGCCGAACAACCAGACTATTCGCGAGTCCTGTTGGCACCGAGTTCTTTGACTCGTTAGTGCGTCTGTTGGTTGATCCGTGGCAGCCTGCCGTCACTGCTGGCATACAGAGATGTCTTGCGTGTCGCCTCACAGGGGGCCCGCGTGCCAGCCCAACTGACCGCATAACCCATTGAAACAAATAGATGAAAAGTGCCTCCCGACAGCCGTGCGGCGGACCTCGCGGGAATGCGTTGCCGATGCGGCAATTTTTGCCTGGTCCTTACCGCGCGTTAACCAACCGAGGGTGAGGTTCCGCCGGGGCGGGCCCGGCGGCCGCACACGGGGCCACCACCATGCGCGTTTCGGGACCCAACGGGCCGGCTGCACCCGCCTCGGCGCCGACGGCACGCCGCTCCGCGAGCGGCTCGTTAAGCTTGCCGCAAAGCGAGTCGAGCCCGGCGCCGGCCGGGACCGCCGACGGCGCACGGTGGGGGCATCGATGCGCTGATGGCACTGCAGGGCATCGAGAGCCTCAAGGAACGCCGCCGGCGCGCGGTCAAACGCGGCACAGGGCGCTCGATCTGCTCGATCAGATGAAACTCGCCATCCTGTCCGGCGGGTTCGATCCTGGCATATTGCTCAAGCTCAAGACCGCGGCAGCCTGAGATCAAGGATCTCTCGGGCGACGCTCATCGACCAAAGTGCTGGCCGAAATCGACCTTCGGGTCGATGTGGAACTTGCCAAAGTCGAGTCCGCCACGAACGCGTGATGGCGGTGCCGCAAGGCCCGGAGGCCCGCCGTCGCGGCCGTCGCAATTCCTTCGCGATCCGCCATTAATTCCACGCCTGCCCAGTTGTCGCGGGCGGGCGTGCTCGCTATAAGGCGCCGCGCGAGCCAAGCTCGCACTTTGGTGCACGGAGTGGGGTGCATGCGCTTGGATAA
>DATFRB010000033.1:0-261365 GCA_035263625.1 Occallatibacter sp.
ATGTGAGGGGCAAAAAGAGGGCAGAACGGTTAATCAACTGATAATAAATACCTTGTCTCAATTTTCAAATGTGCCCAAAACGCCACTTATTTGCCCCGAATCGCCACTTTTTTCACCAACTTTTCAGGCCTCTTTTACGGCCAGGTTCAAGCCGGCTGACTGTCGGCAGCCCCAAATCTGGTTTGGAACAAAGTCGGGGTAAACTCATGCGCTTAACGTGCTTCTAGCGGCACTTATGTGCGTTTCTCGAGAAACCAGCCGATTTTCAGCTATCGGACTTGCCAATTCTGAAAATGCTCTAGCTCCTCAACAGGTTCTTCGCGATGAACAGAACGTTCGCGGGCCGTTCCGCCAGCCTCCGCATGAAGTAGGGATACCACTCGCCACCGAACGGCACGTACACGCGCACGCGGTAACCCTCGCGCACCAGGGCGCGCTGCAGGTCGCGCCGCACGCCGTAAAGCATCTGGAATTCGAACCGGCTCGGGTCGATCTTCTTCTCGCGCACGAAAGCCTTCACCGCCGCAACCATCTTCTCGTCGTGCGTGGCAATGCCGTGATAGACAGGGCTTTCGAGCAGCATCTTCGCCAGCAGCACGTAGTTCGAGTCCACGTCGGTCTTGTGGGGAAACGCCACTTCCGGCGGCTCCTTATACGCGCCCTTGCACAGCCGCACGCGAATGTCGTCCGCCAGCAGTTGCTCGATGTCGGCTTGAGAACGGTACAGGTACGACTGGATGACCACGCCGATCGCGCCGCTGAGCCCGGGCAACGCATGTATGCGCCTCACAATGTCCAGCGTCACCTGCGTCAGCGACGAGTCCTCCATGTCGATGCGGACAAAGTTGTTCAGTCTTGCGGCGTGTCTGGTCAGGTCCTCTGCAATCCACTCGGCCAGCTCGCGCTTCACCTCGAGCCCCATCTGCGTCAGCTTCACGCTCACGTTCGCGTCAAGCCTCTGCTGCGCAATCGCATCGAGCAGCTTGTGGTACACCTCGGCGGCCCTGTGCGCGGCCGTCTCCTCGGTCACGCTTTCGCCGAGCGAATCGAGCGTCACCGCCATGCCCTGCTTGTTTACGGCTTCGCAAACGCGCAGGGCGTCCTTGATCTCCATCCCTGCGATGAAGCGTGAACTGAGCTTTATTCCTAAGCTGGAGCGCTCGCTGAATCGGCGCAGGCCGCGGTTTTTTGAGAGGGCAATAAAGGCGGAGCGAAGAACCGGCATAGCGAACTCAACCGCCGGAGCCGCGCGGGACCGCCTCCGGACCGAAAGATGATTGTCGCATACGGAGCAGGGATCAGGGACCGCTGTCAGCTATCGACGGTGACTTCGATCACTCAATGCGGTACAGCGCGCAGCCGTGCGGCGGCAGCGTTACGTGCAACACCTTCGCCACCTCGAGCTGCCTCTTGTTCCACACGTCGTAGGCGCCATGAGGCTTGTCCGGCACGTGGAAGCTGATCCACGGCACGTCCAGCGTCCGGGAATCGTCGCCAAGGTTGAACACCGCCGCGTAGGTCTTCGTCGAAAAGCCGCCCATCTGCGCATACCACGCCCGCCACGGCAGAGGCTTCCCGTTATCCGCCGGCATCAGGGCGAGCCCGCTCGCCACGCTGTACTGGTCGATGTCGATCACTTCCCTGTTCGTCATCATGCTGCGCGTCAGCGGGTCCAGCTTCGTCAGGTTCCCGCCGAAGATCAGCGGCGCCCGCGCCATCGCCCACAGCGTAAACTCCGTCCGCTGCTCGTCCTCGCTGTAGCGCGACTGCCGCGGGTCGCCCCAGCCCGGATGCGGCGTAAGAGAGCCCTCCGGCAGCATGTCCGGATCGGGCCAGGCCCCCGGCTTCACCAGCGGGCTCCAGTCGGCGATCAGGTCAAACTCATCGACCAGTCCAAAGGGGAACCCATCCGGAGTGTGATCCTTGAAGGACCATGCATCCCAATGGTCGTTGCTGATGCGCCACATCTGCGCGTACTTTGCCACCTCTTCGGCGTGGCTCAGGTTCGTCGGCCCCGGCGAAAGGCTCAGCACCATCGGCCGCCCGCTCTTGCGGATCGCCTCAGCCACCTGTTTGATCTCCGTCGGCCGGTACGGATGGTCGCTGATGCAGTCCACCTTGATGAAGTCGACGCCCCACTCCGCATACCGCTTCAGCATCGAGTCGTAGTAGGCCTGCCCCGCTGCGTTGTCGGCCACGCCATAGTTCGCGTCGTTCCACGGGCACGTGGCGTCGCGGTCCGCCGCATCCGCCGCGTGATACTTCGATCCCGCGATCGGCAGATTCGCGTCCACCACCTGCTTCGGAATCCCGCGCACAATGTGGATGCCGAACTTGAGCCCCTGCACGTGGACCCAGTCCGCCAGCAGCCTGAACCCGCCATCCTTCGCCGAAGGAAACCGCGCCACCACGGGCTGCAGCAACCCGTTCGCGTCATAGAGATATTTCTGTTCCGCCGTGTTCGCGCCGAAGGGGTTCTGCATGTACCACCCCTCGTCGATCACCGCATACTGCCACCCGAACCCCTTGAGCCGCGCCAGCACGCTCACATTGGCGCGGAACTGGTCCTCGTCGATGGTGAGCCCATACGAATCCCAGCTGTTCCAGCCCATCGGCGGCGTAGGCGCAAGCGGCCCCGCCGCCGATCCAGATTTGATCGGCGCAAGCAGAAAAATGGCAAACGCAATGATGAGCGCATAGATCGAGCGTATGCGGGGCATGGGAGAACGTATACCACACGCGCCCGATGAAACCTAGTAATGAACTAAGTCGTTTTACCAGTGTGAGTGCCCCGCCCAAGGTCTCTTTGTCCCTTTGTCCCTTGGTCCCTGCCTCTACCCCGCTTCCACCAGCCCGTACCGTCTCTGCCACGCCTCTTTAAGCCGCGCCCACACGCGAGCCCGCTCGGCCTCCGTCCCCTCCGCATCTTCGGGACGCGCATTCGCGAATCGCGCCGCCTCCCGCTTCGCCAGCTCCAGCACCTGCCGGTCGCGCAGCAGGTTAGCGACGCGAAAATCCGGAAGCCCTGCCTGCCGCGTGCCGAAGAACTCTCCCGGCCCGCGCATGCTCAGGTCCAGCTCCGCCAACTCGAAGCCGTCCTGCGTGCGCACCATCGCATTCAGGCGCTCCTCGCCCTGCTCGCTCACGCGCTCCCCCGTCATCAGGATGCAGTAGCTCTTCGCCGCGCCGCGCCCCACCCGGCCCCTGAGTTGATGAAGCTGCGCCAGCCCGAACCGCTCCGCGTGCTCCACCACCATCACGGTCGCATTCGGAACGTCCACGCCCACTTCGATCACCGTCGTCGCCACCAGCACGTCAATCTCGCCGCGCTGGAACCGCCGCATGATGACTTCCTTCTCATCCGCGTCGAGGCGTCCGTGCAGAAGCGACACGCGCAGCCCCACCAACGGCCCCGTGCGCAGCTTCTCGTGCATTTCGACTGCCGATTTTAGGCCAGACTTCGCCTGCGGGTTCGCCTCCTTCGCCATCTTCGGGAAGAGCTCGCCGGTCTTGCCCTTTCGCGCGGCTCTCGGAGCTTGCTCCCTGGATTCCGACCGAAGTTGACTCCCTGCCTGATCAAACAACGGCTGATCGTGCGCAAAATCAAACTCCGGCTGATCCTCCTTTGTTCCCTCGATCACCGGGTACACGATGTACGCCTGGCGCCCCATTCCCACCTGCTTGCGCACAAAGTCCCAAACCTCGCCCGCGCGCTCATCGGGCACGCGACGCGTCACAATCGGCGTCCGGCCCGGCGGCAACTCATCCAGCACGCTCACGTCGAGGTCGCCGTAGAGCGAGAGCGCCAGCGTGCGCGGAATCGGCGTTGCGGTCATCACCAGCACGTCGGGTTCGCCTTGTCCGGGCTTCTTCATCATCTTGAACCGCTGCAGCACGCCAAACCGGTGCTGCTCGTCCACAACGACAAGCCCCAGCCGGTCGAACTCGACTTTTTCTTCAATCAACGCATGGGTCCCGATTACGAGCTGCGCATCGCCGCGATTGATCAGCCCGCGGTTGTACCGCTTCCGCTCCTCGTCGAGCGACCCCGTCAGAAGCACAATCCGGTACCTACGCGACGACTTCTCCAGAAGCTTGCGCGCCGCCAGGTAATGCTGCGTCGCCAGGATCTCAGTCGGAGCCATCATCGCGGCCTGGTAGCCGTTCTCCATCGCCACCAGCATGGCCTGCAGTGCCACAATCGTCTTGCCCGACCCCACGTCGCCCTGCAACAGCCGCCGCATCGGGTGCGCCTCACGCATGTCGCCGACGATCTCTCCCAGCGTGCGCTTCTGTGCCGCCGTGGGGTGAAACGGCAGCACCTCCCGGATCGCTTCTCTCACCTTGTCCGTCGTCGCAAACGCCACTCCCACGCGATCCCGCACGCGCCGCCGCTTCAGTTCGAGGCCGAGCTCCAGAAAAAACAGCTCCTCGAAGATGAGCCTGCGGTGCGACGGTGTCGCCCATGCCCGCAGCTTCTCCATCGCCGTGCCTTCGGGAGGAAAGTGCACTTCGCTCAGCGACTTCTCGCGCCCCGGCAGCATCAGTCGATCCAGCATCGCGGTCGGCAGGCAATCAGGAATCGCCCCACGCATGCTCTCGAGCAGCCGAAAGATAACCTTCCGCTGCCACCGCGAGGCCAGCTTCGACCCACCGAGCGACTCGTACACCGGCGTGATGCGGCCCACTTCGAGCATGCGCGTCTCGGCATCCTCGCTCGCGTCCGGCAGAATTTCGTACTGTGGTTGGATCATTTTGAAGTTGCCGCTGCTCGAGCGCGACTCCTCCACGCGCCCGAACACCGCAACGGTTTGCCCGGCGCGAAACGTATCCTTCAGCCATGTGCCGTGGAACCACAGGCACTTTATCGCAAGCCTCCCCTGCCCCAGCGTCAGCTCGAACAACGGCATCTTGCGCGTCCGGAGCAACGCCGCTCCGCGGACCTCCGCGATCACCGAAGCCATCTCTCCAGCCTTCAACTCATCTAAGCTGCGCGGGTTTTGCCGGTCTTCATAGCGGAACGGCAGGTGGTAGAGCAGGTCCTCAGCCGAGCGGATGCCCTTCGCCGCCAACAGCTCCGCAACTCGCGGACCCACTCCGCGCACCCATTTCACTTCATCGTCTAGTCCGGGCACATAAGGATGTTAATTGACATGGCATCGCCGCTTGAAAGCGTTCACTGGCGTCATTCAATTCTGAGCGCCGCCGTCGGATCTACTTTTGCCGCGCGCCGCGCGGGACCCAGGGCCGCGATCAACACCACAACGCTCATCGTCGCCAGGACCACGAGGTACACAGGCGGAGACACGAACTGGATCCCGGGAAACATGGCATCGAACGCGTTGCCCAGCGGAAGGGCGAGCAGCAGCCCCACAAGCGATCCGACTCCCGCGATCTTCAACCCTTCGCGCAGCACGGTCCGCGCAATGTCCCGTGCGTTCGCTCCGAGAGCCATGCGGACCCCGAATTCATGAGTCCGCTGCCGCACCGAATAGGCGATCAGGCCATAAATCCCAATAGCCGCAAGCAGCAGCGCCAGCACCGTGAATGTGCTCAGAATCTCCACAAACATCGGGTTCCCGCTGCGCTGGGCGTCGATGATGCCCTGCATGCTCGTCACGTCGATCAGGGGAAGCTCGGGATCGAATGCAGCAACAGCCTTGCGCATCGCCGGAATCATCGTGTCGGGCGCCGCTTGCCCGCGCAGCATCAGAGAAAACTGGTTTGAGGGCCGCTGGTCAAAGGGTTCGTAAACCACCGGATCGACGCGTGTCTCCTCGGAGTAACTTTTGATGTCTGCCGCCACTCCAACGATCTGCTCCCAATCACCGAGTCCGTCTCCCACGTCCAGGTTCACATGCCGGCCGATCGCGTCGCCTCCGCCCAGGTAGCGCTGCACAAAACGCTGGTTTACCACCACGACCCGGGGCGCGTTCGCGCCATCCTGCTCGGTGAACGAGCGACCGTGCTGCACTGGAATGCCAGCCGCGGCAAAGAATTCCGGCGTCACCACCACTGTTTCCGCTCTGCGTTGCTCGCTCGCCGGCGGTTCAACCATGCCCTGAATGTGCACCGATATCTTGCCCGCGCCAGTCGCGGGCAGGTTCGATGTCGCCGCCGCATCCTCCACGCCGGGAATTTCGTGCAGACGCGGCAGCAGGCCGCGCACAAACTGCGTCTGCGCCGCTGCGTTCGGGTACCGAGGGTTGTCCAGCACCACACCCGCGGTAAGAAGGTGGTCCGTCACGAAGCCAAGGCGCTGATGCTCCAGCGCGTAAATTCCGCGCGTTAGCAGGCCCGTTCCGGCCAGCAGAAAAAGTGCGAGGGCAATCTCGCCGCCCACAAGCATCGCCCTGAGCCGATTGCGGCTCCGCCCCGCCGTGGCCGCGCGTCCCTCGCTTCGCAGGTCCATATTTAGGTCGGTGTGCGATGCCTTCAGCGCCGGCGCCAGACTCGAAAGCAGGGCCGCGATCAGCGTCACGCAAGCGGCAAACGCCAGCACACGTTGATCCATTGTCACGGGGACTTCGGCGATCACGGGGTTGAACGTCAGAAGCGAACGCAGCACCCGAATGCCGGCCCAGGTAAGTCCGAGGCCCGCAACCCCGCCGATCAGCGCCAGGCTCACTCCCTCGATGAGCAACTGGCGCACGATCCGCCAGCGGCTCGCTCCCAGCGACGCGCGGATGGCCAATTCCTTCTGGCGGCCCGCGGCCCTTGTGAGCAGAAGCCCGGAGACATTGGCGCAGGCGATCAGCAGCACGAATCCCACCGCGGTCATCATGATCGCCAGCGCTTTCGAAGTACCGAGCGAGTACACGAGGTAGTCCTTCAGTCCTCGCACCGAAGCGCCCCATCTGCCTTCAACGTTCGGATGGTCTGCCTCCGCACGGGCCGCCAGCCGCTTTGCTTCGGCGTTGGCCTGCTGGAGCGTGATTCCTGGCGCCAGCCGGGCAAACACGGTCAGGTTCCGGTTGCGCCGCGCCTCTGGGATAGCATCGGCCGCCGTCAGGGTAAGCGGCGTCCAGAGCTGCGGGGCGAACCCCATGAGTTGGAAGTCCGCGCCCATGACGCCCGCCACCGTATAGTCCTCGCGGTTCAGCCGGATCGTCCGTCCCACAATCGCCGGATCCGACCCGTACCGCCGCGCCCAGAGACTGTGACTCAACACCACCAAGCGGTCGCGCCCCGGTTGATCCTCGCCGGCAAGGAAGACCCGTCCCAGCACCGGCTCCACGCCCAACAGGCTGAAGTAATTCGGCGTCACCGGCAAGTATTCAATCGCCTCGGGCTGCTCGTGTTCGCCGCCCAGGCTCGCGGGTATGGCATCGTGCATTGCCGCCGTCGCCGCGAAAACACTCGTATCCGCGCGGATCGTCTCATAATTCGGCGCCGAAACGGGGGCGACGTCGGGCACGAAGCCGCCATCCGGATTCACTGCAGATATCACCACAGTCTTGTCCGCATCGCGACTCGGCAGTTTCGGCATCAGGAATCCGCTTACCATGCTGAACACCGTCGCGTTCACCGCGATTCCCAGCGCCAGCGTCAGCACCGCGGTCACCGTAAAACCAGGCGACTTGATCAGTTGCCGCAACGCAAACCGCACATCGGCCCAAAGGCTCTCGAGCGTCAGCCACTGCCACGCCTCGCGGCTGCGCTCGAGCACCTGTGTCACGCCTCCGAAGGCTCGCCGCGCCGCCGACTCGGCCTCCGCGCGCGGCATCCCCGCCTCGACGAGTTCCTCAACCTTTTCCCTGAGATGTTCGTCAATCGACATCTCCAGGTCCCGATACCTCCGCCTCCGAAATATCACTGCAATCCAACTCATCGCACTTGACTCTCGCTTCTCGTCCATAATCCCTAATGCCTTTTCCCTGGGCCTATTCGGCCCTCAACGCCTCCACCGGATCAACCCCCGCCGCGCGCCGCGCCGGCAGGTAACTCGCCACCGCCGCGCAGCAGCCGAGCGCCAGCGCAATCGACGCATAGGTCAACGGATCCGTAGGGCTCACTCCAAACAGCAGCGACTTCATCATGCGCGTCAGTCCTGCCGCCGCGCCCAGCCCGATCGCCACGCCCACACCAGTCAGCACAAGTGCCGATCGCACAAACATCCAGCGAAGCTCGCTCCTCTGCGCGCCCAACGCAAGCCGTATCCCTATCTCGCGCCGCCGCTGCGAAACCGCATACGAGATCACGCCGTAAATCCCGATCACGCCCAGCAGCAACGCCATGCCGCCCGCAATCCCCAGCATCGTCAGCGCAAACGACGTCCGCGCCATCGATTGCCCGTAGATCTCCTGCATCGTCGCCACGGACGCCACCGGCACGTCTGCATTCACGCTCCATACCGCGTCCTGCATTCTCGCGATCAGGTCCGCCGTCCCTGCGCGGTCGCTCTTCGCGACGAACGCCACTCCGCGCGAAGCGTACAGCGCTCCCTTCACGTATGGATTGTTCTTGAGCGCCGGCCAGTACACAATTGCCGGAGCCGGCTCATCTGCGCCCCGCTGCCGCACGTCCTCTACCACGCCTGCCACTTCCTCCCACGGGTCGGAATCGAACTGCCGCACCCGCTTCCCGACCGCCGCCTCAGCCGAGCCCCACGATTCTCGTGCAAATCCCTCCGACAGGATCACGTGATGCCGCAACGCATACAGATCCGTCCAGTCGAAATCGTGCCCCGCCACAATCCGAGTGCCGATAGTGTGGAAGTACCCCGGCGAGACAAAGTTGTAGAACCGCAGCGGGGGCTCTCCACCCTGATAGTTCTTCCCCTCCACCCACAACAGGTCCCAGTTCGGCTCGTTCCCGTCCATCGGAACTGCTTCCGCAAACCCCACCGACGCCACGCCCGGAATCGCCGCCATCTTGTCCGCGATCTCGTTCTCCATCCGCGTCACCATCACCGGATCGGCCACCATCGTCTCCGGGACGCCGATGCGCACCGTCTGCACGTGCGCCGCGTCGGCGAATCCCGGGTCCACGCTGCGCAGGTGCGTAAACGTGCGGATCATTAACGTCGCGCTCACCAGAAGCACCAGCGCCATCGCCACCTGGCCCACCACGAGCACATCGCGCGAGCGATGCCGCTCCCGGCTCACGCTCATCGTCCGTCCGGTGCCTATCGACGTCGCCGCGGGCATCCATCCGTACTTGAAAGCCGGAATTGACCCGAATACCAGCCCTGACATCAACGACAGCGCCAGCGTGAATGCCACAGACCATCCATCAAGCCCGATCTCGCTCAGCCGCGGCAGATCCACCCCTCCCATGCGCACCAGCATCCGCAGCGCGCCCTCTGCCACGCCGATGCCCAGCACGCCGCCCGCGAGCCCCAGCACCACGCTCTCCGTAAGCAGTTCGCGCGCGATTCTGCCGCGTCCCGCTCCAAGTGCGCTGCGCACAGCCAGTTCCTGCTGCCGCGCATGGGCTCTCACCAGCAGCAGGTTCGCCACGTTCAGGCATGCGATCAGCATCACCAGCCCGATGGTCGCCATCACCACCCACAACACGTTGCCCACGTCGCCCACCACGGCGCGCTTCAGCGGGCGAAAATCCGCGGAGATCTTCCATCGCCTGTAATAGTGCGGATTCGTTCCCGGCCCATTCGACCACGAGTTCATCCACACTTCCAGCAGACCGCCGAATTCCGCGTCAGCTTTCGCAATCGTCACGCCCGGTTTCAGCCGCCCCACGCCCAGGTACCCGAACGGCGCCATCTTCATTTTGCTGCGGTCGAAGGCGAACGGGATCATCACATCGAAATCCGCATCCGCAATCCGGAACCCACGCGGCATCACACCGACGATCTGCCGCGTCTGTCCATCCACAACGATGCTTCGCCCCACTGCTCCCGGATCCCGCCCAAACAGCTTCTGCCAGTAGGCGTAGCTGAGCATCGCCGTCAGCTGCCCGTGCGGATCCTGGTCCGCCGCATTCAGCCGGCGCCCAACGGCCGGCGGCACTGCAAGCGTCTCCAGCACGCCTCCGCTCACAAAAGCCGCCTGCACCTGCTGCGGATGCCCCATTCCCGTCACGTTGGCCTCACGCCTGTTCCAGACGCCCACCGACTCAAAGCTCGAGCTGTGCTCCGCCACCGTTGTGTACATCGACGGCGACATCGGCAGCCCCACCTGGAAATTCGACAATCCCTCCGCGCCCGGCGCGCGCAGTGTCAGCGCCAGCACCCGGTCCGCATCCGGATACGACAGTGGTTTCAGCAGCACGCCGTTCACCACCGTGAATACTGCGGTGTTCGCGCCGATCCCGATTGCAAGCGTCAGCAGCACCGTCACCGCAAATCCCGGAGCCCTCCTCAGCCGCCGAAACACCAGCTTCAAATCCGCCAGCAGCGACTCAACCCGCGGCCACTGCCAAGCCTGGCGGCTCCGTTCCTTAATCGCCGTCGGATTCCCAAAAGCCACCCGCGCCCGCCGTTCGGCCTCTGCGCGCGGCACTCCCGACTCAACAAGCTCATCCACTTGCTCTGTGATGTGCTCCTCGATCGACACTGCCAGGTCCTCGTACCGCCGCCGCCGAAATATCGCCGCAAACCAGCCCATCGCGTGCCTCATGCCTTCCCGGTCCTTCGCACCTTGTAACGCTGGCCCTGCTTTTACGCAGTTCCCAACACCCGCGTGATCCCCGCAAACATCCTGTCGAAGCTCGATAATTCTGTCTCCAGGTGCTTGAGCCCCTTCTCCGTTACGCGATAGATTCGCGTTGGCCGGCCCTTGGCCGAAACGCCCGCCTCGGACTCGAGCATCCCTTCGCGCAGCATCCGCTGAAGCGCCGGATAGAGCGATCCTTCTTCGATCTGCAGCAGATCGTCGGAAACCTGTTGGATGTGCTTCACCAGAGCGTACCCATGCATCGGCCGCACCCGTAGGGACTGGAGAATCATCATCTCGAGCGCCCCCGGAAAGAGATCCCGCCGTTCCGCAATCTTCGCCATGACCGAGACCATAGCACCGAAATACCTATTTGTAAAATAGTATTGTTCAGACCAGTTGATCACCCATTGCAACCGTGGACTCGGGCGCAATGCTGAGAATCGCTTCTGAAACCTCCATGCGTGCCCACCCGTCTCCTCAACAGTCACCGCCCGCTAAACTTGGCCGCGATCCAAAGCGGGCTCCGCCGCGCCCGATAGGCCGGGTCCGGACAAATTCCGCACCGCCGCAGCACCCACAATTCAGGAGAACCATTGATGCACCTTTTCGCTCATTGCAGCAGCCCGATCCGCGCCCTCTTCGCCGCCGCGCTTATGGCCTCGGCTTCCCTTGCCATCGCCCAGTTCGGCCGCCCGCCGGAGCCGCCCAAGCACTACGCCTGGTCCGACACATCCCTCACCCCCGACCAGCGCGCCGACCTCGTCCTCAAGGAGATGACCCTCGACGAGAAGATCTCGCTCCTCCACGGCCAGCGCGCCTTCGGGCCTGCCGGCGGCAATGGGGCCCCCAACGGATCGAACGGCGGGGCCGGCTTCACCGCCGCGATCCCGCGCCTCGGCATTCCTTCGATCCAGATGGCTGATTCGGCCTACGGCGTCACTCGCGGCGCCATGATGGGCCGCTACTCCACCGCGCTGCCCAACAACCTCGCCGCCGCCTCCGCCTGGGACACCAAGACCGCCTTCGAATACGGCGCGCTCATCGGCCGCGAACTCCGCGACCAGGGCTACAACATGACCCTCGGCGGCGGCGTCAACCTCACCCGCGAGCCGCGCAACGGCCGCACGTTCGAGTACCAGGGCGAAGACCCGCTGCTCGCCGGAACCCTTGACGGCTACGTCGAAAAAGGCGTCCAGTCCGAGCACGTCATCGGCGATCTCAAGCACTACGCCCTCAACGACCAGGAATCCGGCCGCAACGCCGTCAACGCCAACATCGACAAGCGCTCCATGCGCGAAACCGACCTGCGCGCCTTCGAGATCGCCCTCGGCCTCTCCGACGCCGGCGGCGTGATGTGCTCCTACAACCGCGTCAACGGCACCTACGCCTGCGAAAACGGCTACCTGCTCAACGACGTCCTGAAGAAGGCGTACAACTTCAAGGGCTTCGTCCTCTCCGACTGGGGCGGAACCCACTCCACCGCTGAAGCCTCTCACGCCGGCCTCGACATGGAGCAGCCCGGCGAGACGTTCTTCGGCGACGCGCTCAAGAAAGCCGTCAACGACGGCGATGTCTCGCAGGCCGAGCTCGACGACCACGTGCATCGCATCATCCGGACGATCTTCGCGGACGGCGTCTTCGCCCATCCGCCGGCCCGCCAGGTTCCCGATATCGAAGCGGGGTTGGAACTGGCCCAACGCATTGCTGAAGGCTCCATCGTCCTGCTCAAGAACGACCACAACGTGCTGCCGCTCGCCTCGAGCGCGCGCTCAATCGTCCTCATCGGCGGACACGCCGATAAGGGCGTCATCACCGGCGGCGGCTCCGCGCAGGTCAACTCGCCAGGCGGCAACGCCGTTCCTCCTCCGCCGCCCGCTCCCGGCCAGATGTTCTTCCAGCGTGAAGAGTGGCTTAAGGACTCGCCTCTTCGCGCCCTCAGCGAGAAGTTCCCCGCCGGCAAGGTTACCTTCGCCGCCGGTGACGACCTCGCAGCCGCCTCTGCCGCGGCCAAAAAGGCCGACGTCGCCATCGTCTTCGCGTATCAGTGGGAATCGGAAGGCTCGGATCTGAAGACTCTCGCGCTCTCCGATGACCAGAACAAGCTCATTGAGGCCGTCGCCGCCGCCAATCCCAAAACCGTAGTCGTACTTGAATCCGGCAGCCCCGTCACCATGCCCTGGGCCGACAAGGTCGCGGGCGTAGTTGAAGCGTGGTATCCGGGAATCCGCGGTGCGGAAGCGCTGGCGAACATCCTCACCGGGCAGGTCAATCCCACAGGCAAGCTCGCCGTTACGTTCCCCAAGAGCGACGCCGACCTGCCGCATCCCACGCTCGTCCTGCCGCCGCCGGAGTCGCAGCCGCACCGCCCCGCGCCTGGCCAGGACATTTCGGCGTTTATGGCGCAGATGGCCAAAGGACTTCCCGCATTCCAGACCACCTACGACGAGAAGCTCGAGGTCGGCTACAAGTGGTACGACGCCCAGAAGAAGGACGTCCTCTTCCCGTTCGGCTTCGGCCTCTCGTATACCACCTACGCCTACTCAGCGCTGACCGCAAAGGACAGCGGCGACGCGCTTACTGTTTCCTTCACGGTAAAGAACACAGGCAAGCGCGCCGGAACGGAGATCGCGCAGGTCTACACGGCGTTCCCTGATGCCGCGGGCGAGCCGCCGCATCGGCTCATCGGCTGGTCGCGCGTTGAGCTGGCACCGGGCGAGTCGAAGCCCGTGACGATCACCGTGCCGCACGACCGCCTGACCGTCTACGACGAAGCCTCTGACTCGTGGAAGCTCGTGCCCGGCGGCTACAACATCCTTGCCGGTGCGAGCTCGCGCGACCTGCCGCTCCACCAACAAGTCAACCTGCAATAACCCGGATTCAAACCGCCAGCGGCCGTGAAGGATTTCCTCACGGCCGCTGCTGTTTCCAACCCGACTTCGCTTCGGACCCATTAACCAGAAGATAACAAGGCGAGTGAATCTCACTTGGTGGAGTTGCCGGAGAAGACCGTTCGGGTAAAGCGAGAATTTAGATAAGTGTCTTATTTATAAGAAGTTAACCTTCGCTGTTTTTACTCACAGGAAATTTTATAGGGGGGGAGGGGGGAGGGGGAGGGGGGAGGGGTATTTATTTTCTGGTTAACATGTCCTAGTTTTCGCGTGCATCGGGGGCTTGACACGCAGGTACCCTAACTTGCGGCCTCGATCGGAATCTCGACATACAGTATCCAGCTTTGGATGGGTGCGGATGCGCCTGGGGTATTGCGGCCTCCTGAGCCCGTGAACGAGGAGTTGCGGCAGACGATGCGATCACGATCATGGCGATGGATGAGGCGCAAGCCTTCATTCACTGCCGCAGTTGGCGGACACACCAGGTCGTATCGACATATAGTCGCAACGCGCGAAACTGCGCGGTTGTGTGGCTGCGCAGACGAAGAGCAGTCGCAGATCCTTCGACTGCGGTCGCCGCGGCGACCTCCGCTCTGGATGACAGCTCTCTATTTTTTACGCACTCATAGCTGCGCGTATGTCGATATGACCTGGCGCGTGAGCGCATTTCCGTTTCGCGCTCATTGAGCACGCCCGGGCTGCATGCGCAGAGTCTCAATCAATGCCGCCAAGGCAGCGGGTTGTTGCCGCCGACCCGGATAGTAGAGAAAGAAGCCGGGAAAGGGTTGACACCAGCGCTCCAGAACGCGAAGCAGAGCGCCGCTCTCAAGGTGCGACGTTACGCGCTCATCCGATACGAAAGCGAGACCGACCCCGTCCAGCGCGGCCTGCACGAGGAGGTTTTCATCGTCGACAATCAACGGGCCGTTGACTGCAACCGACAGGCATTTTTTGCCTCTCTCGAACTCCCACCGGTACAGGCCCGCATCGCCGTGCCTGAAATTGATGCACCGATGCCGCAACAGATCACGAGGCGCCTTCGGCCTGTCATGCGATTTGAAGTAACCGGGCGAGCCAACGATCGCGGGCCTGTGATCGGGAGACACGCGCACCGCGATCATGTCCTTCTCGATGTACTCGCCAAAGTGGATGCCCGCGTCGAATCCGGCGGCAACGATATCCATGCGGCTGTCGTTCGTGGTGACGTCGAGCAGGACGTCGGGGTATTTGCGCGCGAACTCGCCGAGCCTGGGCGCGAGCACTGCGCCGGCCGCAAATCGGGGCACCACGAGCCGAACACGGCCCGACGGCTTCTTGCGCAACCCGGCCACGCGGTCCAACGCTATGTGAACCTCGGAGAGCGCCGGGCGCAACTGCGAGAGAAGCTCCCGGCCGGCATCGGTCGGCGCTACGCTCCTGGTGGTGCGCGAGAGCAGGCGCACGCCAACACGCTCCTCGAGGCCGCGCATGGCATGGCTCATGGCGGAAGGAGAAACGCCGAGGCGCCTGGCGGCGCGCGTAAAACTTAACTCTTCGGCAACTACGACAAACGCAGATAACGCTGTGAGATCGGTTGCGACCATTTATGAATTATATTCACAACCTCTTGTTCTTTACGGGCTCTTATCATTCACGCTGTTTCGCCTTACGTTGAATAGAACACAAGGGTCATCAGAGAGCGCTGGCAAGTCTGCTCTTTCAATGAGGCGAAGGAAAGAATGAACTGCGAAAACCGTCGTATCCGGATTCAGCTTGCCGCCTTCGTGTTGCTCTTCGCAATTGGAGGCGCGAGGGCCCAGGCGACACAGGATGCCGGCAGAGTTCCCGAGGCCCCCGCGCCGGCCACCACCTCGATCGAGGCATTGAATTACCTTGGTGGCGACACTTCGATGCCGCCATTCTCCGACAGCGCGATTGATGTCAATTCGGGGTACCGGCAGGCCATGCTCAGGCAAGGGCTGGCAGTGCGCCTGATCGCGCAGGGACAGTACGCGCAGAACATGCTGAACGCGCCGGTAGCAGCCGAGAGCCAGGAGTACGTGGGGCAGCGGGCGTTTACAGGCGTGATGCTGCAACCCATATTGACCGCCGATCTTCGTCAGCTCCATTTGCGCAATGCGCAGCTTTACGTGGGCGGGGTGTGGAACCGGGTGAGCTGGGACCCCGCGGGACCAAATGCATTTCAACTCTGGGACCTTTATCTCTACAAGGCGTTTGGCGAAGACCGCGTGGAGACGAAGGCGGGCTATGTCTCGATGAATCTCGATTTCGTGGGCCTGTTTGTTGGAGGATCGACGGCCGCCGGCGGACAGGGCGTGTACGCGGTGCTGCCGTACGAGGCCGGGATGTCGTACTTTCCGCTTACGTCGCCAGGGGCTACGATGCGGGTTCGCGGACCGAACCACACCTACTTCAAGGCTGGGGCGCAGCGGAGCATCGATCCCCAGGGAGGGCCGACGGAGGTGGCGCGCAATCACGCCGGCTTCCGGTTCATTCCGCGCGGAGACAAGCTGCTACTCATCCACGAAGGCGGCTATCTGCGCGAGGCGACCCGCCATGCGCATGAAGCGTGGCTTCGCGGAGGCTACATGTACAACACGACGGCTTACAGCAATGTAACCACCGGCAAGAGCGAAGCGGGCAACTACTGCGGATACGTGCTGATGGATTACCAGTTGCGGAGGTCGAGCTACGAACGTCCAAACGAGGGATGGTACGGCGGCGGATCCTGGATGACGGCGCCGGAGTCGCTGAATCCGTACGCGCGATACTACGAGGCGAGGCTCTACAAGGAGGCTCCGTTTCAAAGGCGCCCGGCCGATCTTTTTTCGGTGGTGGCTTCGCGCACGGGTTACAGCAGCCAGTACACTGACAAGCTCGTCGCCGATGGCAAAACGGTGTGGCGCGCCGGAACAACGCTGACCGGAAGCTACTCAATGCGTGTTGCGCGGGGGAACTATCTGAATCTCGGATTGAGCTATGTCAACGGACCTGCAATCACTCCGCGGGTGCCGAGCGCGCTAAAATTCCAGGCGTCGTGGACCACGTTTTTCTAGAGGTTTGAATTCGAAGGCTCTTTTGTCCCGCCCGCACCGGTGCGCGATTCACGTCTAAACCAAGGAGTTTTCAATGCGAGGAACAGTTCTATACGGACCGCGCGACGTGCGCTTTGAAGATGTGGAAGCTCCCCGGATCGAGAAGCCGACCGACGCGATCATCCGCATCGCGGTTACGTGCGTGTGCGGGTCCGACCTGTGGCCATACCGCGGCATTCAGAAAATTGGGCAGCCCACGCCAATGGGGCATGAGTACTGCGGATATGTCGAAGAGGTGGGCAGCGCAGTCAAGACCGTGAAACCCGGCCAGTTCGTCATCGGATCGTTCTGCGTCTCGGACAATACCTGCCCGAACTGCAAGGCCGGATACCAGTCCGGATGCCAGAATCTTGAATTCATGAGCAGGGCACAGGCGCCGTACCTGCGAGTTCCATTGGCAGACGGCACGCTGCTGCCTACGCCGGAACTTCCGCCGGAGGACCTGCTTCCAAGCCTCCTCACCATCTCAGACGTTCTCGGCACCGGCTGGTTCGCCGCCGATGCGGCAAATGTAAAACCGGGTTCGACTGCGGCCGTTGTTGGTGATGGCGCTGTTGGCCTTCTCGGCGTGCTCTCAGCGAAGCTGATGGGGGCGGAACGGATCATCGCAATGAGCCGGCATGAGAAGCGTCAAAAGCTCGCTCGCGAGTTTGGCGCGACCGACATCGTGACCGAACGGGGCGACGAAGGCGTCGCGCGGATCAAGGAAATGACAAAAGGCATCGGCGCGGATTCCGTTCTGGAGTGCGTCGGGAGCGAGGAGTCGATGATGCAGGCGATCCGATCCACCCGGCCTGGCGGCTCGATCGGGTATGTCGGAGTGCCTCACGGAATGAAGCTCGATGTATGGCCGGTGTTCTTCACGCTGGTCCGCCTGCACGGTGGTCCCGCTCCGGTGCGTCGGTACTTGCCGGAATTGATCAGGCTCGTCTGGGAACGAAAGATCGATCCGGGCAAGGTCTTCGATCTCGCCCTTCCACTCGGGCAGGTGGCCGACGGCTACCGCGCGATGGATGAGCGGCGTGCGATCAAGGCTCTGCTTCGTCCGTGATGCACTGAACGGAACACCTAAGGCGGGTTCCAAGTACGACGAAACGGACTTCGTGGTGTAAGTGCATGGCATATGGATAGTCAGGAGTCTGCAAGAGGAGATTGCGGGGCCCCGTGTTGAGAGGGGCCCCGCCGGGCTCGCCGTTTACGGCAAACGCAGCCCCTCGATCGCCCATTGCGATTCGGCCTTGTTGGGATCGCCGAAGCGGTTGATGTATGGAGATGCTGTCGACCGGTTCAGGTTCACGAACTGATTCCAGTAGTTGCTCTTGATCGAATATTCCCGCGGCGCTCGCGCAAGCGTGAAGTCTGAGGGCGCGATCAGCGCGCCGGGATCGTACAGCTTCAAGGCTCCGTCGCTGAGCCGGTAGCTCAGGAACAGCTGCGGCGCATACGTCATGCGGAACGAGCCGTCGTTCGGCTTGATATTTCCCCGGTCGTCGGCGAGCTTGCCAACCCAGATCATGTCGAGCGCCGCGCCCTGCCTGTTGTAGATCCAGGCGTCTGGTTTCAACCCTCCTTCGGCCGTCATGTACTGGTGGTTTGCCATGCTCTTAATGAGCACGCGAACGCCCGTATCCGCCGGCCGCGTGGGAATCTGCCAGCCGTTGGGCGGGGTCTCCAACTTGAGATTGTTCCGCCACTGCCACACGTAGTACATGTGCACGGACGTGTCGTAGAGATCGTCGTACCCGGGCCACGGAATTGCGTTATACACGCACGCGCGCTGGTCGGAGACAAGCTTTGCAGCATATGCCCGCTGGTCGTCGGTGCCCACATTCAGCGTACGCATGCACTGGGTCACAGTCATGCCGGTTTCCTTGTCGCTGTTCCTCACATAGGTCGTGCCGCGGTGCTGCGCGTTGTCGTACCAGGTGACGACTTCGTTGTCGTCGACGCCCAGCCAGTTGTCTGCCAGCGTCTGCGCCTCGTTCTGCGCCCAAGCCAGCCTCTGGTCCATGGGCTTGCCCATCGTGCGGATGAAAGCCGCCCATAGGTCTTTCGTGCCCTCTACCGCGACAAGCGCAAAGGGCTTCATGTTGCTCGCCTTGTAAGACCGCCAAGAGGGATCGAGTTTGGTGTCCGGCTTCCAGATGACGTCTCCGCTCGTGTAATTCAGAACGGCTGAGTTCGAGTGCGAGTGCTGTTCCGACCCGGGTGCGCACAAGTAGCTCTTCACCTGGCGAACTTTCACGAAGTTGTCATTCGGCAGGCGCACCGTGTGTTCGGTGCTGAACGAATCCTGGAAGAGATGCACCGCGCGCCCGAAGAGAAAGTAATTGCGGTCCACAATGACGGCGGTCGAACCTGCAGCCCCGCCATCGTAGGCCATCATGGTGGTCGAGGGCGCCATTGCCGCGCTGATGAAGTATTGTTTGAAGCGCGCCTGCGAATTTTTCGCCGCCGACAATCCTCCCTGGCCGCCTGTCTCGTCCCAGCGCCTCATGAAGTGGTCGTACTGCGCCTCTACCGCCTCCTGCGCCACGGCATCCCAGCAGTCGATGTTGCTTAACTTGCTGGTTATGATGTTGTAGCCGGCGATGTCAACCCAGCGCTCGCCGATGATTGCGTCCCAGACGAATTTGTAGCGCGACGCGTAGCGAGGTTCGCCTTCGGGGTACGACTTGATTCTCCGCGCCTCTTCCTGCGCGCCCGGCGTGTTGAGGTTTGGGTTTCGAGCAAGTCCCTGCGACCAGCCTCTCCGCGGATCATTTGGATCGGGCACGTCCGGCAGAACGCCCTGCGGATATTGCAGCACTTCGCTCGCCGCCATCCGGGTTACCCATTCGTGTCCCATGGGAATCACGTTGGCGAACCCGAGGCCGACACCGCTCTGCGTGAAGGAAGCGCCCTCCAATCCGCGGGTCTCGGAACCGAACATAAATGCCACCAGCGCAAGTGCAAGAGCCTTACGACCATTCGAAATCATCTTCGACCTCCAGTCGAATTTCGATTGGGAATTAACAGCAAAATTTGTGGGGCAGACGCGATGAACCTACCATCGCGCCACGGCACACAGTTATCCATGCGCGCAGCGGGAAAAGAACTACAGGATAGGAGTCAGCCAGATTCGGCTCTCCAGATACTTAGGGGGAAGTAACTCTAAACCTTATAGGGGCGAAACTCCACCATGTCAACTCAAACTGCAGTAGCGAAAAATGTAAGGAACCCCGAGCGTAAATGCCGGGCGGTTGGAGTTATTGCGTATCACTTCAAGAATCCACAATCCCGGTGTGAGGCCTGCGGAGAACCCGGGGGTGGCGGCTAGTTTTGCAAGGCCGGAAAATTACGCGAGATACTTGTTTCTTGCGGGGCCGCCCTTGACTTCCGGGATTCCAGCGGCTGAAGGTTTACCGCCGGCCGCCGGCGAAACCTGCGATGCGATTCGCGCGCTCCGCACTTCAGCCGCCAGAACACGCAGAATCATCATTGCCAGGCCCGGCTCCGAGAGCATCAGCCGGGAGAACTCTTCCCGGGTCACGAAGCTCACGTCGGCGCCCTTTCTTGCTTCGGCCGTGAGCGAATAGGTGCTGTTCCCGACCAGGCCGGGCAGCCCCATGAGCGACCCCGGACCGGCTCGCATCTCGACCAGCAGCTCTCCCTCCGTCGAATGCATGGTCATCGTGACCTCGCCGCGGTGAAGAATGTACATTCCCACTGGGTCGTCGCCCTGCCGGAAAAGCACTCGACCGTCGCCGCAGTCGACAGGCGTCGAACGCTTCCTGAGGGCGTCGACCAGGGCTTGGTCTCCCACAAAAGCTGTGGCATCTAATTTCATAGGAGGTATTCTTGCACGGGCTATGAACGGAAAATGTGAGCCTCATCACACCGGCACGCCGGCCAATTGGGGCGAAGCCGAGCCGTTGAAAGGGGAACCAAGATTAGTCGCAGACGCATTGACCCGAACGGCGCACCAGCGGTTGCAGGTGTCCCGACAGGTTGTGATTGAATCGCTGGCATGCCTGTACGAAACCCAGGAAGCGGTACGCCGCTCGCTGAAGCTGATCCGGAAGAGCGATGAATTCCTCAGGCGGTTTCAGCGGCGCGACGGGTCCGAACACGAGCAAGATTGATCAGTCGCACACCAGCGCGGCATCCGGGAACGCGGTCAAACTCTGCGGCTCGTCCACCTCTGTTGATTCACCGGAATGCACGGTGAAGAACCGGTCCACTTCGTCCAGCACGGCCACGCCTGTCTTCGCCTGGTAAATGGCCGCGCGCAACTTTGCGCCGCCGGGCACTCCGTGCGTAAACCACGACGCAAACTGCTTCATTTTTCCGGCCGTCTCGCGGGCTGCCGCGCCCGCACGGTCCCTCCCGGAACCGTTGGCGTTCTCAAGCTGCGCAGCCGTAGTCTCCGCCTCCTCCAACAGCATCTGGAAGTAGCAGCGGATCATCCGGTAGCGATCATCGACGGTTGGCCGCTCGTAGCTGCCGGTGGCCGTGTACTGCGCGATCTGCCTGAAGATCCACGGATTCGATGGCGCCGCGCGCCCGATCATTACCGCGTCGCAGCCCGTTTGCGCAATCATCGCCGAGGCCGCCTCGGGCGTGGTGATATCGCCATTGCCGATCACAGGGATCGCGACCGCCTGCTTGATCGCTGCAATCCACTCCCACCGTGCCTGCCCCGTGTAGGCCTGCTCACGGGTTCGTGCGTGAAGAGCGACTGCGTTGAGGCCTTCGGACTCGGCCATACGGGCCAGGTCCACGCAGACGATGTTGTTGTCGTTCCAGCCGAGCCGGAACTTGACTGTGAATGGGATGGTTACCGCCTTGCGGACTGTGCGGAAGATCTCGCCGATCTTCGGCAAGTCGCGCAGGAGGCCCGACCCGCCATTGCAGCCGACCACGCGCTTGGCCGGGCAGCCCAAGTTCAGGTCCACGGTGTCGAAGCCGGTGTCCTCGACGATGCGGGCCGCCTCTGCGAGCGTGCCGGAGTTCGAACCGAAGAGCTGCGCTCCGATGGGGTGCTCGTCGTCGTAGAAGGTGAGATACCGCTTGCGCTTCGATTCGCGCATGCGGGAAAGGCCATCGGCCGAGGTGAACTCGGTCATGAGGAGGCCGCAGCCGGACTGCGCGTTCGTGACCTCGCTCTCGACGCCGGCAGCGCCGGGTTCACCCGCGGCCGTGAACATGCTCGCGTGCCGGATGAAGCGGCGGAAGACCGTGTCGGTGACGCCCGCCATGGGAGCAAGCACCGTGGCCGGCGTCACCCGAACGCCCCCGATGCGCATCTCGGCCGGAACCCGTGCCTCCGCCGGCATCTCGTGCTTGACCGGGTTGTCCCAGTGCTTTTTCACGGTGAAGCCTTTGCCGGCCATAACCTCTTAGTTCTCAGTTCGTAGTTCGCAGTTCGCAGTTGAAAGCCGGGCCTGCCCGATTCGTTGCTGAAACATTCCTTACTGTGAACTATGAGCTGATAACTGTGAACCGCCTTTCATCCAAACACGTTGAGGCCTCCGCCGCGGCGGAGGCCCCTTGAGCCAGTTCGCGCGGTTGGGCTGGGTTACTTCGTCTCGCCCGCCTTGGCATACTTGCGGCGGAATCGCTCGACGCGGCCGGCCGTGTCGACCAGGCGCTGCTTGCCGGTGAAGAACGGGTGGCACACCGAGCAGATTTCCACGTGGATGTCGCCCTTGTGCGTAGAGCGCGTCTCAAAGTTGTTTCCGCAGGCGCACACGACCCGCACCGCGGCGTAATTGGGATGAATCTTTTCTTTGGGCATTTGCTTCTGAAAAATACCTTTCCTGCTGTCTTCCTATTTTAGTTCCAATTGGATACGTTGGCAATTCCGTCAATCACCGCATTCGCCTAAATCTGGCCTATAATGATCCCGAAAAACCTAAAACAGCTGCGCGATGCCGATTCCCCGACACCGGCAACTGAGGAGATGAACCATGGTGAAACCCCTGCTCCTCCTGCCCGCCGTGATCATTCTGGCGTGTGTCTCTACGTCCTATGGACAAAAACCGGCGCATAAGGCCGCCGCCGAGGCCGAGCCCGCCCATCCCGCCACCATCCAGGTCGAACCGCCCAGGCCTGCCGTTAAGCAGATATACAAGGTCGACTGCGCAATCTGTCACGGCGACACCGGCGACGGCAAGGGCGACATCGGAAAGACCATGAACCTTAACGATTGGACGAATGGGGCAGGCCTTAGCGGGAAGACCGACGAGCAACTCGCCGAATTCATCCGCAAGGGCAACGACAAAATGCCGGGCGAAGATGCTTCGCGAGCAAAAGATGACGAGATCAAGGGACTGGTGAAGTACATCCGCTCGTTCTCGGCGAATCATGCGGCACCGGCTGAGACCCCGACCGCAGCGCCGGCCGCGACTCCGGCCCCGACGCCCAATCCGTCGCCGACGTCGAACTAGGGCCGGGTTCCATCTATTTGCCGGCGGTCGATTGCGCCGCCGGCACCTCGATGTAGAACTGTCACGCGCCGCCTGCCTGCCCAAGAGCCTTGGCGATACCGGCCTCGACCAGCGGAGCCATGATCGCGTAACCAGCGGGATTCGGGTGCACCCCATCGTGGCTCAGGTTCGCCGGCAGGCCTCCGCGCTCGTCTTTCATCGCGGAGTAGTAGTCGACGTAGACATAGCCTTTGTCCGCGGCATACTGCCTGATCCACTTGTTCAGCTCGACGATCTTCGGAGCGGGAGCAAGGCCCGGACTCCATGGGAAGTCATATGCAGGAAGCACGGAGCAGAGAACCACGCGGATGTTGTTGGCCGCGGCCAGGTCGGCCATGTCACGCAGGTTGTCCTCGGTCTGGTCGAGCGTCATGGGGCCTGTGTTTCCGGCGACGTCGTTGGTGCCCGCGAGGATGACGACGACCCTGGGATGCAGGTCGATCACGTCCTGGCGGAAGCGGATGACCATCTGCGGCGAAGTCTGGCCGCTGATGCCGCGGTTGATGTAGGGCTTGGCGGCAAACGGGCTGCCCGGCGCGTCGAAGTGCCAGCCCTCGGTGATTGAGTCGCCCATAAAGACCACGCGGTTCTCACCTGCAGCGGGCGGAGCAAGCTTCAAATCGGCCTCCTTGTAGCGGGCCAGCCAGCCGAAGTCTGTCAGCAGTTGCTTGTCGTGGGCCGTCCAGTAGGCGTCGAGCGGATGGCCCGATGCGGTGGTGGAGGGCGCATTTTGCGTGGGCGCCGGCGCTACAGTTTCGGGCTTGCTCCGCTCCTGGGCTGACGCCCAGCCCGCGAAAGCTATAACAGCGAAGATGAATGAGGCCGTTAGCAGAATGCGTTTCACGAACACCCCCCGGATAGAAAATTTGACCAGCTTTTGTCATGCGGCATCGAACGGTTCTCGATGCCTCTCGATTGTAAGCAAGCAGCCCGAATATCGCGCGCTGGTTCGCTCCCGCTTCAAGACCTCGTTTTCCACATTCCCGCAGGCCGTGCACTTCCGGCACCGTGCGCATGTTGCGCTACGCTGGATACAGAACATGAGCAGCTGTCCAACTTGCGGAGGCGTGGGCCTGGTGCGGGTGATGTCGCCCGGCGGACTGTGGGTGTCGCGCGCCTGCGAGTGCCAGGAGACGCAGCGCGAAGAGCACCGTCTCGGCGCGGCAAAAATTCCCGAGCGCTACCGCGACTACGACCTCGACGGATACGAGTTTTTCCACGGTATCGACCAGTCGCTTCGGCGCGCGCACCAGACCGCACGGCATTTTGTCGATGCATATCCAGTGGACACCGCCGGAAAGGGGCTGCTGTTCACCGGGTCGATCGGCGTGGGCAAGACTCACCTCGCGGTGGGCGTGCTGCGGCGGCTCATTCGCGAACGCGGCGTCAAGGGCCTGTTCTGCGACTACCGCGAGCTTCTCAAGAGCATCCAGAACAGCTACAACCCGCAGGTGAGCACCACTGAGCTTGAGCTTTTGCAACCGGTGTTCAACGCCGAGGTCCTGGTCCTCGACGACCTGGGAGCGCAGAAGCCCAACGAGTGGGTGTGGGACACTGTGGCCCTCATCCTTAATACGCGCTACAACAACAAGCAGACCACGATCATCACCACCAACTACCCCGACCTGCCGGCCGGCGGCGGAGCGCAGTCCGACGCGGAGCGCGCGGCGCGCGAGCAGACGCTCGGCGACCGCATCGGCGACCGCATGCGTTCGCGCATCGCAGAGATGTGCATCGCCGTCGAGATGAAGGGCAAGGACTTTCGCCAGACGGTGAAGCGCGCAAGCTTTGGGTGAACCAGTGGTCAGGGGTCAGTGATCAGTGGTCAGTGGTGAGACCTCACTACTGATCGTTGGCTTTTCTGCACAAAAGAACTCTCATCGGCAGAAATAGGCAAGAAAAAGGCAGGATCGGGATATCGCCTGCTCCGCCCGGTTCGATACGCTCTGAATTGAGAGTCGGGCGCGCACTTCATTTCAATCCCCGCGCGCCTCTTCACCTGCCGCCCGGCAGAGACGAGAAGGAGGTTCATGTACAACGCAAAGGCCTACTCCGTTGCAAGCGCTACCTCGCCGTTTACATCGAGCAAGATCACGCGGCGCGATCCAACCGAACACGATGTCCAGATCGAGATTCTCTTTTGCGGCATCTGCCACTCCGACCTACACCAGGCGCGCAACGAGTGGAGCGGCATGATGCCAACCGTATATCCGTGCGTGCCCGGGCACGAGATCGTGGGCCGCGTCACGAAGGCCGGCTCTGCGGTCACGAAGTTCAAGCAGGGCGATCTGGCCGCCGTTGGCTGCATGGTTGACTCCGACGGAACCTGCCCCGAATGCAAGGCGGGCTTCGAACAGTTCTGTCCGAACATGATCCTGACTTACAACTTTCCCGATAAGCACCTCGGCGGAGTCACCTACGGCGGATATTCCGACAGCATCGTGGTGAACGAACGCTTCGTGCTGCGCGTGCCGACGAACCTGGATCTCGCCGGAACCGCGCCTCTGCTCTGCGCCGGGATCACGACGTACTCGCCGATGCGGCACTGGGGCGTGACCAAGGACAAGAAGGTCGGCGTTGTCGGCCTTGGCGGACTGGGCCACATGGCGGTGAAGTTTGCGCACGCCCTGGGAGCGCACACTGTTGTCTTCACCACTTCGCCATCGAAGAAGGACGACGCGCGCCGCCTCGGGGCTGACGAAGTGGTGATCTCGAAGGACGCGAACGAGATGGCGAAACACGCCGGCAGTTTCGACTTCATCCTCGACGCCGTCGCCGCGGAACACGACATCAACGCATACATCAATATGCTCGGGCGCGACGGCAACATCACGATGGTGGGCGCGCCTGCCACGCCGTTGGCTGTCGGAGTATTCGGCCTGTTGTTCAGGCGCCGCAGTTTTTCGGGGTCGATCATCGGCGGCATCGCCGAAACGCAGGAGATGCTCGACTTCTGCAGCAAGAACAACATCACCTCCGACGTCGAAGTCATCCCCATCCAGAAGGTGAATGAAGCGTACGAACGCCTGGTCAAATCCGACGTGAAATACCGCTTCTCGATCGACATGGCGTCGCTTAAATCGGAGTAAAGCACTCAGGAGCTTTCATGCAGAAACGTAGTTTAGGTAAAAGCAATCTTCAGGTCTCTGCCCTGGGCCTCGGCTGCATGGGCATGAGCTTCAGCTACGGGCCGCCCAAGGACAAGGCGGAGATGATTTCGCTGCTGCACGCGGCCGTCGATCGCGGCATCACTTTCTTCGACACGGCCGAGGTCTACGGCCCGTTCGCGAACGAGGAACTCGTCGGCGAGGCGCTCACGCCGTACAAGGGCAAGGTCGCCATCGCCACAAAGTTCGGGTTCAATCTGAACCCGGACGGGAGCCCGGGGTGGCAGGGACTGAACAGCCGGCCCGAGCGCATCAGGGCAGTCGCGGAGGCTTCACTAAAGCGGCTCCGCGTGGATGTGATCGATCTTTTTTATCAGCACCGGGTCGATCCCGACGTGCCCATCGAAGACGTCGCGGGAACCGTGAAGGAGCTGATCCAGCAGGGCAAGGTGAAGCACTTCGGACTCTCCGAGCCGGGCGCGAAGACGATCCGCCGCGCGCATGCCGTACAGCCCGTCACGGCGGTGCAGAACGAGTACTCGCTGTGGTGGCGACGGCCGGAGGAGGAAGTGATTCCTGTGCTCGAGGAACTCGGCATCGGGCTTGTTCCGTACAGTCCGCTCGGGAAGGGCTTCCTGACCGGCAAGATGGACGAGAGCACTCCGCTGGGCACGGACGATTTTCGCAGCAGATTGCCGCGCTTCACGCCCGAGGCCCGCAAGAACAACCAGGCCGTAGTCGACCTGCTCGCGGCGATCGGCAAGCAGAAGAACGCCACGCCCGCACAGGTAGCGCTTGCGTGGCTGCTGGCGCAGAAGCCCTGGATTGTGCCGATTCCGGGGACGACCAAGCTGCACCGGCTCGAGGAGAACATCGGGGCGGTATCGGTCAAGCTCTCGAAGGACGACCTCGCGCAGATTGAAGATGCGGCGTCGAAGATCCGGGTGGAGGGCGATCGGTATCCCGAGGCGCTCGAAAAGATGACGGGCCTCTGAAGCGTGGCACAATAACCACGAAACCCATGAGCGCGCTCTCGGAATGGCAGAATTTCTACGTGATCACCGGCTCGGCGGCCGGCGCGCTCATCGGACTGCAATTTGTGGTTCTCACGCTGATGGCCAGCCTGCCGCGGAGGCCGGCGACGGCGTTTGGCGCGGCCGTTTACAGCACGCCCACGATCGTCCACCTGACGACGGTGCTTCTGCTGTCGGCGGCCATGGTCGCTCCGCGGAGTTACGTTGCCCACTTCGTGATCACCGGGCTGATCCAGGTGTCGGGCGCCGCCGGGGTCGCATATACGACTCAAACCGCGGTGCGCATGCACCGCGCGCCATACAAGCCGGAGTTCGAGGACTGGCTCTTCCACGCCATTCTGCCGTTTATCGCGTACCTGCTAATGGCCGTCTCAGCCAGCGCCGAGATGGTGCGCGTTGTAGAGACCAGCCTTTACGGCATTGCTGTCGCCACCGTGCTGCTGCTGGTGATCGGGATCCACAATGCATGGGACACGGTCACATACCACGTGTTCAATCACGGCAAACCTGACCAGAACGAGTAATTTCTCACTCCCGATCCCCGCGCTGGAGGTTTTCATGGAAATCACACGCATTGGAACTCAGCCCTCAGGCAAGGGTCCGGCCGACTGGTTCACGGGCACGGTCCGGATCGACCCGCTGTTTACTGCCCCTGACCCGGCGCGCGTCAACGGCGCGAGCGTCACGTTCGAGCCGGGCGCGCGCACGGCCTGGCACACGCACCCGCTCGGGCAGACGCTGGTGGTTACGTCGGGCTGCGGGCGCGCGCAGCGCTGGGGCGGACCCGTCGAGGAGATTCGGCCCGGCGACGTCGTGTGGATCGCGCCCGGAGAGAAGCACTGGCACGGCGCCGCGCCAACGACTGCCATGACCCACATTGCTGTCCAGGAAAGGCTTAACGGCAAGGCTGTGGAGTGGCTGGAGCAGGTGACGGATGAACAGTATGGAAGTGCAGGGACTTAGGGACTTAGGGACAGAGGGACAAAGGGACAGAGGGACTTTGGGACTTAGGGACTTGGGGACCCTTCGGCTTCGCTCAGGGCAGGCTACGGGACTAAGCGACGGCCTTGAAGATTCGAGGCTGAAGGCTGACAGCTGAAGGCTGTTTTACTGCGTCTGTATTCGCAGGATGCGGACCTGCGGATAGGCGCCGTCCCAGTCGAGCGTTACGGTATCGAAGATGAGGCGGAAGTCGCGTCCGTCGCCGGGCTTGAGCGGCGAGGCGGAGACCGGCTCCAGGTCAACATACGGCTCGGTTGTCCTGACCAGTTGCATGGGCATCGACTCGTTCTGCGCCACCTCATTGGCGGCGTTGCGGAAGAGCACCTGGACGACGATGCCGCTGACGGTCTTGCCGCCTTTATTCACGATGTGCCCGTCGAGATAGGTGACCTTGTTTCCGGCGAGGTTGCTGGACTCGCTCATCTTCTCGTCGGTGATGGGCAGGTTCGCCGAGTACGGGTCGGCGGCGGCGGAGACCGGCGCCACGGTTGCGGATTTCTGGCCGCGCTGCGTCACAATCACTGCGACGATCACCACTAGTGTGAGAACGCCGGCCGCGATCGCAACAGCAAGCCAGTTGCGCTCTCGCGGCTCGGCGGTTCGAATCAATTCCGGGCCAGTGCTCACGTGCGGAATTCTACACCCGTTACCACGGGAATACCCTGCTCTTCCCTTTTCCTGTGAATCGGGCTCAGAATTCTGCAGACTGTGACGATCAATGAAGTGTTGACCGTTTCTTGACAAGCACTTCACGTTTTTTCTGGCATCCCGCGAAGGCCTCTCGCGTCTAAGCCATTAAGAGCGGAACGCATTACCGTTTGACTCCGTAGCAGTTCAGCATGAGGCCTGGACCCGGCACTTGTTGCCTCGGCAAAGAAAGGCACGCTCCGATGCAGACTCCCCCGAATCGCGCATCCGTTTCTCCGGCTCCCGAAAGCCGTGTTCAGTCCAACGCACGCCGTGTCGACGACGTGGTCTACCAGCTCGTGACCGCGGCCGCGATCCTGCTCGTGCTCGGCAGTCTCTGGGTGTTCTAGGCCGCTCCAGTTCCCTCCTTCTTCGAGAGTCCTGGTTCGTGATCTGCGGATCGCGAATTTTGGACCTTAAAGCCGTGTTAAGCGCGGTTTTCGGACACGTTACCACAAAGATAACAAGGCGAGTGAAGTCTCACCGGGCAGATCTGCTGGTGGAGACGGGGATCTCTTTTGAAGGACACGATCCTTTACGTTAATTATTTTATTATCAGATATTTGAATCTAAAGATGCGAATCGCCAGTGAGTCAAAAATATCTGGGACGCGGGTATGTATGTTTTGGATAACAGTCTCGATTTTGAGAGCCTGGCAGGCAGATGGCCTGACTTGCGGTATGTAACGGGAATCTCGGCGTAAAGCATCCAGTTTCAATAGGTTGGCAGGAATTTTTACTCCAATGAAAAATTTATAGGGGGGGAGGGGGGAGGGGGGTATTTTCAACGGAACCGAGCGGCTCGAGGCGGATTTGGCGCAGAAACAATAAACCCCTCGGGGAGACGGATCCGCGAGGGGTTCATTTCAACTCTACTTTCAAGCTTAGCAGGTGCGAAGAGTGAATCGGCCAACTCCAGAGGCTTTTTTCGCGGGGTTTTTCCACAGGGTAATGCTATGAATTAAGGCTGCTTGTCGAGATTTCAACATTTCCACAGACGGGCGGAGGGACTTGACAGGATTTTCGGGAGGATCGCCGGGGTGACGCAACGCGCCGCCATGAGAATAGTTGTCGGATGTGCGGGTGAGGACACCCGCAATACAGCCGGTCCGGAGACCTGCGGTACTTCCCGGAGTTGCGTCGCGCTGTCCGGTGGTCACGACGCCGGGATTCATGAGCCTTGGGGCCGACGGGAAGAAGTTACCCGCGCGGGTAAAAAGTACTTCCCGGGCGGGCGGTAATTCTTTCCGCAGGGCCTGCGGCGGGCTTCGCGGGCTGGCCCAGGCGCTCAGATTCCAAACGACTTAACGGGCAATCGCGAAGCTGGGGAGTTTGGCATGGGCCGTGCAGTATATCCGGCGAGCGATGGAAGCGCTCATTCCGCAGTTTCCTGCGGGTACTGGTTACAGCAAAAACAAACCTTCGTTTTACCAAAAATAGAGGAGCCCCCATGAGAGGCCTTACAGCTAATTCGATTTCCGGCCCATTGGCCGCATTCGCTCTGGTTTCTGCGATGGCAATTTCTGCAGGAGCGCAGCAAACGCCTCCTGCGAGCCCCCAGGCGACCCCTCCTGAGGCTGCGCAGTCGCAGCCTGCGGCTACTCCCCCGTCGCAGGCTGAGCAGCCCTCCCCCGACGTAAACCAGCAGCGGCTGAGCAATAAGTCGCAGGAGGGGTTCTGGGGAAAGATGCAGCCGTTCGCCCGCAAGAAGTGGGTGCATCGGCAGACCGATCCGATTAACGACCGGCTGACGGAACTGGATCAGCTGAACGCAAAGAACGCAGCCGACATCAAGGACGTGGATTCGCGGGCCCAGGCGGGCATCCGGCAGGCTCAATCCACGGCAGACGCGGCGAACCAGGCGGCGACCCAGGCCAGCTCGCAGGCACAGAACGCCAGCACGACGGCGCAGGGCGCGTCGGGGCACGTGGACCAGATCCACACGACCGTCAACGGACTTGACCAGTATCACCAGGTCACCGAAGCGGAGATTCCCTTCCGCGGCGGCAGCGCGGTTCTTTCGAACTCGGCCAAGGCCCAGCTCGACCTGCTTGTGGACAACGTAAAGAACCGCAAGGGTTACATCATTGAAGTGGAAGCGCACTCGCCCGGACGCGGAGCGGCGGGTATCCAGAACTCACGGCGGCTGGCCGAAGTGGTCAATCGCTACTTTGTAGAAAATGACATTCCCGTCTACCGCCTGCACGCGGTGGCCCTGGGCAACGCGCCGATGGAAGCGAGCACCCAGGGAAGTTCGGACACCGACCAGGATGACCAGCCGGTGCGCAAGAGCAGCGTGCATGTGCGCGTGATGGAAAACACTTTGGCGGCCCGGGATGCGGCATCACCCCAGGGTGCAGCGTCCTCGAATGGTGCGGAGCGGCCCTAAAACCGCAGCAGCCACTCCCCCGAGGCTCTTACCGCCCATCGGCTCCCCCGCCGACGGCCGCCAAAAAAGCTCTCGTAACAGAGAGAACCAAGGCAACTTGGCCCCCGTGAAAACGGGGGCCGATTTTTTTGCGCTTATGGTGTCCACGGCCTGATCGCGGACTACGCAAAATGCGGTCAATAGGGTGCTGATTTGAGGCCATTTCACATGATTCAAGAAAAAACGCATATATCTATCGGGTGGGATTGTTGATGCGGAGCCCGTTAGGCCAGAATTTCTCGGTATCCTGCACTTTTAGCGCCGCAGTTGAGCCAACTCGCGACGATATTCTGCAGCTTCGGCGTGATCGCCCGATTCATCGAGTAAGCCTGCCGCTTCAGTGAGGACGGCTTGGCGTAATTGGATGAATGGGTCACTCAGTTCACGCGCATTCACCACAGCTTCCCGCGCGGCCTCAATCGCAGCATCTTTTCCACTGGAATAGTAAAGTGCTGCGACCAGATAGAAGGCTGCCGATGCTAGATTGGACTGGTATTGGCGCTGGCCTTGGTCAACCTTTTCTTTGAAGAGAGCCTTAGATTTGGTTAAGCTCTCAACTGCTGATTTCCACATTTTTAGGTCTTCTTGAACCAATCCCTGATTCAAGTATGCGAATGCTAAGCTGCCCTTGTATTTGCCGCCCTCCTCATCTTCGAGAGTGCTCAGCGCAGAAATCGCCTCACCGCACAGCTTAAGCCCGTCCATCGGATGTTGTTGCTCGGCGGCAACCAGGCATTGACTTCTCTTTGCAACACCCAATAACTGTTGCCTTTTGTGCAGGAGAGTTGGATCGGAAATCTCTTCAGCTTGCTTGATGGCATTAGTAAGTGCATCAGAAGCCGCGTCGAAGTCCCGCGATTCCGTAGCTATGTCGCAATCGCTCAGAAGAATATGCCCAAGGTTTAACCGCTCTAACTGGGAGCGAGCAGTGTCGGTTTCCTGTGCCAAAGCGATTTGCTCCGTATCGAGCGCCTCCCTTATTAGTTGGGTCGCCTCTTCAAAGTGCAATCGAAGGAGCGCAATCTCCGCCGCTCCGTCGAGTGCCGTAGCCTTGTTGGTGAGCGCAAACGGTTGTGTCTTTACACAAAGTTCCCAAAGGGATGCAGCTTTCAGGAGATTGTCCTGGGCCTCGGCTAATCGACCTTGAAACTTGAACGAATTTGCCTCATTGGTGAGGGTCGCTGCTTGCATTGGGATAACCTTCGCAGTGTTAGCGTCCTCCAGCAGTCCACTGAAAACCGACTCTGCTTCCTTAAGCCGCCCATACCCTGTTAGCACATTTCCGTACTCAGTAGCGATCATAATGGCCTTTGGGGCCAGCCTGTACGCAATGCCTAACTGATCTATCTGAGTCTTGACGTCGAAGCTGAGTTCGGCAACCTTCGCTCGAAGATAGTGCGTAGCGGCAAGTTCATTAATCTGTTCGTCACCCTTTTTTGTAGCTTCGTCCAGAACCGTGGCCGCGCCGGCCAAATCGCCCAGCTCCAAGAGAGCTCGCGCCTTCTCCTGAAGTGCGCCTGAGATGCCTGCGGAAACTAATTCTGACTCAAGCGATTCATATTTTTGTCTCCACGACTCGGCTTCCCGCCTGGAAGCGTCCTCCGATAGTCGCCTCTTACGCAACTCTCGGTTTAGCGGTTCGAGTGCCGCTGGAGGAATTCCGGAGCAGCTGCTAACGACATTTCCCGTGACGTTGGCCACATTAATGGCGCAGTCTTTCGACTCCGCTTTTTGACTGACTGTACCACTCTGTATAGAGGTTCCGCTCTGGAAAAAGAACGACCCTGAGAGCAATAGAACGAGTGGTATGGTCACTTCCTCGACGCCTCCGGAGCGTTACAAGGTGGCGCGGATTGAGAAACGCTCCCTCCTACCCCCGCCGCGTTCTGCGAACCTTGCTGGGTGATGTCGCCAGTTTGAACCTTCACTTGTCCCCTAGCGTTCGCGCTTGAGTGGGCTAGGACACCCACGGCGATCATGACGATGAAGCTCAGACCAACCAGCACGAGTTCGGGTTTAGCCTTGGAGAAGCGAGCCCGAATAATTCCGGCTAGCAAGTAGATCAAGGCGAAGCTCCATGGCAAAACCCCGATAGAGACTAAGGGCAGCAATTTCTCAAGACTCGAAGGCGACATAAGTCCGACACCGTTTCTAGTGGAGATTCTGCCCTGGATTACACCATTGTCGAATATTTTGCGCAACTGGAAGCCGGTTCACGCGGCCGAGCGCGCCGTGGATAGCTCATCTTATTTGGCGGCCGGGATGCGTGTTCTTCTCTGACGGCTTGGAAGTGGTCAAAAGGCGGCAGGTAGGATCGGGGGCAGGGATCTAAAGTTGACGGCCGAGGCTGGTATCCCGGGTCCCAAGTAGGAAAACCGGATTCCTTGTTGGGGCTCCAATGTGACGCTGCTCACTTCGGTTTGCCGCAGAACGGCGATCTGTCCGCAGCGCCTCTTAGAATCGAAGCATGGAAGTGAACGACGAGAAGAGCGCCGTCGGGGAGACGATTCTGGACGGCAGCCGGTTTGTGCGCGCGTGCCTGCGCAAGCCGGTGGACCGCACGCCGGTGTGGTTTCTGCGCCAGGCCGGGCGGTACATGCAGGAGTACCGCGACGTAAGGAAGCACCACACGCTGGTGGAGATCTGCAAGCAGCCGGAGCTGGCGGCCGAGGTGACGATTACGGCGGCGGAGAAGCTGGGCGTGGATGCGGCGATCATCTTTGCAGACCTGCTGCTGCCGCTGGAGCCGATGGGGCTGGACTTCGAGTTCCAGGCGGGCGAGGGACCGGTGGTGCACCATCCGGTGCGGACCGCGGAGGACGTGAAGACGCTGCGGACGGACCGGGCGGCCGAGCTTGAGTACGTGGCGCAGGCAATCCAGAGGGTGGCGGCGCACTTCAAGGACCGGCTGGGGATTATCGGGTTCTGCGGCGCGCCGTTTACGCTGGCCAGCTACATGATCGAGGGCGGCGGTTCGCGCAACTACATCGAGACGAAGAAGCTGATGTATCGCGATGCCGCGGCGTGGCGGGCGCTGCTGGACAAGATTGTCGCGGTTCTGACGGAGTATTGCCGGCAGCAGGTGGACGGCGGCGCAGACGTGATCCAGATCTTCGACAGCTGGGTGGGGTCGCTTTCGCTCGGGGACTACCGCGACTATGCTTTCGAAGCTTCGAAGCGGCTGGTGCGCGCGGTGCAGGCAATGGGCGTGCCGGTGATCTACTTTGGCGTGGAGACGGCCGGACTGTTGGGCGCGATGGCGGAGACCGGAGCGGACGTGATCGGACTGGACTGGCGGCAGCCGCTCGACGAGGGCTGGCGGGCGGTTGGGCATACGCGCGCTGTGCAGGGCAATCTCGACCCGATTACGCTGTTTGCTCCGGCGGAGATTCTGGAGGCGCGGGTGAGGGAGATTCTGCGGGCGGCCGGCGGAAGGCCGGGACACATCTTCAACCTGGGGCATGGGATTGTGCCGGGAACGCCGGTGGAGAATGTGCAGGCGGTGGTGAGGATGGTTCATAAATACAGGGATCAGAAAGACAGGGACTAGGGACATAGGGACATAGGGACATAGGGACTAGAAGGACAGGGACTAGAAGGACAGGGACCAGGGATCAGGGACCAGGGATCAGAAAGACAGGGACTAGAAGGACAGGGACCAGGCATCAGGGACCAGGGATCAGAAAGACAGAGGCTTGGGACAAAGGACGGGGGTTGGATGGCGAGACGGGCGGTGCTGCTGCTGGCGCATGGGACGCCGGAGACGGTGGAGCAGATTCCCGAGTACCTGCGCAATGTGGTGAGCGGGCGGCCGCTGCCGGCGCAGGTCGTCGAGGAGATCAAGCACCGGTACTCGCTGATCGGAAAGAGTCCGCTGACCGAGCTGACGCTGGAACAGGCGCGGCTGGCCGAGGAGGAGCTTTCGAGGGCGGGCTGCCCGGTTCGGGTGTACGTGGGGATGCGCAACTGGCGGCCGTATATTCCGGACGTTGTGAAACAGATGCGCGCCGATGGGGTGGAGCAGGCGGCGGTAATCTGCATGGCGCCGCAAAACTCGCGGACGAGCGTGGGGCTCTACCGGCGCGCTGTGCAGGCCGAGGCGGGCGGGGTCAGGATCGACTTTACGGATGCGTGGGCGCGGCATCCGTTGCTGATTGAAGCTTTCGCCGAGCGACTGCGGCCTGCGCTCGGCAAGCTGAGGGAGGATGCCGGGCATCCTGTGCCGGTGCTCTTTACGGCGCACAGCGTTCCGCTCAGAACCGTCCGGCCTTCGGCGGAGGGGGACACCGGCCCGAAGCTGTGGCCGGGCGAGGGGGCCGACCCCTATGCCGAGGAAGCGCGCGGCACGGCTGAGCTCGTTGCGGCGGCGGTTCCGGAGATTCCATTGTGGCGGTTTGCCTTTCAGAGCCAGGGGGCGAGCGGGGGGCCGTGGATCGGGCCGACGGTGGAAGAGACGCTCGACGAGCTGGCCGCGCAGGGCGCGGATGCCGTGCTGCTGCAGCCGATCGGATTTCTCTGCGACCACGTGGAGATCCTTTACGACGTGGACATTGCGTTTCGGGAACACGCGAAGAGGCTGGGGGTGCGGCTGGAGCGGCCTGAATCGCTGAATGCGAGTGGTACGCTGGCCCGCGCGGTTGCGGACCTGGCCCGGCGGGGGCTGGAGCGGCTGGAGGCATCGAGCTGACGGAACGTCGCCAGTCAAATGGGGGGGCCTGGGGGGCTGAGCTCGGATTCCCCGGCCGGGAAAGCGTCCCAGATAACGAGAAAGTCTCGTGAATTCCTGGTGTGCTCCGTTTGGATTTCGGGGTATTATGAGCCAATTCCACCCGGAAGCGCAGCTTGAGCAGGCCCATCTCCACCCCCCAGGAGCGGTTAGTTCAATGGACGCAGGTGTTGTCGAGGATCAATCAGGAACCTATCGGGGAGAGCGCGCTCCCGAGTCAAATAGCCCAAAGCACAGCCGCCACGAGCAGGAAGTCCGTCTGCGGTGCCCGTGCTGCCACACGATGACCATGTACCGGCAGGAACGCTTCGGCTGGCTGGAAGAGATTCTTCTGCCACTGTTCGGCATCTACCCCTGGGCGTGCCGGGATTGCCGGGAACCTGTGTATTTTCGCAATCGCGGGCGCAGCAGCTCGGTCAAGGACTAATTCCGGACAGTTCCGGGGCTGATGGGATCAGGCGCGCTGGAGGGGGTGGTTCCGATGAGCCGCTTCGCCGGGGAGGGTGTGAATCTCGAGGTCGACGCTTGCGATCTCGGCGCCGCAACGGCGTGACTGGTGGCGGGTGCACTGGCAGAGCTCGGTGAGCCGGATGTGCCCGGCCTGGCTCAGCTCGACCCCCGCGGCGATCAGGACGCTGTAAATATCCACGCAGGACTGGCGCTCGAACTCGAAGAGCATGTTGACCACGCCTGCGTCGCTGGCGCCGCGACTGAGAACCCAGCCTCCACAGCCGAGGATGGCGCCTGTGAGCGTGCAGACCAGCCGTGATGGCTCGACCTGCGAGACCGCCTTCATCTCCAGGGCCCACGGAATTGTGGATGAGTGCTCCAACTCTCTGCGCCGCACGTTAACCTCACACTGCCTCTTATCGGGATGCGCGGGGGTGTGCTTCAGGTTTGTGCCGGAGTCGAACGATGGCTGACCGGGTTTGGAACACGGGCAGCCCACTCTCGCGCGTGCCGCTCGAAATCCAGAAAATGCGAAGGTAATTTGTAGCCGGAGGCGGTGCGCGTTCCTGTTGGAATGCTCCTGTGGAAATGATGTAAGGTCATCCACAGAATGGTCATCGGAACGGGAATCGACGTTGTGGAAATCGAACGGATTCAGAACTCTTTGAACCGGTTTGGAGCCCGCTTTCTGGAGCGCGTATATACCGCCGGCGAACAGCAGTATTGCCTGCGCAAGCGCAACTCGGCCGAGAGCCTTGCGGCGCGATTCGCCGCCAAGGAGGCCGCGGCGAAGGCGCTGGGCACAGGCATCAGCCGCGGCGTGAGCTGGCTCGAGATTGAAGTTGTGCGCGAGCCGGGGGGGCGTCCGTCGCTGCGGTTCGACGGGCGCGCGGCGGATTGGGCGCGGCGTCTTGGCGTAACTCATGCGGCTCTTTCGCTTACGCACTCGGCAGGGCTCGCGGTTGCCAGCGTGATCCTCGAGGGGGAGGAGTAGCCCGCTTCCCTTCTGCTATCCTCTATTTGCGTTGCGGTTTATGGAGCCCGCAAGAAGGAGATGAGGCATTTCTCCTTTAGCTGTCGCCCTTCCGGCGGAATGCGAGGAGGCGATTTCGGGATCGCCGCGGGGACGGGGTTGGCTTCGGCGTTGGGCAAAGGAGAAATGCGAGAGTGCCAAGCCGCAAAGAGATAAAGTGGTCTCAATTAAAGGTGGGGGCCCTGGTCCTGGTGGGGGTCGCCATTCTCATCGTGCTCATTTTCCTGATGTCCGGGTCTTCGGGCGGCCTTTTTTCGCACAAGCTCACGCTGCGCTCGTATTTCGACAATGCCTCCAACCTGAAGAGCGGGGCGCCCGTGACGCTTGAAGGCGTGACGATCGGCAATGTGACGCGCATCCGGGTTGTGCCGGCGCGCAATCCCACGCCGGTTGAAGTCACCATGAAGATGAACGACGACGTGCGGCGGTTCATCCACACGGACTCGACCACTTCGATCCAGTCTGCCGGCGTGCTGGGCGACAGCTATGTGGACATCACCTCGGTGAAGGCCTCTGGGCCTCCCCCGGCCGACAATGCGGAACTGCCGGCGCGCAACGTGCCGGGGATCCAGGAAGTGATCGACACCAGCCAGGAGACGCTGCGGCAGGCCACGCTGACGATGAAGAAGATCCAGATCACCCTGGATGCGGTGAACTCGAAGCGCGGGACTTTGGGCGAGATGATCAACGATCCCAAGCTCTATACGCACCTGGCGCAGGTGGCCCAGAACCTTGACACAGTGACGGAGCGCCTGGCGCAGGGCAAGGGGAGCATGGGCAAGCTGCTCACCGACGACGCCATGTACGACAAGCTCAACAGGACCGTCGACCGGCTGGACGTGATATCGCAGTCGATTGCCGAAGGGCACGGCACGATGGGCAAGCTCATCCACGACGAGACGCTGTATAACAACCTGAACTCCGCGGTAGACAACACCAACAAGATGGTCGAAGGCATCAACCAGGGCAAGGGAGCGCTGGGGATGCTGACGCAGTCCGAGGAGTTCTCAAAGAGGCTCGACGACACGGTTGCGAATCTCGATAAGCTGGTTGATGGTCTCAACGGGGGCAAGGGCACGCTCGGCCAGATGGTTGTGAACCGCTCGATGTACGACCACCTGGACGCGACGGCTGACGAAGCGCAGAAGCTGATCAAGGGCATTCGCGAGAACCCGAAGAAATACCTCGTGATTCACATGAAGCTGTTCTGACTTGAGTTCATAGTTCACAGTTCTTAGTTCACAGCTATGGTGTGGGCGTTGGGAACCGTTGAGAGCCGGCCTTCGTAGGTGAATGCATTGGAGGTCTTCATGCGCTCAGGGCTTCTCTGCCTGGGAGGGCTGTGCCTTCTCGCCGCTCTCATCGCACTTCCCTTCTCTTTTCGTCCTATGCCTGCGGTCAAAGCTGCGGGGGCCTCGGCTCCGGCTTACGCGGCCAATGGCGACATGCTTCCCATTGCGAACTACCGCGAGTGGGTTTACCTCAGCACCGGCATGGACATGAACTACAACCCCAAGGCCATGGCGATGGATCACTCGATGTTCGACAACGTGTTTGTGAACCCGGAGGCGTATCGCAGCTTTGTTGCGACGGGGACGTGGCCGGACAAGACGGTGATGGCGCTTGAGGTGCGCAAGGGGCAGTCAAAGGGGTCGATCAATCAGCGCGGGCAGTTCCAGGGTGAAGAGATCCTGGGGTTCGAGGTGCACGTGAAGGACGAGGCGCGCTTCCCGGGCGGCTGGGCGTTCTTCGACTTCGATTCGCCGCAGAAGAACGGAACGCTGATCCCCTCAGGCGCGCCGTGCTATTCGTGCCATCTGCAACATGGGGCGGTGAACACGACGTTTGTGCAGTTCTACCCGACGCTGCTGCCGATTGCGCGGGCGAAGGGCACGCTCAGCCCGGAGTTTGTCAAGGAAGAGGCATCTTCAGGACGGTGAGCGGCTCTCTTTTCTGCGGGGCTAAATGAGCGCCCTTCGACGATGTGGCGGACGATTGAGCGAGGTTCACCGAATTCCTGGAGTCTCGGCTGTCATTAACGGCGGCCAGATGGTCTGGTGATAGCGAACCCGGAGCACATGATCGATCAAATTCCTGACACCCTGAATGCCTGCTATGGCATCGACGGCCGGCTCGGCAAGCACCGGCGAGGCCGAACCCGAGAGCGTGACTTCACCGTTGCTCACTTTGGCCTTGATTGAGCCGTAGCCAAATCCGCCGAGCTTTTGAATGCGATCGGAGATGATGCGGTCAATCTGCGTTTTCAACTGCGGGTCAGGGATATCAGGGCCGGCAACCTGGATCCCGTCGTCGATGAGCTTGACGCCGTGGATCCTCTTTACCATCTCGATTGCGAGGAGCCTGTCACGACAGAGATCCACGGACCCGGTGAGGGTGACTGCCCCGCTCTGAACCGAGCTTTGGATTTCGTTGAGGGAATAGGCGCGAACCGCCTTTTGGACGGCTGCATGAATCTCATCGTCACTCTGGCCCAAGGCGCCAGCCGAGCTCAAAGTGAAGAGGAGCACGAATGGGAGAATCCGCCGCATGGGGACCGCCTGAGCCGATTGTATTCCGCAGCGATCGCGGGAACTGACAAAAATCGAGAACCCTTCGTGATTGTGCACATTGTGGAGTACAATTTGACTCAAGTCAGAAAACGCTTCCACGCGCTTTTCCCGAGGGCTTCCCAAATGGCTTCCAAACTCAATCGCAGAAGATTTCTTCGCAACGCCGGCGTTGTCGCCGGGTCCGCGGCGGTTCTTCACCGCACAGCGCTTTCATTTCCCGCCGACGCCAGCGCGGCCGCGGCCTCAGCCGATGTCGCGACGAAGAATTTGACGCGCTCGGCCGTCGCCAAGGTGAAGTGGAAGGCCGAGCCGTTTTCGATGACGGACGTACGGCTGCTGCCCGGCACGTACAAGGACATGCTGGAGGTGAACCGCAGCTTCCTCTACTCGCTGCCGAACGACCGGCTGGCGCACAACTTTCGCGTGACGGCCGGAATCGCGTCGGACGCGGAGCCGCTGGGCGGATGGGAGCGGCCGGACTGCGAACTGCGCGGCCACTACATCGGGCACTACCTTTCGGCGTGCGCGATGCTCTACGCGAGCACGGGCGACGATTTTATCCGCGCGAAGGCGGACGATCTCGTGAGCACGCTCGCGAAGTGCCAGGCGAAGGACGGCTACCTGAGCGCGTTTCCAACCGAGGAATTCGACCGGCTGCGCGCGCACAAGCAGGTGTGGGCGCCGTTCTACACGTACCACAAGATCATGGCGGGCATGATCGACATGTACGAACACACCGGCAACAAGCAGGCGCTGGATATTGCGGAGCGCATGGCGGGGTGGGCGGCGGCGTTTTCGCAGCCAATCTCCGATGATGACTGGCAGCGGGTTCTGCTTGTGGAGCAGGGCGGGATGATGGAGTCCGCGTTTAACCTGTACGCCATCACGGGCGATACGAAGTACCGCGACCTGGCTTACCGGTTTCAGCACCACAAGATTCTCGATCCGCTGGCGGCGGGCGAGGACAAGCTCGCGGGCAACCATGCGAATACGAATATCCCGAAGGTTATCGGCGCGGCGCGCGGGTATGAGCTCACGGGAGACGATCATTTCCGCGCTATCAGCGACAATTTCTACCGCTTTATAACGGAGCACCACGCGTACTGCACGGGCGGCACGAGCAACTACGAGGGATGGGAGGCACCGGACGCGATCGCGAGCAAGCTTGGCCCCGCCGCCGAAGAGTGCTGCTGCAGCTACAACATGATGAAGCTTTCGCGGCACTTGTACGGACTGAATCCGGACCCGAAGTTTTTTGACTACTACGAGCGCGTACTCTACAACGTGCGCCACGGCACGCAGGACGGCAACGGGATGCTGATGTACTACGTGTCGCTGCAGCCGGGGATGTACAAGACGTTCGGCACGGCGCTGGATTCGTTCTGGTGCTGCACGGGCACGGGCAGCGAGGAGTACACGAAGCTGAACGACTCCATCTACTGGCACGATGAAGACTCGCTGTTTGTGAACCTGTACATTCCGTCGACGCTGGACTGGCGCGAGCGCGGGATGAAGGTGAAGCAGACGACGAAGTTCCCCGAGGAGCAGAGGATCACGTTGACGGTTGAGAATCCGCCGAGCAAGGCGACTGCGATCAAGCTGCGGATTCCATACTGGGCGACGAAGGATGTTGCGGTTGCGGTGAACGGGCAGGCGGTGCAGGCTACGCCGGCGGCATCGAGCTACGTTACGGTGAACCACGACTGGAAGTCGGGCGACGTGGTTACGCTCGATCTTCCGCTGACACTTCACGTCGATACTGCGCCGGACGACAAGAAGGTGCAGGCGGCGATGTACGGGCCGCTGGTGCTTGCGGTGCGGATGGGGACCGAGGACCTGACCGCATCGATGATCAACGGGCCGGAGGGGCCGCGGCGCAACGACCAGGGGTACCCGATGCCGGTGGTCGACTTGCGGCCGCCGGATGCTCTGCCGTGGGAGAAGGGACCGCAGGGGCAGGCGCCGCTGCCGGGCGAGGTGTGGTTCGAGAAGACGGAGGGGACACGCTGGCAGCCGCTGATGTTCCACTCGAAGGGGCGCGGGCCGATCCATACGCTGGTGCCGCTCAATACGATCATGGATGAGCGGTATTCGGTGTATGTGCGGAACAACAGCGTGTGAGAAGTGTCCGGAAGATGCCGGGCGGCCGGAATTGGATTCGTCAAAAGATCGAAGATGTCCAGATGCCCAAAGGAGCAGGGGCATCTGGAAATGTCTTGACAAGGCCGATGATTCGGCTGATGATGCCCCCTAACTTCTAGCTGCAGTACCTCCCCTGTCCCACTGATTTTCCGCGCCTTGGCACCTGGGACCCTTTCGGCACAATCCAGAAGGAAAGATGAACGGCCCCCATCGCCGGGGCTGTACCTCGTCGATTGCAGGCAGTCTGTTCACCGCGGCGCAGATCATTTCTGTGAGCTGTGTCGATCCTGTGCGTTCCGCACCGAGCGGGACCCCGCGCATCCGTGCGTCAGCGACGCGAAGCGTGGCGACGCGATCAGCAATCCGGGCCTGGTTTACCCCCCAAATCAGGAGGTTCGGGATGAAAGCCACCATTGCAACGGTTGTCCTACTGTGTTGTTGTGCCTTCGCATCGGGTCAGCAATTGAACTCGAAAGGCAAGGGGCCGGATCGCGAGATCGTTGGCCCAAAGGGAAACAGGATTCACCACTTCCTCTCGGCTCCGGCCGAAAAAGTTTATCGCGCGCAACATGCCATGAATGGGCGGGCCGACCTGGAGCCTGCCTGCGGCAGTTCGCCGCCGGGATGCACGACTGGGCCGCTGGCGTATGGGGGCGGGCCGGTTATGCGCAACCCTACCAACTACCTGATTTTCTGGCGGCCGGCGAGCTCGCCCCAGTATGCGTCGGCGTTTCCGGCGGGCTACCAGGCGGGCGTTGAGAATTTCTTCGAGAATATCGGCGGGACACCTTACTACAACATCGTGACCCAGTACGGCGACTCGTCGGGGACGCCTGTTCCGAATGCGGCGTCGCTGGGCGCTCCTTCGTGGACGGATACGACGACGGCCGCGCCGTCAGGATGCGATGGCACGCCGACAGGCACGGTGGGCTCGACGCCGCACTGCCCGCTGACCGATGGCGACATCCAGAACGAGGTGTCGGTGGCGCTGGCGGCGAATCCGACGTGGGCCGCGCCGGGAGTCAACGTGGAGTATTTCGTTTACACGCCTTCGAACGTGGGCGAGTGCGATGGCCCGGGATCGGATGGCAACCAGCAGTGCTTCGCCAGCAGCATAGGGCTGGGGCCGAGCCAGGATGGCGCGTTCTGCGCGTACCACTCGTTCTTCAGCTCGAACACGATCTATGCGTTCATTCCGTTCGCCTCGAATGGGTCGTGCTACGGGCCTACCGATGTGCAGGCGCTTGGGTATCCGAATTCGCAAACGCTGGACATCGTGCTCAGCCCGAGCTCGCATGAAATGATCGAGTCGAATACAGACCCGCTCATCAATGCGTGGAAGGGCTCGGGAGGAAACTCCGACGAGATTGGCGACAAGTGCGCTTATATCTACGGCTATGTCGCGCCGGATGGGACCAACGTTGTGCTGCACGGGAACCGGTACCAGATCCAGGAGGAGTTCAGCAACGATTTTGGAAGCTGCACCAAACGCTACGGGCCCGATCCTGTAGTTGCGAACCCGGGGACGCTGGCGTTTGGCGAGGTGCAGGACGGCACTTCGTCGCAGATGGGATCGACGATCCAGAACAACGGCGGAGGCGACCTTAACATCCTGAGCATCAGGCTGGGAACGGAGTCGGACGGGTTTAACTTCTACAGCCTGGTGAACGGACAGCCGACCGGGGCAACGCTGCCGGGCGGAGAAAGCCTGACGGCGAATGTGCAGTTCGCTCCATCTTCGAGCGCATTGTTCGGGAGCCCGAGCGATTCGCTGATTGTGGACACGGACCAGACTCCGTGCGACACGAACGGTTCCTGCGCTACTCCATCGACGACAAAATTCTCGAGCATCACGGGAACAATCGGGGTTGATCCGGATGCATTGTGCAATTCGGTTTCTGTGTCGACGGACTTTAACCTGTGCAGCAATGCGACGGCGTCGGTGAATCACGGTTCGTTTGATCCGGACGGCGAAGGCGTGACCGTGACGCAGTCTCCGGCGGGGCCGTACACGCTGGGGGTTACGCCGGTGCTGCTGACCGTTGTGGACAACGGCCCGGATCGCGCGACTGCATCGTGCTCTGCCAATGTGACGGTAGTGGATATGCAGAAGCCGAACATCTCGTGCCCGGCGGCAACGACGGTGATGTGCACAAGCTCGTCGGGCGCGGCCGTGGCGGTGAATCCGACGTTCTCGGATAACTGCCCGGCGGTGACGGCGAGCTGCGTTCCGAGCTCGGGGTCGACGTTCGGGTTCGGCACGACTCCGGTGACCTGCACGGCTACGGATGCTTCAGGCAACCAGAACTCGTGCATGACGACTGTTACGGTCGCCGATGTTCCGCCGACGATTACTTCGGCGGTCGCATCGCCGGCGGTGATCAGCCCGCCGAATAAGAAGCTCGACCCGGTGACGATCCTGGTGAAGGACACGGACGTTTGCGATCCGGCGCCTGTTTGTTCGATCAATGGGGTGAGCCTCGGCGGAAGCCCGGCACCTGCTTCGGATTTCGTCATCACCGGGCCGTTGACGCTGCAGTTGAGAGCGAATGGGAGTAACGGGCATCCGATGACGTATATCGTCGGAGTGACTTGTGCCGATCATCATGGAGGAAGCACTTCGGCGCAGGCTACGGTGTCGGCGCCTTAGGCGGCTTCAGTGAATGCAAATACAAGACGGCCGGCCAATGTTGGCCGGCCGTCTCGCTTCTGACGTCCGTGAAAAACCGCGCTCGATCACCAGGCCTTGAGGTCGACTATTGCCTGGAGGATTTTTTCGGGTTGGGGCAGGATCACGTCTTCGAGGACGGGCTGGTAGGCGACGAACGTGTCCATGCCGGCTACGCGCTTTACGGGTGCGTCGAGGTCTTCGAAGAGTTCGTCGGCGATGCGCGCGGCGAGTTCGGCGCCGTAGCCCCAGCTGATCATGTCTTCGTGCGCGACGATGACGCGGCTGGTTTTGCGGACGGATTCGGCGATGGCTTCCCAGTCATAGGGATTGAGCGTGCGGAGGTCGAGGATTTCGACCGAGATGTTGTGCTTGCGCTCGGCCAGTTGCGCGGCCTGGAGAGCGCGCGGGACGACGGCTCCGTAAGTGATGAGCGTGATGTTGGTTCCGGGGCGCACGATGCGGGCCTTGCCGAAGGGAATGGCGAAGTCCGGGCCGGGATAGGGCGCGCGGCCGTAGGTTTCGCGGTAGAGCCGCTTGTGCTCGAGGAACATGACGGGGTCGTCGCAGCGGATGGCGGTGCGGAGAAGGCCGTTGGCGTCAAGCGCGTTGGACGGCATGACGATGCGCAGGCCGGGGATGTGCGTGAAGAGGCTCTCGCCGGATTGCGAGTGGTAGATGGCGCCGCCGGTGAGGTATCCGCCGATGGGCACGCGGATGACCGCGGGCGAGGCCCATCCGCCGTTGGAGCGCCAACGCATGAGGGCGAGCTCGTTGCGGATCTGGTGCATGGCGGGCCAGATGTAGTCGAAGAACTGGATTTCGACGATGGGCTTCATGCCGCGGATGGCGTAACCGACGGCGCGGCCGACGATGTTGGCTTCGGCGAGCGGTGAGTTGAAGACGCGCTCGGAGCCGAAGGCTGTCTGAAGGCCGGCGGTGAGCTTGAAGACGCCTCCCTTGCCTTTGACTTCGGAGAGCGCGTCTTCGCGGCTGGCGTCGGCGACGTCTTCGCCGTAGACGATGATGCGCTCGTCGCGGCGCATCTCGTCGTGGAGGCAGGCGTTGATGAGGTCGGCCATGGTGCGCGGGGCGCTGCCCTGCGCGGTTTTCGACTTGCCCGCGCCGGAGCCGGGGGCCGCGATTTTTTCGGTTGCGAATGCGGCGCGCGTGGGGTCTAGGTCTTCGGAGTAGACGTGTTTCGGGATGCTTTCGACGGGCGGTATGGGCGCTTTGAGCGCGGCGTCTGCGGCGTCGATGATTTCCTGGTCCCACTGATGTTCGAGATCGGTGACCTGCTCGGTGGTCAGGATGTTTTCGCGCAGGAGGCGCATCTGCATGAGGTGGATGGGATCGCGAAGGGCGTCGGCCTCGCGCTCGGATGCGGAGCGATAGAGCTTGTCGTCATCCGAGAGCGAGTGCGAGTAGGGCCTGACGCAGTGGCCGTGGACGAATGCGGGACCGTGGCCGGCGCGGCAGTAGTCGGCGGCAGACTGGAAGGCTTGCAGGCAGGCGACGGGATCGGTTCCGTCGATTTCCTGGAAGTGGAAGTTGGGGAAGTTGGCGACGAGGCGCGAGATGTTGCCGCCGGGCGTGTTGACTTCGACGGGAACGCTGATGGCGTAGCCGTTGTCTTCGATCATGAAGATGACGGGCAGCTTCTGGTTGGAGGCGGTGTTGAGGGCTTCCCAGAACTCGCCTTCTGAGGTTGAGCCTTCGCCGATGCAGGCGAGGACGACTTCGTCGCCGTGGAATTCGACGTTGTGGAACTCGCGGTAGTCCGACCCCAGCGACAAAGACCTGTCGCCGGGGGCCCCGGGGTAGTCGCCGAGAACTTTGTCGGCTGCTTCGGGGTGGCGCGAGAAGTAGCGGCCGGCCTCGGCGCAACCGATGGCGTGGAGCATCTGGGTGGCGGTGGATGACGAGGTGCTGACGATGTGGAGGGAACGGCTGCTCCAGTGGCAGGGCATCTGCCGGCCGCCGCTGGCGGTGTCGCCTTCGGCTCCGACGGCCTGCAGGAGCATGTCGGTTGGAGTGACGCCGAGAGCGAGGCTCAGTGCGCGGTCGCGATAGTAGGGGAAGAACCAGTCGTAGCCAGGCTTGAGTGCGAGCGCGGCGCCGACCTGGAGGGCCTCGTGGCCTGCTCCGGAGACCTGGAAGAAGATCTTGTTCTGCCGCTTGAGAAGGATCTCGCGATCGTCAATGCGGCGCGACATGTACATCAGCCGATAGATTTCGACGAGACTCTGCGGGCTGGGGCTGCCGTTCAGTACAGCGTTGCCGGGCGCGCGAAGGCTGGATACTGCGACGTCCATTTGCCGTCACTCCCAAATTACGGTTCCGGCGGGCGCGATGGCCGTGCCGGAGGTTCATTGATCCTGCGACTGCGCCCTGTGGCGGAAACCCGCGGGTTCATCCCAGAGGCGCTGCTTGCTAGATGGTTCCGAGGCCGAGTTCGGTTGCAAGGGCTTCAGGATGCCCGATGGCCGGTTTTGCCGTCGAGGCCGGAAGTCCATCGGAGATTGTATCAATACGGAAAGACCCCTGACAGTGTCCCGGATTGGGATTTTCAGGGGAGGGGGGAGGGGGTATCAGTGGGGGAAAAACTGGGTTGGGCCGAGTTGCGAGGGGTCTCCGATGGAGTAGGTCATTTTTTCTTTCACGTTTTTGGCGAGCTTCTCGATTTCCGCGGCTTTGTGCATCTTCTCAGGGAGCGAGAGGATCGAGCCTCCGGCGGCGGCGTCGTCGTTCAGCTGCTTTGCGAGGGCGAGGAGCCTGTCCGTGTCGGAGGTAATCGCCTTTTGCCGAAGGGTATTGAGCATGGCAACGCGGCGGGCGCTCAATTGATCGCCGGGTGAAGGCGAGTCGAATGGGAACTCCGACGACCTGGCCTGCATGTGCGGCGGGCCGGGTGCGCCGGGTGAGCCGGGAGATTGCGCGACGAGGGGGAGCACGAAGAGCATCGCAGCGGCGAGCAGCCTGGGCATCCGCGGCCAGGCGCGGCTGTGCCCGCTGTTACGTGCTGGACCGGAGCGCCGGATTCTACCGGGGATCGAGATGTGCATCGAAGTTCCTCTTCGATCTTCAGGGCGCCAGGCGCGAGCAGCGGATCATTCCGCACCGACCGTGAGCTTCATTTTTGCCTGCACGATGTGGGCGAGACGCTCGATGTCGTCCGCCTTGCGCATGAGGCCGAGCGAGAGCATGTCCGAGGGGGTCTTGTCGACCTCGGCTTTGAGTTCCGCGGCGAGTTTGAGCAACATGGCGCTGTCCTCCATAAGCTGGCGCTTGCGCTCGATGTTCGCGGCTTCAAAATTGGCGTTCTTCGCCTTCCGGCTGCGCATCTCCATGATTTCGTTGGCGTCGGGAGTGCGATTCGCTTCAGGAAGGATGATTGAATTGGGGTGGGGCTGGGGATTCGTAAGGGGAACCTGGCCGCTGGCGCCGCTGGGTGGTCCCTGGCACACTCCGGCGGCCGGCGCCAATGCCGCCAGTGCGAACAGGAGAACTGCGGCGCGGAGCCATTCAGCGCTGAACTGAAGAGTGTGCCGCGCGGGTGAATCAGATAAAGTGTGATTCGGCTTTGCGTGCATTATGAGCCCCCGTGATGCTCGCTGGTCTCAGGTTTCTGCGCGTCAGCTTGCTCCCACTGTCAACTTCATCTTCTCTTTCACGCCTTTGGCCAGCTTCTCGATGGTGTCCGCCTTGCGGATGACATTCAGCGAGAGCGTGTCCTTGTCGGTCTTGTCGACTTCGGCTTTGAGTTCGGTTGCGAGTTGAAGAAGGCGTGCGGCGTCATCGGAGATCTGGCGCAAGCGCTCCTTGTTGGCCGCGAGAAAGCTGGCCTTCCTGTTTTGCTGGTCGTTCAGCTGCATCCGGGCATTGGCGTCGGGGAGGCGATTAACGCCGGGCTGATACCCGCCTGTGGGGCTGGGCTGGGGGCCGTTGGGCATCATCTGCCCGCCGGGAGCCTGAGCGAAGCTGTGGGGCGCCGCAGCCGCGACCAGGAAGGCGGCAGCGGCGACGGGGACAAGCCAGCGGGGTGAGACGAAGTTGGGGATTGGTCCTTTCCGTGAATGATTCCGCCTGTGGTGCATGGCGAACCTCCGATGGGGAGTTCCATTTGGTTCGAGCGTCAGCTTGCTCCAACTGTCAACTTCATTTTTTCTTCCACGCCCTTGGCGAGCTTCTCGATGGTGTCGGCCTTGCGGATGACATTGAGCGAGAGTGTGTCCTTGCCGGTCTTGTCCACTTCGGCTTTGAGCTGGGTTGCGAGTTCGAGAAGGCGGGCAGCGTCATCGGCGATCTGGCGCTGGCGCTCCTTGTTCGCGGCCTCAAAGCTGGCAGTCTTGTGATGCTGGTCGTTTACCAGCATCTTGTCGTTGGCGTCGGCCAAGTGATTGATGCTGGCTTGAGACTCGGCCGTAGGACTCGACTGGGGGCCGCTGCCCTGCATCTGCCCGACGGGGCCCGGGGCCTGTTGATTGAGGCCATATGGCGCGGCTGCCGCAATTAGGACGGTGGCAGCAGCGACGCGGGCCAGCCAGCGGAGAGAGACAAAGCCGGGGATTTGGGCTTTCCTTAGATGAGCCTGTTCGGGATGCATGGCGACCCTCCGATGGGGAGTTCCGTTTGGTTCGAGCGTCAGCTTGCTCCAACTGTCAACTTCATTTTTTCTTTCACGCCCTTGGCGAGCTTCTCGATGGTCTCGGCCTTGCGGATGACATTGAGCGAGAGGGTGTCCTTGTCGGTCTTGTCCACTTCTGCTTTGAGTTGGGTTGCGAGTTCGAGAAGGCGGGCAGCGTCATCGGCGATCTGGCGCTGGCGCTCCTTGTTGGCGGCTTCAAAGCTGGCATTCTTGCGCTGCTGGTCGTTCATCTGCATCCGGTCGTTGGCGTCGGGCAGCCGGTTGGCTTCAGGAAGCAGATAGGGTTTTTCGGGATGAGCGGGGAGCGAACTCGCCGAGCCGGACTGCTGCGACTGCTGCTGCGCGAGGGCGATGAAAACGCAGCAGCCCACGAGGACGGCGACACCGCCGAAACGCAGGGCGGTTCGTCGGCCCGGACCGGGGTTAGGAACGCCCCGGGATGTGCTGCTATGCATTGGGACCTCCATATGAAGCCGGAGTATGAGCAACGTCGCACACGAACGGGAACGCAATAATGCACCTATTTTCCCACGCAACCCGGGGAAAATCGAGAATTTGTGCGCCCATTTTTTGGTGACGTCAAGCTCAGGAACGAGCTTCATTCCAAGGCACATCTAATCTCGTAACCGCTTTGCGGAGCTGCCGCGGGCCTCAAGTAATAGTGTAAGAACGCGTTGTGCGGGAACTGCTCCGCGGGTCCCGCCCCGTGCGCGGGCGGCCTTTGAACAATATAGATTGGAAAACGGAGGGCTGGGATGTATCAATTCGGATGGTTTGCCTTCAGGACCGGGATCTTCGCGGAGGGCCGGTTCTGGGGCAAAGTGCTCGACGAATGGATTGGAGACGCGCAGGAGTTCACGCGCACCAAGCTGCCGCACCTGGTGATGGTGGCCGTTATCGGCATCGTGCTGGCGCGGGTGCTTCGGCTGTTCACTTCCCGCATGATCCGGATCGCCGAGCAGCATGCGGCCAGCCCGGCGCGGATATCGCAGGTGAAGACGCTGGCGGGCGTGATCCGGACCACGGGCATCATGGCCATCGGCGCAATCGTCGGACTGCAGTTCCTGGCTGCGCTGGGGTTGAACCTGAGCCCGCTGCTTACGTCGGCGGGCATTGCGGGGGTGGCAATCGGGCTGGCGGCGCAGAGCCTGGTGAAGGACATGCTGAATGGGGCGACGATCCTGGTGGAGGACCAGTTCAACGTGGGTGACGTGGTTACCGTCGCCGGCCTTACGGGGACGGTGGAGGGGATGACGCTGCGCAAGACCACGGTTCGCGGCGGCGACGGCACGCTGTACATGATTCCCAACTCGCAGATCACCACGGTGGCGAACCAGAGCGCGGACTTCAGCGTGGCCACGATGAACGTGAGCGTGGATTTTTCGGCCGATCCGAACAAGGTGATGGAGATTCTGAAGGAGGTTGCGACCGAGGTGCGAAACCTGCCCGAGTTCAAGAACATGTTCCTGGCCGAACCGCAGATCCTGGGCGTGGATTCGATGAAGGGGTCGCAGCTGATTTTTCCGGTGATCTTCAAGACGAAGGCGACGCAGCAGTACGGGCCGATGCGTGAGTTCCAGCGGCGCGTGAGGATCGCGCTCGAGGAGAACCATATGCTGCCGGGGGATCCGAACCGCGTGTTCAATGCCTTTGGAGGGCCGGCGGCAGACGTTACGCCTCGAACCGCGGAGCACGAGGCTCAGCCGGCGGCGAAGGACCCTACTACGATCAAGCCGCAGGAGAGCAATCCGTTTACGGGAGAGGGATGAAGGCGGCAGCGACTGATGCTTCGGGATAACTTACGAGATGTGGGTGACTATTTCTTTGTGGGTGGCAGAACCGGTACAAAGGGCACCAGTTTTTCGGTTTTCCAGTACTCGCCGATCTGGTCGGCGTCTGGCTTGCTCTCCGACGAAATCACGGGGTCGCCCGTGCAACCTTTCTGCTTGGTGTTATTGGGATCGGCGGTTCCCCAGACATATTGCGGCGATGATTGCGACGGGCACTTACAGGTGGCTTCGTGGGTATTGGCATCGACCGTGCACGTCGCGTTGAGGCAGTTCGCCCATGAGTTATTGTTCGTGCACGTGACGAGGCTGAGGTCGGTTGTCATGGCGAACCGCGATTGGACAGTTGTCCCTTTCGCTGGTTGCGGCCCTGTGACGGTCAAGCAGGCGGTCTGGTTGGTTTGGAGAGTCATAACCGAGTTACCGTTGTACATCTTGCATTTCCGGCACTTGTACGTCGCCGACGCGTCGTTGGGCTTTGGCGCACCGCAGGTTGCGGTCGTGCAGAGCGCAAACCATCCCATGCACGTTTGATATTGGGTGGAGTTCTGTCCCAGCGCCGTCATCGAACACCCGATGAGCGCGCACACGAGAGCGGCTAAAACGGGAATTTTCATGCGACCTACTATACGCTCGGCTTGATAAAGAGATGATGACGTTTTTCCTGCCGGATCGGCTCCGTCCTCATCCGCACCCGGCTGTCCAAGTTTCAATCCGGAAAAGCGAAAGGGCCGCGGCCACCCGCCGGAGCACGAGGCTCCGGCGACGGCGAAGGATCCAACTACGATCAAACCGCAGGAGAGTAATCCGTTTACAGGGGAGGGGTGAGGCAGAGGTTAGTCATCCGTTGTTGATGCTTGGGGGATAACTTTCGGATGAGCGGTGACTAGGGCGCAACTCCGCTCGCGGTTGGACCTGTGTTGGTCGGATCGTCAGTTTTTGTCGATCGGGTGACAAATGAGTTGTCCAATACAGCGAAGAATCTCTTTCTGATGTCCCGCCCCGCCCACGACAATTCGAGGGGGTCAATCTTTTCAGAATTCAGAATAACTTTTGTATGACTCTCGTCCACTCGGCTTACGGTGACGCGAACATGCATTCCCCATGAGTTTGTCTTGAGCGACATTCCCTGACGGAACTTCAGAATCCCCTGTGACTGGTCCGTATGAGTAACCTTCCAGTTTTGATTCGCCGTTTGAATGCAAATTTGCCACACCTTTTCAAACGGCGCGTTGTATATCCGTTCGTTGGGCTTGCCGTCGGACCCCCAACACGCCAGTGGCAAAAGAAGAAGCGCACAACCAAGCAATATGGCACAAGCAGAGAATGCTCGTTTTCTGAAATGCATGGTCAGTACTATAAACGATCCCAATTGTTTCTCCGTTCTGAGAGAGTGGTCGCCAGGTCGGAAGGTATCCGATCGTCGAGTTCTCAGAAGCGACCGCAGATCGTTCGACTCCTCCCGTTCCCCTTCGCTCTGCTCTGGGTCAGGATCGTCGCTCAGGAAGACAGCGTGGAGGGGAGCAGGTATGAGGGGCATTCGTCCCACCATATGGTCGGGCCACGATGGGCGCTGTTCATTGATCGGTGCCAGTCGATGGGTTCACCGGTGGCGGCATCTTCACGCCGCGCAGGGTTTGCAAGTCGCGCCGAGTCTCCTCGATCTGCCGGTCCAGCTTTTTCCGCACTTCCTGGTTCGCTACTTCAGCGCTTCTCCACTTCACGACCTGGGCGTTGTGTTCCTTTTGTCTAGCCGTTGCCTCGGCCAGCGACTTCTGGGCAAGGGCAACCCGCTCGTCATGAGCCTGGACTTCGGCTCGGGACGCGAACTTCGCGTTGGGCGCCTGATTCCAAGCCGACTTGAGAGCTGAATCGGCATTCCGCACGGCACTCTCGACAGGAGCAGCGTTGACCATGAGTTGAGCCCGTTCAGCCAGCAGTGCGCCCTCGGTTTCCTCAAGCCTGCGGCGTTTCACGATCAACTCTTCGTGTTCCACCTCGAGAGCCGCAATCCTTTCCGAGTTTTGCCGCTCGATCAGCCGCTTGCTCCCGGCTTCGACGTCGACCAGTCCGCCTAAGGGTTGTTCCGCTTCGGGGCCGCGAGCAAGCAGTTCATCGCCATTGAATCCCATGGGTGTTCCTCCTGTCAGATGTTGCAGGCGGCATTCAACATGTCGAGAAGCGTTTTGGTCCACTCATCGCCAGAAGCTTTGTAAGTTAGAACGAGTCAGGCTATGCGCTCAAGCCTTGGCCCTAGTCCGCTATTTTAACGGTCACGGCGCGAGTGGGGGCGGATTGTCGCGCAACCGGAAGTTACCCAAGTGTTCGAGTACCGGGTTGATCATCATGGCAGAGGACAATGATCAGTGTTCGGCGGTCACGGCGGCCATTAGCTGTTCGCAGGCGCTTCGTCGAGGGCTTTGAGGAGGGATTCGGCGTCGGTGACGGGGGGCAGGCAGGTGCGGTGGCGGCAGACGATGGCCCACGCCGCGGCGCCGCTGGGCACGGGGACGGAGAGGAGCGTTTCGGCCAATGCTTCGGGGATGCTTCCGGGGACGATGTGAGACGCGTCCAGGCGCACGACCGTTTTTTGCACGCCGAAGCGGGCGACGGCGGTGGCTTCTAGACGCGCGGCTTCGGGGCCGGAGCCGACGACAATTACCTGGACGGGATCCTGAAGAAAGCGTTCGAGGGCGAGGCCGTAGCTGCCTGCGTAGAGGCCGAAATGCTCGACGATGCCGGCGAATGAGCCGAGCGTGTCTTCGGCGATCTCGCGGTACTCCTGCTTTCCTGAGAGCGTTTCGAGGCGTAGCAAAGCGGACGCGGCGGTGGGATTGCCGGCCGGGGTGGGGGTGTCCTGAAGGGGCTTGCGACGGGCCGTAAGTGCGCCGATCTGAGATTCTGAATGATCGGCCGATGTGTCGTAGAAAGCCCCCGCGGTTCGATCGTAGAAGCGGGCGATCATGGCGTCGGCGAGGGTGACGGCGGCCTGGTAGAACTCCCTGCGGCCGCTCGAGAACCATCCGTCGACGCAGGCGTGAATGGTGAAGGCGTAGTCGTCGAGCGTGCCGGGGATGCGGGCGGGCGCGTCACTTCCATGCTCGCCCCGTGTTTCCCGTGCTTCTGGTGCGTCCGGGTACGCGATGACGTGGTGGAGCAGGCCGGCGCCGGACCATGCGTCGGAGAGGAGGCGGCGGAGCGTGAGAAGAGCAAAGTTGCGCGCGGCATCGTTGCGCAGGACGGTCGCCGCCTCAAGGTAAGCGGTGATGGCCATCGCGTTCCAGCCGGTGTAGAGCGTGCGGTCGATGAAGGGTGTTGGGCGCTGGGCGCGTGCTGCGAGAAGCTTGCGACGCGCCGATGCGAGCAGGCGGTTGAAATCTTCAAGCGGAACGCCGGTCTGCGCGGCCGCCTGCTCGCGCGTGAGTTTTACGTGGAGGACATTTTTCGCCGGGTTGTGGTGCATGTCGCCGAGCTCGCCGATGTCGTAGTAGAGCGACGCGACCTCGAGCTCTTCGTGGGTGAGCACGGCGCGGGCTTCTTCGAGCGTCCAGGTGAAATAGTCGCCGTCGTCGTCGAGATTGATGTCGGCGTCCTGCGAGGCGTAGAAGCCGCCGTGCTCGCGATCGGTCATGGTCGAGTCGAGCCATGCGATGATCTCTTCGGCTACGGTCTTGAAGTCCTCGCGCTCGTAGCTCTGAAAGGCGTGCACGTAGTTGCGCAGGAGCTCGGTGTTGTCGTAGAGCATCTTCTCGAAGTGCGGAACGATCCACTGCTCATCGACCGAGTAGCGGTGGAATCCGCCGGCGAGCTGGTCGTAGACGCCGCCGCGGGCCATTTTTTCGAGCGTGACGAGAAACGCATTGCCGGCCTGCTCGTTGTTGCGGTGCATGGCGATCTGAAGCAGCAGGTCGAGTGCGGCTGGATGCGGGAACTTGGGCTGCGAGCCGAAGCCGCCGTTGCGGGGGTCGAACTGCGAGAGCGCGGAGCCGGCGATCTTGTCCGCGAGCGAAAGCGTGAGTTCGCCGCCGCGGCCCGAGAAGCTCTCGTTGTGCTCGATGGCTGCCATGACGCTGGAGGCGGAATCGAGGGCTTCGTTCTTGCGGTCGCGCCACACCTGCGCCATGGTCAGCAGGACGCGGCCGAAGCCGGGGCGGCCGTATCGGTCATCGCGCGGGAAATATGTTCCGCCGAAGTAGGGGCGGCCGTCGGGCGTGAGGAACGCGGTGAGGGGCCATCCGCCCTGACCGCTGATGGCCTGCACGGCGGCCTGGTAGCGGGTGTCGACGTCGGGGCGCTCGTCGCGGTCCACTTTTACGGGCACGAAGTGGTCGTTGATGATGCGCGCCATCTCGGCGTCTTCGTAGGATTCGCGGTCCATGACGTGGCACCAGTGGCACCAGACCGCGCCGATGTCGAGAAGGATGGGCTTGTCCTCAGCCTGCGCGCGCGCGAATGCCTGCGGACTCCACGGCTGCCACTGCACGGGCTGATGCCGCGCCGAGCGCAGATAGGATGATGACGAATGTTCGAGCTGATTGGCGGCGCCGGCGGACGTGGAATCCTCTTGGTGCATGGCCCGAGAATAAATTGTCGAAGGGTGAGGCGTCACTCTCCGTCGTCAGCGAGTTCGGCCTCGATGGCCTCGGTGAGGCGCGGATCGAAGGGCTGCGTGTCGGGTGCGAATCGCGCGGCGATTTCACCGTCGCGCGCGACGAGGAACTTTTCGAAGTTCCACAGGATCTCGGGCTCGGCGTTGGGATGGATGCCGTATTTGCGGAGGTCGTCGGCAAAGGGCTTTTCGCCGGTGCTGATGGCGCGGGGCTCAGCGGCTATGAGCGCGGCGTAGAGGGGATGTTTTTGCGGGCCGACAACGGGGATCTTTTCGAACATGGGAAAGTCGACGCCGTAATTTGTGGCGCAGAAATTCCGGATGTCGTCGGAGGTGCCGGGTTCCTGGCCTAAGAAGTCGTTGGAGGGAAATCCGGCGATGACGAAACCGCGTTCGCGGTAGTGCGCGTAGAGGCGCTCGAGGCCTTCGTACTGCGGCGTGAGGCCGCACTTTGAAGCCACGTTGACAATGAGGAGCACCTTGCCCTTGAACGGCGCGAGGGATGATTGCTGGCCGGAGAGCGTGTGCACAGGGATGTCGTAGATGGATACGGTCATATGCGATGTTTGCCTGATCTCATGATAAGCGGCGGATGCGGAGATGAACTGCGATCCGCCGCTTCAGTGTCAGAGAGCGGCCACCTCTTCGGCGGCGACAGTGGCTGCTTCGCGGCTGGATGAAATGCCGAAGCGGTCGTGAAGCACGCACAGGCTGAGGATGTACATGAGGATCTGGTCGTTGGCCGTGCGCGCTCCCGTGTCCATGGAGGGCAGGCGGTCGAGCAATTCGACTACACGCTTCTGATCGAAGAAGGGCATGTCGCGCAGTGTTGCGCCACGCAGCGTGTCCTGCACGAAGACCTGGAACGTGCCGTCAGGGTGCTGCGTTGCAGGCGGGCTCAGAAAGGGATGCTTCTGGCGGCGGTAGACCGTGTCGGTGATGACGTCTTTCACCGCTTCGCGGAGAACGAACTTCTCGGTCATGCCGCGGACCTTCATGTTGACGGGCTGCGAAGCGAGCAGTTCGACGACCTTGTGATCGAGGAACGGGACGCGGCCTTCGATGGAGTGGCCCATCTCCATGCGGTCGCCCAGCATGGTGAGGATGTAGCCGGCCATGACGGTTTTGGCCCAGAGATAGAGCGACTGGTTGAGCGGATCACGGCCGGTGAGCTGGCGGCGCACGTCTGTATCGTCCAAGATCGCGAAGTCTCCTTCGAGATGGCCGTAGCGCGAGTGGAAATCTGGCGCGAGAAGCGGGCGAAGCTTGACCATGCGCGACGAAAACGTTTCGATCCACGAGGGCACGTAGCCGAGGACGCGCTTGACGCCTTCGAGATTGCCGATTTCGCCGTCGGGCAGAAGGAGCCCGCGGGAGACGGAGTTGTGCTCCTCGAGCCACGTGAGCAGTTGCTGAATCGCTTCAGGGTCCTGGCCTTCGCGGTTGTAGAGCAGCATGTCGCGACGGAAGTGCGGATAGCCGCCGAGGATCTCGTCGGAACCTTCGCCGGTGATGACGACCTTGTAGCCCGCGTCGCGCACGGCGCGGCTAAGGAGATACTTGGCCACTCCATGCGCGTTGACGCAGGTTGTCTCAGACTGGGCAATCGCGTCGGAAAAGGCATCGGCCAGGTCGCGCTGCGCGATGGGAATGGCGTTGAACTCGGCTCCGGCTTTGGCGGCCATTTCGCGGGCGATCGGGCCTTCGTCGTAGTCCGCGTCTTCGAATGTGAGGGTGAACGCGCGGATCGGGTCGGGATGGTGTCGCGCGGCGAGGCCGAGCACGGAGCACGAATCGAGGCCTCCGCTGAGATACACGCCGACGGGGACGTCTGCGCGAAGACGGATGCGGACTGCTTCTTCGAAGACCTCGCGGAACTCGGCGGCGTAGTCGGCGTCGGAGCGCGCGGGAGAGGACTGCGCTGCCGACGGGTAGTTGAAGTCCCAGTACTGGTTGAGCTGAACGTGTTTTTCAGTTGCCAGCATGTAGTAGCCGGGCGGCACCTGGAACACGCCGTCGTAGATGGTGCGAACCTGGTGGCCGCCGAACGACATGGAGTGATAGACGGCCTCCTCATCCCATCGCGCGGGGACGCCCGCGGCGAAGAGAGCTTTTGCTTCAGATGCGAGATAGAGCGTGTCGCCGAGCCATGCGTAGAAGAGCGGCTTGATGCCAAAGCGGTCGCGAGCCGCGAAGAGGCGCCGGCGGTTTTCGTCCCACAGCACGAGGGCGAACTCGCCGCGCAGGTGATGCAGGCACTGGGTGCCGAAGTCCTCATAGAGGTGCACGGCGATCTCGCTGTCGGTGCGCGTGCGCAGGTGGTGGCCGCGGTCCTGGAGCTCGCGGCGAATCGCTTCGTAGCCGTAGAACTCGCCGTTCACGACGATGTGCGTGCGGCCGTCTTCGCTGGAGATGGGCTGGTCGCCGGTGGTGAGGTCGATGATGCTGAGGCGCGCGTGGCCGAGGCCGACTCTGCGGTCAGAGGAGATCCAATTGCGTTGGCCGTCGGGGCCGCGGTGATAGAGGGTTCGTGTTGCGCGCTCGATTGTTGACGGCGAGACAGGTTCGCGGCGCGAGAAGACGGCGACGATTCCGCACATGGCTTGTCCTTTGCAGATTTCCCCAGGGAAAATACGCGCTGATTCAGAAGAACGCGTGAAATGTGGATCGATTATTCCATCCGAAGAGCGGGACGAGCCAGAGAATTCTTTTCAGGCGGGGCTGATGCGGCACGTGCTCAGGAGAGCAGCTCCTTTGCGACGCGAACGTAGAGATCGACGGCTTCGAGCAGTTCCCTCTTCGCGATCTTCTCGCCGGGCGTGTGCGCTACGTGAATCGAACCGGGCCCGAGCAGCAGCGGCTCACCCCAGTTGGAAAGCCATGGAATATCGGTGGTGAACTTGGCGATCATGGTGGGGAGGCCGGGAACGGAGCGGAGGCGCACGAAGGGAATCTCGAGCGTGAAGTCGACGTCGGCAAGGCCTGCGCACGCTTCGAGGATCGCGGCGCGGACGGGAGCGGAGTCACCCACAAGGCGCGTGAGGACCTGGGCCTCAGCGGCATCGGCGATGACGTTGGGCGCGCGGCCTCCGCTGATGAGGCCGATGTTCAGCGTGGATGGGCCGATATCTTCGGTCACCGGGAGGTCGAGTTCGAGCAGGCGGGCGAGAGCCTTCACGAGTTTGTGCACCGCGCTGTCGCCGAGCTCGGGATAGGCCGAGTGCGCCATGATCCCGGTCGAACGCAAGATGGCGCGGAGAGTTCCCTTGGTCGCAACACCGAGACGGTTGTCGGTCGGCTCGCCATTGATCAGGAAGCGGCTGCCCTTGGGATTCTCATTGGCGACCTTGGCGCCGGCCGAGTCGCGCTCCTCGCCCGAGACAAAAAGCAGGCCAACGCGGAAGCCTTCAGCACGGAGAGCTTCGGCGGCGGCCACCTGCGCGGCGATGATTCCCTTGGCATCGCACACGCCGCGGCCGTGGAGAAACTCGCCGTCGTCGCGGAAGGGCAGGTGCGGCGGGACGGTGTCCATGTGGGTTGAGAAAACAAGATCCGGTGTCCCGGGCGGCCCGGCATAGACATTCCAGCGGGGGCCGGTGGGTGCACTGTCGGTCGGAGGGGGGACCTGCATCTTTTCCACTTCCCAGCCGCGCTCCGCCAGGAATGTGGCGAGGAAGTCGCCCACCGCGCCCTCGTGGTAGGTAACGGATTCGATTTCAACCAGTTCGCGCGTCAGGCGGATGGGATCGAGCGGCGCTTGGGACATGATGGAGCAAGGATAACGCAGCGGCGGCAAGGCCCCGGCGGATGGCGCGGCGGCAACCGGAACAGCGATACAATGATGGATGGAATGATCCCCCGTTTGTTAGTCGATTTACCCTCCGAACCGCCGCAAGCCCCGCGGGTGAGGAGCATCGATTTGCGGGGTCCGGCGGGCCGGCTCGAAGCGATACTCAACGAAGGAATGCCCGAGGCGCGGTTTGCTGCAGTTGTCTGCCACCCGCACCCGATGGGCGGCGGAACCCTCCACAATAAGGTGGTGTACCACGCGATGAAGGCGCTGAATGCGCCGGAGCGAGGCCTGGGCTGGCCGGTGCTGCGCTTCAACTTCCGCGGCACAGGATTGAGCGAGGGCGAGCATGACGGACATGCGGAGGCCGGCGACGTGCTTGCCGCGCTGGACTGGCTTGCGGCTACATATCGGCTGCCGATGGTTCTGGCGGGTTTCAGCTTTGGCGCTGCAATGGCTCTTGGAGCTCTAATGGAAGGCCGGCACAATGTGAGGGCCGTTGCGGCGCTTGGGCTGCCCACACTTGCCGGAGGGCGTTCATACCGTTATTCATTTTTGAAGGACCTCAGGATCCCGAAGCTGTTTTTGAGCGGCGACAGCGACCAGTTTGCGCCTCGCGCGGAGCTGGAGCGCGTTGCCGCGGAGGCATCGGATCCGAAACAGATCGTCTTTATCCCCGGCGCCGATCATTTTTTTACCGGCCGGCTTGAGCCGATGCAGGATGCATTGGTGAGCTGGCTGAAGGAGCAAGTCTGATGACTCCCGTGAGCGATCTGGCGCTTGAGACATTGCATACTACGACGAAGGAAATCTTCAATGGCGCGCTCGCAGCGTGCAGCATTGAATCGGCGTTCGACCGCCGCCTGCGGTTCAACGGCAATTGGCTGCACAGGCTGATGCCTGACGGCAGCGGCCCGGAGACGATTGATCTTTCCGGCTACAGGCGAGTGTTTGTGATTGCGATCGGCAAGGCGGCGGGGCCGATGCTCGAGGTACTGCTGGACCGCATGAAGCGGCGCAAGGGACTGCGGGGCATCTGCTGTTCCAACGTGCTGCCGAAGAAACGCAACTGGCGGTTCCGCTACTTTGAGGGCGGGCACCCCCTGCCGAATGAGGAATCGTTTGCCGCCGCGCGCGCAGCGGTGGCGCTGCTTAAAAAGGCGAGGAGAGACACGCTCGTTGTGTTCCTCATCTCCGGAGGCGGATCGGCGATCTTTGATCTGCCGATCGACGCAAATATCAGCCTCGGGGACTCGAGGGAATTCCACCAGGCGCTGCTGGCCTCGGGCGCGCCCATCAACGAGATCAACACGCTGCGCAAGCACTACTCGCAGGTGAAGGGCGGGCGGCTTGCGATGCTGGCGCCGGAATCCATGAAGGTGTCGCTCCTGCTGCCCGATGTGCCGCTGCGGAGCCTTGACGCGCTCTCTTCGGGACCGACATCGCCCGATCACTCGACGGTCGAGGACGTAAAGGCGATCATCGCGCGCTACAATCTGGCGGGCAAATTCCCTGCCCCCGTGCGCGCGTTCTTTGAGCGGGACGACATGCCCGAGTCGCCGGGCAATAAAAGCTGGCGGCCTCCGTTCCTGCCGAAGATTGCGGGCGCGGTGATGGCGAGGCGCATCACCGCCGCGACGTCGATGAAGGGCGAGGACGAGGCCTTCCGCGACTCGGTGTTCGAGATTCTGCTCTCGAGCCACGACCTGGTGGAGAATGCGCGGACGCTGGCCGAGAAGGCCGGGTACTATGTCGCCGTGGATAACAGTTGCGATGACTGGGACTACGCCGATGCGGCCCGGTACCTGCTGGCGCGTTTTCACACGCTGCGCGAGGCGCATCCGCGGCTGTGCCTGATCTCAGCGGGCGAAGTCACCGTTAACCTGACGCGCACGCCGGGAGCGGGCGGGCGCAATCAGCAGTTTGCCCTCGCATGTGCCCTGGAACTCTCGAATCACCATGCGGCGCCGCTGACGGTGCTTAGCGCGGGCACCGACGGGATCGACGGAAACACGCGGGCAGCCGGGGCGATCGCCGACCCCACGACAGTTGCACGAGCGCAAGCGTTTGCATTCAATCCCGAGGCGTCGCTGGCGGAATTCAACGCCTGCCCGCTGTTCACGGCTCTGGGCGACTCGGTCGTTACAGGGCCCACGGGCCACAACCTGCGCGACCTGCGATTGCTTGTCGCCGCGGGCGGGTGACCGGCGACGGACGGCATTTCGGGACCCGATGCAAGGGACGTGGAAACTTTGCTTTCACATTCCGGCCAACTGCTTTAGCATGAATGCGTGCCCCGTAAAGGAACTCGAAAGACCGTCGCGAAAGCGGCGGATATTCGGACTGTAGCCGCGCTTGCAAAGGTTTCCATCGCCACGGTGTCGAGAACGATCAATGGGTCACCGGCGGTGAGCGAGCGCTTGACGAAGCGTGTCTGGCAGGCGATCGAGCAGCTCAACTATTTTCCAAACACGCACGCGCGCAGCCTCGTCTCGGGACGCAGCCGCCTGTTCGGCATCATCGTCGAAAATATCACCAATCCGTTCTTTCCCGAGCTGATCCAGAGCTTCGAAGAAGTCGCCGTCAAGAATGGATACGAAATCCTCGTGAGCTCTTCGAACAGCGATCCCGCGATCCTCACGACGTGCGTGCGCCGCATGCTCGAGCGCAAGGTGGAAGGCGTCGCGGTGATGACGTTCGGCGAAGAAGAGCCGGTCCTCGATCACCTTGCCACGCACGACGTTCCGATGGTGCTGGCCGAGTTCAAGCTCGCCGATCCCAAGAGCAGCACGATTTTGCTGGATTACTCGACCGGCATCCGCGAGGCGGTGAATCACCTGGCCGGGCTGGGCCACAGGAACATTGGATTCCTGGCAGGGCCGCACACGCTGCACTCCGCCATAACGCGCGAGAACGACTTTCGCGCAGCGATGCAGTCGGCGGGGCTCACAGTGGATCCGGCGTGGGTGATTATCTGCGATCACACGCTGCGCGGCGGCGTAGCCGGATTCGACCGCATGCAGGCGCTGCCCCACCGCCCCACGGCGGTGATCTGCTCGAATGACATGACGGCCATCGGCGTACTTCGCGCGGCCTACATGAAGGGGCTGCGGGTTCCGCAGGATTTGTCCGTCATCGGGCTCGACGATATCGACTTCGACGAGTTCACGCTGCCGCCGCTCACGACGATCCGGCTTTCGCGCAGCGATCTCGCTTTCGCCGCATTCGAGGCGCTGCGGCAGCAGGCTGAAGCCACACCGGGTGACAAAGTCCAGCGCGAGTTCCTTGTTTCGACCAGCCTCGTGGTCCGCGGGTCGACGGCGCATCCCGGTGGCGCTTAACGCGTTGCGACTAGATTCACAACTGAGATAGAAAACCGAGGCCCGCCATCATGGCGGGCCTCGGCGATTGTGCGGCGAATGTGCGGATGTTTAGTGTCCGCCGTTGCCGCGGTTGAAGTCAGTCTGGAACGTGTAGGTTCCATTCTCGTAGGTGTTCGCGACCCACGGCACTGTGACCTGCCACTGCGCGTTGGGATTGCAACCCACAATGCTCAAGGTCACGCTCGTTGTTGCCGACGCGCTGGCAGCCATGTCGCCCAACAACACCGGGAAGCTCGCCGGCGACTGAATCTGCGGCGTGCACGATGGCCCAGAGAGCTGCGTAAGCGTTATGCCGCTGAGTTGCATTGCATACGCCGTTCCCACGTTGCCGTTGGTTGCGGTGAGAGTGATGATCCGCCTGTCCTGCGTGGTTGCGCCGACAGAGGACGTAATCGCCATGCCGTAGCCCGGCAGCTGGGTTTCATCCACGATGCCCCAGTAAGCGGGCTTGGCCTGTAGGCCGTGATCAAACGGCAGTGGGTAGTCTGTGCGGTTGATTGGGAAGCTGTCCAGCCATGTATCGTCGTCGGCCATGCCCCAGATCGTTACGCGGTCGATTTTGCCTGCCAGGCTCTTGAATGCGGTGAAGGTGTCGAAGTAGAGCCAGCCCTGTTCGGCCAGCACCGACGGCGGAAGGTTATTCCCGTAATCGGAGTGGTTGTCACCCGCGTTGTACACGCTCTCGTCGTATTCGGTTACCTGCTGATCGATGCCCGGGAAGTCCTCGGCGATCGTGTTGACCGCGTTGACCATTCCGGCCACCGACGGATAGTTGATGGCATTGTGGAACTCGTGGCCCACGCCGTCCAGCGGAATGCCGCGCGTTTGCAGGTCGTTGACCACCTGCACGAGGCACGCGAGCCGGTTGGGATCGGCCGTCGAGTAGTCGTTGATGAACAGCTTTGTGCCGGCGGGCGCGTACTGCCGCGCGGCCTGCAAAGCCACGTCGATGTAGCTCTTGCCCAACACCTTGTAGAACGGGCCGTGGACAAGGCAATCGGGCTGGTTGGGATCGAGTGGCTCGTTGACCACGTCCCACACCGTGACCTTTTTGCCGAAGTGCGTTACCTCGTTCTGGATGTGCTCCTGAATATTCGCGACCACGGTTGCCTGGTTTGCGGGCGAGTTGCTGCCATCCCCGGTAGCGTACGACGGAGTCTGCGCGCCCGTAGCCCAAACAAGATTGTGTCCGCGCACCAGCATGTCGTGGCACACGGCCACGCCAACTTGTGCATCGGCATTGGTGTAGTTGAAGTTGCCCTTTGTGTTCTCCACCGAGCTCCACTTCATGTCGTTGCCCGATGTCATGCTGTTGAAGTGCTTGGTCATCAGCTGTTCGTGCGGGCCAGTGAGGTCCGACGGATCCACGGCCATGCCCACCGGGAAGTACGGCGACAGAGTCTGGAAGATCGACGGAATGTCGGCCTGGATGGTGGGAGGCGCCACGTACGAGAGCTGGAAGTCGTCAATGTAGAACGACGCCAGATCAGTGCCCGAAGGCGGCACCGTCTGGAAGTAGACGAATGCCTGGCCCTGGTCGTACGCATTGGCCATGTTGAAGCCCATCACGTTGATGTGGTGCCACTGACCGTCATCCGGAACGGTAACGCCCGGATATCCGGTGATCGACGGGAAACTCGTGTTTCCGCTGAGCGTGACCTGGAGGCTCATGTTGATGACGTGGGTCGCGCTGTCTTGCGGCACCATCATCACCCATGCGCTCAGGTTGTACACCGAGCCCTGGTACATCTTGTTGTTGACGCTGATCTGCGGCCCGTCATAGTTGGCGACGCGGCCGGTGGTCAGCAGGCTGTGCGTGCCACCATGCGCCACGACCGTCGAGTTCGTCACGGACGATGAACCGGTACGAGAGGTCCATCCATCGGTGCCGCCATCCTCAAAGTCGGTGCTGATGCCGCTGTTGTCCTGCTGGCTCGGGTCGGGCGGCGGCGGGGCAATTTCACCGATGCGCACGTTGCTGATGTAGAACGAATCGGTCGCGCTGTTCGACTGGAAGTAGAGGTCGAGTGAGCTTGGCGGACCGGGCTGGTTGCTGAAGCTGAATGTGCCCGTCACGAGCGTCCATGCGGTGTTCGATAACACGCCCGACGTGGCAAGGTTGCTGAATGCCCCCGAAGTCGCGCAGTCAGCGAGCTTGGTTGACATCGTGACCGTTGGACTGTCGCTGTAGGGTTGGGCCATCATCACATACGCGCTGACCTGGTATGTGGCCCCGGCTACAACGTTGGGCACGGTGAGCAGATTGAGCGCCGGACCCATGAACGTCGCGGTGCGGCCCGTGGTGAGCAGGCTGTTCACGTTGCCCTTCGGATCGAGAACCGGCGGCGGGACAGCCTGAAGCGTCGGGCTGCCGAACGGGAACCAGCCGTCAAGCCCGCCATCGGCCCACGTGTAGGTCGCAATGGTTGTGCCGCCCGGCGGGGGCGCGGTCTGCGTGATGACAACGTCGTCAAGGTAGAACGACTGAACGCTCGTGGGGCCGACAAGCTGCGCATAGAGAAGAAGCCCGGTCTCCGTGGTCGGAACGGTGTATGATCCGCCGATCTGGGCCCAGCCCGAGGAGGTTACCGCCACCTTGAAGTTGCCGACGGTGTCAAAGCAGGTACACCCGGTGCCGCCGGTCCGCAGGATGGTGAAGTTGGCGTTGGTCGCTGCTTCTCCTGGAGTGAGCTGCACCCAGCCCGTAATCGTGTATTTCGCGCCCGGCTGCAACACGCTGCTCAAGGAGATCGACGGCCCGCTGGAAGCGCCGCTTGAGTTGGTGGTTGTAAGCAGGCTGGAGTTGCCTGAGAAAGCGGCGGCTGTGGTCGAGGCAGGGGCACTTGCTCCGTTGAAGGAACCCCAGCCATCGGCATTGCCGTTTTCAAAATCATAAGTTTGAATGACCTGCGCGTGCAGCGCTACGCCGCTAAACAGCAAGAGCGCAAGTATCGGGTAAAGGGCACGAAACACTCGTGTTGCGCACGAGGCCGGGTGGCGACGAAGCATGACAAACCTCCTGAATTGAACCGAGGCAGAGGGGAAAAACCCGGAGAGAGGCCGGGTAAAACCAGGTACAGCAATCACTTCGAGTAATTCGATTTACTCAGCGCATCGGAGTATATTCAGGTCGAAAATTAATTGTCAAGGATCAGATTGTAAAATTTCGCGACGGGACGAATTGGGACGTTCACACCGTCATCGGGAGCGGTAAATCCGTCCCTGGCTCCCCTGAAATGAGAGCCGCGAGGATCTCAAAAAGCGAGCCTTTCAACGGCCGGCTCGCATCTCTTCCGCTGCCGGCGCTTGCCCGGCGACCAGGCGCATCGCGGCGACCTCGCTGTGAGCAGCAGTGGCCGCTGTTCTCCGGTCAGGATACGTGCGCGGATCCGCGAACCTGACCTCTGCCGTGACGTGCCGTGTGCCGAGCACTTTCCAAAGATTGGGTAGAAAAGCCTCATCGCCGAACCAACTGAGAGCGCTCTCCGGCACGCTTTCTGCCGAGTACCACACCGCCGCGGCGGTGACGGGCGCGCCTGCATTCACAACGGGCTGAAACAAGGCGGAGTGGAAGCGCATCACCTGGGAGCCATCCGTGCTCGTCCCCTCGGGAAACAAGAGGACGGGCACGGGCAAGTTCAGCCGCGCAGACATTTCGCTTGCGGCAGCAGCGGCGCTTGCGCGGCTGGCGCGATCAAGAAATATGGTTCCGCCGGCGCGCGCCGCCATACCGAAGTAAGGCCAGCGGCGCACTTCCGCTTTCGACACGAAGACGCAGGGCATGACCGCGCTATAGACGCCGATATCGAGATAGCTCAGGTGATTGGAGACTACGAGGCCATGCGATGGAACCGCGCCTGCAACGCGCCACTTTACGCCGATGCTTGAAAGCACACCTCGACAAGCGGACTGGAGCCAAAGAGCGCGACGCACCGGAGTGAGCGGCCCCCGCGCGCGCGCGAGCGCCAAGCGCGCCATACACATGATGAGCGCCCAGGCCAGCGCCACAGCGCGCCGGCATTTGCGGAAGGTCACTGCGTCAGGGGGGCCAGAAACCTGTTGCGCGCGGCCGAGGAAAGCAGCTTCAGATCGAGCACGGTGAGGAAATCGATGGTGCCGAAGGCGCGGTCCCACGCGGGCGGAGCGGCGATGCGAGCGCCGATCGCCAGGTAGGTCTTAAGCAGCTTGGGCACCTTGACTCCCTGGCTTGCGGAGTTGTTCGATTCCGGGGTTGACGGCTGTGCGTCGATCCGTTGCGGCTCGGTGGGGCAGGCAAACGCGGCTGTCGGCATCGTTTCGAATTCCGGGCAGACCCGGTAGTGCTCAAGCTGGCGGTACAGCTGCCAGCCCTCGGCCGGATTGTTGGAGTTGAGCGACGAACAGCCAACCAGGTAGCGAAGCCCCATGTCATGAGCATACTGCGCGATTCCTCGCCACAAGAGCGTGAGCACCTCGGGCGTGCGGTGGTCGCGATCGATGGAGGCGCGGCCAAGCTCGAGGATCCCCGGCCTCAGCGGCTCGTAGGGCGCGAAGTTGAATTCCTGTTCGGAGTAGTACCCCAGGTTGTGAGCGGCGGTAGCGCCCGACTGCATCCGGTAGGTTCCCACGATGCGCCGCGACGGATTTTCCTGCTGCCGGTCCTCGACCAGAAGGTGCTCGCAGAAGGCATCGAACCGGTCCGTGTCGAGGCCCGTTTCGTAGGAGCTTTCGAGCCCCTCGCCTAGCTCAATGTTGAACACCTTGAAGCGCAGGCGACACACGGCCACGCGGTCTTCCGCGCTTTCTGCAAGGCGAACGCGGTAGCGCCCCACTTCGGCGTGGATGCGAGGCTTCGCAGTTGAGATTTCAGGGACGAGGATTGAAAAGGAAGGATCCAGAAGCGCGGATCCGGCGGTTTGGTTCAGCGGGACATTCTGCCCAGTGCGCGGAATCACGGGAGTAGTATCCGGCGGGGTCTGTAAGAGAAGGATGAACCCGATGCAAATGGATCACGAAAATCGTGTTGCCGGAATGTAACGATCCTCTATCCGCGGAGGACTTTTATTTTTCGCAAATTTACCTTGCATTGCAAATTACTTTGCAGTATAAAGTATGCCATGAAAACGAGCCGCCGATTTCTCGCCGCCGCAGAACTTGTCCTCATCTTTCCGGCCGCGCTCTTTATGAGCGCCCTGTTCGTGCGCAACCTGCAGCCTCAGCAATACGAGCCGGCCCGCACCGCCGAGCGCATCGTGGAGATGTATGCCGGCAGCACGCACGTCGGGCTGTGGCTGCTGATGATGGCGCTTCCGTTTGTGGTGCTGGTGGTCGGGTGTATCTCGCTGGCGCACTCGTGGCGCGCCGACGCGGGACTCCGCGAGGCCGCGCACCAGGCTGTGGCTGCTCTGCGCTCGCACTTCGCCACATTCCTCGTTGCGTGCGCGACGCTGGTATCGTTTGCGATCCTCGCCATCGTTGCATTGCACGTGATTACGGACTGATTCGCGGCAGAAGGGTGTGATGGAGCAACGGAATTCCTGCCGGCTGCTATACTCGCTGTAATTTTCCACGGAGCCGATGGCATGAACCGCCCCTTCGCATTTCGCGTAACGAGCTGTTTTTGTGTCTGCATCCTTTTCGTGCTTTGCCATTCAACCGCGGCGCAGAATAGCAACAGTCCCGATGCGGCGCAGCAACAACCCACAATCGTGCGCGTGGGGGCCGTTTCCATCGCAATTCCGTCGCCCACTAATGGCCTGGTCGAACCGGGACCGGATTATCGGGTGCTTTTCGAGCCCCTCGCCGGAGCAGCCAACAGGCTCGTTGCTGCCTTCGTGCCGCAGGACCAGATGGAGGCTATTCATGCAGGCAAAGCGCCTCCGATGAATGAATACGCCCTCGTCGAGATCGGTCGCCGTGTGGAGTTCACCCGCATCGACCCCTCAACCTTCCAGCAGATTTCGGAGGTTATGGCAAAACAGCTTGGCGGGGATATAAAAGACGTCCAAACACAAAGCCAGGACGAACTGAACCAGAAATTGAAGAGCCTAGGCAGCTCGGCAAACGTGACAATGGATAAACCGATCCAATTGGGGGCCTTCTTCGCAAAGACCGACTCCATCGGATTTGGGATGATCATGCCGTACAACGTGAACGGTACGATAACGCGGATGGCGGGATGCCTGGCCGAAGTGCGCGTGCGAGATCGCGTCCTCTCCGTATTTACCTATGCAGCGTACAAGGATGAGGGGACGGTCAAATGGGTGAAAACGACCGCCGAACAATGGGCCGACGCGATTCTCAAGGCGAACCAGTAGAGAGAGTTCCGGCCGGATCGATCGAGAGCGAACTCTCCCCATCCCGGCTGCCGGCATACTGCACGTGATTTCGGACTGATCGCGGTTCAAACGAGGCTCATGAATCGCAGTGGCAGCGGGAATGTGAGCACCCCACCCATGGGTGACATTGCCAGATAAGCTACTTCGAGCCGGGCGGAACAATGCCATTCATGCGCAGGTACTCCACCATCTGGCCGTAGTGGTCGTACCCGTGAGCGGCGATAAAGGAAGCGAGAGTCGCTCGCGTGTGAATGCCGTCAAGGCCGTCGAAGGCAACATAAGCGTTTTCCGACGTAATGGTCGCGATCGACTGGTGTGCGTACACAAACGAATCTGCCGCGGCCTTTACCAGGTCATCTTTCGTGGTGAGCTTTGAAATGTCCCGCGCTTCGGCCGGCATCTTTTCGCCGCGTATCTTCGAGCCGAAGAAGTAGTTCGCTTGTGAGACGTGGGCAACCTGCTGGGCGAAGGTACGAACTCCGTCAAATTTCGCTCCCTGCGCGGGCGCAAAGTTCGACGCTGAGGGAGCGAAGCTGTACTTATCGGCAGGCATCGCCTTCGCGACCGCCATGAACTCTTGTTCGAAGAGATTCAAGAGTTCATCCTGCGCTTGCATAGGTGGCGTCTGTGCACCAGGAGCCACTTTTGCAGCCGTCGAAGCCGTTTGCGCGAAAATCGCCGGTACACAACCGCTCAGAATCACTACGGCACAAAGATCCCGAAGACGCATACATCACCTCCAACCCAGGTATGCAATGCAAACAGACTAGCAAACCCCAATCGCAAGTGGCCAAAGGCTCTGCGCTTTTAACCCCTGTCGATGAAAACATCGGCTGGCCGGTTGAGATGTCGTCCGTACACGCCCGGGATCCATTTTGCCCGCAAATGCTATGCAGCCTCCCTTCGCTGTGATTCAGAATCGACCGGCTCGGGCAATAAAAGCATTCGTCACCGCATGTTGACAGCTTTGGTGAAGTGGCGGGCGAATGACAGAAGGCTCCTCGCGAGGAGGAGCCTTCGTTCTGATACCCTCTCGATTCGCGGTCAGCAGCATCCGCCGGCGATGGACGGAATCACGAGCACCTCGTCGCCTTCCTTGAAGCTGTACTTCTCGTTGCCGAGGAAGCGGATGTCTTCTTCATTGACATAGAAGTTGATGAAGCGGCGGATCTGGCCGTCTTCGCCGCGAAGGTGCGGCCGCAGTGCTGGGAAGCGCCCCTCAATGTCATTGACAAGCTCGGGCAGGTTCGCGGCGCCGCTCGATATCTCGCGCACGTTGTTGGTGTGTTTCTGAAATGCGTTGGGCAACAGGACTCGTACTGCCATTTTCCTTATTTCTCCGCCAGGGCAAATTCCTGGTTGGTTGTCTGTTCGTCTACGAAGGATTCGAAGTCGGTGAGCCGAGGACGGATGGTCCGGCCCTGGTCGTACGCGCCCTGAAGCACATCGGTAGTCTTCAGGCCGTTTCCGGTGATGCACGTAACGGTCAGATCATCGGGCTTGATGCGTCCGTGCGCGTAGAGACGGGCGGTTACCGCGGTGGTGACGCCGCCGGCCGTCTCGGTAAAGATGCCCTCGGTTTCAGCAAGTTCCTGGATGGCCGATACGATTTCTACGTCCGACACATCCTCGGCCCAGCCGCCCGTGTCGCGGATGGCGCGCGCTGCGTAGATTCCATCGGCCGGGTTGCCGATTGCCAGAGAACGCGCGATGGTATGCGGGCGCTGCGGCTCGATGATGTCTGTGCCGCCCTTGACGGCTTTTGCGATGGGCGAGCAGCCGGTGGCCTGCGCGCCGAAGAAGCGCACCGGCTTCTCTTCGACCAGGCCGAGCTCGATGAGTTCGTTGAATGCCTTGCGGATCTTGGTGATGAGCGAGCCGCCGGCCATGGGCACGACCACGTTGTCGGGCAGGCGCCAGCCTAGCTGTTCGGCGATCTCAAAGCCGACAGTCTTCGACCCCTCTGCGTAATATGGCCGCAGGTTCACGTTCACGAAGCCCCAGTTGTAGCGGTCGGCGATCTGCGAGCTCAGGCGGTTGCAGTGATCGTAGTTCCCTTCTACGCGCACCAGCGTTGCGCCGTAGACCTGCGTGTTGAGAATCTTTGCGGGCTCGAGATCCGCGGGGACGAGGATGAACGTCTTCAATCCCAGGCGCGCGGCCTGCGCGGCCACAGCGTTGGCCAGGTTGCCGGTGGACGAGCAGCCCACGGTGTCGAATCCGAATGCCTGCGCATTCGCCAGCGCAACGGCCACCACGCGATCCTTGAAGCTCAGCGTGGGCATGCATACCGCGTCATTCTTGAGGTAGAGATTGCGCGCGCCGATGTGCGCTCCGAGCCGCGGAGCAGCAACCAGCGGCGTGAGCCCGGCGGGCGTGCCCAGCTCGTGGCCTTCCGGGATCGGCAGCATCGCCTTGTAGCGGCCGATGTTCAGCGGGCCTTCGGAGATCTTCTGGCGGGTGAAGCGGGTGCGAGCATAGTCGAGGTCGTACTTCACCTCGAGAGGGGAAAAACATTCATCGCAGATCGATAGCGGCTGAACTCCGTAGCTCTTGCCGCATTCCCGACATCGCAATTCGTAAGCAGACATCAGCGGTCCCTCGCAGTATGCGAGCGACTGCAGGTATGCGGGCGCGTGACCGGCTCAATGAAGAGCGAACGTATGTTGACTCGAAACCGCTTGCGAAGCCGCTTCAGAGTACTAAAGCGACCCCCGAATCTCATGTTCCTGGGATTTTCACCCAGCGAGAGTTGACACCATACTCCTGGATTGCCCAGGCAGGTTGTCGTGGCGTCACAGGGCCCGTCCCTCAGCCACTCTGCATGAAACTCAGGCTTGCCCTTTGGGGGCAAACTTGAATGTTCTACTTTTATCACAGGGTCGGGGTGAGCGCAAGCGCGATTGCAGCAAATTGCGAACTTCGGGGGCCAAAGCGTTATTCGCGCGGGCCGATCTGGGATTTTTTGAGCGGACGGGCGCATTTGCTGATCCGGATGCCGAGCGCTGAAATCAAGCCCGAGGTGACTGAAACTCCGCCCAGAACTCCGCCGATGACAGCACCGGGATCACTTCGAAGTCCACCAGATCGTTCCATCTGCGCGTCCATGGCGTCAGCGATTCTGCGTCCGGGGCTTCCATCAACTGAAAGCAGCGCAGCCCGGCGGGGTCAATCCAACTGCCCAGATATTTCACATCATCCGGCAGCATTCGTCCCTGGCTCGTGAACCGCTCGCGTATGAGGGTGGTATGGTCGCGGGGGAATCGTTCGATCACCATGAGCAGCATGAAAGCAAGTGTACTGCCCCAGCAGACTGCGGGCCTGTGATGCTGCCAGACTGCGGGTGCAATCGAGCTTCAACCGATAACGGTGACTTCCGCGCGAGGCTGGTTCAGCGCTTCTCTTGCGCGTGCGGTCCTGCTGATTGAGTCCGACACAACCCATGCGGCTCCGGCGATCGCAAGGTCGATGCCGTTGCCCGCCCAGTTGAAATGCACACGCGGCGCTGCGATGAGCATCGGAAGCCAGAGGAGGATCTCGAAACCGACGATCTCGGCGGTAAGCAGGCGAGCAGCAAGGGGGGCCATGATGCCGGTGAGGATGGCGGCCGCGGCGAGGAAAAAGCTGATCGTGGTCGCGTATGCCCAGAACAACTGTCCCGGCGGGATCCATTTGGGAACAAAGCTCGCGATACCCCTCATGGTGTCGAAGATGTGTACGATGCCGAACGAGACCGGGCAGAGGCCGAAGATGCGCGCGAAGAGGCGCTCGCGCCGTGCAACGAACGATTCGGGTGGAAACAAGATCGCGCACAGAACAAGACCGCCGCAGACCATCGAGAACTCTTCAAATACGTTGCCCATTGCATCGTATTCGGGCTTGAAGATATCGACCAGAGCCTTGGGCAGCCAGAGGAGCGTGAAGATTGAGTAGACGATCGTAAGCGTGACAGCGCCGATGCGGGCGGCGCGAGGCTGAATACGATTCAGGATGAGCGCGATGCCCGCGGTCAGCTCGATGATTGCGGTGAGATAGGCCAGCGGCACGCGGAACGGAACGCCTGGGCCGACGTGCTGCCAGCCGACCGCGAAGTCGCCGGACACGAGACCCAGCAGGCCAAGGAAGATGGCGGCTCCGCCGTACACGAAAATGCCGAGGTTCGATGCGAGGCTGCGGTTTTGCATGGCTTTTCTTCCTGTCGAGATTTCCGCGACAAACGACTCGCTGAAGCCAAGCGCAGTCTAGCGCGGCTGGCGCGCGCCGATGCGCCTCAGTTGCGGGAGGGAAGATGAAGGCCGTGGGATGGAACAAAACCTGAATCAAGCGGCGAGCCGGAAGGGGCCGCTCGGTTCCTCGTCAGTTGCTGTAAATCCGCACGTAATCCACGCTCATGTCCGATGGGAATACTGTCGTCTTGTCCGGGCTTCCGGGCCAGTCGCCGCCGACCGCGAGGTTGAGAATGATGAACTGCGGTCCAGCGTCAAAGGGCCACGGACTCGATGTCCACGCCGAGTCGGTGGACTTGAATGTTGCGTACACATTGGTCGGCGAATCCACGTAGAACTGGATCTGGCCTTTCGTCCAGATCATTCCGTAGGTGTGCCAGTCGGCGGCGGAGAATCCGTTGGGGTGGTATTGCTGCGTGCCGTTGGCTTCGCTCGCAGAGGTGCCGCCGTGCACCGAACCGGCGATCCAGTCGTAGCCCGGAAGCGGGCCGCCGACATATGGCGCCGGATTGCTTCCGTTGATGTGCTCCATGATGTCGAGCTCGCCACATGCCGGCCACCCGATGGTGGCAATGTTGTTGCCGAGCAGCCAGAACGCGGGCCACATTCCCTGCGACTCCGGCAGTTTCATGCGCGCCTCAATGCGGCCGTACATGAAGCTGAAGAGACCCTGCGATTTGAGCCGCGCCGAGGTGTAGACGCCGGCTGATGGGTTTTGCGCCATAACGTGCAGATAGCCGTCGGTTCCCAGGTATGCGTTCGGATTCGATGGATTGCATGGCCCGGCTGTGGAGCCCCACGCGCAATAGGTTTCGAGTTCATTATTGCCGCAGCAATTGGTTCCCACGTCGTACGTCCACACGTTTGCATTGGGCTGGCTGTTGCTGTTGCCCGACGCCGAAAACTCATCGCTCCATATGAGCGTTCCGGAACCGATGTTCGGAGTGAACGCCTGCGTCGCCACCGCGCTGTCAGCGTATGCCGGCGGATTCGCCGCCATGGCGTTCACCGTCAGGTTCGACGCCACCAGGAACGGCGCCTGATAAATCTGCGATGTCTCCTTCGGCGCGCTGCCGTCGAGCGTGTAGTAGATCTTTGCGCCGTTTGTGCCGTCGGCGAGGGTCACGATCATCGCGCCGTTCTGCGCCGGCGCCGTGGCGATCGTCGGCTTCGCTGCCTGCTGCGCAGTTGGAGGCGGCGTGGTTGTTGTGGTTGAACCGTTGCCGCCGCCGCATGCGCATATAGTTGCGGCCGATAGTAGCAACACCGTCAGCATTGTTCCTCCTGCGCTCAAGTGCGTCTCACCATCCCCAAACCAGATTCATTGTCTCTTGTTTGCCGGACTCCATCAGAGCATGTGAACGGGCAATGCGCAAGTCAGCGCGGTGGCGGGAAATGCTCGTCGAACGCCTTCTTCAGGCGAGGGCTCCCGGTACTCTCGACCGCCCGGTCGATGCGTGACCGGACATCATCGCAGGGAGCGGATTTCGCAAGCGATTCGATGGACAGAGAAGCCTCGCGATCTTCCTCTTCGATCAGTCCGATGAGGTAGTCGAAGGCTTGCGGAAGGCGGGTGAGTGCAATCGCGCTGAGCAGCACGCCGGCGAACCACGGCTCGCCGGCCGCCGGATTTGGATGGCTGCGCAGATCGAGAAGAAGCGCGAGAGCCGCCGGGCTTCTGGTCTCGGCCAATGCGAATGCTGCCTCAGCCGCGGCATCGTCCGCGGCGGCGAGAAACTGCGCCACGAATGGAATGGACGCATCGCGATCGATGCTCAAGAGCGCGGCCATGCACGTGCCGAGAACCTCAGGCTCTTCTCCCGGAATGAGCGCGCGCAATCGCAACAGCGGCACCGCCGGATCGCCGATTTGCGCGATGGCTCGGATCGCTTCGACGCGAACGCTCTTGTCCGCGTCGACGAGAAGGTCGAGGAGAAGCAACAGCAGTTCGTGGTTTGCGATCCCCTCGCAGGCCGCAAGCGCGTGCGCGCAATTGGCGCGCAGCGAGCCGGCCGAGTCCGACCGGCCGCCCCAAACCGGCTCCATCTGATGGTGGTGGAGTCCGCGCAGATAGACATCCTTGTCGCGGCATTCGAGCCGTGGAAGCGCGCGGCTCAAGGCGTTCTTGGCCCAGCACTGCGGATCGGTCTTCTCCGGGTTCTCGAAAAAGCGCTTGAATGCGGCGAGAAGGTCGGGAACGAGGGCGGTCAATTGATTGTCTTCGGCCAGGCGCGCCGCCTTCGCGACGAGGAGATTGCTTCGATGCGCGAGAGTTTTTTTCACAAACCCGATCTGCTCCGCATCGAGTTGCCGGTCCTTCATGGCATCGAGGGCCTGCATGTGATCGTCAAACCCGCGATGCGCCATGGTTGCTCCTCCGGGCCATCTTAGTCCATGCGCGCAAAAGGCCTGCGCTGTTCCAGGCATTGCGATGAATGAACAAGAGCGAGAAGCCGCCGAAGCGAAAGCGGGCAGATCCAGTTGCATCGCGGAGGTGACCAGGGCATTGCAATGTGGTCAGAACGCACAACCGCCGGAGTCGCAAGCGGCTCCGGCGGAAGAATCAGATCGAATTGAAGGTTCGGAACTAGCGGCTAGCGGTGGTGGCGTACAGGCCCCAGCCGAGCGCGCCAAGTGCAGCGCCGCCCTCGATGATGCCTGCCGTCAGGTCAGCTCCGGTCCAGCCATTCGAGCCGCCACCGGCTGCGCCGGCCATTGCGCCAGTGGTCTTATTCACGTTGGAGACGTCGATCACATTCACGGCGCCGCCCGTTGCGGCCGCAGCCGTGTCGATGGAACCGCTGATCGTGACAGTCTTACCGACCCACTTATCGAATCCCTTGTTGACGGTCTCCTGATCGGCATCCTTGCCGATAAACTCATGGATCGCGCCGTTGGAATCGGTAACATAGTAGTGGCCGTTTACGCGCGAAACCTTTCCGGTTACGCTGACGGACCCGGCACCTTCATCGGCAAAGGACTTCGGGGTTCCCGGCACAACCTTGCCCATCACCTTCCCGCTGCCGTTCGTGACCTGGAAGGAGCCGTTCAGAGCTGCCACTTCAATGTTGCCCAAGCCGCTGACCGCGACCACGCCGCGGGCACCCGGTTGCGTGGGAACGACATGGAAACCGCCGGCATCCATCTGGAAGCGATCGGAGGTAGCCATTTCGCTCTTTCCATGCTGCAGGACCATGTGGTCGCGGTAGAGGGTTCCGAGCGAGCCACCGGCCATTTTAATTTCAGTTCCTTTATCCAGCCGCAGGGTCGCGGTGGCCACATTGGTTTGGATCGCGCTGCCATCGAACAAGGTCGCATTGCCCACGATGGAGTAGCCGTCGACGCGGAGGTCACCCCGCGCACTCGCCGTGCCAATGGCAGTCGAAGCAAGAGCAAGGGGGGATGCTGCGAGGAACAGACCGGCTGCCAGGTACGCCTTCGAGATCATGACTTGCCTCCAATAGGGAAGGTATTACCTCCCTTTGTCTTATAACCGCGACAGGCGAAGTTTGCAAGTGAAAAGTACTAAATTTCAGCAACTTGCGTCGCACGTCTGTCATACGGGAGAGGGTTTGTAATACGAGCGCCGGAGAGCTTCCGCAGCGCCCGATTGAGCCGCCAGGAAGTGCCCGGGGAGGCGGCTGACGCCATTGTTGCATACCCGGGCGCGGAGTGGAATGCAAGAAGAATGTGAACCAGCGATTTCGCGATATTTTCCGCGGAATTTCTGGACGGTTCATCACCCGCAGCCCTGACCCGATTGGGCCGCGCGCCAGCGGGGGAAGTAGACTTTGCGTGACCAGATGCTGATTCGCTGACAGAAAAGCGCTACGCAAGGGAATATTTGCGGAGGATATCGACGAATTCGTGAACGCGTGGAATGATCGGGGCCCCATGGCGCTTGACATAACTTGCCTGCGACCAATAATGAGCATGCAGCGTCGAACCAGCGTCTACTCTTCACCAGTACCCTGTGAGCTATGGCCGAGTTATGGGCCGGATCGCTTTGCCTGGATGCCGTGTTTTGCCGTCGCTAACTTGTCTTACCAGTTCTTGCCATTCGAATCCGGAGGGAATCTCGCATGAAATCCCGATTGCTTGTGTTTGTTGCGTTACTTATTTCCGGCGCCGCGGTTGTTGCTCAATCCGCGCTGCCGAACGGCGTCACCAGGGTTACTTCAGTAGAAGGGATCACGGAGTACAAACTGGCCAACGGGCTGGAACTGCTGGTGTTTCCCGACGCGTCGAAGCCGAATATCACGGTGAACATTACTTACCTGGTGGGGTCGCGGTTTGAAGGGCCGGGCGAGGCGGGAATGGCGCACCTGCTGGAACACATGCTGTTCAAGGGCAGCCCGAAGCACACCAATATTCCGCAGGAGCTGACGGAGCACGGCGCGCGGCCCAATGGGACGACCTCGTGGGACCGGACGAATTACTTCGAGACGTTCAAGTCATCCGACGAGAACTTGAAATGGGCGCTGGACCTCGAGTCGGACCGGATGGTGAATTCGTTTATCCGCAAGGAGGACCTGGACAAGGAGTTTTCGGTAGTCCGCAACGAATTCGAAGCGGGCGAGAATAACCCGTTCAGCGTGCTGTTCGAGCACACGATGTCGGCTGCGTACCTGTGGCATAGCTACGGGCGGTCGGTGATCGGGAATCGCAGCGATATCGAGCGCGTGCCGATCCAGAACCTTCAGGCTTTCTACCACAAGTTCTATCAACCGGATAACGCGGTGCTGATGGTGGCGGGCAACGTGGACGAGGCACATGCGGTGGCGCTGGTGAACGACTATTTCGGCAAGATTCCGAAGCCGGCGCGGGTGCTGCCCACGACCTACACCACGGAGCCGGCGCAGGACGGGGAGCGCGAGACTACGGTCCACCGGGTGGGTGACATCCAGGCGATTATCGCGATGTACCACATTCCCGATGGGGCGAGCGCGGATTATCCGCCGCTGGAGGTGCTGTCGTCCGTGCTCGGCGAAGAGGTGTCGGGGCGGCTCTACAAGGCGCTCGTCGATACGAAGAAGGCCAGTGAAGTTTTCTCCGAGGCGATGGAGATGAATGAGCCCGGTGTGTTCTACAACGGGGCTCTGCTGCGCAAGACGGACTCGCTGGACGACGACAGGAAGATCATGTTCGATACCGTGAACGACCTGGCCACGAATCCGCCGACCGCGGAGGAGGTGGAGCGCGCGCGGACGCGGCTGCTGAAGGGGATCGACCTGAACCTGCGCGACTCCGAGCGGATCGGACTGTTCATCAGCTCTTACATTGCGGTGGGAGACTGGCGGCTGCTGTTTGTGGACCGCGACCGGATCAAGAAGGTGACGCCGGACGATGTGAAGCGTGTGGCGATCGCTTACCTGAAGCCCTCGAACCTGACGGTCGGCGTGTTCATTCCGGAGGCGGCGCCGGTGCGCGCGGAGATTCCCGCGAAGAGCGACGTGGCCTCGCTGGTGAAGGACTACAAGGGGACGGAAACGGTGCAGGCGGGAGAGGCGTTCGATCCGTCGCCGGCGAATATCGAGGCGCGCACGGTTCGCTTCACGCTGCCGGATGGAATGAAGGTGGCGCTGCTGAGCAAGAAGACGCGCGGCGCATCGGTGCACGCGGCGATTTCGCTGCACTTCGGCGACGTCGAGTCGCTGAAGGATAAGGACACGGCCGCGGGCCTTGCGGGGGCGACGCTGATCAAGGGCACGGAAGGCAAGGACCGCCAGCAGATCCAGGACGCGATCGACAAGCTCAAGTCGCGGATGAACGTCTTCGGCGGCGCGCGCGGGGCGAGCGTGTCGATTGAATCGAACAAGGACAACCTGGCTGGGATTCTTGAGCTGGCCGCCGAGGTATTGGAGCACGCTACGCTGCCGGACGCGGAGATCGAGAATGCCCGCAAAGAGGCGATCACCTCGCGCGAATACAGCAAGTCCGAGCCGCAGACGCAGGCCTACGTTGCGCTCGAGCGCACGCTGTATCCGTTCCCGAAGGGAGACGTGCGCTATACCTCGACTCCGGATGAGGGAATAGAGGATCTGAAGGCGGCGAAGGCTGACGACGCGCGGGCGTTCTACAAGGCGTTCTACGGCGCATCGAACGGCGAATTGTCGATTGTGGGTGACTTCGATCCGGCGCAGATCCGGCCGCTGGTGACGAAGCTGTTCGGGGACTGGAAGAGCCCGGCGCACTTTGAGCGCGTCAAGGTCGGGTTCCAGAAGATGGGCCCGGCGGAGCAGACGCTGGAGACTCCGGACAAGGCGAATGCCGTTTTCATTGCTGCCGAGCGGATGAACCTGAGCGACTCGTCGGCGGATTATCCGGCAATGCTGTTCGGGAACTACATGCTCGGCGGCGGGTTCCTGAATTCGCGGCTGGCGCAGCGGATCCGCGTGAAGGACGGGCTGAGCTACGGGATCGGATCGCAGTTCTCCGCTGCGCCGCACGAACCGGACGCAACGATCATGACATTCGCAATTGCCGCACCACAGAACGTGACGAAGGTGGAGTCGGCGTTCAAGGAAGAGGTGGAGCGCGCGCTGCGGGATGGCTTTACGCAAAAGGAGCTGGACGCGGACCGCGACGGCTGGCTGCAGTCGCAGCAGGTGAGCAGGGCCGAGGACGCGGCGCTGTGCGGGATGCTCAATGGCCACGAGTTCAACGGGCGCACGTTCGCGTGGGACCAGACGCTCGAGGACAAGGTGAAGGCGCTGAAACCGGATGATGTGGCGCAGGCGATGAAGAGGAATATCGATCCTGCGGACTTTACGATCGTCAAGGCCGGCGACTTCAAGAAGGCGGCGGCGACGCAGGCTGCTCCGGCGGCTCCGGCGGCGAAGTAAGGGTTTGCCTGCTCGACGGCGTTTACCAACCAGTAATAGTGGCTTGTCAGCCGGCGTCTCCGGTTCAGTCCGGAGACGCCGATTTCCCGGGTTCGGGCATGAAATAGAGGTTGACAGACTTCGTCTGTTAAATGGTTGAAATAATTGGTTTTCATTGGAAATATTGCGGATAAAACGGCAATAAATTGGTGGCAAATAAATTTTTTAAGGGGGGGGAGGGGGGTATTATTTTTCTGGTTAACAGAGGCGATTGCTGCGAATCGCCATCTTCGTCACGATCGAATCGATAGCGACGGGTCTTGTCACTTCCATAAACCGGCCATGTTCGGGTGTTTATGGCGGGGACGACGGGACTCGAACCCGCGGCCTCTGCCGTGACAGGGCAGCGCTCTAACCAACTGAGCTACGTCCCCAGGCAACATGTTTGAGTGTATCAGAAAGGACTGGGGGAAAGCGTGTGGGCGTTTGAGGATTTCCCACCCATGCGCGATGAGGCTGCGCATGGATGGGGCACCCTGTTTCGGTGAGGATACCGACTCCCCTAAATACCGGTGGCGCGAGCTGTGGTGGGTTCCCGGGTCCCCAAATCGGGACCCGGGGCACCCTTTGTGGTGGGAGAACTGGCTTCGCGAAGGCCTGTGGTGTGGCCTTGGAGTGATAGCCCACCCATCTCGCGGTGAGGCTGCGAGATGGATGGGGCACATAGCTGTTGCGCGTCTACTGGACTACCAGGGTTACGGTGGCGGTGGGCGCCGGGTTGATGGCTGGGCTGCCGGTGCCGGTGACGCTGAAGGTGTAGGTTCCCTTGGTGGTGCCGGGATCGGCCTGGCCTCCGCCGCCTCCGCCTCCGCCGTTGCCGCCGCCTCCGCCGCTGCAGGCCGCGAGGCTGCCGAGAGCGGCGACCAGGATGAGCAGGCCGAGCATGTTACGCCAGCCGCAGCGCCGCGCGGGGATGCCGAGGAAGACGAGCAGGGCGAGGGCCGTTCCGCCGCCTGCTCCGAGCCAACCGGGAAGGCCATTACGCTGAAGGCTAGCGGACTTGGCGGGAGTGGTCGTCATCGTGATGGTGGCAGATCCCGTGGTTGCGGTGGGGCTAAATGAGACTGGAGAACCTGCGGTGACAGAACAACCGGGAGAATCGTTGGCGCCAGTTGGCCCGTTCATCAGCATGCAAGTGAGCGTGACGCTGCCCGTGTAGACGCCGTCGGACTTGAGGGTGACCTGGGCGGTGGTGTTGCTGCCCTGGCTCACGGTGACGCTCGACGAGGGTCCGGACATGGAGTACGGCGGGTTGATTACGAGGCTAATTGTATCGGCGCCCTTGATGTAGTTGCCGTCCCCGCCATACTGGGCGCTTACACTGACGGTGCCGAAGTTGTTGAAAGAGTTGGCTGGAATGTTGAAGGTGGCGGAACCGGTGCTGCCGAGAGGGACCTGTGGGGAGTTGTAGTTTCCGGCCGTGAGGTTCACATTGCCAGTCGGTGTGGGTTTGTTGACAGGTCCGGTCACTTGGACAGTCACGGGCACAATCTGGTCGGACGTGACGGTCGCAGTGGGCGTGCTGACGGTTATGCCCGGCGTAAGCCTCGTCTCGGTGACGGTCACGACAACCGTTCCGGATGCAGGGGCGTAGTTGTTGTCGCCGGTGTAGTTGGCGGTGAGGGTGACAGAGCCGGCCGAGAGGTCGCCGGCTGGAATGGTAAAGGTGCCCACGCCGCTGCTGTTGAGTGCTATGGCCGGAGTGTTGAGCCCGCCGCCCGAGAGGGTAACCGATCCGGTGGGAGTGCCGATGCTGGCCGATCCCGCGACCGTGATGGTGATCTGGTCACTCTGCTGCGTAGTGATGCTTGCCGACGCCGGGCTGACGGTGACGGTGGCGATGCCTGAGCCGAAGCCGCTTCCGCCGGTCCATGCCTGGAGGAGGAGGTTGGCGTCGACGCTGCCGATGCCGGTGGCGAGGTCGTAGCCGACGGTGGTGTCGTAGCCGGTGAGGAAGTTGTTGTTGGGGGAGTAGTTCTGGCAGTTCGGGGTGCCCGGCAAACACGGCACGGAGTTGTTGCCGAGGGTGATGTCGTGGAATGAGGCTGAAGCGCCCGCGTTGTTGTTGTTGAACATGTCGTAGAGGGTCTGGGGCACGCTGTTGCCGAGACGGTGGCCGACCTTCTGCTGCACGAGGGCGAGGATTCCGGCAAATGCCGGAGCGGCTGCCGATGTGCCGCCGTAGCCCTCGAAGTAGAAGCCGTACGAAGAGGAACTCTGGCTGCTGCAATCGTTATAGAGCGTGGGTTGTCCCTGCGGCTGGAAGCGGTCGCTGCAGACGAGCCATGTGGCGCCGTAGAAGCCGTTGCCGGCCATGAGCGAGACGTCGGGGACATCGCGGTGGCTGTCGTTGGGCACTCCGGGGCCGCGCTGCCAGGAGGGCTTGGCATAGCCGCTGTTGCATTTGATGGTGGGCTGCTGCTGCGCGTTGAACGTTGTGCTGTTGTTGGAGCACGTGCTCGCCCCGCCGGTGCCGCTGGTTATGCTGCTGCTGCCCTGCCTGTTGAGGTACGTCACGTTGCTGGCGAGCGGGCCTATGTTTGTCGTGGTGTCATTCCACGGGGTTTCGGGAATATAGCCTTTGGCGGAGCGGTAACTATTGGAGGAACTGGCGTTGCCGTTGACGTAGGTTGAGAAACCGGGGCCGCTGGGGTTGATGAGACCGAAGAAGTCGGTGCCTCCGACCGCGATGTTGTAGGGGGTGGATGAAAAGCCGTTGACGGCGAGCCCATAGGAAGCGGTTGTCACGTTGTTCGGGTTGTCGCAACCCGCCGAGCCGCTGTCGCCGGTGGAGACAGTGACGGCGATTCCCGCGGCGGACGCCTGTTGCCACCAGCCATTGATCGTCGTGTTCTGGGTGTTGCTGAGGAAGTCTTCGCAAAGGCCGAAGCTGACGCTGAGGATATCGATTTTCGGGTCCGCGATCGCGTTTTCAATGGCGGTTTGCAGACCGCCCTGGCTGCTACCCGCAGTGTAGAAGTGGATGGTGGCGCCGGGCGCCATGCCACCGGCGATTTCGGTGTCGAGGTAGGCTTCATCGGAGTCGCCGCCGAGGACGGCGCCGTTGTTGGAGACGGTTGGAGCGGTCGTGTCGCCGTTGAGAAAGCGCTGGCGGTAGTTGACCACGACCTGGGGCGTGATGGCCGCGTCGCCCGCGATGCCGATGGTGACGCCTGTGCCGTTGTAGCTGACGCTGGAGGACCAGTTGCCGTTGTAGGAGTTGGGAGTGTCGTAGATGGTGGCCGCGTCTGAGGGAACCATGTAAAGGAACTGATTCGGAGCGGTGCCGACGGTGAATTCAGGCGATGGGCGCAAGTTTTCCGGGGCCTGCTCTACGAATTGCTGGAGCTGGGGGTCGTATTGACCGGAGGGGCCGCGGGCTAGGTGCGAGCGGGGCTGAAACGTGGTGAGGCCGGTGACGCCCATGACGACGGGGGCTAGTGCGGAGGGAATCTGCGGCTCCGTAACGTTTCCGAAGTACTGCTGGCCGTCGTGCTGGAAGGTGTGGATCGATGTGCCGAAGGCTGACTCGATCTGGCTGACGGAGCCGGTAAAGGCAATTGAGGTGCGTCCGCTCGAGACCTGGACGGCGGTGAAGCCGCGCGACTGGAGCCAGCCGGTGATGGCGGCGATGTCGGAGTCGGACGGGCCGTAGAGATGCGCGAACTGATCCGGAGTGAGCCAGTGGAGATAGTTCGGCGAGCTGGGATCGAGCTGCTCGGCCATGAACTTTTCGAGCGCGGCCTCCTGGGCCTGGGATCGGGTGAGGACGAGGCGCATGAATGGGATGACGGCGGACGGGGACGCGGCTCCGCGGTCGAATTCCGAGCGGTTCAGAGCAGACATGCTGCCGTTGAGCGTGACGCGGGCGGAGTCGTCGACCGAGGCGACGATGCGCGAGGCCGGGGCCTGGGCTTTGAGGGACGGAGCACAGAGGAGAGAAACCAAGGCAACGAGACAACAGATGGGATACAAACGGCGCATATGGCTTTCCTTTGCCTTTCGTGGGCGAGCCGGGGCGGGTGCTCGATGGTGCAATCCAAGGGAGCCAAGGAGATCCGTGGGCCCAGTATTTAATTGAATCGGCTGACGGAGATGATATACGCGATTGTCAATAGAAGAGAATGAAAATCGGAATTCACGTTGGAACTGAAGTCACGGAACGAGAGCACGTTTGACCGGATTGGGAAAACCGATGGGCGTGGCGGTGCGCGAGGGGCGTGCGCGATGATAGGGATGCCGGGCCGGCGAGGGCGCGGCAGGATAGGACTGGAGATGGACGGAAAGCCGGGAGGCGGGGATTCGGCGGCGATGGAACGCGCAGTGAAGGCGCTGGACGGGTTCCGGATCGAGATTCCTTCGTGGGGATTTGCGAACACCGGGACGCGGTTCGGGAAGTTTGCGCAGGCGGCGGCGGCGACGACAATCGAGGAGAAATTTGCCGATGCCGGCGAGGTGAACCGGCTGACCGGGGCGACTCCGACGATGGCTCTGCATGTTCTTTGGGACCTGCCGGGCGGGGGCGCGCACGACGTAGCCGAGGTTCGCAGGCTGGAGAAGCGCTACGGGGTGCGGGCAGGGTCGGTGAATCCGAATTTGTTTCAGGACCAGGAGTACAAGTTCGGATCGCTCTGCAACCCGGATGCGGAGGTGAGGGAGCGGGCGCTGGCGCACGTGGTGAAGTCGATTGAGCTGGCGCAGCAACTGGGGTCGCGGGACGTGTCGCTGTGGCTCGCGGACGGGTCGAATTACCCGGGGACGCAGAGCATGAGGCGGCGGATCGGGTGGCTGGCGGAGGCGCTCGAGGAGGCGCACGGGCACCTTTCTCCGGAGCAGCGGCTGCTGGTGGAGTACAAGCCGTTCGAGCCGGCGTTTTATCACACGGATCTTGCGGACTGGGGCATGGCGGCGGAGATGGCCCGGAGGGCGGGCCCTCAGTCGCTGGTGCTGGTGGATACGGGGCACCACTACGCGGGGCAGAACATCGAGCAGATTGTCGCGTGGCTGCTCGAGACCGAGATGCTGGGCGGGTTCCACTTTAATGACCGGCGGTATGCGGACGACGATTTGACCATGGGGTCGATCGATCCCTACCAGGTGTTCCGGATCTTCCACGAGATTCATGCGGCGGAGGATGACGGGGTGGAGATGGATGTGGCTTACATGATCGACCAGAGCCACAACCTTAAAGGAAAGGTTGAAGCAACGGTGCAGACCGTGATGACAGCGCAGGAGTTATGGGTGAAGGCTGCACTGGTGGATCGCGGGGAGTTGCGACGGATGCAGGATGCGTGCTCGCTGGTGGAGGCGGAGGAGCTGTTCCGCGGGGCGTTCTGGCGGGATGTGCGGCCCATGGTGGCGGCTTGGCGGGAGAAGCGCGGAGCGGCGGCGGATCCGCTGGCGGCGTTGAGGGAGAGCGGATATGTGGAGCGGTGCGCGCGGGAACGGGGAGCGAGGGTGGGGGCGGTGAGTAGTTACGCGTAAAAGCAGTGGTTAGTGATTAGTGGTTAGTGGTTAGTGGTCAGGCGCTGAGATTGAGGTGAGGGATGAGTGAGGCTGGTGTGGCTGCGTTGAAGTTCCTGGAAGACAAGTGGGATGACAAGGTGGCGGCGGGGCTGGATGAGCCGGAGCTGCTGCGATACCGGTCGAACCTGCTGGGGTCGGATTTGCGGATTACGAACTTTGCGGGCGGGAACACGAGCTCGAAGGTGCGGGAGGTGGATCCGCTGACGGGCGAGCGTGTGGAGGTGCTGTGGGTGAAGGGGTCGGGCGGCGACCTGGGCAGCATCAAGCGGGCGGGGTTCGCGACCCTTTACCAGGAGAAGCTGCTGGCGCTGATTGCAAGTTACAAGGGCGTGGACGCGGAAGACGACATGGTGGGAATGTATCCGCTGTGCACGTTCCGGAATAATCCGACGGCGGCTTCGATCGATACGCCTCTGCATGGGTTTCTTCCCTTCCCTCACGTGGATCATCTGCACCCGGATTGGGGGATTGCACTGGCGGCGGCGGGGAATGGGAAGAGCAAGATGGAGGAGTTCAACCGGGAGTTCGGGCACAGGCTGGTTTGGGTGCCGTGGCTGCGGCCGGGGTTCGAGCTGGGGCTGCGGATGAAGAAGACGGTGGAGGCGAATCCGGAGTGCGACGGGATCGTGCTGGGCGGGCATGGGCTGTTCACCTGGGGCGAGACGCAGCGCGAGTGCTATCTGAACACGATCACAATAATCGACCAGATCGGGCAGTTTATCGAGCGGCATGGGAAGTCTAAGGGACCGGCGCGGTTCGGCGGCACGGCGGTTGCGGCGCGGGAGGAGCGGACGAAGCTGGCGGTGGCGATTGCCCCTTATCTGCGCGGGCGGGTGAGCGCACAGGTGCGGTATGTTGCGAGCTTCAGCGATGCGGAGGACGTGCTCGAGTTTGTGAATGCTAAGGACGCGAAGGAACTGTCGTTCCTTGGGACGAGCTGCCCGGATCACTTTATCAGGACGAAGATTCGGCCGCTGTTTGTGCCGTGGGCGGGGGAGGAATCGCTCGAAGATTTGAAGCGGCGGATCGATGAGGGGCTCACGGAGTATCGGCGGCTTTACCGGGAGTACTACCACTCGTTCGCTGTGGCGGATTCGCCGGCGCTGCGGGATACGAGTCCGACGGTGGTGCTGATTCAGGGGCTGGGGATGTTCAGCTTTGGGAAGAACAGGACCGAGGCTCGGATCGTGGGCGAGTTTTACACGAACGCGATTCACGTGATGGAGGGCGCGAGCCTGCTGGCCGAGGGAGAGGTGAAGGGCGTGGTGCCGCAGTGCGGCGAGGGGATGGATCCGACCCGCTTCAAGACGTTTTCGAATTACGTGGCGCTGCCGGCGCTGGAGGCGTTCAAGATCGAGTACTGGCAGATGGAGGAGGCGAAGCTTCGGCGGCAGCCTCCGGAGAAGGAATTGAGCCGGCGGATCGCGCTGGTTGTCGGCGGAGGAAGCGGGATTGGGCGCGAGGTTGCGCTGAAGGCTGCGCAGCGCGGGGCGCACGTGATGGTGGCGGATCGCGACCAGGCGGCGGCGCAGCGCGTGGCGGACGAGTGCGCTGACGCGGCGGCGAAGGAGTTTGTGGGCGCGACGGCGCTTGATATTCGGAGCCGGGAGGCGATACGGGCGGCGCTGGAGGCGACGGTGGCGGCGTTCGGCGGCGTGGACATGCTGATCAACACGGCGGCGCTGTTTCCCTCGTCGCCGGACGGGGTGGTGAGCGATGCGATGTGGGGCACGACGCTTGAGATCAATGTGACGGCGAATTATCTATTGGCGGAAGAGGCGGGAAAGATTTTCGCGGAGCAGGGGCTGGACGGGGCCCTGGTGCTTACGAGTTCTGCAAATGCGGTGGTGCCGAAGCGCGGCAGCGAAGCGTACGACGTGAGCAAGGCCGCGGTGTCGCACCTGGTGCGCGAGCTGGCGGTGAGCATGGCTCCGAACGTGCGCGTGAACGGCGTGAGCCCGGCGACGGTGGTGAAGGGATCGACGATGTTTCCGCGGGACCGGGTGAAGGCGTCGCTCGCGAAGTACGGGATTGCGTTCGAGGAATCGATGAGCGATGACGAATTGCGCGGGCTGCTGGCGAATTTTTACGCGCAAAGGACGCTGACGCATCAGCCGATTGAGCCGGGTGATTGCGCGGAGGCGATGCTGTACCTGGCAAGCCCAAAGGCGCGGTGCACTACGGGGCATCTGATTCCGGTGGATGGGGGGCTGGCGGAGGCGTTTTTGCGGTGAGGCAGCATGGCTGCGTGGACACCATTGACTGGCTGATTGAGTCCGATTCGGCGATTGCGTGGCAGGCGATGCGGTATTTGACGGACGCTTCGCCAGCAGAGGTCGCCGCGATGTGGGCGCGGGTTGCGCGCGAGGGGATTGGCGCGGAGATTCTTGCGCGGCAGGAGGCGGACGGGGCGTGGCGGCGGGATGGCGCGCCTGGGTGGCTGACTACGCTCTTCACCATGCAACTGTTGCGTGCGACGGGCGTGGATCGTGCGGATGCTGCTGTCGAAGCTGCGGTGTCGCGGCTTGAGACGAACCTGCGTTGGAGTAATCGGCCGAACTGGGATTTGCGCGCGGCGGAATTGGGCGGGAACCCGTTCTTTGAGGGCGAGGTGGAGCCTTGCATCAATGGTGGCGTGCTGGCGTTGGGTGGATATTTCGGACGGCCCGCGGAAGAACTTGCGAATAGGCTGGTGAGCGAGCAGCTTGAGGACGGCGGGTGGAACTGCGAGGCGCCGAAGAGCGTGCGGTCTTCGTTCCACACTACGATCTGTGTGCTGGAGGGGCTTCTCGAATATGAGGGGGCCGTCGGTTCCGCGCCGTGGGTGGCTGAGGCGCGGCGCAGGGGCGAGGAGTATCTGCTGAAGCGGTCGCTGTTTCGGCGGCTTTCCACGGGCGAGGTGGCGAATGCGGAGTTTCTCAGGTTGGCGTGGCCGCCGCGGTATCACTACGACGTGCTGCGGGGGCTTGATTATTTCAGGGCTGTGGGCGCGAAGCCTGATGCGCGGATGGATGAGGCTGTGCGGGCGGTCGAGAGCAAGGGGCAGGCTGACGGGCGATGGCTGCTCGACGTTTCCTATGACGAGGCGCTTGGGGTCACAATCGGCGGCGACCGAGTGGGCGAACCTAGCCGGTGGAATACGCTGCGGGCGATGCGCGTTTTGCGATGGTATAGGCGGTGAGCAAGCTGGTCTATTGATGCGAAAGGCGAGCCCTTGCATATCTTTGTCAAGACTTGCATACTTCTGGTTTTAGCAGCATCATTGTGAGTACGATGAATCGCGCTCGTTCAAAGTCGACTACCCCTGTTCGTCACCGCAAGCCTGGACACAGCCATGCGATGGAGACTGCGGTGCGCACCACGATTACCTTGTCTCCGGCGGCTCACGAGATTGTGGAACGATTCAAGAATGCGAACGGTACTTCAACGAGCGCTGCAATTGATGAGATTATTCAGCGGAGCGAGCCGAAGCCCTCGCGGCTGAGGAAGGTCAATGGTCTGCTTGTGCTGAGCGATCCTCCCTCCAATCCTGATGACCTCTTCCACATCACGGTAGAGGAATTTAAGGACCTGGAAGACCGGATGGACAGGGAAGCCATGGAACGGGTCCTTAAAGGCAATCGAGGAACGGTTCGCGGCGCGCGGAAGAACGAAGCAGGGCGATGACATTTCTCCTGGACGTGAACTTACTCTTCGTGCTGCATCAGCCACGGGAAGCGTATTTCCCGATCGTGCATCGATGGTTTTCCCGCATAAGACGCGATCGGTTCGCAACGTGTCCGATCACACAGGCGGGGATGGTGCGCACGCTGATGCAAGGATTTCCCAACGGCGACCGGTTTCAAATGGCTGAAGCCCGGGAAGCACTCCGAATCTTCGTTGAACTGCCCGGACACGAGTTCTGGCCGGATGAGCCTTCGTATCTCGATGCCGCGTTGCCCTTGTTCAAGCGGATGCAGGGATATCGCCAGATCACAGATGCTTATCTGCTGGGGCTCGCTAGGCATCGCGGCGGAAAACTCGCCACTCTGGACAAAGCGATTCCGAGCCTCGCCGGCCCTGAACTGGCTGATGCAGTAGAGCTGATCGCCTAGCTTCAGATCCTTAGACGGGTTGGACGGAGCCTTTACCTACTAACTCTTCCACGCGCTCGATCCAGCCTTTGTCGGCTGCCACAGACATCTGCTCGGGCTCGAGGATTACGGCGTATGCGCCCTTCTTTTCCAAGTGCAGCATGACTTTGCCAGGGCCGGGGGCTGCTTCTGCGGCGGAGCGGAGGCCGGTGAACATTTCTTCGGTGGCTCGCTCCAAGTTGATGCGGATGCGCACGCCGGAGGGGAGCTTGACCTGCACGTCGTCGAGGGCCTGGATGGAGTTGATGGAAAGCTTGGGAGCGGAGTCTTCTTCACCCATCAACGTGCCGCGGATGAGGACGGGCGCCTGGATCTTGAGCTGCTCCGCGAGGCGCTCGTATTCGCGCGCGAAGCAGATCACTTCCATTTTGCCGGTAGCGTCTTCAATGAAGCCCTGCGCGTAGAGCTTGCCTTCGCGCTTGCTTTTGCGCGCGGCGCCGGTGCCGTGGAGCATGCCCGCGACCTGGAGCTCGTCGGCGGGATCGGACTGGCGGCCCCAGGTGCGCTCGGGGGGCTTGCGCTCGAGGGCTTCGGAGATGGGGATAACGCCCGGAAGGTTGCGGAGCTTTTCGGCGTACTTGTCGAGCGGGTGGCCGGAGACGAAGAAGCCGAGGACTTCTTTCTCGTTGGCGAGTCGCTCGCTCTCCTCCCAATCTGCCGCGTGAGGCAGATCGTCGCTTCGGCGGCCGGGCGCGGGGGTTTCGTCGAAGAGGCCGAAGAGGCCGGTCTGGCCCTGGGCGGCGTCTTTCTGCGACTTCTGAGCCCGCTCCATCGCCTTGTCGACGGCAGCGAAGAGCTGGCCGCGTTTGCCGAGAGAGTCGAGCGCGCCGGCCTTGATCAACGACTCGATGACGCGCTTGTTCATCAGGCGCAGATCAACTTTCTCGCAGAACTGCCAGAAGCTGGCAAAGCGACCGCCGAGCTCGGTGCGCGCAGCGATGATGGATTCGATGGCGTTGCCGCCGACATTCTTTACTGCGGCGAGGCCGAAGCGGATGGCTTTGCCCTCCGGCGTGTCGTACGGCGTAAACTGCGCGCCGGAGATCTGCACGTCGGGAGGGAGGACCTGTATGTTCAGCTCCTTGCATTCGCCGATGTATTTCACGACATTTTCGGGCTTTGAGGTTTCAGCCGTGAGCAGGGCGGCCATGAACTCGACGGGATAGTGAGTCTTGAGATAGGCGGTCTGGTAGGCTACCCAGGCATAAGCGGCGGAGTGCGATTTATTGAAGCCGTAGCCGGAGAACTTCGCCATCTGCTCGAAGATCTCTTCGACGGGCGCCTTGGCGTAGCCCTGCGCCGCGGCGCCGCTGGTGAAGCGCTCGCGCTGCTTCGCCATGGCGGCGGGATCTTTCTTTCCCATGGCGCGGCGGAGCAGGTCGGCCTCGCCGAGCGAGTAACTGGCGAGCACGTTGGCGATGCGCATGACCTGTTCCTGGTAGACGATGACGCCGAGCGAGTCCCTGAGGATCTCCTCGAGCGGCGGGAGCAGGTATTCCACTTTTTTGCGCTTCCACTTGCGCTCGATGAAGTCGTCGATCATGTCCATGGGGCCGGGGCGGAAGAGCGCGTTCAACTGCGTCAGTTCTTCGACGGTGTCGGGCTTGTAGCGGCGGAGAATGTCGCGCATGCCGCCGGACTCAAACTGGAAGACGCCCGAAGTGAGCGCGGTGTGAAACACCCGCTTGAATGTCTCCGGATCATCCATGGGAATCATTTCGATGTCGAGCTTTTCGCCGCGGGTCTGTTCGATGAGCTTGACCGCGTTGTCGATGACGGTGAGCGTGGCCAGGCCGAGGAAGTCCATCTTCAGCAGGCCCATTTTTTCGACAGCCTTCATGTCGTAAGCGGTGACGATTTCGTCGTTCTTGGTGCGGTTGAGGGGAACGAGCTCCGTGAGCGGGCGGGGCGCGATGACCACAGCGGATGCGTGGACGCCGGCGCCGCGGGAGAGGCCTTCAAGTTTTTTCGCGGTGTCGATCAGTTCCCGGATCTGCTTGTCGCTCTCATACACCTTGGCCAGCTCGGGCGACTCTTCGAGCGCCTTGTCCAGAGTCATGCCCACGGTGGCGGGGACGAGCTTGGCGATGCGGGCCACGTCGGTGAAGGGCATGTCCATGGCGCGGCCGCAGTCCTTGATGGAGGCCTTGGCGGCCATGGTGTTGAAGGTGATGATCTGGGCGACCTGCTCGCGGCCGTACTTGCGGGTGACGTAGTCGATGACTTCGCCGCGGCGGTTCATGCAGAAGTCGACGTCGACGTCGGGCATGGTGACGCGTTCGGGATTGAGGAAGCGCTCGAAGAGGAGCACGTTCTGCATGGGATCGATGTTGGTGATCTCCATTGCGTAGGCGACGAGCGACCCGGTGGCGGAACCGCGGCCGGGGCCGACTGGGATGCCGTGATCGCGAGCGTACTTGATGAAGTCCCAGACGATGAGGAAGTAGCCGGAGTACTTCATCTGCTTGATGATGCCTATCTCGTATGAGAGGCGCGATTCGTATTCCTCGGGCGTGGACCGGCGCACGCCGCGCAACTCGAGCTGACGGACGGATGTGTCGAGGCGCTTCTTGAGGCCCTCGCGGCAGACTTCTTCGAAGTAGCTGTCGATGGTGTGTCCTGCGGGGACGGCGAACTCGGGGAAGGGATTGTCGACGGGGTTGAGCTTGAAGTAGCAGCGCTCGGCGATCTCCATGGTGCGGGAGAGGAGGGCGGGCGAGTCGGGGAAGAGGCGCGCCATTTCGTCGGCGCTCTTGACGTAGAACTGATCGGAGTCGAACTTGAAGCGGTCAGCGTCGTGGATCTTGGCACCGGTCTGGACGCAGAGCATGACGTCGTGCGCGTGGGAGTCTTCGCCGCAGAGGTAGTGGGAGTCGTTGGTGGCGATGAGCGGGATTTCGAGCTCGCGCTCGAGGCGGAAGAGGTCGTTCTGGATCTTGCGCTCTTCGGCGAGGCCCTGGTCCTGGATTTCGAGGAAGAAGTTGTTGCGGCCGAAGATGTCCTGGTACTCGAGGGCGACGGCTTTGGCGCGGTCGTAGTTGCCGGCGACGAGTTCTTCGCAGAGCTCGCCGGAGAGGCAGCCGGAGGTTCCGATCAAGCCCTTGGCGTGTTCGGCGAGAAAGCGCTTGGAGACGCGGGGCTTGCGGTAGAAGCCGTGGAGAGAGGCCTCGGAAGTGATGCGGATCAGGTTGCGGTAGCCTTCTTCGTTTTCGGCGAGGACGAGGAGATGGTTGTACTCGTTCTTAGTGTCGACCGGGGTGCCGCAGTGGTCCTCGGATTTGGAGACGTAGAGCTCGCAGCCGAGGATGGGTCGGATGCCTTTTTCCTTGGCGGCGTTGAAGAAGTGGACGGCGCCGTAGATGTTGCCGTGGTCGGTCATGGCGACGGACTTCTGGCCGAGGGAGGCGACGCGGTCGACGAGTTTGTGGAGGTCGCATGCGCCGTCGAGGAGGGAGTATTCGGTGTGGAGATGGAGGTGGGTGAATTCGGGCATGGTCTAGGTAAATTTTAGTCGCGGATCGGGTGCGATGATCCGAAGGTTGGAACAGCGGGGAACGCATTTCTGAGGAAAACCAGGGAGAAATGGTTTTCTCGCGGGCAGGAATTTGCATCTGAACGATGCACTGAGGCTGCAGGAGTTAGGGCGTCCTCTTCCCGGAAAATGAGATTTCTCGCATTACTCCGGATATGCCTGACGCTTTTCCGTGATTGCCTGGGGCGGGAATTTCGGGCATTGTGGGAGCAGGGCCAGGTTTCTTGTTGAGCGGGGTGCTGGGGAATTGAAGACAAAGGGCTATCTATATACAGGTGTGGTGGTGGGTGTGCTGGCCGGGATGGCAGCGGCGGCGTATTCGCAGGAGACACCGGACGCGGCGGGCGAGGCGCAAAGAGTGCATCAGGCGCTGCCTGCGATGCTGATGCCGGCGCAGACGCAGGGGCCGGCGGCTCCTGCAACACCGGCACAGGCACCGAAGCTGCCGGTGATCGCGATTCCGCAGACGGTTCCGGGGGGCGCAACGGGCGCGAGCGCTCAGGCGACTGGGACTGTGCAGACAGCCGGTCCGGTAATGCAGGCGGCGGATGCGGCTAAGCGAGCGACGGCGGCGACGAGTGTGGATGCACCAGCGATCGAGGTGCCTTCTTCGGCGTTGAGCGCTTCGGCGCGGACGTTGATGGAGTTCAAGGCGTCGGATGCGAAGTTCAAGGTCGATGACCTGATGGATATTTTGCGCGACAAGCGGCACGAAGGGTGGGTGCTTGCCGCGTATCCGGACCCGAAGACTGCGCAGCCATTGATTGGGGCGGGGTTCAGCCTGGATTTGCCTGAGCGCGAGCACGTGCAGCGGGACCCGTTGAATCCTCACCTGTTCCTGGAGCCCTCGTCGGCGGATCTGTGGCTGGCGGCGGGGCTGGATCCGGCGAAGCTGCAGCGGATTCTGGAGGAGTTTTACGCACGGCGGGACGAGTGGAGCAGGAGGACGTTCCGGCGGCAGATTTACAAGCTGGATCCGCAGATTACTGACGATGAGGCGGATGCGCTGCTGCGGATCGGGATCGTGCAGTCGATTGACAACGCGAAGGCGTATTGCCGGAATTTTGACCGGCTGAGCGCGAGCCAGCAGATGGCGATGACGCAGCTTGTATACCAGATGGGCGTAAACCTCGAGGAGTTTTCGAGCTTTCTGACGCTGCTCAACCAGGACAACGGGAACGGGGCGGACACGGCGGCGCTTGCCAACGCGGACGCGGAGTACTGGCGGAACGTGCAGTTGAGCCTGGTGCACAGCCAGTGGGCGCGGCTCTACCGGGCGCGGGCCACGGCGGTGATTGCAATGCTGGATCCGCAGTACGGGGACGACCCGGCGGGGGCGGAGCATTCGATCGGGGTGATCCTGCATCCCGCGCGGAGGCATGCGAGCCATGCGACGGTGCGGACGGCGGGATACACGCGGCACCGGGCTGCCGCTAAGAAGCGGGCAGCGCGGGCACGGAAGGAATAAGCTCCCTGCATCTCTCCAGTTGAATGATGTTTGTGACGCCTACGGCCCAGTGCGTCGGCCACGTTCGCGGATAACGCCGCGACCTGTTCTATACTTGGCGCGCGATGAAAGCTCATAAGTTCACTTCTTTTTTCTCTCTCTGCTTCCCTGCCCTTCTCGTTCTTCTGTTGGCGGCAGTTTCCATTCAAATTCAGGCGCTGGCCCAGGCGCAGCGCGGGTTTGTGCATGCGCGCGGGGCGGTCCTGGTGGACGGCCAGGGGAAGCCGCTGATGCTGCGCGGAATCAACCTGGGAAACTGGTTTGAGCCCGAAGGCTACATGTTTCACTTCGACGGCGGCCCGCAGTCGCCGCGGGAGATCGAGGACCTGACAACGGAGCTGATCGGGCCGGAGAAGGCTGCGGCGTTCTGGAAGCAGTGGCGGGAGACGTACATCACCGAGGCCGACATCGACCGGCTGAAGGCGATGGGGTTCAACTCGGTTCGGGTGCCGATCCACTGGAAGTTCTTTGACGGCGATGACGCCGAAGGGTTCCGGCTGATGGACCGGCTGGTGGCGTGGGCGCGGAAGGATGGAATCTACGTCATTATCGACCTACACTGCGCTCCGGGCGGACAGACGGGCACGAACATCGACGACAGCTACGGATATCCGTGGCTGTATTCGGACGTGAATGAGCAGACCCGAACCTACAATGTGTGGTGGCGGATTGCGAATCACTATGAAAACGAGCCGATAGTGCTGGGGTACGACCTGCTGAACGAGCCGATTCCGCACTTCCCGCAACTGCAGCGGTACAACAAGGACCTGGAGCCGTTGTACCGGCGAATCGGCGCGGCGATTCGCGATGCGGATCGCAATCACGTGCTGATCCTGGGCGGCGCGCAGTGGGATTCGAACTTCAAGGTATTCGGCCCGCCGTTCGATAAGAACACGATGTACACGTTCCACAAATACTGGACGGCGACGGACGCGAGCGTGATCCAGGAGTATCTGGACTACCGCGACAAGTATCATGCGCCGATCTGGCTGGGCGAGTCGGGCGAGAACAAGGACGAGTGGATTGCGGCATTTGTAAAGACGCTCGAGGACAACCACGTGGGCTGGTGCTTCTGGCCGTACAAAAAGATGGATGCTACTTCGAGCGTGGTAACTTTTGACCGGCCGGAGCACTGGGATCAGGTGGTGAAGCTGGCGGCGATGGCGCCGGGCACGGGGAACGCAGAGAAGAGGATCGCGGCGCGGCCGTCGCCCGAAGAGGCGCAGGCGATCTTCGACGATTTGCTGAAGAAGGCGCAGTTCGGGAGCGAGCGGGTGAATGAGGGGTATGTGAAGGCGCTGGGGATGAAGGCGAAGTAATCGGTCACTCCACCCGCGTTCATGAATGGGGATCCAGACAGATCATCTTTAATTGACAGTCCTTGACTGACGGTTGAGGGTGTGGGAAGCTTTTGTCCTCACCTGTCCCGCGGCAACAGGGCCGACCCAGGTTCCATTGGGCTCAAGCCAATATCCCCCGAGGCGAAATCCGATGGACGATCTTGCATGGGCCGTCGTGCCTCCGTTCGATCCACCTGAAGTTGAAGCGTGGGTTGCAAATTCGATCTCCCAGGCGATGCTTCTGGAGCCTCACCGCCGCGCCTACCTGTGGGCGAACTGGCTGCTGAAGAAGGCGTCGGCGGATCAACTTTCGGTAGTGAATTTAGCCGTACACGACGCCTTCAAGGGGTCGTACGAAATCAGTGACATTACGGCGGGTTTCATTCCGGTGGCGCCGCAATCGAAGCAGGACTCCTACCTTGCCTTGATGACGCGCCAGGAGCGCCGGACTCACTACACGGATACGAGTGGGCTCTTCTGGACGTTCGGGCTAGTGGTTGGGGTACAGGAGAGTCCTCCGGGGCAGCTACTGACTCCAACGCCCGGAATCAGCCAATTGCGGGACTATGACGGATTCCCGGTGATGTGCGAGCAACGGGTCGATGCCGATCCTCATGAGAAGGCCACGGTCTTCCACGCGCCGCCGCATGTGACTGGAGCGACTTCGACATGCTTCGTGCGGCCGGCCGCAGGGAAACGCTATTACAGCAGGCAGTGGTCGGAGGGGGTTCTTATTGCCCGCCATGTGCTGCGCAACCAGGCCTACGCCGGCGCGCAGGTGTCTTTGGAGCCGAACGGGACGCGGCAGGTTGTGGACATCGACGAGAGTGCGACGACGATCGACGCGGCGATCCTCGACGCAGGGATTGGCTCGATAGCGGCGGGGACGCGCCAGGTCGGCGTGCATCCAGCGATCGCGCCGGGAATTGACGTGAACGTTTCGGGCGCGCGAACGCAATTCTCCGCGAAGGTCCTGCGCGTGATGGACGATCCATTTTGCGGGAATATGTTGGCGCACCGGGGAGTTCTGGACGGTCACGGCATTGCAGGCGACAGCGGTGCGCTAGTGACCGAGCAACTCACCGGCCAGGCCGTCGGCCTGTACATCGGCATGATCCCGGGCACGCCTGCTTTGGGATTGGTTCAACTGATGCGGCAGGTGACAACCTATTTTGAGGTTGAACTCTATCAATGAAGGAGGGACGCCTTGAACGGTTCTGACAAGTTGAAGATCATTGTGCCGGTGCGCCGCGCGGAGGTTCAGGCACCCATTCAGCGGGACCGGCAAGGCGGGGAACAACACAGCGCCGAGATCATCTCGCTGAACCTGAGCAGGTACGAAGCGACCCCGGTCGAGACGGCATCGTTCCTCGACAAGCTGATGGGGCCGATCGACAAGGCGATGCGCGCGATCGAGCGATCGTTCAAGGATTTCAGCCTGCACGAGATTAAGATCTCGCTTGCCGTTACCGCCGAAGGGGACATCGGGATCGCCAGCGCCGGCGTTGAATCATCGATTGAAGTGACCTTTCAGCGAAGGGAGCCGGTTGTACCGGCTTAGCCATCGGCGAAGGCGCCTGCAACGGCGGTCTATACTCGTTGCAAGCCTATGAGAGCCCGACTCCTGATTTCCACGCTGCTCGTTTGCCTTCCCGCGCTTGTTGGCGCACAGACTCCTGAACAGAAATCCACGGACAATTCCTCACAGACGATGAAGCAGAAACTTTCTCCGCAGGCGGTGCACGATTCCGCCATTGTGATCGACACGCATGCTGATACTACGCAGCGGTTTGTCGATGAGAACTTTGACATGAGCGACCCGCTGAAGGGCGGGAATTTGAATTTGGAGTCCGCGAAGAAGGGAAACCTGGGCGCGGAGTTCTTTTCGATCTGGGTGGAGCCGAATTTGTACAAGGGGCACTACGCGAAGCGGACGCTGGTGCTGATTGACGCGGTGAGGCAGCAGGTGGCGAGGCATCCGGGGCAGATGATGCTGGCGGTGAGCCCGGAGGACATCGAGAAGGCGCACCGCGAGCACAAGCTGGCGGCGCTGATGGGGATCGAGGGCGGGCACTCGATCGAGGATTCGCTGGCGCTGCTGAGGGATTATTACGCGCTGGGCGTTCGGTACATGACGCTGACGTGGTCGAACTCGAACGGGTGGGCGGACAGCTCGGGCGACGACAAGGACGAATCGGTGCCGCACACGAAGGACGGGCTGAGCGAGTTCGGCAAGGACGTGGTGTACGAGATGAACCGGCTGGGGATGATGGTGGACATCTCGCACGTCTCGGACAAGACGTTCTTCTACACGACGCGCATCACGCGAGCACCCCTGATCGCGTCGCACTCGTCGGCGCGGGCGCTCGACGATGCACCGCGCAACATGACGGACAACATGCTGCTGGCTGTGGCGCGGTCTGGCGGGCCGGATTCGAAGGGCGGCGTGGTGCAGGTGAATTACTACTCGGCGTTTATCTCGCCGGCGTACCGCGATGCGCAGAGGGCACAGAAGGCCGAAGTGGACAAGGCCGTTCAGGCGCTGAAGGACAAGGCCAAGGCCGAAGGGCACGAGGTGAACTACGAGGAGATTTCGAAGGTGCAACGCCAGTATGCGGATCGGATTCCGCGGCCGCCGCTGTCGATGCTGATCGACCACATCGACCACATCGCGAAGGTTGCGGGCGTGGATCATGTCGGGCTGGGGTCGGACTTCGATGGCGTGGACGGGCAGACGCCGGAGGGAATGGACTCGGCTGCGGATTTGCCGAAGATTACGGCGGCGCTGATGGCGCGGGGCTACTCGGCGGAAGATTGCCGGAAGATCCTGGGCGGGAATTTGCTGCGGGTGTTCCGCGAGGTGCAGGAAGTGAGCAAGCAGTTGCAGTCGGAGGAACGGCCTCGGATTACGGAGAAGCAGCCGTTTGATAAGCCGCAGTAGCAGGGGCAAAGGGACATTGGGACACAGGGACATAGGGACAAAGGGAGAGTGCGACGCGTGAAGTTTCTACTTATTGCGATGGCGGCATGTGCACTCTCAGTCGCTGCCCAAGACCGGAAGGATGAGCCCATTCGGCTCGATCCGGGCAATCCGCACTACTTCCTCTATAACGGCAAGACGATTGCGCTGGTCACGAGCGGTGAGCACTACGGCTCGGTGATCAATGCGGACTTCGACTATCACATTTATCTGAAGACGCTCGAGGCGGACGGGCTGAACTACACGCGGATCTTCGGCGGGAGCACCGTGGAGGTGCCGGGGATTTCATTCGGCATCAAGCGCAACACGCTGGCTCCGGCGGCCGAGCGGCTGATTTTGCCTTGGGCGCGGAGCGCTGAGCCGGGGTACGCGGGCGGAGGAAACAAGTTCGACCTGGAGAAGTGGGACCCGGAATACTTCAGGCGGTTGCGCGATTTCCTGGGCGAGGCGCAAAGACGCGGCGTGGTGGTGGAGATTTCGCTGTTCTCGTCGCAGTACACAGAATCGGAGTGGAAGGCGAGCCCGTTCAACGACGCGAACAACGTGAACCAGACCGACGTGACCGACTTCAAGAAGGTGAACACGCCGGATAACGGGAATGTGCTCGCGCTGCAGGAGCGGTATGTGCGGAAGCTGGTGGATGAGGCGAATGCATTTCCGAACGTGATCTTCGAGATACAGAACGAGCCGTGGTCGGATCATCCGGTGCTGACGGATGTGGTGAACCCTTATCTGCGGCCGCCGGCGCGGGATATGTATCCGAACTCGGTTGAGGTGGCGGACGAGGCGTCGATTGCATGGCAGACGCGCGTGGCGGAGTGGATCACGAGCGAGGAGGCAAAGCTCAAAAACAAGCACCTGATTGCGCAGTGCTATTCGAATTTCCGGTCGCCGGTGCGGGCGCTCATCGCGGGCGTGAGCGTGGTGAATTTTCACTATGCGTACCCGGAGGCCGTGGCGTGGAACTATGGGCTCGGCAACGCGATCGGGTACGACGAGACGGGGTTCCTCGGGCGCAGCGATGACGTATACCGGCGGCAGGCGTGGAACTTCATGCTTTCGGGCGGGAGCACGTTCGACGCGCTGGATTACTCGTTTTCGACTCAGCATCCGGATGGGACGGATGCGGAGCCGAATGGGCCGGGCGGCGGAAGCGTGGCACTGCGGAAGCAATTGGGGATTCTGCAAAAGTTTCTGACGGCGCTGCCGTTGGCCGAGATGACGCCGGATCAGACCGCGGTGCAGCACGCGGAGGGAGTGGTGACGCATGCGATGTCGAGCAAGCGCGGCGTGTATGCGGTTTATCTGGATGGCAGCGGCCCGAGCCGGTTGACTCTGCGGCTGTCGAAGGGCAGGTATCGCGGGGAGTGGGTGAACACGGTGAGCGGCGAGACGACAGCGGTGGCGGAGTTTGCGAGCGATGGTGGCGAGGGCCTGATTATATCCCCGGCGTTTGAGAATGGGATCGCGCTGCGGGTTAGCAGGGTCGGGAGTTCACAGTAATTCCAGGCAAGAAAGCGAGATTGCGGCTTCGGGCCCAACGATACGCGCGATCGGGGCTTCCTTGCAGCGTCCCTACGGGACTACGTGGCACCTTCCTGGAATTCCCTTTCCCCACGCTAAAGCGCGGGGCTAACAAACCTTGCGCCTCCGGCGCGCTTGCCAGCGCAGTTCCCATGCCGCTCTCAATTGAGTACCCAGGAGTGCTGATACGACGCCCTATGCGGTAATCTCGAAGTTTCTGTGCGCGGCGTCTTATACTGAGCTTCACGGTTTGCCTCCTTTCCAATTCAATATTTTTGGAGATTGATTGATGCGACGTTCCGCACGTTTGTTTGCAGCTTTGCTTGCTCTCGCGTTTGTGGTTCCTTCGATTGCGCGAAGCGATGACGATAAAACGAAGACCGACAACAAGCCTGCGGAGAAGCCGGCGGCGCAGGCGGACGTGACGACGCAGGGCTCGGTGGATGCGGGCGGGCAGCACATCCTATACAACGCGATTGCGGGAACTATCACGGTGGGCGCGACGGATGTGCAGGACGCGCAGTTGGGGCTCGATGGGAAGCCGGAGCCGGGAAGCCAGCTTGCGCTGGACGCGCCGAAGGAAGAGAAGGACGCGGCGCCGACGGCGCGGATGTCGTTCTTTGCGTATTTTAAGAAGGACGTCAAAGCAGAGGACCGGCCGATCACGTTTTTCTACAACGGAGGGCCGGGAAGCTCGACGGTGTGGCTGCACATGGGGTCGCTGGGGCCGAAGCACGTGGTGACGTCAACCGACGAGCACTTGCCGGCGGCTCCGTACAAGATGGTGGACAACGCGAACTCGCTGCTTGACGTGAGCGACATTGTGTTCGTGGACATGCCAGGGACGGGATTCGGGCGGCTGATGGGCAAGGACCCGGAGAAGGCGTTCTGGGGCGTGGATGAGGACGCGAATGCGTTTGCGCGGTTCATTGCGCGGTTCATCACCAAGTACAGCCGGTGGAATTCGCCGAAGTACATCTTCGGAGAGAGCTACGGGACGACGCGGTCGGCGGTGCTGGCGGACGTGCTGGAGAACAACAAGAGCATCGACCTGAACGGCGTGATCCTGCTGTCGCAGATTTTCAACTTCACAACGGATATCGACGGGCCGCAGGGGAACCCGGGCGTGGATCTGCCGTACGTGCTGGCGCTGCCGACATACGCTGCGACGGCGTGGTACCACAAGAAGCTGCCCACACAGCCGGCGGCGCTGGAACCGTTCCTGAAGGAAGTGGAGGAATTTGCCATGGGCGCGTATACGCACGCGCTGGCGCAGGGGACGGATCTTTCGACGGAGGAGAAGCAGGCCACGGCGGAGAAGCTGCACCAGTACACCGGACTGCCGACGGCGTACATTCTGAAGGCCGACCTGCGCGTGAATGGCGGCGAGTTCTCGAAGAGCCTGCAGGATGATGAGAACCTGACGACTGGGCGACTGGATACGCGGTTCTCTGGGCCGACGATCGATCCGCTGAGCCAGTCTGCGGACTACGATCCGCAAAGCTCGGCGATTTCGTCGGCGTATGTGTCGCTGTTCAACGATTACGTGCGCAAGGAACTGAAGTACGGAGAGGGGCAGACGTATCTGCCGGAGGCGCTGTTCGGGTCGAGCCAGTGGGACATGGTGCACCACGGGAACCCGGTGAGCCTGAACGTGGCGCCGGACCTGGCCGAGGCGATGAAGACGAATCCGCGGCTGAAGGTGATGGTGAACGGCGGGTACTACGATTTGGCCACGCCGTTTTTCGCCGCGCAGTACGAGGAGAAGCACCTGCCGATTCCGAAGTCGCTGGCGAAGAACATCGAGTATGACTGGTACGAGTCGGGGCACATGGTATACGTGCGCGACGAGAGCCTGAAGCAGCTGCACGACCGCGTGGCTGCGTTTATTACGAAGACGGACGCGGGGAAGTGAGATCAAGCGGCAACGTGTTCCCGCACGCTGCCGCCTTATTTCATTTCAAAGACTCCAGAGTGCGCTCGGAGTTGGAATTCGCCAAGTTGAGCTGCTGCGCGCGGTCGAGAGCAGCCTGCACATTGGGCATGATGTTCTCGCGGCCCACGTGATCGAGAAAACGCGGATTCGCGAGGAGCCTGCTCGGCTGATTCATGGCTCCGCAGAGTATGAGCGCGCGGCCAGAAGAGTTGAGGCGCCTCGCGAACGATTCGATTGCATGGATTCCGGTCTGGTCGATTGCGGTCATGTTGCGCAGCCGCAGGATTACGACCTGGTTGAATGCTTCCAGGTTGGCGGTTGCATCGACAAGTTTTTCGGTAGTGCCAAATAGAAACGGACCGTGGATGCGCAGCAACGTGACGTAGGGAGGAATGATGCGCCCCTGCAGCGTGTGCGGCAGGCCGTCGCGAATGTAGTCGTCGTCCACCGGGCTCACGGTGGTCGTTTCGGCAATGCGGTAGATATAAAGAAGGGCGGCGAGCGTGAGGCCTACTCCGACAGCGATGGTGAGGTCTGCAAAGACAGTCAAGCCGAACGTTACCAGCCACACGGAGATCGCCGCGAAATCGAGTTGAAACACGGCGCCGATCTCATGCCACTCGCCCATGTTGTAGGCCACCATGAACAATACGCCGGCGAGGGTCGCCAATGGGATATAGCTTGCAAGCGGCGCCGCGGCAAGGAGGATAACGAGCAGCGTTATCGCGTGGATCATGCCGGCAATGGGAGAGCGAGCTCCGGCGCGAATGTTAGTAGCTGTGCGGGCGATTGCACCAGTGGCCGGAATTCCACCGAACACGGGAGAAGCGAGGTTTGCGATGCCCTGGGCGACGAGTTCGACGTTTGAGTTGTGACGGTCGCCTGTCATGCCGTCTGCAACCACAGCGGACAGCATGCTTTCAAGCGCGCCCAGCATCGCGACTGTGAATGCAGAAGGCAGTAGCGGAAGGATGTGCTCGGAGTGAAAGCTGGGGATTGCAAACGGCGGCAAACCACGCGGGATTCCTCCGAACTTCGTACCGATGGTTTCGACCGGCAGGTGGAGGACTGCGCACGCAACCGTGCAGACCAATACGGCGACGATTGACGCAGGAACGCGGCGAGTGAACCGCGGAAGAACGATGAGAATCGCAAGTGTCGAGAGCCCGATGCCCAAGGCAGCCCAGTTGACCGTAGTCGCATGCGCTGCCAGCAGTTTCATGCGAGGCAGGAACTCGCTGGGCACAGGTCCGGTGCGCAGGCCGAAGAAGTCTTTTATCTGTGTAGAAGCGATCAGGACGGCAATGCCGTTGGTGAACCCGATTACTACGCCGCGCGGGATGAACCGAACTGCGGCGCCGAGACCGGTCAGGCCCATAACGATCAGAATGACTCCGGCCATGAGCGTGACCAATGCCAGGCCGCTCATTCCGAAGTGCGCCACGATTCCGGCAACGATGACAACGAATGCGCCGGTGGGGCCGCCGATCTGAGCACGCGAGCCACCCAGCGCGGAGATGAGGAATCCCGCAATGACGGCCGTGTACAGGCCCGCCTGCGGAGTTACGCCGGACGCAATGCCGAATGCCATTGCGAGGGGAAGCGCGACGAGACCAACTGTGACACCAGCTAATAGATCGTGAAGAAACGACTGCGCGTTATAGGTCCGAAGAGCGAGCACGGACTTGGGCAGACTTGGATTGCTTGCAGACATGAAAGCTGCTTCTATTTTACCCGCGAAGACATTCGCATCCGGATAGGGCGGGCAGCCAGAGCGTGACGCTACTCGCCGGTGTAGATGCAGCCGGTGGTGCAGGTTTCGCGGACTACGATTTTGCTGAGAGCGGGAAGCGCGGGCTGGAGGCGGGTCCAGATCCAGCGGGCGAGGTTTTCGCTGGTGGGGTTTTCGAGGCCTTCGATGTCGTTGAGACAGCGGTGATCGAGCTGGTCCTCGATGGGAGTAAAGGCCTCTTTGATCTCGGCGAAGTCCATGACCCAGCCGAGCTTCGGATCGACAGGGCCCTCGGCGTAGATCTCGATGCGAAAGCTGTGGCCGTGCATTCGGTGGCACTTGTGGCCTTCAGGGACGTTCGGCAGCCAGTGCGCCGCTTCGATCGAGAATTTCTTGAAGATTTCCATAAACAATCCCTACGGAATACCAACAATCTTATGCGTTTGCAGGCTGAGACGCCACGCTGGGTGGTCCATGCAATAGCGGACGGCTGCGCCGGTGTTGGCTTCGCGGTCGGGGCCGTCCATCGGCTGAAGGAAGAAGTGGCGGAAGGCGAATTTTTCGCAGTCGGCGGGGTCGATTCCCTGCTGCGGGAAGACGAGTTTGAGCTCGTCGCCGGAGCGCTGGACGAGATTTGCGCCCGCTTTGGGGCTGACGCAGATCCAGTCGAGAGAAGTCGGAGCGGGAATCGTGCCGTTGGTTTCGACCGCCACTTCAAAGCCGCGCGCGTGCAGGGCGTCGATCAGTTCGGCGTCGAGCTGAAGCAGAGGCTCGCCGCCGGTGCAGACGACCAAGGGTTTTCCACGGGCAGTGCGAGCGGGCCAGGCATTCGCGATGGCATCGGCCAGTTCGCGGGCAGTGGCGAATTTGCCGCCGCCTGGGCCGTCAGTGCCGAAGAAATCGGTGTCGCAGAATTTGCAGACGGCGGAGGCGCGGCCGTCTTCGCGGCCGGTCCAGAGGTTGCAGCCGGAGAAGCGGCAGAAGACGGCGGCGCGGCCGGATTGCGCGCCTTCACCCTGGAGGGTGTAAAAGATCTCCTTGACTGTGTACGTCATAGTACGGCCTGTGCGGGCGCGGCGGGATAATGCAGCGGATCGCTGATGCCGTTTTCCGCGAAGCCCTTGCGGCGCAGGATGCAGGAGTCGCATTCGCCGCATGGGGTGCCATCTGGAGCGGGGTCGTAGCAGCTGCTGGTGAGGCTGTAGTCGACGCCGAGGTCGAGGCCGGCGCGAATGATCTGAGCCTTGGTCATCGCGACAAGCGGGGCGTGAATGACGAGGTGCTGGCGGCCTTCGACACCGGCTTTGGTGGCGAGGTTGGCCATCTGCTCGAAGGCGCGGACGAACTCGGGGCGGCAGTCGGGATAGCCGGAGTAGTCGAGCGCGTTGACGCCGATGAAGATGTCGCTCGAGCCGAGGACTTCCGCCCATGCCAGGGCGAAGGACAGGAAGATGGTATTGCGGGCGGGCACGTAGGTGATGGGGATACCGTGGCTCATCTCGGCGGCGCCACGGCCCTTGGGAACGGCGATGTCGGAGGTGAGGGCCGAGCCTCCGAATGCGCGTAGGTCGATGGCAGCGACGCGATGATCCGCGGCTCCTCCGGCTTCGGCAACGCGGCGCGCGGCGAGCAGTTCGAAGCGATGGCGCTGGCCGTAGTCGAAGGAGAGCGCGTGCGCGGCGTAGCCTTCGCTGCGCGCGATGGCGAGCACGGTGGCCGAGTCGAGACCGCCGCTGAGGAGCACTACTGCCGGCTTTTTTGCTCCCTGGTCCATTTCTTTAATGGTAGAGCAAGAGCGGAGACTCTACAGGGACACAGGATTGTGATGGAAGCGCGGGAACAGGAACTTGGTGGCGGGGGTGGATTCCTAGAGGCTGGGGGTGGGAGCGTGGGTGGTGGACTCCATATCGTCGGCAGAGTCATCGACGGAGTAGTCGGCGGGGACGGGGACTCTGACTCGAATTGTGGTGCCGTAGCCGAGTTTTGAATCCACCTCGAACTCGCCATGCACGAGGCGCATGCGTTCGCGCATGCTTATGAGGCCGAGGCCGTGGTGGCCGTTGAGGCTGTGAGGATCGAACCCGGCGCCGTGATCGACGATGGTCAGGCGGGCTTCATCCTTGTCTCCGGCAAGTTCTACGCAGAAGGCGCGCACGCCGCTGTACTTGATCGCGTTCTGAAGAGCTTCCTGGAGGACGCGATAGAGGGCGAGAGAGATGTCCTTCGGCAGGTGGGGCAGGTTGGGATCGGACTTGAAGTTGACCTGGACTTCCTGCTGCTCACTCACTTCCCTGCAGAGCGCCGCGGCTGCCGTTCCAAGGCCAAGATATTCGAGGTGCGAGGAGTGCAACCGGCGCGAAATGGCCTGGATGTCGTTGGCGAGGTTTCGAAGCTGGGTGACCGAGGTGGCCACGGCGCTGCGGATGGCCGGATCTGAGCCGTTTGCCTTTTGGGTCGCGGAGGAAAGTTGCCAGGTGAGCACGGCGATGCGCTGATTGATGTCGTCGTGGAGCTCGCGGGCGATGCGGGAGCGCTCCTCCTCCTGGGCTTCGAGCACCTTGCGGTGCAGGATGGCGAGCGCCTCCTCGGCCAGCTTGTGATCGGTGACATCGACAACCGATCCGATGTATCCGGCGAACACGCCATCGACGAAGCGCGGAACGCCATTGTCGACCATCCAGCGGTACTCTCCGTCGTGGCGCCGCAGCCGGTATTGCAAATGAGTAGGCTGCCGGCGGTTCCATTGGTCTGTCAGGGTGGACATGCATCCCACGAGGTCTTCGGGATGGAGGCCTTCGGTCCAGCCTCTGCCGAGTTCCTGCTCGAGGGAGCGGCCGCGGAACTTGAGCCACCGCTCGTTGACGTAGGTGCATTGCCGGTCGGGACCCGTCACCCAAATCTTGACGGGCGCGGAGTTTGCGGCAAGGCGGAAGCGCCTTTCGCTGTCGCGGAGAGCGACGTCTTCGCGCTCGAGATCAAACGCCGTGAGAGCGAGCGCCACGATCAGGCACAGGGTGACGACGCCGCCGGCCATCGCAGAGGTAAAGCCGAATTCCCAGCGGTAATACTTTTGCAAATCGACCACCGCAAGGCCGAGAACCAGTGTGGCGGCGATGGATGCGGGAAGCAAGCGCCGAAGCATGGCGCCGCCGGGGTTGCTGGCGTGAAGAATGCGAACAAACCCCTCGGCCGAATGGGCGTAGAGCACGCCGATGCCACCGAGCATGAAACAGATAGCGGTAGGGACGGACACGTTCCTGTGCGGGCCGATCAGCACGTCCGAGGGAAAATTGAAGGCATACGTGACAAGGACGATCCCGCCCCATAGCGCCGTCAAGATAGCGAAGGCGTGCGACAGAGCCCGCAGCAGGCGGGGGCGGGCCTTCATGAACAGGAGCGAAACCGCCAGCCCCAGGAATCCCTCGCTGGTGAACTGCGACATGCGGCCGGGAAAGGTGTGGAAATGGGTGTCGCGGAAGAGGAGCTGGTCGATTCCGAGATCCGGAGTCCAGTAATACTGGGCGAGCGTGAGCAGGGCGAGAAGGGACGCGAGAGATGCGTAGATGTAGCGGTCGCGATGGTCGCGGCGAAGGAGAGCAACCGCCGCCAGGATTGCGCAGACGGCCGAGTTGGCCTTCATGGAGAGGGAGACTGGAAGAAAGTACTGGAGCGGCCTGAGGTTGAACACCCAACCAGCCAACACGACGGCAGAGAGCAGAATTATTGCCCACGCCGCGACTGAGGCTACCTTCGAAATTCCGGCTGGATTTGCCGCTTCCGGCCCTGATTGCGTCATATAATCCCGCGCCACCCACGGGAGAAGTGGCATAGGTTACAGAGGCCCGGTGGAGTTATTGTCGCGATTCCCTACCGAATCAGGATCGCTTTTTGTGAACCGACCAACCTAAGGAGCAATGGTTACGGGAAAGCTTACACCCTTTTGCAATGGTGCGTCGGTTAATTCCGACCGAATGGGTCGCTTTTATCACGATGTGGGACAATTTCGGATAATTTGATACGAATTTAGGCGAACAAATGTGATTTTCCAGCGGGCATTTGCGCGTTCTCTGGTATTTTTAGCTGTTTTTAAGTCTGAGCGCAATTATGGATTGTTATGCGAGGGCACAGAAAAGTCGTCCGGGGATGGAAGCGTCGGAATTTCGGGGATTGGAAATAACCTTACGGTTTCCTTATATTTCCGGCGGTGCTTTGCGGGTAGAGTATCGGTAACGGGCGGGGCTGAGGGCCGGGTCTTTCGAGATCCGTTGAGACGCGGCTTAATTGGCGCCCTCCTGACAAGACCTCTCCGGGTTTTGAGTCTTCCCAGGCACATGAGGTCGCAGCTGCTTATAGAGTTTCTTTCCCTCAAAGTTTGCCCTGGCCAGACGCGTGCGTTGTCCCTGGAGACGGACTGAAAATGGGATTCTTCGACACCCTGGAAGCCGGAACGCAAGTGGACTGGTATCGCATCGACGCGCCCGTGGCAACGAGCGGGATGGCTTCGATCTACCGCGCCGTGGACACGCGCGACAACAAGGTGGTGGCGCTGAAGTTTCCGCACCCGGACCTGGAGGCCGATCCGGTGCTCTTCGACCGGTTCCAGCGCGAGGCGAAAATCGGGGAGCGGCTGAACCACCCCGGCGTGATGAAGGTGTACGGAGGCGAGCCGAGGACGCGCGTTTACATGGTGATGGAGTGGTGCGAAGGGCGGTTGCTGCGGACCATTCTTGGGGACGGCCGGATGCGGCAGGAGCGCGCGCTTCACATCGCTGTAGAGACGCTTGCGGCACTGAAGTACATCCATGAAAATGGCGTGATTCACCGCGACCTGAAGCCCGAGAACATCATGGTGGACGGCCGGGACAACGTGAAGCTGATCGACTTTGGGATTGCGGGCGACTCAGCGGCGAAGCGGCTGACGTATGCCAACCTGACGGCTGCGCTGGGCAGCCCGAATTACATTTCGCCGGAGCAGGCAAAGGGCAAGCGCGGCGATGCGCGGACCGACATCTATGCGATGGGGATCATCCTGTACGAGATGCTGACGGGAACGCTGCCTTTCCAGGGGGCGAACCCGATGCAGGTGATCAACGACCGGCTGATCAATTACCCGATTCCACCGCGTGTGGCGAACCCGGCGGTTTCGCCGGCGCTGCAGGAAGTGATCTACCGGGCGATGGAGCGGGACCCGAAGAACCGGTATGTATCGGCGGCAGAGTTTGCGCGCGACCTGGAGCACCTGGACCAGGTGGGTGTGGAAGACCGGGTCGAAATTCGCGAGTGGCAGAAGCGGAAATCGCCGACGCTGCGGAGGTTTCTTTACTATGGCGCGCTGGCGCTGATACCGGTGGTTGTGCTGTTGATCATGTTCCTGGTGGCAAAGTCGAAGTAGATTACAAGCGTTTCAGATTGTGGATGAAATCCTCACGGGGTCTTTATGGGTGGTGCCCTAGGATGCAGGTACATAAAAAAACACCTGCCTCCCAAGGAGACCCATGGCGAAATACAAACTGGAGTACATCTGGCTGGACGGCAAAACGCCCATCCCTGAACTGCGCGGCAAAACGACGATCAAGTCGTTCGACGCGACGCCCACCCTTGCCGATCTGCCCCTGTGGGGATTTGACGGCAGCTCGACGATGCAGGCCGAAGGCAAGAGCAGCGATTGCATTCTGAAGCCAGTGGCGCTGTATCCCGATGGCAGCCGCAAGAGCGCGTACCTGGTGCTTTGCGAAGTAAACCACCCGGACGGAACGCCCCACGCGAGCAACATGCGCGCGACAGCCGAGGACGATCCGGACCTGTGGTTCGGATTCGAGCAGGAGTACTTCCTTTACAAGGACGGGCGGCCGCTGGGATTTCCGACGGAGGGCTTCCCTGCCCCGCAGGGTCCGTACTACTGCGGCGTGGGATACAAGTACATGGGGTCAATTGCGCGGACGATCGTTGACGAGCATCTCGACCTGTGCCTGCATGCGGGGATCAACCACGAGGGCATCAACGCGGAAGTGGCGAAGGGGCAGTGGGAGTTCCAGATCTTCGGGAAGGGATCGCACAAGGCTGCCGACGATTTGTGGATCGCGCGCTACCTGATGATGCGGCTCTGCGAGAAGTACGAAGTGGACGTGATGTGGCACTGCAAGCCGATCAGGGGCGATTGGAACGGGTCGGGGATGCATACGAACTTCTCGACAAAGTGCCTGCGCGAGGTCGGCGGCAAGGAGTACTTCGAGTCGCTGATGGAGGCGTTCGAGGACAACATTGCGGCGCACATCGAGGTGTACGGGCCCGATAACCACCTGCGGCTGACGGGACACCATGAGACGCAGTCGATCGACAAGTTTTCGTATGGGTTGTCGGACAGGGGCGCTTCGATCCGGCTGCCGGTGAACTTTATCCGCAACGGATACCGCGGGTACCTCGAAGACCGGCGGCCGAATTCCGAGGCGGATCCGTACCAGATCGTTTCGCGGATTCTGAAGACGGTGAGCAACGTTTCGCTGCCGGAGCTGGAGTTGGCATAGGGGCTTGATCGCGCCGGCGCGCGCGTACGGGCTGGTCTAACTGCCTCAAGTCTGCGAGGCACGCATGGAAGCACAGCGCAGTAGAACATGGACGCGGCAAATACTGGCCGGGCATGAGCCGGAACGAGGGTGGTGCGCACCTTCGTTCCGGCTCATGCCCGGTGTTGCTTTTCACGGAGTTTCACATTTCGCCGTAGACCGCGGTTCGGCAGCAGCCCGATAAGCCGACACCTCAACAGCGAATCGCAGCAGGCACTGAAAGGAGAAGGACCTCGATGGCACGCACGCCTGATGACGTAAGAAAGATTGCGAAGGATGCCGGCATAAAGATCGTCGACCTGAGGTTCATCGATCTGCCGGGGATGTGGCAGCATTTTTCGATTCCGGTGGAAGACCTGGATGACTCGCTGTTCAGCGACGGAATTGGATTCGATGGATCGAGCATTCGCGGGTTCCAGCACATCCACGAGAGCGACATGCTGCTGATTGCGGACGCGAACACGGCGGTGGTGGATCCGGTGCTGCAGGTGCCGACGCTGAACCTGATCTGCAACGTGTTCGACCCGCTGAGCCGCGAAGCGTATACGCGAGATCCGCGATACGTGGCGCAGAAGGCCGAGGCGTATCTGAAGACGACCGGCATTGCGGATATCAGCTACTGGGGACCGGAGGCGGAGTTCTACCTCTTCGACCACGTGCGCTACGACCAGACGGCGAACAGCGGCTACTACCACGTGGACTCGCGCGAGGGCGTGTGGAACACGGGCGAGGAAGAGTCGAACCTTGGCTACAAGCTGCGGCACAAGGAGGGGTACTTCCCGGTGCCGCCGTCGGACCAGCTGCAGGACATCCGGTCGGAGATCATCCTGGCGCTGAAGGATATGGGCGTGAAGGTCGAGGTGCACCATCACGAAGTGGGAACCGCGGGGCAGTGCGAGATCGACATGCGGTTCAACACGCTGACGACGATGGCCGACAACCTGCTCACCTACAAGTACGTCATCCGCATGATCGCGAAGAAGCATGGGATGTCGGCGACGTTCATGCCGAAGCCGCTGTTTGGCGACAACGGTTCGGGGATGCACGTGCACCAGAGCTTGTGGAAGGGCGACACGAACGTCTTCTACGACAAGGACGGATATGCGCTGCTGAGCCAGACGGCGAAGTACTACATTGGCGGGCTGCTGAAGCATGCGCCAGCGCTGCTGGCGATTGCGGCTCCGACGACGAACTCCTACAGGCGACTGGTGCCGGGTTACGAGGCGCCGGTGAACCTGGCGTATTCGAAGCGGAACAGGTCTGCGGCTTGCAGGATCCCGGTGTATTCGACGAGCCCGAAGGCCAAGCGCATCGAGTTCAGGTGCCCCGACCCCTCGACGAATCCATATCTGTGCTTCCCGGCGCTGCTGATGGCAGGGCTGGACGGGATCAGGAACAAGATCGATCCCGGCGAGCCGCTGGACAAGGACCTCTACGAACTCGGGCCGGAGGAGGCGTCGAAGATCAAGAGCACGCCGGGCTCGCTCGGCGAGGTGCTGAATGCGCTTGAACAGGATCATGCGTTCCTGCTGGAAGGCGGGGTGTTCACGCCGGATTTGATCGAGACGTGGATCAGCTACAAGAGGGAGCGCGAACTGGCGCAGGTGAATCTGCGGCCGGTGCCGTACGAGTTCTTCCTTTATTACGATCTGTGAGGGCATCGGGGATGGAAACGGCCGGCGCGGTGAATGCCGGCCGTTTTCATTTGGCGCTGGTTGAAGTATGGCAGCTGCGCCTTCCGGCAGGGCGTTTAGAATAGGGGAAACGCCGATGTTTCCCGGATTCGCACGTCCGAGTCGAGACAGGATCGTGCTGCTCTGACCTCAACGTCTGCCTGGCCCCGCCGCAGCGAATCGCTGTGTGGCCGCGAATCAACATACTTCGCCCCAAAAGGAGATCCATGTCGACCGATTACCGGAACTTTCTGGCCCTTTCGTATGAGGAGCTGGAGGAGAAGAACCTTCAAGCCAAGGCAGAACGCCTGAGCCGCATGCCCGCGGACAAGGTCCGCGAAGAGCGGTTGAAGTACCTGACCGATGAGAAGCGGATCAAGGCCGTGACGGTGCTGTTTTCGGATCTCGAGGGGCGGCTGCACCTGCTCGACTACGACAAGAAGTTTCTGCTCGGCTCATACGAGAATCTGACGTTCGACGGCTCGTCGATTCGCGGGTTTACGGCACAGAAGGAGAGCGACCTTCGGCTGGGCATCGACTGGAGCGCGTTCTACTGGGTGCCGGCCGACGTGTTCGGCAACGGCAAGGTGCTGGTGTTCGGCGACGTGATCGACAAGGATGGGACCCAGTATGCGGGCGACATCCGCGGCGTGCTGAAGAACTACGCCGAGAAGCTGTATGCGGAGAAGAAGCTCACGCTGAACGCTGCGACGGAGATCGAAGGCTTTCTTTTCGCGGGCCGTGACACGGAACGGAAGTTCCACGAGACGGGCAAGTTCGAATTTATCAACACGGGCGGCTACTACCACGTTCTGCCGCTCGATCCGCTGCGGCAGTTTATCGACACTTCGGCGGAAGTGCAGCGCGCAATGGGCTTCCAGAACGAGAAGGACCACCCGGAAGTCGCGCCGAGCCAGTTCGAAATTAATTTCGGGTACAGCGAAGTGGTTGCCGCTGCTGACCAGATCCAGCTTTACAAGCTGCTGTGCCGGCAGATTGCGAACAACAACGGCTACACGGCGTGCTTTATGCCGAAGCCGGTGGTGGGCGTGAACGGAAGCGGAATGCACTCGAATGTTTCGGTGAGCGAGGGCAAGAAGAATCTGTTCTGGGACGAGAAGGGCGAGGAGAAGCTCTCGAAGTTCGGATGGGATTTCCTGGATCGCATTCTGAATAAGGCGCTGGACCTTTGCCTTATATTCAACTCGAGCGTGAACGCGTACCGGCGGCTCGATCCGCACTTTGAAGCGCCTAACCAGATACGCGCGTCGGCGACGGACCGCGGGGCGATGATCCGCGTGCCGATCGGCAATTCGCGCTCGATGCGCACCGAAGTTCGCGCTGTGGCGCCGGATGCGAATCCGTATCTCTCGATGTACGGGATCTTCAAGACGGGCATCGATGGGAACATCTCGAAGGAGAACCTGCGCGGAGGCGGGAAGTTTCTGCCGGACAACATCTACACGGCGATTGATGACTTCAAGACGTCGAAGTGGATTGCCGAGATATTGGGAGCGGACGTGCAGACGCGGTATGCGGAGCTGAAGCAGGCCGCGGCAGACCGTTGCCCGCGCGTGCTGGGGACGTTTGTGAAGGCTTCCGAGGTGCAGTTCCATCACGAGGTGTATAACCAGTCGCTTTGGAATTTGTTCTAGGGCGCGAATGTGGGTTGATCCAGGGCGGCGGACCGGGAACGGTGCGCCGCCCTTGGTGCGTCAGGGGCGCCCGTCATCGTGTTGATGGTGGGAAGGCGGCGGATCTCTAAACTCCGTGAGCCGTGCGCGGGTCTGGGGACCCACGAGACAGCCGGTCAGGAGACCGGCGGTACTGAGTTGGGCCAGGGCGGCGATTGACGGTATACAATTTCGATTTGTGTTTCCCACCAATTGACCGTCGTGCTTCCCAGCCACGGATGGTGAACCGCGCGACGGAAAAGGAATCCAGCGAATGTATATGAAGCACTTTGGAGCAAGGGCAGGGACCATAGTGGCCATCGCGCTGTGCGGCGTCGCGGCGTTGGCGCAGCAGCCGAGGCAGTACACCGATGCTGATTATGCGGCGGCGGAGAAGTTCATGTCGTATAACGTGAACCCGCTGGCGTACAAGGGCGAGGTGAAGGCAAACTGGCTCGACGACAACCGCTTCTGGTACAGGGCGGTGGATGACACGGGCATCTCGTATGTGATGGTGGATCCGGCAACGGGAACGCGCGAGCCGGTTTTCGACCAGGCGAAGCTGGCGGGGATGCTGAGCGCGGCGTCGAAGGGGCGCATTCGCAACGACGCACGGCACCTGAATCTGTCGGATCTCGAGTTCTCGGACAACGACCGCGTTCTGAAGCTAGTTTCGCGCGCGTCGGTGTACCGGTGCGACATGGAGGCGGGCAAGTGCGCGCGGGTGGGCGGAACGAGCGGTGGACCGCCGGGGATGGATGAGCATGACTCGGAGGCTCCGCTTACGATGTCGCCGGATGGAAAGCTGGGGGCTTTCGTCCGCGACTGGAACCTGTGGGTGAAGGACCTGGCGACTGGCGCGGAGACGCAGCTGACAACCGACGGCGTGAAGGACTTCGGGTACGCGACGGACAACGCGGGGTGGAAGTCGTCGGATGCGGCGATTCTGCTGTGGTCGCCGGACTCGACGAAGATCGCGACGTTCCAGCAGGACCAACGCAAGGTGGGCGAGAACTATTTGGTGTCGGTGACGAACACGCACCCGGAGCTGAAGGCGTGGAAGTACCCGATGGTGGGCGACAAGATCGTGACGATGATCGAGCGGGTGATCATCGACGTGAAGACGAAGAACATGGTGCGGCTGAAGATGCCGCCGGACCAGCACCGGTCCACGCTTTGCGACGACGTGGCGTGCGAAGGGACGACGTGGTCGGACGTGGAGTGGAGCCCGGATGGCGCGCACCTGGCGTTTGTTTCGACTTCGCGGGATCACAAACAGGAATGGCTGCGCGTGGCGGACACCGCGACGGGCGACGTACGCGAGGTGATGGGCGAAACGGCGCCGAAGTTCTACGAGAGCGGCAACGGCAGGATCAACTGGCACTACCTGCCGAAGTCGAACGAGATTCTGTGGTTCAGCGAGCGGGACAACTGGGGGAATCTCTACCTGTATGACCTTGAGACCGGGAAGCTGAAGAACCAGGTCACGCATGGGCCGGGCAATGTGACGCAGGTGCTGTATGTGGACCAGGACACGCGAGTCATTTACTTCATTGGCGTGGGCAAGGAAGAGGGACGCGATCCTTATTATCAGCACTTTTACAGCGTGCGCTTTGACGGGACTGGTCTAAAGCTGCTGACGCCGGAGAATGCCGACCACGCAGTAAAGATTTCTCCGAACGGAAAGTATTTTGTGGATACCTACTCCACTCCGACGAAGCCGGAAGTGACGGTGGTGCGCGACCACGACGGCAAGCAGGTAATGGAGGTGGCGAAGCAGGATATTGCGCCGCTGATCGCGGCCGGATGGCAGCCGCCGACGATGATCACAGTGAAGGGGCGCGACGGGACTACGGATCTTTATGGGTTCATGTTCAAGCCGACCCACTTTGACGCCTCGAAGAAATATCCGATTGTGAATTACGTGTATCCGGGGCCGCAGATCGGGTCGTGCGGGAACCGCGAGTTCAGGGCGTCGCATGGCGATTTGCAGTCGCTGGCGGAGCTGGGGTTTGTGGTGGTGTGCATCGACGGAATGGGGACGCCTTTCAGGTCGAAGAGCTTTCACGAGGCGTACTACGCGAACCTTGGCGACAACACGATTCCAGACCAGGTGGCCGGGATGAAGGACCTGGCGCGGCAGTACCCGTTTATCGACCTGGACCGCGTGGGGATGTTCGGGCACTCGGGCGGCGGGAATGCGACGGCTGCGGCGATGTTCCACTACCCGGATTTCTTCAAGGTGGGGATTGCGGAGAGCGGCAACCACGACCAGCGCGACTACGAGGATGACTGGGCGGAGAAGTGGTCAGGGCTAGAAGTGAAGAATCCTGACGGGACGAGCAACTACGATTCGCAGGCGAACCAGAACTTCGCGAAGAACCTGAAGGGGCACCTGCTGCTGGCGCACGGGACGATGGACAACAACGTTCCACCCGACAACACGCTGCTGGTGGTGGACGCGCTGATTAAGGCGAACAAGGACTTCGACCTGCTGATGATTCCCAATGTGCCGCACGGATATGGGCCGGCGTCGCCTTACATGATGCGGAGGCGGTGGGATTATTTTGTGCGGTACCTCGCTGGCGATATTCCGCCGAACGAATACAAGATGAAGTCGTATTCTGCGACGCAGGCGGTGATGCGGGGCGGGCCAGACGCGGGGGATGAGGAACCTTAGTTTACGGATTCCTGCAAGGCCTGTGGTGCGGGTTTGCGTGGTTTCCCATCCATCGCGCGATAAAACTGCGCGATGGATGGGAGAGCTGGCACACTTACTTCGATTCGTAGTGCGCTTGCGCGGTTATGGGACGTAGCAATGTTCGCGGCCGCCGGTCCGGTGGCACAGGCCGCGGTGCAATAGCTGCCTGCTGCGAAAGAGCCGCGATTTTACAGTGATGACGTTGACATTGAGGGCGCGCGCCGCGTCGCGGAGCGACTGCTCCTGAAGAGCGCAGAGTTCTATAGCTGTGCGCGACACCATGGTGAGGGCCTCGATCTCCGCGTGAAGGAGTTCTTCCATTTCCCTGCGCGCGCAGGTTTCTTCGGGGCCGGGACGGGTGTCAGTGAGTTCGAGCGGGGCCTGTTCATCATCTTCCGTTTTGAGCGCCCCGATGGAGATATGGACGCGGCTGCCGCGGTTTCGGAGCCACTCGCGCGCAGTATTTCTGACGATGGCCCGGAGCCAGGTGGAGATCTGCGAGTCTCCGCGAAATTGCTGCAAGTTCCTCCATGCGCGGAGCAGGCCCTCCTGCACGATGTCTTCCGCATCTTCACTGCTCCTGGTGACGCGTTGAACATCCCACAGAAGCTGCGCCCGCCTTTCGCTGGACATGTGCGCGAAGAGGGCCAAATCTGGAGTGGTGCACGATTCCTGCACGGGCTGAGCTTCCGCATTGCCCGTGGGACTGTACGCTATTGAACCTCTGACTTCCGCAGGTTCTTTTGTATCCGGCATGTCTTTCTCCCTGGTTAGTAACTGCACGATGGCTGCCCGTGGGGGTGGGGCAACAAGTGGCGCATAGGGGAAAGCCTGCTTCGCCTGGAATGAGCCAGCATCGCTCGGGCGGGAACAGCACTGCAACGAAAGCCCTGGATCATGAAACGGGATCATGGACCCTGAGATTCTCGACGACAGCGTTTGGGGAGTTCCTGATTTACCGGCGATGGACTATGCCAGGGAGCAGCGGAACGCCGGCGGAGCGCGCGATGGGAGAGTTGAGCCTGGAATCCGTTGCGGCGGGAGGTGAGGAACCGCGAACTGAATGAGCCGAGCACCCGGTTGGGTGGAGGTCGGTTGCGCCGTGGACAGGGAGTCGGCCGCGTTAGGAGGCTGGTCGGCGTGCGCTTTGCGCAATACATCGACGACGGCGCGGATATGGCGCGACTCATCCCACAGCCTGAATGTGGAAACGCGCGAGAGAGTGGTGCGATGGACCTGGTAACGCGAGATCTTGTAGGCGAATCCCCAGAGGAAGATCGCGATAGCGAGAGCGACGAGACCGACCTTGACCGGGCGAATCCGCAAGGGTAGATACCATAACGGCGCCAAGCCTCGCGCATCTGCCCGAACCGCGCGGTTTAGCCACGTGGATTCAGACGCTGATGGGATTCGAGGCGGCAACCTGTCTTACCTTTCTTGTGCGCGCGAAGAAATGAACCCAACAACATTTGACTGCTGAAATACCGAGACGTCAAGACGCTCAAGGCGACGACGATCGGGCCGGAACCAAGCGCAGTAAGGGGGACAGGACGAGGAGGGGCAAATGGTGGACGCGGAAGGAATCGAACCTTCAACCTGTCGGTTAAGAGCCGAATGCTCTGCCAGTTGAGCTACGCGTCCCCGGGGTAAGCGGCTGTGCGCAAACCACAGCTCGAGCGCGCGAAATTTTCGCGGCTACTTGAACAAATATAACATAGTTGAAGGGCCGAAAGCAGGCCGGAGACCGATGGGTCAGTTGAGGAAAACGCTGATCGCAATAGCTGCGATAAGAATGGCGATGGCGAGGCCTTCGGGGCGCTTCCACCATGGCTCGTTGGGTGTGTTGCAGATGTTCGAGCTCGCGCGAACGAGGCCGGCGAGATCGGTTTCGGCAGAGGGTTTTGTAGCGAAGCTGAGGACGGCGGTGACGAGCGTAGTCGCAGCGAAGGCGACGATCGCGGTCCAGAGCAATTGCTCGACTTCGCTCGGATATTGGTGAATGTCACGAAGCCAGCCGCCGGCGACTCCACGTGCGGCGCCGATGGGCAGAGTGAGGGCGTGGTGGAGGAGCGCGGCGGCGGTTCCTCCAAGCAAGCCGCAGAAAGCGGCGTGGCAGGTTGTGCGCTTCCAGAACATGCCCAGAAGCACAGTGGCGAACGCGGGAGCAGCGCCAAGACCGACGATGAGGATTAGTGCGGCGAAGACTTCATGGATGCCGGCGAGGGCGAGTGCGGCGGCGAGCGACAGGATGGTTGCGGTGACGGTAGAGACTCGCGCGGCCTTGAGGTAATGGTTGTCGCTTGCGTCTTTGCGGAAGTGCGGCTGATAGAGATCGTAGATGAACACTGCGTTGAAGGCGGCGACGTTGGCAGACATGCCGGAGATGAAACTGGCGAGAAGCGCTGAGAGGCCGAGGCCGAGCACTCCGGTGGGCAACCAGTGAAGAAGCAGCTTGGGGAGCGCGGCATCGTAGTCGAGTGCGGGCTTTCCAGCCGCGTCGAGGATTGGCTTTTCTGTGGCGCGGTCTATTTGAGCGGGGACGATTCCCTTCCCCTGCTCGACTTCGGGCGAAACGACTTCGATGTTGTGCGTGATGGAGCCGTCGGGGCCGACGGTGATAGTGGTCAGGCTGTGCGGTGTGGGCAGGCCGATGGCGAGAAGGCCGGGGACGATGAGGAGAAATGGAAACAGGAGTCTCGGGATCGCTGCGATGAGCGGAGCTTTGCGCGCGGCGTCGACGGTCCGCGCGGCGAAGGCGGCTTGAACAACGGAAAAGTTGGCGCAGAGGTATGTGCTGCCGAAGACGACGCCGAGGCCGACGATGAGCGCGATAGCGTCGATGCGCATTGGATTAGAGCCGGCGTGGAGCATGCCTCTCCATTCGTGGAGGAGAGACGGATCGACCTTTGCGATGGATTGTTTGAAACCGGACCAGCCGCCGGTGTTCTTCAAGCCGAGGAAGACTGCGGGGAACAGGCCGGCGACGATGAGAAAGAACTGCATCGCCTGGTTGTGGATGACTCCAGGGAGGCCGCCAACGATGACGCAGATGAGCACCAGGCCTGCGGCGACGATGACGGGAACGATGAACGCTCCGCTGCGCCAATGGGCGAAGAGGGTCATGCCATCGAATAAATGCAGGGCCTGAATAACGCGTGCGACGGCGTAGAGGCTGAGGCCGGAGATGAATACGGCGGTGGCGAGAGAGAGGCAGGCGCTGAGCACTCGGGTCTTCTCGTCAAAGCGGAGGCCGAGGTAGCCGGGGATCGTGCGCGCGCCGGAGCCGTAGTAGATGGGCATCATGAAGACGCCGAGGAAGAGCATGGCGGGGATGGCGCCGAGCGAGTAGAACTGCGCCGTTGCGAATCCGTAGCGAGCGCCAAGAGCGCTGATGCCGATGACGTCTGGCGCGCCGAGGGTTGCTGCCATGAAGGCGAGGCCGCAAAGCCAGGCAGGGAGCGCGCGGCCGGCTTCGAGGAAATCACGGGTGGTCTTGATCGCCGGACGGAGAGTGAGGGCGATGCCCAATGCGAACGCGACGTAGATGAAGAGGATCAGGATGTCGGGTGCGGCGAGGCGATGCACGATTTACGGCTCCCTGACTGACTAGCGAAAATTCGCGAAGTCGCGAACGCCAGTGTAATGGCTGAGCGCGGAAGCGAAGGCCCTCGCGCGCGGTGCGGAGGGCCGGAGAAAGCGGGATAGTGCGACGAGTTACGCCCCGGCGGGGCGCTGCGGGCGATACCCCGAGAGGCCGAAATACGCGATGAAGATGTAGCACAGGATGGGCAGGATGAAGGCGTGCTGGTATCCGTAGCGATCCGCGAGCGCGCCGAAGAGGAGCGGAATTACTGCTCCGCCTACGTTACCAATGGTGATGACGCCGGATGCTTCGCTGGTGCGGGGGCCGAGTTCCGCGATGCCGAGGGCGAAGATGGTGGGATACATGATGGAGTTGGCGAGTCCGCAGAAGACGAGCGACCATGCGGCGACTGCGCCGCTCGAGAACATCGCCATGAAGAGGAGCGCGATGCCGCAGAAGCCGAGAATGGCGAGAAGGGTCGAGGCTTCGATCCACTTCATGAGGATGGTCCCGACAAAACGGCCCGCGCCGATGAGCAGGAAATACAGCGCCGCCATCAGCTCCACCGTGTTTGCGGCGGTGACTCCCTGCGAGTTGAAGAACTTGATGGCGCTGGCGGCGAGGGCGATCTCGACGCCGACATAGAAGAAGATTCCCATCATGGCGAGGACCGTGTGCTTGTAGGTCCAGATGCTGCGGCCCGGAGCGGCGATGGTGGCGGCCTGGGAATCGCCGGCCGAGGTAATGGCGGGCAGGTGCATGAACAGGATTGCCACTCCGAGCACGAAGAGCGCGGCGGCAATGGCGAGGTATGGCCCCTCGACAGTGTGGGCGACGCTCGCCTGCGTGTCAGTCTTGCTGGAGTTTGTCAGGATGAAATGAACCACCACGATGGGGGCGAGCGCCGCGCCGACCGAGTTGAATGCCTGCGAAAGCGTGAGGCGGGCGGGCGCAGAGTGCTCCGGGCCTAGGATCGAGACGTAGGGATTGGCGGAGGTCTGAAGTCCGCAGACGCCGGTGGCGAGAACGAAGCTGGCCGTGAGGAAGAGCGGGAAGCTGACGAGGTTGGCGGCGGGAACGAACAAAAGGGCGCCGGCGGTCATGACGAAGAGCGAGATGACCATTGTGCGCTTGTAGCCGACGGCCTGGATGAGGCGGGCCGCGGGCACCGAGAAGACGAGGTAGGCGAAGAACCACGACGTCGCTACGAGGTTGGACCAGGCGTGATCGAGGTTGAAGATGTCCTCGAGCTTGGGCGAGAGGTTGCTGTTCAGGTTGGTGAGGAACCCGAAGGCGCCAAACAGAACGGTGACGATGATGAATGGAATGAGATAGCTCTGAGAGCCGGCGGATGAGGATGGATTCGATCGCGTCGTCGCCATTGTTGGTCTTTCCCCGTTTCTTTTTTTGAGTCGAAACAACTCTACGCAGGGTGGGTGGGCAAGTCCAGCGAAAACAGCAAACGTTTTCAGACAAAGACTCCCCACACGCTCTCAACTTCGCGGAAAGCGGCAGAGATCAAGGCCGTGGCACTACCGGCCCGCTCCGGCCCTCAAGCTCCGGGGTTCAGTATCCTCGTGCTGCGGCGGAAGGAATCGACCAGCCATTGTTCCCGAGGAGCACATCACTGACCGATGCTCCCAGATTGCCGGTACCCGTGGTGAAAAGAATCTGAAAGAGAGTGTCGTTGGGATAACTCGCGCTGTTGACATCGACGCCGTCCGCCAGCCAATACTCCTGGCCCCCCTGCCACAGCGAGTATTGACCTGGATAACCGCTCAATGGCACGTTATTTTCCTTCCATTGCACTACATACCAATGCAGCGGCATCAGGGTCTGAAAAAGGTAAAGATTGTAACCTTGCACCGCGACGGCGCTGATGGCGTCCGACAGCCCGACAGGCCAGGCTGGGCCACTGGCAATTGACTGAATGAGCCCCCAGTCGGTGGCCACCTTGGCTTGATAGGTGTCAATGGATTTCTTGATATTCGTGTACCAGTTCCCCAGGTTGTACTGGATTTCGCCGACCGTGGTGGAAATGCTGGTATCCTGCCCTCCGCCATTGGAGATGGTCGCGGCGGAGAATGTCGCGGAGATCATACCGGCCGCGCCCGCGGCGATACCTACGGAGCCGGCATCCTGTAACTGGGGCTCATCGTCGTAGTCATTCTGCACCTCGTCGCCGCCTCCCATGAGTCCAGGCATCATCCCGATCACCGCCCACGCAATGTCCGCGACGACCGAAAGCACGTCGAAAATCACGTCGAGATTTGAGTCCTTGGTGGACATCTGCACCAGGTTCTGAACGGAACTGACGGTAAGGCTCTCGGAGTTGAAGGTCTGCCCGAGGCAGTTGCGCACCAGCGAGAACCACATGTTCACTGCGCTCATCTTATTGAGCTCCATGTCGATCTGCTGAAAGACAGGTTGCCAGACGGTGGACTGAATAGTGCTCGGACATGTCACCTGGTTGCTCAGGTCGGCGAGCAGCGTGTCGAAATCTGTACTCTCAAGCCCGTAGGTGGAGCGAATGTTGCTTGTCGGGGTCAGGTACTGCGTGAGCTGCTGGCTTATCGAGATGTAGGCGTCCTGCTCGTCGCCCGAGTATTGGGGAAATTGAGACTTTCCTCCGCATGCGTTGGTCCACCCATTATTTGCCCACTGCAAGGTCCACAGGCCGGCATAGCCGCGGCCTAGAGCCTCGGCACAACCGTCACCATTCACATCCACAAAACGGATGGTCGGATAGTAAGCGGGCCCGTTCCATCCCTGCGCGTCCGTGAAAGCGGTGGCCGGCTGCTGGTTGCTCCAGCTTCCATCCCCGTAGCGCCAGAAGACATAGCCCGTCGGCAGTCGAACCAGCAGTTCGGCCCGGCCGTCGCCGTCAATATCGGCAAGCTGGAGTGTCTTGTAGTACGCAGGCAATAACCAGTCCACTCCGGTCAATTGCGGCGGATTACCCGGACCGGAGTTGTCGTAGGCAGCGGCCACCCAGTGGTTTTGGCCTTTGTCGAAACGGTAGGCCACCACGGTCCCATCGCTGCGCCGGCCGACAACTTCAACGCCCTTCACGCCCAGGATGTTCCCATAGCAGATTGTGCCGTAGGTATACGCGGCGTTCCAGCCGTTGGCATCGCTCATCGCTCCGAGATCGCTTCCGCGCGACCAGCTCTGCGCCTTCGCATCGAAGGAGAGCACCGCCAGTCCGGTCCCCAGGCGGATCAGGACTTCCGCAACACCGTCGCCATCGATGTCTTCACAGGCGAGGGTCTCGTAGTATTGCGGCAAAGAAAGGAATTCAAAGCCGATCGTGGACGGGCTGGGGAGCTGGTACCACGATTGTGTCTCGGGGTTATAGCCCCAGGCGTCGATGGTCAACATGGCCCCGGTACCCAGAACAGCGGTCACCAATTCATCGCGGCCGTCGCCGTTGATATCGCCCGAACAGATGGACTGGTAGGTCCAGACGTTGGTGCCGCCATTCGCGTCCGACCAGGCCCCGCTGCTGGGCAGCATGTTCCACGCTTGCTGCGACTGGTTGAATGCCCACGCAACAACCCCATCCCCTCCGCGCGCAATCAGCTCCGTACAGCCATCGCCGTTGATGTCGGCCGATTGGATGGTGGAGTAGTACTGGGGCTGGTCCCAATAGTCAGCGTCGGTGAGCGTTGGGCCGTCGGGCAACTGAACCCAGTAGCCGAAATCGGGATTGAAGGTCTGCGCCAGAATGCCCAGAGGCGAACGGATCAGCAGTTGCTGCTGCTTCGGATTGCCGAGAAGCGGCGCCGCGTGCAGCGTTTCGTAGTACTGCGGGCTTCCCCATCCGGCGCCATCGGACCACATGGGAAGCAGAATCGACTCGTCGGCGTTATCCAGGGCCGCGACGCGCGCAGTGCCTCGTCCAGCGGCGGCAGCAGATGCTGTGGCAGTCATTTCGGAGTCTCCTGATGGATGAATTGAACTGACCTGGAGAAACACGCAGAACACGCAGATGCGCGAGGTTCCTGCAAAAAGATATGCACGACCGGGGAAGGATGATGAGCGGCAGACGTTGAAGCGTCGAATGCTTGCGAGCCTCTCGGACGGGGAGACTTCGCGTGTCCTGCAAAAAGGCAAGGAGAGTATAGCAGGATGCTTGTGGCGGCGGGCCGGTCATTCCCACCATGCAGGGCCAAGAGGATGCCAGCGCGGGATTGCACGCCAATTACAATGGAAGAGCATGATACCTACGCTTACATGGACTCCAGACGGGGTCCGTTTTATTGATCAGACGCGGCTCCCGCTTGAGGAGACGTATGTGCTTGCCACCAGCTATGAGCAGGTGGCGGACGTGATTGTGACGATGGTGGTGCGCGGGGCGCCGGCAATTGGGGTTTCTGCCGCGTATGGCGTGGCGCTCGGAGCGGAGCACTCGGCGGCAAAGACCGTGGAAGACTTTGCGCCGGAGTTCGAGAAGATCTGCGCGCGGCTGGCGGGGACGCGGCCGACGGCGGTGAACCTCTTCTGGGCTATCGACCGGATGAAGCGGATGTTCAGGGAGCTGCGCGCGAAAGGCGCGTCGATGGTGGAGGTCAGGGAAAAAATCCTGGCAGAAGCGCACGCAATGTATGACGAGGACATTGAAGCGTGCAAAACGATGGGGCGCTTTGGCGGCGAGCTGCTTCCCCCAGATGGCGGAGTGCTTACCCACTGCAATGCAGGGGCGCTGGCGACCTGCGGATACGGGACGGCGCTGGGCGTGATCCGGTCGGCGGTGGAGCACGGGAAGAAGATTCAGGTGTATGCGGACGAGACGCGGCCATTTCTGCAGGGCGCGCGGCTGACGGCGTGGGAGCTGATGGCCGACGGGATCCCGACGACGGTGATCTGCGACAACATGGCGGCGAGCCTGATGAGGGCGGGAAAGATCAAGGCTGTTGTGGTTGGCGCGGACCGCATCGCGGCGAATGGAGATACGGCGAACAAGATCGGCACGTACAACGTGGCGATTCTTGCGAAGGAGCACGGGATACCGTTCTACGTGGCGGCGCCGTGGTCGACGATCGATACAGCGACGGCGACGGGTGAAGCGATTCCAATCGAAGAGCGCAACGCAGCGGAAGTGACACACCACGGCGGGAAGCAGCTGACACCGCATGGGGTGGGCATCCGCAATCCGGCGTTCGACGTGACTCCGGCGAAGTACATCACGGCGATTATCACGGAGCGCGGGGTGCTGCACGGGCCGTATACCGAAACACTCAGGGAGATGGAGCTGGTGCGGAGCTGACGGAGCGAACCCCTTCTCAGCTTGATGCGGCGACGGTGGGTTTGGCCGCAATTGCAGGCACTCCGAGTGCTCGCGTTTCAGCCTCGTCGGTCACAACCTGCGCGGATTCCTGGACGAGTGCGTACTTGTTGCCGTAAAGGTCGACGAAGATGGCTTCGATACCCCAGGGCTTCATGTCGGGGCCTTGCGTGAACTCGATCCCCTTCGATTTGAGCTCCTCGTAGCCGCCCTGGCAGTCGCGCGTGGATAGAACCCACGTGGCGTTTTTCCCGACGCGATCCGGGAACCATGAAGCAAGGAGAAACTCGACTTCCGCCTGTTGCGGAGGCGCCACGGTGAGCCAGCGGAATCCGCTGCCTTGCTGATCCATTCGCTTTTCGAAGCCGAGCACCTGGGTGAACCAAGTCAGCGCCTCATCCTGGTCCTGGACGGCAATGGTGATGGTGGATACCTTGTCGAAGGCTTGCATGCGCCCTCCCATTCGGTGAGATGCCGGGCGCATCCGGCTGGGGCGGCGATTCTACGATAGATGCGTGGCGCTTCCCCGGACTTCGGTGTTTCAACTCAGGCGATCGTCGCTGGTGCGCGCCATCGCGGTGTCGCTGACGGCGTTTGCGATCAGCCTGCGCCTGGGCGGCTTTCCCGATATCAACGCGCTGCATTCCTCGCGCTGGCAGCTTGTTCCGGTGGTGATGGCTTTCGGCGGAATGATCGAAACAATGCGCTGCGCTCCGCGGCAATGGAACCTGTACTACGCCGGCGTGCTGATCCTTCTCTATACGGAGATGATGATCCTGGCGATGGCGGTGTTTCTCTTCTTTTACCCTTGACGCCTTGAAGCAAAACGCAATCGGCTGGTAGGCTGCATCCTAACGCGAGGAGGCGCAGCCGTGCTGAAAGGGTTTCGCGATTTTGTTCTCCGGGGCAACGTAGTTGACCTGGCCGTGGCCGTGATCATCGGCGCGGCATTCACCGCCATTGTGAACTCGATGGTGGGAGACCTGCTCAACCCGCTGATTGCCGGCACCGTGGGAAAGCCAAACTTCGGCTATCTCGTGCTCCACGTACACGGCGGCGAAGTGAAGTACGGGAACTTTCTGAATGCCGCGATTTCGTTTCTGATTGTGGCGTGCGTGGTGTACTTCGGCGTGGTGCTTCCGCTGAACTGGTTTTTGAAGCGCGCGAAGGGCAACGTGCCCGCGCCGCCGAAGACCAGGCCGTGTCCTGAATGCCTGAGCGACATTCCTGTTGCGGCAAAGCGCTGCGCGCATTGCGGCCAGCCGGTGACCCCGGAAACGGCTGCGGCCTGAACACTCGCACGTCCAGTCCGATTGCACGTCTAATACCCGACCGGCCATTACACTTGGGTGTGAGGTAATTCGTGCGTTTTTCCGCGTTGATTCTGGCCATTATTGCTTGGATTCCGGCGGTGCCGGGCAGCGGGCAGGCCGTCGAACCGCAGGCTGCCACCCAACCGGTGGCGACGGAGCAGGCGCAAATCGCGCCAGAAGTCGCGGAGGCTGAGGCGGCGATCGTCAAGTCTGACTGGAAGAGCGCGGAGACGAAGTTGAACTCTTACCTGGGTACGCATCCGGCGGATGCGCGGGCACTGTTTGATGCCGGATACGCAACCGACGCCCAGGGCCGCCTCGACGATGCGGCGGGATTTTATGGCCGAGCGGTCAAGGCAGATCCCAATTCATTTGAGGCGCGTGTTTCTCTCGGGCTGCTGCTCGCACGCCAGGGCAAGATGAACGAAGCACGGCCCGAACTCGAAGCGGCGACGAAGCTCGATCCGGGGCCGGCGGGACCGGCGGCCAAGGCGCGGGCATGGCGGGCGCTGGCACAGATAGATCGACGGTCCGACCCGGTCGCGGCTTCAAACGATCTGCTGGAGGCTCTGAAGCTGACTCCGGAGACGCCGGAAGATACCCTGCTCGCGGCCGAATTGGCCGAGGCGGGCAAGCAATGGGACGACGCGGAAAAGGCGTACCGGCGCGTGCTGGCCAATGATCCGAAGAATCGAGAGGCGAATACGGGCCTGGGCCATGTGCTGACGGTGAAGAAGCAATACCCCGAGGCTGAAACGCTGCTGCGGAAAGCGCTGGAGGGGTCGCCGGACGACCCGGCTCTGACGGCGGAGCTGGCCACAGTGCTGGTGGCACAGGACAAGGCAGAGGCGGTGCCGCTGCTCGAGAAGCTGCACGACGCGCATCCGCAGGATGAAAACATAACGCGCATGCTTGCAGAGGTGCTGGCCGAAGCCGGCGATGTCACGGGTTCGGATCACTACTATATGGCGCTGCTGGCGACACATCCAGACGACACGGCACTGCTTGCGGCGCATGGAGAGAACCTGATCGGCCAGATGAAGTTCCAAGAGGCGCTGCAGGTCTTCTCGAAGGTGACGCAAAAGGACCCGGCGGACGGGGATGCGTGGAGCGGATTGGCGTTCGCCGCGTCGAAAACGGGCCAACCTTCGATTACACTAAATGCTCTTACGATGCGATCGAAACTACTTCCAGAAAATGCTTCTACATACTTCCTTTGGGCTACATCTTATGATACGTTGCGCGATCGGAAATCGGCCATCAAGTACTATCAGCAGTTTCTGGAGGCGGCGGCCGGAAAGTTTCCCGATCAGGAATGGCAAGCCCGGCAGCGTCTGGAATTGTTAAAGAAAGAGCACTAAGCCGGCGACGATTTGATTAGAGTGGAAGTTCCTGCCGTAATGCCGAGCCGGAAAGAGCACGTGCATCCATTTTTCCCTTGCATATTCTCTCTAAAGCTCCTATAGTCACGGCCCAAGAGTGCACTTCGTCTTGCTGCACCCGGATGTGGGTTCTGCTGCTGGGGCGGGTCTGTCCAGATACGGTCCAGCGACGCTTAGAAAGTAGCAGTGCAGTGAGACCTTAACGAACCGCGATTGCGGAGGTTCGTCATGCGCATTTCCCCGGTAGTACTTGTACTGTTTAGCGCACTCTCAATCCCTGCTTGTGCCGCCTCGTTCGACACAGTTCCCCCAACCGAACAGGGCATCAACGCGCTGGAACAGCGCGCCGCGCAGGCTCCCCCAAAAGATCAGTGCTTTCTGTATGCCGAACTGGTGCACGAAATGATCGAATTCAGTGCCCAGCAATACGCTGCGGGCGACGTGGACAAGGCGACGGGCCTGCTGAAAAAGGCGCAGGAATTCACGCACAGGATCCACGTGGTGCTGGCCAGCAACGACAAGAAGCTTAAGGATGCACAGATCCTGCTGCGGCACACGGCGTTCCGCCTTACCGAACTGCTCCACTCCAGCAGCTACCAGGACAGGCCCTTGGTGCAGGAGACCCTGGCGCAGCTCAACCAGGCTGAGAACGACACCATGATGCAGGTCTTCAAGAAGTAAGCGACCGCGGAGCCGCAATCGCGACACCCCGGGGAGCGCCGGGGTGCGCCTCGTGCGGGCGTGCGCGGGCGGAGTGTGCCCGGTTCGGATCCTGAACGGCTGCGATAAGATCGATAAAGCGTGGAAATCATCCTCAATTTCGCGTGGGCGGCTCTCGCCATTTTTATCGTTTGCTCGTGGCTGCAAATTGAAGGCAACGGTAGTGAAGACCGGCGGCGCCAGATCGTTGCAATCGCGATTCTGATTGCGATTCTCTTTCCCGTCATATCGGTTAGCGACGATCTGATGGCAGCCCAAAACCCTGCCGAGACGGACACGTGCCAGCGGCGCGATCATCCCGGCGATCGGGCCGCCCACCCGCTGCTTGACCTCGCAACGGCTATACCGGTAGTGCAATTCAGGGGCGCTGCCATTGCAGCCTTCGGCCCTTCGTCCCAACCAATCGCGGTGCCGACCGATCTCGATTGCCCCGATTTCACCCCCATTCAGAATCGTCCCCCTCCCGCGGCCTGATTTCTGGCGCGATCTTCTCCCATACAAATCGACCGGTCTATCCAGTGAGCTTGCCGCGCAAACCGCGGCTCATGGTCGCATATGAATAAAACTTTCTCTGCCCTTCCGCGCCTGGCGGCGGCTTCGGTGCTTGTCCTTGTGCCAGCCTGCGCCTGTGCCCAGCAAGCACTGACGTGGGACCAGGTCAAGGCCCGATTCGAGGCTGCGAATCCGGTCCTCAAAGCGGACGCGCTGAACGTCGACGAGACGCGCGCCGAGGAGATCACCGCCAATCTCCGGCCGAACCCGCAGTTTACGCAGACGGTGGACGGGACGCAGATCGCCCCCAACAGCGGCGTATGGCAGCCGCTGGCTGGGACTTTCGTGCAGCCAGCCGTTACCTATCTGCACGAACGCGATCACAAACGCGAGTTGCGTTACGAGAGCGCGAAGGAAGGCACGCAGATCGGGGAGTCGCAGCATGAAGACCTGAAGCGCAACCTGGAATTCAACCTTCGCACGGCGTTTAACAATACTTTGCAGGCGAAGGCCGTGCTCGACCTGGCCCACGCCGATCTGGATTACTACGACCACATCATCCAGATCAGCCGTGACCGGTATCATGCCGGCGATATTGCGCAGATCGATCTCGACCGGATCGAACTGCAGCGGGTGCAGTACGAGTCAGAGTTGCAGACCTCGATGGTGAATCTGCGCACGGCCAAGATCCAGCTTTTGCAGTTTCTCAACGACCGGACGCCAGTGGAGCAGTTCGACGTGACGGGGCCATTCGATTTTTCGGAGGCGCTTCGTCCGCTCGATGAATTCCGCCAGATGGCCATCGACTCGCGGCCGGACCTTCGGGCTGCGCTCGAGACGATCCAGCAATCGCAAACGAATCACAAGCTCGCGGAGGCGAATGGGTCAACGGACCCGACGTTTGGCGGGTGGTACACGTGGAACTCATCCAACAACAACCCCCAGACCGTGGGAAGCCAGACGATCGGCCTCAGCCTTAGCATTCCACTGCGGGTGTTCGACCACAACCAGGGCGAGAAGCAGCGCACGCTGATCGACATAAGCCGAACGCAGCAGGCCAGCGAGGCGACGCGGGCACAGGTATTCAGCGATGTGGATTCGGCCTACGCGCAGATCGAGAGCAGCATCGCGCTGCTGAAGCCTTATAAGGCCACATACAAGGATCAGTCGACGCGCGTTCGCGACACCGTTACGTATTCCTACCAGCATGGCGGAGCTTCGCTGCTCGACATGCTGAGCGCGCAGAGCGAATACCGCCAGGTGCAACTGGCTTACCTGCAACTTATCGGTACCTATCTGAATGCCGCCGGTCAACTGGACCTTGCGGTCGGACGCGAGGTGCTTCCATGATGCCGCTCTCTTATCGCCGTCAACCGGTTGTAGTTTTTGCTGCCGTTCTCTTCGCTCTGGTCTCGCTCGCCGGGTGCAAGGGCAAGCAGCAGGACGATGGCGCTCCGCCGCCAGCGCAGGTGACACAGGTTGCCGACATGAACCTGATCACCATCGACAGGAACGATGTTTCAAAGTTTCCCGTCGTCGCCGCGGACCGGATCGAAACCGCTTCGGAGCTGAGTGCGACAGGATCGGTGTTTCCCGATGTTTCGCGGGAGGTTCCGGTGATCTCGCTCGCAAATGGCCGCGTGGTCGATATCAAGACGCGGCTCGATGACAACGTGAAGAAGGGTCAACTGCTCTTCGCTGTTCAGAGCCCCGACATCACCAATGCTTTCGATGCATATCTCAAGGCGGTGAACGACGAGCAGCTTGCGAACAAGGCTTACCTTCGCGCGGACGACCTCTACAAGCACGGCGCCATTTCGATGGCCATGCTGGAACAGGCTGAAGACGCGGAGAAGGACGCCAAGGCCGATCTGTCGGCGGCGGAGATGCAGTTGAAGATGCTTGGCGTGAACAAGGATCACCCAACCGATGTGGTCAATGTTTATGCGCCGATTTCGGGCGTGATCATCGGCCAGAACGTAACCAATGCCGCAGCGGCCGGCGTCACGCTGTCAGGATCTGCGACCGCCTTCACAATTGCCGACCTGAGCACGGTGTGGATCCTCTGCGATGTGTACGAAAACGACATTCCGAAGATCCGGGTCGGGCAGGAGGCGCGAATCAAGGTGAACGCATATCCTGACCGCCCCGTGACCGGCCACGTCAGCGACATCGGACCGGTGCTCGATCCGCAACTGCGAACTGCGAAGGTGCGCATCCAGGTGGCGAATCCCGGATTTCTCAAGCTGGGAATGTTTGTGACCGCGATGTTCACCAACGCGAAGACGGAGCCGCATGCCGTGGTTCCCGCAGACGCCGTGCTTCATCTGCACGATCGCGACTGGGTGTTTGTGCCGGCGGGAGACAACCAGTTCCGGCGCACCGAAGTGCACGCGGGCGCAATGATCAGCGGCAACCGGCAGGTGATCCAGTCGGGCGTCGAGCCCGGGCAAAAGGTAGTGACGAGCGCGCTTCTGCTCGAAACCGCGGGGACTCAATAATGATTCGCGCCCTCGTCGATTTTGCGCTTCGCAACCGCTGGCTGGTGCTCGGCGGCACGGTGGTCCTCACGGCATGGGGTGTCATCGCTTTTCGAAATCTGCCCATCGAGGCGTATCCCGATGTGGCCAACAACTACGTGCAGATCATCACGCAGTGGCCGGGACGATCCGCGGAGGAGATCGAGCGGCAGGTCACGGTCCCCGTCGAGATCCAGATGGCCGGGATCAAGCACCTTACGCACCTGCGCTCAACTACGCTTGCCGGGCTCTCGAGCCTGATGCTGATCTTCGACGACAACTCCACCAGCGACATGAACCGCGAGCACGTGCTCGAGCGCCTGAGCCAGGTGAACCTGCCCGGAAACCTGACGCCGCAGATGGGCACAGACTGGAGCCCCGTTGGCCAGATCTTCTGGTACACGGTGGAGAGCACGAACCCCGCGTATGACGTGATGGAAAAGAAGTCCATTGAGGACTGGACTCTCGAGAAGAACTTCAAGGGCGTAGATGGCGTGGTGGATGTTTCGAGCTTTGGCGGGCCGACAAAGGAGTACCAGGTCCGGCTCGATCCCGAGAAGCTCATCAACTACGGCCTCTCCATCGGCCAGGTGGAGCAGCAGATCGCCAACAACAACAGCAACGGCGGAGGCAGCTTCATCGAAGAGGGCGCGCAACAGATCAACGTGCAGTCGCTCGGCCTGTACCACAGCGCGGAAGACATTGCGAATACGCTGGTCAAGACTTCAAACGGCGCGGCGGTCAAGATCGGGCAACTCGGGACAGTGGAGCAAGGGCCGCGGATTCGCCTCGGCCAGATTGGCCGGGCGACGCACTTGCCCGATGGGCGAATCATTGACAATCCCGACACGGTTGAAGGAATCGTGCTGCTGCAAAAAGGCGACGACTCGGACCCTGTTCTGAAGGGCATTCACGAAGAGGTTGAGAATCTCAACGGGACGAAGGAACACCAGGGCATTCTTCCGCGAGGAGTAGAGATAGTTCCCTTCCTCGACCGCTCCGACCTTGTTCACTTTACGGTAGATACAGTTGAGCACAACCTGACAGAGGGAATGATCCTCGTTTCGATCATTCTTTTTCTCTTCCTCGGGAACGTGCGCGGCGCGATCATTGTCGCGCTGACGATTCCGTTCGCGCTGATGTTCGCGTCGATCTGCCTCGACCTCTCGCACATTCCGGCAAACCTGTTGTCGCTGGGGGCGCTCGACTTTGGCATGGTGGTGGATGGGTCGGTGGTCATGGTGGAAAACATCGTCCGCCATCTTGCGCACAAGGACGACACGCGCACCCCGCTGAGCAAAATTCGCGACGCGGCGCACGAGGTGCAGCGGCCGGTCTTTTTTGCGCGAGGCATCATCGTGACGTCGTATCTTCCGATCTTTACGCTGCAGGCTGTTGAAGGGCGCCTGTTCAAGCCGATGGCGTGGACCGTGAGCTTTGCGTTGATCGGCGCGCTCGTGTTTGCGATCCTCAGCGCGCCAGTGATGTGCAGCCTGGTGTTCCGCAAAGGCGCAAAAGAGTGGGACAACCCGCTGATGAAGTGGCTCATTGCGCGCTATCGCGTGGCGGTACGGGCAGCGATCGAGCATCGCAAGCTAACGGTCGGTATATCAGCGGCGCTTTTCGTCATCGCGATTTACCTCACGTTCGGCGGTCCGATCGGGTCGGAGTTTCTACCGCATCTCGACGAGGGTTCGATCTGGGTTCGAGGCACCCTGCCGCCGAGCGAAGGGCCGACGGCGAGCATCGATTTTACAAACAAGGCTCGCGTGGTGATGGCGTCGTTCCCGGAGGTGACGACGGTGGTGAGCCAGACCGGGCGGCCGGATGATGGGACGGATACGGCGGGGTTTTTCAACACGGAGTACTTTGTCGACCTGAAGCAGAAGAAGGACTGGCGGCCGGTGTTCCACCAGAACAAGGAACTGCTGATTGCAGCGATCGACAGGCAGCTTTCGCAGTTTCCGGGCGTGATCTGGAATTATTCCCAGCCTATATCGGACAACATGGAAGAGGCGGTCTCCGGCGTGAAGGGCGAGCTGGCCGTGAAGCTCTACGGCGATGATCTGCGCACGCTCGAGCGGACTGCGGAGCATATCCAGACGCAGATGGCGACAGTACAGGGCATCTCCGACCTAGGGATCTTCCGCATCATCGGGCAGCCGAACCTGAACTATGTCGTCGATCGCGCGGCGGCGGCGCGATGGGGCATCAACGTCTCCGATATTCAGGACGCGATTCAGACGGCGGTCGGTTCGAACGCGCTCACGCAGGTGCAGCAGGGCGAGGCGCGCTATGACGTGACGCTGCGCTACCAGAAGCAATACCGCGATACCCGCGAGGCGATCAATGACATTCGGCTGCTGTCGCCTTCGGGCGAGCGCGTCGCGTTGGCGCAGCTTACGCACGCGGAAACCGACGACGGAGCGGAGGAAATTTACCGCGAGGGAGGCCAGCGCTACATCGCCATCAAGTATTCGGTGCGCGGGCGCGATCTGGGCTCGACGGTGAAAGAAGCGATCGACCGGGTGGATCACAATGTGAAGCTGCCCAGCGGCTATCACATTGAGTGGGCGGGCGAGTACGCCAGCCAGCAGCGCGCAAACGCGCGCATGGCGATCGTTGTTCCCGTCACGGTGCTGGCGATTTTTCTCATCCTGTTCACGATGTTCAGGTCATTCAAGTTTTCGCTGATGATCCTGGTTTCGGTGGCGATGGCGTCGATCGGCGGGCCGCTGGCGCTGTTTATCACGCATACAAATTTTTCGGTGTCGTCGGCGGTCGGGTTCCTTGCGCTGTTCGGAGTATCGGTTGAAACGGGCGTGATCATGATCGAGTTCATCAACCAGCTGCGCGCGCGGCGTAAGGGGATGGAGGTATCGAGCTACGAGCACATCGTGGAAGCGGCAGTGGAAGGATCGGTGCTGCGCCTGCGGCCGGTGATGATGACGATGCTGGTGGCCACGCTGGGACTGCTGCCCGCGGCGCTGTCGCATGCGATCGGCTCGGACTCGCAGCGGCCGTTCGCAATCGTGATTGTGGGCGGCCTGCTCGCTAACCTCGTGATCGGCGTTTTCCTGCTGCCCGCGCTTTACGTTTGGTGGGCGCGCGAAGACGATGTGTTGCCGGCGGCTGAGACGGGAGAGGACTTCTGACCGTCCAATAAGCAGTACGGTGATGGGCAAGTTTGAAAAGGACGATATCCTCGCGAAGCTGATGGCGGCTGAAGCGGATTTTTACGCGCCGTCGAAGCGAGACGAGACGCCTTCATCCCGCGCGTGCGATCACTGGGCGCGGCCGGTGTTGCTCGAGCGTGCCGCTTACCTCAGGAAGCTTGCACGGTTCAGCGAAGCGTCTGCCGTCGATACGCTGTGCGAGTCTGATTCAAACCGAATCCAGCTATCGGTTTTATTGCGGAGCGGGCCGCCGGTACTTTGCGAAGACTCCGCGGTGATCCTGGTCGTCGTGGAAGGACGCGCCACGCTCGCGACAGGGGGAACGCTGCTGGGGGCGAAACGGGCCGCCAGAGGCGAAGTGACCGGCAAGGCTATCGAAGGCGGATCGAGCCGGGAACTGCGGTCAGGCGATGTGGCGCATGTTGCGGCGGGAACCCCACACCAGATACTGCTGGCTGGCGAGGCGGGCGTCACGTGCCTGGTGCTCAAAATCAACGAGTCTCCGTCGCTGTAACTGCGCCTGAGCAAGTTGACGAGCAAAGGGCGCCGCCATGCGCAACTTTAATGTGACGACCAAAGCGGCTGTTTGACGGGGTTTGCGCGTCAAAGATGCTCATGGCACATTGGGACCCGAGCCTGCCCGTTACTTCGAGCGAAGAGCCGGCTTTCTCTTCGAGCGCTGAAGAGTGCTACCGGGATGCGCTTCGAGCATTGCTAGATTCCGGAGTTCAGTTCGTAATTGGCGGCGCATTCGCCATCCACCGGCACACGGGCATCTGGCGCACGACGAAGGATCTCGACTTTTTTCTCGAGGCACGATCGATTCAGGCGGCCTTTCGCAGCCTGGAGCGAGTCGGATTCACGACCGAAGTTGAAGACCCGGTGTGGCTGGCCAAGGCGCGGCGGGACGATGTTTTCGTGGACCTGATCACGGGCGTGGGCAGCGCCAGCATGCCGGTGGATGCTTCGTGGATCGAGAGCGGGTTGCCGGAGGAAGTGCTGGGCGTTCCCTGCCGGGTTCTGGGACCGGAAGAGTGCATCGCGTCGAAGTGTTTTGTGGCATTCCGGGAGCGGTTCGACGGGGCGGATGTCGCGCATTTGATCAAGGCGTGCGGTCGCAGCCTGGACTGGACGAGGCTGCTGGCGATGATGGACGGGTACTGGGAGCTGCTGTACTGGTCGCTGGTGCTGTTTGCGTATGTGTACCCGGCGCGCACCGACGTGGTTCCCGCGGATGTGTGGGCGGAGCTGGCACGGCGATTCAACGAACGGGTACGCCAGCCTGACAGGAATGCGCCGTTTCGCGGGTCGCTCGTGGATCCGCGGATGTTTGCGATTGACGTGGAGGAGTGGGGCGAACGCGATCTTTACCGCGAGTATTGCGAAAACCACCCATGCCCGATCGAGCAGGAAGGCTCGTTGGAGAGCGAGGAATGAGGCTAGCAGCAGTTGCCGATATACATCTGAAGTCCGAAGACCAGGAAAAGAATATCCGCTCGTTCTCTGTGGTGAACGAGCTGGCCGACGCTCTGGTGATCGCCGGCGATTTTACGAATCACGGCCTCCCGGAAGAGATGCGCGCCTGCCTGGGCGTGATCGAGTGCGTGAAGATTCCGATCATTGCGGTGTTGGGCAACCACGACCACGAGAGCGGGAACCAGGATGAACTCGCGGGCATGTTGCGCGTGGCCGGAGTGCACCTGCTGGACGGGCATTGCTTCGAGGTGGATGGCGTGGGATTCGCCGGCACGAAGGGCTTTGCAGGAGGGTTTGCGCCCTATGAGCTGATGCCGTTCGGCGAAGGCGGCATAAAGACATTTGTGGAGATCGCCGAGCGCGAGGCGATCAAGCTCGACTATGGCCTCGAGCAGTTGAAGACGCCGGTGAAGATCGCGATCACGCACTATGCGCCAATCAAGGAAACGGTGGTGGGGGAGCCGGAACCGATCTTTCCGTTCCTGGGCAGCTCAAGACTGCAGCGGGCGCTTGACAAGCACAAGCCAAAGCTGGCTCTGCACGGGCACGCGCATCACGGTACGTTTTCCGCCGAGTCCAGGGGCGGCGTGCGGGTATGCAATGTGGCGCTTAGCCTTCTGAGGGAGAGGGGCGAGGAACACCCGTTCGCGCTGTTCACATTTTAGAGGCGCGACGGTTGGGCGCCGAGGCCGGCATCTCGCGGCGATGCGCGGGACTGCTACCCTAGAAGCATGAAATTCGGCGTGACGGTCTTTCCCGGTTCCAACTGCGACCACGACACCTACAACGTGATCGAGACGATTGCGCACCAGCCGGTGACGTTTCTCTGGCACGACTCCGCAGACTTGCAGGGCGTGGATGCGGTGCTGGTTCCGGGCGGCTTTGCCTACGGCGACTACCTGCGGACAGGAGCCATTGCGCGGTTTTCGCCTGTGATGGAGTCGGTGCGGAAGTTTGCGGCGGGAGGCGGACTCGTGCTGGGCATCTGCAACGGGTTCCAGATCCTGACCGAGACCGGCCTGCTGCCGGGTGCGCTGATGCGGAACGCCGGGCTCAAGTACGTGTGCAAGCAGGTGCACCTTAGATCGGAGACTGCCGATAGCGCGTTCACGAGCACGCTCACAAGGGGCGAAGTACTGCGGATTCCGATCGGGCACATGGAAGGCAACTACTTCTGCACTCCTGACGAACTGAAGCGGCTCGAAGCGGAGGACCGGATCGCGTTCCGGTATTGCACGCCGGAGGGCGACGTAACGGCGGAGGCGAATCCGAACGGGTCGCTTTCGAACATCGCTGGGATCCTGAACGAGCGGCGCAACGTGCTGGGCATGATGCCGCACCCGGACCGGTCGAGCGAGGCGATTCTTGGGTCAAGCGACGGCTGGAAGGTCTTTAAGGCGATGGTGAGTGCGCTCGCGGCGAAGTAGTTGGTCAGTTCTCAGTTCTAAGTTCATAGTTCACAGGCAACGCCTCCCCGCCTGCAACCAATCTCCATTCATGCTTCATCCAAGGTAGTTGCCGCATTGGCATCAGCGGCAGGCGCGGGGTCGCGCAATGGGCTCCTCTCATAAACGTATTTAATCGGCCTCATATAGACGAGCAGGCAGAAGGAACGGCTTTCCCCATGAGACGAGTTCTCCAAATTACATTTCTGGCGCTGATGAGCCTGGTGCTTTTCAAACCCGCATCGGCGCAGATCGCCATCACCGTTGGGTTTGCGCCGCCGGCGCTGCCTGTGTATGAGCAGCCGCCCTGCCCCCAGGACGGCTTGATGTGGACTCCCGGCTACTGGGGCTGGGATGCCGATGATGAAGACTACTACTGGGTTCCGGGGACGTGGGTTGAGGCTCCGGAGCCAGGATACCTGTGGACGCCGGCGTGGTGGGGCTGGGAGAACGGCGGGTTTGGTTTCCACGAAGGCTACTGGGCCACGCAGGTCGGGTTCTATGGCGGCATCGACTACGGGTACGGCTATACCGGCAACGGTTTCTACGGCGGCCGGTGGGACCACGACCACTACTACTACAACACCGCTGTGACGCAAGTGAACACGACGGTGATTCGCAACGTGTATGTCGACAAGACGGTCATCAACAACACCACGATCGTGAACAACCGCGTGAGCTACAACGGCGGGCAGGGCGGCATTACGGCGAGGCCAACGGCGCAACAGGAGCAGGTCGCGCAGATGAGGCATTTGCCTCCGGCACAGGCGCAACAGCAGCACATTCAGATGGCGCGGTCCAATCCGCAGATGCGCGCGAGCGCGAACCAGGGCAAGCCCCCAATCGCAGCGACAGCACGATCGAATGAGTTCAGCGGGCGGGGCGCGGTGGCGGCAAGATCGGCGGGTGCGCCATACCATCCGCCAGCGAACCGGCCGGCGGCGCGAAACGAAAACGCGAGACCCGGAAACGAAAATGCGCGGCCGGGCACTGCCGTGACGCGGCAGGGCGAGACGCCGCGGAACGAGAATGTGCGGCCCGGCAATGAGAACCCGCGCCCGGGAGAGAAGCCGCGGAACGAGACCGCGCGCCCGCATGAGACGCCTAGGAATGAGACTGCGCGGCCGGCAGAGACCCCGCGGAATGAAACTTCTCGCCCTGCTGAAAAACCACGAAGCGAACCTGCTCGCCCGGCAGAGAAGCCTCAGACCGAGAATGCGCGTCCGCCAGAAACACCGCGTAGCGAGAGTACGCGACCGGCCGAGAAGCCTCGGACTGAGAAACCGGCTGAGCCGCCGCGGACCACTCCTCCGGAATCAAAGGCTGCCCCGAGTCATCCTCGCGAAGTAACGCCGCCTGCCCGGAGCAGCAATTCAGCCGAGCACGAGAACGCCCAGAGACAACAGCAGCTCCAGGCCCAGCAGGAAAAGCAAGCCCAGGCCGCGGAGAGGAACAGGGCGAACGCCGAAAGGCAGCAACAGACGGAACAGCGGCGCGCGCAGCAACAGCCGAAGATGACGGAGCGGACGCCGGCGGCGAAACCGGAGTCGAGGCCGCAATCACAGCCGGAGTCAAGGCCGCAGACAAGGCCGGAGCCAAAACCGGAAGCAAGGCCTGCGCCAAGACCTGAGCCAAAACCGGAGGCGTCCAAACCCGAGTCAAGTCCCAAGACCCCTCCGAAGGAGGAAAAGAAGCCGCAGTAACGAACGTGCAGTGAATCCGTGGACAAAGCAGCCCCGGGGCGCAATGCGCTCCGGGGTTTTGCAAATTCCGCGATGAGACGGCGACTTTTTCGTCTGGCCCGGTTTACACTCCTCAGACAAAGGACGGCTTCCCCATGAGACGAATTCTTCGCATCTCGTTGCTCGGTGTGCTGGGGCTGATGCTTCTCACACCGGCATTCGCCCAGGTCGTCATCAGCGTCGGTTTTGCGCCACCAGCGCTGCCCGTGTATGAACAACCGCCCTGCCCAACGGATGGCTGGATGTGGATTCCCGGGTTCTGGGCCTGGGACGCTGATTTCGGAGACTACTACTGGGTGCCGGGAACATGGGTTCCTGCGCCGCAGCCGGGCTATCTGTGGACTCCGCCGTGGTGGGGCTGGGAGAACGGTGCGTTCATCTTCCATGACGGATACTGGGGCCCGGAGATTGGCTTCTATGGCGGCGTTAATTACGGGTTCGGCTACTTCGGGCGCGGGTTCTACGGCGGACGATGGGACCACGATCGCTTTTACTACAACAAGGCTGTCGTGCACGTGAACGAGACCGTGATCCGCAACGTCTACGTGGACCAGAACGTGATCAACAACACGACGATCGTCAACAACCACGTGAGCTACAACGGCGGTGAAGGCGGCATCGGGTTGCGGCCGACGCCGGAGGAGGAGCGCGCCGCGCAAGGACGGCACCTGGCTGCCACCCAGGTGCAGATGCAGCGACGGGAAACGGCGCGGGCGAATCCGCAGTCGCGCGCGAGCGCCAACCAGGGCAGGCCGCAGGTGGCGGCGACTGCTCGCGCGGACGCGTTCAGCGGGCGCGATGTGGTGGCGGCGAAGTCGGCAGGCGCGCCGTATCATCCGCCGGCGAACCGCGAGGCGACACCCCGTGCGACTCCAGAGCCCGTAAACCCCAATGAGAACCTGAATGCGAGCCATGCGCGCGACCTGAAGCCGCACGAGGCCGGGCCGCCTCCGAACACAGGCGATCCCAGGCTTGACCAAAAGTACCAGCAGCAACAGCAAAAGCTGATTGATAAGCAAAACCAGGAGCATCAGAAGCTTCAGGCTCAGCAGGAAAAGGAAGACCAGCAGTTGCAAAGGAGGCAGGCGGCCCCGCAGCAACAGCAGCAGATGGAACAGCGTCACGCGCAGCAGACACAGCAGATGGTCCAGCGGCATACGCAGGAGACGCAACAACTGCGTCAGCAGCAGGCGCCACGTCCCCAGAAGCCGCCGCGATAAAAATCGTTCGGAAACTGGCCCTGACCGGTCTAGAGGCTGAGGCCGCCGTCGACCGCGAGGATCTGGCCGGTAACAAAGCTGGCGCTGGTGGCGAAGTAGAGAACCGCCTCGGCAATATCCTCTGGAGCGCCGGATCGCTTGAGCGGGGTTTTGCCGACAAATCGCTTCGTTTGCTCCGTCGGCTCGGGGTCCATGTCGATCCAGCCGGGGGCGACGGCGTTCACGGCGACGTCGGGACCGAAGGCTTTGGCCATACACTTCGTGAGCATGTGCAGCGCGGCCTTCGATGAGCAGTAATGCGCGTGGTCGGCCCAGGGCTGAAGGCCGCCAAGCGAGCCGAGGTTGACGATGCGGCCGCGAGTGGCGCGCAGGTGCGGAATCGCTTCGCGGGAGACGAGGAACGGGCCGCGGGCGTTCGTCTCAAAGATTTCGTCCCACTGCGCGACAGTGATCTGGTCGAGCGGGGCGGCCTCGAAGATCGCGGCGTTGTTGACCAGGATGCCGAGGCGTCCGAGGAGCTGAACCGCAGTGGAGACTGCTTCGCGGACTGACTCCTCACTTCGAATGTTGCACTCGACGGCGAAGGCGCGGCGGCCAAGCTGCTCGATGGCGTCGACAGTCTCGACCGCTTCGTCTGAGGATGTGCGATATGTGATGGCCACATCGCAGCCGGCGCGGGCGAGGGCGAGTGCAATGGCGCGGCCGATGCGCTTGGCGCCGCCGGTGACGAGGGCGGATTGGGATGCAGTGGTCAGTGGTCAGTGCTCAGTGATCAGATACGAACGACAGCGGCGAAGGGTGACAGATGCTTATCGAGAACTGGTCAATTGAATCACCGGAAACAAAGAACACCCGCTCAGCTGAGGACGGTTAACCACTCAGGCTGAACACTTACCACTGATCACTGACCACTTCTCACTGCGGCTTTTCCTGCGGCTTGTCCTTGTTGCTTTCCGGATTCTGGCCCTGGTCGTCGTGGTGCTCGTAGGTGGAGTATTGCCGCTGGGGGCGCTTGAGGCGGACGCCGATGGAAAGGCTGTCCTTGTCGACAGAGTAGTCCTGGCCGTAAGTCTGGTAGCCCTTGGCGAGGACCTGGAGGCGAATCGTGTCGCCGATGGCGATGACGTCGATGACCGCCTTGCCATCCTCGTTGGTCTTGAGCTCCATGTTTCCCTCGTCCTTGCCATTGTGCATGGGATGAAAGACGACAGCGGCGTTCTCGAGAGGCTTGCCGTCATCGTTGCGAATGACGGTGACCTCGATGCGCGCGGTCGGCGGCGGGGCCTTGTACTTGCGTGCGTGCTGCGCGAATGCGGTGGTCGAAACAGCTGCAAGGGACAGGGTGAGGACGGCAAGAACGGCAAAGGCGATTGGGGTCGAACGGCGGTGCATGGACAACATTGTATCTGTTGGACTGTTTATCCATCCCGAAGCATTCGAATGAGCGAAAAAATTACGAAAATTACTGCGAATGGCCTTCATCCTCGCAACCTTAGGGTCCGCTTATGCGCAATCATGAAAGATGAGTGAATCGCACTCATATTCTGCAAAACAAGACTTGACAAGATAGGTGTGAGTTCCCTAATTTAGCAATTGGAAGGCGAGAGTGCTAGCAATAGCCTGGCTGGACTGCTCGATGGAGTGAATGTTTTGAGCGGGACTGGCTGCCTGGAGAAACCGGGCACTTCCGGATGGTTCAACCGCACGACTCAGCAGCAAATCCATTTTACATCCCGCGGATGGGGAGTTAACCCCGGCCGCGTGTGAAGGAGAAGCGAAGCGATGGCATCAACTGTAACGACGACCTTCACCCCGCTCCATGACCGGATCCTGGTCCGCCGCCTCGAAGAGACGGAGACGATCCGGGGGGGCATCATCATCCCCGACAGCGCCAAGGAAAAACCGCAGGAAGGCGAAGTGATTGCGGTTGGCAAGGGCAAGTCGAACGACGAAGGCAAGGTGTTTCCGCTGGATGTGAAGGCGGGGGACCGCGTGCTTTTCGGCAAGTACTCCGGCACCGAGATCAAGATCGACGGCGAGGAGTTCCTGATCATGCGCGAAGAGGAAGTTCTGGGAATCGTGAAGAAGTAGCCGCTTTCAGCCGTCAGCCTTCAGCTTTCAGCAAGCTGGTGGCGCAACGGGCTGCATGGCCGCAACGCAAAACAATTACGGAAAGCTGAGAGCTGATAGCTGACAGCTTCTTTAGGAGATAGCAAATGGCAAAGCAGATTCTGCACGGTGAGGATTCCCGCCAGGCAATCCTGCGCGGCGTGAACACGCTCGCGGATGCGGTGAAGGCGACGCTGGGTCCCAAGGGACGCAATGTCGTAATCGAGAAGAAGTTTGGTTCGCCCACCATCACCAAGGACGGCGTGACGGTGGCCAAGGAGATCGAGCTCAAGGACGCGCTGGAGAACGTGGGCGCGCAGCTGGTGAAGGAAGTTGCCTCGAAGACGAGCGACGTGGCCGGCGACGGCACAACGACAGCGACCGTGCTGGCCCAGGCGATCTTCCGCGAAGGCGTGAAGACGGTGGCGGCGGGCGCGAACCCGACGGCGCTGAAGCGCGGCATCGAGAAGGCCGTGACGGCGATCATCGGAACGCGCGACAAGGACGGCAAGTGGGCCGAGGGCGGCGCGCTTGGGACGCTTTCGAAGCCTGTCGATGAGGGCTCCGTTGCGCAGGTGGGCGCGATCAGCGCCAACGGCGACCAGGAGATCGGCGACATTATTGCGCACGCGGTGAAGGTGGTGGGCAAGGACGGCGTGATCACGATCGAGGAGTCGAAGACCATGCACACCGGTCTCGAGACTGTCGACGGCATGCAGTTTGATCGCGGCTACCTGAGCCCGTACTTCGTGACGGATGCTGAGCGCCTCGAAGCTGTTCTGGACGATCCGTACATCCTGATCTACGAGAAGAAGATCTCTGCGATGAAGGACCTTCTGCCCCTGCTCGAGCAGATCGCGCGCGGCGGCAAGCCGCTGCTGATCATTGCCGAGGACGTCGAGGGCGAGGCCCTGGCGACGCTCGTGGTGAACAAGCTTCGCGGCACACTGAATGTTGCTGCCGTCAAGGCTCCCGGCTTCGGCGACCGCCGCAAGGCGATCCTGGGCGACATCGCGATCCTGACCGGCGGCAAGGCGATCACGGAAGACCTGGGCATCAAGCTGGAAGGCGTGAAGCTCGAGGACCTGGGCCGCGCCAAGCGCGTCACCATCGACAAGGACAACACGACGATCGTCGACGGCGCGGGCAAGGCGAGCGACATCGACGGGCGCGTGAAGGAGATCCGGTCGCAGATCGAGAAGACCACCTCGGACTACGACAAGGAGAAGCTCCAGGAGCGGCTGGCCAAGCTGGTGGGCGGCGTGGCGATCATCAAGGTGGGCGCGGCGACCGAAACCGAGCTGAAGGAGAAGAAGGCTCGCGTGGAAGACGCACTGCATGCGACTCGTGCGGCCGTCGAGGAAGGCATTGTTCCGGGCGGCGGCGTCGCCCTGGTTCGCGCCATGCCCACGGTCGAAGGGCTGATCAAGACGCTCGAAGGCGACGAGAAGATCGGCGCCCAGATCGTCCTGCGTGCTCTCGAAGAGCCCCTTCGCCAGATCGTGGCCAACGCCGGCGAAGAGGGCGCGGTGGTGGTAGCCAAGGTGCAGGAATCGAAGGATCAGCACTACGGCTACAACGCGCAGACCGGGAAGTTCGAGAACCTGGTGAAGGCCGGCGTGATCGACCCAACCAAGGTGGCGCGGACGGCGCTGCAGAACGCGGCTTCGATCGCCGCACTGCTGCTCACCACCGAAGCGCTTGTCGTTGAGCTTCCGGAGCCGAAGCAGGCGGCGGCACCCGGCGGACACGGCGGCGGCATGGACGGAATGTACTAAATGCAGTGATCAGTGGTCAGTGACCAGTGATCAGAATTGAAAAGCCCCCGGCTTCGGCTGGGGGCTTTTTCTTGTTGGCGGCGAAGATCCATAAGACCCAAGCGCGCGAGCCCAGACCGCGGCGAGCGCGGTTTCAAGGCGCGGTCGGTCGCCGGCGAGGAACTAGGTTGCGATGGCGACGGCCGGGACTGCGATGGGGCCGGCCTTTCGTACCGGGACCGGGACGGGTGCCGCAGCCGGAGGCGAAGCCGGGGACTGCGAACGGAGCCAGCCGGCCGAGATCCATGAGCGGGGCACGGAGAACTCGCACCATCCGCAGTCGGTACACACCAGAATTTCAGGTGATGGGTTGACAGGCGGGTGGCTCAAGGTGCGCAGAGGATTGCGATAGAGCCGGACTTCAGCGGGTACGGCGGCAACAGCGTCCGAGTGGCATTTCGCACAGTACACGGGATACACCTCAATCCGTGGGGGATGCGCAGATCCAAACTTAGGGAATGCACAACGGTAACGTGGAATTTTGTGCTGGTCAATATATCTTTCGTAAAAATTGAAGCATTCTACATAAATATGGTTATTGGAGTGAAAAGTTTTTCTGTATAGTCAATTTTCACAAGATTTTCAGACATGCGCTGGTATTTCCTCAAGTTGTCTGACATTCGTATCTCATGCTCTACAACTGTCGAGTCAACGAACGGGCCCAGAGGACCCGTTCAGCCGAGAGCTGCGTCGTTTCGCAATCAGAAGGTAACGTGAAGTCCCATGGTAACGGCGCGGTTGCCGCCTATAGAGCCGGTGGCGGAGCCGAAGTTCGCGGCGTTGTTGGGGCAGGCGTTGGTGTTCTGGATGGTGTAGGGGTCGCTGCAGAGGCCCTGGTTTAGCGGCACGGTGAGAGGCAGTTTGGTGTTGCGGCCGGATCCGTTGGCGTAGGGGATCTGGTCCAGATTGTTCCTGGCCGATTGCTGGTCGGTTGGATCGGGGCTGGTAACGATCTGGCCGTAGTTTATGTAGTAACCGCCGGGCGTGCAGTTGAGATAGTTGGCCTCGGAATCGGCGATGGCGGAGTTGGAGCAGGCGTATGCCTGGCGGATCTGCGCCTGGTTCTGCGGCACGTCGAGGGACGTGGTGTTGGTGAGGTTGAAGATGTTGAAGTCATACTGGACGGCGATTCTCTCGGACGGGTGAAAGCTCTTTCGAATGGAGAAGTCGAGGCGTTTCTGAGGTGACTGCCGGAAGATGTTGCGCTGACCCTTGTTGAATGCGGTCTGGTAGATGTCCTGGGGGTCGGTACCGGTGGAGACTGGAACGCCGTCGTTACCCGGCTGCACGTAGTTGATGGCGATCTGCGTGGGGTCGATGGCGGGGATGTAGTTGCCGCCGCTGTCGCGCGTAGCACCTTTGTTGCCGGTAAGCGCGGACTTGGGATGCGCGGGGTCCTTGATGCCGAGCACCGGGTTCATCAGGTTGGGATAGTCGCCGAAGTTGATGCTGCCGACGGCGCCGTAGAACTCGTAGAGCGAGTAAGGCTGTCCGCTCTGAAGGATCGTGACTCCGGATAGGTTCCAGTCGTTGAGGAAGTACGAGCCGAGCGAGTGTGCTCGCTGGGTGTTGGGAATATCGACCCCGAAATTGGCGCTGACAACGTGGGTGCGGTCGTAGTCGGAAGAGGCCCAGGAGTCGCGAAGGCGGGCGGGGTCGTCGCCGGTAAAGAAGAGGCCGAGCGCGCTCTGCTCATCGAGCGCGTGCGACCATGTGTAGCTTCCTCCGGCCTGGAAGTGATGCGAAAGGCGCTTCTGCACGTTGAGCTGGAGAGCGTCGTAGGCGGAGATGCCGGCCGTCTTGAAGTCGGCGGCATTGGGGTTGTAGCCCACGTAGGGTGAACGGAAGTCCGTGTTGCCGCCCGAGTATGTGTTCCAGGGCTCGGGGGCGATGGGGTTGTAGTACTGGTAGCCGTTGGAATCAGTAAAGAGATTGTTCTGGTTGAGCACCTCAAAGCCGTAGGTGTCGGATTCGCCCCAGATGGGATGCGTGGCAGTAGCAATGCCGGGCTCATTGAGCGGAAGCGGCAGCACCTGGTGGCGGCCGCGATTGCCCGTGTAGCCGAGTGTAAACGCAAGCGTGTTGATCGGCTGCCACTGCACGTTGAGCGTGTAGTTGATGGTGTAAGGGAGTACGTTGTCGCGATCGTAAGCGCCGAAGTTGAGCGTGGGTGTGCAGTCGAGATAGCCGGGATAGGTTTGCGAGTCGATGCCGCCGCAAGCCTTGCCGTACTGGGGATCGGCGGCGGGTCCGGTCATGATGTTGAGCTGTTCCTGGAGCGCCTCCTTGATGACAGCGGGATTTGCGCTGGGATTGCCGGTAGCGCCGCCGCGAGGATCCGCGAGAGTGGAACCCATGCCATTGACGTAGCTGACGAGAGGCGCGGACATGGTGACGCCGAACGGTCCGCCGATCTGTCCGCCGGCTGGCTGGGAGAGATAGACAAAGTATTCGCCGCGGTCGTAGTACATGCCGCCGCCGCCGGAGATGACCACGCTACTGTGGCCGAAGCCGGGAGTCCAGGCAAATCCGACGCGCGGCGAGACGCCCCACTGGCGGCCGCGGAGAGTGGAGTCGCTGACTCCCGCAGTCGGGAAGTAGTGGTTGTTGCCGCCGACGACAAAGCCGGCATTGTTCACGACGAATCCGTTGGTGGTGTCGCCGGTGACGTTGTAGACCTTGGGGTCGAAGTTGAACATGTTGCCGTATTTCTCAGTGAGGCCACCGTGGTAGTCGTAGCGAAGGCCGCCGGTGATGCTGAGATTCGGCCGCGCCTGCCACTTGTCCTGAACGTAGCTTGAGATCTCGTTCTCGCGGTAGTAGCGGTTGGCGTTGTTGCGGCCGTCGGCGGTGCTCTCGATGAAGTTGGAGGCGCGGACTTTGCCCTGAAGGAAGTCGTCGAAACCGTTGACGGTGATCTGCTCGATGCCGTCGCGGTTATTGATGACGTTGAGCTGGCTGAATGCGTATCCGCCGCCGAACATCAGTGTCTGCCTGCCGAGTACTGCAATAAGGTTGGTGGAGGGGTTGAGGCGGTTCTGGTAGTACCCCATGTTTGTAAAAACGCTGGCGGGGCCGATGCTGGCGGCCTGCGAGTACTGGTCCTGGTCGGCGAAGTTCTTGATCGTGAGGCCGGGCAGGCCGGGCGCGATCGTGGAGCTGCCGCCACCGACGCCGAAGTTGCCGCCGGGCGCGGTCTGCTTGAAGAATCCGTACGATCCCTCGCGCACGAAGCCGAGGCGCTGCTCCCAGTTGAGGTGGGAGTTGAGGGTAATGGTGTTATCGAGGGCGGCCACCTGCGCGCCGTTGTTCTGCGTGACGGGGAAGCCGGGTACCTGTGAGTAGCCGTATGGCTTGGTAACGGGGGCGTCCTGGTAGTAGTACTTGGCCTCAAAGCGATCCCTGTTGGTCACGTCCCAGGAGACAGAAGCAGTGAACTGATCGGCTTTGACGACCGACGTGCCAATCAGGGTCACGTTAGGCTCACCGTACTGATAGGACGCGGTGCTCTGCGCGGACGGGATGAGATAAGAGCCATCGGGCAGCTTGGCTTGAAGGATGGACTCGGCGACGGGATCGATGTCGGATGCGGTAGAGGAGCCTCCCCAGGATGCATCGGCGGCAAGCAGTCCGGCGACTGAGCGGTCGTTGGTCAGGCCCACCGGAACCTGCATCTGCGAGATTCCGGTCGCGTTGTCCTCGTCGCTGCGGTGCTGATACGCAGCGAAGACGAAGACCTTGTTTTTGTGGACAGGACCGCCGACGGTGAAGCCTGTATCCCAGCGGCTGAGCCAGGGGTTGACGAGGGAGTGTGGGAAGACGCCGATCTGGTTCTGCGCGAGCTGGTAGGCCTGGTTGAAGAAGTAGGGCGATGCGTTCATCGAGTTGTTGGCGTAGCTGCCGTAGACTTCGCCATGCCAGTTGTTGGTTCCTGTCGCGGTATTCACGTCGATCTGCGCGCCGGCTGTGGCGCCCTGCTGCGCGTCGTACATGGAGGTGTTGACGCGAAGTTCCTGGAGGAATTCCGGCGGAGGCGAAGGCAGGCTGTTTCCATTGGAGCCGTAGACAGAGGTTCCCACCGAGAACGAGCCGCCGACAGTCGCAAATGTGCCGATGTTGAAGTTGTAGCGCTGTGAGGTCGCTCCGCTGGAACTCATGCCATTGAAGAGATTGGTGGAGTCGGCGCCGTTGACCTGGAACGTATTGGAAGTGGCGCGCTGCCCGTTGGCCCAGATGTTCTGGTTGCCGAGGCCGGCGTTGGAGTCGAGATTCGAGAGCAGCTCGGCATTGACGCCGGGCGAGAGCACCGCGAGCTGCGTGAAGCTGCCAGTGGCGAGCGGTGTCAGTTCAATCTCGGTGTTGTCGAGCGTGTATCCGTTCGTGGCATCGGTGGCATTCAGCAGCGGGTTCGCAGTAACTTCGACGGACTCCGACGCGCGGCCGATTTGCAGGGTGGTGTTGACGGTCTTTGCCTGCGCTTCGAGGACATGGATGCCGGCGACCTCCGTGGTGTCGAAGCCTTCGTGCGTGGCTTTAACGGTGTAAGTTCCGACCGGCAGATTGAAGATCTGGTAGAAGCCGTTCGATTGCGTTGTCGTGGCGCGAGTCACGCCGATGGCGTCGGCCGTGACGGTTACGGTCGCGCCAGGAACGGCGGCTCCGGAGGGATCGAGGACGGTGCCGTTGATCGATCCCAGAGTCTGCTGGGCGGCGAGCTGGGGCAAAAAGACGACGGCGGACAGAACTACCAGCCCGCAGATGGCGGCACTCCTCCACAAGAGACGGGACATATTGACCTCGCAGCGTTGCGTCGAGCTGATGCGGGTTGGGGAACCCTCTTTTACGCGAATTCCGTTAACGGATACGAAGGAAGCCAGTGGATTGATTGCAAAGTTAGCAGAGGAGAGATAAAGATTTCGCCGGTAATTTTTACGAGTATCGAATTGCCTGTGGAAATCCTGCCGGGAGGTGTTGCGGGGCGAAGGCGCGGGAAAGCCGCGAGGGCCGTGGGCCCCCGCGACATCTGGACAGGTTCAGGTGGAGCAGAGTCCTAACGCGAGTTGCCGAGGCCCCACTCGAATCGCATGCCGGTGCGGAAGTTAAACGGCAGGCTGGGGTAGCCGATCGGCGACATGTGCTGCGTATTGGTGAGGTTTTCCGCGATGCCGTAGAAGCCCAGCCACGACTTCCACTGGTAGCTGGCCCCGAGGTCGATTTTAGCGAAGCCGTAGTCGAGGTTGCGATTGGGCAGCAGCAGGCTGTTGCCGCCGTTGGCGTCGGCGAATTCCAGGTAGGTTGAATCGTCACTGCGGCTGGCGAACGCAGCGTTCAGGCTGGCTGCGATTTTGCTGTGCGTGTACGTTGCGGTGATAAAGCCGGTGTGGGGCGGTCGGCGAAACGGGCGCGCGCCGACGAGCGGCGAGAATGCGCCGATAGGGATTCCGTTATACGTCGGCGCGTACCCGCCGAGGAGGGCTTCGTTGTCCGAATTGAAGGACTGCTGCACGACCGCGTCGAGATACGTGTAGCCGCCACGAAGAAAGATGTCGCGGCCAATACCGCCTTCGACGCTGGACTCGATGCCCTGCGCGCGGAAGGCCTGCGTGTTGACGGAGAGAGGGTAGTCGTTCGTGTAGTAAAAGCCGAGCGCGTCGATAAGCTGCTGCTGTTCATCCGGAGTAAGGCCGGGAAGGATGCTGGGCAGCAGAAAGCCGCCGACGTACTCGATCTGCCTGTTGAACTGGTTGTGGAAGTAGCGCACGCGGAGCAGGATGCGCTCGGAGAGGAATGCCTGCTCGGCGCCGCCGTCGTACATGCGGGCGCGCGGCGCGGAGAGCGGACCGATGTTGAGCTGTTGCGCTGTGCTCTGAAAGCCATTCTCGACGAGGAACTTGTAGAGCGAGCCGAATTCGTCCGTAAGAGCGGGCTCGCGGACTGCATCGCCGTAGTTGAACAGGATGCGGGTTCCCGAGAAGATACCCGAGCGCGGCCGCAGCGCGTACCAGGAGAAGCCGGCGCGCGGAGTCGTTTCAACGCCGAAGAGCGAGTAGTGCTCGAGATCGCCGCCGAGCGAGTAATAGAAGCGATTCTTGAAGTCGCCGTGAACGCCGACCAGGTAGTCGTAGTTGGTGCGACTGGTGGTTTCGTGCGTGGAGTAGGTGGGCACGTACTCTGAGCCGCGCTCGTCTTCGAAGTGGAAGCCGACGAGGGCAACGATGTGGGGCGTAAAGCGGTAGTCGCCCTGGTAGACGAGCTGGTCGCGATTGGAGACCAGCTGGTAGCTGTATGGATATGTCTGGGCGTAGTCGAGTACGGCCTGGCCGGTGGCCGACGCGCCGTTTGCGCCGACGATCGTGACCGGGTAGCCGAGCGAGTCGCCGAAGGCGTCGAAGTCACCGCTGCCGCTCTGCTGCCACAGTGCGGATTGCTCGCGCTTGCGCGCCAGGCCGTAGCGCACCATGTTGTGGAAGGCCGCCGTCGTCTGATTGTCGATGGATCCGCTGACGTAGAGGTCCTGATCCTTTTGCGTCGCATGGTCGGTTACGTGATAGAAGTCCCACGCGTTGGGAACGCCCGTGCTCGCGACGTTGTAGTGAACCGTTCCGCGGATCTGCGTCCTTGCGGAGAGCTGCCATCCGAGGTTTCCCGCGGCCGCGCCGAGGTGGTGCTGGTCGTTGGGCAGGTCGTTGGAGGTCTGCAGCCAGCTGTATGCGCCGTAGTAGTCGAGCTTGTTGTGGGCGCCGGCCAGTGCTGCCTCTTCATGCATGGTGTTGAAGTTGCCGCCGTCAGCGCGCAGGAAGATGGACGGAAATGGGGTGGTGCCGCGGAGCGTTGTCAGGCCGACTACGCTGCTCTCGGCGTCCGCACCGTAGAGGCCGGAGTTGGTGCCGCGGTAGACTTCGGCAGATTCGACTCCGGTGGTGGGCAGCGTGCCGAAATCGAAGCGGCCGCCGAGATCGCCGGCGGAAACGCCATCGACGAGCACCATGTTGTCATCGGAGTCGCCGCCGCGCACGAAGAGCGACGTCTGCGAGCCGCTCTGGCCGGTCTGCACAACGGATGTGCCGGGCATGAGGCGCAGATCGCTCGTAAGCGTGGTGCGCAGGTCGAGGTCCTGGGACGAGATGACGCTCGTGGCCGCGCCGGTCTGCGGTTGCGGCGTGGGCGTGCCGGTGGCGGTGACGACGATGGACTGCCGCACCCACTCCGGCTCGAGCACGAGGTTGCGCTCGATCGAATCGAGACTGCCCGCATAGAACGAAGGCGTCTGAAGTTGGCGGAACGTCTTCGAGGAAACGACGAGGAAGAAGCGGCCGGTGTTCCCCGTGTTGAGTTCGTAGCTTCCGTCTGCCGCGGAGACAGCCGTGGCGATGGGCTTGCCGTTTTGGATGAGGACCACGGTTGCGCCGGTGACGCGCGCGCCTGTGGCGTCCGAAACGACGCCGCGAATGGAGGCGGCGAACACAGGCAGCGAGAAGATCAGGCAGGCGGCGATAACAACGGCGCGAAGGACCGACAGGCCGCGCAAGATGTGCAAAGTCATAGATGCTCCTGGCGTCCCCCTCGGGACGCAAAGCGGTTGCGCGCCAAGGACCGGTCTCCTGACTTGCGCCTGCCACCTTCCCAAAGCCGGACCACGCTCGCAATCAGGCTGGTCCTGCTTCAGTGGTTCGTCTGGCTCTTCATCCGGCGCTCATCCCAAAGACGGATGGCGCGCGAACGGCGCTTACAGTTGCGGGGCAGTGGCGGATTTTCACCGCCTTCCCGAGCATCCTGACGATTGCTGGATTGTGCAGTCGCGGAGCGTGCGCCATCTAAGACTGCGCAATCCGCTTCTGATCAAAAAAAATGTCTGGCAGTTGAACTTTCACAACATGAACTTTCCTAAAGATAAGGTGCCGGGCGGCAGGAGGTAAAGTTCAGCTTTCCGCCGGGACAAGATCGGAGGCGGTCGCCTTGAGCAGCGGCCAGTCACACAATCCCTTTTCGCTGCACATCGCCTGCCATTCCCCGGCCGAGAGCTTTCCCGTGCGCATGGCTGGGACCACCTCGCCAGGCACAAGCCTGTGGGAGCCATTTTCGAAATAGAAGACGCCAGGTCGGCTCACCAGCGTCCAGCCATTCTCGATCAGACACAGGGCGAGCGCGCAGCGCAACACATCGATCGCCATCCCGTCGCGTTGAGCCTGGTTGAGGACATTTCCCGGAGGATTCGGAATATCGCGCGATATGCGATCCGGAAAAGAGGCAAGCCAATGCAGTCCAGTAATCGCGGTCGACGACAATACCGACTGATGCGGAGCCACCCTTTTCTTCCACGCGGGAACAAAAACGTCTATTGCCGCGGTTTCCCAACTCGTCGTCTTGAGCGGCGTGTTCGCCAGGTTGGGGAGGAGTTTCTTCAGGAGGGCTGCTTCAAGCGAGCTCAGGTCGTCGATGAGCGAAACCATTGGAGAGCTGAGGTCCACCGCCGCATCCTTCAAGCCGGGGGCCTGACGGCCATACGAATTCGCCCGTTCGATACGGAGGCGCATGGGCGGATGAGTGTCCAGTGGGCTCGGTTTCTCCTCGTTCATCTTTGCCATGTACTCGTCCGTGGCCTTTGAAATCGCCGGAGCATCCATGAATTGCATAAAGCCGCTTGCAAGCGGCGGCTGGAATCCGTTCACAGCCACAGGCAGCACCACCGAGTTCCAATAGGCATTCAATGCTGCGCTGCACCGATTGATGCCAGCCAGGCCGTCCGCCAGCGATCGTGATCCGGCCACGTAGCAGGCCAGTTCATCGCAGCGATATTCTTGACGCCGCGAGATCCACTGCGTGACGCGCATGAAACAGGTCCAGTAAGCGCGCATGGCCGCCATCAGGCCGCTGAACGCAATCGACACCACGGCCCAGCGCCGCAGAAACCGGATCACCTCCGATTTGCGGCCCAGGTTCTCATAAACGCGCAAAATCGCCGTCCGGGCGTTATACACCCACGGTCCCAAGCGAGTGTCGCCCGCGTAGTAGTGCGCGAATTCGTGCGCGAGAACCGCCCGGAACTGCGCGATCGACAGCATTTGCAGCAGGGGAAGTCCCAAAGCAATGATTCGACGCCTCGACCCGAAGAATCTGCCCTCCTCCACCACATACGCGTTCGCGTCTCCGATCAGATAGACCTCGGTCGGCATTGGTTCATCGAGTGCCGCGGCAATTGACTCAATCTCGTCTACAAGCCGCTTCTCTTTCGCGACGTCGATCAGAACTCCGTTTACCTGCACCTTGTGCTTGCGCGGCACGAGAGACCAGCAGATCGTCGATCCCGCGGCAATGCCGAATGCAGAGAGAAGGACTCTGACCGCAATCAGATTGAAGTCTCCGAGCCCGAAATCCAGAAGCAACGGAACAGGCAGGAGCAGGCAAACGATAGCAAGCACAATCGCCAGCACGTAAGAGAGCACCACGGTGGCAACGCCGAGCGCGCCGAGCGCGACAATGGACCACTGTCTCTCAGGTAATGGGGTCTTTGGATTCTCCATGGATGCGGCTGATCTTAGCACCCATCGGAGACTCTTCGTAGCAAAAAAGGCGGGAAAGACTTATCGCGAGGACGACACAAATGGTGACCCCGGGCTGATTCGAACAGCCGACCTGCGGTTTAGGAAACCGACGCTCTATCCAGCTGAGCTACGGGGCCACGCTTTCCTATTATTGCAGCAATTTAGGGGATTTTGAGGCGGGTGGGGAATCGGACGATGTTGGACCTCCAATACCACGCTCCTAGTAGACTGGAAATGAGGTCTGTATGCCAGAAATTCAACGCAGGAAGACGCCGACCGTCCGGATCGGGCAGGTGAAGGTCGGCTGGGAGGTCCCGGTCGTCGTGCAGTCGATGACCAACACCGACACAGCCGACGTGCAGGGCACGATCGACCAGGTCGCTGCCCTGTCCCTCGCCGGCTCCGAGATCGTGCGCGTGACCGTGAACAACGAAGATGCCGCCGCCGCCGTTCCTGCAATCGTCGAGGGCCTGGAGAAGCGCGGCATCACCGTCCCCATCGTCGGCGACTTCCACTACAACGGGCACATCCTGTTGAAGAAGTACCCCGCCACGGCGCGGGCGCTGGCCAAGTACCGCATCAACCCCGGCAATGTTTCTATCGGCCGCAAGGACGACGACAATTTCCGCACCATGGTGGAGTGCGCGGTCGAAAACCAGAAGCCGGTGCGCATCGGCGTGAATTGGGGCTCGCTCGACCAGGCTCTGCTGACGCGCATGATGGATGAGAACAACCGGAAGTCCGACCCGCTGCCGGCGCGCGACGTCATGATGGAGGCGATGGTCGTGAGCGCGCTCGATTCCGCAAAGGCCGCAGAACGCTACGGGCTGCGCGATGACCAGATCATCCTTTCGGCCAAAGTCTCCGGCGTGCGCGACCTGATCGACGTCTACACGAACCTCGCCGCGCGCTGCCACTACGCTCTGCACCTCGGCCTGACAGAAGCAGGCATGGGCGCAAAAGGCCTTATCGCTTCAACCGCCGGCCTTGCCCCGCTGCTGCTTGCCGGCATCGGCGACACGATCCGCGTCTCGCTCACGCCCAAGCCCGGCGGCGACCGTACGGAAGAAGTCCTGGCCGCTCAGCAGATCCTGCAATCGCTCTCGATCCGCAGCTTCATGCCGCAGGTCACGAGCTGCCCCGGCTGCGGCCGCACAACCAGCACATACTTCCAGGAGCTTGCCGAGCAGATCCAGAGTTACCTGCGCACCAGCATGCCGGAGTGGCGCAAGACCTATCCCGGCGTTGAAGACCTCAAGGTCGCCGTCATGGGCTGCGTGGTGAACGGCCCTGGCGAGAGCAAGCACGCAAATCTTGGCATCAGCCTGCCGGGCACATTCGAAGAGCCCAAGGCGCCGGTGTATGTCGACGGCAAGCTGTTGCGGACCCTGCACGGCGACACGATCGTGGCTGAGTTCAAGGAGATCCTCGATAAGTACGTGGTAAGCCACTACGGGCAGCGCGCAAAAAGCGAAGAGCTAATCGCCGCCCGCTAGCTCGCGCAAGATAATTCATCCTCGGCCGGAGCTGATGCAGGTTGGGAGCACCCAGGCGGATTCGTCTGTGATTTCTTCTCCTGCGCGCACGCAGATTCCGGCCGGAGTTCCGGATATCAGAAAACACGACGTGACCAGATGCAGCCTTCGCGGGCCGAATTCGGTCATCAATTCGAGTGCGGGGATCGGCACGCGCTTCTGATAGACCATAGGCTCATCGCTATGAGTGCTGCGCGCTGACCGGGTGATCACGCGGCCATCCCCTGCCATGACTCTGACGCTGTCACCTTCAGCTCCATAGGCAGGCTTCACGACATATTCTGCGCCATCCTCCGGCAAATCAAGATAGGTCGGCAGAAAATATCTCGCAATGATCTGGCGTTCCTCGGCTGTGAACCAGGATCCTGATTCGGCCAGGTTCCAGATCACGGCCTGCAATGCCTTGCTTTCCAGAAGAAGCGAGAACGGAGGATTGATGAGAGCGAGCCGGCGGTTCTCGACCAGGCTCTGCAGCGTCCCACACTTCGCTCGATCCGACGCAACCTCCTTCGGTTGGAAGATCCCCGCGCGGATGTAGCGGAGCGGGAACACCCGGTACAAAACGTCTATTCGCCTGCCTTCAGGATCGTAGATCCCATTTGAATCGATGCTCAGAGCCGCTACCGGTGCGGAGCGCGCCATTAGCGGCGCCAGCAGACCGCACAGGTATTGAGCCATGGCGGCGTCCCTGGCGAAGGGTCCGGCGGCAATTACAAAATTGGGTTCTCTGAGATTCCTCCGGCCGGTGTATTCGACGCCAGCCTGAACGGCATCCGAAAGAGCCTCGACGAGGACATCCTCTCCGCGATGATTGGGATTCGCCTTTCCGGCATCGCGACACACTTCAGCGTTCACTGAGAACGCTTCGACTATAAGACCGGGCGCATCAGGATTGAACTCCAGCAGCTTGTACCCGCTATCGGTGCGCGCCAGGTCAAAGCGCCCAACCACACAGTCTGCCATTCCAGGGATAGAGCAGCGCGCGAATTGCAGCAGGTCTTCCGGGACACCCAATTCGGAGAGCGCCGCGTCGGAAAACCGGCGAACGAGTTGCGCGGCTCGCTCGTAAATCCGGCCCAGAGCTCCAGCCGCATTCAGGATTTCGTCAGCTTCGGAGCGGCTCAGGTCGAGAGGCGCCAGCAGATCGAATTCGTCGGCAACAGTGCCGGGCCAGCGCCCACCATGGCGCGCAAAAAAATCCTGACGCGCTTTTCTATATCGGAAAAGAGCATCGCTCGATCCATCCTCAGCCACAATTGCTTTCGCAAACCCAGTAGCGGTACGGACTGCTTTCATTGCCGTCCCCGGTTCGCCTGATGGAACCTTGCCAAATCATTAACTGCACAGCATTGACCACAAGGCTTGTGTTGAGTTCCGGAAACTTCTTCTCGATTTCGCGCTGGCTCTTTGCCTTGTCCGCGGTTCCGGTCGCGCCGGTCAGCCAATCGAGAATGGTGTCGGCGGCTTTCTTCACACCGGGATCCGTCTTCCACGAGTCGTCCGGTTGAGGCGCGCTCTGTTCGTGGATCGAGGGTAAGGCGCCTCTCGCCGGCAGCGTACCGCTCAGCAGTAGCGACGTAGCCACCGCAGTCATAAGCTTTCCTGTCCGGTTCATTTCCGTGCTCCCTTTCAGTTTCTGAAGGGCCCGGTTGGATCTTTGCCTGCCGCGCAATCCTTAAGCACATTCTGTTTTAAATAATTCGCAAGGTCGGGGAATTCCCGCGCTTGCTCTCCACCGTCCTTGATGTCCCAATACCATTGAAGGCGCGGGTTATTGCAGATCAGATCGTCAAAGAACTGCAAGTCGTCCTCGGCGAATTTAGCCCGACGCGCATCATTGCCTCGAGACTGCTGCCAGATGTAGAACGTCTCCTCATGCGATGTAAAGATATAGTGCGCCGTCGCCCGCTCCTGCAGGAGAAGTTTGCTCCGTTCTTGCGGAGGCTGGGATGACACCGCATCCTTAATGTTCTTGACGGTTGTATCGTAGACTTCGCCGGTCGTGGCCAGAAGGTGCTCCATTAAGGGGTTTTGGAGCTGAAGCTGCGACAGATCGTGGAATAGACCGTATTCGGTCTTGATCACATCGACTCTTTCTACATCCCTTCGAGCCATTTCAGATGAGTAGAGAGAAAACAACGACATCAGCAGCGCCACTACCGGAAGGATGGCGCCCATCGATGGCCTCCACTTCCTGGGAGGATCAGGCTTTTCTTCCTTCTGCTCCTCGTCGCTCATGCGGGGATTATGTCACAGCCCCTTGAACTGCGAAAGGTTGACCGGCGCCGACTGCAGGCGGCGAGTAGTTTCCTCCCAGGACGAAACAAGCGGGCTTTCACCAGAAAAGTGAAAGCCCGCTTGAGTTTTGGAGTCTGTGCAAGGCCTACTTGTCGCCGAACAAGTCGGACATATCCTGAACACCCGGATCGCAGGCATGATTCAGGCACGGAAGGCCAAAGCCCTCTTCCATGGACTTCAACAGCGAGAAGCTGTTGTAGTAGTTGTTGCTCTGCACGGCCTGGTGGTGTTTCCCGTTCGTTTCCACGGTCAGCACCACGCGGTTCTGGTTCTGCGAAGGAAACAGCCCCGAGATATTCGGGTTCGTGCTGCCGCTGTAGTCGTTCTCGTCCCACACGATCACGATCGCGTTGTGTCCCTCGTTCCACACCGGTGAACTGTGGATCGCCCCCACAACGTGCTGGATCGTGGTGTCGCCCTGCTGAATCAGCCCCGGGTTGAGCCCGACTTGCGTGCCATAGGTGAAGCCGCTGTTGTTCAGGCCATAGTCGAAGGCGCAGAATGCGTCTCCATTGCCGCGGCCGTGCTGATCGTCGCATTGGTTGGGGACAATGAAGGCAAGCGTAGGCACATTGCCGCTCGCCAGGTCACCATAGAGAGCGTCGAACCCTACGGAGTTCGCCAGGCTGTTGCCCGCCTCGGCGCCGCTCTGGACGCTGGCAAAGTATGCAAACGGGTTGTGCTTCACGGCGTAAAGCTGAACCACATCGCCCGACGTGAGAGGAGTGAGTGTGGAAAAATTCGTCAGGTTGGTTGCAGTTCCGTTGCTGTAGTTGACGCCGAAGACAGAGCCGAGCGGCAGGCTCTCCTGGTACGACTTCCAGCTGCGCCCCGATTCGTAGAGTTGATCCGCGATCGTCTTCCCGACCGTCGGTGCCGCATTCACCTGCTTGACGCCATCGATGTCGGCGAGTGCAACAAACGGTCCGCTGGTCTCATTCCAGGTATCGATCGCTGGGGTCGCCGCATCCGTGCCGCTTCCGGCGATGGGGCAGACACTCCCATTGTCGACGGGACCCGACGGAGGCGTGCCGTCGGCGTTCACAATGGCGGTCTTGATATTCGGCGAGCAGGACGTGCTGCCCCAGGCCGGCGCGTTGTCGCTGCGTACGCCGAAATTGGAGCCGCCAACAATCTCGAGATAGTTGGTGAGGCTCGGATGCCCGACAGCGAAGTAGTTGGTCGCGAGGCTGACCTGCTGGTTCGAGATCAGGCTGTTCAGGTACGGCTCATTGGGGTTGCCGAACACCTGGATATACCCATGGTTTTCCATCATGATCACGAAGATGTGATCGAGGCGCGGTACGGAGTGCTTGTTTTGGTCCTGCGCTGCAGCAAGGACCGTCGGCAAAACAGCAACGCTGAGACACAGTGCGGCCTTCTTCAGATTCATTTCCATTAACCTCCAGATGGGGAGCAATCTTCGGTTGTGGTTGCCACGCGGAACCGCCACCGGCACCGGTAGCGCCGCGTCAAAGCAGATAGGCAAAGAGTCCGGATAGAGACCGGATCAGGACGGAGGGGACACAGGGTTCTCTATCCCCGCAGAACTATAGGGCCCGACACGAGTTCCGCTTGTAATAGGTCGATGAATTCTTTTGTATGGCAGAGGATAGGCCGCGGGAATCGGGCCCGGAGGTTTTGGTTGAGCGGTGAAAGGCGGCCTTCAGCGCTCAACCAAACTTGCAAGGGAACGGATGCTCAGTACACATCCTTCAGATACCGCTTCTGTTTCCTCATCTCGGCGAGATACAAGGATGCAAACTCCGGTCCCTGGCCGCTATGCACCGCGACCGCTGCGTGAACGGCCGACTCCACATCCGGAGCCATGCGCTTCGAATCGCCGCACACATAAAAATATGCGCCCTGCTCCAGCCAGCTCCAAAGCAGTGCAGCCTGCTCGCGGATCCGGTCCTGCACATAGATCTTCTTCTGCTGGTCCCGCGAGAACGCCGTATCCAGCCGCTGCAAGACACCGTTCTGAAGCCAGGCGAGCATCTCGTCCCGATAAAGAAAATCCTGCTGCTCCCGCTGCTCGCCGAAGAAGAGCCACATCGGCCAGCGCCCGAATCCAGCTTGCTTATGCTCCAGGAACGCCCGGAAGGGAGCCAGTCCGGTCCCCGGGCCCACCATGATCACCGGCACATCCGCGTCGGCAGGCATCCGGAACAGCTTGTTCGAGTGGATAAACGTCGGAAGTTTTGCTCCCAGCGGCGCGCGCTCTCCGAGCTGGCCCGAGCACACTCCTAACCTCTCCCGGCCATGGCTCTCGTAGCGCACAACGCGCACTGACAGGTGCACGGCCTCCGAATGCAGCCCCTGGCTTGAAGAGATCGAGTAAAGCCGTGGAACGAGGCGTGGGAGGATCTTGAACAGCTCCTGCGGGTCCTCCAATGTCATCGGATACTGCTCGAGCAAATCCGGGAACTCCCGCCCCCAAAGGTAGTCGTCGAGCTTGCTTTTGTTTTCCGGCAACACCAATGCCGCCAATTCCGCATTTCCCGTCAGCTTTGCCCAGGCGCGCACAGTCGATCCGGCCAGCTTGCCGATCATGAGCCAGGAGGACAATGCCTCCCGAAGGTGAAGCGAGCCACCATAGAAGTCGGTCACCGGCTCGTTGCCGCTCAAGCCTAGAAGCCACAGCACTTCCTGCACAATTTCGGAACGATTCTCGGGGAGCACGCCGAGCGAGTCTCCCGGAAGGTACTGAATGCCCGAACCCTCGAGCGACAGCTCGATATGCCGTGTTTCCTTCTCCGAGGCTTCGCCCGTCAGCAGCCGGTTCACCAGCACAGTCGCTGCAAATGGGCGCTTGCGCGAATAAGCTTCTGTTCCCTGCTCGCCCTGGGCCTCCACGGCCTCGTTGCCTGTGAGTTGCATTCGCTTCGGGATGTCCTCTCGATCTTGATCGGCCCGGTTGGCGCCAAAGTTCAATGTCTCAGGCATTAGACCACACGATCTGTGATTTCAATCACGTGCAACGCCGTCTTTGCGACGCCGGCGGCCGGCAATATTCGTGATTTGTATCACCTTCTGTCGTTTAATCCGGTCTATACATTGCACGCCCCCCATAGTTTAGACTTCGGGGCGCCGGTGATGACTCAACGGAACCGGATACCATTTTGATCGACGTGCGCAGCTGGCAAGCTCCTTGGAATCCGAAGATCCGGGAGCGCTGGACCTGAGCCGAGGAGATTTGCATGAACGTGCAGCAACAAATCAAGGAGTATATCGCCGCTCAACTGGAACCAAAACACGCCGAAATGCAGGAGTTGCACCGCACTATTTTGGGCTTGATGCCGGCGTGTAAATTGTGGTTCCTGGATGGAAAAGACGAAAAGGGAAAAATCGTTTCCAACCCGAACATTGGGTATGGATCGCAAACCATTCAATATGCCGGCGGAAAAGCCAGGGAATTCTATCAAATCGGCTTAAGTGCGAATACAACAGGCATTTCCGTCTACATCATGGGAATAAATGACAAGAAGTACCTGGCCCAGAAATTTGGGAAGGAACTCGGCAAGGCAAGTGTCACGGGGTATTGCATCAAATTCAAAACCCTGGCAGACATAAAAATCGACGTACTTAAGGCGGCAATTCAATATGGAATAGAACAATCGAGCATGCAAGCCGGCAGCTAGAAGCTGCATCATCACTTCTTCTTACTGGCAGTCTTCCGTCTCTTGTCCATCCCGACCATCTTCCCCGATGGCGGATCGCTCTTATTCAGCTCCGCCGCTTCCTCAATCAGTTTCTTCACAGCCGGCTGCTTAACATCCTCAGGCGTCCGCAGTCTCAGGTTACGAACACCCTTGCCCTTGCCTTCAAGAAGCCCTTCCGGATCAGAAAGCACTGCCCCTCGCAAAAACGCCAGCGTCACATATTCTTTCTGAATCACAAAGACGCACAGCGGTCCATTCAAATCAAACGCCGGAGTCTTCCACGGGCTCACGTACTCCTCGCAACCCGCTGCTGCCTTCTTCATCAATGCGCGAACAGCCGTCGCGACGGGCGCAAACTTGCCGGCTTCGCTGACGTACGCATCAATCCAAACTTTTGCGTCTTTTCCTTCGATCGTCGGCATCGATCTCCGACCTCCATCGTCGAGACTCTACCGACACAATAAAGCAAAGAACAGGAATGATGAAACAGGGATCGGCGGGTGGCCCCCGGTCCCTTTCGTCCCCTTCAAAACTCAAGTGAGGGTGCCCCCGAGCCTGCCCTGAGCCTGGCGAAGGGTCCCTCGCATTTGGGGACCGGGGATTGTCGTCAAGCAGTCAGAATAACTTCAGACAATTTCCCAAGGCTCAATACCCCCAGGCGTTACCCGCAACATCGGGTGAGGCAGGGGTTCGGTCCCGGCCAGCATGCGTAACCTCGCTTGATCGCGAATGCGGAGCTTTCTTCTTAAATGTCGAAACTCAAATTCCAATTGACCCAACGTGACTGGAATCGAAATTTCGCGCCAACCGGTTGCGATTTTCTCGGCGTTGAAGTTGTAGCTCCTCACTCTGGCCTCATCCAGAACGGCCCACAGATAGGTGCTGATCGCCGCCACTGGATGCTCGCTTGCCCAAAAGCGACAAAGCTGGGGATGGTGTCGATAACCCCTTGTCTGCCCGAGAAGTACTTTTTGGGCCAGCAGCCCCTCTCTCCATAAGGCCACGAGCCCTGAGCGGTCAAGAAGAGAAGGATGCAGCGACCAAAGTCTCATTCTGAAAAGTCTACAGACGGCGCTCAGGATCGACGCAAGTCGCATCTTGTCGATTAGCCTCGCGCCAAACCAGCTTCGGGACGTAATACCGCCTGCACGTCCTTTACCAGTTCGGTTAAGTACGTATAGGCGACATACCGTCCAAACCTCATCGGCCGCCTATCCGCCTAAATTTGAATCGCTTTGGTTTGAAGCTGCTGGTTAAGGACTGATTCGCAGAACCCTTGTCCTCATTCAACCGTGACCAGTCGGCCCAATGGATGCAATCAACTGGATTTGCATCGATACCATTTTGAGCACGAGAAATGGCAAAATTGGGAACACAACAAAACACTGCACCATCCCTATACGAAACCCATGTGTCCCAAGGCGGCGCGTCGAGCCGGTCGTAGAAGCCCAAGGACGCCGCCTCCGATGCACCGTCCTCTACAGTTTCCTGACACTCGTAAATCAGGAGCTTACAGTTCGAAATAACATCAACGGGGTCATAGGTCTCCGACTTCGTCGATTTGAGATGCTCCGAACGGGCTTCATTGATCCATGGGATCGCGCGCCGGTAGGCGTCGCGCTGTCGGCTGCTCCAAGCTGCAATCGGTTCCGACTCACGGGACCACTCCGGCACATTGAGAATGGCGGAAGGATCGATTACGGGGCTGCGAAATGGCTTGGACGAACACCAAGTCATGGCCTCGCAGAGCGTCTTTAAGATTGCAGGTGGCAGTTGGATGAGAGTCAGGTGACGCCTCCCGCTTCCATGGTAACGAAATCGGAAAAACAGCGGGCTCGCACACTCGTTCGGGGTGTTTGACCTACTATCCGGAAATAACCCCACTAAAAAGGCCTCCCCGGCGGCAACCCTCTGCCGCCGGGGATGTTCAGGGGAGGGATTTTGAGCCGCAAACACTAGTCGTGCAGCTCGCGTCTCGCTGCATCCGCATCTTCCGCCAGGTCCTTCATAAACGCGAAGAACGCCGGCGACTGCCCGATGAAGAGGCCCATGTCCGTCAGGAACTTCACCACGCCCATCGCGATTCCCTTGGTCTCCGTGGGCCGGATGATCGAGCATGGCGGGAGCTTCCGGCTCAGGAACGGGCACGGCTCCGGCATGATCAGGTTGGTCTGGAAGTCCTCGCCGCCAAACGGAGACGAGTTCAAGTCGGGAAATGTCACTGGCACTCCCGTCACCGGGTCCGTGGCGCTCAGGATCTCCACGTTCCCGGCCTTGTCTGACCATGTCTGGAAGTGCATCGTCTCCGTGGGCCCGATGCTGATCAGGATCCTCAGCACCTCCACGCTGCTCGCCCGCTGCGCCATCGAGGGATAAAGGCTGTTGCCGCCCTGCTCGATCGTCGCAAAGTGAAATCCTGCCGTGTTGGCGATCGCCTGAAGAAAGTTTGGATCGGAAGTATCGGCATCCGTCCGCGGAATGGCTGTGTGCTGGCCCACCGCAAGAGTTGGAATCGCCTGCGGAAAGACGAAGTTGGGGTCCAGGTCTGGATTGTGCGTGCTGCTCCTGTAGCGCGTCCACCAGCTCGTATCCAGCGTCAGCTGCATCAGGTTGGTAAGGCGCAATTTCCCGCTCGAACCCGTCGCTGTGCTTCCGGAGAGCGTTCTGAACTTCTCCAGGCTCACGGTGTCGGCGCCCTTCGATGCAAGGTAGGCATTGAGAAAGTTCTGGTGCGTGAATTCGTCGTCGGTGTTGTCGTGGACGTATTGCGCCATATCGGAATCGAGGAACGACAGCGCGTTGGTAAACAGCGGATTCCCCGTTCCACCCGGGACTTCGCTGTCGGGAATCCCGCAAAGCTCGTTGTACTGAACCCAAAAATCTGTTTCAAGAATCTCGGCTGCTGCTGCGAACCGCAGCATAGCCGCATCGCCCCGGGTCAATCGGCCGCTGCGGTCCGGGTCGTCTGCAAAGAGCGCCGTACTGCCACCAAGCAACCCGGCACTTGCTGTGGCCGCACCGATCGACTTCACGAAGGCGCGGCGGTTTAATCCAGGTTTCATGTCGCTCCACATTTCATGCATGGGGGAGGACCTCCTAGCCGCAAGACTGCTCTCCGCTTGCGCATCAGGTGTCAATGCCGGGTAAGTTACGTGTCACTTGAATGCCGCTACTTGATGACAATTCGAAATAGCCGCGACAATAGGCACGACATGCATGCGCGGAACTCACCGCTTGAAAGCCCAAAACCAGTCGTATGTCGATCAAAGGCGCTTATGGACATTGCGAAGCGACAAAATCGCTGCAGGATTCAAGGTGACGCTCCTCACATGCGTTCAAGCCATTACAAGATCGAAGAACTAGCGGAACGAGATAGACTACGGCATTGCTGCATGACACAATTCACGCCAACCGGGGTAAGCCATGCTACGCGTTACTGTGCTTCTGATTGCACTATTCTCCTTCCCCGTGCCTTTTTACTCGCAAGGGGCACATCAGCCCGCCCACGGCGTGCTAAACGGCAGCTTGATTGACAACGGTGGTGCAGCCATCCAGGCATTTGTACTGATTCACAGTGATCGCGCCGGAAATCCGATCAATAAGGCGCTTGCTGTAAGCGAATACGGCGAATTCAAGACCGATCTGTCGCCGGGATTGTACGACGTCTTTATCGCGTTTCCGGGCTATAAGCCAGTTGCAAAGCTTGTCGAGATCAAACCGGGCAAGCGGGCCACTTTGAAGCTGGTAATGGAGATCGACGAGGAGCATTACAAGGGAACGTTTTACTGACCGCGGGCCGCTTGCTGCGGCTCGACGGAATTAGCGTTACAATCGCATTTCCCCGGAAAGTTGGTTGAATGCGCGTGTGGCTAGTGCAGCCGCTTGCGGTTGCGAGTTTGTCGGCGGTTGCCTTTGCAGGTCAGCCTAAGGCTTGCGTCTCTGTGGACCAGGCCTCACAAATGCTCAACAAGGATGTGTGCATCGAAGCGCACGTCTACGATGTGGTGGAGTTGCCGAACGGCACGCGCTTCCTCGATATCTGCCCGCCCGACACGCCGGACGATCGGTGCCGCTTCACCATCGTCAACTTGTGGCAGGATCGCGAGACGGTAGGCGAGTTGCAGAAATACCGCGATGCCAACATTCATATGCGCGGCACCGTGGAGCCAATGCACGGGCGCGCGGGAATCGTGCTCAGCCATGCGCGACAGTTCAACGGAGGGCCGCCGAAGTTCCGGCCGAACCCGCGGCTTGCGCATGGATTCAGCGCCGAGATCAGCAGGCCTCCGGTCGCCGATCCCAATTTGCGGCCGCAGGGGCGCGGACGGGCGTTCATGAATATGAGAGAGCGGGAAACGAGGTAGCGATTCAGCGGGCCGGCAAGTCATCAGGCCAACGGAACTGCAGCTCCTACTCGCAGGCTCACTCGCTAACTGGCTGACTCGCTTGCCCGCAGTTCCAACCGAGGCGCAAAGCGCGCGCCGGCGCGCAGAATGATCGCGGAGATCACGAGCGAGACCAGTGTGATTCCCAACGCCAGCCGCAGATTGGTGCGGTCCGATACTATCCCGATGATCCCCGGCGAGAACGTGTCGCCAAACAAGTGGATGCAGAGCAGGTTCACTGAAATAGCTGTCGCCCGCACCGGCGCTGAAACCGAGTTCACGATCGCAGCATTGAGCGGGCCGGTATTCAGGAAGAGGAAGAACTCCGCGGCGAAAAGAGCAGGCAGCGTCCAGGCGCGCGGTCCGAAGAACACAAGCGCCCCAAACGGGATGGTCAGCGCGACGCTCCAAAACGACAGCAGGTAAAGGGCTCTGTGGTTTGTCTTCAGCCACCGTTGCGCGATGAACCCGCCCACAGCCGTTCCGGCGATGCCGTCAATCACTGTGATGGCGCCGACCCACGTCCCTGCTGCCGCGGTCGACAATCCTGCGAACCGCTCCAGAAACACCGCGATCCAGTTGGAGATGCCGCCCATCGCGAACGTAAGCATGGCGAGCCCGAATGTCGCCGTGAGAAATGCCGGGTTCTTGAACAACCCCCAAAAGGTTGTGCGATCAGCAGTCTCCTTTACGCGGTCGCTGGCACCGCGCTGCGGTTCGCGGCCGAAGATCCCGTAGAGAACGGCCACTACCAGGCCTGGAATCGCGCAGACGAAGAATGGCGTCCGCCACCCGTACATGCTGCCGAGCACGCCGCCGGACGTGTATCCAATTGCCGCTCCCACCGGAATCGCAAGGTAGAAGATCGACAAAATTCGATTGCGTGCCCGCTCATCGTAAAAGTCCGACAACACGGCTGGCGCGAATATGCCGAATGAAGCCTCTCCCACACCCACTAGAGCGTGCCGCACAAACATGCTCGAGTAGTCGTGCACCCAAGCCGTCCACAGCGTAAGCAGGCTCCACAGGATGGCACCGCCCACGATCAGCGGCTTGCGGCTCATGTGATCGCCTAGCCAGCCTGTCAAGGGCGCGCAAACCATATAGACGACGAACATTGCCGTGGTGAGCAGGCCAATCTTCGCGTCGTCCCAGCCAAATTCTTTCTGGATGAGCGACTGCACGCCGGGCAGAATGTAGCGGTCGATGTAGTTGAGCAGGTTGAGGCAGATGAGCAGCGTGAGCGTAGCCAGCGCAGGGCTGAACCGCGAGCGGCGAACGGGCTGGATCACAGTGGACACGCGGGATCAGGATATAGGGACAATGCCATTCCCGCTCACAAAAACCGCTCGTTGGAAATCCCGGGGGATATCGAGGAAGTGACGAACATGGATGGGAAGCGCAGGAGCCAGTTTCGTCCCTCAGCAAACACACAAGGAACAGTGTGGAGAAATCACGCGCCAGGCCGCGGCCAGCGCGCCTCGACCGTCGTCCCGATCCCGCCGCGCGGCCGGAACACGCCTTTGACAAGCGCCCACACCGGATCCGTAGCCTTCACCACGTCCTCAAGCACCTGGTTGACGATGTTTTCCTGGAAGATGCCGAGGTTGCGGTAGCAGAACAGGTATTCCTTCAGCGATTTCAGCTCCAGGCAGCGCTCGCGCGGCATGTATCGGATCTTCAATGTCCCGAAATCCGGCAGGCCCGTCTTTGGGCACACCGAGGTGAGCTCCGGGTCGTCGATCTCGATCTCGTAGCCCGGAAACTGGTTTCTCCACGTCTCGATAGGCGGGAACTTGAAGTCGAGGCCGGCCTTGGCGTGGTCGTCTGTGTAGCGCGGTAGAGTTGCCATACGTTTATTTTACGGGCACGCGGTTTGCGCTCCAAGTCGCACCGCTTCATGCATTTTCCTGCGCCCTTGAGCCCGTTTTTGAGTCTTATATACTGGCTCAGGTTGTCCCAATGGCAAAAGGAAGCAGGCAATTGGATTGGCGCTGGATCTGGCTCGGCGCCGCCGTCGCGATAGTCGTGGTTTTTTTCTGGGTCCGCGCACTGACGCGCGGCAAGCTCCAGGTGCGGGTCGTCGAGGTGACGCGCCAGGCGATTGAGCACACCGAATCTACGAACGGCCACGTGGAGCCGGAGACGAACTATGAGAGGTACAGCCCTCTGTCGACCACGGTGAAGGCCGTTTATGTGCACGATGGCGACCAGGTTTCCGCAGGGAAAGTCCTGCTGCAATTGGACGACATGGACGCCCGCGCCCGCGTAGCCTCGGCAGAAAGCGGCGTAAAGGCCGCACAGGCCGCGCTGGATGCAGCGACCCACAATGGCACCCTGGCGGAGCAGCAGGCCTCCGCGGCCGACCTGGCGCGCGAGCGCATCGAACTCGACCAGGCACAGCACGACTTGGACGCCCTCACCCGGCTGAATGCTTCCGGAGCCGCATCCGCGAGCGAGGTTGCGGCGGCACGCCAGCGGGTGGCCACTGCGACGGCCGCTCTGCACGCCACCGAGACGAGCGCCCACAATCACTATTCACCGGTTGAGGTGGCGCGAGCCCAGGCTGCGCTCCACGATGCCGAGACAGCGCTCGCGGCAGCCCGTGATGTGGAGTCCAAGACCGTGGTGAGGGCGCCGATTGCAGGGACGATCTACCAGCTGAACGTGAAGGCCACCGATTTCGTGGAGCAAGGCAAGCTGCTGCTCCAGATGGCCGACCTGAACCATGAGCAGGTGCGCGCCTACTTTGATGAGCCCTCGATTGGCGGCCTGCGGGTAGGCCAGCCCATCAAGATTGAATGGAGCGCCAAGCCTGGAAAGGTCTGGCACGGCCACATCGAGCGCGTTCCAATCACGGTGTCGCAATACACCACACGCAATGTGGGCGAAACGATCGTCAAAATCGATGGCGACGGCGGCGAACTGCTGCCGGATACCAACGTGACGGTCACCGTGACAACTTCCAGCGAGGCAAATGCGCTGAGCGCTCCGCGCGAAGCACTGCGCATGGAGAATGGCAAGGCATTTGTTTTCCGGGTGGACGGGGACGAGCTGCACCGTACGCCAGTAACGACAGGCGTCATGAATGTAGACCAGATGGCAATCCTCTCCGGTTTGAAGACCGGCGACTGGGTAGCTACCGGGACGACGAGCGGGCAGCCCTTGCAGGAGGGCATCCCCATCGAGGCGTTGAAGTGACGACGAGGGTTTTCCTGGCCAACGCGATGAAATTGGGAGCCGGCATACTTGTTGCGCTCGCTCTTGGGGCCGCGCATGCCGAGCCGGCCGGAGCAGATCCAGGAAGGATCGGGCTGCCCGAAGCCAACGCCGCGCTCCAGGCGGGCCAGGCCGATGCGGCCATGTCGATTCTCGCTTCGCTTCCGCCGCCTGCGGCCAATTCCGCAGAAGCGCACAACCTGCGCTGCCGAGTCTTGTTCACGCTCGAGCAGTGGGACGCCGCCGCCGGCCAATGCCAGGAAGCCGCGAACATGAATGGGCAGAATTCGGTGTATCAACTTTGGCTGGGACGGGCGCTCGGCGAACAGGCAGACAATGCGCCGTTCTGGACCGCCTATAACCTGGCCAAGCGCGCCCGCGCGGCGTTCGAGCTGTCGGTACAAATCGATGCGCGGAACCCCGAAGCGCTTGCCGACCTGGGTGAGTTTTATAGCGAGGCTCCCGGCGTGGTAGGCGGCGGCACCTCCAAGGCTGAGTCGATCGCCGCACGCCTCGACCGCATCGATCCCGCGCGCGCCCACGAGCTCCGTTCGGGCATTGCCCAGGAGGCGCATGACTACGGCACAGCGGAGCGGGAAATGCGCGAAGCCGTCGCCGTGAGCCCGCATCCGGCGTTCCAATGGATGCGGCTGGCGAGCTTCTATCGCAAGATGAAGCGGTTTTCCGACATGGAAAACGCCGTTCGAATGGGCAGCACAGCGGCGGATCGGGACCACCATGCAGGCGTTGCGCTCTTCAACGGAGCGTCGGTTTTGATGAAAGCCGGCCGCAACCCGGCGCTGGCCATCAAGCTCTTGCAGGATTACCTGGCCAGCCCCGCGCAGACCGAGGAGGCCCCGGCATTCGTCGCGCATCTGTGGCTGGCGCGCCTTCAGAAGCAGGCGGGCGACTCCGGCGCAGCCGCCCGCGAGCGCAGCGCAGCTCTCGGGCTTGCGAGTAACTACAAGCCCGCACAGGATCTGAAGCTTTGACCGGCATTGCGCACAAATACATGAGACTGCGTGCGGCTCTCGTCCTCGCGTTATTGATCCCCGCTGCGCCGGCGATGCTGCGCGCGCAGGTTTCGCTGCGCACCGTCGTCGATCTCGCGCAGCGCAACAGCACCGCGGTGCGCATCGCGCAGGCTGATGTCGCCAAGTCCCAAGCTGCCTACGAGCAGACCAAGGACGTGTACATCCCTGCGCTGAACTTCAGCACCGGCATCCCAGTTTTTCCAGAGTATGGATTCACCGGCCAGCCGCCGTCGATCTGGAGTGTGACCATCGATTCGGTGGTCTTCAGCATTCCTCAGAAGCGCTACGTGGATGCGGCGCGAAGTGGGCTACAGGCCGCCAACGCGCGGTTGAAGGACGCGCGCGAGCAGGTGGCGCTTGACACCAGCAACGCCTATATCGAACTGGACTCTGTCAATCGCGAGCTCGATGCGGCAAGGGAGCAGGAGGCGATGGCCGCGCGCCTGGTGGAGATCGAACAGCAGCGCGCCGAGGCCGGGGTCGATTCCCTCCACCAGCTTCTGCAAATGAGACTCAGCGCCGCCGAAGTCCATCTTGACCGCCTGCATCTTGAGTCGCGCGCCGCCACGCTGTCCAAGCAGATTGCCGCGCTGACCGGCATGCCCGTCGGCTCCATCACGCCCGACCACGCCAGCATTCCCGAGATTCCGAAGGTGAACGGCGAAGAAAAGGCGGCCACGCTGTTTGGCATTCAATCTGCGCGCCTTCTCGCAAATTCCCGGCAACAGCAGGCGAAGGGCGACCAGGACACCAACTACATCCCCACGCTGAGCTTCGTTGCACAATACAACCGCAATACGACGGTCCTAAACAACGTCAACTTCTACTTTAAGAATCCTCTTCCGGCCAACAACTTCTCCTCCGGAATCAACGTCCAGGTACCTCTGTTCGACATGGTGCATCGCGCCCACGGCCGCGAATCCGCCGCCGAAGCCCTGCGCTCAAAAGTCGAAGCCGAAGAAGCCGAGCACCTGAACGACATCCAGATCGCGCAACTCACCGGCACGCTTCGCGAACTCGACGCCCAGGGCGAAGTCGCCGGCCTGAAGCAACAGATCGCAGCTGACGACCTCAAGACCGTGCAAACCCAAATGCAGACCGGCAACGGCGCCGCAGGCACGCCCGGCGCTCCGCCGCAAGTTGCGCCCACGCAGGAGCAGCTCGCCTCGATCGACGAGCGCCAGAAATACGAGGACGCGCAGGAGGCGGCGCTGAATCTCGCCAAGGCGCGCCTGGGCCTGCTCCGCGCCCTGGGCCACATGCAGGACTGGCTCGACGAACTCAAAGGAAAATAGAGGGTTACCTCATTCGCCAACGCTTGAAAATCGCTCTTTGATAGAATGGAAGGGAATGGCTACACCCCTGAAAACCCTCTTCCTCAACCCGCCTTCGTTCGAAAATTTCGACGGCGGCGCCAGCTCGCGCTGGCCGGCGACGCGCGAGATTGAGTCGTATTGGTACCCGGTCTGGCTGACGTATCCCGCCGGTATGCTGGAGGGCTCGCGCCTGCTCGACGCGCCGCCCCACCACGTCTCCGCGGAAGAGACGATCAGGATCTGCAAGGATTACGAGTTCCTCGTCCTGTTTACGTCCACCGTGGGCTGGGAGGGCGACCAGCGCCTGGCCGAGGCCATCAAAACGAAGTATCCGCAGATCAGGATTGCGTTCGTCGGGCCGCCTGTGACCACCGATCCGGACCGCGCGCTGAACGAATGCTGGGCACTCGACTTCATCTGCCGCCGCGAATTCGACTACTCCGTGGTGGAGTTCGCCAACTGCAAGCCGCTCAACGAGATTCTGGGCATCAGCTACAAGCAGGACGGAAAGATCGTCCATAATCCCGACCGGCCGCAGGTGGAAGACCTGGACGCGATGCCGTGGGCGACAAAAATCTACAAGCGCGACATGGACGTAACGCGCTATAACGTGCCCTTCCTGCTGCACCCGTACATCGCGCTCTACTCCACGCGCGGCTGCCCGGCGCAGTGCACCTTCTGCCTGTGGCCGCAAACGCTGAGCGGACACGCATGGCGCAAGCGGTCAACAGATGATGTCGCCGCCGAGCTCAAGTGGGCCAAAGAGAACTTCCCGCACGTGAAGGAGTTCTTCTTCGACGACGACACCTTCAACATCCAGAAGCAGCGCACCATCGAGCTCTGCGAGAAGCTCAAGCCTCTGAATCTCACCTGGAGCTGCACCTCGCGCGTCACCACTGACCGCGATACTCTCAAGGCCATGAAGGACGCCGGCTGCCGCCTGCTCATCGTCGGTTTCGAGTCGGGCGACCCGCAGATCCTCAAGAACATCAAGAAGGGCGCCACCGTTGAGCGCGCGCGTGCCTTCGCCAAGGACTGCAACGATCTCGGCCTCGTCATCCACGGCGACTTCATCCTCGGCCTGCCCGGCGAGACGAAAGAGTCGATCCGCAACACCATCAACTTCGCCAAGACGCTCGACTGCGAAACCATCCAGGTGTCGATCGCGCACGCCTATCCCGGCACGGAGTTCTATGAATTCGCCGCGGCGAACGGCTTTATCACCAATCACAACATGCAGGACGGCGGCGGCCACCAGATGGCGCACATCGAGTATCCCGGCCTGCCCACCGACTACGTTATGGAGATGGTCCACCGTTTCTATGACGAGTACTACTTCCGCCCGAAGGCGGCCTTCCGCGTTGTGTGGAAGGCGATAGTGAACCGCGACGTGCCGCGTCTCTACCAGGAAGCCAAGTCCTTCCTGAAGCTGCGGGCACAGCGCAACCGCATGGTGAAAGAAGCGCGCAAGAGCCAGGCAGCCGAACCGCAGGCGCCCGCCAGCGCGGGCGCGTAAAGCCGGGTCACATTCACAACAAGGGGCGGCCTGAGCGCCGCCCCATTTGCTGTTCGCTTGCAATGGAAATTAGCCTGAAGGACGGATGGCTCGACACTCACTCTCGCTGAACCAATGGATGATCCTGGGCGTAGTGGCGCTTTGCGCTCCGCTCGGCGACACTTGCCTCTCGCGAGGAATGACGCATGTGACTGCAATATCGCTGCAGCATCCGGCTACCCTCGTAGCGGCGGTCTTTACGCCGTGGGTCGCTGCCGGCATTGCGCTTCTGATCGGCTTCTTCGCGAGCTATCTCACCGCGCTCTCGTGGGCCGACCTCACGTTTGTGCTTCCTGCGACGGCCTTCGGCAACGTCATCGTCGCGCTGCTGGCAAAGTTCTGGCTGCACGAGGCGATCTCAATTCAGCGCTGGGCCGGCATCGTGCTCATCACCGTGGGCGTGGGTTTCGTGGCGCAGGGCCCGGCGCGAACGGAGCGGCCTGAAGAAGCTGCGGCGGCTCAGGCTGTTCCCGAAGAGGAGCACGCGCGATGACGATCTTGACGGTGAACGGCACGACGGGTGCGTGGACCGCTGCTGCGATGATTGCAGCGACCGTGATGCTGTCGACTACCGGAGAAGTGCTGACGGCGGCGGCGATGAAGTCGATCGGCGACTTGGACGCGATTCGCGCACGGGCGGGGATGAAAGGCGCGATCAAAGCCGTTGTTACCTGCCCACTATTCTTCGTCGGAGTGACGTTCCTGGCGCTGGCGTTCTTCTCGCTGTTGTTCGCGCTGAATCACCTGGATCTGAGCCTGGTAGCGCCGGCGGCGGCTTCGCTCACGCTAGTGACGAATGCCATCGCGGGCAAGATCTTTCTGAAAGAAAACGTAGACCGGCGGCGATGGGCTTCTGCGGTATTCGTGTGCATCGGAGTTTATCTTCTGGCGCACTAGACGAACCGCATCAATCCTCGCGGTTTCAGATCTGGGACGAGGAAGTTACGCGTTTCACCGGTCAATTCGCAGAGCGCCTCCGCCGCTAAATGTCCGCTTCGCGCAGCGCTCTCCATGGTCGATGGCCAGTCCGTTGCGGTCCAATCTCCGGCGAGAAAGCTGTTGGGCCATGGCGATCGGGCTGCCGCAGGCCGCTCCGCATCGATTCCCGGTGGAACGCCGAACGTGGCGCGCACCTCCTTCACCAGCGCAGCCTTCAGCAGTTTTGCCGACGCAACCGCGGGGAAAAACTCCGCCAATTCGCGCAGCGTAAGTGCGATCGCCTCATTGCGTTCACGCGCAGCATAGACACGCGAAGCGCTGACCTCTATTTCGATGTAGCTGCCTTGCGTCTTTCGCCACGGTTGCAGCTTGCTGCGGTTGAACAGCCAGTGCACTTCGCGGTCGAGCATCACTGCGTGGTCTAATTCCGTGATCTCGCGATCGAACCAGAGGTGCGCGCTGCATATGGGCCAATGCTCGTGCTGCGCGATCTGCTCCGCGAGCGCCGGAGCCCCGTTGGCCGGCGGCATCAGCGGAAGCAGCTTGCCCATCGCCTCGAAAGGCAGAGCGAGCACAAGGTAATCCGAAGCAATCGCACTCGTGCGCGTGGTGACGGTCCACTCCGACACCTCCTCGTCCCATTCCACGCGCTCCACGTTGCTGTTCAAATGCACCAAACCGCCGCTCTTCTGGAGCAGCACATCGACGCCGTTGTAAAGTTCGCTCAGCGGAATCGCGTTAATGCCCATGCGTCCAGCCTCGGCTGAATTCATGAACAACTCGCGGATCACCTTTGCCGCGTATGGCACGGCAATGCATTCGATCTCCGCGTTCAGTGCGCTTGCGATCACCAGCTTCCAGAATCGCTCGACCGCGCCGCGCGATTGCCGATGCCGCACCAGCCAGTTGGCGAGCGTCTCTTTCGAATCCTGTGGAACCGGTCGCATCATCGCGCGAAATGCCCGCGCCAGCGAAAGCTTATCTTCCAGCGAAAATGCCCCGGCCGTGAGCAGCCGCGGCAGGCCGTGCAACGGAGCTGGCAGCAGCGAAGTTGGGCCCAGCACCGACCGCCGTCCACCTGCCTCGATCATCGTCATCTCGCTTGTCCAACGCACATTGTCAGACGCGCCGATGTGGCGGTAGAACCCGATCAAGTTCGTGCAGCAGCCGAAGAGCACATGCTGGCAGTTATCGATGACCTCGTTCACGCCGGGATGCAGATATGATGAAGCCCGTCCGCCAAGATAGCTGCGCCGCTCCACGAGCTGCACGCGAAAGCCAGTTTCGGCGAGCGCGCAGGCCGCGCTCATTCCGGCCACGCCGCCTCCAATTACCGTGACAGTCTTCGAGTTTTCGCCCGCATTTGTTGTCATGTTCTGCCGATTCGAAGAAGTTTATCCCGCCAACCGCGCCCAACCCATGCGCGCCATGCCCGCGAGCAGGATCGTGATCTTCTGCGCCGCCGGCACGCTGGCGCGCTTTGAGAATACATCGTACTGCGCGCCGCGGATGCGCTTGAGCAGCGCGTGATAAATCCCCACCAGCACCCACAACGCCGGCCGGCTCTCGCGGTCGATGAGCGGCAGCAGCTTCTGCGCCGACCCATAATATGCATCGGCGCGCTCCACGATTCCTGCGAGCACTGCGCGCTCATTATCCATCGGTGGCGTGCCAGCTTTACGATGGATCAGAGATTCAATCGACACGCCATGCTGAGCCAGATCTTCAAGCGGCAGGTACACGCGGTTGCGCGCGGCATCCTCGGCGACATCGCGCACAATGTTCGTCAACTGGAATGCAATGCCAGTCTCCTCAGCCAGCTTCTCCGCGCGCGAATCGGAGTAGCCGAAAATGCGGATACACACCAGCCCAACGACAGACGCAACGAGATAGCAGTAGCGGTAGAGGTCGTCGAACGTCGCGTAGGTGTCCGGCGCGTCGCCGGAGGTGCGTTCAAGATCCATCGTGGTACCGGCCACCAGTTCGTCCAGCAGCGAGAGCGGAATCCCGAACCGACTCACAGCATCCCTGACCGCGACGAAAACCGGGTCGCCCGTCTCGCCGGTACGAGCTGCCTTGTGCCACTCGGCCAGCCACGTGCTCAATTGCCTGCGCCGCTCATCGCCCGAGAGTGTTTCGTCATCTGCAAGGTCGTCAGCCTTGCGCATGAAGGCGTAGATGGCGCAAATTGCGTTTCGACGCGCCGGCGGAAGCGCCACGAAGGCGTAATAGAAGTTCTTCGCTTCGCGCTTTGCGATCGCGCGGCACACGTCGTATGCGGTGTCGATCGATGGCGCGCGGGAAGCCACTGTCGTAGTCAAGCCGCCTTCCCCGGCTGTCGAGGAGCCTTTTTCGACCCGAGGCGCAGGAACGGCAGAAACTTTCCCGTCACCGCACGCAACGCCAGTTGGAGCTTTGTCGCCTTTCCGATCGCCGGACGCGCGCTCAGCACGTCGTAAGCGCGCCGCACAATCGCATTCAGGATCTCAAGGCCGCCGCGGCTGAAGAGATCGAGATCGACTGCGAGGTCGCGCTGCACCATGCCGATCAGCGGTAATCCCTGCTCGAAGAGGCCGCGAGCGTAGCCGACTTCATATCTCATGAGGGCGCGAAACTCCTGCGTGGCCGCGCCTGCTGCGATCGTCGCGTCGGTCACGCCGAATCGCTGCATGTCCGCCTGCGGAAAATACACGCGCCCCTTGCCAAAATCCACGCGCACATCCTGCCAGAAGTTTGCAAGCTGAAGCGCGGTGCACGTGGCATCGGAGAGGCGGAACTTATCAGCCATCGTCTCCCGGTCAACTTCGCCGCAGGCATACAGTACTAACCGTCCCACCGGGTTTGCGGAGTAACGGCAATAGGCCAGTACATCGTCCATCGTTGCGAAGCGCGTCACCGTCTGATCCTGGCGGAACGCGATCAGTAAATCCGAGAATGGCTCCTTCGGAATCGCGCATGCGCCGATCGTCTCAGCCAGCGCAACGAACACCGGATGCCGCGCGCGGCCCTCGTAGCACGCATCGAGTTCCCTGCCCCACAGATCCAGCATTGCCAGCGCGACCGATGCATCGCCAACTTCATCGCCCAGGTCATCGGAGACGCGGCAGTACGCGTAAATAGCGTGAAAGTGCGGCCGCAATGCCTTAGGCAAAAACCACGTCGCCACATGGAAGTTCTCGTAGTGTGTTTCGGCCAGATTGCGGCAATAGGCGCGCGCCTCGTCCAGCGTTGGCGCCACCGCGGGGATGCGATAAGCGGCGGGAAGCGCAGCCCAGCCGCGCTCGATCAACTCCTCGTTTTGGGCCGCGGTGCGCATGAGGATATTTTAGCGGGGTCGGCGGAGTCAGCGGAGCTGGACACGCATTATGGCACGATGGCCGTCTTAATCTCGCTCGAGCGGTTCATCAGCTTCTCGAAGACGCGGTTGAGCTCGTAGAGATGCGCGTGCCCGGTGATGAACGCGCTCGCCTGGAACCGCCCGCTTGCGATCAGGCTCAGCGCCTTGCGGCAGATTGCCGGGGTGTGGTGGAACGTAGCGCGAAGCGTGATGTCGCTGTAATGAATCCTGTTTGTATCCAGAGTCACCTGGGTGCCCACCGCACAGCCGCCGAAGAAATTTACCGTTCCGCCCTTGCGGACCAGTTCCACAGCTTCCTGCCATGCCTCCGGCACGCCCACAGCTTCAATGGCTATATCCACGCCGCGATCCTTTGGGGTGAGTGCACGGGTCATCTGGATCGCCTTCCGGATGCTTCCTGTCTGCACGATGTGCGCCGCGCCGAGCTGCCTCGCGGCCTCCACCTGGCCATCGTGCTTCACGATCGCGATTACTTCGCACCCGGCGAGCGCGGCCACGTGCAGAATCATCAATCCCAGGGGCCCTCCACCGATGACTGCGACGGTGTCGCCGGGGTGCGGCCGCGAATCCTCGAACCCATGCACGGCACACGCAAGCGGCTCGGTCAGCGCCGCGTGTTCCATCGGGACGTGGTCCGGAATACGCAGCGTGTTCTTCGCCACGATGCGCTCCGGAATGCGGATAAACTCGGCGTACGCGCCGTTATTGAACATCAGGTCGTCGCAGAGGTTCTCCTGCGCGCGCTCGCAAAAGTAGCACTGCCCGCATGGCGCCGAGTTCAGCGCCACCACGCGATCGCCCGGCGCAAAATCCTCGACGCCCTCGCCGGCCTGAACCACGGTTCCCGCCAACTCGTGCCCGAACAATGCGGGCGGCACGATCATGCGCGCGTGATAGCCGCGGCGGAATACTTTCAAATCTGTCCCGCACGTGAGCGCCGCGCCGACCCTTACAATCAGCTCGCCCCGTGCCGCCTCGGGCACGGGCACGCTTTCGATGCGAATATCTTCGCGTCCGTGAAGGACCGCGGCCTTCATTGTGCTGCGGCCGCTGAGAAGGGCATGCTCGACGGTTTTGCGGCCAAGGTTGACGGCAGATTCGACCGTCTTACGGCCCCCGCTGACGACGGCTTCGACCGTATTCAGACCAGCCTCAACGACCGTTTCGACGGTATCGAGGCCTCCTTCAACCACAGATTCGACCTTCTGGCGGCTACGGAGGATTGCGCCTTTCACGCTGCCAGGCATATTTTCTCCTCCCTATTGCGCCCCGGCCCCGGGTACCGGCTCAATCATGATCTTCATCGAGTCGGCCTTTGGATGCGATGCAACATCTATCGCGGCAACCGCCTGTTCCAGCGGAAAACGATGCGAGATCAGCTGGGTCATGTCGAACCCGTTTCGATAGCCCCCGAATACCAGCGCAGTGACTTCGTCGAGAATGTCGAACGAGGACGAGTACGAGCCCATCAGCGTCTTCTCGTCCATGCAGACCGCGCCCGGATCGAAGGCCGCGTCCCCATGCTGCGTCTGGGCGAACAGCATCACCTTGCCCCCCGGACGGCATGAGTCCATTGCCGTCTTGATCAAGGCATTCCCGCCCACAGCGAGGATAACAGCATCCGCCCCGCGCCCGTCCGTCTCCTGGAACACCCGATCGACCACGTTCTCCTTGCCGGCGTCGATCGGATTCCTGAGCCCGAAGCGTGCCGCAATTGCGTGCCGCTCGGGGTACAGGTCCGACGTGAGCACCCGGGCGCCCGCCTTCTGCGCCAGGGCTGCGTGCATCAGCCCGATCGGTCCCTGCCCGATCACGAGCACCGTGTCGTCGGACGCCAGGTTCAGCATCTTCACGCCCTTCAGCACCGTGTTTACCGGTTCGGCAAAGGCGGCCTGCTCGAACGGAATCCCTTTGGGAATCTTCACGACACCGCCGTTCGTCACCACGAAGCTCATTACGCGGATGTACTCCGCAAACCCGCCTCCGGAGGGCTCAAATCCCGCGGTCACGCCGGTCTTCTTGTAGAGCGGGCACTGCGCCGGCGTTCCCTTGCGGCAGTAGTAGCACTCATTGCAGGGCACATGATGGTGCACAACGACCCGCTCGCCGATCCGGTACGAAGTGACGCCCTCGCCCATGGCGACCACTGTCCCGGACATCTCGTGCCCGAAGATGCGCGGCGCCGAATGCGACCCGTAATGGATCTTTTTGAGGTCCGTTCCGCAGATGCCGCAGGTGGCGATCTTCACCAGCAGCTCGCCCGGCCCGATCGCCGGCACGGGCACAGTTTCGACCCGCATGTCATTGATTCCGCGGTAGACTACGGCGCGCATGGTGGAAGGCAGAGCGGTGGGGAAATCAACTTCAGGGCTGGAGATTTGAGTAGCCATTCGTTTTCCTGATTTGACCTCGCTCGTCGAGAAACTCGTGCAGGGATGCGGCGATGTCTTGTGCAGCTTTGCTACTATTTTCGCCCATCTTTACCAGCGCAGGCCAGTACCATGGCCGGACAAGCGAAAAAAGAATCAACGCGCCGATCTGAAGTTTCCCGTCGGCCGTGAGGAAGCGATTCAGGTCCGGCGGGTGCTCTGTCAGCGTGTCGCTTACGCCCTTGATGCAATAAAACGGGATCTCGCGCATCAGCGCCAACCGTGCTATGGCCGAGGCTTCCATGTCCACCAGCGCTGCGCCGTAAGACTCCGCCAGGCGGCGTTTCTCCTTCTCATTGGCCACGGTTGGGCTGGTCGCGAGCCACAATTCTCCGGCGCCTGCATCGCAGTGGAACCGCTCGCCGGTGCGAACGTCGATCACGCCGGCGACGTTGTGGGCCGTCCCGCCGGCGATTCCGGCTTTGAGCGCGCCGGCCCAGCCGATTGAGAACACCAGGTCGATGGGACCGCCATCCTCGATGCCCTCGAAGGCGCGCGTCGCGGCGTACTGGCCCGCTCCGGAGCAGGCGGCGATCCACTCCTCTTCCTCGTTGCGCAATGCCCAATACTGGATTGCGTTGCGCGAGGAGTGCGGCCAGCCGCGAACCAGCGGCTTCAGTTCGCCGGGAAATGCTGCGATGATGGCGACGCGGGTCATGCCAGATCGTCCTTTGGCTGAAGGCAGTTCATCATGAATTGAATCGATTTTGCCACGAATTTATTGATAGTCTCTACATCAGAATTGTCTTTCGGCCAACCGAACGAACCTCTTTCAGAATCTCGTCGAATTCCGGTCCACAGTATCCCCATCCAATGCAGAAAATCTCGGACATGGTACGCTCCGAGATCCTCGTGTGAACGATCTCTCCTCTGAGGAATACGTCGAAGCAGTCATCATCGACGAGTAAAATCTGGATATCTCGGCGTGCGTTTCGTACCGAATCTTTGTGTGTTCGACTCATTGAGGCTCACACGCACAGCCTACTGCGCATACCCATGCGCTCGGAACCACTCGATTGCTGACCGCATGGCCGGGTTCACCGGCAGGATGCGAAATCCAAGCTCCTGCTGCGCCCGCGCGCTCGATGCAAACATCTTCTTCCGCCCCATCCGCACTTCCTCAAGCGTAGCCCTCGGTTCCCTGCCGCGGATGCGCCCCGTAATCCACTCCTCGAAGAACGCGTAAGTCGCGGCTATGGCAAAGGGAATCTCCGTCGTCGGCGATGGAATCCCGGTCATCGCTGACATCTTATCGAGAATCTGCTTCAGCGTCAGGTTCTCGCCGCCGAGAATGTACCGACGACCCGGCTTGCCCTTCGTGAGCGCCAGCACGTGCGCGCGGGCGACTTCATTTACGTCCACGAGGTTCAGGCCGGTGTCCACGTAGGCGGGAAATTTACGGTTGAGAAAGTCGACGAAGATGCGGCCGGTCGGTGTGGGCTTGGCGTCGTTTGGCCCTATCGGCGTGGTCGGATTCAGGATCATCACCTGCTGACCGCCCTCGGCCGCCCTGATCGCCTCCTGCTCGGCGAGGAACTTGGACCGTTTGTAATGGCCGACCATGTCGGCCAGCGTCACGGGCGTATCCTCGTTCACGACCACGCCGTCGGTGCGAAAAGCCATTGTGGCCACGCTCGAGGTGTACACAACGCGCTTCACGCCGGCTTCGCGGGCAAGACGCAGCAGCTCGCGGGTGCCGTCTACGTTGGCGCGGTACATGGCGTCAGGATCGCGGATCCAGAGGCGGTAGTCGGCCGCGACGTGCGCCACCGCATTGCATCCTGTGAGCGCGGGCCGCAGCGACTCCGTGGCGGCCAGATCGCCCACATGCGTATCGCCCCGGATTCCCTCAAGATTGGCCAGATTGCTGGACTTGCGGACGAGCAGACGCAGATCGGCGCCTTCCGCGGCGAGGGCGCGGGCCACGTGATGGCCGACGAAACCGGTTGCGCCTGTGACGAAGATCCGCATGCGATTGCGAGTGTTCAGTCTAAATGTTATCGCCGCGGCGAGGAACGAAGCGCGCGCATGCGCAAGGCGCGATCCCGCTCGCATCCGTACTGCGGTTTCGCCGGATTGTTACATCTTTATTCCAAAAACTTGAACGAAATTAAATTTTTTATGGGGGGGGTGGGGGGGTAGTTATTTTTCTGGTCAACGAACGCTCCTGACATTTCGTTACCAGTTCGTTGACATGCACAGGATTCCCCAACCTCTGCGAACTGACGCGCAGACGAAGTATGCACGATTGCGCCAGCCGCGGCATGTGATGGCCATCACAGAATAGAAGGCAGCGCCGCGGAGGCATGAGTGGAAGCGGGGCTGGGGTCAGGCATCGCGGAATCCCCGGACTCGGTCTGACTCCGGGGCAGGGTAGGCGCAGTGGAAAGGCTTGGACAGCCGATCTGTCCGTGTCGTATAACTCGAGACATCACGTCGTACTTTCCCCCGCCAAATCATGATTCTCAGGAGGCGACCATGTTCGCAGTGATCCGCCACTACCACTTCGACGCCCAGAACGGCGCCGAGATCGACCGTCTGATCCGCGAAGGATTCGTGCCGCTTATTCGCAAGGCGAGGGGCTTTATCCGCTATTACTGGCTTGATACGGGCAAAGGCGAAGGCGCGTCATTTGGCCTCTTCGCCGACAAGGCTGGCGCCGACGAGTCGATTCATCTCGCCGCGGATTTTGTACGCGACCATATGTCGAAGCTGCTGACCCAGAAGCCGGAGATTGTGGAGGGGCCGGTGGTGGCCCACGACTGAGGAGCGTGCAAAGGCTCGCCATGTCATTGCATGGTGCGATTTAGAGATCCGTCGTCATCGGACACGGTGAACATGCCAACGACCCCCTGAAACTCGCCATTCGCGTCGTGCATCGGCGTTCCCTGCACCACAACGGCGATTGCATCTCCGCCTTTTCTCCGCAGTTTGAAGCGAAAGGGCGCAGGATCGCCTTCCTTCTTGGACGCGAACAGGCGCTGAGCGGCGGCCATGTCTTCGGGAAAGACATAGGAGAATGAGGATTCGCCGATCATGGTCGAAGATTCTGTGCCCAGGATGCCGGCCATGGACCTGTTCGCGTATACCGTTCTGCCCAACGCATCGATGATCCAGATTCCATCTGTGAATTCATTCATATCATTTAGGGGATGTTCGATGTCTGGGGAGAGGACTCCCCGGGGATCGTTTCGCGACGAGTGAACAAAGGGGCCCTTTAAAGAAAGATGCGGCGCGGGCGCGCCGAGGTTGCCGGCGATCCGTTCGCTGGCCGAACCGTCGAAAGGTGTCTATTCGAGCTTGTCAGGGTGGAGCGCGATGTCCTTCTCGCCGGCTGCCTTGCGCTCGTTGTAGGCCTTCACCCAGTCTTCCCAGTGCTTGCCGGCGGCGCGGTCTTTGCCGCTGAATTCGAGACGCGCGATCTCTGCGTAGCTCAGGCTCTGCTTGGCCGCCGAGTTGGGCGCAAAGTACTGGATGGATGAATCGGCCAGCGTGCTGCCCGACTGGCGGTTGAAGATGTAGGCTTCGATCTTCTGCCCGGCCTTCGTCGTGATGGTCACATCGCCGCGATAGTCGAATGCCTTTTCGAGCGCCTGGCGTACTTCCTCGTCGCTCGCGAGCGACGGAACGGAGCCTTCGAGTTGCTCGTGCTCCGTGCCGGGGGCGAGTTCAAGGGCTTCGATTTGTTCTAACGAGTAGCGTTGGACTTCGGCGGTCATGGAACCTCATAGGGGAGTCAGCGACTCCCGGTCAGGTGAGGGCCTTGAGGCCCTCACGACAGCCGGTCTGGAGACCGGCGGTACGATACTAGAGCTTGGCCATCTCGCGGTCTGGGCTCTCGATCTGCACCAACGGCGCGTGGTTCTGCGGCGCCCAGTCCTGGAGCAGCTTTTGCGCGTGCGGATCGCGGTACTTCGAGAACGTGCCGCGCACCATCGACCAGAAGCCGCTCAGCGACCCGAAGCCGTCCATTACTGCCGTCGGCTCATAGCCGCAGCTAACCATGCAGTTGGCGCACTTGGGATTGCCGCTGGCCACGCCGTACTCTTCCCACTTCGTCGTCTCGAGGAGTTCCTTGAATGTCTCCGCGTAGCCGTCCTGGAGCAGGTAGCACGGCCGCTGCCAGCCGAAGATGTTGTAGGCCGGCGAGCCCCACGGCGTGCACTCGTACTTGCGGTCGCCCATAAGGAACTCGAGGAACAGCGGCGACATGTTGAATTTCCAGTTGGGCTTGCGGTTAGACAGGATGGCCCGGAACAGACGCCGCACGCGCGCGCGTCCGAGGAAGCGGTGCTGGTCAGGAGCCTTCTCGTAGCTGTAGCCCGGCGAGAGAACGATGCCCTCGACGCCCATGTCCATGACTTCGTCAAAGAAGCCGCGGACGCTGTTCGGATCCGTGCCGTCGAAGAAGGTCGCGTTCGTCGTCACGCGGAAGCCGCGCCTGACCGCTTCCTTGATGCCCTCGACCGCTATGTCGTATCCGCCTTCGCGGCAGACGCTGAAGTCGTGGTGCTCGCGCTGGCCGTCGAGGTGGACCGAGAACGTGAGGTACTTCGACGGCGTGAACTCCGGAAGGCGGCGCTTGAGTTCGAGGGCGTTGGTGCACAGGTAGATGTACTTCTTGCGCGCGATGAGCCCGTTGACGATCTCGACGATCTGCGGATGCAGCAGCGGCTCTCCGCCGGGAATCGACACCATCGGTGCGCCGCACTCTTCCACCGCCTTGAAGCACTCTTCCGGCGATAGCATGCGCTTGAGCACGTGCGGCGGATACTGCACCTTGCCGCACCCGGCGCACGCCAGGTTGCAGCGGAACAGCGGCTCCAGCATGAGCACGAGCGGGTAGCGCTTGTTGCCGCCCAATCGCTTTTTGATCACGTACCAAGCAACCGTGCCCATCTGGGAGACCGGAACTGCCATATCTCTTTTCCCCTCGGGGCGGTTGCCCCAAAACCAGTGATCAGTGGATAGTGATCAGTGGTCAGTAATTCCTCGTCTTGCGGGGAGCGGTTGTCCCCAAATAACAGCCTTCAGTTCCTATGCAGCGAACCCGTCCCCGGGTTTCGCCTCAACTTCTATTGTCTCAATTTCAGGCCGCGCGTTCCATAGCCCGGCGATAACTAGTAAGTGCCATCAGCGGGAAGTAGTGTCGATACATGGTGTAAGCGAGATAAAACACCTTGGGGAAGCCCGTTCCCGTGATGATGCTCTCGCGCTTTGCGCCTTCGCCCATCGACTCGTCCCAGCTGCCGTCATGGCGCTGGCGCTCAAGGAGCCACCGGACTCCTTTGGCAATGGAATCCGAGCGGTCGTCGCCAGCCGCCAGCAGGCCGAGCAGCGCCCAGGCTGTCTGCGAAGGCGTGCTGACGCCCACGCCGCGCGTATCGGGATCGTCGTATGTGCCGACCGACTCGCCCCAGCCGCCGTCGGCGTTTTGCACCATGCGGATCCACTCTGCGGCCTGCTGCACCTGGGGCTCGTTGTGGTCGAACCCGATTGCCTCAAGCCCTCGCAGCACCAGGAACGTGCCGTAGATGTAGTTCACGCCCCAGCGCCCGAACCAGCTTCCGTCCGGCTCCTGTTCCTTAAGGATGAACTTGATCGCCTTCTGCACTCGCTTGTCGTCGCGCGTGTAGCCGTACGCGGCCACCATCTCCAGCATGCGCCCGGTAATGTCCACCGTCGGCGGATCGAGCATAGCGTTGTGATCGGCAAACGGAATGTACTGGAAGATCATCTTCGTGTTGTCTTTGTCGAAGCTGCCCCAGCCGCCGTTGCGGCACTGCATCGCCCACTCCCAGTCGATGGCCCGCTGCGCCACCTGGTGCTGGTAGCGCTCGCGCGGGTTGTTCACCTTGCTCAGCGCAAGCAGGACCTGCGCGGTGTCGTCCGTGTCGGGGTAAAACTCGTTGTTGAACTCGAAGTACCAGCCGCCGGGCTCGGTGTTCGGCACCTTCACGGCCCAGTCGCCCTTGTGGCGGACCTCCTTCGAGAGCATCCAGTCCGCCGCCTTGACCATGCGCGGATCGGTCGCCGGCACGCTCGCCTCGCCCAGCGCAAACACGGCCTGCGCCGTGTCCCACACGGGACTCATGCAGGGCTGCATGCGGAACGTCGGCTCCGGCATGTCTTCGCTGGCGGGCTCCTCGATGCCGAGCTTCTCAAATTCGTCGCGCGCGCGAATCACCTGCGGGTCGTCCTCGGAGTAGCCGAGGCAGCGCAGCGCGAGGATCGCGTTCATCATGGCCGGATAGATGGCGCCCAGACCGTCCGTCATTTCGAAGCGCGCCAGCATCCACTTCTCGGCCTTATTCAGCGCGAGCTTGCGCACCGGCCGCAGGTGCACGGCCTCAGCCCAGTGTGCAAGCCGATCGGTCGCAATAAAGAAATTGCGCCATGAGAACCACTTCTTCTTGTCCCACTGCAGGCGGAGCTTCGACTTGTCGCGCCCGCCTACGAACAGCTCGTCAATTCCCTGCTCCGCGGCAATCTTTTTGAACGGCTTCTTGGCGTAGATGATGGCAAGCGGAACGAGGATCGAGCGGGACCAGGATGAGATCTCGTAGATATTGAAGTAGAACCACTTTGGAAACAGCACGATCTCCGGAGGGACCGCCGGCACCGCGTCGTAGTCGTATTGCCCGAGCGCGCACAGGTACATCTTGGTGAACGTGTTGCACGCCACCACGCCGCCGTGCGCCAGCGACCACGCGCGCGCCTTCGCCATGCGCGGGTCGTTCTTGTCGAGCCCCATCAGCTTCGCGGAAAAATAGCACTTGACCGTGAGCGAAATATTGCCGGGGCCGCCGGGATAGAGGCTCCAGCTTCCGTCGTCGTTCTGGTAGCGCATCATCTCGGTGAATGCGCGCTTCAGCCGGCCGGGCTCGCCGCTCTCGAGCAGCGTGTGCAGGAAGATATAGTCGGCCTCGAGCATCGAATCCGCTTCGAGCTCGCCGCTCCAATAGCCTTCAGGATGCTGCCGGGAGAGAATGTATTCAGCGGAGCGATCAATGGCCGACTTTACGTCCGCCGGGTCCGCGTCCAGCCGCCCGAAACGGGGCGCCGCGGTCTGAATTTTCCTCTGCGGTAGACTCATGCAGTCTTAAAAAGCCTCAGTTCCTGTCCGGAAACGTCCCCAGACGAGAGCGAGCAGCAGGTTTCCGGCTTCCCGCTACTTTAACCCATGGCAGCCGAAAAAGTTCGGACCCGGACGCATTTATTTGAGTGCGAGCGCGCCGCTTGGGTGGTATGTCAAAATGCGCAGGAAACTCAGGAGCGAACCTGTACAGCCTCGGCGCCGCCTGCGCCGCTAATCGCTTGCACGATCTCGGGAGGCAGGCCGAAGCGCACATTTTCCGGCATGACCTCTACTTCTTCGACTCGATCGAAGCCGTTTTGACGCAAATAATTCACCACGTCTTCCACGAGCACTTCAGGGGCGGACGCGCCGGCCGTAACGGCCACATTCTTCACATCTTTCAGCCACTTCGGATCGATCGCCTGCGAGTTATCAATCAGGTAACCTATGGTTCCCAGGTTGCGCGAAACTTCGACGAGCCGGTTCGAGTTCGAACTGTTGGTCGAGCCGACGACGAGCACAAGGTCGGCATTGTGCGCGACGTTGCGCACGGCTACCTGGCGGTTCTCGGTCGCGTAGCAGATGTCCTGCGAGTGCGGTCCGACGATGTTGGGGAACTTCTGCTTAAGCGCGTGGATGATGTCGCGCGCTTCGTCGAGACTCAGAGTCGTCTGCGTAAGGTAGGCAACGCGGTTCGGGTTCGGCACCTTGAGCGATGCAACTTCCTGCACGCTTGAAACCACCTGCGTTACGTCCGGCGCCTCGCCGAGCGTGCCTTCAATCTCGTCGTGATCGCGGTGCCCGATCAGGATGAGCGAGTAGCCCTGCTTGGCGAATTTTACGGCCTCGATATGCACCTTCGTGACCAGAGGGCATGTCGCGTCGATCACCTTCAGGCCGCGGCCCTTGGATCGCTCGCGCACGGCGGGCGAAACACCGTGCGCGGAGTAGATCACGCGCTGGCCGTTCGGCACATCGTCGATCTCGTGCACAAAGATCGCGCCCTTTTCCGCCAATTCGTTCACAACATAGCGGTTGTGCACGATCTCGCGGCGCACGTAGATCGGCGCCCCGAACGTTTCCAGGGCAATCTTCACAATGTCGATGGCGCGGACCACACCGGCGCAGAATCCCCGCGGTTTTAGCAGCAATACCCGTTTTTCTTCTGGGGAAGACTGGGTGCGGTCACCGTTCGAGATGTTTTCGAGGACAGTGGAGGTCACATGAACAGTATACCAGTGGGTAAACTCTTTTCACCATTCGAGTTTGGCGCCAGGAAATCCTTCAATATCAAGCGGTTCTCTCTCGGCGGCCGCTTGTCTGCGATGCGGCCCTTTTATTCTAATTGTTGTTATAATGGAGTTGAGGTGGGCCGCAATGCTGAAGCTGAAAGTGACAACGATTGGGAGCTCCGTGGGCGTGATCCTGCCGAAAGAGGCCCTGGCACGGCTGAAGGTTGATAAGGGCGACTCGATTTTTCTGACGGAAGAAAAGGACGGCTTCAGGATCACTCCGTTCGATCCCGTGTTCGAGAAGACCATGGAGTCGGCACGCCGCGTCATGAAGCGCCGCCGGAACGCACTTCGTGAGCTGGCGAAGTGAAATCCGGCGAATGGATCTGGATCCCGCTCGAGGCAGTTCTTGCCATTCACGACGAACAGATTTCGGAGCATGGAGGGATGGGCGGAGTGCGCGACCTTGCCGTCGTGGAATCCGCGCTCGCCAGGCCTCGTAACCTGCAGGCCTATGGGAAGCCCGATGCGGCACGTCTGGCGGCTGCCTACGCGTTCGGGTTATGCAGGAATCATGGCTTCCTCGACGGAAACAAACGCACGGCTTATGTTGTCGCTGAAACGTTTCTCGATCTGAACGGGTACGCGATGAATGCATCGGACGAAGCAGTCGTAAATACGATTGTGGCGCTGGCCTCGGGCGTCATGTCGGAAGAACAACTGGCGAAATGGTTTCGATCCTCCATTGCCGAAGCAGAACATCCGTGAGATTTGACCCGATCCGGGTGCGGCTGATTTAGTTGCCGAATTCCCCTTGCATTCACAGGGGAGTTGTGCGATGCTTCCCCTTGAAATGTCAGGGGAACGGGTGGACGACACTTCCAAGCTCGAATTCTTGCGCGGCACGCTGGATGTCCTGATCCTCAAGGCTCTTGTTTGGGGGGCGCTTCATGGCTACGCCATCACCAGCCTGATCCGGCGCCAGAGCGACGAAGCCCTGATCGTCGAAGAGGGCACGCTGTACCCGGCCCTGTGGCGCCTCGAGAGCAAAGGGCTTCTGGAATCCGAGTGGGGGCTCTCGGAGAACAACCGAAAGGCGAAGTTCTATTCCCTCACAACCGCCGGCCGGCGTCACCTCCGCAACGAAGTAAAAACCTGGGAAGCGTATGCGGCCGCGGTAGCCAAGGTGCTCGGAGCAACTCAGCCTCCGCTGCGCGAGGAGCTGGGATGAAGCCGGTCCCGATGTGGCGCCGCTTCGACCGGCTGCTCGGCGCAGACCGCGCGTCCGATGTCAGGGATGAGCTTCGCTTTCACATCGAAGCGAAGACGGAAGAACTCATTGCGAGAGGCTGGAATCCCGATGCGGCTCGAAACGAAGCCGAGCGCCAGTTCGGCGACCTCCGGGCCTTTCAGCAGATTGGCGAACGCATTGGAGGAAGGGTGGATCGGCGCAAGAGCGAGAAGGACTATTGGAGCGATGTTGTGCGGGATCTGCGCTACGCGCTTCGCATGCTCGCGAAATCCCCTGGATTCGCTGTTGTCGCAATCCTGACGCTGGCTCTCGGCATCGGCGCCAACACCGCCATCTTCAGCGCAATCGACGCGGTTCTGTTCCGGCCGTTGCCGGTTGCAGATCAGCAGCATCTTGTCATCTTCAGCTGGTCGGCGCGTCACGACCCGAAGTCCTGGGGCCAGAGCGACTACGGCGATTGCGGCGAGGCATATCATTGTTCGGTTTCCGCACCCTTCTTTCGAACCCTGCATGGGCAGAACAACGCGTTTTCCGGTGTTGCCGCGTTCGCCGGTCCGCTTGAAGTGGATTTCAGCGGAAACGGGCCGGCAAGCATCGCGCGCGGCGAATATGTGTCGGGCGATTACTTCTCGATTCTCGGGCTCAAAACTTATCTGGGCCGCGCGCTCGGGCCCGCTGATGATATGCCTGCCGCCCCACCCGCAATCGTGTTGAATTACGCCTACTGGCAGCGCGCATTTGGGTCGGACCGCTCGGCAGTCGGCCGCACGGTCCGCCTCAACGGTATCGAGACGTTGATCGTCGGCGTTGCGGAGCCCGGATTCAATCACCTCACGCCCGGGAAGTCCCAGGACTTCTTCATGCCGCTCTCGCTTTCAACCAGGGTGCGCAGCGAATGGTGGGGAACGAAGGACCGGCTCAACGATCCGTCCACTTTCTGGGTAATCATTGTGGCGCGGCTCAAGCCGGGCGTTTCAATTCTGCAGGCGCAGTCGGCAGCCATGTCGCTCTTTCGCAGCCAGGTGGTTGGGAATTCGCTGTTCGCAGAGAGCGACGCTCCCGCCGTCACACTTGTGCCGATCCGGCAGGCACTGAGCGGTGAAAGCGGCAACATTGCGCCGATGCTGAGCGTGATCATGGCCGCGGTAGGTTTTGTCTTGCTCATCGCCTGCGCCAACGTAGCCGGGCTCATCCTGGCGCGGTCGGCAAAACGCCAGAAGGAAATGGCGATGCGCCAGGCCCTTGGCGCAGGCCGCGCCCGCATCGTGCGCCAGCTTCTTACGGAAAGCGTCCTGCTCTCCGCAGCCGGAGGCGCGCTCGGAATTGTCTTCGCGTACCTGGGCGTTGGCGCGATGACCAAATTGGTCGAGAGCGGATTTGGCGAGCCATTTTCCTTCGTCATCGCACCGGACGCGCGCGTGCTCGCCTTCACCGTTGCGATCACTCTGGGTACGGGGATTCTTTCCGGGCTTGTTCCCACGCTGCGCGGGTCGCGCTCGGACCTGACGGGGGAACTTCGCGAGAATGCCTCGTCGGTTCCTGGCGGCGCGCATACCGGCCAACGCATCCGCTTCGGAGACGCGCTTGTCGTGGTGCAGGTTGCGCTCTCCATCGTCGTGCTTGTTGGCGCAGGGCTGCTGGTCCGCACGCTGATGAATATAGAGGCCGTCAATCCCGGCTTCGACACGCAGAACCTGCTGCTCTTCGGCGTCAACCCAACGATGGCGGGTTACAAGGACGAGCAGATGATGCAACTCTACGGCCAGTTGCAGCAGCGGTTTGCCGCATTGCCCGGCGTCGTAGCAGCAACCTACTCGGACGAACCGCTGCTGAGCGGAGGCTATTCCGGGAACGAAGTGCATCTTGACGGGACCCCGCCCAAATCAAACGTCAACACCGACGTACTGACTGTTGGTCCCGATTACTTCTCGACAATGCGGATTCCGCTGCTCGCCGGGCGCGCCTTCAACTCCGCCGATTTCTCATCGACTGAACAAACCGACGCCATAATGAAAGCGGCGGATGAAGCACTCGCGAAATCGGCTGGAAGCCCCAGCCCTCGGTCCTCTTCGTCACTCGCGATGCCGCCTTCAGCAGGAACGGCTGCTCCGATTCCCGTCATCATCAATGAGACCTTTGCGCGCAGGTTCTTCCCGAAGCAGAACCCGGTCGGGCTGCACATGGGCCATGGGGAGGCCGATGATCCTCATTTCGCCCCCCGTCCCGGATATCGAATCGTTGGCATCGCAAGCGACACGAAGTACCGTGACCTGAAGCGTGCGATCAGGCCGAACTTCTACTCTCCGCTGGTTGGCAGTCACGCCTACTTCGCTCTGCGCGTTGCGGGCGATCCGGCTTTGCTCGTCAGCTCCGTGCGCAACCTTGTCGCGAATGCCGATAGCCGGTTGCCCGTCTTCGATGTGTATACGCAAACCGAGCACATCGCGCAGACGCATTTTCAGGAGCGGCTGCTGTCGCGTTTGTCCAGTTTCTTTGCGGTGCTTGCGACGGTGCTTGCCTGCATCGGCCTCTACGGACTGCTCTCCTATGAAGTGGCGATGCGCACGCGCGAGCTCGGCATTCGCATGGCTCTCGGCGCGCAAAAGCGCCACCTGGTGAAGCTGGTCTTGCGCCAGGGAATTCTTCTTTCGCTAGGCGGGGTGATTCTCGGCATGGGAGGGGCATTCGCGGTGACGCGCTTCATGGCGAAGATGCTCTACAACGTCCGGCCCAGTGATCCGGGGACATTTGCGACGGTTTCAGGCCTCTTGCTCGTCGTCGCCCTGGCCGCGTGTGGGGTACCGGCGCTTCGCGCGTTGCGCGTGAACCCGCTGGTGGCTCTCCGGAGCGAATAATTACGGCGTCTTGTCCCAAACAGGACCCATCCGCCACGTGCCCGGCCGCGCATCCAACTCAATATGGCTGAGTCGCCGCCCACTGTCTACGCTCCCCCGCGCAAGCGCGCGGTATGGGCGCTCATCATTGCCGCGCTGCTCTTCGGGTTTCTGCTGGCTTTCTTCGTAATCTCCGCGATGCTGGTCAGTTTGGGCCTCGCGGCGCCGTTCCACCTGCTTCACTCGGGCCGCACAACCCGGATCGACACCTCTGCCCCGTCGGTCGTTGACAAGATCCGCCAGCTCTCGCGCCTTGAGTCGGTCGAGTACTCCGTGGACAAGATCGTCGAGGGCAACCGCCAGGCGCCCGGCATCCCCGACTTCCTTGCCGGCGACCGCCTTCTTCTCATCGCCCACGGCGAAGTGATCGCCGGAGTCGACCTAACGGGACTGAAGGCAAGCGACGTCCGCGTCGACGGTGCAACCGTCCGCGTTCATCTCCCGCCGGCGCAGATCCTCGTCACACGCATCGACAACGCCCGCACCCGCGTCTACGAGCGCACCACCGGCCTGCTCGTCCCGCCCGACCCGAACCTCGAATCGCAGGCCCGCAAGGCCGCCGAGCAGCAGATCACCCAGGCCGCCCTCGACGACAGGATCCTCGACAAGGCCTCCGCCAACGCCCGCGTCAGCATCACCAGCCTGCTCTACGCGCTCGGCTTCCGCAACGTCGACGTCAACTGAAGCCGCACGCTGCCGCTAGAGATCGAGCTTCACCGTGTAACTGTTTGGATCGCGAAGCCGGCTACACGCTCGAGGCTGCGGCCAGGTCGCGCGACACCCACCACAGCACCTCGCCGAAGACTTTCCACTTCGAGGCATTGCTCACGTCCAGCGGAAGCGTGCGGGGGTTGGCCGAGATGAGAAGGTCCGATGTCGCAAGCCGCTGCAACCGCGCCACTTTAAAGCCCAGGTCACGGTGCGACACCACGATGACCTTGCGGTCGAGTTGGCCGCGGTCTGTCACGGCCGTGTCCACAAACAGGATCGACCCCTGCCCGATCGTCGGCTCCATCGAATCTCCCGCGAGGTGCATTCCGATGACATTCTCCGGATTCGGGCACCACGCAAGCGGCGCAAGCAGAACGTCTTCGACTTCGATTTCAGCCATGCTCACGTGCTCGCGCGGCGGCACGCGGTCCCCATACGCGGAGGCTCTGAGCAACGGCACCACGACCGCGCTCCGGCTGCCGCCCAGTTCGCTAGAAACCTTCCGCCCCGCCACCAGGTTGAACTCGTCCAGCCTGACGCGCAGCGACAGGGCTGACTTATGCAGGCTGGCGTCGGGTAGATTTGCGACTTCCATGCCGGCCCGCTCCCAGAAATAAACTCCATCCGATCGCCGCGCCGCGAGATTTCCCAATGAGACGTATCCCTCCGCCGTGGGCTCGTGCTTGCCCTGAATCCAGCGTGAAATGGTGGCAGGAGAAACTCCCATCCGCTCCGCCAGGCCGGCCTGGGTGAGTTTTAGATCGGCCAGAAGCTTTAGAATGCGCTCCGACCACTCGGGAATGGACGATTCCTCAGCCGGCAATGCCTGCACGGATGCTCTTGATGAAGACATGATGATTCTCCACGGACGAGATCGGGGGGGAAGAGTGTCCGCAAGTTGAGCAGGGCGGTTTTCAGCTTGGCAATGCGTTTGAGGCCCGTGCAGGTATCCTAGCAGGAATTCGTGTGCATCCAATGAGCTAATGGGACCGCAGGGGCGGTATCATCGCGGGTAAAGCCTGAAGCAACCCGCGGCGCAAGCGGGCTCATCGCAATAAGGGTCTTTGCGTATTTCATTTAGGCGCTTTGCCAACTACCGCCAGGCGAGGTTCGCGGCCGATCGAAACTTCCGGCCAATCTCGGCAACCGGCGATTGCGGCAGCAAAGAAGGGACTCATGCCAGGCCTTCCGGGAAGCCGCAGGATTATGGTGGTGGACGACGAGGAGACGATCGCCGATACGCTGGCGCTGATCTTCTCGTCGAACGGCTACGACGCCCGGTCTGCCTACTCGGCCGAGCAGGCGCTGGAGATGCTCGAAGAGTGGCGGCCTGATGTGGCCATCATCGACGTGGTGCTGCCGGCGATGAATGGGATCGAGTTTGCGATCTTCCTGAAGGCCAGCTATCCGGACGTGCATTTTCTGCTGTTTAGCGGCCAGCCCGGCACGGGCGGACTGCTCGAAGAGGCGAAGAAGAAGGGATATCTCTTCGAGATCCTTGCGAAGCCCCTGCACCCGACCTTCATGTTGGCGACCGTGGCGAACATGCTGTCGGCGCCACCCCCGGACATGAGCCAGCTGCCGAACTGAGTAGGCATCCGCCCGGCGGAAGACCTATCAAAAAAACTATTTTGGGATTTTGAAGAGCCCTTCGGCCTGGGCCGATGCCTCGCCTGGCTCCCCTGCCCCCATCGATGTGCTAAGGTGAATCATCTCCCGAAGGACCCGTAAATTATGAGTCTTCGCGCCTTTGCGCGTGTCGCCCTGCCTCTGTGCCTTCTGCCAATTCTGCTCTCGATCGCCGCGCCCGCCATCGCGGACGCCCAGGAGTTCGACGCCACCGCGCTCACTGCACCCGCCGATCTCGCCACTGGCTGGCGCGTCCACGCAGGCGACGATCCCAGCTTCGCCAGCACATCCTTCGACGATTCGCAGTGGCCCGCGTTCGACGCTCGCACTTCCATCCATAAGGTCATCCCCAGCGGCCGCCCACCCGTTGTCTGGTATCGGCTGCGCGTCAAGGCCCGGCCCGGCCAGGAAGGCCTCGCCCTCCGCGAGTGGTCCATTGCCAGCGCCTTTGAGGTCTACGTGAACGGGCGCCGCCTTCTCAAATCCGGCAGCGTGGCGCCGTTCAAGCCCTACACCTTCGACGCCCTTCTGCTCGCGCCAATTTCCAGCGCGGACACGGCTTCGGGCTCGGTCCTCATCGCGGTCCGCGTTCATATTTCCCACTACGAATGGGGCGGCGCCGCCCCCGGCCTGTGGTACCAGAACCTCACACTCGGCCAATACGAAGCGCTCAACAACGCCGACTGGCTTCGGGTTATCGGCGATCACGCGCTTGCGTGGCTTAACACGTGTGCCTGGCTCGCCATGGGCATCGTCGGGCTCGCTCTCTTCGCGGCGCATCGCGGGCAGCGCGAGTACCTCTGGATGTTTCTGACATCGCTCACAGCCGCACTCACATTGCCCCTCGACCTTGTGCGCCACTTTCATACCATCCCTGCAAACTGGGAACTGGCGCGGCAGCCCATCAACATCGCCAACCTGGTTTTCAGCCTGTTGACGTACTTTGCCATCCTCCGCATCCGCTTCAACTGGTGGCTCCGCAGTATCATCGCCGTGGCCGCAGTTGGGCTGATCGTCAACTGGTTCGGCGCGTCGAACGGAAGTCTGTCGATGCTCGCGTCCGTCCTTGTGCAGGTACCAATCGTCCTGTTGTACGCCGTGGTCCTGCCCGTCCTCCTTTTCATCCATCACCGACGTGGCAATCGCGAGGCCGGCATCCTGCTCATCGCCGCACTGATTCAGAGCCTCTGGTTGTATGTCGTCTACGCAAACGCATTCCTGCAGGTGATCCCAGCCACCGCATTGGCTGCCACGAACTTCGCGCTTGTCTATCTCAATCCTCACGTTGGCCCGTTTCTCATCAACGTCAGTTCCCTCACCGGCCTGCTCTACGTCCTGTGCCTCACCACCATCATCGTTCTCCGCGCAACCCGCGTCAGCCGCCAGCAGGCGCTGATTGAGAACGAGTTGGAAGCAACGCGCCAGGTGCAGCAGGTCATCCTGCCCGAAGCAATTGAAACAATACCTGGTTATCGTGTGGAGACCGTCTACCACCCCGCGCAGCAGGTCGGCGGCGACTTCTTCCAGGTCGTTCCCGTATCCTCCGGCGGGATGCTGTTGGTCGTTGGAGATGTTGCCGGCAAGGGATTGCCTGCCGCCATGCTTGTCTCCGTGCTGGTCGGCGCGATTCGCGGAGTTGCCGCTTACACCTCCGATCCCGCGGAGCTCCTTGGCAGCCTCAACGAGCGCATGGTTGGCCGCTCGGGCGGCGGGTTCTCCACAGCACTGGCTGCTCACATCTCGGCGTCCGGACAGGTTTCGATAGCGAATGCCGGGCATCTTCCGCCATATCTCAATGGCGCGGAGATTGATCTGCCCGGCGCGCTGCCTCTCGGCGTGCAAAGCGGCATTCAGTACTCCACCTTTGAATTCCGCATCCAGCCTGGAAGCCGAATCACGTTTCTGTCCGATGGGGTAGTCGAGGCTCAGAACGCGAAAGGCGAGCTATACGGCTTCGAGCGGAGTCGCGCACTGTCGAGCAGACCTGCTGCTCAGATCGCCGATGCGGCCCGCCGATTCGGCCAGTGTGACGACATCACAGTGGTCTCCATCGAGCGCATTCCTGCCGCCGAACCAGAAGCGGCGACTTTGCCCGGCCTGACAGTCGCGCCAGTCGCTTCCTGAGACGAGGGCTGGATCACGCAGCGATTTCGGGAGCGGTATCGCTGGGTGTTGCGCCTTCGATGGGAACGGATGGCGTGAGCAACGGCCATCCTTTGCGCAGGACATACTCGAGCCACGCGCCGGCGAACTGAGACGTGACAACTGCGGCGAGCACGAGAGCGGTGTAGAACTTCGGGCTGATGATGCCGGCTTCGAAGGCCACGCTGGCAAGGACGATTCCAGGGCCGCCGCGCGCGTTTGTCGTAAGGGCGAGATTGACGAGGTCGAGGCCGCGAAATCCGGCGCAGCGGCCGGCCAGCGTTACGGACAGGATCTTGACGACGCAGCTTCCGGCGAGGAAGGCCAGCGTCATCCAGAGAGCGAAGCCGCGGATGAGGTCGAGCTTGAGGCCGACGATCGCGAAGTAGACGGGGATGAAAAAAGCGAAGGAGACTTTGCCGATGGCTTCGAGGGCCTCGGCAAAGAGCATGCGCTTGCGGTGAACTACAGCGAATCCTGCGAGGAACGCCGCGAAGACGAGCGAGACATCGAGCGCTCCGGCAACGGCGCAGTACGCGAGCAGCACTCCAATTGCGTAGGCGGTCGGGGATTGGCGCGCGAGCACGTTGTGGCGGGACTTGTTGAGCCGTTTGACGGCGCGCGGGATGAGCGTGAGGCCAAGGATAAAGAACGCGACAGTGGCGATGAGGTGGAAGGTCATCTGCCGCGGATGAAGCACGGCCTTGCCTGCCGTAGCCGTGGCGATCGCCAATGCGAGCCACAGGACGATGTCCTCGACGACGGCGACGCCGAGCACGAGGCGGGCGAAGCGTGTGTGGAGGATTTTGAGGTCGGCGAAGATTTTGGAGACGACGGGAACGGACGTGACCGCGACGCCGACGGCGAGGATGATGACGAGCGAGACGCGATTGCCATTGGGGCCGGCGAGCGAGGGGCGAATCAACCATGGTCCGAAGATCAGGCCGAGGACAAAGGGCAGTCCGGTTCCAACAATCGCCAGCCAGCCGACTTCCCGGCGCTCGTCGCGCGTGAATAGCTGACGGGTTTCAGCGCCTGAGAGAAACATGAGCAGCAGCAGGCCTAGCCAGTAGACGAAGTCAAGGATCGAGCCCTGCTGCTTGACGGCGGCTTCGAGATGGGCGATGAAAGGCAAGTGGCCGAGGAGCGCGGGACCGAGCACGATGCCGGCGAGGATTTCGCCGATGACCTTTGGCTGACGAAGGAGCGTGAACAGGTAGCCAAGAATTTGCGCAGTGGCGACGAGCGCCAGAAGAAACAGAAGGACGGAAGCAAGTTGTTGGTTTGTCACTTGGAATGGCCCCAGCGGGCGCGATGTGCCCACTTGGTGGGATGCGGATCGGAGCGGGGTGTTTGTTTTGAGGCTATTTGCTCGCGGCGATCATCTGCGCTGCGTGCTGGAGGCTGGTTTCGGTAACCGTCGCGCCGCTTAGCATTCTTGCCACTTCGTGGGTGCTGGCGCGCTGGTCGAGCAGGCGGATGTTCGTCTTGGTGCGGCCCGCGGTTTCGCGCTTTTCGACGGCGAGATGCTGGTCGGCGAAGGCGGCGATTTGCGGAAGGTGGGTCACGCAGAGGACCTGCTGGCCGCGACTCAAGGCTTTGAGCTTCTGGCCGACTGCTTCGGCGGCGCGGCCCCCGATGCCGATGTCGATTTCGTCGAAGACGAGCGTGCGGGGCGTCGGCTTTTTGCTCGTCTTGGACGAGTTTTGTTCCACTGCAACCTTCAAGGCCAGCATGACGCGAGACATTTCGCCGCCGGAGGCGATTTCGTGCAGTGGCTTGAGCGGCTCGCCGGGGTTGGTGGAGATGCGGTATTCGACCTCGTCCCATCCCTGGGGGGTCCAATTCGACTCCGGTTCGGAAGGCGTGACGCCGATCTCGAATTTCACTTTCATGGCGAGGGAGTTGATCTGCTGCTCGGCCATTTTGGCGAGGCGGGCGGCAGCGGACTTGCGCTCGGCGGTCACGGCGGCGGCAGCTTTCTGATAGGCCGCTGAAGCCTCTCGTACCGCTGCATGTAATGCCTTCAGGATTTCGTCGCGGTCTTCTACTTCCGAAAGCTTGAGGCGAACGTCTTCACCGAAGGCAAGGATCTCGGCGACGGATTTACCGTATTTGCGCTTGAGACGGTCGATGATGGCGAGGCGGTCTTCAATTTCGGCGAGGCGGTCAGGGCTGGCGTTGATGCCTTCGGCGTAGTCGCGGAGAGTTGCGGCAAGATCGCCTACGGTGGCTCGGGCCGACTCAAGCTGCTGGGCCGACTCGACGAATTTTGAGTCGTAGCGGGCGAGTTCTTCGACGTGCTTGAGCGCAGCGCGGAGGCAGACTTCGGCGGAGATGCCTCCCTCATAGAGCTGGTCGAAAGCGCCCATGGCGGCGGCGTAGAGCTTTTCGGCGTTGGCGAGGACGCGCTTTTCGGTTTCGAGGGCTTCGTCCTCGGCGGCCTCGAGGTGGGCGGATTCGATCTCCTTCGATTGATAAGTCCAAAGGTCGACCATGCGGAGGCGGTCCTGCTCGCCCTGGAGGAGGTCTTCCAACTTCCCGGAGGCTTGCTTCCAACGGTTAAACGCCTCGGAGGCGGCGTCGGTGGAGATGCCGGCGAAGCGGTCGAGAAGATGCCGCTGCTGGCCCTGGTCAAAACTCGTGAGGGTCTCTGTCTGCGCATGGACGAGCGCAAGCTCAGGGGCGAGCTGCTTGAGGACGGCCACGGTGGCGGGCTGGTTGTTGATGAAGACGCGGCCCTTGCCATTGGAGAGGATCTCGCGGCGAAGGATGATCTCAGTGCCGTCGGCGTCGATGCCGTTTTGTTCGAGGATGGACTCTGCGCCTGCCGTGGACTCAAAGACACAGGAGACGACGGCCTTGTCGGCGCCGTGCCGGACAACTTCCGCGGACGATTTGCCGCCCATGAGGAGGGCCAGCGCGTCGACCAGGATGGACTTGCCGGCGCCGGTTTCGCCGGTGAGGAGATTGAGGCCGGGGCCGAAGACGGCAATGGCGTGGTCGATGACGGCGTAGTTCTCGGCGCGGAGTTCGATGAGCATGGGTCTTGTGAATGCCGGGATAATCCGAGCGCAGCATAGCACGAGCGAGGCACGGACGGCTGTTTGGCTCATCTAATAGGTAGAAGGGGCATCTGGACCGTAACTTTCGCAGCACCCCTGTGTCTGTTACCGTTGATGAAGAGGTGAATGCCGATTTTTACGCTTGTAGCCTTTGCATTTTTGTTGCAGAGTGAGCCGGCGGCGACGCCGCCAGACGGCGGGATTGCGCATGGGATGAATGGGCTCATGGACCTGATGAGCCAGCTCAGCGGGGTTGCGATCGGAGTGCTGATCGTCCTGCTGATTGCGAGCCTCTATTCGTGGACCGTGATCCTAGGCAAGTGGTCCACTTTCCGGAAGGCGACGAAAGAGAGCCGCAGATTTATCCGCATGTTCCGCAAAGCGACGCGGTTCCAGGAGATTTCCAGCGTCATCGGCGAATACAAGGACAGCCCGCTGGCAGTGGTGTTCGAGGACGTATATGAGACCTATCGCCGGCAGACCGGCGGGGCTGGACCGCCGCGGAACCTTGGACCGCTGGAGCGCTCTGCGCAGACGGCCGCGAGCGAGGCGGTGACCATGCTGGAGCGGCGCATGACGTGGCTCGCGACGATTGCAGCCACGAGCCCGTTCGTGGGATTGTTCGGAACCGTGATGGGCGTTGTGGAAGCCTTTCACGGGCTGGGAGCTGCGGGATCGGCAACACTGCGCGCCGTGGCGCCGGGCATGGCCGATGCGCTGATCACGACGGCGGCGGGTCTGTTTGTCGCCGTGCCGGCGGTGGTGGCATACAACCAGCTCAATGCGCGGATCCGCGTGTTTGCCTCGGCGATTGACGACTTTGCGCGCGAGCTTCTGAATTCGATGGAAGAGATCCAGGTGCGCATGCCGTCGGCTGCGGCAGCGACTGGGCAGATGCCGCGGTCGCTTTCTGAAGCGGGCCGCGAACTGCCCTCGCGAGGTTAGCCGTGGCATTTACAACCGCAAACGGAAAGACGCAGTCGTCGCTCGCGGACATCAACATCACGCCGCTGGTGGACGTCGTTCTGGTGCTGCTTGTGATCTTCATGATCACCGCGCCGGTGCTGCAGTCGGGCATCGAGGTGGCGGTGCCGAAGACACGCACCGTCAAGGAGATCACCGAGCAGCGGATCACGCTGACGATCGCGCATGACCAAACGGTCTACCTGGACGACAAACCGATCAACATCCACGAACTGGCCGACAGGCTGCACGCGTCGAATACGGATCCTTCGAAGCAGACGATCTATGTGCGGGCGGATGAGCGTGTGCCGTTCGGCGCTTTTGCACACGTGATGGATGCCGTCAAACAAGCGGGGATTACGAATATTTCGGTGGTGACGGAACCACTGGATACGAAGGCGGAGAAGTAGGGTTTCGCGATCGGAGGATGGAATCGATGCTTCGCATCCGACCTTAGCCGGAAGAACAAAGACCCGGCAAAGGTGGGGCACCCCACCGATTGGGTAATCGAACGATGAGCGCACTGCTGGAACACGATGAGAGCCTGGAGCGCGAGCTGACTGGCGAGCCTGTCGCCGCGCCGGCGACGGGAGCCGTGCTGCTGCACGCTGCTCTGGCCGGCGCCATTGTGGCGTATTACATTGCGGGCGGGTTTTTCAAATCGAATCAGTGGGGCGGGGCGACGAACGGAGGGGCGATCCGCGTGCAACTGGTTTCACCGGCGATTCCGCTGCCGAGCGAGCAGCCCCCCAACCAGAATGTGCTGACGACTGAGACCCCGAGCCAGGCTCCGGCCGCGCCGCAGCCCAAGGCGACCGAGAAGATCGACGATACGGCGATTCCGATCCAGGGCAAGAAGGAGCAGGCGAAGCCGCAGCCTGTGCCGAAGCCGCAGCAGAAGTCGCCGCAGCCGGTCGAGAACAACAAGGCCCAGTATGGCGAGATGGCGGCGAATAATCTGCCGCGGGCGATCCAGGGGCAGTCTTCGCCGGGGCCGACGACTGTGCAGCAGGGCGATTTCGGAAGCCGCTTCCCGTGGTACGTGGACGGGATCAACCGCAAGATGGGCCAGAGCTGGAACAAGGGCGAGGTCGATCCGAGAACGCCGAAGGGCGCTCGCGTGTACGTGATTTTCCCGATTCACCGCGATGGAACGCCGGGTAATGTGCAGCTCGACCGCTCGAGCGGCAGCCCGACGCTGGACCGCTCGTGCATTCGCGGGGTGCAGCGGGTTGACACGTTCGGTCCCCTGCCTGCGGCGTATAACGGAAGCTCGTTGAACGTCTCTTATTATTGTGAGTATTAGGCCTGTTTTCCCAATTCGGCGGCCGCATTCTGTTTCACTGCCTGCGCAACTGCGCTATCCACTCCATCCCTATCATCCAGGAAGGATCGCAATCCGCATGAAGGCAAAGTGTTTTCTTCTTCCCTTGTTGTTCGGTCTGTCATTTGCTGCCGTGGTTTGTTGCTGTGCTGCGCCCGCGCGCGCCCAGGACTGGGTGCATACGGGAACGAATCTCGGGCAACAGAAGATCCGGCTGGGGGCTGCGGACTTCAAGCCGATGGGGACCGACCCCCAGACTCCGCAGCTGAAGGCGACGTTTGATTCGACGCTCTTCAACGATTTGCAGAATGCGGGCATCTTCGACATGGTTTCGAAGAGCATGTCGCCGCAGGGAACGCCGGGCTCGCCGCAGGAGATCAGCCTGGCGCAGTGGGCAGCGGAGCCCGCGAATGCGACTGACGTTGCGTTTGGCGCTTTCAAGGTGGAGAACGGTCGGCTGACCGTTTTCGGATGGCTGGACGATACGAGAAATACGACGAACCCGCAAGTACTTACGAAGCAATACAACGAGGCCGCGAGCCAGGACATGGCGCGGACGATCGCGCACCGGTTTGCCGACGAGATCATCGCCCAGCTGGGCGGCGGGGTGAACGGGATCGCCGAGACGAAGATTTATTTTGTTAGCGATAGAACGGGGACGAAGGAAATCTGGGTGATGGATTACGACGGGGAGAACCAGCACCAGATCACGCACCTGGGCAGCACTTCGCTCTCGCCGCGCATCTCACCTGACAATAGCCGAATTGCGTTTTCTTCGCTTAGCCGCGACGGTTGGGCAATTCGGATGTGGTCAATGGAGCTTGGCCGCATCGTCAGCTTCCCGGGAGGAACAGCCGGTGGCAACAACTTCTCTCCAGCGTGGTCGGGAGACGGAAGCAAAATCGCCTTCGCGTCATCGCGATCCGGATCCTCGGAGATCTGGGCGGCCGATACGAGCGGAGGAAATCTGCATCAGCTCACGTCTTTCCAACGAGCCGAGATCTCACCCACCTGGAACCCACGCTCGAATTCCCAAGTAGCGTTTGTCAGCGGGCGGACCGGCGAGCCGCAGGTCTACACGATGGACGCGGACGGCTCGAACGTGCAGCGCATTACGGATGGCGGATACGCGGTATCGCCGTCGTGGTCGCCGAACGGACAGCTGCTTGCATTCGCGTGGAACCGGAAGTACGGGCCCGGAGATCCAGGGAAACAGGACATTCACGTGCTGGAACTCGCCAGCAAGAACTACCTGCAGATTACTCACGAATCAGGGTCCAACGATTTTCCGAGCTGGTCGCCCGACGGGCGCCACCTTGTGTTTGAGCGGCAAATTGGGAAGCGGACCGAGATCTGGTCGATGCTTGCCGACGGGACGCAGCAGGTGCAGTTGACGAACGCCGGCAGCAACTACATGCCGAACTGGAGCTGGAAATAGGATTGTGGCGAGCAACGACGCGCACCACGTCGTGCAATAGCGCGGCGAGGGGAAGATTTATCATGGGGTTGTCGTTTAGTGATTCGTTTTCCAGCTTCGAGACCAGGCGCAAATCCATGGCTTTTAAGTTCCCTGGCAATCACGGCGCGAACCGGTTCTCCGTTCGAACGAGACAATCGGTCGTCCCCGCTGAAGAACTACAATGATCGGTTGCCAAGGTGAAGGGCCGCATTGAATTCGTTTCTGAACTGAATTCGTTTCAAGGAGAGATGAATTTTGAAAAATTTCTTTCGCGTTGTTGTTCCGGTCCTGCTTTGTGTTGCCCTGATTGCCGTAGCCGGATGCAAGAAAAAAGAAAAGCCTCTTCCGGCTGGAGAGACGGCCCCGCCGCCCGCTGCGCCGGCGCCGACCGCGGTTCTTTCAGCTACTCCGTCGTCGATCTCGGCAGGAGACCAGGCGGTGCTGACCTGGAAGACCACCGATGCAACAAACGTTTCGATCGAAGGGATCGGCGACGTTCCGACTACCGGCGTGAAGACTGTGACTCCGGCGAGCTCGACCACCTACCACCTTGTGGCGCGGGGCGAAGGCGGGTCAGCCGATGCAACGGCGAGAGTGACCGTGACGCAGCCTCCGGCGGCGGTTCCGGTTCCCAGCAACACAATGAGCGCTGAGGAGGAGTTCAAGGCCAACGTGCAGGACATCTTCTTTGACTACGATACTGCGGACATCCGCACCGACGCGCAGGCCACGCTCTCGAAGGACGCGACCTACCTGGTGAGCCACCCGAACATCAAGGTCGTGATCGGTGGTTACTGCGACGAGCGCGGATCGAATGAGTACAACCTCGCACTGGGGCAGAATCGCGCGGAAGCGGCAAAGAACGCGATTGTAAATGCTGGAGTGGCGGCGAACCGCGTCCGCGTAATCAGCTACGGCAAGGAAAAGCCGTTTTGCACCGAATCGACCGAAGACTGCTGGCAGCAGAACCGCCGCGACGGTTTCTCGGTCGACCAGTAATGAACGCGCCGGCAGCACTCGGCGCGGCTGCCGTCGACAAACGAACGCGCGGGGTCCACGTCTGAAATTTGAGCGTGGACCTTTACTTCTTCGGCCTCGCGCAGGTTGGCGCACCACGTTCCCCGGTTGCGTCCCAGGGCTTACCGGGGAACCAGAATCCGCAAGCTGACTTCGGCCAGATCGTAACCAGCCAATGGTCAGTTTCGAACAGGTGACTCCATGTCGAACGAACGCACTCTCCGCAACCGTATTCTTGCCGTGGCCCTGGCAGTTGCAATCTCGGCGTTGGCCCCGGTTCGCGCTCACGCTACGTCAAAGGAAATCGTTCAGCTCCAGGACCAGGTGAGCCAGTTGATGGACATGGTGCAGCGGCTTCAATCGTCCGTGGACAAAAACATGGGCGGGTTGCTGCAGCTTGTGCAGCAGGCTACGGATGCCGCCAACAAGGCGTCGGCGGCGGCCGACGCGCTGCAACAAAAGCTCGCGGCGCAGAATGAAGCTCTGAGTGGAAAGATGGATGCGACGGCGGGATCGGTCCAGTCAGTGAACGATTCAGTGGAAGAGTTGAAGTCGCGGCTTGGCAGGATGGACCAGGCGCTGCAGAACCTGCAGCAGCAGATGCAGAACATGCAGAATTCTGCGGGCGGGCAGTCGGGGGGTGGAACAAGCGCGCAGGGAATGGCCCCCGCAGCGAGTTCGGGCTCAGGTGGCGGAGAGGGGGCGGGCGCAAATGGCTCGGGCGCAGCGCCGGGATCAGGCTCGGCTCCGCCGCTGGAAGAGACTTATCAGTCAGGGCTTCGCGACTTTAATGCCGCGAAATATTCGGTGGCGCAGGGCGAGTTCCAGGACGTCGTGCAGTACTATCCGCAGGATGACCTCGCGGCTGCCGCGCAGTTCTATCTTGGCGAGATTGCGTACCGGCAGCAGAACTACTCGGACGCAATCAAGGCATACAACGCGGTGCTGGAGAACTACGGAAGCAGCACGAAGGCCCCGGCCGCGCAGCTGCACAAAGGGTATGCGCTGCTGGCTGAGAACAAGCGGGCAGCGGGAATCCAGGAGCTGCGGTCGTTGAACCAGCGGCACCCGCAGAGCCCGGAAGCGGCGGCGGCGCGCAGCAAGCTGAACGGGATGGGAGTGCGGATTTCAGCGGCGCCGCGGCAGTAGGACCTGAACGATTATTCAATTGCAGTTGAAGAGCCCCGCTCGCGAGCGGGGTTCTCTGCTTTAAGCTCCCGACTGTTGATTCACTTGACGCGCGTCGCTCCGCCTACGCATTTATTGTGGTTGCCCAACTGGGACTCGCCTGAAACATGCACCGTCTGCCCCACCGTTGAGTTCCCTGGCGGCACGACCATCGCGAACTGGCCAATTGCGCAGGAGGTTGTGCAATTAGCCAACCTCAGGTAAAGCATTCCGGAACCGTTGGCACTTACCGTGTAAGTCCCCACGACATTGGCGCTTTGGCTGGCACCCTCAGTGTTCGTGAGGCTCGCGGGAATCTGGACCCAATAGCACGTATTGAGGTTGCTATTGTTGCAGACGTTTTCGAGGTCTTTCGTATTTAGCCAATCCGGCCGCTTGCCCTTGCTGGCCCTGACTGCCTGGAAGGTCCTGGTGACCGGGCCGACATTGGTCAATCCGATGAAATCGACGACCGAACCGACGGCGTAGGACTCGTTCGACGAATACGAGTTGCGGGAGGGGACCTTTACGGGGCATGTGCTGGTCGGGTTATTGCCGGGACTGCACTCGTAGGAGTTGGGATCGTTCGTCTGCGTAAATGCGCCCGATGTGATGTTTCCCCTCCCGTCCGCGACCAGTGTTCCCCTAATCACGCCGAAGGTGACCGTGTAGCCACAGTTATAACCAATGGGGGTAATGCCGTCACAGAACCCGACTTGCTGCCCGTTCATGTTGAATGCGGGTGAATAGTCGCTCATGTTCGAGAACAGGAACGTGTAGGTTCCGTCGAGGGAAGCCTGCGTCGCCTGGGCCAGCAAATGGGGAACGGCTGTGAGGATCGACACCGCAGCACAGAGAGAGAACCGCTTGAATGCTTTCATTCCGTCTCCTTTCCTGAGTGGGCTGGGCGCGGGTCTCCGGCAGAGAACACGCCCACGTTGCCGCGGAATGCGTCGCCAGGAACAGAAGGAGCCCACGAAACCCGCGTCAGGCAGGCGCAAACCTACGCGGCTGCGGAATTCGCCTGCATGTGCAAGTTCGACCTGATGGCTTTGGGGGTGAGCCAGAGAGAGCCCAGTATACACAACGATCGAAGGGTCCGCCGTAATGGACTCAGAGCCGCGACAGGACTAAGGTGGAGAGACAAAGGCACCAAGGGACGGGAAACCTAGCGGACAGCTACTGGAGATTGCACCTCAACAGCTATCTTCAATCGCTCCGAAAATAAGTCACCGGCGCGCAGGGCCGCGGCTGGATTCAGCACGAGAGCGATATAGTGTTGCCAGAAATTGCTGTCCTTCTCTGCGCGCCAATCTCCAGAGAGCCGGAAGACCTCTGCGGCAATCGCGACGTGACAGGCGGCCAATACACCGATAGGTGCCCATGCACCCTCAAACCATTGCATGAATAACAACACCGGAATGATGATCAGGAGATTCGCCGCTGCCAGGATGGCAAGCGCCGTCAGGATGCGCGTGTGCGCCTCCAGGTCTTCTACCTTGTCACCAATGGTTTCGATGCCGGACTGACCTTCAGGAAGGTCCGTGCTGTTCGAAACCACGAACCCAGGGCGAAGATCCAGCGGGGCCACAAGTACGGGCATCCGTCCGAGGAGGGTGAATGTTCCTTCGGAATGGCGCGCGATCTTCCACGTTCCGTTTATTCGGCGCGTCAGCGCCGCCTGACCGGGCCCCAACCAGTGGATGCAGTCGACTGCATAGAGCACCCAGATCAGGAAAGCCAGTTCCTGCTCAATTCTCATGCGGACCGCGATTCGTCCGTCCCTGCGCCGGGCTGCCCAGCGGCGACGAGGTTGCTCGAGCCCTGCACGCCGGGTTCGTCGGCGGGAGGGAATTCATTTTTCTCTATTTCCTTGCGGGAACCCGTGACCTTCGCCCATAGCCGTTTGAAGAACGTACCGATCGCGGCGAATATGACAACGATCAGCTTCCAAAGCGCAGCGAATGCCGCGACTATGAGTTTCCACAATTTGGCCAGAAGCCCGGTCTTGGCAGCGACTGCACCCGCGCCTCCGGCGATCAATGCAGTCAGGCCATACCCTGCCAGCTTGTCGCCCTCAGTAAAGTCCGCGTAGCGGCTCCCCGCCGTGAACCGGAAGGTAGTCATGATGGACTTGAACTGCGGTTCGACCGCCGCGAGATCGTTGGGATCAAGGACAAGGTCGACATTCATCGTTCCCCGGCGCCCAAGTATCCTCACGGAGTAATTCACGTTCGGATTCTCGCCTTTGTCTTGCGCCCCGTCGACTGCCCAGGTAAGGTTGTTCGTCACCTGGTCATAATATGGCTGCGTGTGCCACCCGGTTATGTGAATGGGAGCCCAACCCTTCTCCTTGCGCGTCTTGTTTGCTTCCTCGGTTCCATCCTGAATTGACTTGAGGATCGCGTCGTCATCCAACGACGCCCTGTCGTCATCCTTTACATATCCGACCGGATCGAACTCAAAAATGATGTACCAAGTCTCCTTGTCCGATTTGGGCGTAATGAATCCCACCTCCTGGCCATCGGTGGGGTTCTGCATCATCTCCATGGCCTTCCGCGCACCGTCTCCGTCGGCAAAAAGGAAGTCCTTTGGCACGTCGATCGTGGCGATGTCGCCTACCTGCGCGGTCATGGGACCTTTTTGCCATTTGATCGGGCTCGGATGCGGCGCCTGATCGGACTGAGATGCCTGCCCGGACCCGGCCGGCGTCGCGGCAAGGAGAAGGCCGCCGGCGCACACAACTACCGCGCAGTGACGCAAGAATGAGCGCAGCACCAGTACCTCCGCTCGGCTAAAGGGAATTGGAAAGCGATACGAGGATTGCATAGCGGAAAATCCGAAGTCAACAGTGTTCTTGCAGTCGAATTGCTCTCGAAACATGAAAAGCCCTGCTTGCGCAGAGCTTCCGGGCGGTGCGGAGTATCTGATTGCGGCACCAGGAACGAAAGGGACCTGGAAGAGAGAGACCTAGGGTTCCGACGCCGAACAGGGGCAAATCTCCGCCTGCGAACGGGTTCGCCCGCATTTTACGGCTCTACTGAATGATTACTAGAGGCCCGGGAGGCCGAGTACATAAGTGTCGGCAGCACTAGCTTTTCTTGTTGATCGGGTCCAAGTAAGAGTGTCATTATGGAACGTCTTAGAAGGGCACCCCGTCCCCAGCTTTCCTGCCCTGATCCCAGACAGTACAAGGAGAATGCGCCATGAGATTCCTCCCCCGTTTCCTTAGCATCGCTGTGCTCGCCGCGTTGTCGGCGAGCGTCGGATATAGCCAGGCCACGCGAACCTGGATTTCCGGTGTGGGCGATGACGCCAACCCCTGCTCCCGCACCGCTCCTTGCAAAACCTTCGCAGGCGCGATCTCAAAGACGGCACCCGGCGGCGAAATTGACGCGCTCGATCCTGGTGGCTTCGGTGCGCTCACTATCAACAAGTCGATCACGATTGACGGCGGCGGGGGCCAGGTTGCCTCGATACTTGTGGCCGGGACGAATGGCATCGTAGTGGCAGCTCAACCGACCGATGTTGTTGTCATACAAAACGTGCGGTTTCAGGGCCTGCTCGGAGCCGGAAATTCGAACGCCGGCCTGAACGGCATCCGATTCATCTCGGGCGGGCAATTGCACATTGTGAACTGTACCATTACCGGATTCGGCCAGAACGGCATCTCGATTGCGGTTAATCAATCGGGAGCGGCTCACGTCTCCGTTGTCAATACAGTTGCAACAAACAACGGTACACCCAACCCGGCTGCCGGCAACGGCGCAGGACTGACGATCCAGGGCAACACGTCGTCAGAGGTCTACGTTTCGGTGAGCAACTCCCACTTCAACGGCAACCAGTTCGGCATTCAGACGCTGGACTCCAGCAGGACAGCGGTATTTGAGAGCGAAGCAAGCGGGAACGCCCTGGCAGGATTCGTGAGTCAGCCGACTACCGTAAACAGTTATTTGTACATTGGAAATTCGCTTGCGGCAAATAATGGCCAGTTCGGAATTGAGTCAAACGGCGGGCACGCAAGCGTCCACGTCGCGAACAACGACGTGTTTAACAACGGCCTGGTCGGCTTGCATGCCGTGAACGGGGGCACCCTGGTAACTTTCGGCAATAACAACAATGGGGATGGCGGCGCGACGACGGGCACAACGCTCCCGCAATAGCGGCTGGACCTCGGAATGGAAAAGCCCCGCTGGCGCGGGGCTTTTTCGTAAGCAGATCCTAAGCGTTGAACGTTAAACCGGCGCTTTACTGCAGGTTGGCCATCAGTGCGTCCAGCGCGCTCTTCGGCGGGCGGGTCACGGACTCGGGCAGAGTGCCGAGCGGCTCATCGATCAGGTTGAGCAGATCGGTGAACGTGGGCTTCTGCGTGTCGATGTAAAAGACGCCGGTCAGGATCTCCTGGTTCTCGTGAGCCTCCATCAGGGTGCGTACAGCTTCGGCCTTGTTGGTTGGGTCGTAGTCTTCCTTGAGCTTGCGCAGGCGGAGGCTCGAGCCGTCGTGCATCTCGACCTCGTAGACCTGACCGGAGTCATAGTCGACCTCGATGTCGTCGAAGCTGGCGACGAAGCCGACTTCGTTGATGGGCTCATCGTTTTCCTGCATGAACTTGTAGCTCTTCGTGGAACCCTCGTGATCATTGAACGTGACGCATGGGCTGATAACGTCAAGCATTACGGTGCCCTTGTGCGCGATGGCGGCCTTGAGCATGGCCAGAAGCTGTTTCTTGTCGCCGGAGAACGAGCGGCCCACAAACGTTGCGCCAAGCTGGATGGCGAGCGCGCACGTGTCGATTGCGGGAAGATCATTGATGACGCCGGTCTTGAGCTTTGAGCCAATGTCGGCAGTCGCGGAGAACTGGCCTTTAGTGAGCCCGTACACGCCGTTGTCCTCGATGATGTAGATCATCGGGAGGTTGCGGCGCAGCAGATGAACGAACTGGCCCATGCCGATCGACGCGGTGTCGCCGTCGCCGGAAACGCCGAGTGCCGTCATGGTGTGGTTGGCCAGCACCGCGCCAGTGGTGACCGACGGCATGCGGCCATGCACGCTGTTGAAGCTGTGCGCGCGGCTCATGAAGTAGGCAGGGCTCTTCGAGGAGCAGCCGATGCCGCTCATCTTGAGGACGCGCTCGGGCTGAACGCCCATCTCGTACATCGCGTCGATAATGCGCTCGGAGATGGCGTTGTGGCCGCATCCTGCGCAGAGCGTGGACTTGCCGCCGCGGTACTCGATGATGGGAAGGCCGATGTGGTTGACTTTGGGATTCGGTGTTGCTGTTGCAGCCATGATTTAGAGGCCCTCCTTCGTGGCGAACTCGTCGGTGATGCTGCGCGCGTCAAGAGGCAGGCCGTTGTAGTGCAGGATTGACCGCAGCTTCACCACCTGGTCGGCGGGCAGATCGAGCTTGAGAAGGCTTGCCATCTGCGCGTCGCGGTTCTGTTCGATGATGTAGACGCGCTCGTGCGAGGCGACAAAGTCGAGAATGTCGTGCGCGAACGGATAGGCCCGGATGCGCATGTAGTCCACGTTCTGGCCGTACTCCTTCGTGATCTGGTCGAGGCTCTCTCGAACGGCGAAGTCGGAGCTGCCGAAGGCGAGAAAGCCGATCTTCGAGGTGCCGTTCTTCACCGTAATCGGCCCGGGCACGAGCGTGCGGGCGTGCTCGAATTTGCGGCTGAGGCGGTCGACGACGTTCTGGTACTCGTCGGGCTTCTCGGTGTAGCCGGCCGCGTCATTGTGGCCCGATCCGCGGGTGAAGTAAGCGGCCTTGGGGTGGTTCGTGCCGGGCAGCGTGCGCCAGCCGATCGCATCGCCATCGACGTCGCGATAACGGGCGAATCCGCCGAGGCGGTTCAGGTCTTCGGCAGTGAGGACCTTGCCGCGATCGAGAGGCTTCTCTGGATACTGGAACTGCTCGGACATCCAGTTGTTCATGCCGAGGTCGAGGTCGGTGAGAACGAAGACGGGAGTCTGCAAGCGCTCGGCAAGGTTGAAGGCTTCCATGCTGAGTTCGAAGCACTCCTTGACTGATGCGGGCAGCAGCATGACGTGCTTCGTGTCGCCATGCGAAAGAAACGCGGTGGACAGGATGTCGGCCTGCTGGGTGCGCGTAGGCATGCCCGTGGAAGGCCCGGTGCGCTGCACGTTGAAGATGACGCCGGGAATTTCGGTGTAGTAGCCGAGGCCGGAGAACTCCGCCATGAGCGAGATGCCGGGGCCGGAGGTGGACGTCATGGAACGCGCGCCAGCCCAGCCGGCGCCAAGCACCATGCCGATGGCGGCGAGCTCGTCTTCAGCCTGGACGACCGCGAACGTGGCCTTGCCTTCAGGCGTGACGCGGAACTTCTTGAGCAGGTCTGTGGTGGCTTCGATCAATGAAGTGGACGGCGTGATCGGGTACCACGCGACCACGGTGACGCCGGCGAAAACCGCTCCCATGCCGCAGGCGGCATTGCCGTCGATGATGATGAGACCCTTGGTCTCGTCCATCTTCTCGATGACAAACGGATCGTGCTTGACGAGCTTTTCGTTCGCGAAGTCCCAGCCGGCCTTGACGGCGCTGAAGTTAAGGTCGAAGACCTTCTGCTTCTTGGCGAACTGCTTCTTGACGGCCTTCTCGACAACTGTCAGATCGATGTTGAGCAGCTGCGCGGCCACTCCCACGTAGACCATGTTCTTCACGAGCTTGCGCAGCTTGGCCTCAGGGCAGACGGAAGCCGTGATCTTATCGAAGGGAACCGGGTAGCAGGCCACGTCGTCGCGGTACTGCTTCAGGTTGAAGTTCTCTTCATAGATTGCGGCGGCGCCGGCGGGCAGGCTGAGGATGTCGTCCTTGGCCGTTTCAGGATTCAGGGCCACCAGGACTTCGGTGTCGCGCTTGCGGGCTACGTAGCCGTCTTTGCTGGCGCGGATGGTGTACCAGGTGGGCAGTCCGGCGATGTTCGACGGGAAGAGGTTCTTGCCGCTGACGGGAACTCCCATTCCGAAGATGCTTTTCAGCAGTACGCTATTGGCGGATTGCGAGCCGGACCCGTTCACCGTTGCTACGTTGATGCTGAAGTCGTTCACTACGCGCTGGCGCGCGGTTTTAAGGCCCTGTTCTTGACCCAGGGCCAGGTCTCCAGTCGCCATTTGGGCGGGATTCCTTCCGATGAAATTCGTTGCGGAGATTACGATTGGCTCCTAAGTGATTATAGTCGCGTGACAGTTAAACGTCGCCCGGCGCACCGATTGGGTTACCTCGGGACGTACCATAATCTGGCACGACGTCCCGCAGGTTAGGCTCCATGGCCGCGTTCAAGCGCGCGGATTTCGGCACGGTGGCGACTGTCCTTGTTCCAGCGCAGCAGGAGCATTGTCGAAATGATGACGAGCGCAACCGTGAGTCCGATCCAGAGGCCATAGACACCCCATTTGAGGACGAAGCAGAGGAAGAAGCCAAGCGGAAGGCCGAGAACCCAGTAACCGACCAAGTTCGCCCACATGGGAGCGCGCGTTTCTCCAAGGCCGCGCAGTGCGCCGGTAGAGACGGTCTGGATGCCGTCGAAGATCTGGAATGCTGCGGCGATCCAGAGCAGGCTGGGGCCGACTGCGAGCACGCGCGGATCTGTTGTGTAGAGCGCAATGAGCGGGCGAGGGATGACGAAGAAGACGATGCCGGCAAGGAGCATGAAGCCGGTTCCCAGCGCGAGGGCGAGCCACCCGGCGCGGCGGGCGCGTGCAGGGTCCTCGGCGCCGATTGCGTGGCCAACGCCGACGGCCGCTGCGGCGCTTATTCCGAGCGGGACCATATAAGTAAGGCTGGCGTAGTTGAGTGCGATAGCGTGCGTTGCGAGCGCGACGGGAGTGAGGAACCCGGCGGTGAAGGTAGCAAGGTTCCAGGCGCCGACTTCAAGAAGGATCTGCCCGGCCGCCGGAGCGCCGAGCCGGACGAGCTGCCGGAGCTTGAGCAGGCTCGGGCGCGCCCAGCGGGCGAACAGCGGGTGTCCCCGCCTTCGTTCGTACCGCCAGGCGAAACCAATGAGAGCTGCGGCCATGCCGATGCGGGCGATGACGGTGGAGATGGCGGACCCGCGGACACCAAGAGCGGGAAAGCCGAGCTTGCCATAGATCAAAACCCAGTTGCCGAGCCAGTTGAGCAGGTTGGCGAGCACGAACGTGACAGTGATGACGCGGACCTGTCCTACCCCCTGAAGGTACCGGCGGGCCGCTGCGTAGAGGAGCAGCGGAAGAGTGCCGAGCGTGAGGATGAGGAGATAGCTTCCGGCCGGCGCTGCCACTTCAGGCGAAATGCCGACGTGGACGAATATCAGGCTTGCGGGGACGAGCAACAGCATGAGCGGCACGCTCGCGATGCAGGCGAGATAGACACCCTGCGCGAGCCAGTGATGGCAGGCCTCGTGGTCGCCGCGGCCGTAGGCGTGGGAGACGAGCGTGTCGAGGCCGAGGACGAGGCCGATGCCGAAGAGAGATGGCGTGTAGTAAACGGCGTTGCCCACGGAGACAGCGCCGATTGCGGCGGGGCCGAGCCGGCCGACCATGATGGTATCGACTACGCCCTGAAGCATCCAGCCGAGTTCGCTGAGCACAACGGGGACGGCGAGCGCGACCATGGCACGCAGTTCCCTTCTCCACTCGGCTTGGGCGGCGACACGAGCCATTTTTCTACTTTAGCGGAGCAGATTATGAAGGCGCTCGGAGCTATCTGCAACGTGCTCTGGCCAGCGATTGCAAGTCGCGCATGAGCAGCTTGCCGGCCTCGAGCGAGCTGACGGGGGCGAGAACTTGCTGCACGCTTCCGTCAAACGAGAGCGTGTGGTTCATCACGATGCGCTCGTGAATGTCGGGCTTCGCGGACTGAATCTTGAGCCAGTTGAACGTGCAGGAAGGATCGTCATTGCATTGCGTATGCATGGTGTGTGCGAGCTGTGCTGGACGCGCCTGGATGAGAGTGACGGCGAGATCGGGTGTGAGATGGATCCGAATGGAGTATTCGGTCAAATCCTGTTGCTCGCCAGTGGGCAGTTCCTTGACAAATCCCGAGAACAGATCGAAGACCTGAATCGTGGCTTCAAGATCGCATCCGGTCAGCCTCACGTCGCGAAGGACGCCGTAGACGGAGCCGTGAATATCGACCTTCTCCTTTTTGGCGTCGACGTAATTCTGCGAGTAAAAGAGGTAGACGCCTCGTTTTGCTTCTGAATCGGCGTCGGCGAGAAGAGTACTAGCGGTCTCCGCATATTCGGGCGCGGCGGTCTGGCAGATCGCCCGGTGCGAAAACGCAGCGGGAATCGCAAGACACAGGTACGAGATTACTCGAAGGTTCATGCGCGCGATCTCGAGGAGAATGTAAGGGGGATACAGTTTACCTTGACTTGGACGTAACCGCTCGGGTACGGTGAGGCTCAGCGCGAAGGGCGCATCCAGTCCGCGGAAAGGGCCGTGCCCACCTTACGTTTTCGACAATTCAGCGAATCTTCTTTCCCGCCCAACGATGCGGACACGGGGCGAACAGCGAAAGGAGCTTCGTATGCCTGAAAAGGAAATCCCCGCCCACCCGGACCTGAACCAATACAAAAAACAAGCCAAGGACCTGGTACGCGCATGCCGCTTGGGTGATGCGGCCGGACTTGCGCGTCTCCAGTCCCATCATCCGCACTGGAAGCACGGCGAGAAGGTCATGTTGACCGACGCGCAACTCGTGCTTGCGCGCGAGCACGGCTTCGAGAGCTGGCCCAAGTTCGCGCACGAGATCGAGCGCTGCCGGATCGCGGCGGCCATCGCCGACCTGGCCGATCCGGTCGACGCATTTTTGCGCGCGGCGCTGGTCCCGCGCGATGGGTCATCTCACGCGTCCGGCACGCTCGACGAGGCAACTGCAGTTCTCACACGTTATCCGAATGTCGCGAAGGCAAGCATCTACACGGCTGCCGTGCTTGCCGACGAGGCCGCTGTGCGCGGGTTTCTTGCGCGCGATCCGGCGACCGTAAATGCGACAGGCGGGCCCTACGGCTGGGACGTTCTGTCCCATCTGTGCTTCTCGCGCTACCTTCGACTGGATGAGCCGCGCGGTGTTGCGTTTGTGCGCACAGCTCGCGTGCTTTTGGATGCTGGCGCGAGCGCCAACACGGGGTGGTATGAAAAGCCCTGGCAGCCTGGAGAAAAGGACGTGTGGGAATCCGTGTTGTACGGCGCTGCCGGATGCGCGCATCACGCAGGCCTGACGCAACTCTTACTCGATCGCGGCGCAGATCCGAATGACGGCGAAACTCCTTATCACGTACCGGAAGGCTACGACAATTCCGTACTCGAGATTCTGCTCAAGAGCGGCAAGGTCGACGAGCGAGGCAAAGCGTGGATCTTGTGCCGCAAAGCCGACTGGCACGATCTCGACGGCATGCGCCTTGGCCTCGACTACGGCTGCGACCCTAACTACATACCCCACTGGGGCACGAGCGCTCTCCAGCACGCCATCCTCCGCGATAACCGCATTCAAATCGTCGAGCTGTTGCTCGAGCGTGGAGGCGATCCCTTGCTACCAAACAAAAAGGACGGCAGCAATGCCGTTCAGCTGGCGGCGCACCGCGGGCGCGGCGATGTATTGTCGGTTTTCGAAAAGCGCGGCGTGGACACAAGGCTGGCCGGCGCGGAGAACCTGCTTGCCGCGTGCGCGAGGGCCGACCGCCGCGCGATCGATGCGCACTTACGTGACGATCCTGCGCTGCGCCAGGCGTTGATTGCCGTAGGCGGGGAGTTTCTTGGAGCGTTTGCGGGAACGGGCAATACAGCAGGCGTCCGGTGCCTGCTCGATGCGGGAGTGCCACCCGATGCGCTGTACTCGGGTGATGCGTACTTCGGCACGCCGCGGAACTCCACTGCTCTTCACGTGGCCGCATGGCGCGGCAACCCCGATACGATACAACTTCTCATCGAGCGCGGCACGCCCGTGAACGCCCTCGACGGAGATGGCCGCACTTCGCTGCAACTGGCCGTGAAGGCCTGCACGGATTCCTACTGGAAGAGCCGGAGATCGCCCGATTGGATTGAGGCGCTCCTGAAGGCCGGCGCCTCGCTCGAGGGAGTGGAGATTCCGACTGGCTACGACGAGGCGGATGAGTTGCTGAAGAAGTACGCCGAGCAACGAATCTGAGTGGCCTGGGTTCCCCGGGGCCTGGAAGCGGGGCCCCGGATACCGTGAAACGCAATCGGAAGCAGCGATGGCTGCATTACGCAACCGACGGCCGGAGTTCTACCTGCTTCGTGGTGACGACCAGGCTTGCCGCCGTGAGGCCGGGGCCGTCCCCGCCGTCCTTGGTGGCCTGGACGTGAATCTCGCCTGGACTCTTCGTGCTCTGCACGATGACCTGCGCGAGCCCATTGAAGACCGACCTCTTCGGCGCCTTGTCGCTTTCCTGGCAGTTGGGGTCGCCGTTGCCGACGCCGATGAGCTTGCCCGCGCCTGAGATATTGAATCCGATGGTGCTATCCGCAATGGGCATCAGGCGGCCGTCCTTGTCGAGTACTTCGACCTTGATAACGGCGACATCTTCGCCATCGGCATTGATCTCGGTGCGGTCGGAGGTAAGCCGGATTTGCGCGGGTGCGCCAGTAGTTTCGCGCTTCTGCGTGAGCGCGACCTTGCCACCCTTGTAGCCGCGAGCTTCAAGGGATCCGGGTTCGTATCGCGCCTTCCACTCCACGTGTCCCAGCTGCGGAACCTTTTGGCGGCCGAGGCTCTTTCCATTGACAAGTAGCTCGACTTCGTCAAGATTTGAGTAAACCCACACCGGGATCTCGTCGCCTTCCCTGCCCTCCCAGTTCCAGTGCGGAAACACGTGAAGAGAAGGCTCGGAGCGCCACCACGCCGTGTAGTAGAAGAAGAAATCCTTCGGAAACCCGCACATGTCCACGATGCCGAACTGCGAGTTGATGGAGGGCCAGCCATAGGGCGTGGGCTCGCCGCGATAGTCGAAACCGGTCCATGCAAAGCCGCCGGCCATCCAATCGCGCGAGCCGTAGAACTTCCACCACTCTTCGGGCGATTCGCCCCACGGCACAACCCCGTTGTAGGAGCTCATTGTGTTACGGAGCTTGTCTGTCGAGTAGACACCGCGCGTGCTGATGGCGCTCGATGTCTCCGAACCGTAGCAGGCCTTGTCGGGATGTTCGGCGTGGTACTTGTCGGGAAACGCCAGGTTGTAATTGAAGCCGATGATGTCGAATGCTTCGGAAACGCCCTGCTTGTTGTTACCGTTCACTGCCGCCGAAACAACGCGCGTGGGGTCGAGCTCGTGGCACAGGCGCACCATGTCCGCGGCGATCTTCGCGCCCTGCTCGGCCATGTCGTACTGCAGGTGCCACTCCTCGTTGCCGACAGACCACAGAATGATCGACGGCGAGTTGCGGTAGCGCTTGACCATCAGCTCGAGCTGTTTCATGCCTTCTGGGTTGGAGCTCATCTGGCGCGTCTCGCACATCATCATCAGTCCCATGCGGTCGCATGCATCCACCCACTCGGGCGTAGGCATGTTGTGCGAAGTGCGGACGGCGTTGCAACCCATCTCGCGCAGCACTGCGAGGCGGAACCACTGCAGCGCATCGGGCACCGCCGCGCCTACGCCGGCGTGATCCTGGTGGTTGCAGGTGCCCTGGATCTTTACGGACTTGCCGTTGAGGAAGAAGCCCTTGTCTGCGGTGAACTTCGCCGTGCGCACGCCGAAGTTGATGCGCTCACCGTCGGTGGTCTTTCCGTCGGACTCGACCGTGACGATCGCGGAATAGAGATTCGGCGTGTCGACGGACCAGAGAGCGGGATTCGCGAGGGTCGCCGTGGCGCTGAATTTCGCCGCATCATCCGCCGCGATTGACTGTGCTGGTGCTTCGGCCGAAGCTACAGTGGCGCCGGAGCTGTCGAGGATCTTCCAGCTGACCTTTGCGTTCGCAGGCTGCGTGCTGGCGTTCTTCACAACGGTGTTGAGCGTGAGCGCGGCCGATCCGCCGTTCACTTCGGAACGCACATAGCTGTCCCACTTGCCCAGGTGTACAGCGTCCGTCTTGGTGAGCCACACGTGCCGATAGACACCCGCGCCCTCGTAAAACCATCCGTCGCCGAAACTGGCATCGACGCGAAGGGTAATGCAGTTCTTCTTGCCGTACGAAAGAAAGTCGGTGAGATCGAAGCGGAAGGGAGCATAGCCGTTGTCATTGCGGCCGATGAAACAGGCGTTCACGAAGACCAGCACGTCGCGGAAGGCGCCATCGAACTCGACCCAGATGCGGCGGCCCAAATCGCTTGCCGGCACGTCGAACTCGCGGCGGTACCAGCCCACGCTTGTCTCGGGATAACGGCGGCCGAGCGGCTTGTAGCCATGCGTGCGCAGAACAACGTCGTCGCCCACCTTCGTCTCATCGTGGACGAACGGCAGCTCGACCGCCCAGTCGTGAGGCAGGTCGAGCGACCGCCACTTGGAATCGTCGTATCCTGGTTTGGCGAATTTGAAATCGCCGGTCTTGGCGAAGTCGCCCTGCCCAATGCCAAATCCAAGGTCTTTGAATGGATCCTCGCCATTACCGAACGTGAACTTCCACCCGAAGTCAAACAGTTGCTGCTCACGCGGTGTGACTGCCGCCAGCGCCGCAGCCGACCCGGCAGGCTCATGACCGGAGAGCTGCCCTGCGAGTGCGGCAGCGGTGCGAGCCCAGGCAGAGCGGGCGAGCAGCGACGAGGCGGAAAGAGCCATTCCAGAGGCAAGCAGTTCGCGGCGTGAGATTTCAGGCATGGGAGTCCTCTTCAAATCGGGAATGCGCTCCAAGCATGAATGCGGTGTACGGATGGAGCGAACCAGGAACGGTGAAGCAAGGCCGAACTATAAACCAAGTGAGGCCAAAAAGTAAACGGTTTCATATGGCGTCCCAAAGTGGCCCGAAACCGCCGCCCGCACATGCCACCGCAAGCCGGAACGGCATGCGCCGCTATGGTAGATTCAATAAGGTAGACCACCCTTCAGGAGAGATGGCCGAGTGGTTGAAGGCGCACGCTTGGAAAGCGTGTTTAGGGGAAACTCTAACGTGGGTTCGAATCCCACTCTCTCCGCCAGAATGCCATTTGTTCTGAAGCTGGGTTCCGCCCCGCAATCGTCACATTTTTCAGGAATTGCGGCGCCCGCCTATTCCGGCCGCATGTCATGGTCGGCGATGACCCCTACAATCTTTCCATTTCAACGCCGCAACGAAAGTATTGAACGCTCCGCCACGCACCTGAAAATCACGCCGAATTTGCACGCGCTCGCTCGCCAGTTCGCCATGAGCGACAACTTCTACGTCGATTCCGATGTCTCCGCAGACGGCCATCGATGGGTCGTCGGCATCAATCCCACTCCGTTTTTCAACACCGCATGGACTTCGAACTACGGAGGCCGGCGCAGCGAAGACGCCTTTGCCGCGCGACCCGGCCGCCGCGCGCTCTTCGGCGGGGCCGATGGCGCTATGCCGGAAGACGAGCCGCAATACGGTTCCCTCAGGGAACACATCGCGAACAGCGGCAAGGGATCTGCAGGAATCCTTAACTACGGCGAAGGCCTCGAGATCGAAGGCAGCAACGAGATGGATGGAACCGCGCCGGAGGGACAGCGTCAATTTTTGAATGCTCCTTTGCCCAGGCCCGTCTTCGAATCGTCCGACCGCCGCTTCCCCACCTTCAATCTTGGCATCCCCGATCAATTCCGCGCTTCGGAGTTCGAGCGCGACTTTCGCCGCAGGCTTGCAGCGGGCAATGTCCCTGCGCTCATCGTCATTCGCCTTCCCAATGACCACACAATGGATCCGCGCCCCGAAGACGGCTATCCGTATCGTGCTTCGTACATCGCCGATAACGACCTTGCGCTCGGCCGCATCAAGGCTCGCACCCCAGTCTTGTATGGAAGCCAACAACGCTACCAAACGAGGGCGCCCCGGATCCCGATTTTGAGATCCGGGAATTCCTTTCACTTGCGCGGCAACTTGCCCCCGTCTCTCAATTTCATTCCCGCATATGCGAGCTAACTAGCAGTTACCTCAGTTCGCCAGTGCTCTTGAGCGATTCACCCCGAAACCAATAAAATCAACCTTTACATAATCAAAACGGCTCCAAATCCTAACCTTCAACATTCTTAAGATGCTGCGACACCCCCTCAACATAGTCCCTTACTTCTACCAGTAGACGAAGCTCTTTACCGTGGCGATGATGCGATGAGTAATTTCGCGCCAGCGAAAAGAGGTATGCACCATGATCGGTCGCCGCCGATTTGCCTGGTTTGCACGGCCTAACTCGGACCAACCGCGAGCTCAGTTCAAACTTCGCGAAACCCTCGGCAAAGTATTGCGCAGCGCGGTGGCCATCCTCTGCTCCTTCGCCATCGTCCCGGGCGACATCTATGCGTCCGCTCCGCCGGCAGGTCAGGCATCGTCGCCCGCCCAGACTCCGGCATCCACTCCGCCCAGCCAGGCAACGTCGATCCCCGCCGACCAGCTTGATTCGCTCGTCGCGCCCATCGCACTCTATCCCGATCCGCTCCTCGCGCAGTGCCTGGCCGCGTCCACCTATCCCCTTGAGATGATCCAGCTTCAGCAGTGGCTCAAGAGTAATTCTGGCCTCAAAGACAAGGCCCTCGCCGACGCTGTAGCGAAGCAGCAGTGGGACCCGAGCGTGCAATCAATGGCAGGATTGCCCGATGTTGTCGACCGCCTTGCGAACAACATCCAGTGGACCACCGATCTTGGCAATGCATTCCTGTCGCAACAAACCGACGTCATGGCCGCAGTGCAGAGAATGCGCAAGAAGGCCCAGGACAAGGGCACGCTGAAGACGACCGAGCAGCAGAAGGTCGAAACCGAAGTGATTGACGGCCAGCCCATGGTTGTCATCCAGCAGGCGAACCCGCAGGTCGTATACGTGCCCTCCTACGACCCGGTCTATGTGTATGGCCCGCCCGTCTATCCCTATCCGCCGGGCTGGTACTACCCCGTCGGCATCGGGATCGCATTCGGAGTCGGCATCTTCATGGGAGCGATGTGGGGCGGCGGCTGGTGCTGCGGCTGCGGCTGGGGCGGCAACGACATCACCATCAACCGCAATAACAACTTCAACCGAAACTCCAACATCGGAGCCGGCAACCGCCCGTCCCAGCTTCCCTCGAGAGGCAACGGCGGCCGCGGTGGAATTGGAGGCCCCGGCGGAGTCGGAGGGGTCGGCGGAGTCGGAGGGGTCGGCGGCGTGGGAGGTGTTGGCGGTGCCGGCGGCGTTGGAGGAGTGGGCGGCGCCGGAGGCATCGGCGGTGCTGGCGGTGTCGGTGGCGTCGGTGGTCCCGGCGGCGCGGGAGGCGTAGGTGGAGTTGGAGGCCCGGGTGGCGTCGGCGGCCCTGGCGGCATCGGCAACGGAGCATCTCAGTTGCCGGCAGGCGGAGCGGGCGACCGGTGGCAGCACAACCCCGCACATCGTGGCGGAACTCCATATCGCGACCGCGCCACGGCTGACCGTTTCGGCGGCACCACGCGCGGCGATTCCCTTTCGCGTCGCCAGGCCGGCGCACGGCAGCAGCTCGGCCGCCAGGGCGGCATTTCCAGTCCCCGCTCAGGCGGACTCGGCGGAGGAGGCCTCGGCAGCCGCGGCGGCGCCGGCGGCCTGGGTGGCGGTGCAGATCGCATCGGCAGCCGCGATGTTTCGCGCAGAGGCGGTGGTAATAACAGCGCCTTCGGCGGTGGCAACCGCGGGTTCAACGGCGCAAGTTCTCGCGCGTCAGGAAGCCGCGGTGCATCCAGCATGGGTTCGCGCGGAGGCGGAGGCTTCAGCCGCGGAGGTGGCGGCGGCAGAGGCGGCGGTGGTGGCCGTCGCCGGTAAGCGCTTGTTCAGAGTGCAATGATTTTGGGGCAATGCATATGAGACGTAACAACTGGAGTGAAAACACTCTTATGAAATCGATGATGTACGCTGCGGCCGCAATCGGCTTCCTGGGCATACTCGCATCGAGCCCCGCACAGCAGACCCCGTCGTCATCCGCACAGGCGAAACCCGCTGCCGGAACAACGGCCCCCGCAGCAGGGGCATCCTCCGTCAGCAAGGCGCCTGGCCAGAAGACCTTTTCGAGCGCGCAGCAGGCCGCTGATGGCCTCGTCACAGCAGCGACCAACTTTGACCAGTCGGCACTCATCGCCATCTTCGGCCCAGGCGGCGAGGACATCATCTTTAGCGGCGAGCCCGCGCAGGACCGCAAGCACGCGGCCGACTTCGCCGCCGAAGCAAAGGAAAAGGAGAGCGTCTCGGTCGATCCCAAAACCGGCAATCGTGCGTTCCTCCTCGTCGGCAATGAAGACTGGCCCTTCCCGGTTCCGATCGTGAAATCCGGAGGGGTCTGGTTCTTCGATTCCAAAGCCGGCAAGCAGGAGCTCCTCTATCGCCGCATCGGTTCGAACGAACTCGACGCAATCTCGATCTGCCACGGCTACGTCGAGGCGCAATATGATTACGCGTTTCAGCCGCGCCAGGGTTACGACGTCAACCAGTATGCGCAGCGCATCACCAGCACACCCGGCACGCAGGATGGCCTCGCATGGCAGACCTCCGACGGAAGTTGGAGCGGCCCCGTGGGCGAAAAGATCGCAAAGGCGATCGAGCAGGGCTACGACCTCAATGCGGATCCGTACCACGGCTACTACTTCAAGATCCTCAAGGGTCAGGGTCCGGCCGCTCCGATGGGCCAGCTTGACTATGTCGTGAAAGGCGCGATGATTGGCGGATTCGCTCTCGTGGCCGCGCCTGCCGAATACGGGGTGACCGGAGTGAGAAGCTTCATCGTCAGCCAGGATGGTGTCGTATACGAGCAGGATCTCGGCCTCTCAACCGTCGACAAATTCAAGGCCATGGATCGCTTCAACCCTGACGATTCATGGAATCCAGTAACGGTCGACAGCCCGCAGTTGGCCCAGACTGCGGAAAATAACTAAGCTCGTCACGTCCATTTTCTTATTGCACGGCGCCGGCCAAAGCCGGCGCACCCAGTATGCTCGCCGATAAGTCCTGAACGGCCGGAACTGCTTCGTCTCCCCTCGGCACGAAGATAAGCGGCAGATGGTGCTGCGCAACCCAAGCCTCTGCCTGTCCTGCTTCGCGAATCTGTTCCTCTGACGACAGCTCCTTCTCAATTGATTGGATGTCCTCGCGCAATGTTTTCTGCGCCGGGTCGCAACCTTGCAGCTTGGCCAGTTGGAAATAGTAGAACGCCCTCCCAGGGTCCGGCGCTAACGCCGCGGATCGCGGCCTGAAAGCAATTTCTCCAAGCGCCACCGTAGCCCGCCATTCCCCCGCCTGAGACGCCTCCTCGAGAAGCTGTGCTGGCTCCCGCTCATTTCGAGCAAGCTGCGGCTGCTTCAGCAGAATGCAGGCAAGCGAATACTTTGCCTCGACGTACCCTTTCTCGGACGAATGCCGCAAAAGATCCGCGATCTTATGCATATCTCGCGCATTCGCTTCATCTCCTAGATATGTAATCGCGAGAGCATACTCGGAAACCGGATCATGCAGCTTCACGCCGAGGTCAAACCACTTTTGTGCTGCCGCTCGATCCGGCGCACCGCCAACTCCGGCAATTTCCAGCACGCCGAGATATGCGGCCCCCATTCCCAGGCCCTTTTCCGCAGCCTGCTGAAACAGTTCTTTGGCCCTGGCTACATCCCGTTCCACTCCCAGTCCTTCCAGGTAAATCACGCCCATATTGACTTTGGCCCTGATTACTCCGGAAGCCGCGGCGAGCTGATACCAATGGAGAGCGTGAATCGGGTCCCGGGGCACGCCAAGCCCCACACTGTAGAGATAGCCAATTTGGTGCTCCGCGATCGGAATGCCATTCTGAGCGGCCCTCTCAAACCAGTACGCGGCTTTCGAGTAGTCCTGCGGAGCGCCCTTGCCGCTCATGTAAGCATCCGCCAGCGCAAGCTGGTCATTCGGATAGCCTTTATCCGCCCGCTTCTCGATTGCTGCCAGCCTGCCCGACCGCAGATATGTGTCCTGAGCTCCGCACATGACTTCAACCAGCAATAAGACCGCGGACAAATAGATGACAATTCGGACATTGCGATCATTAGATGACAAGTATCTCCTCCTTCCGCGGCTGATGCGGCAAGGATGCAGGCACCGGCTCCCGCGAGAAGCGCGCGGCCATCGAGGAGCAGCGTCGCACTGCTCCGGTGCTTCTGCACCGCGCAAAACTGATAGCCAGCCGGCCTGTTTTCGCAGAGTCGATGAATGCCGACGAATCTGATTGGGGTTATTTGGTCAGGCGGAAGGCAACCATCGTGATGTCATCTTCGGGATCGACGCCGGGTGCGGCGCCTGACCACCGCGATACCTCTTCGAGCAGTGCGTCAGCGAGTTGATCGGCGGAGGTCCAATCACGTTCGCCGAGGAATGCGCGGAACCGCTCTTCCCCGAACTCCACTTCGGACGGGTTTGCAGTTTCAGGAATTCCGTCGGTGTACATCACGCACCAGCCGCCGGCCGACATCTCCAGTTCAACGGCTTTATAGGCTGGAGATTCGAACCAGCCTATAAAGAGGCCGTTCTCGAGTACTTGTCTAACGTGGTCTCCGGGCGAAGACCGATACAGAATCGGAGGGTGCGCGGCGCCTGCGTATCTGATTCTGTGTTGTTCCATGTCAAGGTAAACGTATGCGGCAGTGACATATTGATGCTGAAATTTGCCGTAAAGGGTGCTGTTCAGGCCACTCAAAACGAGTGCCGGATCCGCGGCGTTGGGAGCTTGGATGGCAAGCGCGATCTTCAGCATTGAGGCAATGAGCGCAGCAGGCATTCCATGGCCTGAGACGTCGGCCACGAGAATTCCGATGTGCTTGTCGTCTACCGCAATGAAGTCGTAAAAATCTCCAGCGACCGCCGTCATGGGGACATATCGAGCCGCTATGTCGAGTCCACCAATCACAGGAAACTCACGCGGCAGGATCGAATCCTGAATCTTTCGCGCCGTTTCAAGTTCCTTTTGAATTGTTAAGAGTTGCTGCGCGAGTTGCTCACGAATTCCCCGAAGCACGAGGTGAGTTTGTACCCTGGCCTGAACAATGGCGGGTGAAAATGGCTTGCGGATGTAATCGACGGCGCCCACCTCGAAGCCATGTGTCTCGTCGGATGTTTCGGACTGTCCGGTGAGAAAGATGACGGGAATATCGTTCGTGCCTGGATCTTCTTTAAGCAGATTACATACCTTGTATCCATCCATCCCCGGCATCATCACATCGAGCAGGATCAAATCAGGGTGTGGCAGCTCTCGTGCAAGCTCGAGCGCCTTGGCGCCGCTCGTCGCAACTAGCACTCTGCAAGTTTCCTTCAAGATCACACTTACTACCGCCAGGTTCTCCGGAACATCGTCCACGACAAGGACGGTCTTCCTCGGATCTTTGGGACTCTCATTCTTCATCTCATGGCTTCCCTGTTCGATTGCCGCGCCAACTCGTCGATCCTGAACGCCGCAATTTCAACTGAAAATCTAAGCATCACTTAGATTTCTGATGTTGCCGTCTCACACGTATCTATCTTTCCGGCGAACTCCGGGACAGCATGAGTATGTCGCCCCTCTTACGTATTCAGGATTCGTAAACGGCGACTCTCACCATGTACGGCGTCGGATCGAGATTATGCGGAAACTATACGATCCGGAACTGGCATATCATGAAGTGCCTTTCAACAAATCTTCGGTCGAACAAAACCCCTCATCACGAGTGGAACCGCGAAGATGGTTACCCACGCGCCCCTTCTTCATTGCCTGATCCAATATTTTGCAAAGCCTGGACCGGCGCATGCTCCAGCGATGCGCCTCCATGTCGCCGCACTTCATTTGCGGTATCACTCGTACTGTAAGACCAATTCCCAAGGCGCTCAACGGACTTGACTATGACTGTTGCTAGTGGCATGAGAGGCAGCCGGGAACTACAACATCCATGATCCTGCTTCGATCCACAAGGCGAACTCAGCCGAGAAGGGGAGTGTTTCCATGGGAATTCGACGCGCGTGCCAAACCAGATCAGCTCGTCAGTGGATCAGGCCCTGTAGTCGCGCCCTGTTACTTAGCCTGCCGCTAGTGCCGCTTACAAGCTGCGAGAACAAGGAAGCTGCCCCACCGCCTGCTCCACCGGTTGTGAAAGTTGTTGAGGTGGTTCAACAGGACGTCCCCACCTATTCCGAATGGATTGCGCAACTCAATGGCGACACGAACGCCGAAATTGTGCCAAAGGTGCAGGGATACCTCCTGAAGCAGGATTACAAAGAGGGCTTTTTCGTTCAAAAGGGACAGCTTCTTTTCGAACTCGACGCCCGCCCGTTCGTAGCAGCCCTGGATCAGGCCAAGGCGCAACTGGCAGTCGCGAGCGCTGAGTTGTCAAAGACTCAAACAGACGTTGCTCGCGATACGCCCCTGGCTGCACAGAATGCGATCCCTCAGAAGCAGTTGGACAACGACAAGGCCGCAGAAGCCGCCGCAACTGCACAGGTTGATGCGGGAAAAGCAATGGTCAGTCAGGCCCAGCTCAACCTTGAATGGACCAAGGTCTATTGCCCCATCGATGGTGTAGCCGGCGTGGCAACCGCTCAGGTCGGCGATCTGGTCGGGCCTACAACAAAAATGACCACGATTTCCAAGGTCGATCCCATCCGGGCTTACTTCTCCATCAGCGAGAACCAATACCTTGAAAATGCGCCCAAAATCTCGGCTGTGATCGCTGGAGCGGTCAAAGGCGGCGCATTGCCGGTCGAATTCATCCAGGCGAACAACGTTAGTTATCCAAGCAGCGGCAAGGTGATACTCGTCAATCGCGAGGTTAGTTCGCAGACAGGGACGATTCAGTTCGCAGCGGAATTCCCGAACCCCCAGGCCACTCTGCGACCCGGCGGATTCGGTCGCGTGCGCATCAAGACAGGCGACAATCGCGAAGCTCTTCTGGTTCCCCAGGCCGCTGTCATCGAGGTCCAGTCCGCATACCAGGTGGTCGTCGTCGGCGCGGACAACAAGGCGACCTTCCGCCCAGTCAAGGTGGGTGACAGGATTGGCAGTAAATGGGTGATCACAGATGGCCTGCAGGCTGGAGACAAAGTCGTGGCTGAGGGGTTCCAGAAGGTTCGTGACGGCATGACTGTTTCTGCCGAGCCATACACGGAAGTAGCGGCCGCCGAGGGCAAATAACCGTGTCAAAATTTTTCATAAATCGACCCATCGTCGCGATTGTTATTGCCATCCTCATGACCCTGGTCGGTGTGGTGGCTATGCTTGGTCTCCCCACGGCGCAATTCCCCAACATCGCCGACCCAATGATCCAGGTGAAGGCCACGTACCCCGGCGCAGATGCCCAGACAATCGCTGAGTCCGTTGCAACACCGATTGAGCAGCAGATGTCGGGCGTGCCCGGCATGAGCTACATGTACTCCCTGAGCGCCAGTTCAGGCGGCATTAGCCAGCTATACATCGATTTTCAACTGGGAACGAATATCAACACCGATCAGATTCTGGCGCAGATGCGGACTGGACAAGCCAATTCGCAATTGCCGAGTGACGTCGTCCAGCAAGGCGTGCTGGTGCAGCCGGGCACAACGGCGCCATTCATGTTACTCGACCTTTACTCGCCAAATGGCACCTACGACAATATCTTCCTCGCTAACTATGCCATCATCAACCTGCAGTACGCTCTCACGCGCGTACCGGGGATCGCACAGGTCAACATATACGGGGCGGGTCCATATGCGATGCGCATCTGGGTGAACCCCGATCGACTGGCATCGCTCGGCGTAACCGTCTCCGACATCACCAACGCCGTTAAAACCCAAAACAAGGTCAACCCGGCCGGGCAGATTGGCGGTGAACCGGTTCCCAATGGCCAGGTATACACCTACAATGTGCGCGCGCCCGGCCGCCTGCCAACTCCCGAGGAATTCAATCAGATCGTCGTCCGCGCGCAGCCGGATGGCGGAGTCCTTCGCCTCAGCGATGTTGCGCGTGTGGAGATGGGGTCTCAGTACTATTCGTATCAGGCTCGTTTGGGGAGAGGCGGAGAAGGTAAACCTGCTCAATCAGCCGCCCTCATGGCGCTTTACCTCAATCCTGGCAGCAACGCCCTCCAGACTGAAGCCGCAGTTCTCAAATTAATGGATGACTCAAAGAGCCGCTTCCCTCAGGGCCTTGAATATATTGTTGCCCTCGACACAACGCTCGCTGTGAGTGCGGGCATCAACGAGATCTATCACACGCTGTTCGAGGCTCTGGTCCTCGTCATCATCGTGGTTTACATCTTCCTGCAAGGCTTGAGGGCCACACTAATTCCTCTGCTTGCTGTTCCCGTCTCTCTCATCGCGACCTTCGCCGTCTTCCCATTGTTGGGTTTCTCCATCAACACGCTGTCTCTCTTGGGCCTGGTCCTGGCCATCGGCCTTGTTGTCGACGACGCCATCGTTGTGGTGGAAGCGGTTGAACATCATATTGAGCACGGGCTCTCGCCACATGATGCGACGGTCAAAGCGATGGAAGAAGTCTCGGGACCGGTGATTGCCATCGCCCTGATCCTGGCTGCGGTATTTGTTCCTACCGCGTTTGTTCCGGGCATTACAGGTCAGCTTTACAAGCAATTTGCCGTAACGATTGCAGTTTCCGTGCTCTTTTCGGCGTTCAACGCTCTCACGCTCAGCCCCGCGCTCTCGGCCATGCTGCTAAGGCCGAGAAAGCAGGCCCGCGGACCTTTGGGGGCTTTCTTCCGGTGGTTCAATCGGGTGTTCGGGAAAACTACTGACGGCTATGTGAACTGGTGTGATCACCTTATCCGTAAAGCCGGCTTTGCATTCATCCTGCTCGCGCTGGTGACCGTGGCCGCGGGTATGCTCGGCAAGCGGCTTCCCAAGGCCTTCCTTCCGGATGAGGACCAGGGGTACCTCTACGCCGGTCTGCAACTGCCAAATGCATATTCGCTTCAGGAGTCTTCAGCCGCTGCAAGAGAAGTTGAGAAGGTCATCATGGATACCCCTGGGGTCCAATACGTCAGCTCTGTCATGGGATTCAGCCTGCTGAGCGGCGTGAATGGGACCTACAGTTCATTCTTCTTTATCTCGCTGAAGCCCTGGGATGAACGCAAGACTCCAGAGACCAGCTACATCGGCATTAAAGCTCATCTGCAAAAAGCCCTGTCGCAGCTGCCGAGTGGGATTGCTTTTTCATTTCCGCCGCCTGCGATTCCTGGCGTTGGAACGTCTGGAGGGGCAAGCTTCGTTCTTGAAGACCGCGGAGGCGGAACGATCGAATCGCTCTCAAAGAATGCACAACTTTTCTTGACCGAAGCCCGCAAGCGTCCTGAGTTGGCCGGGGTCATGACCACGGCTTTGCTGAGTGTCCCTCAGGTAGGCGTAAAGGTCGACAACGCGAAGGCGATGACCCAGCAGATCAAGCTGAGTGACTTGTACGAAACAGTCCAGACTTTTATGGGCGGCACCCTGGTCAATTACTTCAATCGTTTTGGCCTGCAATGGCAGGTGTACGTCCAGGCCGATGGCGATTTTCGAACAACACCGGATAACCTCGGCAAGTTCTATGTGAGAAACGTCACGGGAGATATGACGCCGCTAAGTACGTTAACGACGACATATCCACGAATGGGCCCCGAGTTTGTCATGCGCTACAACCTGTTCAATTGCGTGCAGGTCAACGCCTCTGCTGCGCCTGGCTACAGCTCGGGACAGGTGATGGCCGCGCTCGAGGACGTCTTCCACAAGACCCAGCCCTCGACCATGGGATTCGATTACATGGGCATGTCTTACCAGGAACAGAAGGCGGCACAAGGAGTGTCTCCCGCCGTCATCTTCGGGCTCGCGCTCTTTGTAGTCTTCCTGATCATGGCAGCGCAGTACGAGAGCTGGACGCTCCCTTTCAGCGTCCTGCTGGGATTGCCCATTGCCGTGTTCGGTGCGTTCGCGGTTCTCTTTTGGCGGCGGCTTGACTTCGACGTCTACGCCCAGATCGGCCTGGTCATGCTGATCGGGCTCTCCGCGAAAAACGCCATCCTTATTGTCGAATTCGCCAAGATGGAGTACGACAAGGGCACTCCCCTGAGGGAAGCCGCACTTACGGGCGCAAAGCTCCGTCTTCGCCCGATTCTCATGACTTCCTTTGCCTTCATTCTTGGTTGTGTGCCATTGGCAATAGCCAAAGGGGCGGGCGCCATCTCACGTCAGGTCCTGGGATGGGCCGTCATTGGAGGAATGCTGGCCGCCTCTGTGCTGGCCATCTTCTTCATCCCGGTAAGTTTTGATGTCGTTGAAAAATTCGGGCACTGGATCGGTCTCAGTAAAAAGTCTGAAGCTAAACCTGCCGCGGAAGAAACTGGAGCGCACGTATGATCGACCGCCGGTCATTCACCACATCCTTATTGCTGCTCTCGCTCTTCGGTTGCAAAGTCGGGCCGAATTACCAGCGGCCGCATCTCGATGTTCCGGGCCAGTATCGGGGGCTCGCTCCGGAGGCAGCACCACAGGCTTCTCCGGAGACGTTTGCCGAGATGAAGTATTGGGCGGTTTTTCAGGACAAAGCGCTGGACGACCTCATCAAGGAAGCGTTAACCAACAACTACGATATGCGGATTGCCGCCACCCGCGTCTCACAGGCTGAGGCCGCTCTTGGAGTTACGCGTGCCGATCAGTTCCCGTCAATAAGCGCTGGAGGCGGCATTGAGCAGGTCAAGTCGAATCTGTTCAAGGGAGGACCAACATTTGATTCCGTCTACGTTCGCGCGTCCTACATCGTAGATTTCTGGGGCCAGTACCGTCGCGCCACCGAAGCCGCGCGAGCAAACCTGGTGTCCACGCAGTTTGGGCAGCAAGTAGTTCGAACCACGTTGATATCAGACCTGGCGAGCGCGTACTTTCGTCTGCGCCAATACGACACTCAGCTTGAGTACTCTGAAAAGACTCTCGTCGCCGATAACGAGATGCTGAACCTGAACACGATCAAGTTCAAGGGTGGTGAGAGCGCCGAAACCGATGTTCTGCAGGCGAAATTGCTCGTCGAGCAATCGGAGGCGCAGATCGTCAGCCTTCACCAGCTCATCGAGCAGACTGAAAATGCATTAAGCCTTCTGGCAGGTAGAAATCCTGCGCCGATCAGTCGGGGCACCAACCTCATTGAACAGCCCCATATGCCAAACGTTCCCACCGGCCTGCCTTCGGATTTGCTGAAACGACGGCCGGACGTGCAGCAGGCGGAGATGAATCTGGTCGCTGCTAACGCAAATGTGGGCGTCGCAAAGGCCGCCTTCTTTCCGCAATTCCCGCTAACGGGCGAGTACGGCATACAAAGCACTTCCATTACCAGCTTCATGCAGGGGCCTGCGCAGTTCTGGGATGTGGCGGCGCAGGTTACACAGCCAATCTTCGAGGGCGGACGGATTCGTTCCAACTATAAACTCGCATGGGCGAGGCGGGACGAGGCCGAGCTGACATACAAGCAATCTGTTCTAACAGCCGTAACCGATGTCTCGAACAGCCTGGTAGGTTACTCGCAATCCCAAAAGTACAGAGCCAAGATCCAGGAACAGACTGACACATACTACGAAGCGGCCCGCCTGGCGAATGTACGCTTTAATGGCGGGGCCACAAGCTTCCTTGAAGTTCTAGTCACACAGCAGCAATACTTTACCTCTCAGTTGGCTCTTGCGCAGGCATGGGACGACGAGCTGCAGAATTACGTCCAACTGTATCGAGTCTTAGGCGGAGGATGGGACCTTTAACGAAGCACCTGTAAGGAGTAACATCTCGATGGCGAAAGAACGGCACACCACGAACGGCACGGCCGATGAGAAGCTGTCAAATAAGGATTATGAGAAGGAATTGCGCCATCTTCAAGGCGAGTTGTGCAAGCTCCAGGACTGGGTGAAACACGCCGGCCTGCGCGTCGTCGTGGTATTCGAAGGGCGCGATGCGGCAGGCAAGGGCGGAACTATTCGCGCGCTCACGGAGAGGTTGAGTCCGCGTGTGTTCCGAGTGGTAGCTCTTCCCTCCCCTTCGGACCGCGAGAAGAGCCAGATGTACCTGCAGCGTTACGTCGCGCATTTCCCTGCTTCAGGCGAAGTGGTCATCTTCGACCGCAGTTGGTACAACCGGGCCGGAGTCGAGCTTGTGATGGGGTTCTGCTCCAAGGAGCAGCACAAGAGATTCCTCGTGCTTTGTCCACTCTTTGAACGGCAGATGGTCAGCTCCGGGATCATTCTCGTCAAGTACTGGCTTGAAGTTGGACAGAAGGAGCAGGCACGCCGGTTCGAAGCGCGATTGAAGGACCCGATGAGGCAGTGGAAACTAAGCCCGATGGATGTCGAATCGTGGAAGCGCTGGTACGATTACTCGCTCGCTCGCGACATGATGCTAGAAGCTACCGACACAAAAGAGACCCCGTGGAACATCGTTCGATCTAACGATAAAAAGCGCGCGCGGCTCAATTGCATAACGCATTTTCTGAGTCTTATCCCTTACAAGAAGGTCCGCCACGATCGAATCAAACTGGGTCCGCGCAGCAACAAGCGCCACTACGACGATCAAGCCACCTTGAAGGGCCGCCACTTCATCCCGGAAGTGTATTGAGCACTGACGTTAGCGCTTCGAGACATTCAACGCTGCCAAACACCGAATCTTTGCGCGATGAGGAACTGGTCACCGCTCTTGATCGTTCGCCGGAGTCTGGGCAGATACTAGGCGGGCGACAGTGATGGCGACATACAGAACCCCGGCAGCAGCCTCTAGTGTGGCAACCATGCGAGCCATAGGCTTGACAGCGACAATGTCTCCATATCCCAATGTCGTTAGTGTAACCAGGCTGAAATAGAGCATTGTGCTCCAGTGCGCATCGCCACGCACAGGCACACCGGCTTCATTAAAGGATCCCGGCTGGACCACATTGATCAGGCTGTATAAAGCAAACCAAGTCAATCCAATTAGGAAGTACAGGCTGACGGACGTAAGAAGACGGCCTCTGGTGATCTGCCCGCGTTGGCCTAGATAATTGAACAGGCTTGCAGAAACGAGCATCAGAAATACTGCAAGCACCAGGTGATTTGCGAACAACCAGGGCCACGTGGGACGAAAATGACTTGTTAAAAGGAGAATCATCGAAAGCGTCGCAATCGGAATGGCACTCCGGAACAGTGCACGCGTTTCCGCAAGTTCACTTGTCGCTGCCACAAGGGTGACATAGAGGTTGAGGAGCAAAAGCAATCCGCCGAACCGATGGCCCTCGAGAAGCGGAGCGAGCACAAAGAACAAAACGATCGAGACGAGCAATAGCATCGATCGCTTCTCGCGGTTTCCACCCCAGAGTTGATTCTTAATCCGCGTAATCATGGGAATCAGTTCCGCCGCCGCTAAACTTCTAAAGTTCTTCCGTCTCTTTGCCTTTTGATCAGCACAGAAGCAATGAACTCGAAGTCTGGATCAAGCGTTCAGACAATGGCGATTCATCTGTCACTGAGAGATGCTGTGTTACATGACAGGTCGGGAGATACGAAGCCTCGGTAACCTTTACCTATCAGTCGGCGCAGACATAGTCTCGAATGGTTAATTTGAAGCGGAATCCGAGTCCGTGTTGGAGTCTGTGGGCCAGCTGTCATCCGTCGGTTGCCAGGTCTTGTCGGGGTTGTAAAGCTCCATGTCTTTGGCAATCTTCAAAGAGTCAGGGCCAAGGTCCTTCTGGTACACGATTCCCTCTGGTCCGACGATGAATGTTTTTACGCCCGACACCCTGTAATCCGTGGGCACAGCAACCAATGCAAATCCACCGATCATGGCTCCCTGGATCACATAGTCGATCTTTCCCAGCGGAGCGGCCGGCCCCTGCCCCTTCAACACCTTGAAGTAGTAGCCATGGTAGGCACTCGGCTTTTCGAGCGTGTAACCCTCAGCAAGAGCCCTGGCCGCGGCCTCGCTCACCGGGCCGCCCGGTGTCCCGTCCGCATTCTTCCAGTACAAGCCGTCCTGTTTCCCGGGAGTGCTGATGATCTTCTGGGCATATTGATTTACGCGCGAATCGTCGTGAAGCGTGGAGGCGTATTCGCGCTGGGCATCGACATAGCCGTTGCACACTTGGATGGCGTCAAGCTCGTTGGCGCCGATGCGCCTGTACAGAATCTCCGAGCGGCCTGCGGCGGTGTCGAAGTGCCACTTTCCACCCTTCTTAACAAGCGGAATCGGGAACGGAAAATCGTCGTTGCCGACCACGAGGGTTGCCTTGTTGGGCTTCTGCGGATCCGTTTGTATCGAGTTCTTCTCTCGCGCGCGGTCCGCGAATGCCGCAGCGGTGTTCTTATCTCGAACGGGGTCCGCCGAAGATATGAAGTCATGTCCGGCCGATCCGAAGATCTTCATCAGTGAAGGCACATCGTAGTCGCCCGCAGCTTTGATAAGCACCTCGACGGCAGCTTCGGGGGAAGAGAACGTCATCGGCTCAGCTGAATTCGCACTCGCTGCATCCGTTTGCGAGTAAGCCACAGCGCCGGCCGCGAATGAAACGGACACAGCCAAAGGAGCTATAAGTAGTCTGAGCTTCATCTCTCTCCGTCCTTTCGGATTCATATGCTCGCGTCTATCCGCTGTCTCTAGCGGCGCCGTCCACCGCCGCCGCCGCGCCCGCCGCCACCACCGCGTGCCCCTCCGCCGCCGCCGCGCCCGCCGCCAAAACTGGAAGCTCCACGCGAACTGCTTGCTCTTGCTGACGCGCCGCTGCCGCCTCCAAACGCGCCGCCGCCCCTGGATGAATTGCCGACGCTCCGATTGCCGACGCGATCGCCACCGCCGCCAATTCCCCCGCCGGCGCCACCGCGATTGCCGTTTCCGAGGCCGCCGTTGTTGCCTCCAACGCCGCCGCGATTGTTGTTTCCGAGACCGCCATTGTTCCCGAGACCACCACGGTTGTTGTTCCCAAGTCCTCCGTTGTTCCCGAGACCACCACGGTTGTTGTTCCCGAGACCGCCATTGTTCCCAAGACCTCCGCGGTTATTCCCGAGTCCGCCATTGTTCCCGAGACCTCCGCGGTTATTCCCGAGTCCGCCGCGGTTGTTCCCAAGTCCGCCACCGCGCGCGTCACCTCGCGCAGACCCGCCAAACCGGTTCGCAGTTGCACGATTCCCATAAGGTGCGCCGCCGCGATGCTGCGGGTTGTGCTGCCAGGTGTTGCCATTACCTCTCGCGTTTACTCGGTTTCCGCCCTGGACATTGCTATTCCTCACGAAATTGTTGTTGTTATTGATCGTGATGTCATTGTTACCGCCCCATCCACATCCCCACCCGCCGCCTCCCCAGGCTGCGCCCATCATCATTCCTACGCCGAATGAGATTGCCGCTCCGGCTGCATAATAGCCCGGAGGTGGATAAGCAATTGGCGGATACGGATAGGCGGGATAGGGAGGTGCGCCGTAGACGACTGTCGGATTGTAACTCGGGACATACACGACTTCAGGATTCGACTGCTGAATCACGATGACCTGCTGGCCCTCGACCGTTTCCGTTTCGACCTTCTGCTGTTCAGTGGATTTGAGATTGCCGTTTCCCTGCGCCTTTGCGCGCATGCGCTGCACTGCATCCATCAAATCCTTCTGCTGCGCCAGGAATGCGTTCCCTAGGTCGGTCGTCCACTGGATATTTCCGGCCAGTTGCTTCACCAGGTCGGGAAGCTCGGCCATCGCTTGAACGCTCGCGTCCCATGGCTGTTTCATGGCTGCATCTGTGAGCGCCTGGCCTTTGAGACTTGAGTTTGAGGTGAGCCATTGCTGCAGCTGCACGAGTTCCAGGGGGTATGTCGACGCAACCAGTGCCTGGGATAACAAAGAATCGGGATAAAGAGCGATTGGCGCCACTAGCGAATCAAGTTCCTGTGACGACAGTGTCGCATCCGCAGTCGCTGGCGCCGCACTCTGATCCTGAGAAAAAGAAGAGGCCCAAACTCCATCACCCGGCGCGATCACGAAGCAACACAGGGAGGCAACCAGGGTTCGGAACGCATACTTGATCTTTCCAGGTATAGCTTTTTCAAGTCTCATGATGAACATCCCGTTCCTTCCCGCCCCGAGTCAAATGGCGTCAGATTCAACGGCATTCAAAGTGATTGTGTCATTTCATCGGGAACTGTCGAGCACCCACGCGCGTTCGGTAAATGCAGCCCGGCTTCGGATATGAATCTAGAAAGCGGTGGGCTGTGACGGTACTCCGAAAACTACCAGCGATTTGTGCGGTTTAGTTTGGCGCGAGGTGCGTGCATTCCTCGCTCGACCGAGGTGGAGTAGAACGCCAGTCCGAGCAGGCGGCGTCTTCCCGTGCCATCCGAAATCGATCAGTTCGGACGCCCAAGCCAGGAGAACTGCCACCCCACCGACACATTTTGGTAATTGCCCCCATATCTCACATATGCGCCGTTGCTATAACTAACCTTTACAGATTGATGACGGTTGATCGGAAGCGAAGTGGTGACGCCCAGCCGTGAACTACTGAGCTCGCTCTTCGGGTTCTCAACGCCGTTGAGGCTTGTCTTTCCCCCAAACCAGTAATTTGCATCGAATGACAGCCAGAAGCGCGGCTTCACGTCATAGCTCAGATGTCCTTCGACCGCACCAACCGGCTCCTGGGTCTGCGATTGCACGCCGGGATTGTACTGGGTTTGCGAAAAGAACTTCTGGTTCCTTGTGTAGAACCACGTGCCAAAATATGTATCGATTAGCCAATGCCCATTGCGGCGGGAATACCCAATTTCCGGTTTGAACCCCCACCGGTTGCTTCCGAAATTGATCAGTCTTGTACCGTCGTATTGTCCTGTAGGAGCGGCAACACGAAGGCTGGAGCCAAGGATGTTCTTCTGTCGCCACTTTTTGAATTCCGGAGCAGTCATCGCCGGGCCGCCAATCAAATTGACGGAGAGCCGGTAAACCGAATCGAGCAGCCCGGATCGGTAGACATTGGTCTCAGTGTCAAGTACCGAACCCCGGAAGTTCGCTTGGCCATAGGGCACCCCAGCGGTAAAGCTTGCGCTCCGGGAAAAAAAATCAAACGAATGAAAGAGCGCGACTATGGGTACGTTTGCTTTCGCGGTAGCATCTGTAATCGGGAGCGCGCCCTGTAGGTCGAGGTTTCCGTCAAAAAACGAATAGGTCACGATGATCGCGTTGCTGTGGATAGGCGTAATGAGGTAGGACCGCGGAGCCAAATCCTGGGTAAACACCATCCGGCAAGCGAATGCGGCAATAGCAATGGAGAAAAAGTAAAGCCGCAAAACCCTTTGGCAAAAGCGTCGTTGCTGTCCCTTGGGCACCAATCATTCCTCAAGTCCCTCTCATTCATACCCTTTCCCATAGTCTCCGCAGACTAGCAAATGGCATAGCAATGCCCATTGTGTTCTGACAGCAAGACAATTTGCTCCATCCCGATTGCGCGCGCCTATTTGGAACTGATTGCTCTAGCAGTTCTGGCAGTTTCGACGGGCACGTCCGGGCGGTATGTTCCATCTGAAATTGGACACACTGGGAGAATTGGAGGAGACGTCAATGCGCAACCTCCGGGCAATTCTGATCCTGGGCATTCTCGCCGCAATCATATCGGGATGTCACAGCAAGTCCGACGACCAAAACATCACCAAGGAGATACAGGGCAAAATTGCTGCGAACCCCACGACTCAGGATTCCCAAGTCTCGGTGGCATCCCACGACGGCGAGGTCACCTTGACAGGTTCGACGAAGACAGTGGCGGCAAAGCGGGAACTCGTTCGAATGGCCAAGGAAGAGCCGGGCGTGTCATCGGTCGTGGACCAGACGTCTGTGGGCCAGCAAGCATTTGCGCCATCCGGCATGGGCACCACCCCATCCGGAGCCGCCGGTGCTCCTGCTTCATCGCCCTCGTTGACAGCTCAGCCCCCGCAGCCTCCTCCGCCCCCACCTCCACCTCCTCCGCCGATTGTCGTTCCAGCCGGAACTGTAATCACCGCACGAATCAACCAGGCTCTGAGCACCAAGACCACTCAGACTGGAACCGGTTTCTCCGGCACGATTTCGAAGTCGGTTTCGCTAAACGGCACAACGGCAATTCCCAGTGGATCCGATGTTACCGGAACTGTTACGGACGCGAAGAAGGCAGGAAAGTTTAAAGGCGGAGCTTCTCTCATGCTCGCGCTCAACTCTGTGACTGTAAATGGGCACAGTTATAACATCGTGACTGAACTCTTCCAGCAACAGTCACAGGGAAAAGGAAAGCGCACTGCGGTTATGGTCGGTGGCGGCACTGGCGCCGGTGCATTGATCGGCGGATTGGCGGGCGGCGGCAAGGGTGCGGCAATTGGCGCTCTTGCTGGAGCGGCCGCAGGCACGACGGCTGGCGCTTTTACGGGGAACAATCGGGATATTGAGCTGCCTGCGGAGACTGTACTGACTTTCAAGCTCGATCAGCCGCTCACGCTGAAGCCCTGATGCCGGATCAGGCCAATAGAATCTTTCAGGCAGGTCGAGTGTGTGGTCCAGACGGTCACGGCAATTCATAGCGCACTTACTCTTTCGTAGCCTGATCTTCGCCTTCCTGACGTGTCTCCCAAGTACCTGGGGCCAGCTTCCAAAGGCTGCCGTTCCCGCTCCGCCACCTCAAGCGGAGGCAACCGAAGTACCGAAAGACCCACTTGGACGCGCGACGCCCCGAGGCGCTGTATTGGGTTTCCTCGCTGCCGCATACAGTCAAAAGTTCGACATGGCGTCCCAGTACCTGGAAACCCATGCGCATGGGAAGGATGCCGCCCTTCTCGCTCAACAACTCTTCTTCGTCTTGGATCGAAAACTGCCGGCAAAGCTGAACAACGTGAGCAACGACCCGCACGGATCTTTGGCGAATCCGTCTGATTCGACACGCGAACTGATCGGGAGTGTTGTGACTGAGACGGGAGGTGTCGATATTTATCTTGTGCGAATTGACCGGCCGAACGGAGAGTCGATTTGGCTCTTTTCGCGCGACACGCTTGCCGATATTCCCGACGTCTATAACGAAATTAATGCTTCCGCCAAGATTGAAGACCATGTACCCGACTTTTTGCTCAGAAAGCAGTTTGGCCTCACCCTCTTTGCTTGGTTGTTCTTTCTACTTTTTCTGCCGTTGCTCTATCTCGGGCTCAGCCTCCTCGACCGGATGATTAGCCTGGGACTGAGCTATGCACTCAGGCGCTGGGCGCATCGTCAGGACACGCAGAAACTCACAGTCCTGCCGCACCCGATTCGGCTTGTAATTCTTTCGGGTACGGTCTACGAGAGCCTTTCAAAACTCAGCTTGTCACTATTCGCTCGCCAGGCCGGCATTATCGTTGCGCATTTGCTTCTGATCGTGGCCTTTGTCTGGGCAATGTTCCTGGTGGGCGCGCGATGCGAAGTGTATTTGAAGAATCGGATGGAGCGTCAAGGCCGGCTGAGTTCCACTGTTGTTCTGCGGCCCGCGCGGCGATTAGTGGATTTGATTGCGATCATTGTCGGTTTGATGTTCATATTGCACAACCTCGGCATCAACCCCTCTGCCACTCTCGCCGGCCTGGGAGTGGGCGGAATCGCAATCGCCCTCGCAGCGCAGAAAACGCTGGAAAATGTGATCGGTGGAGCGTCCTTGATAATGGACGGCGCGGTTCGCGTGGGCGATTTCTTCAAGATGGGAGATGTGTCCGGAACAATTGAAGTTATCGGGCTCCGTTCAACCCGAGTTCGAACGCTTGATCGAACTCTGGTCACAATACCAAATGGCCAAATGGCCACCATGATCCTCGAAAACTTTTCTGCCCGTGATCGATTCTGGCTCCGCCATGTCATCGGGGTGGAGCATCAAACGCCGTCCGAGGCTTTGAATTCTTTGGTTTTCGAAGTGCGGAATCTATTGGAACGAGATCCGAGAGTCCTCCCTTTGACCCCACGAGTTCGATTCATGCGCTTCGCCGAATCCAATCTCGAGCTCGAGGTCTTCGCGTATGTTTCCGCGCTGGACTGGAATCAGTTCCTCGAAATTCAGGAGGACTTATTGATCCGAATCAGAGAAACACTCACATCCGCTGGGATCAGAATTGGCTATCCGGCTCGCGCTATCCATATTTCGGACTACATGGGAAACCTCATAGAACGATTCGAACGACCACCGCAAAAGGCGAGCAGCGGTGAGGAAACGGCCCATGAATTTCAGAGTTGATCTCGATGCGCGGCTTTTACAGGGAAACGCATTTTCGGACACCACACTGAGCCTGCGCATTCAATCAAACGGTGATCGGCTTCTTCTTTGAAGTTGACCTCGCCACAGCCAAACCCACGCCTGCTCAATAGGCAACAGACGGTCATGTTCACGAAGGGCTGGCGACTTTGACCCGCAAGGCTCGCATCTGCAGCCATATCGTTCGTGTCTCATCTCGTAGACGAGATTGACGCGTTTAACTAGCAAAACTGGGAGTTCTTAGGGAGCATGAGCGAGAACTACTCTACGCGTTACTAAGCGCCCCGCTCCATCCTCGGAGCCCCGCTATCGTGGGTGAGGAGTCAAGGTGTGACTGTGACTGCATGAGTAGACGCATTTTCAATATGAAGCGCCTGGAGTTTATTTTGCTCGTGATTGGTTTGGCTTTAACGGGCTTTGCTGCGCTTACATATTTTGGGGGAAGAATCTATTCGATGGGTGCAGTTGCAAGGTTTCATTCACGTTCCGCCCGCCAAATTCCGGCCGGAGGAGTTGGTCGGGCAAACCCAATGCAGATCGACTTTGGGCTTTGGTCTCCGGAACGAATCGAGCACTACAAGGCGTCACTCGCAGAGCATTTCGACGAACCTCTCGCAATACTCACGGTAACGAAGATACATCTGAACGTTCCGGTCTACGAGGGAACAAGCGATCTCATTCTGAACCGGGGTGTGGGAAGAATTGGCGGCACCGCTCCCATCGGCGGGTCCGGAAACATTGGCATTGCAGGCCACCGTGATGGTTTCTTTCGCGGACTCAAAGACGTTGTGGTGGGTGACTCAATGGAACTCGAAACCGCCGCCGGTACGCAAACATATGTCATCGATTCGATCTCGCTGGTCAGTCCCAGCGATGTAAGCGTGTTAAAAAGCGGTCCGCAACCCTCTTTGACCCTTGTGACCTGTTTTCCATTTTACTTCGTTGGAAGCGCTCCTCAACGATATATCGTGCACGCGTCTTTGAAGAGCGAGACCACAACATTGAACGAGCCTGCTAAGGCGAGTTTGCAAGCCACTGATTTAAGAGCTAAGGAGACAACGCAATGAACGAACACAACGGATGGATGCGAGCGGCGAGAGTTTTCGCGGTGGGGGCGATTGGGCTAGCCGTTACGATCGCGGTCAATGCCCAGGTCCAAACAGCTCAGCAGGAACAAAAAGGGCAGGCGACCAAGACGGTTAAGGTCGAAAATGCCCAAGTGCTGTCGGTTGACGGAAACGACCTGATTTTGAAAATGGACGACGGGACTATCAGGCACCTAGCCAATTTGCCCGAGAGTTCGCGCGTAACTGTCGACGGCAAAGAACTTGGCATTCATGATCTGAAACCCGGCATGCACCTTCAGAAAACCGTTACGACGACCACCACACCGAAGGTGATTGTCACCACGCAATCAGTTACTGGAAAAGTGTTTCACGTAAACGCGCCACTTACAGTGATTTTGACGATGGACAACGGCGAGAATCAGTCCTTCAAGGTTCCGAATGGCCAGAAATTCGTCGTCAATGGCCAGGAAACCGATGTATTCGGCTTAAAGAAAGGCATGATCGTCACAGCCACAAAAGTTGTCGAAGAGCCCGTGACTCAGGTCGAACATGAGGCCAAGCTTACCGGCAAGATGCCGCCACCACCGCCTCCCCCACCGGCAGACGTTCCGATTCTGGTAGCGGTTGTCACCCCCGTTCCTCCTCCGCCCGCCGCGCCCGCCGCTGCACCCGCAGAGTTGCCAAAGACCGGAAGTGATTTGCCGCTCACGGGACTTGTTGGGCTAATGCTTTTGGCGGGTTCCGCAGGTATTCGCGTGTTTCAAAGATTCCGGACTTCGAATCCGATCGCTTCCTGAGACCGTGATTTGATCGCCGGCGACGACTGGCGGGGAAGGGTCACGTGATTCCCCGCCGGACTTATCACGCATTAAGTGGCGCGAGCAGGCTGCAAATAGCTCAGCAGCAGTTGGCTCGCGTCATGAAATAGAAGAGCAACGGATGGGCGGCGTGCAGGCAAGATAGTTACCTGAATTGTCGTTCACGCTGTTTAACGGTCTAGTCGATTACGCTCTGTGCATTCCTGGAATCATCTGCATGTAACCTTGCGCTAAATTCGGAGCTTGCGTCTGATGAAAAGAACCCAGCTTGCGCACACTCGAACAACGCCAAAAGCCCACCGCGCGGTTGCGCGATCTCCCCGGCAGCGATCCTCATTGGCAGAGGACCGATTGAAGACCATCCTCCATGCCACAAACGACTTCTACGGGATTTGGAACCCATCTCATGGCCCACTCAACCTTAGCGATTCGAGCGTTGAAATATTGGGATATAAGGCCCCTGGGTCGAATCATCATATTCCACTCCAAAGCCTGATCCATCCTGACGAGGTGGACACCTTCCAGGCGCATTTGAAAGCGCTCCTATCCGCCAAGTCTCCGGCACTCGATTGCGAGTTTCGCCTCCGGACAAAGCCCGGCCCTTACCGATGGTTTCACATGCGTGGGAAGATCACGCGCCGCGATCGGCGAGGCGTCGCTGCTGAAGTCGCGTACGCAGTCCGCGACATTCAATCGGAAAAGGAGCAGCGCGAAGAGGCTCTGGCATCCTATGAACGCGACGAGCGGCTTCGCACCGCAATTGAAGCAGGACGACTCCATGCATTCGAGTGGGACGTAGTAACGGACGTGATTGAACGGTCGGAACAAAGTGCTGCCCTGTTGGACTTTCCCGGCCATAATTCGCGGCACACTAAACACGACTTTATAAATCGTATTCATCCCGAGGACCGGCAAGGCTACATTCGCGCGCTTCAATCTCTCAACCCGGAAAGACCTGACTATAGAGTCGTTTTCCGTTTGTCGCTCCAGAATGGGCGTGTGGCATGGCTGGAAGAGGCTGGACGGGCAATGTTTGGGCCGGACAAACAAATCCGCAAGGTCTTAGGCATAACGTCTGACGTAACCGAAGTCCGGCAATCCGAGCGGGCGCTGCGGGAGCTCAGCCGACGCCTCATCAATTCGCAAGAAGAGGAGCGGCGCCGGATCGCGCGGGAATTGCACGACCACATCGGCCAGGAGGCGGCTTTGCTCTGTGTGCAGGCTCAGCGAGTCGATTCTGGTGTCGCTGATGAGGAAAATACCACTCGCTCTGATGTTCACGAGCTCTATCGGAGAATTCAACTTCTTAGCAGCGACATCAGCAAATTGTCTCATCGGCTGCACTCGTCGGAACTCACCTTCCTTGGGCTAGCAGTTGCGGCCGAGCGCCTCTGTCGCGATTTTGCAGGCCAGTACGGAATCAATGTGGATTACCAGGCAAAGTCTGCGCCACCGCTGCTCGACAGCGCAAAATCACTCTGCCTCTATCGCGTGCTGCAGGAGGCACTTCAAAACGTAGCGAAGCATAGTCATGCCTCGCGAGTCACCGTAAAGTTGCACCCGGCCGAAAACGAGTTGGTACTGGATGTGACGGACAACGGGACTGGATTTGACAACGGAGACACTGTCGCGATCAACTCAGGTCTCGGTGTATTGAGCATGCGAGAAAGGATTAATCTTGTCGCAGGGCGCTTCGCAATTGCTTCGAAGTTGGGATCGGGAACCAAAGTGACCGCGGCTGTAGCGCTCTAGATTCTCCCAAGGCAACGAAAATGCGAATTCTCTTAACTCTCGGTCAATGCGATAGCGACACCCTGCATCCTCGTGAAGCGCAATGCAGACTAGTAGTACTATTAGTTGACACTGACATTTCGGTCGAATAACGGTTAATTACCATGGAAAACCATCATCGCCCACGCATTCTAATAGCAGATGACCATAGGCTGATTGCCGAAGCCTGCAAAAACCTCCTGGAGCCTGAATTCAAAGTCGTTGCGATGGTTTCAGATGGGCGGGAGCTCTTGAAGGCTGAGGCGGAACTGCGGCCGGATGTCGTCATCCTTGACATTTCGATGCCGCGTTTGAACGGACTGGATGCTGGTGAAGTCATTAAACAAAGGAATCGCTCAATTAAGCTCATCTACCTCACGATGTCCCTTGCGGCCGACGTGGCCGCAGAGGCATTTCGACGCGGCGCCTCAGCATATGTTCTCAAGCAGTGCAGCGCTGAGGAATTGATCACCGCCGTTCGCCGCGTCATGCGTGGACAGTCTTACCTCTCGCCCCTCATTACCAAAGACACGGTGGAATACCTCTTGCGGTCGGGAGCCGTCTACCGTGAAGAAAAGCACATTACCACCCGGCAAAGCGAGGTCCTGCAATTGCTGGCCGAAGGAAAATCCATGAAAGAGGTCGCATTCATCCTGCAGCTCAAGCCGGGGACTGTGGCCTTTCACAAGTACCGGATCATGGACATCCTAGGCATCAAGACAAGCGCAGGACTGATCGAATATGCAATCAGGCATCACATGATCTCGCCCCAGTAGCGACTATATCTTTAACAAGACGAGACCGTTGGTATTATCAGTTTCTCCTGATTGGGTCACCTTCTAGCATGGTTTCGTGTTTTGGGGTTCCTGAGAGTGGACATCCAGGAGATCCGTGTGGCTGACCGGCTTCGTGTGCTCATTGCCGACGATAATCCAGATATGCTGGAAGCCGTGCAACACATGCTTCACAACGATTTCGACGTGGTCGCCGCGCTCGAGGAAGCGAGCGCCGTAGTGGCGGAGGTACCGGCGCTCAAGCCCGACGTGGTGGTGCTCGACATCTCCATGGGCGATATGAACGGCTTCGAAATCACCAGACAGTTGAGATCTAATCTGTGCCGTTCAAAAATTATCTTTCTTACGGTTCATGAGGAGCTGGAATTCATTCGCGCCGCTTTTGACGCCGGCGCATCCGGTTACGTTTTCAAGTCTCGCATGAATACCGACTTGCGCACGGCAATAAATATGGTGCGGAATGACAAGGTGTTCATTCCAGAGGCACCGATCCCTCAGTATCCGGACAGCAAGTCGTCCTAGCCGCGAGGCCTTATGCTCCGAATTCCCAAGCACGACATGATCGCTGTCGACGTTCGCCAGCCCCTCGGTTGGAGGTCCTCCCTGGGCGGGTACGCGCCCGATCGAGGCCCGAGTGCTATTTTCAAAGTATTAATTCGAGCATTCTTTGCTACGCTCGTCATCGTTTTTCTGCTGCTCTTGTTTTTGCTTTGACTGGAAATTCATGAGCTAGGTCAGCTGCGTTTGGGTGGGGCGATGAAGTTCTGTTCTGGCGGCGTCGAAGCGCGTTCAGATCTTGCCGAATTGCTACTCGTTCGGGATTCGTTTCGATTGAACTCGCAGAAAATGTCCCGACCAGATCAACTGGGTTCGCATCGGGACCACGAATCGGCGGTCGGGAGGCCGCATTATGATTTGGATTTTGGGGGATAGTTTTTGAAGAGCTTTCCCATTGCTTTGTTCATATTCTTCTGCTGCTTTTCAGGTTTAGCCTTTGCGTCAATGGTCTTGCTTACCACTCCTCTCCAAACCAAATCCTTGTTAGTGGAGTCGTACATATCCACGGCGACCTGGCCAATATAGATTGTGGAAGTTTGACCCGTACTCCAGCTTGAAGAGGGGCCGCCGTACCACCCTCCCCCATACCAGCCAGGGCCATAACCCCAGGATGAATTATAGGAGCTGAATTCCTTCTCTTGGCCGACCGCTCCCTGATACCCGATAAGCAAATCCGCACCTTCACCGTCAGTCTTCGTAAGCCCCTTCGTCACAAGTTGGGCGTCAACTGCGTCTTTGATGTCTTGATCGATGAGGCTATTAAAAGTTTGGGCACCTTTAATAGCGACCCATTTGTACGTCTTGAACTTCGAAAAATCGGTTTTCTTATCGAAGTTGTAACGAACATCTTGTGCCCACGCGGCACCGAGCGCCAATGCAACCAAAGAGATTGCAGCAAGTATCCTGAATTTCTTCATTGTTGAGCCTCCAATGCTGCTTAAGCGGTTGAACGCGGAGCGCATCAAACGAGTTTGTCTTCGATTCGGTAACCCGGAATGCCAATCGCAATCATTTTCGAACCATGCGTTTTAACGCTTCGATGTTGTCTTTTTGGGCCAGGGCGTGAACACTCCCAGAACTGTTAGTGGTGATTTGTGGATGTCAGGACAAAGTGCTTGTGATCGAGCACTCTCGATGTTGACACATACCATTCACGCCCCTCGTATTTCTGACAGTACCGAGTATCGAGATCCGCGCCATATGCTGGCCTTGGTGTCAGATATTGGCACTTCGCCGAGTCGCCATGCAATTTGGAAAGACAAACATGACTGCCACAGAGAACCTTGAGGACTCTCCCACGCAGGCTCGTTCCATGCTTGTCGTGGCAGATGTTGACCTGGATCCACGACTGTTCGATCACCTGCTAAGGCAAGAATGGAAAGTCGAATACGTGCTGAGCAACGATGAAGCACTTGGAGCCGCGCGGACACGGCCATTCGATCTGATACTGACAGCGGAGGGATCTTCAGCCAAGGAAGATATTCGGCTCCTTCAGCAACTCCGATCTGTTCGTCCCCATACAAGGATGATCATTTTGACGAAGAACAGCACGCCGGAAGACGTGATCCTCGCTCTTCGCCAGCGGGCGTTCTGCTATTTTTCTACTCCTTACACGTTCGACTCCCTGAGGGATGTGATTCACGCGGCCATGCAGACACCCTGCTGGGATGATGGAATCGAGGTTGTGTCTGCGACCCCGGTCTGGATTCGCCTTCTGGTTCGATGCGACCGTAGTACAGCGGACCGGCTGATGCAGTTCTTCCTCGAGGTCGTCGATCTGCCGGATGAAGAAAAGGGGCAGGTTGCATATGCGTTCCGCGAAATCCTGATAAATGCAATGTCATATGGCGGTAACTTTGACCCCAGTCAGTATGTTGAGATCTCATATTTTCGGGCGCGCCATGCAATAGCTTGCAGGGTCAAAGATCCCGGGGAAGGGTTCTCTCTCAGCGAGCTTTATCATGCAGCGGTAACCAACCCTCCAGACGATCCATTTCGGCATATTCCCGTTCGCGAAGCGGCCGGATTGCCTCCCGGTGGATACGGCATCCTTCTTTCTCTTCATTTGGTTGATGAACTCGTCTACAACGAGCAAGGAAATGAAGTTATGCTCGTCAAGTACCTGCATACCGATCCAGCATCCAAAGGCCAGGGACTGAAGTCCGCTTAGCAAGCATACGGCGCAGGCAGCCAAGTAGCTGCGGCGTTTACAGTGCGCAGACGCCAGCTTGAACCAATAGACTGATCGCGAATTACAGATACCTTCGATGCTCTGGCCGGGCAAGCTCACCGATCTGCCGGCTGGAACCAGGAGTCCCTCTGCTGAAGCTCTCGTTCCGGCGGAAAATATGCCCTATCAAGGAAGGCGAGCGAGCCGGCGCCCTTTCCCGGCTCGCTCGAGGGAGGGAGTTTTAACTATTATCGAAACACACCCCAGTTATTTATCTCACCTTCGTCGGGGTTGCTTCGCGGGCTGTGCGCTTTCGTTTATAAACTCGGAGTTGGCGAATTGTTCGCATAGCGCTGATAGCTCAGTCGGATGCAAGTTGCTTTCGTTTCTCCGTCACGACACGAAACTACGGCTGCGGCTTCGAACTCGGCGCTCCCAGCTTGATGTTTAGACCCGCCAGGTAGCGAAAGTTGTTCTGCCCGGTGCTGTTAAAGATGTTCGTGAAGCGGGTGTAAAGGTAATCGAACTGACCAACCCTGATATCGAATCGTTGATTGATCGGAACGTCGATACCGCCGCCAGCCGTCATGGCGAAGCCATTTCCGTTTGGCGTTGTTGAGGCGCCAACGCAATTTCCGGCCACTGGCTGACAGAGGGTGGTGAAGGCGTTGCCATACACCGAGCTATGAGCAGCGCCTAACAAAACGTCAAAGAAGGGGTTGACATGGGGAGCCGCATGGAACTTCACCTCCGGCCCAAACAGGTATGTAAACAGGTTGCCCGATACGGATCCGTGGAGCCCGTTTGGAAATGTCGAGTTTGGCGAAATATTGAAGGTTGTGGTGTTGCTGTTGTATCCCTGGAAGTCCGCCGCGATCCCGAGATACTGGCCGAAATTGTATTTGAAGGCGCCGCCACCGCCATTAAAGCTGTGGCCCTTCGTGTAGGAAGCACTTGGAGAATAGCGTGCGAATGAATAGTCGAAGCTCAATTCCGCTTTCGGTGCTTCCTGCGCCCACGCCCAGGTACTCAAAAGCATTACCGCCGTGATTTGAATTGCATATCGCATTTTCATGATTGCCTCCCTGAATAATGAGGTCCAGGGCGGGTCCCAAAAACACCTATCCGTAAGCTCCGTGGATCGATGAAAATGAGTAGCGTACATTCCCGCCGACAGGCTGGAACTCAATGGAAGTATCGAGAAATCAGGCAGAAACTGGTACTCGCAAATATCGGAGTGGCCCGGACAAAAACGCACTAGGCGCAATCCCCCAGTAGTTTCAGAAGTGTCTCCTCGCCGCGAAATGAATCATGACGAAAAAGTAAGTTGTGCTATTGCTCTCAACGCAATGCCCCGGAGTGCGAGCCGAAGCTGACTCTTGTTGCCCTGGCCTCGTCGGCACCGGATTGGGTCACGCCTTGACGGCCCGGCGTAGCGCGGTTCACTTTAATCAAATTCGCAAGTTGAAGTTGCTACCGCTGGCTTTTGCTCACACTTTTGCCAGTTCTCATCCATGTGTTGAATCTCCATCATTCATTCACTGCGGCTAGCAGATTTCTGACCGCATTGTCGCGGTTCCGACCCTGATTGGGTTGACGGCCGTCAGAGTTCGCACAGGGGGAGTAAACAATTTATGCATCCAGCAACGATTGAAGTTAACGCGCTCCCGGGCAACGCTGCTCAGCCGACGGATGCGGGCGAACTTTCATCCGAAGAGATGCGCAAGGTTGACGCCTATTGGCGCGCATGCAATTACCTGGCTGTTGGAATGATTTACCTCCTCGATAATCCTTTGCTGCGGGAGCCTCTGAGGCCCGAGCACATCAAACAGCGCCTCCTCGGACACTGGGGATCAAGTCCCGGCTTGAGCTTTGCTTATGTTCATCTCAATCGCGTGATCCGAAAATATGATCTGGATGCCATCTTCCTGGCCGGTCCCGGGCACGGAGCGCCCGGAGTGCTGGGCCCCGTCTATCTCGAGGGCACTTATTCTGAGGTCTTCCCCAACAAAAGCGAAGACGTCGAGGGAATGCGCACGTTTTTCAGGGAGTTCTCATTCCCGGGTGGTATCGGCAGCCACTGCACTCCGGAAACTCCGGGATCTATTCATGAAGGCGGAGAACTCGGCTACAGCATTTCGCATGCGTTTGGAGCGGCTTTTGACAATCCGAGCCTGCTTGTAGCTGTCGTAGTGGGCGATGGCGAAGCGGAGACCGGGCCTCTGGCCACATCGTGGCACTCTAATAAGTTTCTCGATCCCCTCCGCGATGGCGCCGTACTGCCAATCCTCAACCTAAATGGGTACAAGATCAATAATCCGACAATCCTCGCGCGGATCCCACACGAAGAACTCGACGCGCTCTTCAAGGGTTACGGGTGGACTCCGCACATCGTGGAGGGAACCGACCCTCATGAAATGCACCAGAAAATGGCTGTCGCGCTGGAGTCGTGCGTACTTGAAATTCGGCGCATTCAGGCCCACGCGAGGCTGGGAGGAGGTGAGCCGCAACGAGCGCGGTGGCCAATGATCGTGCTGCGGAGTCCTAAGGGATGGACCGGACCGAAGGAAGTCGACGGTCATAAAGTCGAGAACTTTTGGCGCTCGCACCAGGTACCCCTCGCGCGTGTTCGCGAAAACCCTGAGCATCTCAAACTCCTGGAGGGATGGCTTCGTTCTTATCGCCCCGAGGAACTTTTCGATGAGGACGGCCGCCTCATTCCCGAATTGAAGGCGCTGGCGCCCACCGGATCGCGACGCATGAGCGCAAACCCCCATGCCAATGGAGGATTGATTCGCCGGGCGCTACGCCTTCCAGGCTTTCAGAACTATGCCATCGATGTGAAAGATTCCGGTCGGGTTTTCGCAGAAAACACGCGTCCATTAGGCCAGTTCCTTCGAGACACAATGCGAAAGAATCCGCATAGTTTTCGCGTCTTTTCTCCGGACGAGAACACGTCCAACAGGCTCGACGCGATCTATGAGGCCAGTAAGAAGCTGTGGCTTGCCAACTATCTGCCCGAAGACGCCGATGGCGGCGAACTTGCCCCCAATGGGCGAGTGCTCGAAATGCTTTCAGAACATACGCTCGAAGGGTGGCTCGAAGGCTATCTCCTCACAGGCAGACACGGATTTTTCTCAACATACGAGGCCTTCGTTCACGTCATCGACTCCATGTTCAATATGCACGCCAAATGGCTCGCTTCAGCGCGCGAACAAAGTTGGCGCTCGCCGATTTCGTCTCTCAACCTGCTCATCACCTCGACGGTATGGCGACAGGACCACAACGGGTTTACGCACCAGGATCCCGGGTTCCTTGACATTGTGGTCAATAAGAGCCCCGAAGTCTGCCGGATCTATCTGCCGCCAGATGTAAATACGCTGTTGAGTGTGGCAAATCACTGCCTCAAGAGTACGGGGTATGTGAATGTCATCGTCGCGGACAAGCAGAAGCACCTGCAGTACATGACCATGGACGAAGCAATCGTGCATTGCACAAAGGGACTTGGAATATGGCGAAAGGCCAGTAACGATGAGGGCATGGAGCCAGATGTGGTAATGGCGTCCGCTGGCGACATTCCAACTAAGGAAGCATTGGCTGCCGTTGTACTCTTGCGCCAGTTTTTCCCGGCCCTCAAAATCCGCTTTCTCAATGTGGTGGATCTCTACCGGCTTGTCCCGTCAACCGAGCATCCGCACGGTCTCTCCGACGCGGATTTCGACAGCTTGTTTACAAAAGACCGGCCCGTCATCTTCAATTTTCACGGCTACCCATGGCTGATACACCGCCTGACATATAGGCGAACGAATCACAAGAACCTTCACGTCAGGGGATACAAGGAAAAGGGCAATATCAACACTCCGCTCGACCTGGCAATAAAGAATCAGATCGATCGCTTCAGCCTCGCGATCGATGTCATCGACCGGGTAGCGTCTCTCCAGGGAATCGGCGCCCACCCCAAGGAAATGTTGCGCAACATGCAAATCGAGTGTCTCGATTACGCCTATCAGCACGGAATCGATAAGCCGGAGATCGATCAGTGGACCTGGCCCGCTTGAAAACTGACATGACAATTCGCGTCCGAATTCAAAAACAACATCAGCACAAACGCGAGTCGCAAGCGAATTCTGGGTGATTGTTCGATAGCTTCAATCGGACCAGGCAGTTCGCGGCCCGCTAACCATACTTATCCAAAAGAGTCACCGCACCTCGAGGGAGTTCCAATGAGCACTGGAAGCACGATGAAACTGTCAGGTTCAACCGCGGCGAGTACTCCTTCTGCGCTAAATCCCATTGCACCCGAACTCCTGAACCAGTACGGGTTTGGTCCAATCAGATTCTCAGGAACTGACGACGCGCTCTTCGAACGGCACTTGACTTTCGATAACCTGACGGATGTTACGTCTTCGGATTTACGTTCCCAGTATGAAGCCGCGGCTCATGCAACTCGAGATGTACTTTCGCAGCGGTGGATGCGAACCGAGAACGCCTACCAAAAGAAAAATGCAAAACGCGTTTACTACCTATCCATGGAGTTTTTAATCGGCCGCTCGCTGGGCAATAACATCCGGAACATGCTGCTGGACCCCGTCGTCAAAAACCTCATCATGACCAAATCCCTTGATTGGCTTAGCATCGCGGAGCAGGAGCCGGATGCGGGATTGGGGAATGGTGGATTAGGACGGCTTGCCGCCTGCTTTCTCGACTCGATGGCAACTCTTCAGCTGCCGGCGATGGGATACGGCTTGCGCTATGAATACGGCATCTTCAAGCAATCCATCAATGAAGGGTGGCAACTCGAGCAGCCCGACAACTGGCTGCGTCGCGCGGATCCATGGGAGATCCCGCGTCTCAACGAAACGGTCGAAATCAAGCTTAACTGCTCTGTTGAGCTAAGGGATTCCAGGTTGCATCTGATTCCAGGCGAGCCTTCCAGCCTGATCGGCATCCCGTACGATCGGCCGGTCGTAGGATACGGCGGCAAGACAATCAATACTTTGCGCCTGTGGGCCGCCGCCACACCCAACTACTTCGACTTCCGGCGGTTCAGCCGAGGGGACTTCATTGCCGCGCTGGCCGAAGGTCTTGCCGCGGAGTCGATCACGCGCGTTCTGTACCCCGACGATTCAACCAGCCGCGGGCAGGGTCTCCGCTTCCTGCAGGAGTACTTCCTGGTCGCCGCCTCTCTTGCAGATTTGGCTCGTCGCTTCAAGAGCAATAATGATAACTGGAACGCCTTCCCCGACAAGGTGGCGATCCAGATGAATGACACGCATCCTGCTCTCGCAGTTCCCGAACTCATGCGAATCCTGCTCGACGAAGCTCGCCTCGCGTGGGACGACGCCTGGGACATCACCAGGAGAACTCTGGCCTACACGAATCACACGTTACTGCCGGAAGCTCTCGAAAAATGGCCTCTTGCCTGGTTTGAGATGCTGCTGCCTCGCCACCTTGAGATCATCTACGAAATTAACCGTCGCCTGCTCGACTCTGCTCGCCAGAGCTATCCCAGCGACGAAGGGCGCGTTGAACGAATCAGCCTTGTAGAAGAAACGGCGCCGCGCCGCATTCGCATGGCCAACGTGGCCATCGTCGGTTCCCACAGTATTAACGGAGTCGCGGCGATCCATTCGAGGCTGTTGCGTGCAACGACGGTTAAGGACCTCGCAGAGATGTTTCCCGAGCGCTTCAATAACAAAACCAATGGCGTAACACCGCGGCGCTGGCTTCTCCTCGCCAATCCTGCGCTCGCTGAAGTCATCACCGATGCGATCGGCGACGGATGGATCACCGATCTGGGCGAATTGGCCCAGCTCAAGCCTCTCGCCGATCTTCCGGATTTTAGAAATCGAGTCCGCCGCGCCAAGCACGATGCCAAGCTGCACTTCGCGGCGTGGCTCAAGTCCACGCAAGGCCTCCTTGTGGATCCTGACAGCATCTTCGACTGCCAGGTCAAACGCATTCATGAGTACAAACGTCAGTTGCTGAATGCAATCCGAATCGTCGTCCTGTACAACCGCCTGCGGGAAAATCCCGACCTCTCAATGCCTCCCAGGACATTCTTCTTCGCGGGCAAAGCGGCGCCGGCATACGTTCTGGCGAAATTGATCATTAAGTTCATCAGCAATATTGCTACGACAATCGCTGGCGATCCAAGGATGCGCGGCCGCCTCAACGTGGTCTTCCTCCCCGACTACAACGTGTCCCTCGCTGAGCATCTCATCCCCGCAGCAGACGTCTCAAACCAGATTTCGACTGCCGGGTATGAAGCGAGCGGAACCAGCAACATGAAGTTCATGATGAACGGAGCCCTTACGATCGGCACACGCGATGGAGCCACAATTGAAATGGCCGAGGAAGCGGGTGAGGAGAACTTTTTCCTCTTCGGACTCACGGCAGATCAGGTAGCCGCCAGCCGTAGCTGGTACAACTCTCGATGGCACTACGAAAACGAGCCCGAAACGCGTGCGGCTCTTGACCTGATCTTTTCAGACCACTTTAGCCGCGACGAACCTGGCATCTTTACTCCGCTTCGTGACACCCTGCTTACAAATGGTGATCACTACATGCATCTCGCAGACCTTCGGTCATACCTCGACGCAGATCATCGCTTGCTCCAGCTGTACGCTGACCCCGAGGCCTGGACGCACAAGGCCATCCTGAATGTTGCAGGCTCGGGAAAGTTTTCGTCTGACCGGACAATCGCGGAGTACGCGGCGGAGATTTGGAATGCGGTGCCCTGCCCGGTGTCTTGAGTTGCCGCGAGGATCAAATGGAGCAAGCTGAATCTGCCGGCGAAAGTTATCCGCTAGGTCCAACTTTGACGCCCGAAGGCGCGAACTTCAGCATTTACTCTCGCAATGCATCTGGCGTCGACCTGTTGTTCTTCGATTCCGACGACAGCGCCCTGCCCACGCGCACCTTTCGTCTCGATCCTTACTTGAACCGGACCTATCACTACTGGCACATCTCAGTGCCAGGCGCTCGACCCGGCCAGATCTACGCATACCGCATTCACGGCCCCTTTTGCCCTTCACTGGGCCTGCGGTTCGATCCAACGAAGATTCTGCTCGACCCATATGCCCGTCGCGTTGTCGTCCCGAAAAACTACAGCCGCGACGCGGCCTGCGACCCAGGCGACAATACCGCCTGCGCCATGAAGAATATGCTGGTTGATCTTCAGCCCTACAACTGGGAGAACGATCGACCGCTGCGCACGCCGTCCACGCGAACCATCATCTACGAAATGCACGTGGCTGGGTTCACGCGCAATCCGAACTCAGGTGTGATCGGCGAAAAGCGCGGCACGTATGCGGGACTGATCGACAAGATCCCCTATCTGAGGGAGTTGGGAATCACCGCTGTCGAGCTGCTCCCCGTCTTCCAGTTCGACGCGCAGGACTGTCCTCGCGGGGTAGTAAATTATTGGGGTTACGCGCCCGTCTCCTTCTTCGCGCCGCATCAGTCGTACAGCTCCAATCAGTGTGGATCCGGCCCGCTGGATGAATTCCGCGACATGGTAAAGGCGCTGCATCGAGCCGGCATCGAAGTCATTCTCGACGTGGTCTACAACCACACTGCCGAGGGAGGCGCATCCGGACCGACCTTCGGCTTCAAAGGAATTGACAACCCTACTTATTACATTCTCGAAGAGGACAGATCCCGCTATGCAAACTTCACCGGCACGGGCAACACCTTAAATGGAAACCATTGCGTTGTTACGCGCATGATCTTGGACAGCCTTCGTTATTGGGTCGGCGAAATGCACGTCGACGGGTTTCGATTCGATCTCGCCTCGATTCTGGCCCGCGATTCCTCCGGAAACGCGATGCCGACCCCTCCGGTACTTTGGGACATCGAGTCCGATCCCATGCTCGCGGGGACCAAGCTGATCGCCGAAGCGTGGGATGCGGCCGGTCTATACCAGGTGGGCAGTTTCATCGGCGACGCGTGGAAGGAATGGAACGGAAGATTTCGCGACGATTTGCGCAGCTTCTTCCGTGGCGAGCCTGGCGCCGTGCGGCGGTTCGCCGACCGGCTCGTTGGCAGCCCCGAAGTCTATGGCCACGAGGCACGCGAAGCCGAGCAGAGTGTGAACTTCGTTACATGCCACGACGGATTCACCCTCAACGATCTCGTCTCCTATGATAAAAAACATAACGATGAAAATGGCGAATACAATCGCGACGGCGGCGACGATAATCGCAGCTGGAACTGCGGGGTCGAAGGACCAACCGAAGACACCGGCATCGAAAAGCTACGCAATCGCCAAGCCAAGAATTTCCTTGCCGCGACCATAGTCTCCCTGGGCATTCCCATGATCTATATGGGCGACGAAATCCGGAGGACGCAACGCGGCAATAACAATGCCTATTGTCTCGACAATGAGAACAATTGGATGGACTGGAGCCTGCTCGACAAGCATCGGGACGTGCAACGGTTTGTAAAACTTCTTGCTCAACGAAGGGTCTTGAGAGACCTGGGTCCCGAACTCAGCCATAAGCCCCTCAATGACGTGATCCGCTCAGCGGTCAAATGCTGGCATGGCGTCAGACTCAACCAGCCCGACTGGAGCGAAAACTCGCGCAGCATAGCTCTCAGCGCAGAAGTTGAGGGAGAAGGCGTCAGCTTCTACTTGATCCTCAACGCATATTGGGACTCGCTGACATTCGAAGTGCCCGAGATCGATTTCGTTTCTCACGGCCCGTGGCGCAGATGGATCGACACAACCCTTGAAGCGCCCGATGACATTGTCGATTGGCAGTGCGCTCCGCCGGTCTTAGGCGATCTCTACCACGCCGGCCCGCGGTCGACCGTCGTCCTGATTGCGAGCAAGACTTGTATTGGGAGTCCTGCTGCGCCATCCGCAGGCTGAGTCGCCCTTCAGCGATACCTTCTTACTGCCTTTAAGACCATCGAGAACACCCCGGACTCATCCCGAGTTATCTGTAATGATACATGCCTGTTGATCGCGATCTCCCCCTGGATTAGCTGCTGCGCGGTCGTATCCACATTTGTTGCGTAAGTAAGAGTTACATATGGTCCTAACTGTTCTTCCACCGTGATGCGCGTCGTTGAGTTGCCGAGCGCCGACAAGTAACTTGGGTCAACCTTCACCGACCCGGCTCCGAATAACTTCTGCACCCGGCTGCTCACCGTCGCATTCAAAGCGCCGCCAAGTAATACATCACTGGATTGGGTGAGCCCCGCCGATCTCTGCTGTTGCTCCGTATACAGGCCCTGTTCGCTCTGCGTGCGCCCCAGCGCGAGGAGCGCCGCTACGTCCGCCTCCGGCAACGGAGGATCGCTTCGGAGGCTCGCGGTCATCTTCTCCGGAGTTCCGTGAAGCCCAAGCGTGATGTCGTAGTCCTCTACGCGCGCCGTCGCCGTCATATCGATCGTCGGCTGAATGCGCACGGGATTCGTGAACGTGATGTCGCCGCGTTGCAACTCATAGCGCGTTCCCGCAATCGTTGCATTTCCCTCGGTAATCGAGACCCGCCCCAGCAAGGACGGCGAGGCGACCGTTCCGCGCAGCCTCAGATCCACATCACCCGCCAGCTTTGCGTATGCATTTTGAAAATTCAGCTGCGGCGACGACCGGATTCGCACATCCAGCCGCACTCGATTCGACGGCGCATTCGGCGGGACCACGGTCTGCGCCGCCGTGGCCTGATTCGCAAGGGCTGCAATGTCCAGATCGGGGCTCACCGAAAACCGCGTCAGCAGCACGTTGCCCGACAGCAGCATGCTCGCCGGCGTTCCCTGCAGTTGCAAGGTGGTGTCGGCCTCTGAACTCACTCCCTCCGGATATCGAATGCGAATCCCGCTGCCCTTTACCGAAAGGTCGGCAAAGATCCCCTTCTGGTAGGCAAGGTAGCCGCCGACACTTAACTGCCCCCCTCCCGTCATCGCTGTAAGAGACCGTACCTCCAGCCGGTTCTGGTTAAACTCAAGCTCTCCGTGCAGCTGGCTCAGCCCATTCGGTAGGTCTTCGAGCGCAAGCGACCCGTCTTTGAACTCCACGCGTCCCCGCAGCCCGGGATTGTCGATCGGACCGCGCGCTTCCACCTGAAACGTCGCTGTCCCGCCTGCCGTCACATCCGGATCGAGCGTTTCCGCCAGCCTCAGATTCACTGAGCCGCTTGCCGAAAGGTCCAACCGCTTTTCGTCCTTGAGCCCAACATTGCCTTGCAGCCAAAGATCGGTGTTCTCGCCGGTAATGTGCACCGGGTCGAGGCTCACCTTCTCATCGCCCAGTGCCGCATGCACCGGCCCGGCGCTTTTCAGATGGACGCCTTCCACTGTCAACGCCATCTCCTGAAGCCGCAGATCCCCGCGCATTTCCACCGGCTTGGCCAGCGGACCGGAGATCGTCGCAACCCCGTTCAACGCTGAATTTGAGTCAATCCCTTGTACATGTGCCAATCTCAGCACGGTCGCAATGTCGAATCGATCAAAATTTAACTTGGCTTCAGTAGCGTAATCGCCTCGAAGCTCCGTCTGCCCGTGGACGACTACCCCCGCTGAATCCAGTTGCGTCGTCACGTCGTACATCAGCGCATGATTGGTCGTATGCGCGGTAAGCGCCACGGTTCCCAGGGACTCGCCTCGCACTGCAAATCCGGCTGCAGTCGCCTTCCCCTCAATATCCGGATTCTCAGTTGTTCCAGTCACCGTGACATGCAGCCCGATCTCGCCTCTCACATCCGCATTCGTGGCCTGCAGCTTCTCGATCTTCGCCAACTCGATTCCCGTTCCGGTGATTTCCGCCTTCAATCGCTTCGTTCGAAGGTCGAATGCGCCCGAACCAGTGATCGTTCCGGCGTTCGCCCTTGCCGTTAACTTCGTCAGGTTCAATGCATCATCGGCGAACGACCCCTCCGCGCGCATGTCGATCACCGGCACGTCGTACACCGTTCCGTTGTTCAGTTGTACCCAGCCCGACCCGCGCAACGCCTGCATCGGTCCTTCAGCCGTCAGTTGAGAATCAAGTAGACCCTTCACCGGCCAGTCCACTCCAGCCAGCGGCATCAGGTCCGCGGCGTCCACCTTCGCAGCGCGAGCATGCAGATGCAGTACTGAATTTTCATCGAACGCCGGCATCTCGCTCCCGCGGGCGGCCGAACGGCCCGGCGTTGCCGCAAGCGCAACTGGAGCGGCGGACAACGTGCCGTCGACGGAAATCTCAGCCTCCCCGTGCTTCAGTTGTGCGTGCATAATTGCGATTTGCTCTGCGGCGTAGCTCCCCCCGGCCACTATGGAATCCCAGCGCAGCACCCGCGGCTTCCCTGCTGGGTCATTCATCGACGGCGGCATCTCCACTGCCACCTGCGTTGCCTTCAGATCTCCCGCAAGCCGCGGCGATTCGAGCGATCCAGACCACGTGCCGCGAAACTCCGCCACTCCGCTCAACGCCACCGGAAGCGCCGCGGCCCCCGTGCGGCCGTTCCGTGCCAGCCCGAGCCCTCTGAGCGAGGCGTCGAACTCGCCCAAATTGCGCGTCTCAAGTTCGACATTCAACGCCGTCGTGCTTGTCAACGGATACGCGCCCAGCCTCCCATTCGCCGTCAAATGGCTCGCTGGCAGAATGAGTTCAAGCGCGCGAACATCTACTGATCCGTCCCGCTGCGTGTACGTTGCATCGATCTTCCCGCTCGCCGGCGCCTCGTTTGCGATCGCATGTCCCGACGGGCTCATGTTCAGCGTTGACGTCACCGTAAGCGTGTTCACGTCCCCATGCACCCATACCGCTCTCGCCGGGCCGTTCAGCAATGTATCGACGCCCAATCGCTGAAAGGGCGGCTGGCTCACAATGTCGAGCACCGTATCCAGCGTGACGTTCCGGAACTGGGCGTTCACCGTCCCGTTCACCAGAATGGAAGGGACCACCTGCTTGACCAGCGTTGAATGCGGCTTCTTCGCCGGCGCTTGTTCGGGCTGTGCCCTATGTTGCGCATTCCCTCGTTTCTTGCGCAGCGGCGTCGTTAGAGTTCCCTGTTCGTCGGGCGCCGCCTCCACCACTGGCGTAGCGGGGCCCGGAGGCAGCCAGTGATCCAGCACCAG
>DATFRB010000034.1:0-2687 GCA_035263625.1 Occallatibacter sp.
ACTCGTCGGCAGCATCGGCTCGGAATTCATGATGAGCTACACCGTGATGGGCGACACGGTGAATTTGGCGTCGCGCCTGGAAGGAGCAAATCGGGAGTACGGCAGCCGCTCCTTGATTTCCGAAAGCACTGTCGCGGCCGCTGGCGCTGAGATCGAAGTACGCGAAATCGATCGGTTGGTAGTCGCGGGGCAGACCCAATCCACGGCCGTCTTCGAAATCATGGGGCGGCAGGGCGAACTCGCGCCGGAACAGCTATTGTTGCGGACCAGATATTCTGAGGGCCTTGCCGCATATCGGGCACGCCAGTGGGATGAAGCGCGTCGCGCATTTGGCGCGGCACTTGAGGCTGTCCCCGGCGACGGGCCGTCCAGCGCGCTTGTCGGCCGCGTCGACTTCCTCCAGGCCAACCCGCCGCCCACCGACTGGAATGGCTCGTGGCGGCTCGATCAAAAATGAGCGCGATGATATGCGTCGCGACGGGCGGGTGCCGGCAACGGTAAGGGCGCACGAAATGATCGTTTTCCACTCAACTGAGCCGATCCCCACGGACATCGCGAACGGCGGGTGTGGGGCATGAAGCGCGGTTGCCGCCGACAAGGCTGAGTGCCGGCTATGGGTTCAGAAAGGAGACGATCGCCGGAATGCGCCACAACGAGCAAGACGCGCCGAAAGCCGACTTTGCGGCAGCAGCCGTGGGCCTCCCGGGTTCGACCCACTGCGGTCGTTCAACTTAATCTCGCCCGGTGCCAGAACCCGTCATTCGTCCATCGCTAATGGCCAGGTAAGGCTCGCATCTTCGGGTCCCCCGGATGCGTCGCTCGCGTGCGATGTTAGGAGACAAATTCGCATACCTGCTTTACCATCGAAGCAAGGCTCGGAAAAACGAGCCGCCATTAACAGGAGAGGTGCGCTATGGCGATCGCCGAGACCGCTCGGATTCCGTGGTGGAAGGAGCCAACCAAAGACCAATGGATGGCGTGGTGGGCCGCTTGGCTCGGGTGGACGCTAGATGCGTTCGATTTCACCGTGTTTTTGCTGATCATGGTGCCGATCGCCAAGGAGTTCGACGTCCCGCTGACCGATGTGGCCCTGGTCTTTACGCTCACCTTGTGGATGCGGTTGGTCGGTGCGGTTGCCTCCGGCTGGGTGGCTGATCGGGTCGGCCGCAAGCTGCCGCTGATGGTCTCGATCCTCGGCTACTCGTTCTGCAACTTCATCGCCGGTTTTTCACCGACTTTCTGGTTTCTGTTGCTGTTCCGCGCGCTCCTCGGTGGCTTCATGGGGGCTGAGTGGCCCGCCGGGGCGGCGCTTTCGATGGAGACGTGGCCACAGCGCTCCCGTGGCTTCATGGGCGGGATACTACAGGGCTCGTGGGGGGTCGGCTTTCTGATGTCGAGCGCGATGTACGCCCTCTTCTATAACTCAATCGGCTGGCGTGGCATGCTGTGGATCGGTGTCCTGCCGGCCCTCTCGGTGTTCTACGTGCGGTATTTCGTCAAAGAGCCGCCGGTGTGGGTGGAGAACCGCCGGCTGCAGCGGGTCGAACAGCGCGAGGTGCGAACGCCGTTCTTTAACATCTTCAAGCGAGAAATGATCGGCAACACGCTGACCGCGTGCTGGTGGATGGCGGGTGGCTTTATCCTTTACTACTCCGTCCAGGGAGTGTTTCCAACCCACCTACAAAAGGATCTCGGACTCAGCCCGGCAATGCTGGCGACACCTATCATGATCGCCAACCTCGTTGTCCTGCTGGCTGCCGGCTTTTGGGGATGGGTCGCCGATCGCTATAGCCGCCGCCTATCGATGATCGTCCCCGGGATCTTGTCGATCCCCCTGGCATTCTGGTTCCTACTGAGCGGCGATTACACCGTGATGGTGGTAGGCTATGTCGCGATGGGGGCGTGCGGCGGTGGCGGCATGGGCGGCCCGGTCCCGGCCTACCTGAACGAGCGGTTTCCAACCGAAATCCGCGCCACCGCTACAGCCTTCTGCTACCACCAGGGTGCGATCTTCGGCGGGCTGGTGCCGCCGCTGATAACGTACTTCGCGACCAGCTACGATCTCCCATTCACGATCCCGATGCTGATCGGAGCCTGCGTCGGGGCGGGGTGCTGGACCTTGGGGCTCGTCTTCGGTCCGGAGACCAAGGGCACGGTCATGGTGGCAGACTTGGTCGTGGCCTGATCAAAGCTCACGGCCCGGGCAGGGGATGGCGTGGGCGCGCGGTGGCGGCGCGATTGGCCTGAAAATCGTCAAAAGGCTGGGAGCGCCCGCCCTCCACCCGATGCGGCAGGTCACCTCGGCTGCCATGGAGGTCCAGAGTCGGTAATGAAGGGAAGGCCTCTCGGTCCAATGCCGTGCGGATGCTGTTCTCGTGTCAGCCGACCTTCGCTGGCACGTCCTGCAGCGACGCAGATGCGTCGAAGAACGAACCCGCTCGCGGGAGGGAGTGCGTGTCGCGGTCGGCGCGTTTTCGCCGAGGTGATGTGCGGTAGCGCGTGACTGTCGGGGCATCCGATCCCGAGCATCGAAGATCACATCGATGGCAACCCCGTAGATCCCCGCGACTTGGGCAGCCGTCATCCCGTACTTCGCCCAGGCGCGGATGCGCGCAAATTGCGCGCTCGGGATCTCGGGTCTTACCGATGCTCGGACTCGACTGGGGCTTTGCCTTCCTCGTGACGGA
>DATFRB010000035.1:0-47468 GCA_035263625.1 Occallatibacter sp.
ATACTCCGCCTTCTCGAGCGGCCTCGCAGTGAGCCCGCGCGGCCTCGGCTCCATGGCATCCATGGTCGTCGCCGGAGTCCTCGCCAATCGCATCGACAACCGCTGGCTGCTCATGTTCGGATTCCTGCTCTTCGGCGTGTCCACCATCATGCTCAGCGATCTCAACCTCTCCATCGGAATGGGCTCCGTCGTCGTTCCCAATATCCTCAACGGATTCGCCGGCGGGTTCATCTTCGTCCCCCTCACCACCATGGCCATGGGCCGCCTCGCCCGCCAGGACATCGGCAACGCCGCCGGCATCTACAACCTCATCCGCAACATCGGCGGCAGCGTCGGCATCGCCTCTGTCACCGCCCTCCTCATTCGCCGCGGACAGGTCCACCAGAACTACATCGCCGCCAGCGTCACTCCCACGGCCGGCGGCCTCGCCCACGGCCTCGAAGCCTATTTCCGAAGCTCCGGCGCCGACGCAGTCTCTGCCCACCAAATGGCCCTCGGAGCCCTGTATCAAAACCTCGAGCAGCAGGCCTCCCTGCTCGCCTACGTTGACAACTTCCGTCTCCTCGCCTATCTATCGCTGGTGTGCGTTCCCATCGTGCTGCTCTTTCAGGGCGTCCGCCGTTCACGCGGCGAAAAAATCGTCATCGAGGAATAATCAGGCTTCCGCTGATCCCTGGTCCCTGGTCTATGCCCCAACCCGCTATCCTGAAATCCTCATGTCCCGGTCGAATAACCTGCGCCGCGTGGCCGTCTACTGCGGTTCCACACCGGGCAATCATCCTGCGTACCGCGCTGAAGCCGTCGGGCTGGGCTCGGGTCTCGCAGCCGCCGGACTCGGAGTCGTCTACGGCGGAGCCAACGCCGGCCTCATGGGCGCCATGGCCGACGCAGCCCTCGCCGGCGGCGCTGAAGTCATCGGCATCCTCCCGCATATCCTCGTCGGCCGCGAAATCGCTCACACCGGGCTCACACGCCTTGAAACCGTCAAGACCATGCACCAGCGCAAAGCCCGCATGGTCAAGCTCGCCGACGCGTTCTTCATCCTCCCCGGCGGCTACGGCACCCTCGATGAAATGCTCGAAATCATCACCTGGTCGCAGCTCCGCCTCCACGCCAAGCCATGCATCCTCATCAACACGCTCGGCTACTGGAACAGGCTGCTGGATTTTCTGGATTCAACGGTCGAAGCCGGCTTCCTCAAACCGGAAAACCGCGCCCTGATCCTCGTCGCCGCCAGCGCTCAGGCCGCGATCGATCTGCTCATTGCTCGAGAAAGATGAAGCGGCTTCGCACTGAATTCTCCCGCGGCCGATGCTAAGATGGGCCCGAGCGGACCCGTCCTTTTACGCACTCCGCGCTCAACTCGCTGCAGTTCTGCGCTGCCCCCAGTGATCCGAGTTCCCGAAAAGTCACCAGGAATCGAGAATCCCATGCGCATGACTCTCGCCTTACTCGCCGCAAGTTCACTCGCCATCGCCGCTGCTTCTGCCCAGGCCCCACCCCAGACTCCACCCCAGGCCGCTCCGCCTGTCCGCCAGGCCCGTTCCCTCGCCGAAGCCCTCCAGATCGCCGGCTCCTCGTCCGTCCACATCCTCTACATCCACGGCATCGGCGCCACTGGCTCAGGTGACTCGCTCGAGCTCCAGCACAGCATCTGCCGCTATGCCAAAAAGTTCATGGGCCAGGAGTGCGATGGCGGCGCCAATCAAAACCCCGTCCGCCTCGGCCGCGAGTACGCACAGGACGGCATCTTCGCCCGCGACAACGCATCCGGCAGCAATGGCCTCAATCCCCGGGTGGCGGGCGAACGCTACATGGGCCACCCCATCTGGGCCTCGTGGGACGAGTGGCACGCTTCGGCTCCGTTCGTCGACCACTACGAGATAAGACTTCGTGACGGCCAGAACATCCTTGTCGACGAGCTCAACTGGTGGCCGCTCGTCCTCGCCGTAAAGTGCAAGTTCATGATGCCCGACGAAACCCAGCTCGCCGGGCGCCTCACCGGAAAAGCCGACGACTACCTCGACATCTGCTCCCGCCAGGAGTCCGGGACCTCCGGCGTCGAAGTGCGGTCAGTCGACTGGATCAAGGCTGGCGGATACACCCTCGCGGAGCTCGATGCGCGGCCCAACCGCGCCGTCGTCCTCAACCGCGCGGGTAAGGTGGGACTCATGGACTGGCGCTTCTCCGACGCAGTCCTAGGCGTCGGCCCGCTGGCCGATCGCTACATCATCCCCGGCATTCAGCAACTCCTGGTCAAGTGCGTCCCGCTCCTTGAAAGCCATTCGACACAATTCATCACCGTCACGCACAGCCTCGGAAGCTACCTGCTCTTTGCATCGCTCGCCCTTGAGAAACGCGACCCAACCATGAGCGCCGACGAGGCCGCCGCGTTTAAGGATCATTTCCGCGAACTGCTCGAGCACCTCGACTCCGCATACCTCATCGCCAACCAGATCCCGCTACTGGAAATGTCCTGGCTCGGCAACGCCAATACGCGCTTCTTCGCCTTCGACCAATGGAGCGATGCAAGGCGCGCATTTCTAAATCTGGGAGACGGCCCCATCACTCAGCCCGTCGGAACGGTTGTCGCGTGGAGCGACCCGAACGACTTGCTCACCTGGCACCTCGGCGCCGATTTTCAGCAGTGGCAGACGCCGCCCGGGAGCGGAATCAAGGTGGTGAACCACCGCGTCAAGAACGCGACTCACTGGTTTTGGCTCTTCGAGAATCCCGATGCCGCCCACGCCAACTATGCCCGCAACCCCGAGGTCGTCCGCGCCCTGCTCAAAGGCGACCAACCCTGATCAAACCGAATCCAGGCCCCGTGCCTTAAAACCACAACCCTTAAAGCCACAACCTCGACCAGCCCGACAATCGCGCCAGTTGCGCAGCGTTCGTTAGCCCCGCGCTTCAGCGTGGGGAATAGGACGATACACATGAACGAGGAGTCCCGTAGGGACGGCGCAACAGCATTTCAATCGCAGAAATCAAACGCCATGTAAAGGTGTGCGAACTAGGAAGCCGCCCTAGTTCGGCGCCCCAGTCGTCTCGCCCGCCTCAAACCGGCACTCCGCGCACTGGCAGTGCCGCCGCAGGTAATCGAACGAGTAAATTCCCGCCGAGTGCCCGTCAAGCCAGTTGAACTGCAGCGCGTAACGCCCCACGGCCTGCGCGCTCGCGGGCTTGGCGGGCGGCGTATACATGGGCAGCAGATCGGTGGCCTTGGCCTTCGACTGTCCCGGTTTGCGCCCCTGCTGCTTCCGTTCGTCCACGCACGTGGCGCAGGGGCAGGCATGCCGCAGCCATGCGAACGTCCAGGCGCTGCGGTGGCCGTCCGTCCAGTCGATCTCGAGGCCCTTGCCCTCGGTGATCAGCACCCGCACCTTCTTCGGGATCACAGCCTCGCGCGGCAGCCGCTGGTCGGCCCCGGCCTCGCGGGCCATTTCCTCTTGCGTAGAGAAGCGAATGCCCTCGTGACTCATAACGACAGTTTACAGGGATCAGCGATCGGCGAGACGCTCCGTTGGTCCCCGCTCGTACTTCTTGTCCCTGGTCCCTGATGCCTGGTCCCTGCCGTTCTAACCACTAATCACTGACCACTGTTCTTCCAGAAGAACCACGCCGACATCCCGAACCCGATCACGATCACCAGCCATCGCAGAACCGCCTGTGGCGCCATTCGCGCAAACCGCGCCGATGTGTAGCCGCCGATCGCGCAGGCGACCATCGCGAGCAGGCAATAGCGCCACTCCACCTGCCGCCCCACCACAAAAATGATGAACGCCACGCCGTTCGCCATCGTCGTCGCCACCACCTTCAGCGCGTTGATCTCGTTCAGGTCTTCGAATCCGAACAGGGACAAAACTGTAATGATCACAAATCCCGCCCCGGCGCCGAAATAGCCGACGTAAAAGCACACCACGATGGTGAACAGGAACACCAGCCTCCGCCGCGGATGCCGCCGCCCAGGCACAGTGTGCTCTTTGCGCTCGATCCACCGCAGCACGGGCCGCGACAGCGCAAAGATCACCGCGGCAATCAGCAGCAGCCACGGAACCAGCGTCATGAATGTCCGCTGCGACGTGCGCAGCAGCACCAGCGCGCCGGCAGTTCCGCCCAACAGCCCGGCGATCGCCATCGGCCACACCAGCCGCATGTGCCTGCGCATCTCCTCACGGTACGCCGCAATCGACGTAAGCTGCCCCGGCCAAAGCGCCACGGTGTTCGTCGCGTTTGCATGCACCGGCAGCATTCCCGTTCCAAGCAGGGCAGGGAACGACAGAAACGATCCCCCTCCCGCCACCGCGTTCAGCACCCCGGCAACAAACGCGGCAAAAACCAGCCACAATGATCGCCAGTGAATGAGTGGGTGTGCGCCGTCCAGAACGTTCATCTGCTTCATTCTATGGGTCGCGTTGCCACACGATTGAATGTTCCCAGACGGGATGCTTCCCGGTCGCCGTGCCGTTCCCTGCGCCCCCCTGAACTTACATCGCAGGCCTCCTTAAACGATTGAAATCAAAGGGAAAACCGGAGATATTCTAAACATGATAATAAATCACTCATATTTTATGAATCGATTATGCTATATTCTCCATCAGATGAGGTGACACGGCTGGAACCGGGCCCGCGAAGCCCGCCACCCAACCGATTGAAATCATCCACATTTGGAGGAATCACAGTATGGCCATCACCCGTTGGGACCCTTTCCGCGAAGTCGTCGCTCTGCAGAACCGCATGAACTCGCTTTTTCGCGACTTGAACGACGGCGACAGCCCGCTCACGACCGCCAGCTTTGTCCCGGCCGTCGACATTTACGAGGACCCGAAGAAGGTCGTCCTCAAGCTCGAAGTCCCGGGCATCGAGGAAGGTGACCTCGACATTCGCGTCGAGAACAACACCCTCACCGTCAAGGGCGAGCGCAAACTCGACAAGGAAGAGAAGGAAGAGAACTTCCACCGCATCGAGCGCCGCTACGGCAGCTTCTACCGCTCCTTCACGCTGCCTTCCACGGTAGACAGCGAGCACATCAACGCCAGCTACAACGCCGGAGTGCTCAAGCTCGAGCTGAACAAGAAGCCCGAAGCCCTGCCCAGGCAGATCAAGGTCAACGTGGGCGGCTCGCTCGCAGCGTAACACCAGTGGTCAGGGATCAGTGGTCAGGGGTCAGTTACCGGCCGGGCGCCTCCGCTCCCGCAGTGGAATTGACAACTGGCCATTGCTTTTGAGGATCGAATCCAATCGGTTCATACTGTCCACGTCCGCAAGATTCTCGGACGCACTGACCTGTGATTGCTGACGACTAATCACTAACCACTGATCACTGATGACTGAGGTACTCATGCCAATCCGTTGGGACAAACTGACCGTCAAATCGCAGCAGGCGATGCAGCAGGCGCAGGAGCATGCCGCCGAACTCGGCAACCCAGAGATGCAGCCCGTCCATCTGCTGCTCGCGCTCGTTGAAGACCGCGAAGGCGTCATACCCGCCGTTCTCGGCAAGATCGGTGTGCCCATCGAACGCCTCGAGAGCGATCTTCACCAGGTAGAAGAAAAGCTGCCGCGCGTCTCCGGCGCTTCCGCGCAGCCCGGCGTCAGCGCGGCCCTGAACAAAGTCGTCGATCAGGCCTTCAAAGAGGCCGCCAACTTCAAGGACGAGTACGTCTCCACGGAGCATCTGTTGCTCGGCGCCGCGCACCAGAAGGGCGACCCCGCCCGCGAGGCGCTCGCAGCCGTCGGCGCCACGCGCGACGCCATCCTCAAAGCCCTCACCGCAGTCCGTGGAGCGCAGCGCGTCACCGACCAGAACCCCGAAGGCAAATTCCAGGCCCTCGAAAAATACGCCAAGGACCTCACCGAGCTCGCCCGCCGCGGCAAGCTCGACCCTGTCATCGGCCGCGACGAGGAGATCCGCCGCGTCATCCAGGTCCTGAGCCGCCGCACCAAGAACAACCCCGTCCTCATCGGCGAGCCCGGCGTGGGCAAAACCGCCATCGTCGAAGGCCTCGCCCGCCGCATCGCCTCCGGCGACGTCCCCGAGATCCTCAAGGACAAGCGCGTCATCGCGCTCGACCTCGGCTCCATGCTCGCCGGCGCCAAATATCGTGGCGAGTTCGAAGACCGCCTCAAGGCCGTCCTCAAGGAGATCGACGAATCGAACGGCCAGGTCATCCTCTTCATCGACGAGCTCCATACCCTCGTCGGCGCGGGCGCGGCCGAGGGCGCCATCGACGCCAGCAACATGCTCAAGCCGGCCCTCGCGCGCGGCGAACTCCGTGCCATCGGCGCCACCACGCTCAACGAATACCGTAAGTACATCGAGAAGGACGCCGCTCTCGAGCGCCGCTTCCAGATCGTCTACGTCGGCGAGCCCAACGTCGAGGACACCATCGCCATCCTCCGCGGCCTCAGGGAGCGCTACGAGGCGCACCACAACGTGCGCATCAAGGACTCGGCAATCGTCGCCGCCGCCACGCTCTCTCACCGCTACATCAGCGACCGCTTCCTGCCCGACAAGGCCATCGACCTCGTCGACGAAGCCGCCGCATCGCTCGCCATCCAGATCGGCTCCGTCCCCACCGAGATCGATCAGCTCGAGCGCCAGGCCACCTCACTCGAAATCGAGCGCGCCGCACTCAAGCGCGAAACCGACCCCAACAGCAAGGGCCGCATGTCTGAAGTGGAGCGCGAGCTTTCCGAAATCCGCGAGCAGATTACAGCTCTCCGCGCGCGCTGGACGCAGGAGAGAGAGGCGATTGCGCGCATCTCCGAAACCAAGAAAAAAATCGAAGCGCTCCGCTTCGAAGCCGAAGAGCAGACGCGCAGGGGCCAGCTTGATCGCGCCGCGCAGATCCAGTACGGCGAGTTGCCGAAACTCGAGGCCGAGCTGCGCCGCCTCAACGCCACCCAGGACAGCGGCACCACGCACGGCGCCGAGCGCATGCTCAAGGAGGAAGTGGACGAGGAAGACATCGCCAAGATTGTCAGCAAGTGGACCGGCATCCCCGTGAGCCGCATGCTCGAAGGCGAAGTCAAAAAGCTCGTCCAGATGGAAGACCGCCTCCGCGACCGCGTCGTCGGTCAGGACCCCGCGCTCACCGTTGTTGCCAACGCCATCCGCCGCTCGCGCGCCGGCTTGAGCGACCCCAAGCGTCCCATCGGTTCTTTCATTTTTCTAGGACCGACAGGCGTCGGCAAAACCGAAACTGCCCGCGCCCTCGCCGAATTCCTCTTCGACGACGAGCACTCCATGATCCGCATCGACATGAGCGAGTACATGGAGAAGCACGCCGTCGCCCGTCTCATCGGCGCGCCTCCCGGCTACGTCGGTTATGACGAAGGCGGCCAGCTCACCGAGGCCGTCCGCCGCCGCCCCTACGCGGTCATCCTCTTCGACGAAATCGAGAAGGCGCATCCAGATGTGTTCAACGTCCTCTTGCAGGTGATGGACGACGGCCGCCTCACCGACTCGAAAGGCCGCACTGTCGACTTCAAGAACACGGTGCTCATCATGACCTCGAATCTCGGCGCAGCCATGCTCACCGGCGACGCTCTCAAAACCGAGCATGACTTCGACATGGCCCGCGAGAGCGTGATGCGCATCCTGCGCGAGCACTTCCGGCCGGAGTTTTTGAACCGCGTCGACGACATGGTCATCTTCCGCCCGCTCGAACACGCGCAGATGAACCAGATCCTCGACCTGCGCCTCGCTGAGCTTCAGAAGCTGCTTGAAGACCGCCAGATCTCGCTCGAGCTCACCGAGCCCGCGCGCACGGTGATCCTCAAGCAGGGCTGGGATCCGGCCTTCGGCGCACGCCCGCTCAAGCGCGCCCTGCAGCGCATGGTGCAGGACCCGCTGGCCATGAAGATCCTCGACGGCGAAGTCCTCCACGGTTCGCACGTAAGGATCGACGTGGACCGCAAGACCAACCAACTCCACTTCGAGCCCATGGGGCGCGAAGCAATGGCGTAACCACGTGCCTGTTCAGCGGAACAGAATGCAATTAAGGCCCGAGTCAGGTGATCTCGGGCTCTCTCATTTTCACACGGCGGTTGAATTCAATTCGGCGGACGCGGGCGCTGATTCTTGTCAAGGTACTCGCGCAGCGCGACCGCAAGAGGCTCCAGATCGAGCGCGATCGTGTCCCACGCAATCTGAAGATCGATTTGAAAATAGTCGTGAATGGCGCGATCTCTGAATCCTGCGATTTCCTTCCAGGGAACGTCTATGGCCGCTCTCACCGGCGCAGAAACTCTCTTTGCCAGCTCGCCGATCAGCGCCAATTGCAGGATGACCGCGCTTTGCGTCTTTCGGTCTTGCAGAAACGCCGCATTATCAATCCCCCAGACAAATTCGCGGATGTTCCGGATGCATTCGAGAATCTGTTGGAGATAGACCCGATCATCTTTCATAGATCGTGGCTAGATCGCTCGCAACGTAGGGTCGCAGGTGCATGTTCAGGCTCTGCTCTGTAACTAGATCCACGCTCTTATGGAGAGCCTCCTCGAGATCGTCGAGAAGCCGCATGTAGCCCACCATGCCAGTTCGCCGTCCGAGACGCACGAGAATGTCTACATCGCTCTCCGGCCGATCCTCGCCACGCGCAATGCTTCCGAACAGCGCCGCATAAGCAACGCCGTGCCGCTCGAATACCGGGCCAGTGACCGTCCTGATCTCATTTACTGTCACCCATCCATTATAGGGCCGAGGCGAAATGAGAGGCCTGAATCGCACAGATCCATTCCGTGCGCTCTTGATATCAGATATTTCTGTCATAACAGAAATATCTGATATAATCGAACCATGACACTCACCGACCCCGCCCGCGAATTCATCCTCCACTGGGGCGAAATGGGCACGCGCTGGGGCGTCAACCGCACCGTCGCCCAGGTCCATGCCCTGCTCTACCTCTCGCCCGAGTCCCTCACCGCCGAGGAAATCGCCGACATTCTCTCCGTCGCCCGTTCCAACGTCAGCACCAGCCTCAAGGAGCTGCAGAACTGGAACCTCGTCCAGGTCGACAGCCGCATCGGCGACCGCCGCGACTTCTTTCGCACCTCCTCCGATGTCTGGACGCTCTTCCTCACCGTCGTCGAGCAGCGCGTCGAGCGCGAAGTCCTCCCCACGATGAACATGCTCAAGCGCTGCGTCGTCGAAGCCCGCGCCGCGCGCCCCTCCCAACCGGCGCTCACAGCCCGCATCGCAGCTATGCAGGTATTTCTCGAGGAGCTCCACGGCTGGTACACCCAGGTCAAGAGACTCCCGCCCGCAAGCCTGCACTCGCTCATCAGCATCGGCAGCGGCATCACCCGCCTGCTGCCAAAATCCCGCCGCACGAGGCTTGACTGATGCCTGCCGCCGTCGCCACCGCGCCCACTGCGACAACCGCCTCCGCTGACTCGTTTCAGCGCTACTACGAGGAAGCCGGCCCCGACTACGCCGCATGGAGCCCGCATTTCAACATGCACTTCGGCTTCTTCCGCTGGGGCATGAATCCCTTCCGTCGCGAAGCCATGCTCGAGCAGATGAATCAGGAGGTCCTCGCCCGGCTTCGTCCCGCCACCGCCTCGGCGCGGATCCTGGACATGGGCTGCGGCCTCGGCGCCACGCTGCGCAGCATTGCACGCGGTCTTCCCGCATCCGACCTCCACGGCATCACGCTGGTTCCCTGGCAGCTAGAACAGGGCCGCCATCTCAATCAGCTCTGCCCCGAAACTGCGCACATCAACCTTGCGCTCGCCGACTATCAGCACACTGACTTCGACTCCGAATCCTTCGACGCCGTCTATGCCATCGAAAGCTCCTGCTACGCCACAGGAGCGAACAAGTCCGCATTCCTCAAGGAAGCCCACCGCCTCCTGCGCCCCGGCGGCCGCATCGTCGTAGCTGACGGCTTTCTCGGCCCCGGCAAACTACGCGGCCCGCAGAAGTCCATATTCCGCACCCTCTGCGACTGCTGGGTCATCGATACTCTTGGCCACGTCGGAGAATTCACGCGCGAACTCGAGCGCCTCGGCTTCCGCGACATCGTCGCAGAAAGAATCCAGGCGCGCGTCACGCCTTCCGTCCTGCACGTCCCATGGGTCACGCTCAAGTTCCTGCTCACATCCGTCGCCTTCGGCCGCCGCAGTATGACTCGCGCCCGATGGAACAACATCCTCGCTCCGCTCCTGATGCCCTTCGTTGGGTTCCCATTCGGGCCGATGGCCTACTACATCGTCAGCGCTACCCGCTCGTGACGTCTCGAGCACCTTGCAGGCGTCGTCGCAGCAGGACAGTGCCGAATAAGACGAATCGAAATCTTCAACGAACACTTGCCTCGGATGCGCTAAACTTTTCCGCATGAAACTTCAGCTTCCCCGCGCCATCTCTTACTGCGCGATCCTTCTTTTCCTTTCCGCCCTCACCCTCCACGCCCAGGAATGGGCCAAAACCCGCCTCGATGCCTCGCCTCGTCATCGCGAGTACGTGCAGCTCAAGCGCGGCGACCGCACAATCCAGGCGTTGGTCGTCTATCCCGAAGTCAAGAACAAGGCCTCGGTCGTCATCCTCATCCACGAGATCTTCGGCCTCAGCGACTGGGCCAAGGAGATGGCCGACGAGCTAGCCGGGCAGGGCTTTATCGTCATCGCGCCTGACCTGCTCTCGGGTTACGGGCCCGGCGGCGGCGGCTCCAGCGCCTTCCCCGATCAGGACGCAACCGTGAAGGGCGTCTCCGGCCTCGACCCCGACGGCGTGATGGCCGATCTCGATGCCGCCGCAGACTACGGCAAAAAACTGCCCGCGGCCAACGGCAAAATCGCCGTCGCCGGCTTCTGCTGGGGAGGCTCCAAGTCCTTCGCCTTCGCTGCCCATCGCAAGGACCTGAGCGCCGCCTTCGTCTTCTACGGCACCGGCCCCAAAGACGTCTCCACCATCACCGCCCCGGTCTACGGCTTCTACGCCGGCAACGACGCCCGCGTCGGCGCCACCATCCCCGACACCACGGCGGCCATGAAGGCGGCAGGCAAATCCTACGATCCCGTCACCTACGACGGCGCCGGCCACGGCTTCATGCGCGCGGGCGAGGACCCCAACAACACAAACCCCGCCAACAAAACCGCCCGCGACCAGGCCCTCGCACGCCTCGTGAAACTCCTCAAGGAGATCAAGTCCGCATCGGCAGCGCTGAACGCCCCAGCCGCGCGCACCACGGTACAAAGCCGCGCAGCCGCTGCTCCGGCCTGCCATGAATCAACCGCAAGCATGTAATGAAGTCTGAGGAGTGAGGGGCCGCGCTTCGTGCGGCCCCGTATTCATTACTGCCCCAGCGCAGCCTCGATCGCCGCCGACACCTGCGGCGAATCCGGCGTCACCGCCGGCTCAAACCGCGCCGCCAGCTTGCCGTCGCGCCCCACCAGGAACTTCGTAAAGTTCCACTTGATGTCTCCGCCAAACTGCGGGTCCTCCGTCGCGCTCGTCAGGTACTGGTAGAGCGGCGTCTTGTCGTCGCCTTTCACCGATACCTTCGACATCATCGGGAAGCTCACGTTGTACTTCGTCGAGCAGAACTTCTTAATCTCGTCGTCCGTACCCGGTTCCTGTTGCGCAAAGTTGTTCGCCGGCACGCCCACGATCACGAACCCGCGGTCCTTGTATTTCTCATACAGTGACTCCAGGCCCGCATACTGCGGCGTATACCCGCAGCGGCTCGCCACGTTCACCACCATCACCACCTTGCCCTGGTAGCTCTTCAGGCTCACGGCCTGTCCGTCAATCGACTTCATCGTGAAGTCGTAGATGCTCTTCGCGCCCGCCGCAAACGCCGTCACGGCAAAGCAGAACACCAGCAATACGCTCAATCTGCGCATGGGAAAGACCTCCGGAGAACTGCCCCACGATCATAAATGCCCGGCCCCGCGCCGATTGTCACGGAAATGTGAACTGCGAGCGTCCTCTAACTCCGCCTGCGCCGCTAGCCCCGCGGCCTTTGCACATACCGCCGACCGGCGATCTCCCACTCCCCACTCGCCACCCGCGCAATCGCCTCGCTATACGCCTGGTGCTCTTCGGCAAGAATCCGCTCCGCCAGCGAATGCGCGTCGTCCGTCTCCAGCACCTCGATCACGCGCTGCAGAATGATCACCCCGTGATCCAGGTGCTCATCGACAAAATGCACCGTGCAACCCGCCGTCTTCACGCCGTACTCGAACGCTTGTTGCTGCGCATCGAGTCCCGGAAACGCCGGCAACAGCGACGGATGAATGTTCAGGATCCGATTCGGAAACGCCTGGATAAACTCCGGCGACAGCAGCCGCATATACCCCGCCAGGCATACCAGTTCCACCTGGTGTTCGTGCAGCCGCGTCAGCATCTCGCGATCGTGCTCCGCCCGCGGCCTGCTCTTCGAAACGCACACTTCAGTCTGCAGCCCTAACTCCCGCGCCGTCACAATCCCCGGCGCGTCCGCGACATTCGAAAGCACCAGCGCAATCTCGACACCCGGCAATCGCCCCTCGCGAATGTTCCTCGCAATGGCCAGAAAGTTCGAACCCCTGCCGGAAAGCAGAACGCCGATTTTCAAGGGATGGTCTTTCGATGCGGGTTCCAAGGCTTCCTCGAAATTGGGTCCAGTCTTCTCTCCGCCCATATTGAAAGCCTTTGGTGGCTGAAAACTGAAAAACTAAGAACTGCGAACTAAGAACTATGAACTGCCTCTACGTGTACTGCACCCTTCGATGTTCGCCCTTCACCACGCGGCCGATAATGTGGAACTTCTCCTCCGCGCGGTCCAGCAGATTCCGCGCTCGCGTGAACTTCGCCGCTGGAATCGCCGCAATCAGCCCCACGCCCATGTTGAACGTGCGCATCATCTCATCCTGGCTCACCTGTCCGAGGTCTCGCAGGTGCTCGAAGATCGGCAGCACCGGCCAGGAACCGATCTCGATCTGCGCCGCCGTTCCCTTGGGTAGAATCCGCGGCAGATTCTCCGTGATCCCTCCGCCCGTAATGTGCGCCATTCCCGTCGTCATGCCCGCCGCCACCAGCTTCTGGATCACGTGCAGGTAGCTGCGGTGCGTCTTCATCAGCGCCGCGCCGGCCTTCTCCTTGATCGGCGTCACATACTGCGCCGGCTTGTATCCGGCCACTTCGAAGAAAAGCTTCCGTGCCAGCGAGTATCCATTTGTATGCAGCCCAGTCGAAGGCAATCCGATCAGCACATCTCCCGGCTTGATCCCCTGGCCCGTCACCACCTTGTCGCGGTCCACCGCGCCCACAATGAACCCCGCAAGATCGTACTCGCCCTCCGCATAAAATCCCGGCATCTGCGCCGTCTCTCCGCCGATCAGCACGCATCCGTTGGCGCGGCACCCATCTGCGAGGCCTGTGACCACATCCTGCGTCACCTCAGGGTCGAGCTTCCCCGTTGCCAGGTAGTCCAGAAAGAACAGTGGCGTAGCCCCCTGCACTGCGATGTCGTTCACGCAGTGGTTCACCAGGTCCTGCCCCACCGTGTGGTGAATCCCCAGCTCGAACGCGATCTTCAGCTTCGTCCCCACGCCGTCGGCCGAGCTCACCAGGATCGGGTTCTTGAACTTCTGCAGGTCCAGCCGGAACAGCGCTCCGAATCCGCCAATCCCGCCCAGCACGTTCCGGTTAAACGTCTTCTGCGCAAGAAACTTGATGCGCTCCTTCGCGCGGTCGCCGCCGGAGATGTCCACCCCGGCATCTGCGTAGGTCACGGATTTGGGCATGGGAGTATCGGGCACGGTGAGGGCTTTCTGCCAAACAGGTTTTCAGTCGGCTCGGCTGCCGGAAACCATGATTCTAGCGCATCGCACCCGCTAAAAGTCAGCCACCATCCTGACAAGCGCGCCGGAGGCGCAGTGTTCGTTAGCCCCGCGCTTTAGCGTGGGGAACCCATTTCCACAGACTCGAGCGGAGTCCCGTAGGGACGGTGCAAATGCCATTTCCTTTGCGAGAATGGATTTCCGCCGAACGCCACCTCTCGGTCGCACATTGTCGTCGTATATCAGTGCTGCCATCACACGCTCCCCCCACCTCCCTGTGCCACCATAAGCACAGGCCCGCATGCCCCTTCTCGACCCCATCCCGTCTCCCGTCCCCCACGCCGACGCCACCGCCCTCGAGTGGGAGCCCCTGCTCGCGCTCGTCTCCGGTTTCGCCGCGTCGCCCGTCGGCCGCGCCGCCATCTCCGCCCTCCAGCCCTCCACCGACCCCGCATGGATCGCCCGCCAGCATCAGCTCGTCGCTGAAGTCCGCCTCACCCTCGAAGAACAGGTCTCCATCCCCCTCGGCGGCCTGTTCGACCCCACCCAGCTCGCCGACAAATCCCGGATCCCCGAAGCCGCACTCGAAGCCGCCGAGCTCCAGTCCATCGCCCGCCTCGCCCACGACATCTCCGCCTGGCAATCGCTGCTCCGCGAGCCGCCCGCGCGCCTCGCCGGCAAATTACCCGGCCTCTCTGAACTCTCCGCCGCACTCCATACCTCGCTCAAGCCGCTTGCTGAATCCATCGAGCGCAAAATCCAACCCGACGGCTCGCTCTCCGACGACGCCTCACCCGAGCTCCGCCGCATCCGCCGCGAGCAGGAGCGCCAGCAGCGCGTCATCGAAGAATCCCTTCGCGCCGCCCTGCGCAAGCTCTCCGGCGAAGGCTCCACGCAGGAAGACCTCATCACCATCCGCGGCGACCGCTTCGTCATCCCCGTCCGCAGCGAGCTCAAACGCCGCGTCTCGGGCGTCGTCCACGGCGCCAGCTCATCGGGTCAAACCGTCTACGTCGAGCCGCTCGAAACCATCGAGCAGAACAACGAGCTGGTCCGACTACTCGAAGAGGAGCAGGCCGAGATCCACCGCATCTTCGTCGCCCTCACCCGCCACGTCGGCACATTCGCCGAAGCGCTCGTCGAAGGCGCCCGCGTCCTCGCCCTCGTCGACAGCCTCCTCGCCCGCGCCCGCTTCGCCCACGCCTACCATTGCGTGTGCCCACTCTTTGGACCAGATTTGCTGCGCCTTCAAGACGCCCGCCACCCGCTCCTCGAAAAGCACTTCCGCTCCACCGGCGCAAAGCCGAACACCGCCGTCGTCCCGCTGACCCTCGAGCTCACCGCCGACCACCGCCAGCTCGTCATCAGCGGCCCCAACACCGGCGGCAAAACCGTCACCCTCAAAACCGTCGCCCTCCTCGCCATGATGGCCCAGGCCGGCATCCCCGTCCCCGCCGCCACCGCAACCTTCCCCATCTTCACCGCGTTCCTCGCCGACATCGGCGACGCCCAGTCCATCGAGGCCGAGCTCTCCACCTTCTCCGCCCACATCACCAACCTCGATCGCCTCGCCCGCCTCGCCGACGCGCACTCTCTTGTCCTCCTCGACGAGCTCGGCTCCGCTACCGACCCCGAGGAAGGCTCCGCCCTCGCCGTCGCCGTCGCCGGATTCTTTCTCTCCGCCGGCGCCTGGTCGCTCATCTCCACCCACCACACCTCGCTCAAGGTCTACGCCGCCAACACACCCGGCGTCATGAACGCCGCCGCCGGCGTCGACGAAGTCACGCTCATCCCCAACTACCATCTCCGCATGGGCGTCCCCGGCGCCTCCGCCGGAATCGCCACCGCCGAGCGCCTCGGCCTCAACGCCTCGATCATCGCCGCCGCACGCCAGCGCCTGGGGTCGCAACAAGTCGACATCGCCCGCTTCCTCGACCGCCTCCACAAGGAAGTCACCGACCTCGAAGAGCAAAAGAAAGCCGCCCGCGAACAGCAGTACGCCCTCAACCAGGAACGCGCAAAGCTAGCCCGCGAAGGCGACGTCGAGCTCCGCAACCGCATCCGCGATCTCGAATCCAAGCTCGCCTCGCTCCTCAAGGACTTCGAATTCCAGATGCGCGAAAACGTCCGCGCGATCGAAGACCGGGCCGCGCAGCAAAAGCTCTCCAAGGAAGCCGAGCGCCGCATCAACCGCCTCCGTCGCGAGTTCCAGGAGAGCTTCAACCAGACCGTCGTCGCCCACCGCACCGGCGCCGACCAGGCCGACCCCAATGCCCAGCCCCACGTAGTCCGCCATGTCGCTCCCGGAGACCAGGTCCGCCTCAAATCCATGGCCGGCAAAGTCGCGCCCCAAATCGCAACCGTCCAGCGCGAAGTCGAGAAAGACCTCTTCGAAGTCGCCGCCGGCCTAATCAAAATGCGAGTCCGTCGCGACGACATCGCCGAAGTCGTCAAACCCGCGCAGCCGGATTCCGCTGCCCGCCCCGACCCCATCGCCGCCGCCCGCCGCCAGTCAGGTGTCCACGTCTCCGTCTCCAGCGCCAACACCGACGAAATGCGCATGGAGATCAATCTCATCGGCCGCACCGTCGACGAAGCCACCGAGGAACTCGAAAAGTACCTAGACCGCGCCTTCCTCGCCGGCCTTCCGAGAGTCCGCGTCATCCACGGCCACGGCGCCGGCATCCTCCGCCGAGGCGTCCGAGAATTCCTCAAATCCCACCCCCACGTAGCCACCATCGCCGAAGCCCCCCAGAACGAAGGCGGCCAGGGCGCTACCCTCGTGGACCTGCGCCAATAGGGGAGCGGAATACGCCCACAGAGTAGGTCGCTTACGGAGCAGCCACGTAGATCGCCGTCCCTGTGTTGAGAACGAGAGAACTGCCGCGTGCGGCACCGCTCAAATACCGAGTAGCGCATGGACTCAGCCGATTTCCAGAGGCATCCACGGCATCCATGTTCTCCGGCTCACTCATCGGCTCTAGCCTCCGAGTCATCAGCTTTGAATCGCGCAGATAAATTACGTGGTCACCTCGAACGGCGAAGGCATTTCCCATCGAGCCGAATTCGAGCCAGTGCTGGCTGGCCTCCATCTCGCGAAGTAACACCAATGGGAACGCCATGTAATAGTTGACCCACACGTCGCCATGCCCCGTAACATTCATTGCATAACAGTCGTCGATGGGCGGCAGCTTGGGTTTGTCAGCGTATTCGCGGAACTTAAATATCGCCTTGCCTGCTCGGTCAAAACACACCAGACCTTGCGTCGATATTCCGCTACCATAGACTCCTTCATCGAAGTAGCTCACCCAGATGCGACCGTCAGACAGAGTCTGTAAATCCTCAACTGCATCGCCGATCTTCATCGTCCGCAAAAGCTCGCCGTCAGTTCCATACACGTTTGCGCGCCCGCCGCGACCGTATCCAAGAACCCAGCCGCTATCGTAGGGTTGAACGTGCATCGTAAGCCTTCCGATGCCCTCCGCAATCCGAGTCGTTCTCACCGAGTTGCCTTCGAGATATACGACGTGGAGAGCAGTTGGAGATGTCTGCAACCATCGCGACCACGCCTCCGGGTTGATTGGTGGCTCTGGCCGGCGGCCGCCACCCTCTGCCATCAGAAGTAACGGGTTCCCGGCCCAGTCGACCGCAACTCTGACCAGATCCCAGTCGCTCGGCAATGAGTCAAAACTGATGACCCTTTCAAACATCAATTCAGGCATGCTGAAAGGATATGTGATAACAAACCCGGTGTGAATCCGGAGAAACGCAGATCCGTCTGACCGCAGGTCCGTCGATTCGGCGCAATCTTGGTCCCTTGTTCCTTCGGCCCCATCGTCTCTCTCTCCCTTTGTCCCTTTGTCCCTCTGTCCCGGTATCATGAAACCGTCCCATGCGTTTCCAGGACAGATCCGACGCCGGCCGCCAGCTAGCCGCCCAACTCTCCCTCTTCGCCAACCACCCTGACATCCGCGTCCTCGCCCTGCCCCGCGGCGGCGTCCCCATAGCCTTCGAGATCGCCCGCGAGCTCCGAGCCCCCCTCGATGTCTGGGTCGTCCGAAAACTCGGCACCCCGCGCATCCCCGAACTCGCCGTTGGAGCCATCGGTCCCGGCGGAATCCAGGTCATCGACCCCTCCGTCGCCCAGGCCATGCACATGTCGCCGGAGCTGATCGCCGAAATCGCCGCCCGCGAGCGCCTCGAGCTCGACCGCCGCGAAGCCGCCTACCGCCCCAACCGCCCGCCCATCGACGTCCGAGGCAAAACCGCCATCCTCGTCGACGACGGCCTAGCCACCGGCTCCACCATGCGCGCCGCCGTCGCCGCCCTTCGCCGCCTCGAGCCTGCCCGCATCATCGTCGCCGTCCCGGTCGCCGCCGAATCCGTCTGCGCGCGCCTGGCCCTGGAAGCCGACCAGGTAGTCTGCCTCTTTGCCCCCATCGATCTCGACTCCGTCGGCCAGTGGTACGACGACTTCTCCCAGACCACCGACGCCGAAGTCACCAACCTCCTCTCCCGCGCCGCAGCCTTCACCGAACCCCACCCCGCCTGACGTTACTTAATTCCGCGTCCCTGGTCCCTTTATCCCTCTGCTCCTTTGTCCCTCTGTCCCTGCTCCTCGTACAATGTCCGCAACCCCACGCTTGAGGAGAACCCCGTGTCGGACCTGAACCCCACCCTTGACTCAATTTCCGTACCCGAACCCGAACCGGCGCCCGCTCCTCAGCCAGCTATCGCCGTCCCAGCCCCGCCGGTCTTCCGCCGCGTACCGCACCTCGGCCACGCCGCTCTTCTTTTCGCTCTCCTGATCGCGGGCCTCATCTCCTCTGCGATTCTCATGCTCGTCTCCATGCACTACCGCCTGTTCGGCATCGGCACTGTCAATGAAGCCATGCGCAGCCTCGGCTTCAACCTTGGCGCCATGGTCGTTGTCTATGCCATCGCTTTTGTGCCCGCCGCCATTGCCTTCCCGCACCTCTGGGGCCGCGGCGTCCTCCTGGGCCTCCAATGGAACGCCTCTTCCGCCCTCGGCTTCTGGCGCAGGCTCGTCATCTGCGGCATCGCCTGCTTCGGCGTTGCCTTCGCCTGCAAATCTCTCTTCCATTTCCCTGACCACACGCCCATGCAGGACCTCCTCAGGACCCCGGCGGACATGTGGCTTATGCTCGTCTTCGCCGTCACCCTCGCCCCGCTCTGCGAAGAGATCATCTTCCGCGGGATGCTGCTCCCCGCCTTCGCGACGGCCGCCGACTGGACCGCGGAAAAGCTCACTGGCCGCCCGCCGCGCCCCCTCCTCGCCAACGGGCACCCCCAATGGTCCGTCCCCGCCATGGCCATCGGCTCCGTTCTCGCGAGCATCATCTTCGCCCTCTACCACAGCTTCCAGAACGCCAATGCCCTCGGCCCCGCGGTCCTTATCTTCTCAGTCAGCATCATCCTCTGCGCCGTCCGGCTCGCCACCCGCTCCGTCGCCGCCTCCACCCTCACGCACGCCACCTATAACTTCACCCTCTTCGTCGTCACATTCATCTCCACCTCCGGGTTCCGTCACCTTCACAAGTAATCCCGGGCCGCCAAAGCCCGAATCAGGGGCGCTTCTTGCGCGATCGATCTCCCCCGATCGACCCACGAGCGTCTCATGATGCGGTCCAACCCCGTCCAAACCGCGTCCTCTCGAAATTCTGTCAAGTGCCGGCCTGTGGAAAACTTCCCGCAACTCTCTGATTCCACAGAAAATAAAAAATATCGGGAGGTTGGCCGATCCATTTTTCAGAGCGCGTATCATAGATAACAGTAGAGAAAAACTGAAAAGGCAGGCCCGCCACCCGGTGGGCCTTTTTATTTCCAGGCAAAATTTCGCCCCGATGCCCGTTCGCCTCGCCCCCCGGTCAGGCGCGCGCAAAAATGCGCCGATTTTGCCCTCAACCTCCTGAATCCACGGGGCATCGCCTCTTATTCATCCACGATCCAAATTCAAAATCCAAAACCACGAACCACCGGAGAAAGAACATGGCCAACATTCTCGTCAGCATGGAAAAAGGAATCGAAATCGGAGCCGAGGACGCCCTCAAGTGGCTCTCCGGCGCCAACCGCACCCTCAAGGCCGCGCCCGGCGTCATCGCCGCTCTCGCCACCCTCGTCAGCGCATTCGACAAGCCCATCACCGACGTCGCCGCCGCTGCCGCCAACCCGCTCAACATCGCGCTCGATGTCCACACCGTTCAGGACATGAAAGCCGTCTGGCCCGAAGTCAAGCAGTTCTTAACCACCCTGGGCGTCAAGTTCTGAACCAGCCCTCGGCCGCACGTACCGCCGGTCTCCCTGACCGGCTGTTGCGGGGGCCTCCCGGCCCCGCCGGCGACCGACGACTGAAAATGACAGCTTGGAACTGTGAACTGTGAACTACGAACTGTGAATTCCCGAAAGGACCCCCATGAATCCGTTCTCGAATATCTGGCAGCACCCGCGCACCTCCCTCGCCGGCCTGCTCATCTCCATCGTCACGATCGCTGGCGTCCTCTCCCAGCAGGGAGTCACCCTCGGCAAAGCCGGATCGGGCAGCATCATCTCGCTCATCGCAGCCCTCGCCACCGCATTCCTCGGCCTGCTCGCCCGCGACCCGTCGCCAGTGCCCGCCAGCCAGTCCACTCCATCCAGCCTCAATTCCTGACCTCTCAAACCCTCTCCTGCCGGGCGCGGAGTAGTGTGCTGCCTCAGGGCCTGACCCCTGAATCCACACGAATCCTCGTCCTTATTGGCACGCTTTGCGCCCGGCAAATCAACGTCGGCCGGGCGGCTCGAGGTGATACCCCCACCCCCTCTTTTCTGTAACTCTTTTAGAATGTGGAGGATCGGAAAACAGGCATTTATTGACAAAACCATGATAAGAAAGGGTTTATTCATTTTCAAGCAGGGCTCAAAACAGAGCTTAATGCGCCCTAAACGCCATTTTCTCGATCAAATTCGAGGCTTTTTGGGTCAATTGGAAGCCCGGCGCACTTCCGCCCGACCGCAGCAGCTTGGCGCCTGTTCAGGCGCACCAACCCACTAACCACTAACCACTAACCACTGACCCCTGTCCTTCACCGCAGCGACGCCGTCTGCTCCCGCGCCTCGCCAAGCGTCACCTTCACCGTCATCTGCCGCCGCCCGCGCACCACCGTCACGGAAACGGTGTCGCCGGCCTGGTGCTTGTCCATGATCTCGCTGATGTCCTGGGTATCCGTCACCTGTTGCCCGTCGATCGCCACAATCAGGTCGCCCCCGATCATGATCGGCTGGTTGCCCAGGTACGCCTGCTCGTTGCCGCCGCGCAGCCCGGCCCGTTCCGCCGCGCCGCCAGCCACCACCTTCTGGATCAGCACCCCGGAGTCCGCCGCCAGTCCCATCTGCTGCGCAAGGTCCGGCGAGATGGCAAGCGACATGATTCCCAGCGACGGCCGCTTTACCCGCCCATAGCGGGTCAAATCCGTCAGCACGGCCTTGGCTGTGTTGATCGGTATCGCAAACCCGATCCCCGAGCTCTGCTCGGCGCCATTAGAGGCAATCATGGTGTTGATCCCGATCACCTCGCCCCGCGAATTGAGCAGCGGCCCGCCCGAGTTGCCGGGATTGATCGCCGCATCCGTCTGGATTGCGTCTTCAATTGGCGCTCCCTCCGCCCCGCGGATCGACCGGATCGAGCTGATGATCCCACGCGTCATCGTCCCAGTCAGCCCGAACGGGTTGCCGATGGCGTACACCTTCTGTCCCACCGCAAGGCCGGCCGAATCGGCCAGCGTCACCGGTTGCAGGTTCGGCGCGTCGATCTGAAGCAGCGCCAGGTCATGCACCTTGTCGGTCCCGATCACCTTCGCCGAGTAGCGGTGCTTGTTGCTCAGCTGCACCTCGACGCCCCGGTTCGCCTGCGCCACCACGTGGTAGTTCGTCAGCACGTGCCCGGCCTTGTCCAGGATGAATCCCGACCCCTGGCCCTGCTGCGGCACGCTCCCATAAAAGAAGTTCCAAACCAGCGCGGTCGAAGTTATGTTCACGACCGAGGGCAGCACCCGCTTGTACACAGCGATATTGTTCTGCTCCTCCGGGTCGTAATCCGGCGCGGCATGCGCCTCGGTCAGCTCAAGGGCAGATGAGCCGCCCTTCGATCCGATCAGCGAGAGATGCCGCAGGTCCTCGGGCAGGTGGGCCGTCACGTACCAGAACCCGCCCACCAGCAACAACACCAGGAGAATCCTTCGCATCGTCATCGCTCCTCGCTTCCGCCCTCGGAAAGGGGTACCCCCCTCCCCCCCCCTATATTTTTTTTTCGGGGACCGCGCCCGCCTGCCGCAATCCCTTCGCTCGCTCCCCCGAGCGCATGCAGAGCGCATCCATATCGATGCGCACGGCATCGGGCGAGCCGCTCCTGTTCTATTCTAATGAACCAGTTGCCGCCCGATTGTTGCTCTCCGCCCCCAGCCGCTCCCAGATCGCCTCCACTCTCTGCCGCAACGCATCCATGCCCCCCGTATTCTCGATCACGTAATCCGCGCGCTCTGCCTTCGCCGCATCCGGCATCTGCTTTGCGAGCCTCATGCGCGCGTCCGCCGCAGCCGCCTCCCGCCGCGCCGGATCCGGGCAAATTCGGTCCACGTACCGCGCCACCTTCACCTCGTCTGGAGCAGTAAGTACGATCACCCGGTCGAACCGGTTCCGCCAGTCCGCCAGCACGCCTTCGCTCTCGCCGCGGTCCCTGGCGTCACGCTCCACCTCGAAGATCAGGGCCGACTCCACTACCGCCACCGCGTTCGGGTCGCGCGCAAACACGCCCTTCATCCAGCGCCGCTGCATCTCGATCACCGCGGGGTGCACGATCGCGTTCAACTCCTGCAGCCGACCCCCCTTGAACGCCATCTCCGCCAGCCGCGCCCGGTTCAGCCGTCCATCCGGCCCCACAACCTCCGCCCCGAACCGCCGCACGATCTCGTCGAACACAGCCTCCCCCGGTTCCATCACCGCGCGCCCCAGTTCATCGGCCTCGATCACCTGCGCTCCCAGCTCGCGCAGCTGCGCCGCAACCGTGCTCTTGCCGCTGCCCAAGCCTCCGGTTAGCCCGACACGCAACACGCTACAGCCCTCGCCGCATCTTCGCCGCCCGCACCGTGTTCGCCATCAGCATCGCAATCGTCAAGAGGCCCACGCCGCCCGGCACCGGCGTATACGCGCTCGAAATCTCAAACGCCGCCGGATGCACATCGCCCACGATCACCGACCCGCGCTTCGCAAACGCCGCCTCGCGCTTCGCATTTCCCTTGAAGAACCGGTCGAACTCCTCGCGCTTGTCGATGCGGTTGATGCCCACGTCGATCACCGTCGCTCCCGGCTTCACCATCTCCGGCGTGATGAACCCGGGCCGCCCGATCGCCGCCACAAGAATGTCCGCGCCCCGGGTCACCGCGCCCAGGTCGCGCGTCTTCGAGTGGCAAATCGTCACCGTCGCGTTCTCGTGCAGCAGCAGCATCGCCGCGGGCTTGCCCACGATATCGCTTCGTCCAACCACCACCGCGTTCGCACCCGAAATCGGAGTCCCGCTCCGCTTCAGAATCTCGATCACTCCCGCCGGCGTGCATGGCGCCAGTGCCGGCCGTCCCGCCTGCAACCGCCCCGCATTCACCGGATGAAACCCATCCACGTCCTTCTCCGGCGCCACCGCATCCAGCAACACCTTCGAGTCCACCTGCTTCGGCAGCGGCAGCTGCACCAGGATGCCGTCGATATCGTCGCGCGCATTCAACTCTGCAATCAGCCTCAGCATCTCCTCGGTCGTCACCGTGTCCGGCGGCGTAATCAGGTCGCTGTAGAGACCAAGTTCTCCGCACGTCTGCACTTTGCTGCGCACATAAATCTCCGACGCCGGCACGTGCCCCACCAGCACCGCCGCGAGCCCCGGCCGCATCCCCCGCGCCGCAAGCCTCTTCACCTCTTCCGCAACTTCCCGCTTGATCTCCGCGGCAATCGCCGCGCCGTCCAATACTTTCGGCATCCATTCCCCCACTTCATCCTATCGTTTCACTGCGAACGGAACCGTCGCAACCGCGCCGGAGGCGCAGTGGTTCTTTAGCCCCGCGCTTCAGGGTGGGGAAACCGGATTCCCCGATGCAGCCCGGAGTCCCGTAGGGACGGTGCAACAACAATTCGCACGCCAGATCATGCCTTCAGGAGCCCGATCTGCGAATCTAAACACAGGAGTCAGTATGGGCATTCAAATCGGCGCAAAGCCCGACAGCGGATTCGACGATCCCATCGGCATGTTGAAGGACTGTCACCGCCGCATCGAGCACTTCCTCGGGATCCTGTGCGTGGTCGTTGAGCGAGCAAAGGGTCGATCCCTATCGGGCGAAGAAGCGGCCGCCATTCAGGCAGCTCTGCACTACTTCCGCGTCGGCGGCCAGCGCCACAACGCCGACGAGGAACAGTCGCTCTTCCCGCGCATGCGGCAGCAGTGCGCGCCGGAGGAGCTAAGCGAGATCGGCGCGCTCGAGCACGACCATCGTCACGCCGATCAATTGCACACTCAGGCGGAAAGCCTCTACTCAGCCTGGATCTCTGACGGCTCGTTGAGCCGCGCAGACGAAGAAGCCCTTCTCACCGCGGCCTCGCAGCTCAAGCAACTCTACGAAGCGCACATCAAGACCGAAGAGCAAATCGTCTTCCCGCGCGCATCAAAATCGCTGAACCCCGAAGACCTCGCCGCAATCGGCCAGGAATTCAAGCACCGCCGAGCCTGACATTCAGCTTTCAGGCATTCTGGTCCCTGATCCCTGATCCCTGATCCCTGGTCCCTGTCTCATCACATCCCCGGGTGCCCCAGCTCATTCGCATGCGGCACCAGCCGCATGTACATCTCGCGCGGCAGATCCGTCTTCCAGTGGTTCGTCGCTCTCGCATACAGCACCACGCCAAAGAACAGGTAACCGATCACGCCGGCCACTACAACCGGCGACAGCCTCCGCCGGAACCACCGTTGCGCCGGCGTTGCAGCTTTCCTCGGCGGCAGCGCCAGTTGCAGCGCATCCTGCGCCGGGCACACCGCCACGCACTGCATGCACGCCGAACATTCCACACTCTGTATCTGCACCAGCTGATCCACCTGCAGCCCCGCCGGGCACGCCTTCGCGCACTTGCCGCAGTCGATGCAGGCCTCCGCATCGCGCCGGATCTTCACCGGGCTCACGAGCGACACCAGCCCCATCAGCGCCCCATAAGGGCACAGGTACCGGCACCAGAAATGCTCCACCACCATCGACAGCAGAGCCAGCGCCGCGATCACAATCGCCGCCGTCAGGCTCATCGAGCGGAAGAAGTTCAGCATCTTCACGTCGGCTAAAAGGCCATACGGAGTGCTCATGAATCCGGCCAGCGCTTCGGCAGACATCGCCCCGATCAGCGCCACAAACATTCCGAGCAAAATGTACTTGAGGCTGCGGAGCGCAACGTCCACCCACTTCGGCGGCCTCAGGTTCCGCCCCAGCACCTTGCGTCCCACCCCGGCCAAAAACTCAGAGAACGTGCCCACCGGACAAAGCCACGAGCAGAAAGCCTTCTTCACCAGCAGGCTCATCCCCATGAACCCGATGAACAGAAACATCGCCGCCGGATGGATCGCCGCTACATGGCCTGTCATCACGAGATACTTCAAGTTCATCAATCCCGCGATCGGCAGCCATCCCTCGGCCCCCGCCGGCCGGCTCACATACAGCCCGGTTCCGCCCCGCTCGAAGTACCGCACCCAGAGATAAAACTGAAGACCCAGCCACGCATTCAGCAGCACAAACAGCCCCTGCGCCGTGTGCCGCACCCGCTGCGAGCGGTCCGGCCGCGTCAGGCGGACAAGTTTCTTCTTTTCTCTGGGAAGGGAGACCTGCGGCGCGACTGCGGTAGCCATGGCAACCTCGAAAGGACAAGCCTACGAGGCGCACCCGGGGTGACCCAATGACTTATGTCACATGTCTTGGGCGCCGGATCGCAACCGCGCACATTGTCAGTGCGAAGCGCCCGTCGCGGCTGGCCGCGGATGCGACTCCGTGCTTCCCTCCGTCATCCCCAGCACCCACTTGATCGCCTCAAAGTACATCTTGCGAATGTCGGGGTCCTGCCACGACTCCTCGGTGTGCCCGAGCGTCGAATAGAACACCCGCCCCTTGCCGTACATCTTCGACCAAGCCACCGGAAAGTCATGGTCGGCGCGGTGAATGCGCGGGTTGTTCGAGTAATCGAGCAGGTTCGCGTCGAGGCTCAAGAGCACATTCACCTTGTCGCGCGACCAGTCCTTGGGCTGGTAGATCTCGTCGTACTTTACGAACGCCTTCGGAAAATGCCGCACCGCCGGAAAGTTCGGGTCCTCGTTGACGATCGGCGCCTGGAACGTCATCCACGGGTGCTGGTCAAACCACCCGCCGATCATCTCGCCGTACTCCGGCCACTTGTAATTGGTGTCGAGCGCTGCGTGAATGCCGACGAAGCCTTTGCCGTCGTCCTTGATGAACGACATCATGTCGGCCTTCTGGCTGTCGTCCATGTCGAGCTCGCCCGTCGTGCTGGCAAACACAATGGCGTCAAAGTAGCCGAGGTTCTTGGCATTTCTTCCGTCAAAGGGCTTCTTGGTGAGCAGTTCGGTGTCGGTGCGGATCACAGTGTCCCACAGTCCGCTCTCCTGCCCCATGTTGTAAACGGCCGCCATGGCGTCGGAGACAGAATCGTGCTCCCATCCCTTTGTCTGCCCGATCACCAGCACGTGCTTCCTGTGCACCTGCTCGCCGTGCGGCGGCGCCGGCAGCATTTCGCGGCTGGTGGCCTGGGCCGATCCGCGCGGAGCGAAAGCAATGAAGGCAAGGCACAGAAAACCGCCGGCAGACAGCCACGTCACGGAAGAGCGCAAGATTTCTCCTTTTCTCGAATGCGAAGCAAGTCTATTGATACCTGCCGCGCCGGCGCAATGGTGGAGCGCGCTCGAAGCGTGCCCCGCTCACACCAGGTGTTCTGCTTTCTCCGCTTCCCGTTCGCGCATCGGGACCTGAAACGCAATGTGCCGTTCCGACTCGCGTTGAACAGCCCGCCTGCGCCCGGCCAGCAGTTCCGCCGCGCCCACGCTGCCGCACACGCGTTCCGTATCGCGATCGACGACAGCCAGGCGCAGCACGCCCGTGGTTGCCATCTCTTCCGCCACCGTGCGGCAAGTCTGGTCCGTGTAGGCATACACCTCGGGCAGCGGCTCGTCGGGTCCGGCAAGATCGGCCTCGGGCAGCTTCGTCATCACCTCGGCAACGAGGATGGTTTCCAGCGGATCCACGCCGTACTCCCGCGACAGGTGATACCCGCGTCGGCTCAGCTTCTCCGTGAGGATCGAGCGCGGCATGATGAGCGAAGTGATGAGATACGACCCCGTGCAGGCCATCACAAGCGGAAGCAGGGCGGGGAAGCCGTGAGTGAGCTCGAGCGAGAATAGGATCGCCGTGAGCGGCACGCCGAGCGCGCCTGAGAGCATGGCGCCCATGCCCATCAGCGCCCAGAGCGCCTGCTCATCGCTTGGCAGGTGCGCGATCTGCGCTGCGCCCTCCCCGATGGCCGCGCCAATCATGAGCAGCGGCGCGAGCACGCCGCCGGAGGTTCCCGAGCTGAGCGAGAAGGCCCACATCAGCGACTTGGCGATGATGATGCCGAGTAGCAGGTAGAGCGGAGCGTCGCCGCGAAGAAGTTCGGCGATGTTGTCATATCCGACGCCCAGGCCGCGCGGAAAGAAGATGCCGCCGACGCCCACGGCGATGCCGCCAATGGCTGGCCACCACATCCAGTGGATGTGGAACTTCTCTGAAAGGCGCTCGAACTGGTCCTCGAGGCCGTACATGAGGCGGCTGAGGAACGCGGCAGCCAGGCCGACGACGAGTCCAAGCGGAAACGCGACAAGCAGCAGCGGTTCCAGGTGCGGCGCATGGTGAAGCAGTACCGGGAAGAGCGGCCCTGAGCCGAGCCAGTAGATGCGCAGCGTGCCCGCGACGACAGAGGCCACGGCCACGGGAATGAGCGAGCGCGGGCGCCACTCGAAGAGAAGAAGCTCCACGGCAAGAAGAATGCCCGCGATGGGAGTGGCGAACGTGGCGGACATGCCCGCGGCGGCGCCGGCCACCAGCAGCGTGGTGCGCTCATTGTCGCTCAGCTTGAGCCACTGCGCGATGTACGACCCGAACGTCCCGCCGGTCATGATGATCGGCCCTTCCGCGCCGAACGGGCCTCCGGAGCCGATCGCAATCGCAGCGGAAATCGGCTTGAGGATGGCGACCTTGGGCTCAACCCGCGCGCCGCGCAGCAGGATTGCCTCGATTGCCTCGGGGATGCCGTGACCGCGGATCTTGTCGGAGCCATAGCGCGCCATGAACCCGACGAGGACGCCGCCCACGATAGGAACCAGGGCCATCATCCACGGCGACCACGTGGACCCCGCGGGTCCAACCATTGCGATCGAGAAACGGTGGTAATAGAACAGGTTGGTGCAGAAGGCGATCGCGCGCAGCAGGAAGACGGCGAGCGCCGCACCGCCCGCGCCAATCACCAGGCACACTGCACTGAGGAACCACACCCGGCGGTCGACGGTGAAATCACGAAGTGCGGAGGGCCTGGATTTCATCGCGCCCCCGAGCCGGCGTGCAGCCGGATGTGCTCGAGTGTGCGCACCAGGCGCGGCGCCGCAACCATGAGCTCGCGCCCATGCTCGCCGGCCAGCCGGTCAAGCACCTGGTTGCCCTTGCGCGTAATGCGCAGGATCGCTCGCCTGCGGTCGCTTGCGTCTTCCATCCGCGTCAGCAGTCCCTCACGCTCCGAACGGTCCACGAGTTCGACCGCGCTGTTGTGCTTCAGCCCCAGCCGCTCCGCGGCATAGGCAATCGTCACCGTCGCCGTGTCGGGCGCCCCTGCCACCTGCAGGAGCAACTGATGTTGTTGGGGATGCAGGCCGGTGGCCATCGCCGCCTGTTCGCTGAAGTGCAGGAATTGCCGCAATTCGAATCGGAATTCCGCCAGCGTTCTGATCAATAATCCGTTTTCGCGTGCGCTTGCGTGAACCGTCACATTTATATCGTGACACGATATAAATGGAATTGCAAGCGCTTGAGCTTTAGGAATCGCCGGAAAACGCGCGTTTGCCCGATTTGGCTCGCGGCAGATAGACTCTGGGAAACTCTTCTTGCCCTGAAGATGTTGACAGATCAACATTTCGAGCGCGCACGAAGCTTTGCCGCGCGTTCTTCATTGCACCGTTTTGATGCATGTTTTAAGGCCACGCAATCGCAGGACGATGGACTCACTTCATGAATCGTAGAGATTTTCTTGCTTCCGCGGGAATGCTGGCGGCAACCCGGTCGCTCAGCGCCTTGGTCCCGCAGGCCAGGCATGCCGGCGCGGCCAGCGCGGGAAAGGCTGACCACGCCCTGCGCATTGAGCCATGTTCGCTCGAGATCGCCTCTGGCGTGACAATCAGGACCGTCGCCTTCAATGGCCAGGTTCCCGGCCCGCTGCTGCGCCTGCGCGAAGGCGTGCCGGTGACAATCGACGTGACCAATGCCGCTGCCGATCCAGACATCACGCACTGGCATGGGCTCGCGATCGATTCGCTGAACGATGGTGCGATGGAAGAGGGCTCGCCCATGATCGCGCCCGGAACGACGCATCGGTACAGCTTTACGCCGAAGCCGGCGGGGACACGCTGGTATCACACGCACGCTTCTGCGTACGGCAATCTTTCCGCCGGGGCATACAGCGGCCAGTTTGGCTTTCTGCTGATTGAAGGTAATGGCGACCCCGGCCGCTACGACCAGGAAGTCAACCTTGCCATTCATCACTGGGAGCCGTCGTTCGTGCCCATGGTTGAAACCATGCGCGACGAGTCGGCCAACGCGCCGCAGACCAGCGGCTCCGACGTGGGGTACAAATACGCCACCGTCAACGCGCACATGCTGGGAGCGGGCGAGCCGATCCGCGTCAAGCAGGGCCAGCGCGTGCTGATGCGGCTGCTCAATGCGAGCGCCACCGAAAATGTAGTGCTGGCGCTCCCCGGACATAAATTCACGATCATCGCAATGGATGGCAATCCTGTCCCCAATCAAAAGAGCGTCGAAGTGCTGTCGCTCGCCGTTGCCGAGCGCGTCGACGCCGTGGTGGAAATGAATGCGCCCGGAGTGTGGGTCCTCGGGTCGACGCTCGAGAAGTCGCGCAAGATGGGGCTCGGCATCGTGGTCGAGTACGCCGGCCAGAAAGGCGCGCCGGTGTGGAAAGACCCGGCTCCATCCGAGTGGGACTACGCGCAGTTCGCAAATGCAACTCCCGCGCCGGCGCCGGATGAAACCATCGAGCTGACGTTCCGCGATATCGGCCCGCAGAAGGGATCGAAGTTCGATACATGGACAATCAACAACAAATCATGGCCTGAGATTGAGCCCATCATCGTCCATCCGGGCAAGCGTTACCGTCTCGTGCTCCAGAACGGCAGCGGCGACCAGCACCCAATTCATCTTCATCGTCATTCGTTCGAGCTGACCACGATCGGCGACCGCAAGATCAGCGGCGTGATGAAGGATGTGGTCAACGTGATGCCGCTCGACACCGTCGAAGTGGACTTCGTCGCCAGCAATCCCGGAGACACCCTGCTGCACTGCCACCAGCAGCTGCACATGGATTACGGGTTCATGCAATTGATCAAGTATGCGTAAGCGCGATGCGCAGCCCGGCTTGTTTCGCGTAATTTCGTTCGGGGATCTCAAAAGAGTGAAGGGTTTTCGGATCGCATTTCTCACGTTGGTGTTCGCGGCAGCATTGGCCGCGCTTCAGATTTCATTTCGCCCAATTCATGCCGCGCAGCAGAGCGCGGCCGCCGGCGCCGAGACATCGCCTCCCGCAAAGGCCGGCGCATCGCAGGAGTCAGGCGCGGATGAATACGCAAAGCATTGCGCTGTGTGTCATGGCGCAGGGCGCGAAGGCAACCTGCCCGGCTTTCCCCCGCTCGTCGGGATCAGCCACCGGATGACCAACGACCAGATCGCGCAGTTGATTCACGCGGGCAAGGGGCGCATGCCCGGATTTCCTTCGGTGCAGGGAAGCGAACTGGCGGAGATTCTGCATTACCTCGATTCAACCCCTGCACCCGCGGAATCAGGGAACGCCTCTGAACCTTCCGCGCCGGTCGCCGCGGGCGATGCGCTCTTTCACCAGAACTGCGCGTTCTGCCACGGTCGCGACGCGATGGGCGGCGAAACCGGCCCGGATCTGACGCAGTCGAAGATCGTCCTCTCCGACAAAACCGGCGAAAAGATCGCCGCCGTAGTGCGCGAGGGCCGGCCCGACAACAAGATGCCGCCGTTCAACTTTTCGAGCCAGGAAATGACGGGGCTCGTCGCATTCATTCGCGCGCGCGTGTCCGCCGCCGAAGCGCACAAGGGCGCGCGGAAGGGTGTCTCCGTCGAAGATTTGCAGACCGGCAACGCCGAAGCCGGCAAGGCATACTTTAATGGCGCCGGAGGCTGCTCGAAGTGCCACTCGCCCTCAGGTGATCTGGCCGGAATCGCGAGCCGCACCCAGGGACTGCAACTCGAAGAGCAGATGCTCTCGCCGCGCGGCGCAAAGAGCAGAGTTACGCTGACTGATCCATCGGGTGAGACGGTTTCGGGAACGCTCGCCTACCGCGATGAGTTCACCATCGCGCTGCGCGATGCGAGCGGCGTCTATCGCTCGTGGCAGGCAAGCAGTGTCAAGTTCACCGTAGACTCGCCCGTGGACGCGCACGCAGAGCAGTTCGAAAAGTACACCGACGACGACATCCACAACCTGATGGCTTACTTGCAGACGCTGAAGTAGCGGGGTTAGCGAAGCTGGCGGGTTAGCCGCCGTGGGGAATTCAGAATTGAAGATGGGAATGAAGGAAATTGCAGGATGGGTGGCTGCGGCGATGCTCGCGGCGGGCGCATGCGGCGCGGCGCCGGCGCAGGACCTGAGAGACGCGCAGCTGGTGCATCCCGCGCCTGACTCGTGGCCGCTTTATCACGGCGACTACTCGGGCGAGCGTCACGTACATCTCACGCAGATCACGCCGCAAAATGTTGGCTCGCTTTCGCTCGTATGGGCGTTTCAGACCGGCCAGACTGCCGAGATCAAGTCGTCGCCGCTGCTGGTGGACGGCATCCTCTATTTCACTGTTCCCGATAACATCTGGGCCGTCGATGCGCGTTCCGGCCACATGATCTGGCACTACAATCGCCCCTCCCAGGGCGAGCACATCGGCCATCGCGGCGTGGCCATGTACAAAGGCTGGCTCTACTTCACCACGCCCGACGCGCACCTCATCTCGCTCGACGCGCGCGACGGCAAGGTCCGCTGGGACAAGCTCATCGCCGACGTCAACAAGGGCTACTGGACCACCATGGCTCCGCTTGTCGTGAAGGGCCATGTCATCGTCGGCGTCTCCGGCGACATGGACAACCTGCCGGGCTATCTCCGCGCCTACGAACCCGAGACCGGCGAAACCCAATGGCAGTGGAACGTCACGCCGCCCGCGGACACTCCCAATGAGCCTACCGGCGGCATGACGTGGATGACCGGGACCTACGACCCGGAACTGAATCTCGTCTACTGGGGCACGGGCAATCCCACGCCTGTGCTAAATGGAACCACGCGTCCGGGCGTCAACCTCTACACATGCAGCATCGTGGCCATCAACCCGGACGACGGCACGCTCAAGTGGGGCTTCTCGGTTTCGCCGCACGACACGCATGACTGGGATGCCGTCGAGACGCCCGTTCTGGTCGACGCCGACTTCCACGGCAAGCCGCGCAAGATGCTGATGCAGGCATCGCGCAACGGCTATTTCTTTGTGCTCGACCGCACGAACGGCAAGAGCCTGCTCACGATTCCGTACGGCCCGGCGAACTGGTCGTTGGGAGTCGATAAAGAAGGGCACCCGATCCCTAACTCACAGAAGGATCCGGCGCCCGACGGGCGGCTCGTCGCTCCCGATGAGGGCGGCCTCACCAACTATCGCGCTCCGAGCTTCGATCCGAAGACAGGCCTCTTCATCGTCGACGCGCACCCGAGTTGGAGCATCTACTTCGCCAAGCCCGCCGACGGAACGTACGGATGGGCCGGCGCCGATTATGGCGTGTGGGGCAAGGGCGTGATCGAGGCCATCGATTATCAGACGGGGAAGCTGCGCTGGAGCCATGAAGTCGGTCCCGGCGGCTCAGGCGCGGGTGTCATGACGACCGACTCCGGCCTCACTTTCACCGGCGACAGCCACGGGAACATGCTCGTTCTCGACACCGCTACTGGGACGACACTGTGGCACGCAGGGTTAGGGGTCCCGATTCAGAGTTCACCCATCAGCTATGAGCTCGACGGGCGGCAGTACGTCGTGACCAGCAGCGGAGGGGTACTTTTCGCGTGGGCCTTGCCGGAAGGGGCCGGTCCGGGCGTCGGACGTTAGCGTAAGACGCGGTGCGCGAAATGCGAACGCTGGAGGCTTTCACGGCGTAGCACTCGTCCAATGAGCAGACGTCCGGTTCAAAAGTGTTCAAATATTCCCTGGAGGAGAACCCCGGCTTGAAGCGTCCCTCTCATTCATTGCCAACCGCCGCCGCAGCCCTGCTGGCTGCCGCCCTCGCTGCCACCACGATCGCCCAGGCTCCTGCGCCGCCGCAGACGCCCGCGCAACAACCACAGGCCGGAGCGCCCGGCGGGCAGCCGGGACGCTTTCCGCGCGAGTGGCCGAAGCCGACGAACCTGCAGGTGCTGCCGAAGACCCTGACCGGAAACCAGGTGCGCGAGATCATGGAGAAGTGGCAGGGCGACCTGGGCGTGCACTGCAATGCGTGCCACGCCGAAGATCCGAAGAACATCGGTCCCAACGGGCGGCCGCGGCTGAACTTTGCCGACGATTCCAAGCAGGAGAAGAAGACCGCGCGGCTGATGTTCAAGATGACCGAGAAGATCAACGACGACTACATCAGCATGGTCGACATGGACCACGACATGGATCACGACGGCGGGGCCAACGACGATCACGCCAGCCACAAGGTGACATGCGGAACCTGCCATCGCGGGCACCAGCATCCGGAGGCGTTCATTCCGCCGCCGGAGCATGAAGGGCCGAGGCCGCCGCAGGGAGCGCCCGGGATGCCTCCGCCTCCGCCGCCACCTCCGCAATAGTCGAGATCGCCAATCCGAAGTTCACCGTTGTTTGCTGCAGCCCAGGGAGATCCCCCTGGGCTGCTTTGTGTTCGCCTCCATGCAAGCCGGTGCGAATTTGTTAGAGTCACTTCCATGCGCTTCAACATGAAGAACGGCGGGCGGAGGATGCGTTTTTTGCCGCTGGTTGCGGCCACGTTTTTCATGGTGTCAGGCGGGCCTTATGCAATTGAGGACATCCTCGGCGGCGCGGGGTTCGCGCGCGCCGTCTGGATCCTGCTCCTGGTGCCGGTGGTGTGGAGCTTGCCGACCGCGCTGATGATCGGCGAACTTGCGAGCGCGATCCCGGCAGACGGCGGGTTCTACGTGTGGGTGCGGCGCGCGATGGGACCATTCTGGGGGTTCCAGGAGAGCTGGCTGTCGCTCGCGGCGAGCGTGTTTGACATGGCCATCTACCCGGCATTCGTAGTGGATTACCTTGGCCGCTTCAGCCCGGGGCTGACGGCCGGGTGGCGCGGCTACGCGTGGTCGTTGGCGGTCGTGGCGCTATGCTGCGCATGGAACCTGCGTGGCGCTCCTGCGGTTGGCGAGAGCTCGGTGTGGATGTCTGCCGCGCTACTGGCGCCGTTCGTCGTGATGGTAGGCCTCGGAGTATGGCTGGGGCTGACAACACATCCTGCCATCCAGTGGGGCGGCCCGGGAACAGGCGATGCGCTGTCGACCGCAATGCTGGTGGCGATGTGGAACTACATGGGCTGGGATAACGCATCGACGGTGGCCGCCGAAGTGGAGAATCCGCAGCGGACGTATCCGCGCGCAATGATGGCATCAACCGCGGTCGTGACGGTGAGCTACATTCTGCCCGTGGCGGCGGTGGCGCTGGCGGGCATCGGTGTGGCGAACTTTGCGACGGGCGACTGGACGACCGCTGCCGCAAAGATAGCCGGGCCTTGGCTCGGCTGGGCGGTTGCAGTGGGCGGCGTGATCACGGGCGTTGGAATGTTCAACGCCCTCGTGATGAGCTACTCGCGGCTGCCGATGGCGATGGCCGAAGACGGGATGCTCCCGCGCGTGCTGGCCCTGAGGAATGCGCGCGGTGTGCCGTGGGTGAGCGTGCTCCTCTGCGGCCTCGCGTGGGCGCTGGCGCTCAAGCTCCCATTCGAGCGCCTCATCACGATCGACATTGTGCTGTACGGTACCGCCTTGCTCCTCGAGTTCATCGCCCTCGTGGTGTTGCGCGTGCGGGAGCCGGAATTGCCCAGGCCGTTCAAAGCGGGAAATCTGGCGCTGGCGTGTGCCTTGGGCGTTGGGCCGACAGTGCTGATGGCATTTGCGCTCTACTGGTCGCGGGCCGAGCAGGTGAAGCTCGGAGGCGAAACGGTTTCCGCGCTGCTATTTTCTCTCGCGGTGGGGTTGCTCGGACTGGTGCTGTATTGGTTCACGGGCGCGCGCGGGCGAAAAGTAGTGGTGGCAGAAGCGGAATAGGAATCAGGCGTTCGACATCAGGAACGAGAAGCGGCGATGAATCCCTCGATTCACCGCCGCTTTGTCTTGCGCGCGAATGTTAAGCGGCCCGCAGTTATGCGACGCGGCCACGCGCGCCGCCGGCTGCGCCTGCGCCTGCCGGGGCTTCGAGGTTGACGCGGCTCGCGATGTCGGTAAGGACGGCATCGGCGTTTTCTTCCTCGCCCTCGATTGATTCGAGCAGCGCGGCGTCATCGTCGTGGCCGAGCAGTTCGGCCCAGCGGCGGAGCGTGCCGTAGACGGCGATCTCGTGATGCTCCACCTGCTGCGCGGAGCCAATAATGGCGATGTCGCGTATGCACGGGTCGGATGCGTCCTTGATCGTGTCCGTGGCTTCCGTGGCAAGGCCGCCAATGGCCTTGCAGGTTTCAGTGGCGGCTTCACCAGTGTGCTTGCGCAGGATGCTTTCGAGGGTGGAGACGTGCCCCTTTGTTTCGTCGAGATGGGCGCTGAACGCATCCTTGAGCTCGGGGTCAGACGAGCTCTCAATGATGTCGGGCAGCGACTTGGTGATCTTCTGCTCCATGTCGAGCGCTTTTTTCAGGTTGGCTATATAGAGGCTGCGAAGGTCTTCGATATGTGCGGAGAACAGTTTCATCTTCAAGACTCCTGGGGTCGGCCCTGTGGTGATAATCGTGCCCGGTGAACGAGTGCGGATGAGCCAAATTGGCGCCGCGGTGCCTTGATCAGCTAGGTTGATCAGCTAGTAGGAGAGGAGCAGGCCGGGAGTGGTTGCCCGCAGTGCAGAAAGGGCTGAGGGCCTGCGCGATGGACGCCGCGCCGACCCGTGCGCTTTGGAACCGGACAATTGAAAATAGGATCTCCCTCGCTCTCGCAGCGCCCGGCACTAGTAACGATTGGAGACCTGTTCAGGAATTCGCGCTAGCTGGCGGCCGCTTTCACCTTGGCTTCCGCGTGCTTTGAGGAGTTCTTCTTTGCCTTCGATTCCTCGAAGTTCTTATGCGCCTGGACAACCTGGTCGCGCGCATAGGCGGCGTCGTGCCAGCCCTTGATTTCGACGCGCTTGCCTTCGAGGTCCTTGTAAATGGAAAAGAAGTGCGTGATCTCCCTGAGGAGGTGCGGATAGATATCGGTGTAGTTCCACACGTTCGTATAGCGCGGGTTGTTCTTCCCGACAGCGAGAACCTTCTCGTCGAGCACACCCTGGTCGAGCATTTCGAGCAGGCCGATGGGCCTGACTTCGTGCACGCAGCCGGAAAAAGTTGGCGTGGTGACAAGAACAAGCACGTCGAGCGGATCGCCGTCGTCGCTGATCGTGGAAGGGATGAAGCCGTAGTCGCCGGGGTAGTGGACTGGGGAATGAAGATTGCGGTCCAGTTTGAAGACGTGCAGTTGCTTGTCGTATTCGAATTTGTTTGTGCCGTCCTTGGGGATTTCGATCACGGCGCGGAATACTTCCGGCGAGCGATCTCCAATGGGCAGCTCGAGATAGTTAATCATTCTTGCTCTCCTGAGGTTCAAGCCCGGCCGTGGACGACCTTTGGATGCGTCACCACGGTGACTTCGGGGCCTGGCGGGCTATTGCGTGTTGCACGGACCCGAATGTGGATCGGGCCGAAGAAGCGCGTCTGTCAGGGACCCGCCACGGCAGGACGCCCGCACAACTATAATCACGGATCATGAAGGCGCATGTCTATGTCACGCTAAAGACTTCGGTTCTGGATCCCCAGGGCCAGACGATTCATAACGCACTCAAGAAGATCGGTTTCGGTCAGGTGGACGGGGTCCGTCAGGGAAAGTATTTTGTGCTGTCGCTGGCCGAGGGGCTTGGAGCAGACGAAGCGCGGGGGCAGGTGGAGCGGATTGCGCGCGAAGTGCTGACGAATCCGGTGATTGAGGAATATACCTACACGATAGGGGCATAGGGACCAGGGGCTAGCGGGCAGTCGGTTTCGCCGCTCGGCCATCCATGCCCTTGACGGCGCAGCCCGTCGAATAAAATCAATCCATGTGCGGAATTGTGGGGTACGTAGGCAGGAAAGAGGTGGTCCCTGTCATTATCGAGGGACTGCGCCGGCTTGAATATCGCGGGTACGACTCGGCCGGAATTGCGATCGGCGGGCCCGACAGCGCACTTCTCGAGGTGTGCCGCGCGCCGGGAAAACTGCAAAAGCTTGAAGACGTGCTGCGCGAGAAGCCGCTGAAGGGGACGTTCGGCATCGGCCATACTCGGTGGGCGACGCACGGGCGGCCGACAGAAGAGAATGCGCATCCGCACCGCGACTGCACGGGGCGGATCGTGGTGGTCCATAACGGGATTGTCGAGAACTATCTCGATCTGAAACACGAGTTGATCGCCAAGGGGCACAAGTTCGTGACCGAGACGGACACGGAGATCATTGCCCACCTCATAGAACAGGTTCAGAAGGATGCGGAGGCGGCCGGAAAGCCGGTGAGCCTTGAAGCCGCCGTGCGCGCCGCGGTGAAGCATCTCACCGGTGCATTTGCGCTGGGCATCCTGTCGTCTGCCGAGCCGGACAAGATTATTGCCGCGCGGTCGGGGCCGCCGGTGGTGGTCGGGGTCGGCGAGGGCGAATGCTTCGTAGCCTCGGACGTGCCGGGGATTCTGCATCACACGCGGAACATGTATTTCCTCGCGGACGGGGACATGGCGATCCTGACTCCGGGCGGAGTGACGCTGACCAACTTCGAAGGGAAGCCGATCGAGCGGCAGCTGCAGCGCATCCAGTGGGACCCGATTCAGGCGGAAAAGGGCGGCTACAAGCACTTCATGCTGAAGGAGATCTGGGAGCAGCCGCGGGCGATTCGCGACACGACGCTGGGGCGCGTAAGCCTGGACTCGGGCAAGGTGTTCCTGGGCGAGATGGAGCTCACGGACGCGGAACTGTCGTCGGCAACGAGCATCAACATTGCGGCCTGCGGCACGAGCTGGCACTCGGCGCTCGCGGGCAAGTACATGATTGAGCGGCTGGCGCGCGTCCCGGTGGACGTGGACTACGCGAGCGAGTACCGCTACCGCAATCCGATTCCCGATCCGCATGCACTGGGCCTCCTGATTACGCAGTCGGGCGAGACGGCGGACACGCTGGCAGCGCAGCGCGAAATGAAGGCCATGGGATCGAAGACCGTCGCGATCTGCAATGTGGTTGGAGCCATGGTGGCGCGCGAGGCGCATGGTTCGGTGTACACGCACGCGGGACCAGAGATCGGCGTGGCATCGACCAAGGCGTTCACGTCGCAGCTGACGGCGCTGTTTCTGCTGGCGATGAAGGTTGGGCAGCTCCGCGGGCTGCTGAATAAAGAGCAGTCGGTGGAACTGATCGAGGAACTGGGCAGGATTCCGGCGAAGATCGAAGACGTGCTGAAGTCATCGTCGGAACAATGCGAGAAGCTGGCGAAGGAGTTCTGCAACGCGCGCGATTTTCTCTACCTCGGGCGTGGGATTCACTTCCCGATTGCGCTTGAAGGCGCGCTGAAGCTGAAGGAGATCTCCTACATTCACGCGGAGGGCTACCCTGCGGGCGAGATGAAGCACGGCCCGAATGCATTGATCGACGAGAACCTGCCGGTGGTCGTGCTGGCCACGCGGGACGAGCACGATCCCGCGTCGAAGCTGCGCTACGAGAAGACGCTGTCGAACATCCAGGAGGTCACGGCGCGGTCCGGCCGCGTGATCGCGATTGCGACCGAAGGCGACAAGTCGATCGCCGGGCTCGTCGAGCACGTCATACCCGTTCCACCGACGATCGAGCTGCTTTCGCCGCTGATCGAAATCGTGCCGCTGCAACTGCTGGCTTACGAAATTGCTGTCCGCCTCGGGTGCGACGTCGACCAGCCGAGAAACCTGGCGAAGAGCGTCACAGTGGAGTAGGTTCAGGGGCAACATGTCTTCGCCGCATCCACTGACGGCGCGGCAAAGCGTGCTGCTGCGGCGATGGATGATGCGCTCCTCAGTCCGTCTCGCAACAATTCTCTACCGCATTTTCATAGCGGCGATTTAGATATTCAGATTAGATGGGGGAGTAGCGCCGAATATACGACGCAAGTCTTTCAATTCACTCATGCATTTCAAAGCAGCAGGACGCCCGCATAATGGCGCGTCAATTGCTGCAATGATCGTCAACGTACCTGTTCCTCCACCTCTCAATCGGGTACGTCGACCAGGATCGCTTTGGCATGGTCTCCCGAGTGGCAGTTTCAGCCCGACGCCGCACCGGGAGTAACTCGAACCTTACGGTTCTCAGCATGCGGTTCGTCGCGCCTGCCACGCACGGCATGAGACAGGCAAGACACTCCGGATTTTCTGGTTCGGCGTGTCATCATCCCTGAAAGTTCGGCAGATGTAAACGCGAAAGGCAAGACCTTTCGAGCGAAGGGCATGCCCCTTTAGGCCCGCGCGAAGTTGCGCTCGGGTCATTCGGGGGATCCCTGTCCCAACCTTGAGGAGGCAAAATGACATTCCGCAGATTTGGCAAGGCATGTGTTGCGCTCGCGTTGTTTTCAATCATCGGGTTTCTAGCCTGCGTGAGTTGCCCGGATGCGGCTGCGCAGGGGATCATCTACGGCGGCATCACCGGCAGCGTGGTAGATCAGACGGGGGCTGTGATTCCCACCGCTACGGTGACGGCGACGAACGAAAGCACGGGCACAAGCAAGCAGGCGAAGGCAAACCCCGACGGATCGTACCTGATCACAAATGTGCCGATCGGATCCTACACGGTCACCATCAGCGCGGCGGGCTTTGCCGACGGCAAAGTGAACCACGTGCAGGTGGTGGCGGGCAACGCTACGCCTATGGGCAAAACCGCGCTGCAACTCGGCGCGGCGGCCTCGCAGTCGGTCGAGGTAGAGGCCGGCGCCGCGCAGGTGATGAATTCAGAATCGGCGCAGGGAGAACTCGTAGTCGACAGCGCTCAACTCCAGACCCTCCCCGTGAGCGGAGCATTGGATAACGTGACGCTGGTGGCGCCCGGTGTGGTGCAGACGCACATGGACAACTTCTCCAATACCAACGGCGTCAACTTCTCCGTCAACGGCGAACGGGGGCGGTCGAATAACTCGGAGATCGACGGCCAGTCCAACAACGACAACATGATCGCCGGCCCGAGTTTCTTCTTCTCCAACCAGGATGCGGTTGCGGAGCTGCAGGTCGTCACCAACGACTTTAGCGCCCAATATGGCCGCAACATGGGTTCCGTGGTGAATTACATCACCAAGAGCGGAACAAATTCTATCCATGGAACGGCGTTCGAATACTACACGGGATCTTTCCTGTCGTCGCTCCTGCAGACGCAGAAAGCTCCGCAGTACGGGTTCTGCTCCGCGGGCCAGACGGCGGGATGCACCGTGCCCGTCGTGCCGCGCTTTGTCGCCAACAACTGGGGCGGCACGCTGGGCGGCCCGATCATCAAGGACAAGCTGTTCGGGTTCGGCAGCACTTTTTGGGTGCACCAGTACCAGGCTGGAGCGGTCGATACATCGGCTGGAGCGGTATTGCCCGACGCCGCGGGACTGCAAACGCTTCAATCCGCGTTTCCCAACAATCCGGGGGTTGTGAACTACGCGAAGTACGGTCCCGCGTCGGTGAACCTGGGCAGCCCTGCATTCTTCGGAGCGCCCGCGATGGTGTCCGTAACCGACGGCAACACGACCGCGCAGATAGAAGTGGCCCAGTACAAGCGCAACATCAACGCGGCCATCTTCGATCAGGAACACCTGGGCCGGATCGACTACCAGATGACGCCCAGGGACCGGCTGTATGCGCGTTACAACTACCAGAACAACCCGTACAAGCCCGGCTTCTACGCGTTCTCGGCAGGGGAAATCGCGGCGGGCGCCTACACCGATGTCAACGGAATCTCCCACGAGACCGGCGGCGACTGGACCCATACATTCACGCCGGCGATGACCAACCAGTTGCGCTACGCATTCCAGCAGACGACTCTCGCCTTCGATGGAGGCGCCAATCCCAACTGCGCCATCAGCAGCTTCGGGCCGTGTTCGTCCACCGTCTCGATGGGCTCCTCGGGCGGCGTCACATTCGGCACGTTCGGGTTAGGGGCGAACTTCCCGCAGGGCCGCGTGATCAAGGTCAACCAGGTGCAGGACAATGCGAGTTGGACGCGCGGGCGGCACACCATGCAGTGGGGCGGCGAATACGACTACCAGAATTCCCCCGCCGCCGGTCTGCCCAACGGAAACGGCTCATTCAACTTCGCGCCAGGCGCCGCAGTGTATAACTCGGGACCTAACGCTGGCCAGGCGATCCCGCTGCGGTTCCCGGCAAGCGTGGCTCCCGGCCAGCAGGTCGCCTACACCAACGGGCTCACCAGCATGCTGGAAGGCGTGACGGAAGCCAGCCTCGCGAATGGAAATCCCACGGTCCCCTTCCGCGAGCCGGATTACGCACTTTATTTTCAGGACAACTGGAAGGCGCGTCCCAACCTGACCCTCAACCTCGGGTTGCGTTACGAGTTCTTCTCGCAGAGCGTGAATCTTCTGCACGAGGAGAGCGTGAAGCAGCAGACCGGGCAGCATCCGTTCTGGAGCACTTCGCTGCCGCTTTCCGCCACGACCTACCCGCACATCAATTCGGACTTCAAGAACATTGAGCCGCGGCTTGGCCTCGCGTACACGCCCGGCTTCGCAAGCAAAATGGTGATCCATGCCGGATTCGCCATCAACGTCGATCCGGCGTTCTACAACATCTTCCTGAACTCCGCGCAGAGTGCGCCCCTGGTCAATTCGGGCATATTCGGCTGCGACGGCGTCACCATCCAATGCCTCCCCGGCAACGGGTGGAACTTTGCCACCGTGCAGGCCGCCAACATTCAGTTCATTCCCACCGGCGGCGACCCGCGCGTCAATCCCACCGCGCGGGTTCCGGTCGCCTTCCGCAACCCGATGGCGGAGACCTATACGCTGGGTGTCCAGTACCAGGTGCTGCCGCAGGCAGTGGCCGAGGTGCGCTACGTGGGCAACCACACGTTCGGCCAGTTCCAGTCGCTCAATTCGAATCCCGACATCCTCGACGTGCAGACGTATTTTCCTGGCTACGGCTCCGGCACGACCATCTGCACGGACCCCACGGCCAACGGCTACACCCGCCCCAACTGCGACTACAACGCGGTGGACACGGTGGGCAACACCGCATTCTCCATCTACAACGGCCTCCAGACTTCGCTGACCCTGCGCAACTTCCATCACTGGACAGGCACGGCGAGCTACACGTTCAGCCGCGCCGTCGACAACGTCAGCGAGATCTTCTCAACGGGCGGCGGCGGCACGACCAACGCGTTCGCGCAGGATCCGCTGAACTCCAACCATGCCGAGCGCGGGGTCAGCGGCAACTCTTATCCAAACGTCTGGGGAATCCAGATGGACTACACGGAACCGTGGTTTTCGAACCAGAACAGCTGGATGGGCCGTCTGCTGGGCGGGTACTTCATGAACGCCTTCTACCAGTACAACGGCGGGCAGCCGTTCATCCCGTTCCAGAACGCGATCGCTCAATCGCCGTTCGTCAATCCTGCTGACCCGCTGGCCTCGACGAACTTCTGCGACTTTGGCTTTGCCCTGGCATTCACCGGGCCGGGCCTCAGCGCCTGCCGCCCGATCCTGGCCAACAAGTCAGCGCCGATCACGACCGTCGGAGTAAACACAGGCGGCGGCAGCTACGTCGACTACGTCACCGGAGCATCGGCGCCGCGGTCGTCGTTCCATTGGCTCTGGAACAACAAGTACGAGGCCCTCGCGCTTGGCAATCCTTTCCCGGGCGTGGGCCGAAACACCCTGCGCGGAAACAGCTTCAATAACCTTGACCTCACGGTCGGAAAACACATCAAGGTCACCGAGCGGGTAAACGTGCTGCTGCAAATGGCAGCTTTCAACGTGATGAACCGCGCCTACTACAGCACGCCCGACGCCAACCTGGAAGACTCGCTCTTCCCTACGTTTGGCGTGCCTGACAGCTTCATGCGCAATACGTTCACCGGAGGCAACTCAGGCAGCGCAGCAGCCGGTGGCGCGTTCTTCCAGGGCGCAGGCAACCGCAACGTCCAGCTCGGAGCGAAGGTCAGCTTCTGACGCGAAGCATGATTCGAACCGCAAGGGCGCCGCTCAACGGCGCCCTTTGCTTTGTTGGGGAGCACCGGTCGATTAACATCTCCCCAAAGGATTCTCACAACAATGAACCAGGACGAAATGATTGCCAAATGGGATGAGCACATCAGCTTTGAGTTTTCCTCGCGCGATGTCTCTTCGACGATTGAAACCATGGTTGAGGACGCCTACGTCAACCACGTTCCGGTGATGACCGGAGGCTACGGCCATGACGCCCTGCGCAGGTTTTATGGAGAGGACTTCATTCCTCTGATGCCGGCCGACACTTCGATCAAGCTTGTCTCCCGAACTCTCGGTCAGGATCAATTGGTCGATGAGATGATCTTTTCCTTTACCCATTCCGTAGAAATGCCCTGGATGCTCCCCGGCGTTCCTCCAACTCATCGCCACGTCGACATTCCCCTTGTCGTGGTTGTGGGCTTTCGCGAGGGCAAACTGGCGCATGAACACATCTACTGGGATCAGGCGTCCGTGCTCAAGCAAATTGGCCTGCTTACCGACACATCGCTGCCGGTGTTCGGAGCGGAGACGGCGCAGAAACTCCTGGACCCGTCGAAGTTCTGACCTGCGCCTGCGATTTAGACATGAATTTTGTTCCCGCTTTGTATACTGGCGGAACGCGATGATCGTGTGCCGGGGTGAGATTGCCGGCGGTTGAAGATCCCCGCATCGTGGAATCGCAAATCGACAGGAGACACGTGGCCAGACAGGAACAAATCGACTCACCGCCCGCCACCTTTCCCAGCGAACGAATCCGCTCGGTCTTTCCTTCGCTTCACGAGGAGCCTCGGCTCATCTTCTTCGATAACGGAGCCGGCGCACAGGTTCCCCAGGGCGTGATCGACGCCATCCATAATCATCTTTTGCACTGCAACGTGCAGCGCGGCGGACGCTACAACCGGAGCGTTGAAGTCGACGCGACCATCGCCCGCGCGCGAGAGAGCATCGCCGCGCTGATCAATGCGCGCGCCGCCGACGAGATCGCCTTCGGGATGAACGCAACGTCGTTCCTGCGCCTGCTCAGCCTGGCGATCGGGCGCACACTTCAAACTCGTAACGAAATCGTCGTCACGGACCTCGATCATGAAGCCAACATCGCCACCTGGCTGCAGCTTGAGCGCGAAGGGGCGCGGATTGTCTGGTGGAAGATGCGTGAAGATCACAACCTTCACGTCGAGGACCTCGAGCCGCTGCTCAATTCAAAGACTCGTCTCGTTGCCTGTACTGTCGCCTCGCACGCGCTCGGCTCCATTGTTGACGTCGCCGCCGTCTCCAGGCTTGCGCACTCCGTCGGCGCCGAGGTCGCTCTCGATTGCGTCCACTACGCTCCCCACTCGCTGGTCGACGTGCAGGCATTCGATTGCGATTACCTGGTCTGTTCCGGTTACAAGATATTCGGACCACACATGGGATTCCTGTGGGGCCGGTTCGAGCTTCTGATGAAACTCCCCACCTTCCGCGAGGACTTCATCCCCGACGCTCCACCGGGCAAGATTGAAGCCGGCACGTTTATCTTCGAGAACGTTGCGGGCATGTCAGCCGCCGTCAATTACCTCGAGGCTCTTGGCGCGAACTTCGACGGCGAAGACGAAAGCGCAACCCCCGCATCGCGGCGAGCCGCCGTCACCCGCGCCATGAGCGCGATCCGCGAATACGAAGCCGCGCTTTCCTGCGAGATGATCGAAACCCTGCGGTCTGCAGGCGCCATGATCTACGGTATTGACGATCCGGCTCGCCTCGCCGAACGCGTTCCCACTTTCTGTTTCCGGCTTCCAGACGTCTCGCCCGCCGTTGTTACGGAGACCATGTCCGAGCGCGGCATCGGCATTCGAGATGGCCACATGTACGCCCCGAGATTGATGAACCGCCTCGGCGTCGGCCTCGACTCCGGCGTCAACCGCGCATCGCTTGTCCACTACAACACGGTTGAGGAGATTGGCGAGTTCGGAAAGGTACTTCGTGACCTGGTTCGCGGCCGGTAGCCGGGCCGCCGCTCCAACAGCGTCGATGGCCTCCAGCGCTGCCCACTCGCCCGCGGGTCCCTCCGAGCTCAAGCGCGCGCTCACGCAGCGCCAGCTCACCATGATGGCCCTTGGAGGCGCCATTGGAGTTGGCCTCTTTCTCGGCAGTTCCGTCACCATCAGGCTTGCCGGGCCGGGTGTCATTCTCTCTTATTTATTCGGCGCGCTCATCGCGCTCGTCGTCGCCTATTCCATCGCGGAAATGGCGGTCACACATCCTGTTGCCGGCTCATTCGGCGTCTATGCGCAGACTTACCTGAATGAGTGGTCGGGCTTCGCAGTTCGGGTTACCTACGCATTCGTTCAAATCCTGGCCATTGGCGCGGAGGTAACAGCTGTTGCCATCTACTTCTCCGTCTGGTTTCCGGCCGCGCCGCAATGGGTTTGGGTGGTTGGTGTCTCAGCCGTCCTGGTCGCTGTCAATTCCATGCGAGTGGGCAGATTCGGCGAAGTCGAGTACTGGTTCGCCATCATCAAGGTGATCGCCATCGTGGCCTTCATTCTCGTAGGCCTCGGCCTGATCTCCGGCATTGGGCAGGCGCGAGCGATCGGATTTTCGAACCTCATCTCCCATGGAGGCCTGCTCCCCAACGGCATGAAGGGCGTCTGGCTCGCCATGAGCCTCGCGCTCACCAGTTACATGGGCGTGGAAATCATCGGCATCACCGCGGGAGAAGCGGTCGAGCCCGAAAGAACCATTCCTCGCGCCATACGCAGCGTCACCGTTCGGCTCATCCTGTTCTATGTTCTCTCTGTCACCGTGATGCTCTCGATGACTCCCTGGGACACGATGGGCAGCGGAATCACCGGCAGCCCGTTTGTGCTTGCCTTCGCGAAGGCCGGCGTTCCCTATGCTGCCGGCATCATGAACCTGGTCGTCATCACCGCGGCTCTTTCCAGCGCGAACACGAATCTCTACCTGACCTCCCGAATCCTGTTTTCGCTGGCGCGCGATGGTAGTGTCCCCGGCCTGATCGGGAGGCTCGGCAGCAACGGCGTGCCCTATGCTGCATTGATGGTGTCCACCACCGGAATGGCCGCGGCCATCCTGCTCGCCATCTTCGCCCCCGGACGGGCATTCCTCCTGCTCTACGGCGTCGCCGTCGCCGGAATGTTTTTCGTCTGGGCCATTATCCTGGTCGCTCACCTGTCGTTTCGCCGCACAGTCGGCCGGCTTCACATTGCGCAACTCCCGGTCCGACTCCTGTTTGCGCCCTTCTCTGGAATCGCGGCTCTGATCGCCCTCGCATGTATCGCCGTCGGCACATTTTTCGTCGAGGGCCTGAGATACTCCGTTCCGAGTTTCCTTGCGTTCCTGGTGGTGATCACCGCCCGCAACTGGATGTTGAGGCGAGGGAAAACACGGACCGCGTGACCGAGACTCCCGACGGCGGGCGCTAGGCCCCTCAAAAGCTGTCAACCCCCCTTCGCAGTGGAAAAACGTCGTCGACTTGTCCGCAAACCGAAGACAGTAAATAAATTACCTTGTGGAAAACTAAATTAGTGAAAACGGTTACAAGTTGGCCGATTCACTCGCGCCAGTCGCTATTCTTGTATTAGGGCAAAAAACAGCGTAGCTGTGTCCTCGCGCTTTTGCTTTTCTGTCTGTCATTCTCGTGGGGAGTCTGTTGAGCGAAATCGAAGGATCTGTCCCTGAAAATTCGGCGATCTCAAACATTGCCGCTTGTCCCGAACGATGTTGCAAATAAATGACTTATCTCAACGGCGCCTTGACTTGTCCCACAAATTGGAACAAATTCGGCGTGAACTCGCGCGCTTAGCGCGCCTCTAGCGGCACTTAAGTGCACCAGCTCTGAATTTGCCCCAGGGTTCAGAGAAGTCCTCGCT
>DATFRB010000036.1:0-2627 GCA_035263625.1 Occallatibacter sp.
ACCTGCCGCAATTTCTTCGGGCCGACCGGGGTGGACCCGAACGCGAGACGACAGGGAGTGGGCACCGGGCTGCTGTTCGCCTGCCTCGAGGCTATGCGGCAGCAGGGTTTTGGGTACGCCATCATCGGTGGGGTCGGCCCGGCGGATTATTATTCGAAGGCCGTCGGCGCGGTCCCGATCGAGGGCTCGGAGCCGGGAGTCTACCGCGGGCTCTTAGGGAGCCAGAGGTTCGGGGAGGATGGGTGAGGCACCAGGGCCGGGAACCGCCTCGTGAACACCGTCACTCGCACATTTTTCGAAATCGCCTGTCCGACCATGCGGTCGATCAAAGCAGCGCGTTGCCGGCGCGAGGGCGAACAGCACCGGGTCTTCAGGCGAGAAATCGAAGGGCGATGCCAACTCCAAAGCAAGCTGAGATTTCCCTACACGGAAATCCCCAGCCGTGGAGATGCGGCCTCATCTGAGCGCGGCGGCTCACGCCCACCTCTTCGTCCCTCCCGTTGTCAGCCGAGCGGAGCGTCAGCTCCGTGCGACGCTGCAAAGCAACTGCAGCGAAAATTTTAGATTAATACGGCGAGTCGCGAACGCACGTTGTGAAGTTCTAATATCTTAGCATTGCGCGCCGTCGCCGTTCGATACGAGAGGCGCACGTGAAACCCTTACCTTCGTCGAACTCGCCGTCACCGTGCTTCACCGGGTGTTCCACGCGCTCTTCAAGCAGGGCGTTTCGCTCGAGGGAATGCTGCTCAAGCCCAACATGGTGATCGCGGGCAAGGAGTGTAACCGACAGGCCTCCGTCGAGGATGTCACCACCGCGACATTGCGCTGTCTGCGCCGGCATGTGCCTGCCGCGGTTCCCCGCATCGTGTTCCTGTCGGGCGGCCAAAGCGCTCGGCTTGCGACCGCCCATCTGAACGCAATGAACCGGCTGCCCGGTCCGAAGCCCTGGAAGATCAGCTTCTCCTACTGCCGGGCACTTCAGGATCCGGCGCTGGAGGCTTGGCATGGGCGCGACGAGAACCTGGCAGCCGGCCAGCGCGCGCTCTGCCGGCGCCCCCGTTTCAACGTGGCGGCGAGCGTCGGCAACTACACGGATGAAATTGAGACGGCATCGGCAACAGCTGACGATCCGCCGCATCGCCGCGATTGGCACGACGATTGATGTGCGTGGCCAGTCTACCGCGCGAGCGTCATGCGCAGTTCGACGACACCGTGATCAGGAGGAAACGATGGCAAGCGCGATATCCGAAAAAGAGCGAACGCTATCTGAAAAAGGACGCGCGCCATCCGCGAAGAAACGAACGCTGTCCGACAAAGAGCGCGCATTGATGGATGCCTACTGGCGCGCCGCCAACTATCTGTCGGTCGGCCAGATCTATCTCTATGACAACCCACTCCTCAAGCAATCCCTCACAAAGGCGCACATCAAGCCCCGGCTCCTCGGTCACTGGGGAACGACCCCGGGCCTGAATTTCATCTACGTTCACCTGAACCGGGCGATCAAGAAGCACGACCTCGACATGATCTACATCACCGGCCCCGGGCATGGCGGACCCGGCCTGGTCGCAAACGCCTATCTCGAGGGGACGTACAGCGAGGTCTATCCGAACATTTCCCTCGATGAAGAGGGCATGAAGCGCCTGTTCAGCCAATTCTCTTTTCCCGGCGGAATCCCAAGTCACGTGGCGCCGGAAACGCCTGGCTCGATTCACGAAGGCGGGGAGCTCGGGTATGCCCTCTCGCACGCCTATGGGGCAGCCTTCGACAACCCGGATCTCATCGTTGCCTGCGTGGTCGGCGACGGCGAAGCGGAGACCGGACCGCTGGCGACGAGCTGGCATTCGAACAAGTTCCTGAATCCGGCGACCGACGGGGTGGTTTTGCCGATCCTCCACCTCAATGGCTACAAGATTGCCAATCCCTGCGTTCTCGCTCGTATCAGTCACGAGGAGCTGGATCACCTGTTCCGCGGCTATGGCTACACGCCGTATTTCGTCGAGGGCAACGAGCCCGAGACGATGCACGAGTTGATGGCCTCCACCCTCGATAAGATCGTCGATGCAATTCAGCGCATCAAAGCTGATGCGCGTCGGAACGGTTTCACGGAGCGGCCCCGCTGGCCGATGATCGTCCTTCGGACTCCCAAGGGTTGGACATGTCCGAAAGAAATCGATGGCAAGCGCACCGAGGACTACTGGCGCTCGCACCAGGTGCCCATGGGCGAGATGCACGAGAAGCCAGGTCATGTGCACATCCTCGAAGAGTGGATGAAAAGCTACCGGCCTGCGGAGCTCTTCGATGGCCGCGGGCGCCTCCGGCCGGAGTTGGCCGACCTTGCCCCTCGCGGCACCCGTCGCATGAGCGCCAACCCTCACACCAATGGCGGCCTGCTCCGCCGCGAGCTGCGCCTTCCGAATTTCCGTGACTACGCCGTCGAGGTCGCCGCGCCTGGCGCTGTTTCAGCTGAATCCACCCGTGTCATGGGGCGATTTTTGCGCGACGTGATGAAGCTGAACATGGAGGAACGAAATTTCCGGCTTTTCAGTCCGGACGAGAACAACTCGAACCGCTGGCAGGATGCGCTCGAGGTCACCAATCGTCGCTGGGTCGCAGACACTCTGCCGTGG
>DATFRB010000037.1:0-2191 GCA_035263625.1 Occallatibacter sp.
CCCGGCTCGCCTCGAGGTTGAAGTAGTTCCGCGACACGGCGAAGGCAACTTCCTGAAGCTTGCGGTTGAATGCGAAGTTAGCACTGAAAAGATCCTGGCCGCTGCGTTCAACATTAGAGCTACGACGGCCGAAATCGAGCAAGATCCAATTTAGCTGCAGCCTCGGGGTGACGCCTGGCCCCGTGACCGTGAATGTGCCGATGGGAGGCGGACCATGGTCGACGAGACGCGAGGTGCCGCCGGCGGCTAATAAGAACAGCGTCGGGTAGTACGCCGCCTCGGCGCGCCCGACCTGCGCGGCGGTGGCTCGCGCTTCTTCCCACGTCCTCCGGGTCTCCGGGTTGGAACGATGAGCGAAATCGATGAGATCGGCGAGCCCGTAGACGGCCGAGGGATCGACCGGGACGGCTAACGCGGGTCCGGCCACGATTTGCCCAGGGTTCGCTGCGAGTGCGGCCGGCGGCCGCCAAGGAGCGAAGTACGAAGGTGGGGCTGCGCTATACGGCGCCCGTATCGGCACCGGCAGCTCGACGCATCCCGCGAGCATGAGAATCGCGAGAAGGAGTTTGGAAAACCGGTGTATCGCTTCGGTTTTTGTCACCATTTCATGCCTCCTTCGCTGAGTTACTCATATCATACCTTCGCTCCCCGCAAGATGGTCCAGCAAAACGTACCCACACTGCTGTCCAAAATAAATTTTAATCTGGGTTAGGAGGTAATGATTTAGTAGATCCCGAGACCGATTCCCTTCATCTCCCTCGAGAGACTGTGTCGCAATCGGACGTTCGCCCTTCGAGAACCGCAGGACAAACGGGTAAGTACTTCAATTTTCATAAAAGCAATTCCGTTCGTGGTGAGGCTCTCGAACCATGAACGGAATTACGACACAGTCTCGACGTGAGGATCAAGGTGAGGGTGCCTACTATGCCCCCTCATCCTTGCCTTCTCCTGCCAGGGGAGAAGGCAGAATTCACCTTCGAATGGATAGAACCGCTCTACAACTATCCTCCTCTGAACTTCACAAGGGATTTTGGACAAGAGTGTAGCTGTCCGCTTTTCAGCCCGACCGCTACGCGATGATAGGCTTACCATAACAATACAATGCTTCAGCGTGTTGCCGCGGGAATCTCCGCGAATTGTTGATTCAACTCGGTGATCAGTACCACGAGCCGGTGATAGGACTCAATTTCCGCCAGAAGGGTGGTTCGTGCTGCCGCCGGCCAGGAAGCGAGTTCTCGTAAGCCCGTCGTGGAGAGATGCTCGTACAGTTTTTCCAGCGGCACTCCCAGATGATCGGGCGTGAAACGCGCTGCTACCTCGGCGATGCGGCGGCGGTCCGGACCATGCTCATCTTCCAAAACCTCGAGCCACGATTGGAGATACTGGCGCAGCGCCGTCTCGCACGTGTCGCGCGCCGCTTGAAAGTCCGCCGGAAGCGCAGGCTGGGGATGTAGCAGACGCGCGGTAACGATCCAACTCAAACGATGCACGATGCGCCGGAGCGTTCCGGCGGCGTCAATCACCCGGTCGGGATTGACGCGGCTATGTCGTCCTTCCATTCGTGCATCCTCGGCAACCCCAAGCAGCTCCCTCACATGCAGCGTCGCCTGCATGCCGATCTCCTGCACGCGCTCCTCGCTCACTGCCGCCGCCGGGCGGACCAACTCAAGCGCGCTGCGAAGAAGACCTGCGAGCCGCGGCGCAATTGCCTTGGCAGCGTACTCAGGCGCGATGAGCAAGAATACTAAAGTCAAGATGACGAGCCCGAGGAAAATGCCCCACACTCGCCACAACGGCTCATAAAAGTTGGCGCTTGGGCTCAAAGCGGCATACGCCACGACGAAAGATATGCCGCCTTGCTGGCCGGCGTACGCCAGGCGGCCGCTGCTCAGGCTCACGTAGGCACAAATGAACAAAACGGTGAAGAACGCGAGCAGGTACGCCCCCACCGACTGGAAGTTGGGCGAGACCACGATGATGATCGCCAGCGCCAGCAAGCCGCCGATAACTCCCCCAGCGATGCGCAGTATCATCCTGCGCAAGGTGCCCCCATACGTTGGCAGCCCTGCCATGACCGCTGTCCACACGGTGACGCCAAGCTCGCTGCGGTGCGACGCCACGCCGACGACATACGCCAATGTCGCCGCGAGTCCCACCTTGGCGGAGTAACGCATCAGCGGGCGGTCAACGG
>DATFRB010000038.1:0-8840 GCA_035263625.1 Occallatibacter sp.
ACTGGCGCCGAGGTGCGGCGCGCCGGAATACGTGTCCATCTCACTGCGCGTGAGTTTCTGCTCCTCCACCGCCTGATCGAGAATCGAGGTACCGTGCAATCCAGAGATGCCCTTCTGAAGGCGGTCTGGAACTACGATGCCAGCCTGACTACGCGCACGCTCGACGTGCATATCGCATGGCTCCGTCAAAAACTTGAGAGGGCGCCCTCACATCCACGGCACATCATCACTGTGCGTGGGCTCGGCTATAAATTTGTTGCGTAGTGAAGTCGACGATTCCCAGGGAGCTGCTTAGGGCTCTTGGAGAGTCGTTCGCCCTTTCTTCAAAGGCCGTTTCGGCCAACACCATGTCCAGGACATCGTCAGGATGCTGCTGAAAGCCGATGAACTGCTCAGCCGGAGCGCCTGGCTGACATCAGGCCGACGCGCGAGCTCTGATCTCGTATCGTTATCGTGACTCGAAATAGACCGGCACTGTTCCAAGGACGGCATTTCGACGATGTGATCATCCAATCCTACCTTCAGTTCGCCGGGACTTACGGAGGGCATCATTGCTTGGTAGTGCGCCGCTGTTCGGCGTCCTCTGACGACTGGATTCATATAGTCGCGATGTGAGATGTCAAATCTTTGTTAAGTAAAATCTAACGCTGCCTTGACCAAATCGCTTCATCCCGATCGCTGCCGCCGCCGTCCCTCCTTCAGATAAAGCGGCCTAAACCTGGCCTAGACCTGAATGAGCTGCTCTTTTTGAAAAGACATGAAACGGCCATTTCTTTGTTCTGTGTTTTCCCAGCTCCTGCGCTCCTGTTCGCTCAGCACAACGGTACGGGGTCAGCGGTTGGCCGGCCATCGATCAAAAAGAGCGATTGAGTGTGGTGGAGTTGGAATCCACCAAGTGTCAAGTCTGCCGGAAAGGAGTATCAACAAATGCACTTATCTCACCTGAATCGAAACACGATTTTGGCGATCATTCTGACGTGCGTCGTCGCCGTGCTGATTGTCCGGGCGCAAACCACAACGAAACGTCCTGTGATCACAGAAAGGATCAACGAAAGCCGCCTTCACAGATTGGCCGGAAATACACGTCCGGAGGCCAGGGCGGAGAACGATAGGGGACCCGTCACGGACGACCTCCCGATGGAACACATGCTGCTCCAAATGAAGCGCCCTACCGTCGACGAGCAGGCATTGAAGCAGCACATCGACGGCCTTCATGATCCCGAATCTCCCAACTTTCACCGGTGGATGACCGCCGACGAGTTCGGCGCGGCCTTCGGAGCCGCCGCGGCGGACCGGGCGAAAGTCACTCAATGGCTCGAGTCCCATGGCTTTACTGTCAACTCAATCGCTCCCGGCGGCGTGACGATTGACTTCTCGGGAACCGCCGGGAATGTCCGCAAGGCCTTCCACACGGAGATCCACTACCTCGAAGTCAACGGCATACGGCACGTCGCAAACATGAGCGACCCGCAGATCCCCGAGGCGCTCGCGCCCGCCGTAGCCGGCGTGGTCTCGATGCATGACTTCACACCCAGCCCGATGAAGCGGTCTCATCCTAACTACACATTCACATCGCGTGACCAAACCTATCAGGCAGTCACTCCGGGTGATCTGGCGACGATTTACAGTTTGAATCCGCTCTTCGCCGCCGGGACAACCGGCTCGGGCCAGACGATCGCTGTCATAGAGGATACCGATCTATATTCGTCTTCCGACTGGTATACCTTCCGCTCCACCTTTGGCCTGTCGAAATACACCGCCGGCACGCTAACAACGATTAATCCCGCACCGGCTACCGGTGCCAACAACTGTCTGGCGCCAGGTGTGGTCGCCGGCGATGACGGCGAAGCGATCCTTGACGCCGAATGGGCAAGCGCCGCTGCTCCGGATGCTGCCATCGTCGTCGTCGCCTGCGCCAGCACTCGCGCTACATTTGGCGGGCTGATCGCGCTGCAGAATCTGGTCAACTCGAAAACGCCACCTTCCATCGTGAGCATCAGCTATGGCTTATGTGAAGCTGGCGGTGCCGCATCGGTCAACGCGGCGTTCAACGCGATTTACCAGCAGGCCGTAGCGGAGGGGATTTCGGTCTTCGTGGCGGCAGGCGATGAGGGCGCGGCTGGTTGTGACGCTGGCGAAAAGGGTGCGACGCACGGGATCGGTGTCAGCAGCTTCGCCTCAACCCCGTACAATGTCGCGGTCGGCGGCACCGATTTTGGCGATACCGCCGCGAGCACGAACAGCTCCTACTGGAGCAACACAAACTCCGGTACTTTCGCTTCGGCACTGTCCTATATCCCCGAGATTCCCTGGAACGACTCGTGCGCGAGTTCCTTAATCGCAGCCCATTTCGGGTTCAGCACTGTCTACGGCGCATCGGGTTTCTGCGGCAGCGCGACGGCACAGGCTTACGGCCTGCTCGCAGTTGTCGCTGGAGGTGGCGGGCCCAGCGGCTGCGCGACGGGTAGCCCAACGACGAGTGGCGTCGTTGGAGGCACATGTCAGGGTTACACCAAACCATCATGGCAGGCGGGCGTCGACGGAATTCCCAGCGACAGAGTGCGCGATCTCCCTGATGTATCTCTGTTTGCCGGCGCCGGCGTTTGGGGTCATTACTACGTCGTTTGCTGGTCGGATGAACGCAATGGCGGGGCGCCGTGCACCGGGGAACCGAGCACATGGGGCGGCGCGGGCGGGACGTCCTTCGGCGCGCCCATCATGGCAGGAATCCAGGCGCTGATCAACCAGAGATACGCTGGCGCTCAAGGGAATCCGAATTACGTTTACTATAAGCTTGCGGCCAACGGCCTGAACGTTTGCGATGCCTCGGCCGTTATTACGAGCGGCTGCATCTTCCACAATGTCACCAAAGGCAGCATCGACGTAAACTGCAGCGGAACCGAGAACTGCTACGGTGCTTCTCCAGTGTCCAGCGGCGCTTTGAACTGTCCACCCGGATTCATGTGCATTACGACGTCGCCTGGATTTCCTGGCGGGCCGGGTGGTCCCGGACCCCAGGGCCTGAGCTACGACGGCGCGCTATCGATTTCCAATCAGTCCTATACGCCAGCGTACGCAGCTTCGACCGGGTGGAACTTTGCTACGGGCCTCGGCACGGTCGACGCGTACAATCTGGTCACGAAGTGGAGTTCAGCGCGTTGATCGCTGCCACAAGTGTCACAAGATCTACGAGCGAACTACTCGCGTGCGCAGATGCGAGGCTGGCCCGCATGCTTCGGATCTGGTCGTGGCGACGGGACCGGCCCGGCGATCCCGCACCACTTTGGAAGACCCCTTTCCTGCAGACACTGGGGTCAGACCAGAACACTAGTTTCAGTGCCATTTGAATGGCCCGCAGCCCTCCAATTGTGTAAAGCGAATTGTAACCTCCACCGGTGGAGGCGTTGCCCGAGCCGGAGCTGGCGTTCATCATGCTCCGGGAGATCCCGAAACTGTTATCTGTGAGGACCGCGCTCGGCGAAGCAAAATTAGGCTGATTCAGGACGTTGAAGATGTCCGCCCCGAATCGAATGCGCCACGGCATACCACAGCTTACTGTTCTGCCTTCTTCTCGCGCTGGTAAGGCGTCTTCATTGTTCAAGGTGAGCAGGACCCGAATGCGCTGCTGGTGAGATTGCGGCTGGCGCCAGAGAGCGGCGCCAGGCGCGCGGGCTGACGCCGAATTCGGAGCGGAAGGCGCGGTTGAAGTTCGAGACATCGCCAAAGCCGGATGCGAAGGCGATTTCCACGATCTTCGAAGGCTCACCGGCTAGGTGGAGCGCGGCGCGGTGCAAACGGCGGCGCAGCAGATGCTGGTGCGGTGTAACACCGGCGACCTCACGGAATATGCGCAGGAAATGGTACGGGCTGAGGCGGGCGGCGCGCGCCATGGCGTCTAGTTCCAACGGTGCGTCGGGCGCGTGGTCGATCTCCCGAACGATGCGCGCGACCCGCGCTTCGGCGGCAGCAGAGGACATCGCCGGTTCGGCTGGAAGACCGCGATCGAGAGTGGAGGCCCGGACTGCCACCTCGATGGCCAGCTCTTCCCAGGAGATCTCGGCTGCGCCGTTGAGGGCAGCTTCGGCAACGGCGTGCAGCGGCGAGAGGGCGCGCAGCGGCGGCACACGCAGGGCGCGGAAGGCCGGAGCCACTTCGAGCGCGCCGAAATATTCGGGCGAGTAGGAGAACGCGATGCAGCGGTCTCCTGCCCCGTGGTCGTGACTGCACTCGAAGGGTTGACCCGCCCCGCCAAGCAGGAGCGAGCCGGGCGTCATGAGTTCGCTGCCGGCATGAGAGCGGTAGGTGAACGTGCCGCCGGTGACCATCGCGATGGACACGCCGGAGTGGCGCTCTTCGAACGGGCGGTCGCGCGGGCCGAGGGTGCACACGACTTCGGAGACGGCCCAGCCGCGGCCGGCGGCGATGATGCGCGCGGTGGTGCCCCGGACGCCATCATCCCGATTCGAATTGACCGCAATTTTTGCCAAGAAGTCCCTCGCGCTTCGGCTCTATAACGCTAGTATGACTGCAAAAACAGAAGAACGGCAGGCGATTTCGACGATATTGACCGGACGGTGGGAACAGACCGCCGCCAAGCTGGCGGACCTGGCCCGCGCGGTTCCGGAGGAACAGTACGAGACCGCGCCCATCGCGGGTGTGCGAACGTTCGGCGATGTGCTGCGGCACGTTGCCTTCTGGAACCGCTACGTGGCGCAAGTCGCGCGCGGTGCGCAGGCGGACGATTCTGCCAACGAACTACCGAAAGCGGAGTATGCGACCAAGGAGGAAGCGATCGCGGCATTGACGGAGAGCGCGGCGGTCGCGCTCGAAGCGCTTCGCGGCGGGATGGACTCCGAAAAGGCGGCGCTCGCGGAGAGCTTCATCGAACATACCTGCGAGCACTACGGACAGTTGGTGGTGTACGCACGGATGGCGGGGGTAGTGCCGCCAGTATCGCATTAAGGAGGCATGACATGACGGCAACGATGGATTTGCATGCGGCGCTCGGCGCGGCCGGGCGATCGCCCGAGATTGCCGAGTCCGACGATGTGTACGGCTGGCTGGTGGGCAGGTGGGGACTGGACTGCCTACATTACAAAGGCGCGGCGGTCTCGTTGAAGGGCCAGGCGCATTTCGGGTGGGTGCTCGAAGGGCGCGCCGTGCAGGACGTGTGGACGATGGCGGGACACATGTACGGGACGACACTGCGGGTGTGGGACGCATCGATTGGTGCGTGGCGGATCTCGTGGAAGAACCCGGTGCACAATCACTTCGAGGAGCAGATCGGGCGGCGCGTGGGCGAGGAGATCGTGCAGGTGGGAATGCGAGCGAACGGAACGCCGACGCGCTGGAGGTTCACGGAAATCGCGCCTGCTTCCTTCCACTGGCTCGGAGAAGCGCTCGAGCCGGACGGGAAGACGTGGAGGTTGGAAGGGGAGTTTCGGGCGAGGAGAATGTAGCGCACGCACTAATGCGTGCCGCATCGAGACGCGTCTCGATGTGAGGCGCTGGATAAGGCGAACGCCTCCGTGGGTTTCACGAGAGACGGTGTGCGTCCACGCAAGGATTAGTAGGCTGACGCGGAGAAAACTCTCAGGAAAATTGTGGCCCGGGCCTGGAGATGAGTCGGCCCTGCACGCGACGGAGCAGTTCAGCTTCGACCTGATCCCTCTCGACCTGATGTTGCCCGGCATCAGAGGGTTCGAGGTATGCCGGCAGTTACGGCAGCGGGACCTTGCAACGCCAATTCTCATGCTGACTGCGAGGAGCGAAACGGTCGATAAAATCGTAGGTCTCCGGCTCGGAGCGGATGATTATGTTACAAAGCCATTCGACATGGGGGAACTGGTGACGCGGGTCGAAGCTCTGCTCCGCCGTGTGTTTCAAGCGTTTTCCGCGCTATATCGGCATAGACGGCGTCGGACACGCCTTCAAGCCGCTTCAGGCAGCGGCTGACCACTGTACAGGGCTCCCGTGACAGGCGCCCAATAATGACGCGGTGCCCGCATTTGTGGCCGGAAGCTCTTGAAATGGCGCAGCTCGGCTGATTGCAACACACAGGTCAATTCCGCAGCTGATGTAGCAGCAGGCTCCCATTTGGCGGGAGGCTAGGGCTGTTGAGATCGTTCCGGCTGGTAGTTCAGCTTGATGGTTGTCGCATTGCCGACCGAAATGGGCCGGAGATCGTCCACGCCGACATCCGGACGGCGAACGATGTGTGGAATCAAGGCGATCATCAGCTCGCTGCGGTTATGGCCGATGCTCTCGCCGGTGAACAAACGCCGGATCAGCGGAATGCTTGCCAGACCGGGAATCCCCGTTATGCTCTTGTCGTCCTGCTGCTGGGTCAAGCCGCAAAGTATGTTTACCTCGCCCTCCTTCATGCGGATGTCATGCACAACTTTCTTCTGGCTGATGATCGGCTCGTTGATTCCGCCGAGGTTGACTGTCCCGCTGACGCTGGAAATGTCCAGCTCCACATGCATCGAGACCTCGCCATTGTCGTGCACACGCGGTGTCAAATCCACGTTTACGCCCACGTCGATGTAATTGAATTGCGTATTGACGAGCGGATTGACGCCGGCGCCGCCGACACCTGGCTGGAAACTTCCAGTGGCAGTGGGCTGCCGATCACCGATCTTCAACGAGGCTTTGACATTGTCTACAGACCGGACCTCCGGAGATTGCAAGATCTTCGTTTTGGCGTCACTCAAAGCCGCCTGGAGGAGGGCACCCGGCAGGGTAATAGAGAAATCCGAACTCGCAATGCGGCCCAGATTGGCCAGTGGCATCGCTGCAGTTTTGTCGCTACTGTCGTTGGTCGGCGCCCGCAGCCCCGGCCGCGGCGAGAAGTTTACCGGCACGTTGAGGCCGGTGGAAGCGACCGCGGCTGTGATTTGCCGGCTGAAGGTGCTGCTGGCAGCGAGTACGAGGATGTCCACCACCACCTCGGACCGCGGCTTATCGAGATCGTGAATCATCTTCGCGGCAAGCGCAACTTGGTCAGCCTCGCCGCGAATAATAATCGCGTTTTGACTCGTGAATGCCACAACCCGCTGTAATTCGGCGACCGATCGCACCGCGTTGACGATTTCCTGGATCTCCTGTGGCAGCGAGACATTCACCAGATAGAACGTCTGCGCAACCATGTCAGCGTAGTCGCGCCGCTTGTTGAGATTGTCATTCGTTATGAAGATAGCGTTCGGCGACAGCGCCTTCCAGTACGATTTTGTGAGCATGGCCGCGTAGTCGAGAGCCTGTTGGAGGGTGACATCGTCAAAGTCCACGGTGAACATATTGTGCGGTGGTGCTTGATATTCGGGATCCCATAACACGTTGATCGCCTGACAGCCTTCGCACGCGCCCGCGAGCTTGGCTAGCGTCTCGAACAAAACCTTGACTGGTTGGCTGTGGATTTTCAGGTTGTGAATGGGCGCAGTGTTGAGCGGCCGCAGCTCTGGCACCGGCAATAGACGGCTGATTCTGTCCTGCATCTTCTTCCTGGCCTCGTCTGTGGGCGTGAGAGCACGTTGTTCCGGTGCGGCTTCCTTCCCGGTCTGGGCTACCCGCTGCCGCTCGCGCTGGATCATCTGCAGGGTGATCGCGATCTCCTGCGCCGCGATGGGCGATGCGGGATCGATCGCGTAGGCCTTCTGAAATTCGATCAGTGACTCGCTTAGCAGTCCCTGGGCGCGCATCTTCAGGCCATTGCCGACATGCTGCTGTGCGGTCTGGAAACGCCTTTTTTCCTCCGCCATCTGATGGAAGGTCCCGTTTGTGTCTTCGGCGGCGTTCTGTCCTTTGGGGGCCTTAGTCGTTGAGGATGTTGCCGGCTGTGCCGACGCTTGCAAGAGCCACGGGCCGACGCACGCGAAAAGCAACATCAAACGAAGAGTTTGCATTAGAACGATCTCCTATTCTGAAAGTCGAATCGAAAACGAGCCTCCAGCAGGACGCGCACGGCACGAATTGGCAGCCGCGATATAGGCCGCGCCAACCGAATCAGTGCCTGTGCGCCGAGTGTCTTTTTGGAGCTTCGTCTCCTAGTTCGACAAACGACCCGGAGCCGCAAGGTGTCGAGGCGATTTTGTCAACGGAATGTCAAGTCGGACTTAACAGAAAGTTGACGGGTGCGCCGCGGGTTTACTATGTGTTGGTTCCGATAAGGCCCTAGCGTTAGGCTACAAGCGCCTGCAGGCGCGACCGGGCCCACACAGCCGCGTCGGAACTGGGGATGGGTATAGTTCCCGAGGTCCGATTTCGGAAGCCACTGCTCGATCACACACAGCACCGGAGTTTGACCGCATTACGCGATCGCTCTCAGACCCAACGGCGGCTGGATTTCAGCGTCACTTCATAGTCTGGCTCCGTCAGCGCAGTCGTGCCGAAGGCACCCTTGCCCTCGCGAAGGTGGAAGTAATGCCGACGGATGGCAACTATCGGAGCAGTTCTTGTGCCTTGGCGAGACCTGGGTCGCGGCCGGCCGAGAGGTCGGCGGCGGTCATAGGCGCGAAGTAGTCGGGGGCGACACCGATGGTGTTGACGATCTCCTTGTTCGCGCCGATCTGGTAGAACTTAGGCAAACTCAGGCCGCTCCCATCTTCAAGTTGGTAGGTAGCTGCGGGGCCGGATGCTTCGCCGGCGGTGCGGGCGCCAACCAGAGTAGCGAGGTGGAGATCCTTGACAGCGCTGGCGAACATATCGCAGGCCGAGGCGCAACCGCGGTCGATGAGTGCGACCACGGGCAGGTTCAGTAATTGCGCCGAGTCGTCCGGGCGGTTCTCCGTGCATTGGTCTCTCGCGTCACACCAGTAGCCGATGCCCTTGTCATGCGCCAAGGC
>DATFRB010000039.1:0-24739 GCA_035263625.1 Occallatibacter sp.
ATAAATTTAAGAGGCTGTATCAGTACTATTGAGAGCTTCAAGCTGAGGAACGGAAATGGCGAAGGAAAAATTTGAGCGGACGAAGCCGCACTGCAACGTGGGGACGATTGGTCACATCGATCATGGCAAGACCACGTTGACGGCGGCGATCACCAAGGTGCTCTCCAAGCACAACCCCAAGATCACTTTCCGGTCCTTCGATTCGATTGACAACGCGCCCGAAGAGAAGGCGCGCGGAATTACCATCGCGACGGCGCACGTGGAGTACGAGACCGCGAACCGGCACTACGCGCACGTGGACTGCCCGGGCCACGCCGACTACATCAAAAACATGATCACGGGCGCGGCGCAGATGGATGGCGCGATCCTGGTGGTGGCGGCGACCGACGGTCCGATGCCCCAGACCAAGGAGCACGTTCTGCTGGCCCGCCAGGTGGGCGTGCCGTACATCGTGGTGTTCCTGAACAAGTGCGATGCGGTGGAAGACACGGAGCTGATCGACCTGGTGGAGATGGAAGTGCGCGAGCTTCTGTCGAAGTACCAGTTCCCGGGCGATGACGTTCCGGTGGTCCGCGGGTCGGCTTTGGGCGCCTTGAACGGCGAAGCGCAGTGGGAGGCGAAGATCGACGAGCTGATGGAGGCGGTGGACAAGAACGTTCCGCTGCCGGCGCGTTCGGTGGACCTGCCCTTCCTGATGCCGATCGAAGATATCTTCTCGATCTCTGGACGCGGCACCGTGGTGACGGGCCGTATCGAGCGCGGCAAGGTGAAGGTGGGCGAGGACGTCGAGATTGTCGGCTTCCGCGAGACGCGCAAGAGTGTCTGCACGGGCGTCGAGATGTTCAAGAAGCAGCTCGACGAAGGCATGGCGGGCGACAACGCGGGCATCCTGCTGCGCGGCATCCCGAAGGAAGATGTGGAACGCGGGATGGTTCTGGCCAAGCCTGCGTCGATCACGCCGCACACCAAGTTCAAGGGCGAAGTTTACGTTCTGTCGAAGGAAGAGGGCGGCCGTCATACGCCGTTCTTCAAGGGCTACCGGCCGCAGTTCTACTTCCGCACGACGGACGTGACGGGAGTTGCGGAGCTGCCGGCGGGCGTGGAGATGGTGATGCCTGGCGACAACGTGCAGCTCGAGGTTGAGCTGATCACGCCGGTGGCTATGGAGAAGGGCCTGCGGTTCGCGATCCGCGAAGGCGGGCGCACGGTGGGCGCGGGAACGATCTCGGAGATCATCAAGTAACAGCGGCTAGTGGTTGGTGGCTAGTGGTTAGTGGTTAGTGAAAAGCGTTGTTGGGCGAGCGATGGGGCTTGCGATTTACACGATCGGGCTAACCACTCATCACTAAACACTAGTCACTGCGATCCGAAGGGGAGCAAATGGTAGGACAGAGAATTCGAATCCGGTTGAAGGCATACGACTATCGTGTGCTGGACACCTCGACCGGCGAGATCGTGGACACGGCCAAGCGCACGGGCGCCCAGGTTGCCGGACCGATTCCCTTGCCGACGATCAAGAACAAGTATTGCGTGCTGCGTTCGCCGCACGTGGACAAGAAATCGCGCGAGGCCTTTGAGATCCGCACGCACAAGCGGCTGATCGACATCCTCGAGCCCACGCAGCAGACGGTGGACGCGCTGATGAAGCTCGATCTTCCGGCGGGCGTGGACGTGGAGATCAAGGCGTTTGAGAAGTAGTTATTAGTGGTTAGTGGGTAGTGCTTAGTGGTTACCGGCGGAGAGGATCTAATCACTAGCCACTCATCACTAATCACTGGAATTAATTCCGGCAGTGCGGCGAATCAAGCGTCGCATGATGAGGTGAGGAAGTCATGGCAGTTACGGGAATTCTGGGTAAAAAGATCGGCATGACGCAGGTCTTCGACGAGAAGGGCGATGTGCACCCGATCACGGTGCTGCAGGCCGGCCCGTGCGTGGTGACGCAGTTGAAGACGATGGCCAAGGACGGCTACGAGGCCGCGCAGATCGGGCTGGTGGAATTCGTGAAGGCGTCGAACATCACCAAGCCGCAGGCGGGCCACCTGGCAAAGACCGAGGCGCCTCCGGTGAAGTTTCAGCGCGAAGTGGGCGTTGAAGTGGCGCCCGCGCAGGACGCGGCCGGGCAAGACGGAGCTGTGCAGAACGGCGTGAAGGCCGGCGACCGCGTGCTGGTGGACATCTTCAGCGATGCGAAGTTTGTGGACGTGGTGGGCACGTCGAAGGGCCGCGGGTTTGCGGGCGTTGTTCGCCGGCACAAGTTTGGCGGCGGTCCCAAGTCGCACGGGCACATGTTTCAGGTGCAGGGCTCAATCGGCGCGTCCAGCTTTCCATCGCGCGTGTTCCCGGGGCAGAGAATGCCGGGGCACATGGGGCAGGACCAGGTGACCGTGCGCAATCTGCGGATTCGCGGCATCGATCTGGACGAGAACCTGCTGATGGTCGAGGGTGCGGTTCCGGGTCCTCGCGATGGGTACGTGATGATTTCGAAGTCCAAGGCCCCGCCGCGCGAGCGCCGTGGATTTGCGGGTTCGGGCACGGTGGATCCGCTGAAGGCAGCGAAGAAGGCTGCGGCGAAGAGGAAGTAGGACTGGCCGTCCAGGCAATGGCCGCCTGACGGCGGCAAAGAGTTTGAGAGCTGGCGGGCAAGTTTGCCGGCGGAAGAAGAAGACGATGGCACAAGTGGATGTAGTCAATCTGAATGGCGAGAAGGTGGGCTCGCTCGACCTGGCCGACACGGTTTACGGCCAGGTGAACGAAGCGCTGCTGTGGGAGGCGGTGAAGCACTACCGCGCCTCGCTGCGCCAGGGCACGCACGCCACCAAGAACCGCAAGCTCGTCGCGGGCTCCGGCAAGAAGCTTTGGAAGCAGAAGGGCACGGGACGGGCGCGTATCGGCTCGGTGCGGTCGCCCCTCTGGCGCCATGGCGGCACGGTGCATGGACCTCAGCCGCGCAGCTACGACTATGCGTTTCCGCGCAAGAAGCTGCTTGGCGCGCTGCGCTCGGCGCTGGCGGCGAAGCTGGCTGACGGCAAGCTCACTGTGGTGGACACGCTCGAAATCAAGGAAGCGAAGACCAAGCTCTACCGCGCCGCGCTTACGAAGCTGGGCGTGGAACGTACGGCGCTGCTGGTGGAAAACGGCAAGACGTTGAGCCAGGGCCTGCTCTTGGGTTCGCGCAATCTCGAGGGCGTGGAACTGGTGCTGAACAACGAGGTGCACCCCTACGATCTGCTGCGCTATGACCGGGCCATCTTCTCGAAGGCCGCGATCGAGCAGTTGACCGAGGCCCTCGTAAAGAGCGTGAGCAAGCGTCAGCTGGCCGCGCAGACGGAGGCAGCGTAATGCCGACACTGTATACGACGATCCGCAGGCCGCTGATTACGGAAAAGGGCCTGGGGGTGAAGGAAACCGAGGGGACGCTGGTGTTCGACGTGGCGCCGGACGCGACCAAGACCGAAGTGAAGCAGGCTGTCGAGGCTCTCTTCAAGGTGAAGGTAGCGGCGGTGCGGACTTCGAATGTGCTGGGCAAGGAACGCCGCCGCGGCAAGTACGCAGGCTTCCGCCCCGACTGGAAGAAGGCATACGTCCGGCTGAAGGCCGGCGAGAAGATGCCGGAGTACGTGAGCAACCTGTAAAGACAGGCATCAGGGAACAGGGATCAGGGACCAGAAAGACAAAGAACCTGACCAGGCTCACAGCAAGGGATATCGGAACGCGAAAGAGCGGTCCGGAGAAACGGGGAGAGCGGCGCTGGAAATAACAGCGGGCGTTCTTCAGGACAAAGACGATGGCTATCAAGACATTCAGACCGATAACGCCGACGCTGCGGTTCAAGACCACGCAGGTGAACGACGACCTGACGACGGCGAAGCCATACAAGCCGCTGCTGGTGACGCGCCAGCGCACGGGCGGCCGCCGCAACTCGGGCGATCTGACCATCCGCCATCACGGCGGCGGGCACAAGCAGAAGATTCGCCTTATCGACTTCAAGCGCGACAAGTCCGGCGTGCCGGGCAAGGTTGCGACGATCGAGTACGATCCCAACCGCAGCGCGCGCATCGCCCTGGTTCACTATGCCGACGGCGAGAAGCGCTACATCCTGCAGCCTGTTGGGCTGAAGGTGGGCGCGACGGTGACCTCGGGTCCCGATGCGGACATCCTGGTGGGCAATGCGCTGCCGCTCAAGAACATTCCCGCCGGCACCACGGTTCACGCAATCGAGCTTCGGCCGGGCAAGGGCGCGCAGATGGCGCGGTCGGCAGGCGCGCAGGCGCAGCTGGTCGCCAAGGAAGGCGACTACGCGCTGCTCAAGCTGCCCTCGGGCGAGACGCGCAAGGTGCTTGTGGAGTGCATGGCGACGATCGGCCAGGTAGGCAACACGGACCACGAGAACGTTTCGATCGGCAAGGCCGGGCGCAACCGCTGGATGGGTATCCGTCCGACGAACCGCGGCGTTTCGATGAACCCAGTGGATCACCCGCACGGCGGCGGCGAAGGCAAGACTTCGGGCGGCCGTCACCCGGTGACGCCGTGGGGCCAGCCGACGCGCGGCTACAAGACACGCAACAACAAGCGGACCGACGCATTCATCGTCAGCCGCCGGGCGAAGTAGAGGGAGATTATGGCACGTTCGACGAAGAAAGGCCCGTTTGTAGACACGCACCTGAGCGTGAAGATCGAGGCGCTGAACACGGCCAACGACAAGAAGGTCGTAAAGACGTGGTCGCGGCGTTCGACGATCTTCCCCGAGTTCGTGGGACACACCATCGCGGTGCACAACGGCAAGAAGTTCGTTCCCGTGTACGTGACGGAGAACATGGTGGGTCACAAGCTGGGCGAGTTTGCGCCGACCCGCACGTTCAAGGGGCACACGGCCGGCAAGGCTGCCGAGGCGGGCGCGAAGCCGGCGCGGTAGAAAAGACAGGGATCAGGCACCAGGGATCAGGGATCAGAAAGCGGGACCGTGGTGACCGCCGAGATTTGAGGAAGAGACCAATGGCAGTCGAGACAAGAGAATATCGGGCCGAGGCCAAGTTTCAGCGCGTGTCGCCGCAGAAGGCGCGGCTGGTGCTCAACCTGATCAAGGGCCGGGGAGTGCAGGAGGCGCTGGAGACGGCGGCCTTCACCAAGAAGCGGATCGCTCCGGTGATCCACAAGCTGCTGACCTCGGCGCTGGACAACGCGAAGTATGTTGCGGGCGAACAGGGCCTCGACCTGGACGTGGACAACCTCTACGTGAAGCAGGCGATTGCCAACGACGGTCCGCGCATGAAGCGCATCCGCCCCGCGCCCATGGGCCGCGCGTACCGTTACCAGCGCAGGCTGACGCACATTGTGCTGTCTGTAGCCGAGCGCCATGACGGGAACGGCCCGAACCTGGTGACGAGGGTGGAAGAGCACGAGGCCGCCGCACCGGATACCAAGGCCGGGGCAAAAAAGACGGCTGCCAGGAAGACAACGGCGAAGAAGGCCGCGCCCAAGAAGACTGCCGCGAAGAAGGCGGCTCCAAAGAAGTCCGCTTCGGCCGCGCCGAAGGCAACCAAGAAAGCCAGCAAGAAGGATTAAGAGGAAACAGTTATGGGACAGAAAGTCCATCCTTACGGATTCCGGCTGGGCGTGAACAAGCCCTGGCGCTCGCGGTGGTTTACCGAGCGCGACTACGACAAGCTGCTCGTCGAGGACGTGAAGCTGAAGGCTGAGCTGCGCGAGAAGCTGAAGGCGGCGGGCGTGAGCTCGGTGGAGATCGAGCGGCCGGGCAACAAGCTGCGCTTTCTGATTCGCACCGCGCGTCCGGGCATCGTGATCGGCCGCAAGGGCGCCGAGATCGAGAAGCTGAAGACGGAGCTCGGCAAGCGCACTAACCGCGATGTGTTCATCGACATTATCGAGGTGAACAAGCCGGAGCTCGATGCGCAGCTGGTGAGCGAGAACATCGCCCTGCAGCTCGAGAAGCGCGTGAGCTTCCGCCGGGCGATGCGCAAGAGCGTGGATTCGGCGCTGCGTTTCGGGTGCAAGGGGATCAAGGTGCGCGTGTCGGGCCGGCTGAACGGCAACGAAATCGCGCGGTCCGAGTGGTACCTGCAGGGGCGTCTGCCGCTGCACACGCTGCGCGCTGACATCGATTACGGATTCAGCGAGGCGGAGACCACCTATGGCCAGATCGGCGTCAAGGTGTGGATCTACCGCGGCGACATTTATGAGCAGAAGCGTCGGCAGCAGCCGGCGGCGGTGAGCTCGGGAGTGTTTTAACGGCAGGGATCAGGGACCAGGCACCAGGGACCAGAAGACCGGTGCGGAGCCCTGACAGCAGTAATGAGGATTTGGGTAAGTCGCCGGGATGAGCGCGGGGAAAGGGATCGAACTGATCCCTGGTCCCTGATCCCTGATCCCTGGTTTTGAGGGTTTTCGCTATGTTGATGCCAAAGAAAGTGAAGTTTCGCAAGCAGCAGAAGGGCAAGCGCCGCGGCAAGGCGTGGCGCGGCAGCTCGCTTGCGTTCGGCGAGTACGGGCTGAAGGTGATGGAGTGCGGTTACATCACCGACAGGCAGATCGAGGCCAGCCGTATTGCCATGACGCGGTTCATCAAGCGCGGCGGCAAGATCTGGCTGCGGCTGTTCCCGGACAAGCCGATCACCAAGAAGCCGGCCGAAGTGAGAATGGGCTCGGGCAAGGGTGCGCTGGACCACTGGGTAGCGGTGGTGAAGCCGGGCAAGATCCTGTTCGAGATGGAAGGCGTGACGCCGGATATCGCGCAGGAAGCGATGCGCCTGGCATCGAACAAGCTGCCGTTGAAGACGAAGTTCGTGCAGCGGCCGGGCGCGGAAGTGACCGCGGCGGCGGAGAAGACGCCGGCGGCGTAAAAGCAGCTTTTAGCCATCAGCTTTCAGCTTTTGGCGCTGAGCTGGTGATGGTGGATGAAACGACGACTGGCTGACGGCTGAGAGCTGAAAGCTTGGAGCTAAACAGAGATGGAACTCAATAAGATTCGCAGTTTGAGCGACGACGAACTGGCGCACCAGGAGAAGACCTCGGCGGAGCAGCTTTTCCGCCTGCGGTTCCAGGTGTCGATGGGGCAGAACGACGGAGTGAAGAAGCTCCGCCAGCTGCGCAAGGAGATCGCTCAGATCAAGACCGTGGCGCGGGAGCGCGCACTGGGAGTTCGCGGCGCAGGCAAAGACGGCGCGCAGAATAATTCCGGGACGACGGGCACGACCACCACCGCGGCGAAGGCCAGGAAGGGAGCACGCTAAATGGCGACTCAGAGCACAACGCAGACGCCGGCGGCGGCCACGCGGCGTAACGAGAAGGTCGGGAACGTGGTTTCGACCAAGATGCAGAAGACCATCGTGGTCGAAGTGGAGATGCGCAAGGCACACCCGAAGTACAAGCGCATCGTGAAGAGCTCGAAGAAGTTTTATGCCCACGACGAGCAGAACTCGGCGCGGGTGGGCGACGTGGTGCGGATCCGCGAGACGCGGCCGACCAGCAAGCTGAAGCGGTGGGCTCTCGAAGAGATCGTGCGCCGTTCGTCGCTCGGGCAGATTGAAGAGATTGAAGCGCCGCAGGCCAGCTAAGCGCGGATAAGGGAGAAGAGACCATGGCAGTGCAAATGAGAACCATGCTCGCCGTCGCCGACAACTCCGGCGCGCGCAAGCTGCAGATGATTCTGCCCCTCGGTGGCGGCCTGGGCAAGAAGGCCTCGCTCGGCGACATCATTACCGCCGCGGTGAAGGAAGCCTCGCCCGACGGCACCGTGAAGAAGGGCAAGGTCGTGAAGGCGGTCATCGTCCGCACGCGCAAGGAGTATCGCCGCCGCGACGGAACGTATATCCGCTTCGACGAGAATGCGGCGGTGGTGATCGACGACGCGCACGAGCCGGTGGGTACGCGCGTGTTCGGGCCGGTGGCACGCGAACTGCGCGAGAAGAAGTTTTTGAAGATCGTTTCGCTGGCGCCGGAAGTGGTGTAACAGCCAGTTTGTAGTTCACAGTTCGTAGTTCGCAGTTGCGAACGCAGAACAATCATCACTGTGAACTAAGAACTAAGAACTGTGAACTGAGAGAAGATATGCCGAGTTTGAACATTCATCGCAACGATACGGTACAGGTGCTCACGGGCGCCGACCGTGGCAAGCAGCAGCGCGTGCTGCGCGTCTTCCCTGACAAGGGAAGAATCCTGGTGGAACACGTTCACGTGGTCAAGAAGACGGTTTCGTCCAAGTCCGGCCGGAACACGAGAGGCGGCATCGCCGAGCATGAAGCTCCGATCGACGTTTCGAACGTCGCTCTGGTCTGCCCGAACTGCGGACCGACGCGCGTGGGCTTCAAGAAGGACGGCGACATGCGTGTGCGCGTGTGCAAGAAGTGCGGGCAGACGATAGCCACGAAGAAGTAGAGAGGCAGTGGCTAGTGATTAGTGACTAGTGGATAGTTGCTTTGAACCACTAATCACTAACCACTGATCACTGACCACTGGTTTTAAGGAACACCTTCCGAAACGGTACACGGCTCGAACGAGGGGCTACTCCGCGGACCGGAAGAAAGAGAGTTGAGACGAAATGGCGGCAAGGCTGAGAACGAAGTACCACAAGGAGATCAAGCAGGCTCTGCAGAAGGAGCTCGGGCTCGAGAACCCGATGGCGGTGCCGAAGCTTGAGAAGATCGTGCTGAACATGGGCCTGGGCGAGGCCACGCAGAACAACAAGCTGCTCGATCCGCTGGTTGCGGACCTGGCGGCCGTCGCCGGGCAGAAGCCGGTGACCACGAAGGCGAAGAAGTCGATTGCGGCCTTCAAGGTGCGCGAGGGCATGTCGATTGGCGCGATGGTGACGCTGCGGCACGACAAGGCATACGAATTTCTGGACCGCCTGATCTCGACGGCGCTGCCGCGCGTGCGCGACTTCCGCGGCGTTTCGACCAAGAGCTTTGACGGGCGCGGCAACTACACGCTCGGCCTGCGCGATCAGCTGATCTTCCCGGAGATCGATTACTCCAAGGTGGAGAAGCTGAAGGGCATGAACATCACGATCGTGACCTCGGCGCAGGACGACAACTCGGCGCGCGCGCTGCTGCGGGCCTTCGGCATGCCGTTTCGGCAGGGCGCATAAGAGCCGGGAGGGATTTGAGGATTTATGGCAACCACTGCAAAACGAGTGAAGGACGCGCGGAAGCAGAAGTTCAGTTCCCGCAAACACAACCGGTGCAAGCTCTGCGGACGCCCGCGCGGGTACCTGCGCAAGTTCGGCGTATGCCGTCTTTGCTTCCGTGCGCTGGCGCTCAAGGGCGAAATCCCGGGCGTTGTGAAGTCGAGCTGGTAGAAAGTTCGCAGTTCACAGTTCTCAGTTCACAGCACAAAGCCAACTGAGAACTAAGAACTATGAACTGAGAACTTGGGGGCGCGAGCCCCGAACATTCCCGCTGGTTTCCGCTGCGGCGGACGAACGGGGAATGAAGGAGAAGGAATGAGTCTGACCGACCCTGTAGCAGATTTTCTGGCGCGCATCCGGAATGCAATCCGGGCCCGCCACCAGAAGCTGGATGTTCCGGCTTCGAAGCTGAAGACGGAGATTGCCCGCATTCTGAAGGAAGAGGGCTACATCTCGAACTACAAGACCCAGGACGAGGACGGGAAGTTGGTGCTGCGCGTGTACCTCAAGTACGGCGGCACTGAGTCGGCGATCCGCGACCTGGCGCGCATTTCGCGTCCCGGATGCCGTGTCTATATCGGCCGCGATGAGATCAAGCGCGTGCAGGGCGGCCTTGGGATTTCGATCATGACCACGCCCAAGGGCGTGATGACCGGCCGTCAGGCGCGCCGCGAGGGCGTAGGCGGCGAAGTGTTGTGCGAAGTCTGGTAACAACCGGTTCATAGTTCGCAGTTCGTAGTTCACAGTTATTTGCGCTGCAATCAAAACTGAGAACTGAGAACTAAAGAACTGTGAACTTGTCGGGCCCCGGCCCGACCCGGCTGCAGTGGAACGATGAAGGCAATGGGCCAAACTGATCACCGACGACTGATCACTGACCACTCTTTCATCGGGACTCGCAAGCCACAAAGGATTTGAAGCATGTCGCGAATTGGAAAGAAGCCGATCCCGCTGCCGACGGGAGTGAAGTACAAGGTCGAGGGCAACACGGTCCTCGTCGAGGGGCCGAAGGGTAAAGTGTCGGCGATGATTGCCGAGGGCATCACGCTCGAGACGAAGGACGGCCACCTGCACGTGAACCGCGGGGACGACAAGTATGCCGCGTACCATGGCCTGACCCGCGCGCTCGTGTTCAACGCGGTGCATGGCGTGACGCAGGGATGGAAGAAGGAACTGGACATCGTGGGCATCGGCTACCGCGCCGAGCTCAAGGGCAAGGGCACAGTGGTGTTCACGCTGGGCTATTCGCACCCGATCGAGTTTCCGTTGCCGGCAGGTATTGAAGTGGCAGTCGATCCCAAGCAGACGCACGTGACCGTGACCGGCATCGACCGGCAGAAGGTGGGCCAGGTGGCGGCGGACATGCGCGCGCTGCGCAAGCCCGATCCGTACAAGAACAAGGGCGTGCGCTACTCGGACGAGAAGCTGAAGAAGAAGGCCGGCAAGACTGGCGCCAAGTGATCGCGCTTGCGAGGCGTCTGAGCCTCGCGCGATCATCCTGAGCGCAGTGAAGGATCTAACACCGAACGGGGCCGCAGGGCGGTTCCGCTGATAGGAAGAGACGAAGATGATTACGCAGACCAAGAGGAACGGAATCCGCAAGCGCATTCACGAGCGGATCCGCCGCAAGCTTTCGGGCACGGCGGAGCGGCCGAGGCTGAACGTGTACCGCTCGCTGAACCATATCTACGCGCAGGTGATCGACGACCAGAACGGCACGACGATCGTGTCGGCGTCGACCATCAAGCTCAAGTCCGGCGGCAACGTCGCGGCGGCAAAGGAAATCGGCAAGACCATTGCCGAGCGCGCGAAGGAGAAGGGCGTCAAGAAGGTGGTCTTCGATCGCGGCGGATACCTGTATCACGGGCGCGTAAAGGCGCTGGCCGATGCCGCGCGCGAGGCGGGTCTGGAATTCTAAAGGCAGCTATCAGTCTTGTCGTGCTGAATTGCTGATCTCGAATCGCCGAAGGGCAAGCTGATAACTGAAAGCTGATTGCTGAAAGCTGAGAGAGAACAATGACGATGTTGAAGAAGAAACTCGATGCCAACCAGTACAACCTGAAGGATCAGGTGGTGGCCATCAATCGCGTGACAAAGGTGGTCAAGGGCGGCAAGAATATGTCGTTTGCCGCGCTGGTGGTGGTGGGCGACGCCGCTTCGGGCGTCGTGGGCTACGGTTCGGGCAAGGCCAAGGAAGTTCCCCAGGCGATCCGCAAGGGAATTGAGTCGGCCAAGAAGAACCTGGTTCGCGTGAACCTGACCGACACCACGATTCCGCACCAGGTCTTGGGCCGGTTCGGTTCGGGACAGGTGCTGCTCAAGCCGGCTCCCGAAGGTACGGGCGTGATCGCGGGCGGCGCAGTGCGCGCCGTGATGACCTCGGCCGGCGTGCAGAACGTGCTGACCAAGAGCCTGGGCACCGCCAACCCGCACAACGTGATCAAGGCGACGTTCGATGCGCTGACCCAGCTCCGCGACAAGGCCGAAGTGGCCAACACGCGCGGCAAGCAGGTTGAGGAGCTTTAATCATGGCCGGGAACAAGAAGATTCGCATTCAGTACTATCGCTCGGCCATCGCCACCCCGGTGAAGCACAAGCTGGTGGTGAAGGGCCTTGGATTTACGCGCCTGAACCAGATCGTCGAGCGCGAGGATACGCCCTCGGTGCGCGGCATGGTGAAGGCGGTTCCGCACCTCGTGCGGATTGTTGAAGGCTAGTTCACAGTTCTTAGTACGCAGTTCACAGTCGAACAACTAATAACTACGAACTGTGAACTTCGAACTTACACAACGCGAGTCGGCGGGATCAACTCCCGCTGGCGCTATTAGCGAGGAAATCATGGCAAAGAATCTATCGAATCTGCGCGCGCCGAAGAACGCCAATACCGGCCGCAAGCGTGTCGGCCGCGGTATGGGCTCCGGCATGGGCAAAACCTCGACCCGCGGCCACAAGGGCCAGGGATCGCGTTCCGGCTCCAGCCTGATGCGCGGCTTTGAGGGCGGCCAGATGCCGCTGCATCGCCGTCTGCCGAAGCGCGGCTTCACGAACATCTTCCGCACCGAGTACACGGTCATCAATCTCGACCGCATCGCCGAGCTCGAGGGTGTGAAGGAGATCGCGATCGACGACTACCGCAAACTTGGCCTCGCGTCGAGCAAGAACGCGCTGATCAAGATCCTTGGCTCGGGCGAGCTGACCGCGGCGGTGACGATTCACGCGCACAAGTTCTCGAAATCCGCCCAGGAAAAGATCGAGAAGGCGGGCGGCAAGGTTGTTGTTCTGGGCGGCGAGCCGGCGAAGGCTGGGGCCTAGGCCTCCATCCCAGGTCGAACAGCTGTGTCCTGGGGCACGAACGACATTGAACCCGGCTCATAGACTTGAGCCGGGGAAAGTGCTTCCAGAGGGCGGGATCGGTTCGAAAAGGACAGTTTCACTGGGCCGCCGGTCTGGGAATTTTGAAGTTCCCGGGCCCCCAAAATGGTCCGAATCCCGCGTAAGATGGAAGCACACGTGAAAATCGGGCGCGACGGCGCCTGAAGGGTATACCTAGACATGATTGAGAAGTTCCTCAACATCTTCCGCATCCCCGACCTGCGCAAGCGGGTTCTCTTCACCCTCGGAATTCTGGCCGTTTACCGCCTGGGCGCGTGGATTCCCACCCCGGGCATCAACACCACCCTGCTGGCGCACCTGTTCGATCAGCAGAGCGGATCCGCGCTCGGCCTGATCAACCTGTTCGGGGGCGGCAACCTGCGCCGCATGACCATCTTCGCGCTGGGAATCATGCCGTATATCACGGCATCCATTATTTTCCAGCTGTTGACCGTGGTCTACGAGCCGTTGGCCCGCATCCAAAAAGAGGGCGAGCTGGGCCGCCGGAAGATCACGCAGTGGACCCGCTACATGACCATCGTGCTGGCCGGACTCCAGTCCATTGGCATTTCCGCCATTTTGACGCGGCAGGGCCTGGTTCTGCACCCCGGCATCGGCTTCAGCCTCATGACGATTCTGACCCTTACCACCGGCTCCGGCTTCATCATGTGGCTCGGCGAGCAGATCACGGATCGCGGCATCGGGAACGGCATGAGCCTTCTCATCTTCGCCGGCATCGTGGCCGGCCTGCCTCGCGGCGTAGGCGAAATGGTTCAGAAGGTCCAGACCGGCGCGTGGGGCTCGTTCACGATTGTCGCCGTCATCCTGATGCTCGCTGCGATGATCGCGGTGGTGGCGTTCATCGTCTTTGTGGAGCGCGCGGAGCGCCGCATCCCCATCCAGAGCGCGCGCCGCATCGTCGGCCGCCGCATGATGGGTGGGCAGTCCAGCCACTTGCCGCTCAAGGTCAACTCCGGCGGCGTCATGCCGATCATCTTCGCGAGTTCGATCATGTCGGCCCCTCTTTTGTTCGCGCAGTCTGACTGGGTGCAGAACAGCCGCTTCTTCCAGCCGATCATCCAGGCGCTGGCGCCCGGATACCCGTGGTATGTGTTTCTGAACTTCATCGGCATCATCTTCTTCGCGTACTTCTACGTGTCGATCGTGATGAAGCCGGATGATATTGCCGACAACTTCCGCAAGTCGGGCTCGTTCATTCCGGGTATCAGGCCTGGCAAGCGCACCTCGGATTTCATCAACGATATCCTCACCCGCATCACGCTGGTCGGAGCTCTGTACCTGTTCCTGATTTACCTGGTGCCTACGTGGATGATCTCGGGCATCCGGCTGGACAAGCTTCTTTTGGTCGGGGGCTTCTTCGAGCGGCTTCCCAACTGGGTCACGCACGGCCTGAACGTGAACTTTTACTTTGGCGGCACGTCGCTGCTGATCGTGGTGGGTGTTGCCATGGACACCATCAACCAGGTCGAGTCGCAGCTGATCATGCGGCACTATGACGGTTTCTCTCCGCGCTCTGGTCGTATACGCGGAAGGAAAACCTGGTAATGTCTTCGTTGATGTCGGTGGTTGAGAACGGCCGGGATTCAGGGAAAAAGACCCTGCCCGGCCCGATTCTTTTATTGGGCGCTCCGGGCGTGGGAAAGGGTACCCAGGCCAAGGAACTTGTAAAGCTCTGGGGCATCCCCCAGATCTCGACCGGCGATCTGCTCCGTGCCAACGTACTGCAGGGCACGGAGTTAGGCAAAGCGGCCCAGCAGATTATGGACCGCGGCGACCTGGTCCCCGACTCCCTGGTGAACGAGATGGTGGCCGTCCGGCTCGAACAGCCCGACACCACCTGCGGATTCATCCTGGACGGCTATCCGCGGACCCTGATCCAGGCGAACTGGCTCGACGGGCGCCTGGAAGCCCGGCCGGGCACCCTTCCGGTGGTTGCCGTCAGTATCCACGTCGACTATAATCAATTATTGCGACGGATTACCGGACGCCGGAATTGTCCTGTCTGTCAGACCATCTACAACGTCTATTCCAAGCCTCCCCGCGTGGAAGGCATTTGTGATGTTGAAGATGCAGCTCTGGTTCAGCGAGCCGACGACATTGAGCAGGTCTTTGCGGAGCGCATGCGCGCCTATTCCGCCCAGACGGCGCCTGTGGTCGATCACTACCGGACTTTGGGACGTTTCGAGGAAGTGGATGGAGACCGGCCCATCGATGTAGTAGCTGCCGGAATTGTTGCCGCCGTGGAAAGGCTGCGCGCAAGCTAGCGCGGTCGACCGGCGAGTTTGTGTGTTTGAAAGGCAAGTTCGTAGTTCTCAGTTCATGGTTTTCAGTCTCGCGGGCAACTGCGCGGAGAATACTACGAACTAAAAACTGTGAACTGTGAACTGGAGTTTCGTGGCGGTCGTACTCAAGTCATCGCAAGAGATCGATAAGATGCACCGCGCGGGCCGGGTTGTCCGCGAGGTGCTCGAACTGGTACGCAGCCTTGTAAAGCCTGGCGCGACCACGCTCGACCTTGAGAACGCGGCCGAGAAGAAGATGAAGGAACTCGGCGCGAAGCCGGCCTTCAAGGGGTATCACGGGTTCCCGTGCGTGCTTTGCACGTCAGTGAACAGCGAGGTGGTGCATGGCATCCCCTCGGCAAAGCGGGTTCTGAAAGAAGGCGATATCGTCTCAGTGGATTGCGGGGCGATCATCGACGGCTACTATGGCGATGCGGCCATCACCGTGCCGGTGGGCGAGAAGATCCACCCCGATACGGCGCGCCTGTTGCGGGTGACCGAGCAGTCGCTCCAGTCGGGCATTGCCGCCGTGAAGCCGGGGGCGACGCTGGGCGATATCGGCGCCGCGGTGCAATCGGTAGTTGAGGCGGAAGGTTTTTCAGTAGTACGGGATTTTGTGGGCCACGGTATCGGGTCGCATATGCACGAAGATCCGCAGGTGCCGAACTTCGGTGAAGCGGGGCGCGGCATGAAACTGCGGACGGGCATGGTGATTGCCATCGAGCCCATGGTGAACGCCGGCAAGCCGGAAGTGAGGGTGCTCAAAGACGGCTGGACGGCGGTTACCGACGACGGAAGCATGAGTGCTCATTTCGAGCACACGGTGGCTGTAACCGACACCGGGGCAAGAATTCTGACCGAGTAGCGATACCCGGTCCAAAACATCGCGGTGCGCAGGCAGCGCGAGAAGCGGGAAACGGTTTGTCGAAGGAAGACGCGATTGAGGTCATGGCAACGGTCATCGAGACGTTGCCCAATGCCATGTTCAAGGTGAAGCTCGAGAACAACCACGAGGTTCTCACCCATGTATCGGGAAGAATGCGGAAGAACTTCATCCGTATCCTGCCCGGGGACCGCGTGGCCGTGGAGCTGAGCCCCTACGACCTGAATCGCGGTCGGATTGTGTACAGGTACAAGTGACTAGTGGCTGGTTAGTGATTACTGACCACTAAACACTAGCCACTAACCACTAACTTTTGAGAAGGGCAACAAAGCAATGAAGGTCCGAGCATCGGTAAAGAAGATTTGCGTGAAGTGCAAGGTCATCAACCGCCGCGGGGTGGTCCGCGTGATCTGCGAGAACGCAAAGCACAAGCAGCGCCAGGGCTAAGTGGGACTGGCTGGAATCGGGAACTCCACGGCGAGTTCTTAGTTCACAGTTCGTAGTTCACAGCCGGAATACCAGGAAGCGGAAACTGTGAACTGCGAACTAAGAACTGTGAACTTCCCAGGGGCTAGTTAGCTTGAGTCAAGGCTTGCGATGAACCCCGGAAGATCTCCGAGTTAACCCGTGCGAACCGGCTGAGGCCGGAGGGCACATAACAGGAAGCAGCAAAGGAATCTCAATGGCACGTATTGCTGGCGTCGATCTGCCCCGCAACAAGCAGGCCCGGATCGCGCTCACGTACATTTACGGCATCGGAGATCCCCGCTCGTTGAAGATCCTGGAGAAGGCAAATGTGGACGCCTTCAAGAAGGTTCAGGATCTCGGCGAAGACGAGGTGAACCGCATCCGCCAGGTAATTGAGGACGAGGGTGAAGTCGAGGGCGATCTCCGCAAGGACGTCCAGATGCACATCAAGCGCCTCATCGACATCCAGAGCTATCGCGGCAGCCGGCACCGCCGGTCGCTTCCCGTTCGCGGGCAGCGGACCCACACCAACGCCCGTACCCGCAAGGGCCCGCGTAAGGGCACCGTGGCCAACAAGAAGAAAGCGACGGCGAAGACCTAATGGCAGAACAGAAAAAAGCCGCAGCCGGCAAGCCCGGCAAGGCAGGCAAGAACAAGAAGTTCAAGAAGCGCGAGCGCAAGAATGTTCCGTTCGGCGTCTGCCATATTCAGGCCTCGTTCAACAACACGATCGTCACGATCACGGACCAGATGGGCAACACGCTGAGCTGGAAGAGCTCGGGGTCGCTTGGCTTCCGCGGCTCGCGCAAGGGCACTCCCTTTGCGGCGCAGCAGGCGGCTTCGAATGCGGCCAATATGGCCCGCGATCACGGCCTTCGTGCCGTGGATGTACGCGTAGCAGGTCCGGGATCGGGCCGCGAGTCCGCGATCCGCGCTCTCGCCGCCGCGGGCATCGAGGTCAAGTCGATTCGCGACGTAACGCCGGTGCCGCACAACGGCTGCCGCCCGCCGAAGCGTCGCAGAGTATAAACGGATGAACCCAACTGCGGAATCGGCAGGGCCTCCGCCGCTCGCAGAGCTAACGCCCATGGCCCACGTATCGGACGTGGCTCGTTCGCTCGAGTGGTATGCGCGGTTGGGTTTCACGTTGATGCATAGCTTTACGCCGCCGGATCGTCCGCTGCAATGGGCGCATGTGCGAAACGGCGGCGCAGATCTGATGTTGGTGCGATCCGGTCGCGCAATGAATCCGGACGCCCAGGACGTTTTGTTTTACCTGTACGCCAAAGGGGTTGCGGCGTATCGCGAGTGGCTTCTGGCTCAGGGCCTGAAGCCCGGCGAGCTGAAGTTCCCGCCATATGCAGTACATGGCGAGTTTCGCATCGATGACCCCGATGGGTACTGCCTGCTGGTTGGAGACACCGAGCAGCAGAACTAACAGAAGGATGAAACCGGGATGAAGGGAAGCCAGTCCTGTAAACCGGTTCACAACAAGGAGAAGAAATGGCTCGTTATACCGGAGCAGTCTGCCGCCTTTGCCGCCGCGAGGGCACCAAGCTTTTTTTGAAGGGCACCAAGTGCCACTCCGATCGTTGCCCGATCGAGAAGCGCAACTTTCCTCCCGGGCAGCACGGCAAGGACCGCAAGGCCAAGATCGTGGGCTACGGCCTGCAACTGCACGAAAAGCAGAAGGCCAAGCGCATGTACTTCACGCTCGAAGGCCAGTTCCGCGAGTACTACGAGAAGGCCAACCGCGCGACCGGCGTCACCGGAGAGCTGCTGATTCAACAATTGGAGCGCCGCCTCGACAACGTGGCCTATCGCCTCGGTTTCGCGATTTCGCGCCGCCAGGCCCGCCAGGTCGTTCGTCACGGCCACGTGCAGGTCAACGGAAGAAAGGTCAACATCCCGTCGTACCAGGTGAACGCCGGCGACGAGATCGCCATCCGCGAGGGCGCGAAGAAGCTCGTGATCGTGGAACAGGGAACCCAGTATGCCGCGCAGAACCCCGTTCCGGCGTGGCTCGAAGCCAACTTTGAAAACATGTCGGGCCGCGTGCTGCACCTGCCCAAGCGCGCCGACGTCAACCTGCCGATCAACGAACAGCTGATCGTCGAACTGTACAGCAAGTAAGCCAGTTCACAGTTCGCGGTTCACAGTTGTCAGCCACCCCGGCACGCCAACTGTGAACTGTGAACCAAGAACTACGAACTCAACGCAAAGGAGAACTTGCGCGGCCGCCGCAAAATGCATCGCGACGTACCTGCCGCGCGGGAAACGAGAGACGAATATGCTTTGGAGAGGATTCCAGAAACCGAAGCGCCTGGCAGTCGATGCCGAGACGCTGACTGAAACCTACGGCAAGTTCAGCGCCCAGCCGTTCGAGCGCGGATTTGGCACAACCATTGGCAACGCTCTGCGCCGCACCCTGCTCAGCTCCATTGAAGGCGCCGCAGTCACCGCCGTTCGCATTGAAGGCGTGCTCCACGAGTTCCAGTCCATCGCCGGCGTGGTCGAAGACGCGACCGACATCATTTTGAATCTCAAGCAGATTCCATTCAAGCTCGCGGGCGAAGGCCCCAAGGCGCTCTACCTGCGCGCCGAGCAGCCCGGCGTCGTGACCTCCGGCATGATCGAAGCCGACGGCGACGTCGAGATTCTCGACAAGAGCGTGTACATCGCCACCGTGTCCGAAGGCGGCAAGCTCGAGATGGAAATGCGCCTCAAGCGCGGCCGCGGTTATGTTTCCGCCGACAAGAATTTCGACGGCGATCTCGGCCTGGGCTTTATTCCCGTGGACTCAGTGCACTCGCCCGTGCGCCGTGTGAACTACGCCGTGGACGCTGCGCGTCTCGGCCAGATCACCGACTATGACAAGCTTGGGCTCGAAGTGTGGACCAATGGGGCAGTGCTGCCCGCCGACGCCGTCGGCCTCGCGGCAAAGCTCCTCAAGGACCACATGAACATCTTCATCAACTTCGAAGAGGAGATTGAGACCGACACTCGCAGCGACGAGAGCCGCGTGATGCTTCGCAACGACAATCTCAATCGCTCCGTCGAAGAGCTGGAGCTCAGCGTTCGCAGCTACAACTGCCTGAAGAACGCCAACATTCAGACCATTGGCGAGCTCGTGCAGAAGACTGAAGCCGAGATGCTCAAGACCAAGAACTTCGGCCGCAAGAGCCTGAACGAGATCAAGGAGATCCTCGCGCAGATGGGCCTGAGCCTGGGCATGAAGATCGACGATCAGGGCAACGCGGTTCCGGGACCGACGAGCATTCCTCCCGCCGCCGCGCTGGCCGCCAGCTACAACCGCTACGACGACGAAGACGAGCCGCTGGATTCGGTGGATCTTCAGTTGCCGACAGAGACAGAGAATTTCTGACAGTGATCAGTGGTCAGTTGTCAGTGATCAGCTAGCTGAGAGCAATCCGGCTGGCTGGTCACCGGCAGAAAGGCCCCGGAACAGATCACTGAACACTGACCACTGAGTCGAAAGAGAGTTTCACCATGCGCCATCGCAATGCAGGATTCAAGCTCGGACGCAACACCAGCCACCGTCGCGCGCTGCTGCGCAACCTGGTCACGTCCGTTATCGTGGAAGATCGCGTCGAGACCACCGTGGCCAAGGCCAAGGCCGTGCGTCCGCACGTTGAAAAGATGATCACACTGGGCAAGAAGGGCGATCTGCACGCGCGCCGGCAGGCGCTCGCCTTCCTCCAGACCGATTCGGCTGTGACGCGGCTGTTCGAAACGGTCGCGCCGCGCTACGGCGACCGCCAGGGCGGCTACCTGCGCATCGTGCGCACGGGCTTCCAGCGCGGCGACGGCGCGGAGAAGGCCTTTATCGAACTTCTGGGCGCCGAAAAGCAGCTCGAGGTCAAGCGCAAAAAGCGCGAAGAGGTCAAGGCCAAGAAGCGCGCCGAGCTCGAGAAGCAGCTCGAAGAGTCGAAGAAGGAAGAAGAAGCCGAAGGCGGCGACGAGCAGGCTGCTTAGGTTTCGCGGGGCAGGCTCATTCGGCGGCATCGCGTGATCTGCGCGAGTGTTCGCCGTTCCCTTTGATCCGCAACGGGCGTCCACTTCAACGGATGCCCGTTTTGCTTTTGCATTGGAGTGGTTTTCCAGCCTTCCGAACTCCGTTGTGGTATCCCCAAGCCGGAATTTTTATTTCGGCTCCGTACCCAGCGGCTGTTTCTTCTTGTCGGAGGCATCGGTCTCGCGCGCCTGCGCATCGAGCCCATGCGTCGGGTCCTTGTGGAACAGCTTGCGCGAGATGTCGGGCCAGAACTCGTCGAAGACCCCGCCCGCCATACCTTCAACCGTCACGATCAAGCCGCTCTCGACGGTCTGTTCCCATCCCGAATTCTGCCCCGGGTAGTACAGATTCGAGATTGCGCCGGCGATGAGATTCCCGCCGACGTTCGAGTAATTCGGCTCCCAGCGCCGGCTGTTGTCGTGCTTGCACATGAAGGTAGTCGACATGGCGTACAGCGTCCTGTGGACCGTGCTTCCATGCCCCAACCGGAAATAGCGCGGGTCTTGGTGAAAGATCGCGGGCAGAATGCCGTTGCCGATCATCGCGCCGTCAAACGCGTCGAGGTAGGCGGCGCCGGCGCGCTTGAAGTATCCCTCCGCGCCCCAGCCGAACTCCGGATAGTCGTCGTTGGCTTCGTGATAACCCGCCACGATGAAGGAAATACCGAATGTCGCGGGATCCGTAGCAGACCGGAACGCGAGGCCAATCTTCTGTCCCGCCGTCAGCGAGACCGCATCGCTGCGATACGTGGTGCCGAAATTCGGAAGGACGCCGAGGATTCGCTGTTGCTCTTCCTCCTGAACCTGCTGATGCGCCTTCTGCTCTTGCGTCTGTTCTGCCGCGGCCGGCTGCTGCACCTGATCGGAGGACTGAACCTGCGCACCTGTAGAATCCTGGTTGCTCGATTGGCCGTCAACTTGAGGCGCGGGCGCGTCGGCAAGTGCGGCTGCCGGCGTCTCCTGCGCGAGCGTGCGAAAGGCCCCGCACAACGCCATCAACAGCAGCGCCACAGCTGCTCTCCGGTACAATCTGTTCCCGCGCAAAGAAAAGGCCATCGATTCACCAGCCGAGGGGTTCGCCTCCGATGAATCATCCCGTGCGGGGAGAGACCGACGCCAACCACCTTGGGAAATTTTTCCCGAAGGCACTGAATCGCGCCCACCGGGCCGGAACGGGTTACAGACCGCTCCGACCCCTGTTAGACGCAGAAGTCTCGCGCCAGGAGACAAAAAGAGATTGCCGCCTGCGCAATCTGCAATCCGCCATTCCGCATTATGAATGCAGCGCCCGCCGGCTCTTGATCTCGTTCAGCAGCAGCTCGACCTTGTCCTGGTTCTCGAGCGTCTTGAACTTGTCTTCGAGCGACTCGGGGACCAGCACTTCGGCGCTCGCCGCATTCTCGGCCGACTCGACGTGCACACGGCTCTTCAGCCGCTCCATGGTGTGCTCCTGCCCGTTGCCCACGGACTGCCGCACCTTTGTCGCGCGGCCTACGACTTTCGCGCGGCGGTGCTCGGCGATGAGCATCTCGCTGTGCGCGCGGGTCTCGCTCAGCTTCTGGTCGAGCTTGCGCAGCGCCTGGCGCAGGTTGTCCGCTTCATGCTTCTGGTCCTCAGCCTGCGAAGCAAATCCGTGCATGAGCTGCTCATGGCTCAGGGCCCGCTCGATTGCAGCGCGTGCCAGATCGTCGTTGCCCTTGTCGACGGCGAGCTCCGCCTTGCGCCGCCACTCTGCGGCCTGCTCTTCATGTTCCTTGCGCTTCTTTTCGAGCAAATGCTCGTCCGCGATGGCGATGGCCACCTGCGTCTTGACCTGCATGAGCTGGTTCTCCATGTCGAGGACAACCTGCTTGAGCATTTTCTCCGGATCCTCGGCCTTGTCGACCAGGTCGTTGAGATTTGCACGCAACAATGTGCTTACGCGATCTAGTAATGCCATAACAACCTCCGTCTCTACCTCTGGTCCGGCTTCTCCCCTGCCGGAATTACAACTTTGCGGGGTGCCCCAGGTCTCCCGGTTTTGGAGACCTGGGATACCGCTTCCGTTATGCGGCCAGTGCGGCGTTTTCCCGCCCCTGACCGCTCATCACTCGCCACTATTTCTTCGCCTCGCCATTCACATCCGGCTTCTGGCGGATCGCCTGCACGTTCGACATCAATTGCTTGATATCCATGCCGCTGAGCGCCTCGAACAGCGCCGGTACCTGCGCGGCGATCTTCGTCATGTCCCCGGTGATCTTGTTCACGCCCGCTGCGCCGTCGCCCCCTGTGGAGACGATCGTGATCTTGTCCACCTTCGCGAGCGGCTCGGCCATGGCGCGCACAACGTCGGCCATGTTGGTAAGCAGCTTGTCCACCACCGCGGCCTGGTTCCACTCCTGGTAGGCCTCGGCCTTCACGTTCATCGCCTTTGCTTCCGCCTCGCCTTTCTGGAAGATGATCGAGGCTTCTGCTTCACCTTGCGTGCGGATTGCGGCAGCGCGGCCTTCGGCTTCGGCGGCCAGCCTGTTCTTTTCCGCAGCGGCCAGCGTCTCGATGCGCTGACGATTGATCTCCGCCTCTTTCAGAATCGTTGCAATCAGCTCCTTCTCGTGACGCGCGATCTCGGCCTCCTGCACCTTGATTTGGCCTTCTTTTTCGACCTGCTGTACCTTTACCTGCTCAGCCGTCACCTGCTGCTGCATGATGTTGGTCTGAATCTCATAGGCCTTGTCGGCCTGTGCCTGCTGACGGCGGCTCTGCTCGGCGAACTGCGCCTTCTTGATATCGAGGTCGCGTTGCGCCTCCGACTGCTTGGCCTGCGATGCGGTCTCCGCAATCACGCGCTCCTGGTCTGCCTGTGCCTTCGCAACGGCAGCTTCGCGCAGCGCCGTCGCACGCTTGATCGCCGTATCCCGTTCCGCATCGGCCTGTGCCATCTCGGCATCGCGCTTGATCCTGGCAACATCCGGCTTGCCCATGTTGGCGATGTACTCGTTCTTGTCGCGAACCTCCTTGATGGTGAACGAAATCACTTCGAGCCCCATCTTGCTCATGTCTTCGGCGCAGGTCGCCCGCATGCGCTCGCCCACCATCTCGGGCTCCTTGACAATCTGTTCAACGGTCAGCTGGCCGATAATGCCTCTCAGGTGGCCTTCCATGACCAGCCGGATCAAGCCCTCGCGCTGCGGCGGAGTCTTGGTCAGAAACTGCTCGGCCGCGGTCAGAATGGAAGCCTGATCGCTGCGTACCTTGATCTGCGCGACGGCCTCCACCGTTACGGCAACGCCCTGCTTGGTGTAGAGATCCTGCTGCGGAGCCACATCGAAGCTCATCAGTTCAAGGCTCAGCTCGCGGCAGTTCTCCACCATTGGGAAGATCACCGTGCCGTGTCCCTTGATCACGCGAGGCCCGCGAAAACCGTAGACAATCAGCGCCTCATTGGGTCCTGCTTTGCGATACATCCTGGCCAGAATTCCCAACAGGAAGATCAGTACCAGTACTCCAATTCCGACATACACCACAATCTCTGGATTCATTCGATCCCTGTCCTTTCAACAGGGGTTGAATTCGGTTGATGGTTGCTTGCTCAGTGGACAATAAACAGTGATCAGTGCTCAATTCCGATCTCTGCTCTCCGATCTCTGTTCTCTGTCGACTGCTCTTCTCGGAAACAGCTTCGCCAGCAATCCCAGCAGAAAGATCCCTACCAGGATGCCCATATCCGCAATCAGCACGGTTGAGTTGCTCATACATCCGGTCCTTCGGCCGGGTACAGCCCGTTGCAGTTGAAACTCGTAGCCAGTAGCCTCTGAGTCCTAATCCCTAATCCCTAATCCCTGGTCCCTACGTCCCTGGTCTCCCTCAATCCCGGGTTCTCCAGCTCTTCCCATCTGCGGACATAGGCAATCCCTTTTTCGTAGCGGTTCACGTACACCTCCTCCGCTTTCGCGATGGCCTCGCCGTCCTCAGCGCGAGCGATTGCCGAGCGAGTCGCGCCGAGCTGCTGATAGACAATCTCGCCCGTGCCCCCTGCGCGAATCGGTGATGACACGCGGCCTACCACGCCAATGACATCCGTTTCGTCCGCGGTCAATTCGCGATCGTGCGGCATCAGTACTCGGGTCAGGAAGACGAAGATAATCGCGCCGCCCGCGATGCCGCAGATCGATGCCAGCACCACCACCACGCCCGCAACGAAGCTGCCATACTTCGTCAGCAGATAACCCGCTGCGCCAAACCAGCAGAGAAAGATCATCACGGAGAATGCGTTCCACCATGGAACCTCCGCGCCGCCGCCTTTCATTGCGCCCTGACCGCCCGCGCTTGCCGCGTGCGGAGCATGCGGCACATGCACATGCGGAACATGCCCCACATGCGGAACGTGAACATGCGGCACGTGCACATGGCCTCCGAAGTGCCCCATTCCGCCCAGCAGCGAAATGAAGCTCAGCATCAGCCCCGCAAGAAAGCAGATCAGATAGAACGTCTCCCAGCTCATAACGCGCTCCCGGGCTGTTTGTGTTTGTTACTCCCTGCTCCCTGGTCCCTAAT
>DATFRB010000040.1:0-37392 GCA_035263625.1 Occallatibacter sp.
GGGTATCTATTTTCCCGCCTGACCGGGCCTGGGGCTGCCGGCAATCAGCTGGCTTGAACCTGGCTGTCCGGGTTGGTGGGGAGGGGTGGGTGTTTTTGGGCTCTGCGGAAGGGTGATTGGAGGGTTGGCATTGCTCCCGGGTCCCCAAATGCGAGGGACGCCGGGGCACCCGGCATCTTATGGAAGTGAATCCGCGGGCGGAGAGTGCGAGTCTGGAGACTCGCACCACAGCCGGTTTTCACCCCAACAAGCCAAAAGCGGGCTTGCCGGGGACCCCGAGTCCGGAGACCGGCGGTACTGATGGGGCTTTTTGGGACCTGTATTAAGGATAGCTGGTTGGAAAAGTGGATCGGCCAACTTAAAAAGTATTTTTGAGAGGTTTTATCCACAGGGCAGGTTGTTCAGGGGTTTGGGCTTACGCGGAATCGGTGGAGGTTTTCCACAGGAGGGTGGGGGTTGACAGGGTCGGACAGCAGGTCGGGTTTGAGGCTCCAGCGTTGATCATCAAAGGCCGTTCATTTCGGGTCGACTTGTTTCCGCCCAAGCAGCGCGATGCAAACAACCATCGCAGCAAATGATTGAACCTCTGATGAGGAGCAGATTCGAGTCGGCGGGTGGCAATGCCGCGCGATTATGTCCGAAGGTGAAGAGATTGACTGGTAGAACCTGCATGCCCGTGCTGTGACTTCAATCACTCCCGGCGAAATCGTCGCGCTGCTAGGCTGAGATCGCGCGCCGGAGAGTCCGCGGACGGACAAGGCTGGCAAGCCTTTGGCGGGTCACAGATTGCTGCTAAGAGGGATCGAGTCATGCCGTCTCTGCCGATTCTGGTTTTGAACAGCGGATCGTCTTCGATCAAGTTCTCGATGTACGAGGCCGCAAACGGGCGGCGCGAACGGCAGTTTGAAGGCGCGGTGGATGGGATCGGCACCGACCTTGGCAAGTTCTGGATAAGGGATGCAGGCGGGAAGAAGCTCGTAGACCAAACGCCTCCGCTGCCGAATCGCGCAGTAGCCTTCAGGCTTATCGCCGACGCGCTTCATTCGGCCGAGATCCCTGCTCCGGCGGCGATTGGCCACCGCGTGGTGTGCGGCGGGCCCAATGTGAGCGAGAACCGGTCGATCACACCGGAGCTGATCGACGAGATCGACAGCTACAGGGCGCTGGCGCCGCTGCACACGCCGATCGCGGTGTACATCATGCGCGAGGCGCTGAAGCTGTTTCCGGGGGTGCCGAATTTCGCGGTGCTCGACACGTATTTTCACCGGACGATGTCGGAACTGGTGAAGACGATGCCGATTCCGGCGGAGTTTGCGGCGATGGGGGTGCACCGCTATGGGTACCACGGCATTTCGTACGAGTCGATTATCGATCAGCTCGAGCCCAATGTGCCGGACAGGCTGATCGTGGCGCATCTTGGCAATGGCGCATCGATCACGGCGATCCGCGGCGGCAAGTGCATCGACACTTCGATGGGGCTGACGCCGAGCGGCGGGCTGATCAGCGGCACGCGCACGGGCGACATCGATCCGGGAGTGGTGCTCTTCATGCTCAATAAAATTGCCGAGAGCGGGGCGAGTGCGAAGGACGCGGCCGATCAGCTCGAAACGCTCGTCAGCAAGAAGTCGGGCCTGTTGGGCATGAGCGAGCGATCAAATGACATGCGCGATTTACGCACTGCGATCGGCGAGGGCGACGCGAAGGCGCGGCTCGCGGTGGACAAGTTTGTGTGGACGATTCAGAAGTGGATCGGCGGGTTTGTGCCTGAGCTTGGCGGGCTCGACATGCTGGTGTTTACCGGCGGCATTGGCGAGAACGACATTGCATCGCGCGCGGAGATCTGCGCGGGGCTGGGGCCGCTGGGGATCAGGATTGATGCGGAGCGCAACAATGTGCGCGGCGAGGCGACGATCTCCGCGGCGGATTCGAAGGTTGCGGTGCGCGTGATTCCTCCGGCGGAGGATTTGATTATCGTGAACCACGTGGTGCGGATGCTTGCGAGCGCCGAAGTGCCTGCGATGGCGTAGAGCGGACTCACGCAGGTGCTGAACTGTCCGCATAAGAACTCGATTCTACGCGTCCAGCAGCAGATTCCCAGCGGGAATGACAGAAAGAAGTGCAAAAGCGCCCTGACACAGCTACGCCGGTATTGCTCTAACGTGGGTATATCTTGTCTTTGAGTGCGGCCATGGCGGCGTTGTAGCCGCACATGCCGTGGACTCCGCCGCTGGGCGGGGTGGATGCGGAGCAGAGGTAGAGGCCGGGCGTTCCGGTGCGGTAACTGCGCAGAGTGGGACGCAGCAGCACTTGTTTCATGTTGAATGCGCCGGCGTTGATGTCGCCGCCGCTGAGGTTCGAGTCCATTGCTTCAAGATTTGCGGGCGACCAGGTTCGGCGCGCGAGTACGCATTCGCGGAAGCCGGGCGCGAAGCGCTCGATCTGCGCTTCGATGGCCGCGGTCATGTCTGTGGTGGCGCCGTTGGGCACGTGGCAATAGGCCCATGCGGTGTGCTTGCCGTTTGGGGCGCGGGTTGGGTCGAAGAGCGAAGGCTGCGTGAGGAGCAGGTAGGGCCGCTGCGGACAGCGACCCTTGCTCACTTCGTACTCCGATTGCGAGATCTCCGCGTAGGTTCCGCCGACATGCACAGTCATGGCACGGGTGCACTCGCGCGCCTTCCACGGGATGGGCTGTGAAAGGGCGTAGTCGATCTTGAATGCGCCGGGGCCGAATTGAAATCGCTCGAGCGCGCGGCGGTACGCGGGAGTTAGACGCGGACCGGCGATATTGAGCAGCTGGCGCGCTGTGACGTCGCACAGGGTAACGGCATCGCGCGTTTCGATTTCGTCAAGCGATCGAATGCGGCGGGACGTATGCACTACACCGCCGAGTTGCGTGAGCCGCTTGATCAGCGCGTTCGGAATTGCCTGCGCTCCGCCTTTGGCTGCGGGCCACCCGACTGCGGGCGTGGCGGCGCCAAAGACGAGGGCGACGGCGGAACTCATCCACTGGTCGAATGAGAGCAGCGAGTGGCCCACGATGCCTGCGAGCAGAGCCTTTGCGCGTTCGGTTGCGAACCGGCGAGCGAGCGCGTTGGCGGGCTGGACGGCGACCATGCCGAAGCGGGCCATGAGCAGCGGCTGTTTTGGAACGTGAAGCGGAGGACGGAGCGCATCTTCGGCGAAGTCCCACCATCGCTCGGCGAGGGGGCGGATCAAGTCGGCCCAGGCCCGGCCGTCGGAGGCGAGCTCGTGCTGCTGGGCGGCGAGCGAGCGCTCGAGCATTACCGCGGTGCCGTCGTCCAGAGGATGCGCTGCGCATGCGTCGCCGTGCACCCACTCAAGTCCCAGATCCTTGAGGGGCAGAGAGCGAAAGAACGGCGAGCCCGCGCCCATGGGGTAGACCGAGGAGCCGAAGTCGTGATGGAAGCCGGGGAGGGTGAGCTCCATGGTGCGCGCGGCGCCACCGGGTTGCGCTTCGGCCTCGAAGACCTCGACGGAGAGGCCGGCCTGCGCGAGCGTCACGGCGGCCGCGAGGCCGTTGGGTCCGGCGCCGATCACGTTCGCTCGCATTATGACTTGTTCCTCATCGGGTCAGTCGTGGTCGGGCAATTCGTCGGGCGGCGCGATGATGCCGAATTCTCCATCGGGCTCGCGCACTAACGTTGGCGCGTACAGGCCGAGCATCGTGCGGCGCCACCAGTTTCCAGTGCGGCGCTTTTCGTCCATGCTCGTCATCCAATACTGCCACAGCACGGCGCGAACATAGCGGGGCGGGGATGCGCCGAAGGGATCGCTGCGAAAGAGGCCGATGACGGCGCGGTCGTTCATCAGCAGTTTTTCTTCGGTGATGGGGACGATGTCGTTGCGGCGCCAGTCGCCGAGCGAGGCGAACCAGAGGTTCCAGTCGAAACGCGGCTGGTAGGGGGCGTAGATGCCAGGCGCTTCGTTGAGCAACTGCGGCTTGTGCGTGAAGATGTACGGCTGCCAGTTCGTGCCGTCGTTCGAGCCCTGGAACTCGATTTCGTAGCGGCCGCGGGTCATGACCGCGAAGAGTCCGTACTGGTTGGCGATGCGAAAGGGGTCGAGCACCTCGGCGGGCTTCATGGGCAGGATGGGCAGGGCGACGAGGTTCAGGAGCTCGGCGGCGGTGGCGTAGGCGATCCACGTAAGGAGGAATGCGGAGATGGCTACTGCTGAAACGTGAAGCGTTTTGCAAAGCGGATGCACGGAGACGGCGGATGGATCGAGTGGCGGAGACGGGCGGAAGCGGGCGGGAAGAATGCGGGCGAAGTACACGTCGTCGAGAAGAAGGAAGCCGAGAGCGAAGACGAGGTAATTGAGGAATGCGTAGTTGGCGGTGAGGATGACGATGACTTCCCACGGCGTGACGATGAGAAACAAGATGAGGCGCACCCGGCGCGGGAAGAAGAGCATGAAGACGAGGAAAAGTTCCATCGCCAGCGTGAGGATCACGGTGGTGGCGTGGAACCAGTGGGGGAAATGCTGAACGTACCAACCGATCCAGGTGGGGAGCGGGCCGTTCTGGTAGTACTGGTCCATTGCGGTGAGGTTGCGCCACTGCGAATCGCCGCTCAACTCCTTCACCAGGCCCGACTCGAAGTAGATGCGGAACCACTCCCAGCGGAGCAGCCACAGGCTTACGCGCGATGGAGGATCGTTGACGCCCCAGCCGGGGAGGATGCCGCGGGGAGCGAAGAAGAGTGAGATGAATCCGGCTTCGAGGAGCATGCCGTCGGATTGGTAGTTCGCGAAATCGCTTGCGGAGCTGACGAACGACAGAAAGCAGACGAAGCATGCGAAGAACGTGATCCGCGGCCACAGGTTGACGAGAGCGAGCAGCGACGCCGCGATGCCCGCCCAGGCGACGGCCATGAGCATCGTGGAGCTGGACGAGAACCAGAACAGCGACGGCGCGTGCCAGAAGCGGGTGGGGCCGAAGTACTGGGCGATGGCCAGGAGGTAGTTTCCGGCGGGCAGGATGCCCTCGGGGCCCATTTCGCCCTTGATCTGGAAGAGCAGCGAGAAGAACGCCGAGAAATAGATGAGAGCGAGGGCGCGCAGGAACACCCATCGCGCGACGAGCGACGTGCGCGCGCCGTCGTGCGGGTCAAACCAATGGCGAAGGATGGCTAGCGCCTGCTTCATGGTTGCGCGTAGTAGCCGGCGAGGGTGCGGACGCTTGCGCCCGGGCGGTCGACCTTGACTTCAATTGTGCGGTATTCATCGTGGGAGGACGCGGGCGCGGGGTCGAATGCGATCGAGTAGTATTGTTCGCCGTCACCGAGGCAGGTGTTCAGCGCGGCTGCGAGATCCTTGCTCTTTTCGAGCGCCAGGCCGCCGGTCTGCGCGGCAAGCGCGGGAAGCTCGAGCGCTGCTTCCTGCTCCGGAAGGCTGGCGCCGGCGAGGCTTCCGCGCAAGCCGGTTCTGCGGACGCCGGCCGCGCGCGCGAAACTCTCCCAAGAAAGCGCGTCGAGCGTTATCCGGCCCTGTTGCATGGCTGCTTCGAGGGTAACGATTGCTTTCGACAAGTCTCCCGTGGTTCCGCCGCCGGGAATGATCTGGCCCGAATCCAGTTGCGGGGGCAGGGGCCATCCTGGGCCTGTCCAGATGACGATGGCGCGGGCGTTGACTTTCTGCTGGGCCTGCGCCAGCGCATTGAGCGCATTCAGCGATTTCATGAGATGCATGTCCTGACAATTCCACTGAGCTTGTCCTGGGCCTCCGGGCGTCACCGAGGGGAACTCCAGCAGGTTTTGTCCTGCTCCCGGGCTGTCGCAATCTGCGCTTCGGAGATTGCGGGTGAGCCGGGTGACGTCCGCAGCGAGGGCGTTGCGATCCGACGTGGGAGGGCTTTCGATCGCTCCGGCGCTTGACACCACGACGATCTGGAGCGGATAGGGCAGCGGCCCCTGGCCCTGCGCGAGCACGTTGAAAAGCTCTTTGCCCACGCGATGGACGCCTGAGGCGCCGCCGTTGATTGCGTCGAGAACCAGCAGGCCGCGCGTGCTACCGTTCGCAGCATTGTTCACTTCCTCAAACGCGGTGACCGTCTGCGGCTGGCCGTGATCGAGGACGGTGAAGTCTTCCGGCTTGAGCCCGGCGACGGATTTGCCGGATGCGTCCGTGACTATGACGTGCAGGTTGATGCGACGGTTCGCCTCCCGGGTGCGTTCGCGCTGCTCGGGAGTGCGGGGGACGAGTTGAGGCGAAGTGCTCTGTCCAGCGGGCGTTTGGGCCATCAGGACGGACGCAGAGAGGCCGGCCGCTGCGCACTGCAAAATGACCGCCCGGAAGCTTCGCGGCATTGGACGACCTCCCTGGGGGCCACGCCTGGGTCCGCCGCGCACGCCAGAAATTGGTGCGACGCTTCGGGCTCTAGTCCGCCTTGACGAGCCGGCTCATCAGTTCTTCGCGGCGGTCATTGGCGAGGCGGTCAACGTTGGCCAGCACGCGCATCCAGCCGAACGCGGCTCCGGCGGCCAGCAAGATAAAGATGGGAACGGCGAGCCAAAGTTCCTTGAAGAACGCGCACAGAAAGAAGACCCCGGCGCCCAGGCCGAGCACTCCGACCTGGATTCCGAGGCTGAGAAGAGCGTTGGCCTGCGATCCGCTCTGACGGCCGATGCGGCCCATGTTGATGCGGTAGGGCATGATGAGCGAGAAGATATTGCCGGCGGCCAGGTGCACCGGAACCGCAAACAGCAGCCAAGCGAGCATTGCAGCGAGCGCGACAGGAGTGGGCAGGCCGAAACGCCAGCCGGCGATCAGGCAGATAAGCAGGGACTCGAGCGCGAAGAGCGCGGTGTGGAACAAGTTCTTTGCCAGTACGACGGTGCGAATGGGAGTGGGCGAGATGAAGAGGAACTGCACGCCCGCTCCTTCAGTGCCCATGTTGTTGTAGAGCAGCTGCGTAAAGCCGACCAGCCCGTAGGCTAGACACACCAGCATCACGATGGGAAGATGCGCCGAGCTCTTGTTGCGGTACACGCCGGAGAACAGAAACACCATGATCAGCGGGGCACCCAGAGCGTAGAGCAACGGCAGAGCACGCATGAGGAGCCGAATCTCCTTTTCGACAACGGCGGCGATCGGGCCGGAACCATCGAGGAGCCACGGGCCGGTGCGCTTTTCGGCCTTCTTGCGCGAAGGCGCTTCGCCCAGGCTTTCGCCGCGGTACTCCGCGCCAAGGCGGATGCCCAGGACTCCGGCGGCAGCGAGCAGATAGAGGCCGGCAAGGCCGAGACCCTCCGCGGCACGGAGGGGATGCTGAATCGCGCCGCTGTGGATCGAACGCGCAGCCAGGCCCGGCGGCAGCCAGCGCTGCACAGCGTTGGCGCGTTTCACCCAGCGAAGGCTCTCTGACCAATACGCCGGGTTCACCGGGCCGCTCTTTCCCTGCCGGTGAAACGCGGGATTGAAGATGTTCATGGAAAGAATGAGCAGGAAGAAGAGCGCGGTGATGATTTCGCGCGATTTGCGCTTCGCAAGCCAGCGGTCCAACCAAGCGAGGATGGCTCGCGCGAGTAAGACGTTGAACATGCCGAAGACCCCAATGCCCAGGGCGCTCCATGCAGCCAGGTCCGGGCGCGCCAGGGCAATGCCAGCCCAGATGCCGAGGCAGCAGAGGCCGCCGACGATGGTCGAGGCATCGACAAAGCCGAAGATGAGATGCAGGACGCAGAACGTAGAGAAGCTGACGGGGAAGCGAAGCAGGCCGTTCATGTCGAACTGCTGCTGATAAGACGCCATGACGACGGGCAGAATCTGCCAAAGCAGCAGCACGATCCAGAAGAGGATGGGAAGGAACTTCCAGTCGTTATTCGAGACGATGGCGTGAGCGCCCGCGCCAAGTCCGAAGGCCATCCCGAGGCCGATGGACGCAAACATGATGAACAGCACGGCCTGCGCGCCGAATTCGAAGGCGCCGCGGGTGGAGCGCACGGCGTGCTTGACGGCACACCAGCGCATGCGGGCCAGCGCCGCGTACTGGACGCGCGCCATTCGGCTGAACGGGCGATGAGACACGGGGACTTCGGGCAGCGACTCCGCTAGGCCAGCCATGAGAGCTCCTGCGCGGACTCAAGGTTGCCGCCGCCCACGATGGAGAGGAATATCTCTTCGAGCGTGAGCCGGCGGCCGTCCTCGGCGCCGGGAAGAGAGCTGGCCACGCCGGCGCGCAACTCCTCGAGCGAGCCGTTGGCGACCAGGCGTCCCTGGCTGATGATCGCCACGTGCGAGCAGAGGCGCTCGACGATTTCGAGCACGTGGGTGGTGAGGAAGATCGTGGCACCGCGCTGGATCATGCCTTGCAGCATCGTCTTGAGCATGCCGGCGGCGACTGCGTCCACGCCTTCGAACGGCTCATCGAGGAACAGCACCTTGGGCCCGTGGATGACCGCGGCGGCGAGCGCGAGCTTCTTCTGCATGCCGTGCGAGAAGTCGGTGACGAGCTTGCGGCTTTCGTTTGCCAGTTGCATAAATTCGAGCAGCTCGTCGGTGCGGCGGTTGGTGGTTTCGCGATCGAGCCCGTACATTCGGCCCACGAAGCGGAGGTACTCGGGCGCGGTGAGGCGGCCGAGCAGCGCCATACCTTCGGGGACGACACCGATCTGCCGCTTTAGCTCGAGAGCGCCGGCCGAGAAGGGCTGGCCGAGGATCTCGATGGAGCCGGAGCTTGGTTCGAGCAGGCCGGTCAGCATCTTGATCGTGGTGGACTTGCCGGCGCCGTTCGGCCCCAGGAACCCGAAGAACTGCCCAGGGGCGACGCTGAAGGTGACGTTGTCGACTGCGGTGAGCGCGCCGAAGCGACGGGTGAGTCCGTGAGTCTGAATCGCAGCGATTTCCATGTGGGGCAAGGATAACAAAACGGGGATTAGGGATTGGGAGTTGGCGCTTCCCTGCCATCTTTACTTGAGCGAGCGACTTTAGTCACTGCGCCCCCAGAGCTCATCGGCCTACCTTTCATTTGCGAACGGCTGCATCTTTATGGCGAGCGCTTCGCGGCGCTCGCCGCCATTTGCCGGACCGGCGTCAGAAGGCCGGAACCAGGGTGAGTGCCAGCCGTTTCGAGAAAGGCGTGCGATGAACGAACGCAGGCAAGGCCTCATCTTCAGTACTTCCCTTCTGTCATTCGGACTATTTGCACTCTTGTTGGCGGCTGGAAGTGTGCCGGCGTCGGCCAAGGATCACGATCATTCGGAACACGCGCAGAGCGCGGCTCCGACGGTCAAGGCCGCCGACATCGACCGGGATCCTAGCGATCTTCCTCCCCCGATTACCAGGCGGGAGCCTGCGCTGGTGCGGGTGACTCTCACTTCCAAGGAGCTTATCGGCGTACTCGACCCGGCAAGCGGCACGACATATCGGTATTGGACGTTCAACGGGAAGGTGCCGGGGCCGTTCGTGCGGGTGCGGCAGGGCGACACGGTTGAGGTGACGCTCGAGAACGAAAAAGGCAGCCAGATGGTTCACTCGCTCGATTTTCACGCGGCGATCGGGCCGGGCGGAGGCGGGGCGATGTCGCAGGTGCCGCCGGGGCAGTCGAAGACCTTCACGTTCCAGGCGAATACGCCGGGGCTCTTCGTTTACCACTGCGGCAGTCCGATGATCGCGGAGCACATTGCAAACGGCATGTACGGGATGATCCTGGTGGAGCCGGCCGAGGGACTTCCGCATGTGGATCACGAGTACTACCTGATGCAGGGGGAGATTTACACGGCCGATGCGAAGGGTAAGGCCGGGATGCAGCAGTTCAGCCCCGACAAGCTGCTGAGCGAGCGGCCCGAGTACTTTGTGATGAACGGCGCTGTCGATTCGGTCACGAAGGAATTCCCGATGCACGCCAACGTGGGTGAGTCGGTGCGGATCTATTTCGGCAACGCGGGGCCGAACGCGACAGCTTCAACGCACATGGTGGGGCAGATCTTTACGCACGTGTACTCGCTTGGATCGCTGACGTCCCCGCCGCTGAATGGGGTCCAGACGACGACGGTGCCTTCGGGCGGGGCGGCCATCGTGGAGGTGAATGCGGGCATGCCGGGGAATTTCGCGATCATGGATCACGCCATTTCCCGAATGGAAAAAGGCGACATGGCGCTGCTCCAGGTGAAAGGGCCGGATAACCCCACGCTGATGCATGCGGGCGCGGCTGCGCCGGGAGCCGGGATGCAGGAGGCCAGCGGCATGACGGCCCAGGATGCGGACGAAGTGAATCACATCCACGAGACGGCGGTTACGGTTTCCGCCGCGGAGTCGATGGATGCGATGCACAACGGGATGGGCGACATGCCCGGGATGGCGGGCTCGTCGCCGGCAGCGCCGCCGTTCAGCCTTAAGTCACTTGGAGGGCTGATCGGCTGCCTGAACATAGAGAAGGATGGCAGAACAACGCTGAGCGTGTTCCACTCGTCGAAGGTGTACCGGCTGGAGGCGCAGCCGCTGCTGTTCTCAGCAAATGCCGGAAGGCTGGTGCTCGTCAACGGGCACTTCGGCAGCGTTCTTCCCGCGGAGGATGCGCGCGTTCCGAGCTACGTAGTCGATAGCGTACAGGCCGTGATGCCAAACTGCTCGGCGAAGACGACGACCGCCGATCTCGAGAAGGTGCTCGCGCCGCCTGAGGCTCCGATAGGCGCCGAAGTCGGCATGGGCTCCATGTCGTTCAGCCCGGCGACGGTGACGATCAACGCGGGCGAACAGGTGGTGTGGAAGAACACATCGTCGTTCTACCACAACGTCGTGGATGATCCGGCAAAGGTGCTGCGGCGGGTGGACGTGGGGTCGCCTTCGGATGCCGGTCCGTTTGCTTCACAGCTGCTGCAGCCGGGGATGAATTTCTATCACGTGTTCGATAAGCCGGGAACTTACCGCTACGTGTGCGTGGTGCACGAAACCGGCGGGATGAAGGGAACGGTGATCGTGAAGCCGGCACCGCTGCTGGCTTCAAAGGGGAAGTGAGTCAGCGCGACGGGTAGCTGAGCGGGTCGTTATCGCGGTCGGTGACCTCGGCCAGCGCGGACAGTTTCGCGGCCACTTCGGCAGTCCAGGCGCCTTCGGGCACGCGCCAGCTCCAGTTGCCGTCGGCCACGGCGGGCGTGTTCATACGCGCGTCCGATCCGAGGTGCAGAAGGTCCTGCGCGGGAACGATCGCGAGTTGGGCCACGCTGGCTTCGACGGCGCGGATCAGCGGCCACACGGGGCTGACGTTTCCGCCCCTGACTGGCGGCTTCCCGATGTATGCAGCGACGGCCTTCTGCTCCGCCTTGCCGGCGTTATGCCACCAGCCGAGCGTGGTGTCGTTGTCGTGCGTGCCGGTATAGGCGACGGTCTGCGGCTCGTAGCGGTGCGGCAGGTGGATGTGGGCGCCCTTGTCACTGAAGCCGAACTGGACGACACGCATTCCGGGAAGGCGCGCGCGGCGGCGCAACTCGTCAACATCGGCGGTGATGAGACCGAGGTCCTCTGCGACGAGGGGCAGGGGGCCCAGGGCGCCTTCGAGCGCGGCAAAGAGCGCGAGTCCGGGTGCCTGGATCCACTCGCCGTTGATGGCGGTTTCGTCCTCTGCGGGAATGGCCCAGTAGGCCTGGAACCCGCGGAAGTGATCGAGGCGGACGATGTCGTAGAGCTCGCGCGCGCGGCGGATGCGCTGGACCCACCAGTCGAATTTTTGGTGAACCAGCACATCCCAGCGGTAGAGAGGGTTGCCCCAGCGCTGGCCGGTCGCCGAAAAGTAGTCGGGCGGCACGCCGGCGACTCGGATGGGCTTGAGGTCTTCGTCGAGTTCGAAGAGCTCGGGGTGCGTCCACACGTCGGCCGAATCCATGTTGACGAAGATGGCTACATCGCCGAGGATTCGGATGCCATGCGCCGCGCCCGCCTCCCGCAGCGCGTTCCACTGCCGGGCAAAGGCAAACTGAAGCACCTGTTCGCGGGCGAGTTCGCGGCCGTGCTCTCGGAGCGTGTCCTCGATCGCAGTGTGTTCGCGCCGGCGTATCGGTTCGGGCCATGCGGTCCACGCGCCGGTGTTGTACTTCACGCGCAAGACGGCGTAGAGGGCATAGTCTCTGAGCCAGTTTGCCTCGATGTTGCAGAATGCCTCGAAGTCATTCCACTGGCCGGCGAGCTTCGCGTCGCTCGCGCCGCGGTCGAGGAAATTCTCCGCGGCCTCGTAGAGCAGCGGCAGCTTGCGCGATTCAACTTCGTTGAAATTTACCGCCGCGCCGCAAGCAGCGAGGTTGGAGATGCGCTGCTCGTCGATCCATCCCCATTGCGATAGAAGCTCGAGGCTGATGAGGTATGGATTGCCGGCGAATGCCGACGAGCTTGCGTACGGCGAGTTGCCGAAGCCTGTGGGACTGAGCGGCAGCACCTGCCACACGTGCTGTTTGGCCGCGGCGAGGAACTTTACGAATTCATGAGCTGCGGGTCCGAGGTCGCCGATTCCGCCATACGAAGGCAGAGAACTAACGTGCAGCAGGATGCCTGAAGAACGCTGGAAATCCATGTCACCATTATCCGATGCAGGCCATACGGCGACCGGGTGCTGAACCCTTCGCGGGCCAAGACAGGGTCGAGTGAGATTTGTCACTCGGCGACCTTTGCCGCCAGCGGATACAATTGCACTGGCTTTCGACACGTCTCAAGCTCTCATTTCACTCCCAAGCGAGGATGCGGCATTGCACAATCGACTCGGCAGATTCCTGCTCCTGGGCCTGATATCGGTCCCATCGTTCTGGTCTGGACTCGGCGCCGGGGCGCAGGTGAACCTTCCAGCGCCCGTCACGATTTCGTCCGGCTGGCAGTTGCAGGATGTGGTCAAGGTTTCCGATGCAGGCGAGAAGATCGCATCGGCGGGATTCAAGACTGCCGGATGGTACGCGGCGACTGTTCCGGGCACCGTGCTCACTTCGCTGGTGAACGACAAGGTGTATCCCGAGCCTTCGTATGGTGAAAATAACAGGCACGAGATTATCCCCGAGAGCCTTTGCCACACTTCGTATTGGTACCGCACGGAGATGCGCGTTCCGCAGGAGTTCGCCGGGCGGCGCATCTGGCTGAACTTCGACGGCATCAACTACAACTCTGAGATCTGGGTGAACGGCGCGCAGATCGGTACGACACGGGGCGCATTCATCCGCGGCCTCTTCGACGTGACGGATCATGTGAAGGCGGGGTCGACCGCGGTGCTCGCGGTGCACGTCTGGCCGCAGCCGCATCCGGGCGACCCGCACGAGCACACACTGCTGAACGGCGTGGGCAGGAACGGCGGCATCACCGCGCTGGACGGCCCGACATTCCTCTCGACGATCGGATGGGACTGGCTTAACGCCGTGCGGGACCGCGATACGGGTATATGGCGGAAGGTATTTCTTTCTGCGTCGGGTCCGGTGGTCGTAAAGGACCCGCTGGTGACGACCGACCTGCCATTGCCACGCGTGGACTCGACCGACATTGCCGTGCAGGACACGGTGGAGAATGTGACCGACCAGCCGCAGAAGGGCGTACTGAAGGGGACGATCGAGGGCATCACGTTCAGCAGGCCGGTGGAGTTGCAGCCGCACGCGCGCCAGACGATCGCGTTTTCGCCACAGACGGATGCGGCGCTGCATATCGTGAATCCGCGGCTGTGGTGGCCTAACGGTTACGGCCCGCAGAATTTGTACAAACTGCATCTTGAGTTCGATCAGGATGACTCCGTATCAGACGGCCAGGACGTGACATTCGGCGTGCGCAAGATCAGCTACTCGGTGCCGGACTCGGAGAACCTGACGATCAGCGTGAACGGCGTGCGGGTGTTCATCCGCGGCGGCGACTGGGGCCTGGACGAGATGATGAAGCGCATTCCGCGGGAGCGGCTCGACGCGGAGATTCATCTTCATCAGCTTGCGAACCTGAACCTGATCCGCAACTGGGTGGGGCAGTCGACCAACGAGGACTTCTACGAGCTGTGCGACAAGTACGGGATTCTGCTGTGGGACGAGTTCTTCCAGCCGAACCCATCGGACGGACCCGATCCCGACGACCTGCCGACTTACATGGCCAACGTGCGCGACAAGATTCTGAGATTCCGCAATCACCCGTCCATTGCGGTGTGGTGTGCGCGCAACGAAGGCTTTCCGCCGAAGGAGATCGACGACCAGCTTCGCGTGCTGATGAACGAGCTTGAGCCGACGCGGAGGTATCAGCCGAGCTCGACGTCGGGGGCGGGAGTGCGTTCGGGCGGGCCGTACCACTGGCGCGAACCGCGCGCGTTCTACATCGTGACCGACGACTACTTCAAGACCGAGACCGGCTCGATGTCGGTGCCTACGCTCGAGTCGATTCACGGCATGATGCCGAAGAAAGACTGGGAGATGATCACCGACGACTGGGCAGCGCATGACTTTGCCAAAGGCGCGCAGGAGGGCGACAAGTATCCGGGAATTGTGGCAGCGCGGTATGGGAAAGTGCGCAACCTCGCGGACTTTGTGCGCAAGGCGCAGTTGATGAACTACGAGGCCTACCGCTCGATGTACGAAGGGCGCAACGCGCAGCTCTTTCATCCGACCACGGCCGTGATCACGTGGATGTCCGCGCCGGCGCAGCCGAGCTTTACGTGGCAGCTCTACCACTACGACCTCGAACCGAACGCATCGCTGTTCGGGGTGCAGTCGGCGGGCGAATTGCAGCATATACAGTTCAACCAGGCGGACGGGGAGATCCAGGTGATCAATAACCTGCCCACGCCGCTCGAAAACGCGGTGGCGCACCTGGCGATCTACAACCTCGACGGCACGGTTGCTTCGCAGCGCGATTATCACTTTACTGCCGCTCCGGAGGCCGCCACTACGCTCGGGCCGATCGATTTCCCGGGGAACGTGAGCAACGTGAACTTCGTGAAGCTCGACCTGAACGATTCGGCGGGCAAGCTGCTTTCGACGAACTTCTACTGGCGCGCGAATACGGCGAATCCCGACGACCTGACGGACCTGAACAAGCTGGCCACGGTAACGCTGGAGCCGCAGATCGCGAGGCAGGATGAGGCGGGACGGTGCCGCATCAGCGTGACGCTGCGGAATTCCTCGCACGACATCGCGCTGATGGCACACGTGCAGCTGCGGCGCAAGTCGGGCGAGCGCGTGCTGCCGGTGTTCTACGACGGCAACTACGTTTCGCTGGCGCCGGGTGAGAGCCGGACGATCCATATCGACGCGGACGTGAAGGACCTGCACGGCGAGGATGCGCTGGTGGTGGTCGATGGTTGGAACACGAGCGTCGCGGCGGCCTCGGCGGCGGGTGTTTCGATTGCGCCGAACAAGGAGGCAGATCCGATGCAGTCGCCGGAGACGGGGCTGCCGTTCCAGACGGAGGGGTTGCGGCAATAAAGCAGTGATCAGTGATCAGTAGTCAGTGGTCGGTGATCAGATTTCGGGCCTGAGTTGTGGAGGGAGCCCATGGGGTGGGTGCATTGGATTTCGTGGTTCTGCGGTGGGACTTTTCTTGCCAACGCGGTTCCCCATATTGTGAACGGGATCTCCGGGCGTGCGTTCCAGTCGCCGTTTGCCAGCCCGCCGGGCAGAGGGCTGTCTTCGTCGATGGTCAACGTGGTTTGGGGATTCTTCAATGCGGCGGTGGCTTGGCTGCTGATCTTTCGCGTGGGGGCGTTCGAATTCCACAGCGCGCTCGATGTGGCCGTGGCTGGGCTGGGGTTCCTGCTCACGTCGATGGCGCTTGCGAGGGGGTTCGGGCGGCTGCATGGCGGGAATTTGGATAACCCGATCGTTAGGAAATAGGCGGTCGATCAGGCACTCTTGTGGCCCTTGTCACGCCTGACCACCTTTATCTATGCCGAGAATATAAGACGCTGTGCGAGGGATTCTGCCGCTCAGGAATCTAAGTATTAGAATCCGCAATAATGACGGCCATGCACCCAATTTTGCGCGATTTGCCGATGCCTATCCTCACGCCTCGCCTGCTTATCCGGCCGAAGCAGGCGGGCGATGGCGCTTTGACCGCTGCCGCGGTGCATGAGACGTGGGAGGCGCTGCACCAGTGGATGCGATGGGCCGAGGACCTTGGCGCATTCACGCCTGAACGCATGGAGCTTCGCACACGGCAGATGATGGCGAGCTTCCTCCTCCGCGAGGTATTCGAATTCATCGGTATTGAAAGTGCCACTCAGCAGCCGGTTATCTGGTGCGGCTTTCACGATATCGACTGGGAGGCTCGCCAATGCGACACCGGGTTCTGGGTTCGCCGAAGCGCGCAAGGCCGCGGCATCGCCACCGAGGCCGCAAATGCGTTGCTGCGCTATGCCTTCAATGTGCTCGGGATGCGCCGGGTCGGCATTACCTATTCCGATGGCAACCATGCGAGCCGCCGCATTATCGAGAAGCTCGGCTTTCAATTCGAAGGAACCCTTCGCGGCGCAAACCTTCTCCCCGGAGGGCGATTTGCGGACAGGCTGTGTTATGCGCGTTTCGATTTGAACGGGTTGCCGGACCTCGACGTGCGGTTGGGGTCGTGACGGCGCGCCTGGCCGCGACACTAAACCCCTCTTCTTGAAGGGATTGCGCGAATTAGGCGATCGGGCAATATCTCTGATAAACTGGAGATTCTGAGTTCAACGCAGGAAAGAAGCCATGTCAATTCATCCAGTTATGCAGCGCCTGGCCGACAAGCTGAAGCGCACCGATCTCCCCGAATTCGTGCCCGGCGACCAGGTTCGCGTGCAGGTCAAGATCAAGGAAGGCGACAAGGAACGCCTGCAGGCTTTTGAGGGCCTGGTGATTGCCGTCAACCACGGGCCGCAGGGCACCTTCACAGTCCGCAAGATGAGCTTCGGGCAGGGCGTGGAGCGCATCTTCCCCTTCAACTCGAAGGTCGTCGACAAGGTGGAGAAGATCCGCAGCTACAAGGTTCGCCGCGCCAAGCTGTTCTACATCCGCGGACTGCGCGGCAAGGCCGCTCGCCTGAAGGAAGTGGAGCGCGAGGCCGTCAAGGCGTAAACCGCTCGCATCGGGTTCAACCCAGCCCCGGCATTTTTGCCGGGGCTGTTGTTTGTGGCGGTAGCCGGGGGCCGTGACGTTGCGCGTTATTTCGCTTCGATCTGTTTGAGCCAGTCGGCAGCGAATGCGCGGGCGGCCGCCATCGGTTCCCTGCCGGCGCGGTAGTAGATCTTCCAGCGGTCGGGTTTTGATTCGTACTGCTCGTCGGCAAAGCGCATTCTATCGCCACCGCTCGAGACGAGCGCGGCGCTGTAGTTCACGTCCTTTGTTTCATCGAGAAACTGGTGGAGGCGGCGGGCGATGAGCACGTTCGGATCGGCCGGGTAGCGCTTCTCCCAATCGGCCATGTCTTTTTGAGCCTGCTGCTGGTCGCCGGCGGCCGATGCGGCGATGCTCTTCTTCATCATGGCCGCGATCTGGGGGTCCTTCGAGGTCTTATCGATTTGCGCCTCCATCTGCTGAAGGACCGGCTGCATCTGCTTCTGCATGTCTGGCGTCATCGAGGCAATGCTCTTCTTGAAGTCCTCGAGCTGCTTGCGCTGGTCGGCGAGCATTTTGTTGTACTGGTCGTCAGCCGAGCCCTTGGACTGGGCGGCTTCGGGCCTGCCGTTGGCGCGGTGCTTCTCGTAGTCGGCCTTGAAGGCGGGCGACTCAGTGTAGGCCTTAACCCAGGCCATTCCCTGCTTTACGAACGCAACGCGAGCCGAAACGGAAGCAGCGCGGTACGCCTTCGAGTCGGGATAGGCCGGGATCATGCCTTCGGTGAACGAATCGACTACGGCCGGCCTGACCCTGTCGATGTGCACGCCAAAGCCCAGCAAGCCGCTTTGAGCAACGAGAACAACCGCTCCTGCGCCTGCGATGGCGAGGCTCCAGCATGCTTTACGCATAACTGCCCGCATAGAAACCCTCCAGAGAGTAGATATGACTCCGGCATCAAGGGCCCGCGATGCACCCCGACTCGCACTCCATGCTGCATGGCTGGAGAGGTGATCCAATCGATTGGGGTTTTGAAGCGCGACCAGTATACAGATTCACGTGCACAGCGGCGCACTATAATCCGGTGACGGCTATGCGTACGGGACTGGCGGAGGCGCGAGGATGAATATCGATTTTGGCGGGAAGATTGCGCTGGTTGCGGGGGGCACGGGCGGGCTGGGCCGCGCGGTGAGCCTCGGGTTTCTCAAGGAAGGCGCGACGGTGGTGGTTCCGTGGTTCAAGGAGGCGGAGTTCGACGCGCTCAAGGACGCGGCGGACAGCGGAGCGGCGCTTGAAGGAGAGCGGCTGGACGTGACGGATGAGGACGCCGTGACGAGGTTTGTCGCGGAGTTGGTCGCGCGGCACGGGCGGCTGGATGCCGTGGTGAACACGATCGGCGGGTATGCAGGCGGCATCAAGCTGTGGGACCTGGAGACGAAGACGTTCGACGCGATGCTGGCGCTGAATTTGCGGGCCGGGTTTGTGCTGGCGCGCGCGGCGATGCCTTGGCTGGTGAAACAGGGGCATGGGTCACTGGTTAATGTTTCGGCGAAGGCGGCGCTGGATCACGGCGGCGGAGCGGCGGCGTATGCGGCTTCAAAGGCGGCGGCGCTGGCGATGATGGATTCGCTGGCAGCGGACGCGAAGGGGACGGGCGTGCGGGTGAATTCGATTCTGCCCAGCATTATCGACACTCCGGCAAACCGGGCGGCAATGCCGGGCTCGGATTTCGACACGTGGCCCAAGCCCGAGGACATCGCGCAGGTGATTTTGTTTTTGTCGAGCGACGTGGCGCGGACGATTCACGGGGCGGCGGTGCCGGTCTATGGGGACCGGTGAGGGCGAACAGCGGATTCCCTTCGGGAATGACCGAAAGAAAAGCAAAGGCAACTCACCCTATACTGGACCCATGCCGAAGGCACCGGTATGCGGATGGAAGCTCGAGAAGGCTGCGCGAAAGCTTGGCGCGCTCCGCATTGCCGGCGTGGACGAGGTGGGGCGCGGGCCGATGTTCGGGCCGGTTGTCGCGGCAGCGGTGATTCTTGCGCCGAGGTGCCGCATCGAGGGGCTGAACGACTCGAAGAAGCTCGCGGAAAAGAAACGCAACCAGCTCGACGGTGAGATCCGCGCTAACGCGGTGGCGTGGGCGATTGCGGCGGTGGACGTAGAGACCATCGACCGGATCAACATCCGGCGCGCTTCACTACTGGCGATGAAGCTTGCTGTTGAGCAGCTTGGGCTGACGCCCGACTACCTGCTCATCGACGGCATCGACACGATCGAGTTTCCCTGCCCGCAGCAGTCGTGCATCCAGGGCGACGGGACGAGCTTTTCGATCGCCGCGGCGAGCATTCTCGCCAAGGTCTACCGCGACCGGCTGCTGGTGGAGCTTGACGGGCAGTTTCCCGGCTATGGGCTTGCCAGCCACAAGGGATACTGCTGCCCGGCGCACCTTGCGGCGCTCGCGCGGCTCGGGCCGACGCCGATGCACCGGAAGAACTGGAGTCCGGTTGCGCAGACGATGCTGGAGTTTCCCGAACCGTTGGAACTCTCACAGAATTAGCCCGTATTAGACCGTCGCTGGCCCTCGTGCCTTAATTCCTTTTCCCAGTTCCGGTTGCACGCATCCAAGCAATTCAGGCGCACGGAAGATTGTCCCGCGCCCGCATAGCAAGTAAAGGAGACATCGCGCATGCTCTGGACCATCTTCGTGATCCTGTTGATCCTCTGGATCCTGGGATTCAGCTTCCACGTCGCCGGATCTTTCATTCACCTGCTGCTGGTGATCGCCGTCGTCGTCCTCATCATCAACCTGATCAGCGGCCGGCGGGCGTTGTAGGGAGGCTTTGAACTTCAGCGCCTAGGCCCCATCCTCATGGGTCACGGCGGTCTTTATGCCGGCCTGGTGCGGAGTGCTCATGGAACATCCGCATGAGCGGCGAATGACGAACTCGGTCGGCAGGACCACGCGATGCCCCTTTGCTGGAAACTCGCCGCGGGAGATGCGCTGAAAGAGCAGGTTGGCACCCATTTCGCCAATTTGATACACGGGCTGCCGGACAACTGTGAGCGCCGGCTGAAGCACGTCTGCAATGTCGAAGTCGTCAAAGCCGACGAATGCGATCTCGCCCGGCACGTCGAGACGCAGGACGTTTATGGCGTGCAGAATATAACGGGTGGTGAGATTGTTGCCGGCGAAGAGCGCCGTCGGCGGCTTCGACTCCGTCAGCAGTGAATGCACAAGCGTCACGGTCTCGTCCTGGGACGTGCACTCGATGTAGCTCTCCGCGGCGAGCCCGGCCCTGGCCATAGCTTCGCGGTAACCGGCATAGCGCGCCTGCATGGTAAAGAGCGATTTGCGCAAGCCCAGGAAGGCGATCCTGCGATGGCCGTGCTGTTCGATGAGATGGGTTACGCCTGTGCGGGCCCCGCCGCGGTTGTTCACCAGAACCGAATCGAAACGTGAATGCGCGGTCGGGCGGTCGACCGTGACGACGTGGACGTTCGCAAACTCTTCGCCCTTCAGGTAGTCGTCTTCATTGGGAGCGGGCATGATGATCAATCCGTCGATACGCCGGCGCAGCATGAGGCTCGCCTGTTTCTGCTCGACGGATGCGTCCTCGTCGGACGTTGTGATCAGCACCGAGTAGCCGTGCTGGGTGGCAACGGACGAGACCGCATGCGCGCAGGTGGCAAAGAAGGGGTCGTAAAGATACGGCAGAATCAGGGCGATTGTTCTGGAGTGCACGGCCCGCAGGCTGCGCGCCAGTTCGTTGGGCTGGTAGTTGAGCATCCTGATGGCCCGCTGGACACGCTCGGCGGTTTCTTCGGAGACGTTTGCGCTGCCACTCAAAAAGCGGGAGACAGTCATCTTGCCTACGCCCGCGAGCTTGGCCACATCGGCCATCGTTGTAGTGCGCCCGGCTGTCGATTTCCTGCCCTTGGATTGCGCCATTTTCTTGCTTGGTAGAGCAATAGCAGGTTACCACGCGGATACGGGCGACCTCCCCGGGTGGACCTGCAATTCAACCAGTCCCTCATCGCGTTGCCGCACGCTTATACCGGGGTCGTTCGCTATAGCTTCGAGGCCGAGCTCAACCCTTTTCGGCAGCATAGAATGAAATCAGTACGCAGCACTTCTACCGGTCGCGAGTGCAGAGCCCGCGCACCTTGATGGATGGATTCGCCTTACGTGCGCCTGATTGACCTGGCCTGGCCACAAGGCAACGACGTCCGTTCGGTTTTCAAGATTTCGGCCTGATTAAAGGCCTGTGGATGCAAGAATAAAATCAAGAAGGTTTCTTCCTGATGCGCTCAAGATTCTTTTTTGCGATTGCTGTGTCGCTTTTTGCCCTGGCTGGCCAAGCTCAGCAGTATCCGTCATCCAATCCCTATCCTGATACTTACCAGCAGTCTCCACAGGTGGACTGTACCGATCCAGCGAACGCCAGCTTGCCCCAGTGCACCTCTTCGGGTTCCAATCTCAACCCCGGCAGCGCGCCGGCGAACCCATCGGCGACGCCCCAGCCGCTCTCGAGCCTGCCCGGGAATGTGCCGACCTATAACGAGCCTACGGGGCGGGCGAGCAACCGCTATCAGCCCTCCACGATTCCGCTGCGCCCCGAACCTTTGACCGAGTTTCAGAAGTTCATCGCTTCGACGACCGGAGAGGTCCTGCCAATCTATGGAGTAAGCCTCTTCCAAAACGTCCCGGCGACCTTCACGCCGCTCGAGAACACGCCGGTGCCCAGCGACTACGTTCTTGGGCCCGACGACGAGTTGCGCGTTCGCATCTGGGGCCAGGTGAACTTCAATGCAAATCTCCGCATTGACCGGTCCGGTGACATCTTTCTACCCCACGTAGGAGAGGTCCACGTGGGCGGGCTGCGCGTGGTTGATGCTCAACAGCAAATTCATGATGCCGTCGCGCGCATATATCGGAATTTTCAGCTTCTCGTTGAGATGGGCCAGACTCGGTCCATTCAGGTGTACGTAACCGGCGAAGCCCGCCGGCCCGGCGTCTACACCGTTGGCGCGCTCAGCACCCTGATTGACGCCCTGTTTGCCAGCGGCGGGCCATCAGTGCAGGGGTCCATGCGCCGCATTGAATTGCGCCGCGGCGGCCAGACTGTTACGACTCTCGACCTCTACTTGCTCCTCGTCAACGGCGACAAGTCCAAAGACGCCAAGCTGCTCTCGGGCGACGTCATATTCATCCCGCCTGTGGGGAGTGAGGTGGCGGTTGCGGGCAGCGTGCGCCGCCCTGCTGTCTATGAGGTTCTGTCTGGCGACAGCTTCGGCAGCATCCTGCACGATGCCGGCGACATTACAGCTCTGGCCTCCGAATCCCGCGCCTCCCTTGACCGCTCTTCCGATCATTTTGGGCGCGAGACCATGGAAGTTAAGCTCGATTCTGCCGGCCTCGCCACTTCGCTTAGAAATGGCGACGTTCTTCGGGTGTTCTCGCAGGTCTCGCAGTACCGCAAGACCGTTACGCTTCGCGGAAACCTTTCCGACCCCGGACGGTTTGCCTGGCATGAGGGGATGCGGCTGAGCGACCTCATTCCGGACCGCGAATCCCTGCTGACCCGCGACTACTGGTGGAAGCGATCCCAGCTTGGACTGCCGGCGTTCGAATTCCAGTCCATTCCTGCGCTCTCCACGCTGCGCCAGCCCACGGCCCCCATCGACCTGCGGCGCTTGCCAACGGAAAACCCGCCGATTCGAACGCGGCAGACTATCTCGGCCGTTCAGCCGGGGGTATACGTCTCGAGCGAAGACGTGTATGCAGTTCCCAGGGGGCCCGCCACTTATCCAGCTCTAACGTATCCGCCCGGTCAGACGAATCCCTATTCTCCCGGCCAGACTTATCCCGGCGGCCAAGCGTATCCCCCTGCACAGCAGCAGTCCGAAGTCGACGCCCTGGTCCCATCCGATCAGGTGAGTCAATCGGAGACGCAGAATCAAGGCGGGGTCGGGCAGCAGTCAAATACCCCTCTGCAGGCTAGCCAGTCTGCGCTGGCGAATGAGGATCAATACCTGACGCGATCTCTCAACCCTCCTCCTTCTCCGCGAACCGAGGTCCGCCTGGCGGTGCCTGATATCGACTGGAGCTATGCGGTGATTGAGCGCATCGATCCTGTGACGCTCAAGACTAAGCTCATTACGTTCGACCTTGGAAAGCTAGTCAACGAACACGACCCTACCCAGGACTTGACTCTTGAGCCGTCGGATGTGGTGTCAATCTTCTCGCAGTCCGACATCCATGTTCCTCTGGCCGAGCAAACGACATTCGTCCGCCTTGAAGGCGAGTTTATTCATGCTGGCACCTATTCAGCCCATCCGGGCGAGACCCTCCGGGAGCTCGTCGCACGCGCGGGCGGGCTCACTCCGGCGGCGTACCTCTATGGCTCCGTTTACACCCGCGAGTCTACTCGGGTGCTGCAACAGCGGCGACTCGATGAATTTGTACGGCAGATGACACTTGAGATGCAGCGCGGCACACTTGCTCTTGCTGTCAATCCAGCCTCAAATGCCAACGACATCGCCAGCGCCAGCGCCGCCCAGGCCAGCGAGCAAGCCATCGTGGCGCAACTTCGAGAGACGCGCGCCAACGGCCGAATCGTTCTGCAGTTCCAGCCCGACTCCAACGGTGTCGCCGCAATACCCGATATTCCCCTCGAGAACGGCGACACGTTCCTCATTCCGTCCGTACCCTCGACTGTCAACGTCCTCGGCGCGGTGTTCAACCAGAACTCATTTGTGTATCACCCGAGCGCCCGGGTCGGGGCGACGCTGAACCTTGCCGGCGGTCCGAATTCGACGGCTGACAAGAAGCGCATCTTTATCATTCGGGCGAGTGGTTCGGTTGTGAGCCGGACGATTGTGCACGGAATGTGGAACGATGAGTTCTTCCGCCTCCACCTCTATCCGGGCGATACCATCATCGTGCCTGAGAAGATTGCCAAGCCGTCGGCCCTGCGCGGGGTTATGGACTGGACCCAGGTCTTCTCGCAACTGGCCTTCGGCGCGGCGGCCATCAACGCAATCCAGTAGCCGATGGCCCCGGGGCACCACGGTGCGAGCGTAACGATGATCGTATGTCCACTTCGAATTCGCACGATGGTATCGTTCCCACTCTGAAAAGCAGACGGTTGCGCGGATCATGCGTGGCCACGGCGCGCGGCGCATTTTGCGGCGGCCTGGGGCGAGAATGGGGTCGCTTTTCGAGCGCAATCTAAAGCCGCGCGTCTGTTCGGTTAGGAGTTCGCCATTGCGCTGCCGGCGCGCATACGCGCTTCTCAAGCACCGATTCAGGAGGCGAGCTATGAAAATGCTGCCTATTGCAGCGAATAGAACCGTGCGCTTTATTCTCACGCTGGCGGCGCTCGGCACAACCATTTCACTGGTAGCGCCTTGGGCGGGTGCGGAGGATCAACCAGTCGATTCGAAACCCGCTGAAGCGCACTCTGCGCCACAGATCGAGGAGACATTCTACATTCACAACGCCACCTCAACCCGTGACCTCAACGATGTGCAAACCGCGCTGCGCAACATGCTGCCGCACGCGGCCATGTACGCCGTCCAGTCACAAAACGCAATCGCCATTCGCGCCACTCCGGACGACATGGCAGTGGCGAAGAGAATGTTGACCGAACTCGACCGCCCACACAAGGCGTACCGGGTCACCTACACCATCACCGATATCGACAGCGGCAAACCTGCGGGCTCTCATCGCATCACGCTCGTGGTGGTTGCGGGCAGAGGTGCAACGCTCAAGCAGGGCGATCGCGTGCCGCTTGTTACAGAAATGCCGAAGGGGCCTGGGTCCGATCAGAACACCCAGGTGCAATACGTCGACGTTGGACTCAATCTGCAGTCCGACATCGACGGCGAACATCTCCACACGAAGATCGAGCAGTCCAGCGTGGCTAACGAGAAGTCAGGCATTGGCGCCGAGGACCCGGTCATCAGGCAGACAACAGTCGATGGCTATTCCAATCTGGCGCCCGGCAATTCCACTGTGCTCGGCACGATGGATTTTCCCGGCACTTCGCGGCAGCAGAAGATCGAGGTGGTCGCGGAGCCGTTGACTTAGCCAGAGAGCTTTAGCACCTTCGCGGCGCGGCCTCACCGCGCCGCCTCCCCCTTGAGGCCGTACACTGGTTACGTGAGCCAATCGGGCTCCGGCCGCGCTGGTGGCTCGGTTGCGATCTTCCGCGCCGCAACCCACGGCGAAAGTGAAGAGCCTGAAACATGAAGGCGAGTTTCACGCGAATAACAGTCTACGCCTTGGCCGGGAAGTTATGATACCGTTATCATCAAGGTCAAGACATCATTTGCAGTGTCTCCTGTGCTTCGAAGGAACGGGCCGCCGGGGGAATTGTCGATTGAACGCGGCAAGTGAGTCAGGAGGGTAGGCCGGAAAGTGAATAATCCCCCACACTCATTCGTGGTTGCGTTCGACGTAGGTGGAAGTCACGTGACCGCGGGCCTTTGCCGCCTCAATGATCTCGCAATTCTGCACACTGCAAGTTCCGCGCTCGCGGGCGACGAAACGTTCGACAGCTTTGCCGATCTTCTCTTCCGGCTGGGGTGCGAGGCTTCCTTAAGCGAGAAGGCTATCGCCGGCGCTTCACTGGCGGTGCCGTTCCCATTCGATTGCGCGGCGGGCATCAGCTTGATGCAACACAAATTTCAATCGCTCTACGGCAAGAACCTTCGCACCGCTCTCGCGAACCGGTTCGGCTGGAAGACGGATCAACTGCGCTTCCTGAATGACGCTTGCGCCTATCTGCTGGGCGAAATCGGGGCGGGCAGCTTAAAGGGCGCGCCGCGCTCAGCGGGGCTGACGCTGGGTACCGGGATCGGATCGGCATTCGCCGTCTGCGGCCGCTGTGTCACCTCCGGCGAAGGCGTTCCGCCCGAAGGCGAAATCTGGAATCTCCCTTTTGCAGGGGCCACCGTCGAGGATTACATCTCGACACGCGCCCTCAAAGCCGAGTACAAGGACCGAACCGGCCGCGACCTTGAAGTTTCGCAGATTGCCGCGGCCGTTGACACTGACGCCGACGCGCGCGGCGTCTTCGAGAATTTCGGTGCGCACCTGGGCGAAGTTCTACACGACATCATCGCTCCGTTCCGGCCTGCGATGGTGATGATCGGGGGCGGCATCTCGCGGTCCGCAAATCTGTTTCTCCCGTTTGCGGAGGGGCACATTTCCGGCCTCGGCTTCAGTGTCGTTCAATCCACGCTGCTCGACCAGGCTCCGCTGGTGGGCGCGGCGCACTTCTGGCGCGAAGATGCCAAAGCATCCGAGCCTGCAGCCGCACAGCCCCAGGCTCTTTCCACAGGCCGGTAACCGCGCATGTCGCACGGGCGACACACGTCCCCGCTGATGTAAGCTTGCAACGAGATTTCCGGACCGGGGTGCCCGATGCCTGTTGCCGTTGCTGCTGAAACGAGCCGCTACAACCGATTTCTACTTCTTGTCGCCGGCCTCGGCGGGCTGCTCTATGGAATCGACGTCGGTATCATCGGCGGCGCGCTGCCGTATCTCGAAGCCACTTCGCATCTGAGCCCAGGCGAGCTTTCCATCATTGTGGCAGCGGTTCTGCTGGGCAGCGTTTTCTCTACGCTGTTCGCGGGCCTGCTGGCCGACTGGCTTGGCCGCAAGCCGCTCATGATCCTTTCCGGCGCGGCCTTCACATTGAGCATTCCAATCATCGCGCTCTCCGGCAGCTACAGCTCGCTGTTCGCGGGCCGGCTGCTTCAGGGCATGAGCGGCGGCATCGTCGGTGTGGTCGTTCCACTCTATCTCGCCGAGTGCGTGACTGCGGATAGGCGCGGGCGCAGCACGGCAGTCTTTCAATGGCTGCTTACTCTCGGAATTTTTGCTGCTGCCATCATCGGCATACTTGTGAGCTATCACGTGGATGCGGTGGCGCGCACGGGCTCCTCCGACGCGATTTTTCACACGAAGGATTATGCGTGGCGCAGCATCTTCTGGATGTCGATGCCGCCGGGGCTGCTGTTCGTGCTGGGCGGATTCTTCGTCTCCGAGTCGCCGCGCTGGCTCTTCCAGCGGGGACGCCGCGAGAACGCGCATGCGGCGCTGCTTCGTTCGCGCAGTCCCGAGCAGGCTGCGGTTGAGCTCGAAGAGATGCAGAACCTCGCGGCGGAGTCCGCGGCAAAGTCCGAAGCCGGGAGGCCGCGCGATTCCCTGCTGCAGCGGCGCTACGTGCTTCCCTTCCTGCTTGCGTGCGTGATTCTTTCGTGCAACACGGCGACGGGCATCAACTCGCTGATCGGCTTCAACACGAACATCACGCTGCAGAGCGGGCTGTCGGACATCCAGGCGCACTGGGGCTATGTTGTGTTCACGTTCTGTAATTTCCTGTTCACGATCGTGGGCATGACGCTGGTGGACCGCAAGGGGCGCAAGTTTTTGTTCCTGATTGGAACGTCGGGGATTATCGTCGCGATGATCTGCGCGGGTATGCTCTTTCATCGCACCGAGAGCAACCGCATCGACGTGCGCGACGCCGTGCAGGCACGCGTTGGGGCGGATCAGTCGCTTGCGTTCAAGTTCGATAACTCGGTGCTTCCGGGCGGCGCATCGGAGCGCGAAGGCAGCCAGTCGCTCTCCGTGATTTATTCCTATGGCGCGTTTGCTTCCGCCACAACGCCTGTGCGCAATGGATCATCGGACAACTCGACCGTTACGATTTCACGCGATAAGTCAATTCCGTCGACGGGTGTGGAGGCATTCTTCCGCAATCCGTTCGCGAATCTCGATGAGGCCCGCACTGCGCCGCTGCGCATCGAGCACGCGTATATCACCGCGATACCGAGCGAGGCGCATGGGTGGCTCATGGCGCTGTGCCTCTATCTCTTCGTGGCGTTTTACGCGATGGGGCCGGGCGTGTGCGTGTGGCTGGCGCTGAGCGAGCTGATGCCGACCCGCATCCGTTCGAACGGGATGAGCGTTGCGCTGGTCATCAACCAACTCGTCTCGGCCACTCTAGCTGCTGTCTTCCTGCCTGTGGTGGGCAAGTATGGATATGCGAGCATGTTCTTCCTGTTCTGCGGATTCACGGTGATCTATTTCCTGACGGTTCTGTTCTTCCTGCCGGAGACGAAGGGCAAGACGCTGGAAGAGATTGAGAAGCACTTTGAAGCGGTGTAGCGAAGCAGCAATTCAAGCCGGCGCGCCGGGCTGAGAAGCCGGACCAGCATACCCGCCCGTAGATACGTGCGAACCCTGCCTGAGTTGCTCGCGCTCTTCGGGCGTAAGGCATACCCATTGGGCGCCCTTGTGGTGGCGCGCCTTTCGGTCCTGCCCGCCTCCACCCCAGCTCCCGAAGAGAATGCGGCACAGCAGCAGCAGCCCGAGCGCCTGCCAGAAGCCGATCGTGTGCCAGCCGAACAGCGCCGGCGCCAGCCAGTTCCAGAGGTACTTCACGAGCTCGCCGAACAGAAAGATGAAGAGCACAGCGGCGGGCGGGGCGACAAAGAAGATCCATTTTCGTCTCATGACGTTCCTCATTCCTTCCACGGGTTATTCAAGTTCCTCGTAAACTTTGCGCAATCGTCGGCGCAGCGCCAGAACCGCATATCGCTTCCGCGCCAGCAGCGTGTTTATTCCGACCCCGGTCTCATCCACCAGCTGTTTGAAGCTCTTGCCCTCAAGTTCGTGCGCTATGAAGACTTCGCGCTGCTCTCGCGGCAGCTCTAAGAGGGCACGGTCCAATTTCTGAATCAACTGGCGCCGCAGATACAAAGCTTCAGGTCCCGCATCGGGCGAAGGCAAAAGTTCCTCGATGCCGGGCGCCTCGCCGTCCTCGCCCGCAACTTCGAGATCGGTGAAGTCTTCCGGCTTGCGTTTGCGGAACAGATCGGTGATCCGGTTGCGCGCGACGCGATAGAGCCACGCCGAAACTACGTCGATGGGCTTCAGCAGCCGGTGCGCTTCGACGAGTTCGGCCATCACTTCCTGGAGCAGGTCTTCGACGTCGGCCTGGTTGGGAACGCGCCGCCGGATGAAGCTGCGAAGCCGTGGCCACTGTTCCGCAATTACCGTGGAAAGGATGCCGTCCTGGTCCATCGTGGAGGTCATCGTGCGCCCCGACTCTATTCGTGGAGACGAATGAGCGAACGGAATATTGTACGGATTCGCGAGAAAAGAGTTCGCGGACAGGAATGGGCGAGAAGCCCGGTTCAGCGCATCACGCGGCGTTATAGCCGGAAATGGGTTCTTCAGATTCAGGCTCGGCGCTTGGCGCGGACTCGCCGGGGATGAAGAGCGAGCGCACCTCTGCGACGGCCTCTGAGAGATGCGTGAAGATGCGGACTTCTTCTCCGCCGCTGATGCGCCTGGCGGCCTCGGCGATGTCGCCCTGATGGCTCCAGATGGCGATCATGATGCGCAGTCCGGCGCTGCGCGAGCGCAGGCCGCGATACAGCCGGTGCGCGCGGGCCAGGCCGAAGGGCGGCATTCCGGAGAGAAAAACGAGATCGGGCGCTTCCGCGGCGATGGAATCGACGGCCTCATCGATTCCGCGCACCGGGGCCGCAATCGCCTTGAGCGGGCCGTGATTCAGCGCCTGGGCGAGCATCATCGCGGCCAACTCGTCCGTGTCGTCGCGCACGGGCACGCACATGATGCGCGCAGCGGGCTGGCCGGAATGGGATTCCCCGTTGTCGCGGAAACTGAGCTCCTCGATGAGCTCGCGGGAGGTGCGGCGGATGAATCGCACGGTGGACTCATCGAGATCGCGCTCCAGCCGGTCTTCTTCAGACAAGGCAAGCGCCGGAATGAGCACCGCGTCGAACACCTCTTCGATGGGGCGGTCTTTCACGCAGGTGTCCAGGATTTCGGCGGCTTCGCGCTCGTCGCGGGCGAGCAGGCGCTGGTAGAAACAGGTCCACGCGGGCATGGCGGGGCGGTCGCCGAGCATGACGGTGAGGAACTCGAGCGCGGGCACGTGCCGTCCGATCACAACGAGGCATACCGTAAGCGGAATCGACAGCGCCAGGCCCACTGGTCCCCACAGCAGAGTCCAGAACGAGGCGGCTACCACGATGGCAAGCGACGAGAGACCCGTGTGCCTGCCATAGATGCGCGGCTCGATGTAGTTCGCGGTGACGATCTCGAGGACGATGAACGTGAAGACGATAAGCAGAGATTTTTCCCACCCGTGAAACACGGCCATTGAAAGAAAAGTGGGCATGGCGGCGGCCATTGGCCAGCCAATGTAGGGGACGAACCGGAAGAGCCCGGCAATCGCTCCGAAGAGCAGCGGATGCGGCAGGTCAATCAGCCGGAGAACGACGCATATGATGCCGGCGTAGATGAGATTTACCGAGAGCTGAAGGCGGAAGTAGCGGCTTACCCGGTTGCTTGCGTCGTCCATGGCCTTCGTGATGACGCTCAGGTTCCGATCGCCCGAGAGGCGTATCAGCCGGTTGCGCAGGTCTTCGCGCTGGAGAATGACGAAGAATGTGAAAACGACGCTGAGGACCGCGGTGGCCAGGGGACCGAGAACGCCGCCGAGCTGATCGAGCCTGCCCGTCCTATGGTTAACTTCGCGCACGGCGAGCGGGTGGTCGGGCGATGCGCCAAGAGACTTTTTTGCGGGATTGGCGCCGGGGTTGAGGACCGGCGGCGCCGCGGTGGTATTCGCCAGACCGATCTCCTCGCTCAGGTGCTCGAGCTCATGCTGGGCGCGTGCGAAGTCCGAGTTGCTGGGAATGTGAACGGCCTGGATCTTCTGCGTGATGTTATCGCGGTAGATGGGAAGGTCGTTGGCGATATCGACGAGCTGGTTGAAGAATCCCCATGCCGCCGCGCCGATCAATCCGACAGACAGAAGAATTGCAGCAGCGGCCGCGAGGCTGCGCGGAAAATGAAGCCGTTCGAGGCGCGCTACCAGCGGCGCGAGCAGGAACGCAAAGAGGATGGCAAAGGCGAACGGAACAAAGACGATTTTGGCGAGATAGAGCACTGCCACGGCGACAACCCCGATGATGAGGAGCCACAGGCGGGACAGGACACGAGTCGTGGCGGAGCCGTTCACCAGAGTTCCCTTCGGGGCGGCTCCTTCCGGGGCGAGATGCTCACAAGATGGTTAGATGCGGAGGTGCGCACTGAATGAAGGTCCGCGGATTCACTGGTGATACGCCCGGAGGTCGCTTAGACGACTCAGGGTGTGGCCAGCACCAGCACGCAGGTGATGTTGTCGTGCCCCCCGGCTTTTTTTGCGGCTTCCACCACGCGCACAGCCCGATCCTCAAGGGGATCGCCGGTTGCGAGCAGCGGTTGAATCTCGGAGTCGGCGAGTTCGCGGGTCAGCCCGTCGGAGCACAGCAGGAAGAGGTCGTCGGGTTCGGCCTCGATTTTGAAGCAGTCGGGCGTGACCTCCTCCTGAGTGCCGAGCGCGCGGGTAATCACGTTCCGCAGCGGAGAACGCAGCGCCTCGGCATGGGTCATCCGGCCGGTCCGCACCTGCTCTTCCACGAAGGAATGGTCCTGCGTAAGCTGTTCGAGCTTACCGGCGCGCAGGCGGTAGCAGCGGCTGTCGCCGACGTTAACCACCCAAACCAGGTTCTCCTCCGCCACCAGACCGACGAGCGTCGTCCCCATTCCAGTGAGCTTGGAATCGTGCTGGCCCCGGCTGTAAATGGCATTGTTCGCCGTGTTGATGGCGAGCTCAACGATCTCGGGCAGCGGGTCAGAATCGGAACGCGCGGTCAGAACGCGAACGAATTCGTCCACGGCGATCGAGCTGGCGACCTCGCCGGCAGCAGCTCCTCCCATTCCGTCGCACACTACGTAGACGCCGTGCTCGACGGAATAGCGGAACGCATCTTCATTGGAAGACCGCTTGCATCCGCGGTCGGAGACCGCGGTAGCGGCAAAGTGGAGGGCACCCGTGGACAAACGTTCTCTCCCGGTCGACAGTTTAGCAGTTCATCGTTCGTAGTTCACAGTTCGTAGTTCACAGTTCGTAATTCACTGTTCACAGTTCATAGTTCACAGTTTGCAAGAACTAAGACGAGGCGGCGCGACGCAGCAACTGCGAACTATGAACTACGAACGGTGAACTGGCGCTAGCGGCTCGCCTTCACGTCTACGCCGTCGGCCAGTTGCGGCGGCTCGGGGAGATCGAAGACCTGGATGTCGTTGTTCATGATGATTGCCACGCGGCGGCCGGAGGGAGAGATCGCGACGTTGCCGCCGGCGTCGAATACGGGACTCGCCGCGGCGCGCAGGGCTACGTGTCCCGTCGCCGCATCGATGATCTGCACATCCTGCCCTTTAATGTCGTCGGTATCCAGCGGATTTGCGGCATTGACGTCGTGGCTGGCCAGGAGCGTCTCGCGCGCGAGCCGCAGGCCGTTTGCATTGAACACCAGCTTCGGCCAGATCGACTGCGGCACCGAGGAGTTCTCCCACAGGCGCTTGCCGCTTAGCGAAAGCGCGACCAGCCGCGGGTCGCCCGACGATCCGCACGTCGTGGCGAGCACTTCGTTGCTCGAAGCAAAGTCAAGCAGTGGCGTGCAGACGGAGTCCACCGAGCCGAGAATCGTGTTCCCACCGCTGAAGTGATCGAAGTTCAGCGTCCACTGCTTGCCGCTGCCGCGAAGCGACTCCAGATACCCTTCCGGGTTGATCGGCACGTGGACGACGCCGTGAATGTGGCTTACGAGCATCACTTTGCCGTCGGACCGGCGAAGGATGCGTAGCACCAGGTTCCCTTCCAGAGCGTCCTCGTCGTCTGTGGTCACGCTTGCTGCAGCTGTTGCAGGCGCCGGCACCTCCCCGGCCGCCGGCTTGCGCGTGGAAGGCTCACTCGACCCCGTCACAAGGAATTGCCGTGATGGATCGACTTCGACCCACAACACCGGCCCCGGAAACTTGAGGTAAGGCTTCGGCTCGAGCGCGGCATCCACGAGAAAGAGGTTGTTCCGGTCGCGCAGAAGGAACTGGCCGCTGTCGAGCATGTAAAGGTAACGCGCGCGGTCATGAACGGTCCAGACGGTCTCGGATTCGACCGCTCCGCCCGGAAGGCGCAACACGACGGCGCGGATCTCGCGCTCTCCGTCGGTTTCGCGGCGGTCTTCGGCGCGACGCAGAAGGCCGGGTACCCGGAACGTGAACAGCAGCCGGTTTTCGTCGAGAAAATCGAGCGACACAAGGCTGTTGCGCATTCCCAAGTAAAACGCCCCCGGTGCGCTGAATCCGAGCGGCTCGGCGGGAATGGTAAAGCTGGGCTGGAGCGTGGCCCTCAATGGCGGGCGTACCTGAGCCTCGGCCTTCTTGCTGCCGGCAAAGGCCGGCGAGGGAATGAACGTGAGCAGAAGGCCTGCGCACATCGCAATTGCCGGCCGGGGCGGGATTCTTGCCATCCCTTCCATTTTCTCGCAAATCGCGGGCTTTGGGCAGGGCGCGCAAGCTGGTTTCCGGGCCGGTAGGGCGTAATGCTGTATATGCGACATTAAAGGCAGGGATGAGCGCGAACGGGACAAGCAGCACGCGGACGCAGTGGCTCGGCTATGGCGCCTGCGCGCTCGCCGGTTGCCTGTGGGGTACCGGCTTCTTCTTCGGCCGCATCGCCATGAATGAGATGTCGGTCGAGTACATGGTGCTCTACCGCTTTCTTTTCGCATGCGCGCTGCTGCTGCCAGTGGCGCTGTTCAACCGCGTCCGGTTCACCGGTGAGGAGATCCGGTTGCTGCTGATTTCGGCCTTCCTCGGGGTACCATTGCAATTCCTCATGCAGTTCCACGGGCTGGCGCGCACGACGGTGAGCCACGCGGCGCTGATGGTGGGGACTTTGCCGGTGCTACTGGCGGGGGCGGCGGCGCTCTTCGCAGGCGAGCGCCTCGACCGCATCGGGTGGGTGGCACTGTTCGGGTCAACGATTGGAGCCGGCCTGATTGTGCTGGGGGGCACGCATGGCCGGGGCGGTTATGAACAACCTACCCTGGCGGGCGATCTGCTGGTGGTCGTGTCGCTTTGCCTCTCGCTTGCGTGGGTGCTGCTGAGCAAAAAGCTCATGGAGACGCATAGCCCGCCGGTTGTGACTGCCTATACGCTGCTGGCAGGTACGGCGATGCTTGCCGGCTGGATTCTGGGGCCGCGGGCGTTGAGGAACTGGGTTCCAAACCACAGCGCGCCCATGCCATTTGCCCACGTGAGCCCGGCGGCGTGGGCGGCACTGGCCCTTTCTGGTTTGGCGTGCACTGCGACCACCACGTTTCTGTGGAACTGGGGCATCCATCACGTCCCTGCATCGCGCGCGGGAGTGTTTCTCAACATCGAGCCCATGCTCGGGTCGTTCCTGGGAGTGAAGCTGCTCGGCGAGCGGCTCGGGCCGTTCGCGTGGCTCGGCGGAGCCATGATCATTGGCGCGGCCATAATCGTGACCACGCGCGGGCACGGGCAGGAGCCCGCCGTCATCCTGGAATGACTATCCTGGAATGACAATCCTGGAGTGACGAAAGTCAGCAGAGCGCGGACTGCGCCGGCCCGAAGCTCGTAACCTCACATTCACAATCAGGCATCTAAGCCCTCTAGCAAGGGTGGTAAGCGGTGTCCATATATAGGCGGGCCCTTAATTTACATCGATCTGAATGCACTTCGGCGCGCACCCGGCGCAGGGACTTCATCGAGCTCGCCGGCATCTACGGCCTCATACTCCTGGTCATCTGGACTCCGCGCCCCTGGCAATGGGGGATGTGGGCGGTAGCGTCTGTCTCCATCCTCGCGGTGATCGCGATCTCATTCGACGGGTGGCGGCCGATGGGGATTTGCAGGCAGAACTTCTGCCGGTCGCTATGGGCAGTCGCGGTGGCGGCGGCGCTCTCATTCGGGGCCGTGGTCATGGCGGAGCGGCTTCATACGCTCCATCTGCCGAACTCGCCTTTCGTGTTTATCCGGCACTACGGTTCGTACGCGATCTGGGCCGGAATCCAGCAGCTCATGCTGCAGTGCTTCTTTCTCTCACGCGCGCTGCGACTGATTCCCAACGCCACGGCAGCGGCGGGCTTATCCGCATGCCTGTTTGCCATTGCGCACCTGCCCAACCCCGTGCTGACGGTGATCACTCTCGTGTTCGGCCTGGCTGCGTGCCTGATCTTCCTGCACTATCGCAACCTTTGGCCTCTGGCGATGGCCCACGCAATTCTTGGCATTGCGATCGCTGTTACGATCCCGGTGGATCTCGACCACAACATGCGCGTGGGGATCAGCTACCTGACTTACGTGAACCGCACAGTGCTGTCGGACGCAGTTGCGCCGGCGAAGCCGGCGGCGCGCTGGCCGCTGCCGACGGGACAGTAGGGACAGAGGGACAAAGGGACAGAGGGACAAAGGGAGAAAGAAAACAAGAGTGACTATTTCTTAAGCGTCCGCATCAGTGCGTTGAGCATGCGGCTGACATCGGCGCAAAGTGTTTCCGCCTCCCGGCGCGATTCTTTCGAACCGAAGTTCAGGGCTTCGGAGATAGCCAACTGCGTTTGGATCTCGCACACCTACTCCATTCAAGCAGATTGGAACGAAGTGCCGCGGCGGTACTGAATTCTCCTTCCCTTTGTCCCTCGGTCCCTTTGTCCCTGTTTTATCTCAGGAAGATCGACCAGACCGAGTCTACCGTTGCGTGGGTTATGGCGGAGGCGCCTACTCGTCGGTCCTGGCGCCATGCGCGGCCGTAGAAGTAGCCAGCAATCGCCGCCATGATGACGTAACGGGTGTTGAAGTTCACGGCGCGCTTGTTGAAGTGCGCCATACCGAACACCACTGCGGTCAACATGAGCGCGGCCCGGCGGCCGAGGCAGCGCTCGAGGAGGTTTTGCACCCATCCTCGAAAGAAAAGCTCCTCGGGAACGGCGATGAAGAAGAAGGTGAAGATCCACGCGAGCGCGAACCGGCCCGGGATCGCGCCGGGATGCGCGCCGAGGCCGTGCAGGTGTAGAAAGCCCGTACCAAGGCCAAGGATCAGCGCGATGGGCAGGTAGAACAAGAACTCCCGCAGGCCGATTCTTGCGTCGCGCAGGCGGAGCCTGAGGTCGAAGCCGGCGCCCTCGATGGGGCGCAGGGCCACGAAGGCGTAAATGCCGGCATCGAGAAGCAGCACCTTGTTGAACACGGAGAGGTGCGCGGGCCACGCGCGCTCGAACCAGCGGAGATCTACTGAGAGGCCGAGCAGTATGAGCACGGCCAGGTCTATGCAGATCGACGCTGCACCGGTGCGGTTCGCCAGGACGCACGCACAGGCCAACGCAACGGGAAGCAGCGCGTAGAGCGTGAACCACGTCCAGCGGAAGTTGCCCACGCCAAAGGATACGAGCACGTATGGAATCGCAAGCAGCGCTGGCGCGGCGATCTGCGCCCAGGGCGGAAGGCTGCGAGCGCGTCCTGTGACGCGCGCGGGGAAGAAGGCCGCCGCGAGGTACGGCGCCAGGGCAAGCAGGGCTGCGACGACAAGCAGCGGTGTGATCGGCGGCACAAAGGTATTGTGACAGGCCGCGGGCGGCGCAACTTCGAGTTCCCGTATCGGAAAAGAATTCAGATCAACTCAGAGACAAGCCTGTCCCATACATATCGCGGATAAACCATATGCCGATTACTCCAACAGTTGTTTTTTCTTCAGGAGCGACTGCGATGTCATTGATTCATTGGGAGGACAGCTATTCAACCGGCGTGAAGGCAATGGATGACCAGCACAAGCGGCTTGTGGCCGCGCTGAACGACCTGCACGGCGCGATGCTCGAGGGCAAAGAGAAGGCGGTCACCGGGAGCCTGCTCGGAATGCTGGTGAAATACACTCACGAGCACTTTCTGGCGGAAGAAGGGCTGATGGCGCGCGCGAATTATCCGAAGCTGGCCGAGCACAAGAGCCAGCACAGGAACCTGACTGACCAGGTGCAGAAGTTTGCCGAGCGCTACCAGCGCGGCGAACTCGCGATCAACGTCGACCTGCTGATGTTCCTCCGCAACTGGCTCCTTAATCACATCCAGAAAACCGACCGCGAATACGGGCCCTGGCTGACGCGACACGGCGCCAAGTAGCTCCGCCGCGGGAGCAACTTCAGAGTTGATGTGTCCGGGTGGGCGCTGAAGCCTCTGCGCCTGGCGGGAGCGCGCCTGATTTCCAACTCTCGTAAAATGACCCTGCAAAATGGGTGAAAAAAGTGGCGAGCTGGGGCAAAAAAGTGGCGTTTTGGGCACATTTAGAAATTGAGGCAAGTTATTTATTATCAATTCATTAACCATTTTGCCCCCTTTTTGCCCCTCACATTCCAAAGGGTTTACAGGAGAGGGGGGTGGGGGGTATTTATTTTCTGGTTAACAGGCCCGGAGCGCGGCGATCGTTTGGCATCGTCCGCAGGGGAAGAGGGAGGAGCA
>DATFRB010000041.1:0-167220 GCA_035263625.1 Occallatibacter sp.
GCCATGCGCGCGCTCTCAACGCGCAATGACGATCCGAGGCGCGCAAGCCGGCCGTTCGACAAGGACCGCGACGGGTTCGTGATCGGCGAAGGCGCGGGCATTCTGGTGCTCGAAGAGCTTGAATTTGCGAAGCGGCGCGGCGCGAACATCCTGGCCGAGGTGATCGGCTACGGTATGAGCGCGGACGCGTACCACATGACCGGCATCGCTCCGGAAGGCCTAGGCGCGCAACGCAGTATGCGCGCGGCGCTGAGGGACGCAGGGATTGCGCCGGAGGAAGTGGGCTACGTGAACGCGCATGCCACTTCAACGCCTGCGGGCGATGGCAACGAGTCGGTGGCGATCGAGAAGGTGTTTGGCGAGCATGCGCTGAGCCACAAGCTGAAGGTGAGCGGAACGAAATCGATGACCGGGCACTTGCTGGGCGGCGCGGGGGGCCTTGAGGCCGGCATCACGGTGCTGGCGCTGCAAAATCAGGTTTTGCCGCCGACGATCAACCTGGAGAATGTGGATCCGGAGTGCAAGCTGGATTATGTGCCGAACAAGGCCATGCCGCACAGCTTCGATGTGGCTCTGTCGAATTCGTTCGGGTTCGGTGGGATCAACGCGACGCTGGTGATGCGTAGGTACAGGGAATAAGGGACCAGGGATCAGGGATCAGAAAAACATGAACGGCGCGCATCTTGCGATGCGCGCCGTTTGTTGTTTGGTCTGAGCGGTGCTTTCGGCCGACTGGATTATCCCATCAAAGCTGCCCAGCCCGCTCCGAGCAGGACAAGCAGGACCCACCAGCCGAATGCCGAGATGTATCCTGAGCCGCGCTTGACGCCGGCGACGATCGCGGTTCCCATTCCCACGAGAACGAGAGTCCAGATGGTGATGACGTCAATCGAACTGGCGAGGCTGTAAAGCGCTGCGTTGGTATCGGTCGCGCTCAGAAACGCGCCGAGGTTGGTTGGAGCATAGTTTCTGCTGTTAAAGGATTCCGGAGCCGCGCCTGAAAACAAGACAATAATCCCCAGAAGGGTCTTGAATACCGAGGGCAGCATGCCGTACACCCAAACGGTCCAGACCTTGGGGAATGTGGCCTTGCCGCCGAAGCCGAAATTGATGGTTCCCCACATGACGAGCGAGATCACCAATCCCATGATCACGATGAACACGGGGATGCAAAGAAATACGATCCGGGTGATCGTAGTGGTGAGCTTCATCTGCGTCTCGCGCTGCTCAGGGGTGAGATTGGCCATTCGCTCTTCGGCTTTGGGGCTCATGTGAATCTGATTTTCCGCGGCCTGGCGCATGCCGACCTTGGCATCGACGACAAAATAGAACGCGTAGCCCAGGGCGATGTAGAGGAGAAAGGGCAGCCACCAGCTCAGGTGCCCGTTCTTTATGTCGGTGAATGTTTTGGAGGGGGCGCTGAAGGTGTTGCTGATGCGCTGCCACTGCGATAGACCCGGGGCCACATTGGCCGCGGGTTGAACTCCTGCGTCGCTCATTTTCGCCTCTCGAATGACAACTTGGAGAATGAATCCGGTCTTTGCCTGTCAGGGTGACAGCGGGAGCAAAAGAACGGTTGCATTTTCCTACGCACGGACGAGCGTCCTGGTTCCGGCGGATGCTGCTACGGAGCTTGGGCGTGCGGTTGCCCGGATTGTACCGTGAATTTCCGGGCGGCGGAATGATTTTCCTGGTAACTCCTGTTGCCGGGTGGAGTTATCCACAGTGTGGGGGCTGTCGAGCGGAGTTATTCGCCACTTGAGGCGACCTGCACGCCGCGCTCAATCGAAGGCGTGCGGCGTGGATGGCGCTTGACGGGCGGGGCGGGAGGCGGCACGTAGTTCTTGTACACGGTGATGTGGAAGCAGGCCTGCTGGAACTCCTCTTCGACATCGATTTTGCGCTCGAGCTGAAGCTTGAGCAGCCAGTTGCGGGTCCAGCCGAGTTCCTGGCGGGTCATTGTGCCCTTGGCGATGTCGACGGTGGCGCCGGTGACGTGAGGGCTGACGATGTCGCCCTCGGCCGCGGCGGCGTTGCCGTTGATGAGCATGAGCTGCTTCTGGTACTCGACGGTGCGGACGGCGGAGCTGACTTCGAGGGGTTGCTCAAACCGGGCGGCATGGGCGCGGGCGAGGTCGGTGAGGAAGCGAGCGGTCCAGGGGCGGCAGTAGCGGCGATTATCTGGAAGATTGGCGTTGATGGTGAGGGCGGCGGAAGTGGGGACGGGCACGAGCATTTTGTGCTCGATGCGGTCGTTCAGGTCGTCGTCGTCGAGGATGCGCTCGAGGCCTTCGGCATCGTTGATTTCGTTCTGGCGTTCAAGGGATTCGAGCGAACCCCGCAGCGGCGGCGGCATGGGCATCGGCGAGGGCGCGCGGCGATGGAGGGAAACGCCTTCCTCGGTGGGCTCGGCGGGAGGCGGAAGCGGTTCGTAGGGATGCGGGACGGGCGCGCGATGGGCAGGCTCTTCGGCGTGATGAGCGGGCTCAGCGAGATGGCGCGGATGGGCGTGGGACGATGGCGCGCGGGATGGGGTGTGGACTGCGGCGACGTGGGCGCGGCTGTGTGAGCCGGGACGATGAGGCGCGGGCGTGGTGGCGTGAGCTGTCCGGGCGTGGGATCCGGAATGGGCGGCCGTCGCAGCATGGCCGTGGCCGTGAGGTTTGGCGGTCCGGGCCGGGCGCGAGACGGCGATGGTCGCGGCCTGAGAGGGCGTCGCGTACAGCGCTGCCAATACGAAGACGATGAAGACAGTCCGCACCATGGAGGAGTGTGCGGAGAATCCAGAGCAGGACCAGTGTAGCTCCGCGGCGGGTACGCGCGAAGTATCGAGGCGGATGCGCTTGGGTCTGATAATTGGACACCCCGGGGCAGGTTAACGCGCAGGCATTTACAATTCGGCAAACCCACGAATCTCAAAAAAGTTGTGCCGGGAGTCAAAACGTGACGAAAAGCAGGTCCTGGGTGTGGGCGGCGGTTGCCGTTCTTCTGGTGGTTCAGTCGGTTCTGGTTATCTGCGTTGTGCATCGGGAGTCGCTGACGTTTGACGAGGGCGACCACATGTTTGCCGGGTACATGATGTGGAAGACCGGCGATTACGGGCTGAACCCGGAGCACCCGCCGCTGGCGAAGTTGCTTGCCACGCTGCCGATCCTCGGGGAGAAGCTGTGGATTCCGCCGCTCAAGGGGCGGCAATTCAAGGCCGAGGCGTACTTGAGCGGGCGCGACTGGCTTTGGCGCAACGACGGCGGCAGCCAGTGGCTGATCTTCAGGATGCGGCTGGCCGCGGGGTTGCTGGCGCTCGGGATGTCGCTCGTGGTGTTCTTCGCGGCGCGGGAGTGGTTCGGGACACGCGCGGGGCTGATCGCGCTGCTGATCGTGGCGTTTGAGCCGAACATGCTGGGGCACTCGGCGCTTGTGACGACGGATATGGGCGTCACACTGTTCTTTCTCGCGAGCATTTATGCGTTCTACCGGTACGTGAAGCGGCCGACGGCTGCGCGGCTGGTTCTGGCCGGAGTTGTTGCAGGATTTTTGCTGGCGACGAAGCACTCGGGCATCCTGTTGGCGCCGATGCTGTTGCTGCTGATTGGGTGGGAGATCGCGGCGGCGCCGAAAGAGACGCGCGGACGGATCGCGGTGCGGCTGAGCGGAGCATTTGCCGCGATTGTGGTGATTGGCGTTGTTGTGCTGTGGGCCTTCTACGGATTCAGATTTGCGGCGAGGCCTGACGGGCTGAAGTTTCCCACTGTGGCGGAGTACACCCACGGGTTAAGCCACTTCGACCAGGCCGGGCTCGGCTGGTTTGCACACTGGCACATTCTGCCCGAGTCGTACCTGATCGGCCTGGCGGATGTGAAGCACATGGCGGAGTTCTATCCCACGTTCATTCTCGGCCGGCAATTGGCGCATGGGGTGTGGTGGTACTTCCCCGTGGTGATCCTGATCAAGTCGACACTGGGGCTGCTGGCGCTTGTGTTGCTGGCCGGGATTGCGATCGTCACAAAGCGACTGCGCGGGGCGCGCGAGCTGGCTTTTCTGCTGATTCCCTGGGCGGTGTACCTGGCTGTGGCGATGACTTCGGGGATGAACATCGGGGCGCGGCATATTCTGCCGCTGTACGCGATGGCGGCGATCCTTGCGGGCGGGTGTGTGGCAGCGCTGGCTGCGCGCGACCGTCGATGGATGTGGGTTTGCGTCGTGCTGATTGCGGCGCACGTGGTTTCGTCTCTGAGCTCGTTTCCGAATTACATTCCGTACGCGAATGAAGCGTGGGGCGGCCCGAAGAACGTGCACAACCTGCTGAGCGACGCCAACGTGGACTGGGCGCAACAGTTGATCCAAGTGAAGGCGTGGCAGGACCGGCATCCGAACGAAGAATGCTGGTTTGCATACTTCGCCTATCCGGAGATCGACCCGGCGATGTATGGAATCAAGTGCCACCACTTGCCGAATGTCGATTCATTCTGGCTGGGCGGCGCGGAGCCGAGCCCGCCGACGATCAATGGCTACGTGCTGATCAGCGCGGGCGACCTGAGCGGATGCGAGTGGCCTACGCAGAGGATGAATTCATTCCGTTCGTTCCAAGGAGTGCAGCCGGCGGAGGTGATCGACCACGCAGTGTTCGTGTATCACGGCAACTTTCCGATGGCGCAGGCCGCGGCGCAGAGCCGTGCATTCACTGCGGCTCACATGTTCTGGACGGGGAATGCGGCGGGGGCGCTGCCGCTGGCGCGCGAGGCGGCGGCGATGGACCCGACGGACATTATGGCGCAGACGACGCTCGGCGATGTTGCAGGCGCGATGGGGATGAAGGACGAGGCGCGGGCTGCGTGGACGGCGGCGCTGAATGAGGCTAAGAAACTGGAGCCCGATGCGCAGGTGAGTTATGTGCCGGGGCTGGAGGAGAAGCTGCGGAAGCTGTGAATTAGAGCCGATACGAAACTCAAAAGGGCGCCGATCCTCTTCGGCGCCCTTTTTGTTGTCGTTGGTTGTTACTGAATCAGTGTGCCCTGTTCTTCGTCCTTGCCGTTGACTTCCTCCGGCGGGATGACGACGGCGGCGGCTACCTTGTCTTCGGCGTCGAGGTTGAGGAGGCGGACGCCCTGGGTGGCGCGGCCGGCGGCGCGGATCTGCTTGGTGTCGACGCGGATGATCTTGCCCCACTGGCTGATGACCATCAACTCGCTCGTATCGTCGACGAGCTGGATGGAGTTGACCCTGCCGATGCGATCGGTGACAGCCATGTTCTTGACGCCCTTGCCGCCGCGGGACTGAAGACGGTATTCCTCAACTTCCGTGCGCTTGCCGAAGCCGTGCTCGCTGACCGAGAGGATGCGGTATGCGCCGGCTTCGTGCTCCTTGGGCGTGATGGCCACGCCGACGACATAGTCGTTCTTGCCGAGGTCTATGCCGCGCACGCCGTAGGCCGGGCGGCCCATGGAGCGGACGTCGGCCTCGTCGAAGCGAATGGCCATGCCGAGATGCGTGGCGAGGAATACGATCTGCGAGCCGTCGGTGATCTTCGCGCGCACCAGCTCGTCGTCCTTATCGATGCCGATGGCGATGATGCCGCGGGCCATGACGTTGGAGAAGTCCTTGAGTGGGGTCTTCTTGACTGTGCCGTTACGCGTTGCGAAGAAGATGTACTTGCCATCTTCTTCCAGGTCGCGAATGGGCAGGATGGCGCGGACGTTTTCGCCGGCCTGGAGGTTGAGCAGGCTCTGCATGCTCTTGCCCTTGCCGGCTGCGCCTACGTCGGGGATCTCGTAGACCTTGAGCCAATAGACGCGGCCCGTGTTGGTGAAGCAGAGCAGGTAAGCGTGTGTGGAGTCGATGATGAGCTGCGCGACGAAGTCTTCTTCGCGCGTCTTCATGCCCATGCGGCCTGTTCCGCCGCGGCGCTGCTGCCGGTAGACGGAGATGGGCGTGCGCTTGAGATAGCCCTGGTGGCTGACCGTGACGGCGACCTGCTCATCGGCGATCAGGTCTTCAAGCTGTAGCTCGGCCGACTCGTCGATGATCTGCGTGCGGCGCTCGTCGCCGTACTTGTCGCGGACTTCCTTGAGTTCCTTGACGATGACCTGGCGCAGCTTCTTGTCGCTGGCGAGGATCGACTCGTACTCGGCGATCTTCTCGCGGATCTCCTTGAGCTCGTTGAGAATCTCGTCGACCGAAAGCTGGGTGAGGCGGTAGAGCTGCAGTTCAAGGATGGCGTCGACCTGGCGAAGCGTGAGGCCGCGCTCTTCGTGCGGCAGCTGCGCGCGGTCGAGGTTGATGACGATGTCCTTGCCCTTGCCCCATGCGTACAGATTTTCGCGGGCTTCGGCGCGCGAGCCCGATCCGCGGATGATGCGGATGACCGTGTCGAGATTATCGAGGGCAATTTTGTAGCCTTCGAGGATGTGCTCGCGCTCGCGGGCCTTACGCAGCAGGTAAACGGTGCGGCGCTGGACAACATCAACGCGATGATCGATGAAGGCGCGAATGGCCTGATCGAGGCTGAACTCGCGGGGCTGGCCGTTGAGCACGGCCAGAAAGATCATCGAGAAGCTTTCCTGGAGCTGCGTGAACTTGTAGAGCTGATTGAGGACGATTTCAGGCTGCGACCCGCGCTTGAGCTCGATGACGATTCTCATGCCGTCGCGGTCTGATTCGTCGCGCACGTCGGAGATGTCGTCGATGGTCTTGTCGTTGGCTAGCTCGGCGATGCGCTCGATGAGCTTGGACTTGTTGACCTGGTAAGGAATCTCGGTGACGATGATCGCCTGCTTTTCCTTGGTCAGGTTCTCGAGCGCGGTCTTGGCGCGCATCAGGAAGCGGCCGCGGCCGGTCTCATAGGCCTTGCGGATGCCACTCCTCCCATAGATGAAACCGCCGGTGGGGAAGTCGGGACCCTGGACGTGCTGGAGAACTTCTTCAATGCCGGCCTTGGGGTTGTTTACGAGATCGATGGTGGCGTTGATGATCTCGGTTAGGTTGTGCGGCGGGATGTTCGTCGCCATGCCGACGGCGATGCCGTTCGAGCCATTGACGATGAGGTTCGGAATCCTTGTGGGCAGAACCGTGGGCTCGTCGGTGGTTTCGTCGAAGTTGGGAACCATATCGACGGTTTCCATTTCGATGTCGGCCATCATCTCTTCGGCAATGCGCTCCATGCGGCACTCGGTATACCGATAGGCCGCGGGCGGATCACCGTCCACCGATCCGAAGTTTCCCTGACCATCAACGAGCGGGTAGCGCAACGACCACGGCTGGGCCATGCGGACCAGCGCGTCGTACACGGCCGAGTCGCCGTGCGGATGATATTTCTTGAGGCACTCTCCCACGACGCCGGCGCACTTGGAGTACTTCTTATTGTGCTGCAGGCCTTCGCGGTCCATTGCGGTGAGGATGCGGCGATGCACGGGCTTGAGGCCGTCGCGTGCGTCGGGCAGCGCGCGGCCGATGATCACCGACATCGAGTAGTCGAGATACGACCGGCGCATCTCCTCTTCGATATTGATGGGAACGTGATTGGAGCCGCCGGGCGGAGTGCCGCCGTCGAGAGGGAGCTGAGGGTTCTTGTCGTCTGCCATAGAGGTGTTTGCACCCGCCGGAGGGCGGCAGGGAACGACCGCAAAAGAGGGGGCCGGACCTGAAGCGGGCTACCCCTCCATTTTACGCGTTCGACTGAGGTTCCGGCAAGGCGCGGCATCGCAAATAAGCGGTTTATATTCAATTAGTTGTAACGATCATTTTGATCCCGGAAAAGGGCTTCGAAAGATGAGCACCAAACCGGAATTCGGGACCCTCTTTTCCACAGTTTCAGGGGCTGCGCGCGGGGTCAGATGAGTCCGGGGAGACTGAGAATGCAGAAGACCGCCTGAAGCACCAGGATGGCCGCCCCGGCGGCCATGGCGATGCGCGGGCGAGTGCCTTCGTAGACATCGGCAAATGCGCCGCCGATGAACGTAAGCAGGAATGCCTGCGCCCATAGCCACGGCGACGAAGGCTCGCCGGTGGTGACGAGAAACAGCAGAACAATCGCGCACAAGAGCGGTGACGTGTTGCCGAAGTAGCGGGAGCGGCGATCCGCGAAATAGAGGATCAGGGAAGCCGCAGCAGCGATAGCGATGCCGGTGTTTGGCAGCGACAGTAAGAAGTGCTTTGCGGGCTCACGCGAGAAGCCGATGAATCCGGCTGCGGACCGGAAGAGGTAGCTGAAGGCATCCGGAGAAAACCCGTAGCAGGCGAAGACGATCAGGATTGCCCCGAGGCTGGCCATCAGCACCACGGGAAGCACCTGGCTGCGCCGGCCTTCCGCCACCCAGAACATGGCCAGCAGCCCAAGCAGCGCCACCACGGGCAACGCTGCGATGTGGGCCGCGGCGGCAAGTCCGAAGCTGCACGTGAGAAGCACAATGCGGGGACGCCATCTTCGCCGCGGGCCGTGCATGGCGTGGGCTACGCCGAGGCAGGTGTAGACGCCGCTGTATACGCCGAGCGCGGCGAGGATCTCGGGGTTGGGCGCAACAGACGCTTTGAGGATGGCCGGGGAAAAGCAGTAGAGAGCCAGCGCCGTGTATCCGCCGAAGTTGCCGTAGAGACGGCGGGTGACCCACCACAATGCTCCGCCGAGCACGCAACCCGCGAAGAGAAACGGCAGGCGCAACAGGAGAAGCGCGTGCGGAATCTGGTGGCGCAACTCCCACGTGCTGAGTTGTGCGGTTTGCTGGCCTGGCTGGACGATTCGGTCTTCCGGTTTGCGGAAGTGGTCGAGCGCGCGCTCTGCGAGCAGATTGAGCGTGAGCGGCAGCCCGGCGGCGCGGTAGGCGAGCACTCCATCATGAATGTTGCCGCAGCTTGTGTAGTAGCCGGCAAGCGGCGACGGCCTCTCCCACATTTCGCGCCCGCAGCGGGCGTACTGATAATCGCGGTCGCTCGGCGTTTCATGCGCGGTGAGCCAGAAGCCCTGCGCCAGGAATGCGAGGAGCAGAACGGCTGCGATGCGCTGCGGCGGATTGAAGTGAAACCGGCGAAGACGAGCAAAACGATGGGTCATCACGAATGAAGGCCAAATCCCAGTGTAAATGGCTGTTGGCGGAGAGTAGATCGGAAGCGCCGGGGTACACTGATGCCGGCATGATTGGCCGCCGCCGTTTTGTTTCGAACTCGCTGAGCCGGTGAAGAGCCTGGGAGGAACCGTGGATATTTACAGCATCGGGTTCACGCAGAAGAGCGCGCGCGAGTTTTTCGAAATCCTCAAAGCGAACGAGATCGAGAGGCTGCTCGACGTGCGCCTGAGCAACACGTCGCAGTTGGCGGGATTCACAAAGCAGGCCGACCTCGAGTACTTCCTGAAGGAGATCTGCGGAGCGGCGTACGAACACGAGCCGTTGCTCGCGCCATCGGAGGAGTTGTTCCGCGCTTATCGCAAGGAGGGCGGCTCGTGGGATGCGCTTGCAAGCGGATATCTCAAGCTGCTCAAAAAGCGCAAAGTGGAGACAGGCCTTTCGAAAGAGAGCTTCAAGAAGAGGACCGTGCTGCTGTGCAGCGAAGCCACGCCCGATCAGTGCCATCGGCGGCTGGCGCTTGAGTATCTGCAACTGCATTGGCCGGAGATCAGGATTCACCACTTGTAGAAAGCCGTCTATGACCCAGGAATGGAAAAGCCGCCCCGAAGGGCGGCTTTTTGTTCGCTGCCGTGCAGGCGCTAGTAGAAGATGACGCCCGCGGAGAGATTCCCCCACACCCCGGTTGTCCGGGTCACGACCAGGGTGGTCGGGTCAATAGATACCGTAGACAGCGTGCACGTAGTGGACGTTATCAGCTCCGCCGGACTGAGCGGAGTCCCATCGGCATGCACACATCCTGATCCGGTTGACCAGCCGCCGAAGTGCGGGTCGCCTGGAGGAAGGTCCTCCGTCAATGTGATGACGGCGCCGGGCTCGTAGGTTCCCGTGCAGACCTGGCCGCCGGCGCCGCCGACATCCGTCCACTCCCTGCCGCAGTGGATCAGGTTCGGTGTTCCGGTGTCCGTTGGAGCCGTCACGTACTCGCCATAGTCGAGGTTGGTGGCGGGGTTGAGCAGGCTCGGAACGTACGATTGTTCGCCTTCGATAAACACCGTCACGGTGGCAAGCTGGGGCGTGGGCACGATCGGAATGCAGTACTGTAATTTCGGGTCCATGCAGGTGAATTGCTGCGGATTCGAGACGACTACCGTGCCATCAGGATTGGTGGTGTTATCGATGGCGTAAATGACGGTGTCTCCCGTGGCTCCCATTGAGGTAGCGAGACCCGCATATTCACCCGGCAATCCGCCAGAAGGCCCAATCGGACCGGTGCCGCCATTCGGGCAGACCCCGATGTCCGGACCCGAGGCGGCAGCGCCACAGGAGTCGATCTCCGCAACCTCGGGCATCAGCGAAACCCAGGTGACCGAGTTGGTGATGTCGCGTGTCGTCGGATTGGTGGAGTAGGTGCCGAACGCCATAAATTGCGCGGACATGCCCTTGTTCGAAACGGTCGCGCCCCCGGGCACGATGTTGATCGAGATCAGAGGTTCCTGCGTGGCGCCGATGGTGACGGCGAGGGTCGCAGTAGCCACTACGACGGTCTTGTCGGGATTGGTCCACGTGGCCGTAATGGTCGTTGAGCCTGCGCCCACCGCTGTAGCCAGGCCCGGCGTGCCGTTGCCCGCACTGCCGATGGTGCCCACGTTGGTGTCGGTCGAAGTCCAGGCGACACCCTTGGTCACATCGGTTTGCAGGCCGTTGGTGCCCTGTGTGCCCACGACGAAGAACTGCGTCTGTTCCGACTGGACAAGGGACTGGCTTCCGGGATAGATGGTGAGTCCGGTGATTTGCTCCGGAACTCCCCCGGCCACCGCGAAGGTACCAGTGCCGGTAGCCACGGTGCCATCCGAGGCGTTTGTATAAAGCGCCGTGATGGTCGAGGTGCCCTGGCTGACCGCGGTCGCCACGCCAGTGTTGGTAATGGTGGCGATCTGGGGGCTGCTGGAACTCCAGGTGACTTTGTTGCTCAGGTCGACCGTGCCTCCGGAACCATTGGTCCCGATGGCGATAAATTGGCTGGTCTGGCCAGGCGAAGCGACGGACTGGGAATTGGGAATCACGGATATGGAAACGATGTTGGGATTCGCGCCCCCGCCGCCTCCGCCACCGCTGGTGCCGGTTACCGAAACGGTCGCCGTGGTTGTGATGAGCCCGCCGAACCCGCTCATGCTGGCAGTGATAGTGGCCGAGCCGGGCGCGACTGCGGTGGCCACACCCTTGGAGTCGATGGACGCCACGCCCGCCGAGCTGGACGTCCACGTCACAACCGCGGTGACATCCTGCGTGGTCGCCGGATGATGTCCATGGGTCGTGGTGGACGTGGCCGTAAATTGAGCCGTCTGGCCAATAGACAAGCTTTGCGTAGCAGGCGAGATCGAAAGAGAATCAACCTCAGTGGAAGAGGAACAGCCCATCATGAGCGGAATGAGGCTGGAAAGCAGGCCGATCGCAAGCCATTGACACTTCTGCACAAAAATCTCCTTACATCGGGACTGCCCGGACAGACGAGTCGGCTCAGCCCGCTCCATTCTTCTTTGCACGTTGGATTCCATTTGAATTTCGGGCTTCTTGTCGAGTTTTCAAGGGTTGGCGAGCCCTGGGAGAGCGCAGTGTACCCTTCTGTATACGGTGGCGGAAACGAACGGGCACTGCGGTTTGCAGGAGTTGACGCGGTGAGACAGTGGCGCCGCTTTGCCTCTCCGGTCGCCCACCGCTACACTTCTGATGAGCATGGCCATTCGCAAAGAGTCCCCGGAACGGCTGGTGAGCGCTTCGCGCGCCGAGGAAGAGCAGAGCTTTGAACTCAAGCTGCGGCCGCGCTGGCTGAGAGAGTTCATCGGCCAGTCCAAGGCGAAAGAGCAGCTCGCGATCGCGCTCGAAGCCGCGAAATCCCGCGGCGAAGCGCTGGACCACGTCCTGCTGTTCGGGCCGCCAGGACTGGGCAAGACGACGCTGGCCACGATTATCGCCAACGAGCTCGACGTGGGGTTCCAGCAGACCTCCGGGCCGGCGCTGCAGATCCAGGGCGACCTGACGGCGATCCTGACGAATCTTCGGGACCGGCAGGTGTTGTTTCTGGACGAGATTCACCGCATGCAGCCGGTGCTCGAGGAAAAGCTGTATACGGCGCTCGAGGACTACAAGCTCGACATCATCATCGGCCAGGGGCCCGCGGCGCGCACGCACGTGATGGACATCAAGCCATTCACGTTTGTCGGCGCGACGACCCGGCCGGGATTGCTGAGCTCGCCGCTGCGCTCGCGCTTCGGCATCCTGCTGCGCCTGGAGTTTTATACGGAGGATGAACTGCGCGTGATCGTCGAGCGCTCGGCCGAAGTGCTCCAAGTGCCCATCGACGACGACGGGGCGGCGGAGATCGCGCTTCGCTCGCGGGGTACGCCGCGCATTGCCAACCGCCTGCTGCGGCGCGTGCGCGATTACGCGCAGGTGCGGGGAACGGGCGCCATCGACCGGGCCACTGCGAATGCGGCGCTCACGATGCTCGAGGTGGATGCGCACGGCTTCGACGAGATCGACCGCCGGCTGCTGCTCACGATCATGCAGAAGTACGAAGGCGGCCCGGTGGGGTTGGGGACGCTGGCAGCCACATTGGCCGAGGAAGAGGATGCGCTCGAAGAAGTGTACGAGCCGTTTCTGATTCAGATTGGGTTTCTCGACCGCACTCCGCGGGGGCGTGTGGCCACGCGGCTGGCGTATGAGCACTTCGGCCTGAGCATGCCGGGGCGGCAGCCGGGATTGTTCTGAGAGAGTCAGCAAGCCGGCAAGTCAGCAGGCCGGAAATTGCTTCGCGACTTGCAACCTGATGGAGGTAATTATGGCTCTGACGGAATCGACCATGCAGCTTGCCCTCAACGCCGATGCGCCGGACTTTGCGCTTCCCGACGTCGTTACCGGCAAGATCGTTCGCCGCGATGATTTCCGCGGGCAGAAGGTGCTGCTGGTGATGTTCATCTGCACGCACTGCCCATACGTGAAGCATGTGGAGAAGGGCCTCGCCGCCCTGGGCAATGATTATGCGGGAAAGCCGGTCGGCATCATCGGCATCAGCAGCAACGATGCGCGGATGTATCCCGACGACAGCCCCGGGGGGCTTAAGAAGCAGGCGCAGACAGTGGGTTTCCGGTTCCCGTATCTGTACGACGAGACCCAGGATGTGGCGCGCGCCTATCACGCCGCCTGCACGCCGGATTTCTTCCTGTTCGACGGAAAACTGAAGCTCGTCTATCGCGGACAGCTCGATGCAAGCCGGCCAAGCAACTCAATTCCCGTGACCGGGGAGGACCTGCGCGCCGCCATCGACGCGTTGCTCGCGGGAAAGGCGGTCTCCGCCGACCAGCGACCCTCGATCGGGTGCAACATCAAGTGGAAGTAAGGGAGCGCTATAGATTGAGGCCCTTCAGGTACGCGCGGAATTTCTCTGCGAACTCCGGCCGCTTGAGCGCGAACTCGACCGTTGCCTGCAGCATGCCGAACTTGTCTCCCGCGTCGAATCGCTTGCCCTCGAAGGTGTAGCCGAACACTTCTTCGTGCCGCAGCAGCGCGAGAATCCCGTCCGTGAGCTGGATCTCACCCCCGGCGCCCGGTTTCGTCTGCTCAAGCAGCTCAAACACGCGCGGCGTGAGCACATAGCGGCCGATGATCGCCTGCTTCGACGGCGCGTCGGCGAGCTTGGGCTTTTCCACCATGCCGGTGCAGTTGTAGATGCGTTCGTTGCGCGGATCGGACGAGCCAGCCAAAACGCCATAGGCGCTGATCGCGGCGCCTTCGATCGTCATGGTCGCGAGTATCGAGCCGCCCTTTTCGTTGAACACTTCGATCATCTGCTTTACGCACGGAACCTCGGCGTCGATTACGTCGTCGGGCAGAATCACGGCAAACGGCTCATCGCCGACGAGATCTTTCGCGCACAGCACGGCATGTCCAAGGCCCAGCGGCTCTTTCTGCCGCACGTAGCTGATGCGCGCAAGCGACGCGACCCTGCGCGAGAGATCATGCAACTCCTTCTTGCCCTTCTTCTCCAGCGTGGCATCGAGCTCGTAGCTGATGTCGAAATGGTCCTCCATGGCGCCCTTGCCGCGGCCGGTGACGAAGATGATGTGCTCGATGCCTGAGGCCAGCGCTTCTTCCACGCCATATTGGATGATGGGCTTGTCGACGAGCGCCAACATCTCCTTCGGGATCACTTTCGTTGCGGGCAGAAACCGCGTCCCCAGTCCTCCTGCGGGGAACACTGCTTTCCGAATTCGCTTCGCCATCGCTCTCTCCACTCACTTCTCGCCGCGGGCGAAGCGGCAGTCTATTTGGCCGGCCCTCCGGGATTAGATGCGGGCTACGCGTGCTCTCTTCTAGAGGGCAGGTGAATTGTCACCCAGCATCGCTTCGCGCACGATCTTGATGGGCGGAAAGCCCTGGCGCAGGAAATCGTCGTGAAACTTCTCGAGGCTGAACGCGGCGCCCACTTTCTTTTTCAGGTCTTCGCGCAGCTTCATGATTTCCAGCTTTCCCAGCGTGTAGTAAAGATATGTGGGATCTCCTGTGCCGCGTTTCGTTTCGACCAGCGCCGTCTCTTTCGGCTGGTAGCCTTCCTTCTGGAAGAAGTCGACAGCCTGGTCGTAGCTCATCTTTCCGGTGTGCATCTCGATTCCGACGATGAAGCGCGCATCGCGCAACAGCGCATCCTGCAACTGGCCGAGGCGCAGGAACTTCGCTTCGCGCTCATCTTTCGCACCTGAACCAGGTTGCCCGTAACCCTCGTCGAGCATCATCTGCTCGCAATAGTGCGCCCATCCTTCGACGTTGGTGTTCGCGCCCAGCAATTTGCGCGCGCGGCTCGGCGCCTGGGGAACCCAGAGGAATTGAATGTAGTGCCCCGGATAGGCCTCGTGCACCGCCGTGGAGATGATCGTGCCCACGTTGAACGAGTGCATGTAGTCGTCCACCTGCGCCGGTGTGAGGCTCTTGTCGGGCAGCGTCACGTTGAAATACGCCTCGGTCGCGTGCTTCTCGAATGGTCCGGGAGTGTCCATGCTGGCGAATGTTGTGGCGCGCATGAACGGCGGTGTCTCTTCGACGATCGGTCGAACATCGCCAGGGATGGTGACGATGTGACGATCGCGAATGAACCCGATGAGGCTGTTGAACGTCGCGCGGAAGCTGTCGAGCAGCTTATCTGGGGCAGGGTGATCTGAGCCGAGTTCCTCGAGGACCTGGCGCGGATCCTTGTCAGGTTCGAGTTCCTTTGCGATTTCGTTAAAGTGCGTCTGATTCTTGCGCAGGTCTGCCCACCCGATCTCGAGGAGACGATCGAGCGGAATGTCGACCATTTCATCGTAGGCGAGCTTCTTCGCGTACGTGTCCGCGCCGAGCCGAAAATCGCCATTTGATTTCGGCAGCACATCGCTCTTGAGCCATGCCTGGTAGCTATTCAAGGCAGCTATCACGGCGGCATTCGTTTGTGCAAACTCCGATTTCAGAGCGGGGTCTTTCGCATCGGCGAATGCCGCCGGGACATCGTGCTCGAAGAAGCTGATGTTGCCGGGTAACTGCTCGAGGGCAATCTCGGTGAAGATGTGCGGAGGGTTCTTGAGATTGGCGCGCGCTTCATCGAGCCGGACAGGCATCTGCTTTTCGCGCGCGATGAGCGAGCGCAGGCGGTCGTCCGGCGGAGCGAACTTGCGCTCCATAAGCGAGAACGCCGACGCGCTCATGCCGCTTGAATATATATCGGGGTTCTTTTCCCACGAACGGATCGTTTCAATCGTCAGGAGCGTCGAGCGGATGTTATTCAGCACCAGTTCCCGGTCGCCGCGCGTAGTCAGGTCAAGATCTGCCCCGGGAACCGCACTCACCCGCGATTCGAATGACTTCAGCGCCGCGACCTGGGCTTCGATGTTCTTGCGCGAGTAGTCCTCGAGCTGCGTATCGTACTGGTGATAGCCGGTCAGCGTTCCCACGGTCGGTGCGTAAGGGAAGTAGGCCTGGTCGAAGTATTCGTCGGAGACTTTCTGGAATTGCTCTTTGGCGGACTCGGCGGCCGCACCAGTCGCGGTGTACATGCACACTCCCATAGCAAGCATGGCAAGGATATTCTTCATCGTGCCTCTCTCATCAGATTTCAGGCGTTCACGGGAGACGGCGCGAGCGTGTTGATGAGCTCGCGAATCTCAAGCAATACCTCATCGGGCCGGGTGGCCGCCAGCGGGAACTTCAGCACTCCCTGCGGAGTGAACTGCGCGCCGCGTTTGGCGTTGCGCGCGACCAGCCGCATCAGGTGCTGGGGATCGACCGCCGCGTTTTCGGTAAACCGGATCTGCAACTCCGCACGCTTGCGGTCAATCTGCGCGATTCCAACTCGCTCGCACTCCAGCCGCAGCGACGCCGCCTCGAGCAGGTACACGGTGGCGTCGGGCAGCGGTCCGTAGCGGTCTTCCATCTCCGCGCGCAGGTCGGTGATCTCCTTTTCGGTCTGCGCGCCGGCAATCTTCTTGTAAAGGCGCAGGCGCTGGTTCTCTTCAGTAACGTAGCTCTCGTCGATGCGCAGCGCGATGCCGAGGTTGAGCTGGGTGGTGGGCTTTTCTTCGCCGGCCTCGCCTTTCATTTCCTTCACGGCCTGTTCCAGCATGGACGTGTACAGTTCGAACCCGACTGCCTCGATGTGCCCGCTCTGCTCGCCGCCGAGCATGTTGCCCGCGCCGCGCAGCTCGAGATCGAGCGCGGCGATCTTAAACCCGGCGCCCAGTTCGCTGAACTCCTTGAGCGCAGCGAGGCGCCGTCGCGCAATCTCGGTCAGTTCGGTGTCGGCGGGGATAAGCAGATATGCGTACGCACGCCGGTTCGAGCGGCCCACACGGCCACGCAACTGGTAGAGCTCGCTCAGGCCGTGCCGGTCGGCGCGATTGATCAGGATCGTGTTCGCAAGCGGGATGTCCAGCCCGTTTTCGATGATCGTCGTGGCCACCAGCACGTCGTACTCGTGATGCATGAAGGCCAGCATCACACGCTCCAGTTCGCTCTCGCCCATCTGGCCGTGGCCCACCACCACCCGCGCCGAGGGCACCAGCTCCTGGATGCGCATCGCGTGCTCGTAGATCGACTCGACGCGGTTGTGCACGAAGTAGACCTGACCTCCGCGCTCGAGTTCAAGTTCGATCGCCGAACGCACGATTTTCTCGTCGTACTTCGCCACGACCGTCTGGATTGCCATGCGGTCCTTGGGCGGCGTTTCGATCACGCTCATGTCGCGCAGGCCCACCATGGACATGTGCAGCGTGCGCGGTATCGGCGTGGCGGACATGGCGAGCACGTCGATCTCCTTGCGCATCTGCTTGAGCCGCTCTTTGTGCCGCACGCCGAACCGCTGCTCTTCGTCCACGACAAGCAAGCCAAGATCCTGGAACTTGATGTCCTTCGAGAGCAGGCGGTGCGTGCCGATCAGGATGTCGACCTTGCCGTTCTCCACCTGCTCCACGATTAGCTTTTGCTCCTTCGGCGTGCGGAACCGCGAGATCATCTCGACATTGATGGGGAACTGCGAATAGCGCCGCTTGAATGTCTCGAAGTGCTGAAAGCTGAGAACCGTAGTCGGCGTGAGCACGGCCACCTGCTTGCCGTCCTGCACGGCCTTGAACGCCGCGCGCATCGCCACTTCGGTCTTGCCGTATCCCACGTCGCCGCACAGCAGCCGGTCCATCGGCGTGGTCGACTCCATGTCGTACTTGATGGCGCGGATCGCCGAGATCTGGTCATCGGTTTCGTTGTAATCGAAAGCGTCTTCGAATTCCTTCTGGAACTCGTTGTCCTTTGAGAACGCGTTGCCCGCTGCCGTGTGCCGCTCGGCATAGAGCTTGAGCAGCTCGCCTGCCATATCCTGCATGGCCTTGCGGACGCGCGCCTTGGTCTTGGTCCACTGCTGCGAGCCAAGCTTGTTCAGCGCCGGCGCAGGGCCCGAATCAGTCGAACGGTATTTCTGGATCAGATCGAGCCGCGTCAGGGGAACATACAACTTGGCCTGCTCGGCGAACTCGAGCACCATGAACTCGACCGCGAGGGCATCCTGCACGATCTCCTTCAATCCCTGGTACTGCGCGATGCCGTGTTCCACGTGGACGACGTAATCGCCGATTCCAAGGTCGCGAAAATCCGAAACGAATGCGGCTGTCTTCGAGCGCTTCGGCTCGGGCCGGGCGGCGATGTCTGCGTCGTCCGACAGGTCGTTCGCGCCAAAGATGATCAGGTTCGAATCCGGAAAGCTCACTCCGGAAGACAACGCCGTGCGCACAATCACGGGCACGCGCAGATCGCCCGCCATGTAGCTCGCTTCTTCGAGCACGGTTTCGCCGTGACTCGGGGCGCGGCTGCCAAAGCGGTACGGAACCTGGTACTCGCGCATCACCGTCGCCATGCGTTCGACGTCGCCCTGGTTTGCGGCGGCGATGACGATATGCGTCTCCACTTCCATGAGCTTGCGCAACTGCTCGGTGAGCGCAGGAATGGAACCGTGAAAGCGAAGTGTTGGCCGCGTGTTGATGGCGATCTCGCCCAGTGTCGAATCATCCTCGAGCACGTCCACCGCGCCCAACTGGTCGAGATCGAGGCCGAAGTGAGCCTGAACCAGGCCTTGCAGAATTTCCGGCCGAAGATAAATGTCCTCCGGGCGGACCAGGTTTCCGATGCCGCTGCGCTCGTGCCGCTGCTCAACCTTGTTCCACCAGCGGTCGATCTGGTTGCGCACCATGCCGGGCTCGTCCACCAACAGAACTGCCCTGGGCACAAGCTTCAGCAAGTGGCTCTCCGCGCCGGCCACACTTGCGAAGAACTCCCAGCCGGGAAACACGCTGACGCCGCCGGCCGCCACGGCTTCCACGTCTAGTTCCTCTGCATCGGCGTTTCCTTCGACTTCCACGCGCTGCTTGCTCAGGCGCGCCTGCACCGCGGCGAGCAGCCGCTCGGTCACTGGTGTTTCAGTCAGCGGCAGCAACTGCGTTTCGTCCAGTCCGGCCTGGGAGCGCTGCGTTTCGGGATCGAATTTCCGGATGGTGTCGATCTCGTCGCCGAAGAACTCGATGCGCACCGGACGGTCCATCTCCGGCGAATACACATCGAGGATTCCCCCGCGCCGCGTGAACTGGCCCGGCATCTCCACCAGGTCCATGCGCGTGTATCCCACGCTCGCCAGATGTGCCGTCAGCACTTCGACGTCAAGTTCCTCGCCGCGCCGCAGACTGACTGCAAGGCTCGCGTAGTAATCGCGATCGAAGAGCCGCAGCGCGGCTGCCTCCACGGGGGCGATAAGGATCGACACCGCTCCGGTAGCCAGTTTCCAGAGCGCCGCCGCGCGCTGCTCCTGCACATCGGGGTGCGGCGAGAGGTTCTCGAAGGGCAGCACATCATGAGCCGGCAGGCGGACCACACGACCGGGATCGATGGCCCCGGTTAGTTCGCATCCGGCGCGCACCATCGGCTCCAGCGCTTCTGCCGCCTTGTTGTCGGGAACGATGACGATGACGGGATGCTGCGCGGCCCGTGCAATCAGTGGAATGTAGAGGGAGCGCGCCGTCGCTGTGAGTCCGGACACAATTCGCCGCCCCGAAGCAAGGCTGAGGTGCCTGCGAACGCGTTCGAAAGCCGAAGTATGCTCCAGGTCCGCGAATACCTCGCGAACGAACGGGAGAATCATCCATGTCCAGTTTATCAGCGGACGCAATCGGCGAGGTCTATCCCCGAAGCCTCAAGCCGTGCGCTGGAAGAACACAGCGGGCGATACATGAAACCGGCGGCTCAACCGTTCGATATGATCTCGATTCAGTCGCCTTTTTCCGGAAAGCACCAACGAAACCGTGCTTTCGCTTCCCAAATCCGCTGCGATATCTCGTTGCGACAGCCCATTTGCCTCCAGAAGATAGCGAAGCACGTCGACGGGGTCGGCATCTCTCAAGGGATACCTCTCCGATTCGTATCGATCAACCAAAAGCGTCAACAACTTGATCGCCTCAATTTCATCAACGCGCGGATGCGATTTCTTCGTGAGTTCAAACAGCCTGTTGGTATATTCGGCGAGTTCCCGATCGTTACGAATGAGGCGGGGAGCTCCTTTGCGGATCATTTCTACAGGATCGGCGAGCACTGTGCTCATCGTTTCACCCCCTTGTCCCAGTTCGCGCGATTGTCATATTCCTTGTGAGTCAAGAAAGAGCGGATGTAGATATGTCCCATTGTCTTTCGGCCCTCTCGTTCGCGCGCATAGTGAATGATCGTAACCAGCCTATAGCGGTTCCGACGGATGTTGAAAACGACGTATTCACCCACTGCGTCGGCATCTTTGAAGACCTGCCGGACTTCGACAAAGCTCTGCCATCGAACTTCGCCGATGATCTTGAACCAAGCCCGAATTTCCTTCGCCGCATCCGGATAAGCTAGTTCGGCCTCTGCCAAGTGCTTGCGCGTAACGACGTGCATATTGGCTTGCTTGCACCTTCGCGAACGGCGGATTCATTCCGCCTGACTAACAATATGATGCTTTGCAAAATGCAAAGTGTCAAGCCGGGCGGACCTCTCGAGATGCTTGCACGACAATCGCCCCGCACCCGAGACAAGCCGCGATCGCCCACAACCCGGCTGTATAGTGCTGCGTCGCATCGTGCAGCCAGCCCATGGCGTACGGCCCGGCAAATGCACCTACGGCGCCCCACGAGTTCACGATGGCGATGGCGGCGCCGGCGGCTTTTCCGCTCAGCCGGCCGGTGCAAACGCTCCAGAACATGGGCAAGGACGAAAGCAGCCCCATGCACGCAAGGCAGAAACCCGCGACGGCTTCACCGACGGTGTGGCTGAGTCCGCACACGGCAAATCCAGCGCCCGCGGCGAAGAACAGAAGGGGCAGCGGCCGCATGTTGCGTTGGCGGCTCGCCCACATAAGTGCAACTGCTCCAGCCGCAAATGTGAGCGTGGCCCACCACCCCGTCGCCAGTGTCGTTGCGCCACGCGCGACCAGAATCTTCGGCAGCCAGAAACTCAGGCCGTAGATGCCCGTGCTCCACAGGAAGTAGGCAACGGAGTCGGCCGTTATTTTCAACCACAGGTTGCTCGCGCCGGCCTTTTGAACCGCATCGTCGTCGGCAAGGTCACGCTCCACTTCGGCCTTCTCTTCCTGCGAGAGCCACAAAGCGGATTGCGGATGGTCGGCAAGCAAAAACCAGGTGGCGATACCGAGGAGCACAGCCGGCGCGCCTTCAAGGAAAAACAGCCACTGCCAGCCATGCATTCCAGCTACCTGCTCCATGAGCAGGATGTGCGCCGACACCGGCGACCCCACAACGTTGCACAGCGGCAGCGCCAGCAGGAAGAGCGCCAGCGCCCGCGTGCGCAGCGCGCGCGGAAGCCAAAACGTGAAGTAATAAATCACGCCCGGATAAAAGCCCGACTCGGCGATGCCCAGCAGCGCGCGCAAGCCGATGTATGCCGGCGCACTGGCGACCAACGCGGTGGCCATCGACACGATGCCCCAGACCACCATAAGTGCCGCAAGCCACCGCCGCGCGCCGATGCGCGTGAGCGCCATGTTGGCGGGAACCTGAAAGAGACAATAGGTGAGAAAGAAAACTCCGGCGGCAAACCCGTACACGCGATCGGAGATCCCGAGATCGCGGTTCATCGTGAGCGCGGCGAAGCCGATGTTGACGCGATCGAGGAACGCGACGGTGTACAGCAGCATCAGAAACGGCACGATGCGCCGCATGATCTTTGCGTACACCGGCTTCATCGGTGTGGAATTCATGCTCCGCCGACCGCTTTCGCGAATGCGTAGAAGAAATCCAGCGACTTCCAGTACGAGTCGGCCGGCAGGCGCTCGTCCTGCCCGTGGGCGCGGTCGTCATCGCGCTCGAGCGCAATCGCGGAGTAGCCGTAACACGGAATGCCCGCCCACGCGAAGTAGATCGAATCGCTCGCGCCGTTCTCCATTACTGGTGTCACCGGCACGCCCGGCCAGATCTCCTGCGTGATCTTCGTCAGGGGCTCGAAGACTTCGGGATTCGGCGGTGGCGGGACAATCGCCTTGCGCTCAGGAGCTGCGTCTGAAACGGTGCCACCATCCGATACGTACTTCACCGACAGCTTCGAATCCGCAAACAGCTTGATCAGATCCTGCCTGATCTCTTCCGGCGAGTGCCCGGGAAAGATGCGGCAGTTCACGTTGGCCTGCGCCGTTTGCGCCAGAGCGTTGTTCGCGTGTCCCGCGGACAGCCGCGTCGCAACGCAGGTGGTGCGGAAGTTCGAGTTGAAGCTGGGCTCCGCGCTCAGCCTAGCCGCGGCGGCCATGTCTGGCGGATTGGCGAGGATCGCGCGAATATCCATCGCGGTCCCCTCGGGCTCTTCCTTTTCCAGGTTGCGGAAATACGTACGCGTCACTTCGTTCATCTCGAACGGGAAGCTGTAGTGCGCAAGCTTTTCGAGCGCGTTCGTCAATTCATAAATTGCATTGTCAGCCCGCGGCCGCGAGCTGTGCCCGCCGGGGTTCAACGCAGTCACCCGGTAATCCGCATAGACTTTTTCCGTGGCTTCCACGTCGGCAACCACGGCGTGGCTGTGGTCGAGTTCCACGCCACCCGAGTCTGGATTGATTACGTATGCCGCATCCACCAGGTCGCGATGCTCGTTCACCAGCCAGGATGCGCCGTTGAAACTTCCGCCTTCCTCATCCGCGGTCAGCGCCAGAATCAAGTCGCGCTTCGGCTTGTATCGTTCGCGATGCAGCCGAAGGAAAGTGGCCACCAGCGCTGCGTCGGAGTCCTTCATATCCTGCGTGCCGCGCCCGTACCAGTAGCCGTCCTTTTCGACAAACTGGAAGGGGTCCGTGTGCCAGTCCGATTTCAGAGCCTCCACGACATCCATGTGGCACAGGAACAGGACCGGCTTCTCCGTCGGCGTGCCCGCCGCGGGATAGCGCACCACCAGGTTCATCTTCTTCTCGTTGGGCCCGAGCAGATGCACGTCCTCGCGCGGAAAGCCCGCATCGAGAAAGCGCTTCTCCATCGCCTGCGTTCCCGCCGTTACGCTGCCCTGCGGAGTATCGGTGGTGTTGATCTCGATCAGCTGCTTGAATATCTCCTGCGCCTCGGCGCGGTCCGATGGCGACGCGGGCACGATTGCCTGCGATACGGCAACGAGAGATGCTGCGAGGACTCCAACACAAACGACCGGCAGAGCGATGGGAATGCGAGAACGCAAGGTGTGCATGGCGGAATTGTACCGGGCTGCGGGCGCGCCCCGTTTGGCTTTCCTGTGCATGCGTCCAATCGCCGGCGGCTGAGGCCTGAAACGCGCTCGCACATTGCGCAGCCCGCGAAACCGATATATGGTGGTCCGGTCCCATCTTTGCGAGGTACGCCATGCGTCTGAGATTCCTTTCCGCAGCCCTGCTCTTCTGTCTCGCTATCTCCGCCAACGCCCAGAACGCTCCATCCCGGCCGCAGATCACCGGGGTCTCGCACCTGGCGGTTTACACCTCCGACGCCTCCGCCACCGAGCATTTCTATACCGTCACCGTCGGCGCAGCGAAGATGCCGGACCCCGAGAATCCCAACGGCGTGAAATACGCCATCAATCACACGCAGTACATTGAAGTGCTTCCGTTGCCCACCGGCGCCGGCGTCAACCGCCTCGACCACATCGCCTTCAATACCGTGAGCGCCGAAGGCATGCGCAAATACCTCGCCGCCAAAGGCTGGAAGGTGCCTGCAAAGATCACCACCGGGTCCGACGGCAGCCGCTGGTTCGACGTGCTGGATCCGGAGAACAACAAGGTTCAATTTGTGCAGCCTTCGCCCAGCGCAAAGGTCAATGCGCCGAATGTCATCGGCCGCCACATCATTCACGTCGGCATGCTCGTGCGCGACCGCGCAAAAGAGGACACCTTCTTCCGAGGCCTGCTCGGATTCAGGCCCTACTGGTTTGGCGGCATGCAGGACGACAAGATCGACTGGGTCTCGCAGCAGGTTCCAGACGGTCATGACTGGCTTGAGTACATGCTCACCAGCGGCCCCTCCGGTACCGGTATTCCGGCGAACATGACGCAGAGGACGCTCGGGGTGCTCGACCACTTCTCGCTTGGACAAAAGTCCGTCGATGATGCCTTCAAGACCCTCAAGGACGGCGGCCGGCTCGAAGGCGTGCGCGCCGACAGCGGGACCAAGATCGGCAAGGACGGCAAGGGCCAGTTCAACATGTACGATCCCGACGGCATCCGCGCCGAACTGATGAACTTCCACGCCACCGAGAAGCCCTGCTGCTCGCCGTTTACCGCGCAGGACCCATCGGAATAACGCAGCTCATTAAAGAGGTCTTTATGTTGAGAAGGTTCGGAGTTGCCGCACTCGTTTCCGTCGCGGCTGCCTGCGCCGCGCAGTCGCAAAAGCTTTCTCCTAAATGGGAAGAACTCACCGCCCCCGACTTTGTCAGCGCCATCCACCAGGCGCAGGGCGTGTGCGTGCTGCCCTTCGGCATCATCGAAAAGCACGGCCCGCATCTGCCCCTCGGCACCGACCTGCTCGACGTGCGGTTCGCCGTGATGAACGCCGTCCAGCAGGAGTACGCCGTCGTCTTTCCCGAGTACTATTTCGGCCAGATATTCGAAGCGCAGCAGCAGCCCGGCACCGTCGCGTACAGCCTCTCGACGCAGCTCACCCTGCTGCAGGAGACGGTGAAGGAGATGGCGCGCAACGGCTGCAAGAAAGTCGTTATCGTGAACGGTCACGGCGGCAATGAGTCGCTGCTGCCGCTCTTCGGACAGGCGCAGTTGGCCACGCCGCGCGACTACGTGGTCTACGTCTTCGGCCTGCCTAACACAAACTTGCCCGGCCGGCCCAGCATGAAGTCGGACCCGAAGAACGACATGCACGCCGGCGAATCCGAGACGGCCAACATGATGATCGCCCGGCCCGACCTCGTACACCAGGACCGCGCGCATCAGCAGTCCGGCGCCGACCAGCACCGCCTCAACCTTCCCGACAACGTCTACACCGGAATCTGGTGGTACGCGCGCTTCCCGAACCACTACTCCGGCGACGGTGCCGCGGCGACAAAGGAGCTGGGCGAGTTCGACCAGAAGGCATGGTCCAGCCAGATCGCCGAAGCCCTCAAGGCCATCAAGGCCGACGACGAAAGCCTGAAGCTGCAAACGGAGTTCTTCGAGAAGTCCCAGCACCCGCTGGATACAAAACAGTAGGCGCGGATCGAGCGAGACCTGCAATGCCAGACAATAGCAGCCCATCGCTTGTTTCGCTGCTCGTGATCACCGGCACGATGGGCGCCGGCAAGTCGGCCGTGCTGGCCGAAGCTTCTGACTTGCTCTCGATTCGTGGAATCGTGCATGCGGCAATCGATCTGGATGCGATCGGGCTCGCGCATCTTTCACCAGCCGCAATCAAAGATGAAATGATGTACGCGAACTTCGAGTCGGTTTGCGGGAACTATGCTCGTATGGGTGTGCGTCGGTTCCTTGTGGCGCGGGCCATGGAGAGCCAAGCCGAGCTCGAGCTTTGTCGAAACGTGAGCGGCTCCGCAAATGTTGCCGTTTGCCGATTGACTGCCAGCCCGAAATGCCTTCGTCAACGCGTGCGATCACGCGAAATCGGCATCCTGCAGGACAAGTTCGTCGCGCGAGTCGACGAATTGAACGCGATCCTGGATCAAGCCAATCTGGAAGACTTCGCGATCGAGAATGAAGGCCGGCCAATCACCGCAGTCGCGCGCGAAATGCTGATCCGGACCGCTTGGATCGATGATTGATCTTGATCGGCTCGTGTACGCCCGCGAAACGCTGGCCGCGCTAGAATTTCTCTATGCCTGCCGCCGCAGCCCTCAGCCCGGAAATCCTCGCCAAGTACGAGCCCGTCATCGGCCTCGAGGTCCACGTCCAGCTCCTCACGGCCACCAAGATCTTCTGCGGCTGCGCCAACAAGTTCGGCGCTCCAACTAACACCAACATCTGCCCCGTCTGCATCGGCCTGCCCGGCGCGCTGCCCGTGTTGAACGAGAAGGCCGTTGAGTTCGCCACGCTGGCTTCGCTGGCGATCAACTGCACGGTCAATCCTCGCTCCATCTTCGCGCGCAAAAACTACTTCTACCCCGACCTGCCCAAGGGCTACCAGATCTCGCAGTACGACAAGCCCATCGCGGAGCATGGCTGGATCGAAGTGCCGACGCCGTCCGGAACGAATAAGAAAATTGGTATCACCCGCCTGCACATGGAAGAAGACGCGGGCAAGAGCCTGCACGACGGCTTCTCCGACTCCGCAACGCGCACCTATCTCGACCTGAACCGCTGCGGCACGCCGCTGTGTGAAATTGTCAGCGAGCCCGATATCCGCACGCCCGATGAGGCTTTCGAATACCTCACGCGCCTCAAGGAGATCCTGCTCTACACCGGCGTCTCCGACTGCAACATGGAAGAGGGCTCTCTGCGCTGCGACGCCAACGTCAGCGTCCGCCCTCGCGGCCAGGAGCGATTCGGCACCAAGGCCGAAGTAAAAAACGTCAACAGCTTCAAGTTCATCCGTGCCGCTCTCGAGTATGAAATCGAGCGCCAGGTCGAAGTGATCGAGTCCGGCGGCAAGGTTCAGCAGGAAACGCGACTGTGGAACGCCAACGAAGGCCGCACTTATTCCATGCGCTCCAAGGAACAGGCTCACGATTACCGCTACTTCCCAGAGCCGGACCTGCCGCCCCTCGTTCTGAACACGGAATTCCTTGAGCGGAAAAGAGCGGAGCTCCCGGAGCTGCCCGAAGCACGCAGGGCGCGCATGATTGGCGAATATGACCTGAACGAAAAGGACGCGCGCACCCTAACCGCTTCGCGCGAGTTCGCCGCCCGCTTCGAGGTCGCGGCCCGCACCGCAAGGAATCCCCGGCGCGTAGCCAACATTCTGCTCAGCGAGATCGGCGGCCGCCTCAATGCGCTGGGCCTCGAACAGGAAAACTCGCCCGTCTCCATGGCCGGCATCGTCGCGGCGGCTGACCTGCTCGAAGACGGCAAGATCAGCTCGAAACAACTCAAGCAGATCCTCGACATCTGTTTTGAGAAAGGCGAAGACTTCGCCGCTGTCTACGAGCGCGAGAAGCCACAGCAAATCACCGACACCTCGGCGATCGAAAAAATGATCGACGAGGTCATCGCCGCCAACCCGAAGCAGGTGGAGCAGTATCGGGCCGGCAAGAAGACCCTTGCCGGGTTCTTCGTCGGCCAGGTCATGAAGGCTTCGCGCGGACAGGCCAATCCCGCGCTTCTCAACGAGCTGGTTACAAAAAAGCTCGAGGAGTAGCGCGCTGGCAGGGAACTTTCCGCCGCAGGCCGCGTATCCGTCTGCTGGAGAGTCCTGTCATGAACATTCGGCTTTCGGTTTCCGCGCTCGTCGCATTGGGAACAAGCGTCCTTGTTGTGCCTGTCGCATGTCCTCCGGTGCGTGTGCTAGCTGCGGGCCTGCCAGAGGGGAGCCGGATTAGCGTTCACAAAATGGGCGGCGACATTGATGTCCCCGATGCACCTGACGGCGCTGATCTCTCTACCATGGGCGGCAACATCCGCATTGGCACTGTCGGAAATGGCGCGAGCGCCAAGACCATGGGTGGCGACATCGTCATCGAGCACGCTGATGGGTCGGCCGATGTCTCCACGATGGGAGGCAAGATCACACTGCAGCAGGTTAGCGGGCCGGTTCATGCGGGCACCATGGCGGGCGACGTCACGGTTCATCTCGCGGGACCATCCAGCGGCAGGCGCGACGTCCACTTAAGTTCAATGGCCGGCGCTATCCTGCTCACCGTGCCTAAAGACTTCGGCATGGATGTCCGGATCAAGCTTGCATATACGAAGAACAGCAGCCAGGATTTTCGGGTGGACCAGCACCTGGGACTTGCGGAGCGCCAGACGACCGAGTGGGAAACCAGTCGCGGCACGCCGCGCAAGTACATCTATGTATCGGGACGTGTCGGTAACGGGCAGAGCCAGGTAACGATCGAGACGGTCAATGGCGATGTAATCCTGAAGCAGGAATAGGTCGCGACTCCGCCGGATGGGTGGGGCATCAGCGGCCATCGCGCGGCGCCGCATCGCGCCACGGACTGCGCACGGAGTAGCGAGGAGTGGCAGTCACGGTCTGCTTCTTCACTACCAGCAGTTTGCGTTTCAGCAGCCACCGTATCGAACTCTGCGCTGAGCTCTTCGAGATACCGATCGATTCGGCCATCTCTTCGTAGCTGACCTGGACTTCCGCGCGCCGTTTCGCTTGCTCCGCGGCCAGCCACAAATAGACAAGAAACGCCGCCGGCTTGCGATCATGTCCGACGAGGTCGCGCATGAGCACGTCGGTGACGTATTCGTCGAGCACGGGCATGGCTATATCAGCGCTTGGTCATGACTGAAATCTGCGTGTAAAGCAGACAACAGCAAGCGCTTGCTTCACGATTCATTCGGGCGTATCGTCAGATCATGTCATCGACACGCACCGACCTTCGCTCCCTCAAGCGCCTAATTGCACAAGCTGATGAGATTGTATCCAGCCCTGCGCTATTGCGGAGCAGCACCGAGCGCTGCCATGAAGTGTTGCAAAGCGCCATTGCCCTTACCGATGGCCTGATTAAGCAAGCGACTCCGCAGGCGATGGCCGTGCAACTAGGCAGCAAGGGCGGTAAAGAGACGGCAAAGCGTGGACCTGAATACTTCCGCCAACTTGCAGCGAGGCGCAAGAACTTCGGCGGCGGTAGGCCAAGTGGAACTTAATACCCTATCAATCCCACAGCACAATACCCTGCATTTTTGACGTCCGCTTGACACTCAGGGTATTAGGGTACACACTCGTAAGAGTAATAGCCGGAGTGTACCCAATGTCTCGTTTCGAGGAAGTCCAAGAATACGAACATCGACGCGCCATGAAGGTGTCCCAGTTCTTGACCCTAGCGCGCGATCCGGACATTGCCGATGTCGTCAATAGGCTGTTTCCCGGCCTAGTCCCTGCGGATCGGGTCGCGCTCAATCCCAACTCTAACGGCGCTCGCCGTAAGGCCGCTGTAAGCCATGTCAAGGTACAGAGGGGGAAGGCGTCTCCGGGAAACATCACGGCGGCGATCAGGGCAATCGGCCCGCGCCTGCCGAAGACCTTCACGGTCAAGGACATCGTCGCGGCGCTGGAAGCCGATGCGTTCGCGTTCAAGAACGACGATCATCTTCAGGCCGTGCAGAACGCTCTGTACTTCATCAACAAAAAGCCGGACACCCCGTATCGGACCATCGAGCAGGGGTTTGGAGGGAGGATAAGCACTTACGAATATAAGGGTTAGGTTTCATGGCCCCGTAGCTCAAATGGATAGAGCACCTGGTTCGTACCCGGCGAGATGAAGGTCCAAGTCCTTCCGGGGCCACTCAACCTTAGCGAGCTTGGGAATCACTCATCGTCCCTGATCAGTTCGGGAGTGATGCCAAGAGAAGGGAGGTGAGCGTATGCCCCTCTTCCTTCATCGCCTTACGGGCGGCGCTTTAACGACGGCGTTTCCGTTCTGCACGATCCTGAACGGAGCGCCGTCATAGGCGCGCTTCACTGTCATTATAAGCACGCTTGCAAGCGTGATGCTAGTACCTTTCGTCATATTGTCCTTTACGCAATCAACTCTCGAATCGTCCATACATGATCGGTCAACCCCTGCGCCATCGCTGGTGTCTGCTTTAGCGTCGAATGGACCCTAACGAAGTTGTAGTAGGCAAACCACAGCGAATACGCCGCTTGCAGGTTCTCCCACTTCTTAGAGAACGCATTGGTAAGGCGAGTCATTCGGCGCATCCCCATGCGGACGGAGAGGTTCTGCCTTTCGATCATCGACGTGCAAATACGCTCCGGGTCGGGGTTGCCTGATATTACGGTACGCACGACATCGACGACCTGAGCCGCGCTGTACCGCTGTTCTCCACCTCTGTCGCGCCCGTACACCTTGACGATCTGCGCGTAGTTCACCCGAGACCCAAGGTGCGCCTTGACGGAACCTGGGTACGTTCTGAATCCATCTGTCGATAATTGAAACGGCTTCCACGAAGCCGCGATTGCCAACTTAGAGAGGAAAGCATCTGTGCTCTGTTGATCGCGCTTGCCAAGGTGATGCGCAATGACCAACTTCGTCGTGCGTTCAATCCCTATGAAGCAATACGCATCGCCAATCCCGTAGGCCGTCTCCGAGCGCCGCTGCTTGCGGACTTCCTTCTTAAAAACGAATCCCCAGACTTCATCAACTTCGCAATCGTCAATGTCGATACCGTGAATCTTGGAATCGAGAAGCGCTTGGCAACGTTCGCCCGCAAGCACAAGCAGCTTCATGATCGTATTCATGTCGAGTCCGGTGATTCTCTCTGTGCTGCGGATCGAACTGCCTTCCAGAAGCAACTGAAGCGCAAGGACGGCCTTATCGTGCGAGATGTACATGGAGTCCATGACGCGCTTGTGCGGTTCCGTATACGTCTTCTTGCAGAGTGGGCAGCGATAGCGCCGCAGACCGTTGCGATGCATTCCGAACTTCTGGCAGGATGTTTGGCAGGGTTCACAGAGTAATGTGCGGATTGTTTCTACGGCGCTCATGATGAAAACATAATACAGCAAGCGCTCGCTGTTTGTCAACGCAAATTTCAGTCAGTACCCAGCGCTTACTATAGCATTGCCTGCCTGATTGCTTCCCATCTGCGAAGAGGTTACGCTCACCACACTGGAGGGAACAGCCATGCTGCGAGGCATAAAATTCGTCGGCGTTCCGGTCACTAACCAGGACGCGGCATTGAAGTTTTACACGGAATCGTTGGGGATGAAGGTTGCCACCGACCAGCCATTCAACGAGAAGCAGCGGTGGATTGAGCTGATGATCCCCGGTGCCGAAACCGGAATCTCGTTGTTCACTCCCGAAGGCCACGAGAAACGGATCGGGGAGTTCCAGGGAATCTCATTCTGGTGCGATGACGTCTTCGCCACCGCAGAGGTGCTCAAGAAGAAGGGGGTCATGTTTACAAGAGAGCCCGCGACCGAGTCGTGGGGATCGGCCGCCGTTTTCAAAGACCCGGACGGTAATCAGTTCGTCCTTTCAAGCAACGGCAGGAAGCGGTAGTCCATCCGTTATTTGAACTTCAGCTCGCTCTCAACTTCCTTGCGCGTGTCCCACGAACTGATCGTCTTGGAAGCGCTCTTCTTTCCGTCCTTCTCCGCCCAGAGGTCGTAGTCGTCGCTCATGTTCACCTGGGCAAAGCGGAACTTGCCGTCCGCGGTCGATGTGTAGCTGCGGATCGTCTTGGTTTTCGTGTTCTTGAGGAACACCGTCGCCCCCGACACCGCGGTGGAGCTTGCGTCCAAAACGACGCCGTTCACGACCCGCTGTCCCAGGTTCTGTGCCTGCGCCGCGGGCAATCCCATCAGGGTTCCCATCGGCGCGATTCCAAGCGTCAGGGCAACAAATGCCGCCCCGGCTACCAATCGCATGCGCACCATTACTCCTCTTCTTCCTCTTCGTCGCTGCCGTAATCTTCGTCTTCTTCGTCCTCGTCGTCGCCCACGCGCGTCAGTTCCAGCGGGTCAACGCCCACGATCTCATATTCGGTTCCGCACTCTTCGCAGGCCACTACGTCGCCTTCTTCTACTTCATCCAGTTCAATATCCAGGTCGTTTTCGCACTCAGGGCAGGTCGGCATCGGCGGCCTCCTCTCTTTCTCGATGCAATTCTCGCGTCGTACTGTAGGATTGCGTTATTTGGAGTTCGACTCCGCTAGTTTTAGATGGTTCCCGCTCCGAGGTCAAGTGGGCCCAGGTGCTCAGGGAATCGGGAGCCGCTGAACTCCCGGCCTTTTCTGTGGAGAACCTCTGATGCGCATCACTCCCATGCTCCTGCTGTGCGGGCTTGCCGTCGTCGCGCCATCCATCCAAGCGCAGGCAACGGCGCCGGTACACCCACAGCCCGATTTCAAACTGCACGCCACGCGATTTACTCCCGCCCGGCCCGATCCTGCCATCGCTCGCGCCATTGCTGCCATCGATGGCCAGCGCATTCACCAGATCATCGCCAAGCTCGTCAGCTTCCAGACTCGCAACACGCTTTCCAGCATGGAAGCCGACCTGCCCGCCGGGACCGGTGTTGAGGCCGCGGCGGATTGGATATTCGAACAGTTCCAGCAGATTTCTACCGAATGCGGCGGCTGCCTCGATGTGCGCCGCGACACATTCACGGCCGACCCTTCCGCGGCGGCCGGCAGCCCCTGGGCGAATCGCATTCCGAAGCCGACGCGCATCACCAATGTCTACGCCATCCTGCGCGGCCACGATGCCGCGCAGGCCAACACCATGTATCTTGTTACGGGCCATTATGACTCGCGCAATTCCAACGTCATGGACGCGCGCGGCGTCGCTCCGGGAGCAAACGACGATGCGTCGGGCGTCGCCGTTTCGCTCGAGTCTGCCCGCGCCCTCAGCAAGCTCCGCCTGCCCGCCTCGCTGGTGTTCGTCGCCGTGGCCGGGGAGGAGCAGGGCCTGGTCGGTTCCGCGCATCTTGCCAAGCTTGCCAAAGACCAGGGGTGGGATCTCAAAGGAGTTCTCAACAACGACATTGTGGGCGGCAACACCACGCCCGGAGACACGCTCCAGCTCAAGGACCGCGTCCGCGTCTTCTCCGAGGGCGTACCCAGCGCCGCGACACCGCAGGAAGAACGCCGCATCCGCGCGCTCGGCCTTGAAGACGACTCGCCGTCCCGCGAGCTTGCGCGCGCCATCGATGGCGTGGCCCAGACGTACTTCCCGGCGGGCGGACGATCCGCATTCGAGGCCTTTCTCATCTCCCGACCCGACCGTTATCTGCGTGGCGGCGACCATAGCTCCTTCAATCGCGAAGGCTTTGCCGCCGTGCGCCTTACCGAATGGCGCGAAGACTTCAACCATCAGCACCAGAATGTGGTCCATCCCGCGCCCGGTTCCGGCGATCCCGTTCTCGGCGACCTATTGGACTTTGTAGACTTCTCCTACGTCGCAAAGGTTGCCCGGCTCGACGCCGCCTCGCTGGCCACGTTCGCCTCATCGCCGGGCCCACCGGTCAAGGTCTCCATCGACACCCGCAAGCTGGATAATGGCACCGCCTTCACATGGCAGCCTGCTCCCGGCGCCGTCGATCACTACCTGCTACTCTGGCGCGACACCGTCGCGCCGTGGTGGGAATACATGCGCGAAGTCCCCGCCGGCCCTGCCGGGCAAGCCGTCACGATCGACGTTCCTATCTCGAAGGACAACGTCACGTTCGGCGTCTGCGCCGTGGACAAGGAGGGCCACCGCAGCCTCGTTGTCGTCCCGTGATGCTCCGTTGTCCCCCTGGCCCCATGACACCGCTACGGTCCTCGGGTTAACCTTTGGGATATGCCGAGAATGGGCTCCATGCCGTTCGGATTTCCCGAGTTCCGCGGAACCACGCGCCGGCTCGTGCTCATCAATCTCATCGCCTATTTCCTTCTTGCGCTGGCGAACGTCGGTCTTTCGCAGGAGACGATGGGCTTTATCGGCTCCCACTTCTCTTTCGTTCCGACCCTGTTCCTGCACGGCTGGATCTGGCAGCCCTTCACCTACAGCCTCATCCACCCGCCGGGAGCCCTGCTCGCCACGTTGTTCGAACTGCTGTCGCTCTGGTTTCTCGCGGGCTTCCTCGAGGCCTACCGCAGCCCCAACTGGACGATGAGCCTGTATGTCGTCTCCGTGCTCGGAACTGCGCTTTCTGCCGCAATCATCTACGACGCGGCCGGCAGGCTCGGCCACCCCATCGAGCAGATGCCGCTCTACGGCTGCATGGGAGGCATCTTCGGCCTGCTGGTCGCGATCGGGGTTCTCTACGGCGATACCGAATTCCTGATGTTCTTTCTCATCAACATCAAGGCAAGGTACCTCGCGGTCATCTACGCGCTCATCGCTGTCGCCATGCTCTTCAGCCAGAATCGCCTCTACGCCTTTGCGCAGTTGGGCGGCGCGGTCGCCGGTCTCATATTCATCCGATTCGCTCCCAGCCGCGGGTTCGGTTTCGTTGCCAGCGAGTGGATGTACGGTCTCCGCAACGGCTACTACCGCTGGAAGCGCCGCCGCGCCGGGCGGAAGTTCGAGGTCTATATGCGCAGCCAGGGGCGCACCGTCCGCCTCGACCACCGCGGCCGCCAGCTCGACGAGGATCCCGACGACAAATCCCGCTGGAACTGATAGCCCAGTGCTCAGTGATCAGTGGTTAGTGATTAGTAGCTGGTGGTCACTGTTTGCCTTTTCCTCTGTCCCTCTGTCCCTATGCCCCCCTTGCCCCGCCGCTCCAATCCTGTCATCCTAGAAGTAACCACCCATGCTGTTCTCTGCCCGTTTGTGCAGTGCGTCGGGGTCTGTACCGTGCAGCCGTTGCGAGTGAATTCCGGGGCTTGAAGTTTGGGGACTTCTCGCCTGTTTCCGGCGCCTCCATCGGCTCTACCGGCACATAAATTCGGGGGCTGAACCAGAAATGTCGTATATCCACCGGCGCCAGGCGCTCAAGCTGCTGGCGCTTGCAGCAGGCTCAGCGGCTTGCTCCGCATCGCTGTCCGCTCGCACTCTCTCCGCCGCCCAAACGCCGCGCATCGCCCGCGACGACGAGGCCTTTCTCGACGACCTCATCCGCCAGGGCTGCCTCTACTTCTGGGAGCAGGGCCATCCGGCCACCGGCCAGGTGCTTGACCGCTCGCGCAACGACCTCAACGGCGCCCGCGACCCGCGCCGCATGGCCTCGATCGCGGCCACCGGCTTTGGCCTCACCGCCCTCTGCATCGCCGACCATCGCGGCTACGTGCCCTACTCGCAGGTCGTCGACCGGGTACGCACCACTCTCGATTGGCACCTCAACCATCTGCCCGAGGTTCACGGCTTCTTCTACCACTTCTCCGACGTCGAAACCGGACGCCGCTGGCGCCGCAGTGAACTCTCCTCCATCGACACGTCGATCCTGCTCTGCGGCATCCAGACTGCCCGAGCCTACTTTGCCGACGCGCGCATCCAGTCGCTCGCGCAGCAACTCTACGAGCGCGTCGACTGGCCCTGGATGCTCAACGACGGCCAAGCCTTCGCCATGGGGTGGTTCCCCGACTCCGGCTTCATCCCCGGGCGCTGGAGCCACTACTGCGAGCTTATGATGATCTACCTGCTTGCCATCGGCTCGCCCACGCATCCGGTTTCACCCGAGCACTGGAACAGCTTTACCCGACCCGTCATCGACTACGCGGGCATGAGTTTCATCGGCGGCAACGACCCCATCTTTACGCACCAGTACTCGCACGCATGGTTCGACTTTCGCCATAAGCGAGACGGGTACGCCGACTACTTCGCCAACTCCAGGGTCGCCACGCGGGCGCACAAGGCCTTCTGCCTCTCCATGCCGAAGTGGTACTCGAACAACTACTGGGGCATTACCGCCTCCGACTCCATTCACGGCTACACCGTCTGGGGCGGGCCGCCGTCACGCGGCCTCATTGACGGAACCGTTGTTCCCTCTGCCGCAGCCGGATCGCTGCCTTTCCTGCCGGGCGAGTGCCTCTCCGTCCTGCGCTCTCTCCGCGCGAAGTACCCGCAGGCCTGGGGCCGCTACGGCTTCCTCGACGCATTTCACCCCTCAGCGAACTGGTACAACCCCGACGTCCTCGGCATCGACCTCGGCATCTCCGTCCTCATGGCCGAGAACCTCCGCAGCGAGCTCGTCTGGCAGACCTTCATGCGCAACCCCGAAGCCGACCGCGCCATGCGACTCGTCGGCTTTCATCCCGACAGCCTCGCGTAACAGTTCCTGTAGCCTGTTCTAGTCCGGCAGGTCCATGGTCGATCAAACAACCGCGCAGTTCTACGACGCTCTCGCCGAGCACTATCACCTGATCTTCGAAGATTGGGACAAGTCCATCGAGCGTCAGCGCGGCATCCTCGATCCGATCCTGCGCGAAGCGGCCGGCCGCGATTCCCTCAAGATCCTCGACTGCGCCTGCGGCATCGGCACACAGGCTATCGGCTTCGCGCAGTCGGGACATCGCGTAGCTGCCTGCGACGTCAGCACCGCGGCCGTCGCCCGCGCCCGCCGTGAAGCGAGCCTCCGCTCCGTCGACATCGAGTTCCGCGTCGCCGACATGTGCTCGCTCGCCTGCATTGAGAGTACCGATTTCGACGTCGTGGCCGCGATGGACAATGCCCTGCCGCATCTTTCCGCCGACGAACTGGCCCGGGCCGCGCGCGTCCTGCACTTGCGCCTTCGACCCGGCGGCGTGCTTATCGCCAGCCTGCGCGACTACGATCGCCTTATCCTCGAGAAGCCCGCGATCCAGCCGCCGGCGTTTTACCGCAACGAACGCGGCCGCTGGTTTGTTCACCAGGTCTGGGACTGGGTCGATGATACCGGCTATGTTCTTCACCTCTACATCACCACCCACTTCGACCGCGTTTGGGCTTCGCATCACTTCGCAGGAAAATACCGCTGCCTGCTCGGGCCGGGCTGGCCTCTGCACTCGAAGCCGCCGGTTTTGCGAATGTGCGCTGGCTCATGCCTGAAGAAAGCGGCTACTACCAGCCAATCGTGCTGGCTGCCAAGTTATAAAACGGCGCCGTCTGGCGGAGCGACCGGTCAAGCTCCGGCGAATGATAATGTTCAGTGCGATGGCCCTGCGCCGTCCCGACCGGAGTCCCAATGCGCTTCCTGCGAAGCCAACTCGTCACGCTGATCCTGATCGTCATTGCCGCGGGCGTCCTCGCGTTCCGCATTTATCATCGCGTCGTCGGGCGTGGCGCTTCGTCCATCTCCGACCTCTCCGTCACCGACCCACTGAACCAGCCCGGCGCCGACCCCGCGCCCGCCGAGGCATACGGAGTCTACTCCGCGCTCTATGAAAAGCCTGAAGGGGAGCCTCTCGCCTTCGCCGGCTACACGTCCACCGACATTCCGCAGGTTGGCGGGAGCTGCCTCAGCCCTTCCACGCCCGACGAGCACGAGATGGCCGACGCATTCGTCGCAGCGAACCGCAAGAGCCACCGCTGGGAGCAGAAGTTCGACATTCCGCAGGGCTACCAACTCCTGTCTGCGGTTCAGACAAGCCAGGCGCTCGCGTGCCTCGCGGCCCCGCATCGCGATGCCGGCCCGTGCCAGCCGTGGCAGAACCTCCGCCACGTGCGGTTCCTCGGCAACCCCGGCTTTGACAGCACACACTCGCACGCCGTAGTTTCCATCATCCGAAAGTGCGGCCGTTACTGCGGCGCGGGCGGGCTGTTCGTCGTGGAGAAGGACGGAGGAACGTGGCGGCGCTCCGATCCCACGCCGTTCGTCGAGAACTGCAGCTGGATGTTCCAGCGCTAGAGACATGCCCACGGCGCCACTGACCCCTCATCGCTAACCCTTGGTCACTGCCTTAAAATCGACCTCGTGATGAGTACCCAGATTGCCTTTCTCTTTCCGGGCCAGGGCTCCCAGGCAGTGGGCATGGGACGCGCCCTCTCTGATGCCTTTCCCGTCGCCGCGCAGACCTTCGCCGAAGCCGATGAAGCGCTTGGATTCGCGATTTCGAAGGTCTGCTTTGAGGGCCCCGAGGACGATCTCCGCCTCACGGAGAATACCCAGCCCGCCATTCTTACTGTGAGCGTGGCAGTGTGGCGCGTGCTTGGCGCAAAAGGCATCATGCCCGCCGTCGCCGCCGGACATTCGCTGGGAGAATGGTCCGCCCACGTCGCTGCAGGAACCTTCTCGTTTGCTGACGCGGTACAGGCTGTAAGGGCGCGCGGCCGCGCCATGCAGCAGGCCGTCCCGCCGGGCCAGGGGGCTATGGCTGCCGTCCTGATGCTCGATGCGGCGAAGGTGGCGGAAGCCTGTGCCGAAGCTGCCGCGGAAACGGGGCAGGTGGTGGCGGCCGCCAATCTCAACTCGCCGGGCCAGACGGTGATTTCCGGCGCGGCCGAAGCCGTTCAGAAGGCCGCCGATCTCTGCAAGGCGAAAGGCGCACGGCGGGCCGTGCTGCTTCCCGTGAGCGCGCCCTTCCATTGCTCCCTCATGCAGCCGGCGCAGGAAGAAGTCGCGCGGGTTCTCGCGGGCATCCCTCTCCACGATCCGGAGATACATGTGGCCGCGAACGTCACCGGATCGCTGGTGAGCAATGCGGACGGCGCGAAGGATGCGCTCACCCGCCAGGTTACGGGGGCGGTGCGGTGGGTCGATTGCGTGCAGGCGCTCGTCGCGGCCGAAGCGAATACTTTTGTCGAAGTCGGCCCGGGCAAAGTTCTCACCGGCCTGATGAAGCAGATCGACGGAGCGCAGAAGGCGCTCAACGTCGAGGATCCGGCGAGCCTTGAGAAGGCGCTCGCGGAGTTGAAGAGCTGAAGCGCCGGCTCGCTACGGCCCGAGATACAGTTCCACCGGCGAGAATGTCAGCGTCTTCGCCTTGGGGTCGTAGGCAAGGAAGACCGGCTTGCTTTTGAGGCCATTGAGGTACACGCCCACGACCAGTACGTTGCCGTTCATCCGGGCGGCGGCAATAAAGTGGCTCTTGATGGGCGCGTATTCGTTGTCGGGGCTCGTGGGGCTCCAGTCCGACTGGAACCGGGTTAACGGATAGGCATCCAGCATCGCTTTGTGGTTTTGCCAGTCCTTGTCATTGACCAGGTCGCCGTAGGCCTTGACCATCGCCTTCTGATCCATCGACTGACTCTTCTCTTTGCTGAACTGATCGAAGGGGTGCGCCGCAATTTGCGCCTGCTGCGTCTGCCAGTCCTTATCGTGGATCCAGATCGTGTACGCGCCGCTCATGTCGTTCCGCTCGACGGCCTTGAAGAACGTGTTCACGGCGATTCTGCCGCGAAAGTGAGCGTACCAGTTCCACGGCCAGTCGATTGGAAACCCCGCAAGGATCCAGAGCAGGATCACCAGCGCGGCAACTACGCCCGCGCTGGACAGGATGATGATGCGCCTGCGGCGATCTCGGACCTCGTCAAACTTCGGTGCATCCAGCAGCGTCATCATCTCTCCCAAGTGCAGCGGATAGTGGCTAGTGGTTAGTGATTAGCGGCCAGTGCCCAGTGTAGTCTTTGGCAAACCTCGGCGCTCAAGCAATTTAGACACCGTTCAAGGTTCTGGAGTTCCACGTATGAAAAATGCGAAGAAGCGGTTCTCGCTCACCGCTGGTCTTGGGTCGATTAGCGACCACTAACCACTAGACACTAGCCACTGACCACTGTTCACAGCTCTCTGCTGTACCGCGTCCGATTCTTTTCTTCTTTCCGTTCGAGCGCAAGCTCGATGAGGCGCGTGATCAGGTCGGAGTATTTGAGGCCCGACGCCTCCCAGAGCTTGGGATACATGCTGATCTGCGTGAAGCCGGGGAGAGTATTCACCTCATTTACGTAGATGCGCCGTTTGCCGCCGGGCTCCATGAGGAAATCCACGCGCGCGAGGCCGGCCAAGTCACAGGCGCGGAATGCCTCGACGGCCATCTGCCGTATTCTTTTGGCCTCGGACCGGCTCAACCTGGCTGGAATGACGGGCACCGAGCCTTCGGACAAATATTTGGCCTCGTAGTCGTAGAACTCCTTGCCGGGGATGATTTCGCCCACGACGCTCGCTTCGGGAGCATCGTTGCCGAGCACGGCTACTTCGAGCTCGCGCGCCTTGGCTTTGTTGCTGCCCACGCCCTCTTCGACGATCAGCTTGCGATCGTACTTTGCGGCCTCGTCGAGCGCCGGACCAAGTTCCTTGCGGTCGTGCGCCTTCGAGATGCCGACCGATGAGCCCAGGTTCGCGGGCTTGACGAAGAGCGGATACTTCATCGCCGCCTCGATCTTCGCGACGGCGTTCTTCGGCGTCTTTTCCCACTCGCTGCGGAGCAATGTTACGTGCTTCACGATGGGCAGTCCGGCCTGCGCGAAGAGCCGCTTCATCGCGTCCTTGTCCATGCCGGCGGCAGAGCCGAGCACTCCGGAGCCCACGTACGCGATGCCGGCAAGCTCAAACAGCCCCTGGATGGTTCCGTCTTCGCCAAAAGTGCCGTGCAGTACCGGAAACACGACGTCGAGCGTCGACTGGCTGTCCGGACGGCGTTCCGTGCTCGTCCTTGTGAGCGCGTCTGGCGGCTCGGGCGCCATCAGCATCGGCATGCCTTCCTGCAGCAGCTTTGCTCCGGGCGTCGCTTCAGGATCGCCCGCGCGCAGTGTGCGTATCACCCCGCCGGAATCGCCTTCGAGGAGCCCGTGCGCATCCGCCGAGCCGAGCCAGTGGCCTTCCTTCGTGATGCCGATCGGTACCACGTCGAACTTTTTGCGATCGATTGCCTTCAACACCGACGCGGCCGACAGCAGCGACACCTCGTGCTCGCCGCTGCGCCCGCCAAACAGAATTCCTACGCGAAGTTTTCTTGCCATGAATGCGAATCATCCTTGATGGGAAAAAATCTTACTTAGAGTTTAGAGCCACGGAGTAGGCCAGGCTCGAAGAATGCCCGCTAGTTAATAGCCAGTTATGCGACTGATTCCCAGAATTAACCACGGTCGGAAACGCCCGTGGAAACATCGCGCGAGAATAAGCCGCGCCCAGCTGATTAAAGTATCTTCTTGCCGAACGCCGAACACGCCAGTTGCACCGCGAGGTCCGCGGTGCGGTTGTGCTCGTCGATCACCGGATTGACTTCGACCACTTCGAAACTGAGGAGCCGCCCGTGGTCGGCCAGGATCTCCATGGCCAGGTGGGCTTCGCGATAGGTTGCGCCACCGCGCACGGGCGTGCCGACTCCCGGCGCATCCTCGGGGTCGATCCAGTCCATGTCGAGGGACACGTGATAGCCGGCAGTGCCGCGGCCGGCCGCGCGCAGGGCTTCCTCCATGACCGCCCGCATGCCGCGTTCGTCGATGTCGCGCATGGTGTAGACCTCAGCCATGCCCGCGCGCCGGATGTTGGCGCGTTCGGCGGCATCGATGTCGCGCACTCCGATCAGGACCGTGTTCTCCGGCGCAATCTTCGGCGCGTATCCATAGAGATTGGAGAGCGCTTCGGGGCCCAGCCCCAGGAGCGCGGCAAGCGGCATACCGTGCACGTTGCCGGAGGGCGAAGTCTCAGGCGTGTTGATATCCGAGTGGGCGTCGATCCATAAGACCCCGATGCTCTGGTTCGTCCGGCGATAGAACTCCGACACGCCGGAGACAGATCCGGCGGCGATGGAGTGGTCGCCACCCAGCACGAGCGGAATCATGCCGTCATCGAGCGTTTTGATGACCGCGTCGCCGGTGCGGCCGCAGATCTCCGCTATCTGCTTGAGATAGCGCGCGTTCTGCGCACCGGTCGCCTGAGTTTCGGGTATGTCGACCTTGAGGTTCCCTGCATCGGTAACGCGGTGGCCCAGCGCCTCTAGCCGTGCTTCGAGACCGGCCACGCGCATCGCAGACGGCCCCATGTCCACGCCGCGCCGGCTGGCCCCCATGTCGAGGGGAACCCCTATAACGCGGATTTTGCGGGTTGGCAGCGATTGCAGGCCACCATGTGGAGAGGCGGCGCCGGGTTTGGGGGCCTCAGATTGGGTCGCCATGTCGGGTTTTCGCTCCGGACGGGGTGATCTCCGCCACGGAGAAATGATATCCACTCCACCCGCCGCCCGCCATTTGGGAAACTGCATTCCCGAAATGACAAAAGGCATGTCCGCATAACTCGAAAGAGCTATTACAACCGATTCATCGAAGTGTAAGATAAGGCCCAAGCATTAACCCCTCCCCGACTTAAATGCGAGTTCCTGTTGTAGGAGACTTATGCGGTTTCCCGCCTCCGCGGGATGAAAGACGGAGAGAGATGGGTAGCTGACCCTGGGTCTGCATTGAATGATTAAGTGGCGCCCTGCGGCCGTTCTTGCCATTGGTATGCTCACGGCATTCCTGCGGGCTCAGTCTGCCCCCCTCACGTCGATCTCTTCGATCCACTCGCTCACCAACGAACAGGCATCACATCAGCTGCCGGTCGACTTCGAAGCTACCGTCACTTTCTATCGAAGCTACGAAAGCACCCTCTTTGTCCAGGATGGCGACACGGCTGTCTACGTGCAGCCGGCGAAACAGTATGACCTGCTGCCCGGCGACCGGATTCGCATCCGTGGCATCACGCGCGAAAGCTTCCGTCCATTCGTCGATCAGGCCGCCATTGATGTCCTCGGCCGCGCCCCGATGCCGAAGGCGGCTCCCGCGACATTTGACGACCTGGTGCACGCCCGCGACGATTGCCGCTTCGTAACCATCAAGGCCCGGGTGCTGTCGGCAGACATCACGTTCAGCTCCGACCGGCGCAGTTCGACGCTCGAGCTCATGATGGACGGCGGCCCTGTCGAAGCGCAGATCGACCGCCACGACAGCGGGACCCTCGCCAACCTGCTCGACGCCGAAATCCAGATCCAGGGCGCGGCCTCAGGGCGCTTTGACGGCAAGATGCAGATGACCGGGGTCGTATTGCACACCGAGAATCTCACGTTTCTCAAGATCCTCAAGCCTCCCCAGGCCAACGCGTGGGCTCTGCCGCTCACTCCGATGAGCGAGATCGTCTCGCAGTTCAGCCAGACGAATGTATCGCGGCGCGTCCACGTTCAGGGGACCATTACCTATTACATGCCGGGCTCGGCACTGGTTCTCGAGCATGGCCGAGAGAGCCTCTGGGTCAATACTCGAACGCGCGCCGATCTGCGGATCGGCGACCTGGCTGACGCCACGGGGTTCCCTGACGTTCACGACGGATTTCTCAAGCTCGCCGATGCGGAGGTGCAGGGGAGCGATCATCCGGCGCCCGTTCAGCCGATGCCGGTGACATGGGACGACCTCACGCACAGCCACCACGTCTTCGACCTGGTTTCGATCGAGGGACGCATGGTAGCGGAAGTGCGTGAAGCCGGACAGGACCAGTACGTGCTGGTCAGCGAGGGGCACCTCTTCACTGCGATCTACCGGCATCCGGCGCGCGTCAGCCCGGCCCAGGCGCCTCCAGGGCCGATGAAGATCATTCCGCTGGGCTCGAAGGTGCGCGTGGACGGGATCTGCATTCTCGAGGACTCGAACCCATTCAACGCCAATGTCCCCTTCGACCTGCTCCTTCGCAATTTTGACGACATCGGGATGATCGCCAAGCCGTCGCCGCTCACGATCAAGAACCTTGTCCGCCTCGTCAGCGTGCTGATCCTTGCGTTTCTCGCGGTGAGTGTCTGGAGCTGGATGCTCCGGCGAAAGATTCACGAGCAGACGGCTGCCCTGGCCACCCGCGCCGAGGCCGAAGCCGCCCTCGAGCGCCGTAACGCGCAGAGTGAGCTGCGCCGCAGCCGCATCCTCGAAGACATCAATGGAACCCGGCCGCTTGCCGAGGTGCTCGAAGAGATTACCGACTTTGTGTCGTTCCGGCTCAATGGCGCGCCCTGCTGGTGCGAAATCGCAGACGGGGCAAGACTGGGGAGCTTCGAGCCGGCAAACAATGGCCGGCGCATCGCATCCGAGGACATCCCCAGCCGTTCCGGGCCGCCGCTCGGAGTGATTCACGTGGCGCTGGATCCGGCCATGCTGCCGTCCGAAGAGGAGGCACAGTCGCTTTACCAGGGAGCACGGCTCGCCACTCTGGCCATTGAGACACGCAGGGCCTACTCGGACCTGGTTCACCGTTCCGAATTCGATCTGCTCACCGATGCTCACAACCGCTTCTCCCTCGACAGGCAACTTGACCTGCTGATTGGCCGCGCCAGGGAGCAAGCGGGCATCCTGGGACTTATCTACGTCGATCTCGACGAATTCAAGCAGGTCAATGACGTCTACGGACACCGCGTCGGCGATCTCTATCTGCAGGAAGCGTCAGCGCGCATGAAGCGCCAACTCCGATCGGGCGACCTGCTCGCGCGCCTCGGAGGCGATGAGTTTGCCGCCATCGTTCCTGCCGCGCGCGGACGGGGCGACGTCGAAGAGATTGCCCTGCGCTTGGAGCGCGGATTCGACGAGCCTTTCCGGATTGAAAACTACGTTCTTCACGGATCCGCAAGCATCGGCATCGCCATCTACCCCGAGGACGGAACGACGAAAGACAGCCTTCTGACGGCTGCCGATGCGGCGATGTATGTGTCAAAACACACCCGGCGTGTAGGATAGGAAGCAGAATTCACCAAGCCGTACCGCGGAGTCGCCGTCAAGTCGTCCCGGCCGTGCAATAAATGCGATTCTGCTCCTGAATGGACGGCCTCGAAGAGGGCCCTGGCGCCGGAAATAACCTCCGGCGCGCAGATCGGAAGTTGAGCTGTGAAACGGTTGTTCTTCCCCATGCTGATGTTGCTTCCGGCGGCCATGGCCGAATCGGCACATCTGTTCGCGCCGCGTGGTTTTCTGCGCGACCTTGGCCTGATCGACAATCCGGGAGTGTCCGGCGCTCCCTGGATCGATAACGTCCGCAACCTTCTCATCGTCATCTGCCTGCTTCTGATCGTCAGCATCGCGATCGGCATTCATGCATGGCTCAGTGAGCGCCGTTCGCGCCGCCAGCTCGCTGCGATGGCGTACGTTGAACAACGTCGGGCGAAGATCCTTGAGCACATCAACTCAAGCCGCGCGCTGGCTGAAATCCTCGAAGACATCACGGAACTGACATCTGTGCGGCTCCGGGGAGCGCCGTGCTGGTGCCAGGTCACGGATGGGCCTTTGCTCGGCAACCGTCCTCCACGCTTCGACTCGGCTTCATTCCGCGTGGCGGAGCTTCCCATCCAGGCCCGCGCCGGAGGGCCGCTGGGGGTCATCCATGCGGCATTCGATGCCCGCACCAAGCCGGTCCAGGACGAAGCCCAGGGCCTGGCCATGGGAGCCGCGATGGCAACCCTCGCCATCGAGACTGCTCACCTGTATTCCGATCTCGTCCGCCGCTCCGAGTACGACCTACTTACAGACGCGCAGAACCGCTTCTCGCTCGAGAGGTCAATCGACGAGCAGATCAACATTTCGCGCCAGAATGCGCGCATCTTCGGCCTGCTCTACGCCGACCTCGACAGCTTCAAGCAGGTCAATGACCTCCACGGCCATCACGTTGGCGATGTTTACCTGCAGGAAGTAGCCCGCCGCATGAAACATCAATTGCGGCCCGGCGACATGCTCGCACGCCTCGGAGGCGACGAATTTGCCGTTGTGATTCCCTCCGCGTATAACCGAGCCCAGGTCGCGGAGATCGCCCATCGCCTCGAACGGTGCTTCAGCGAACCATTTGTGATTGAAGGCAACGTGATCCGCGGCTCGATGAGCGTCGGCGTCGCTCTCTATCCGCAGGACGGAGACACCCGCGACAGCCTTCTCGACGCAGCCGATGCCGCCATGTACGCCGCCAAGAACGCCCGCGCTTCCGCGGTCGAGTCGTCCCAGGCGGCTTCATAGGCTCCTTGATCTTCCTCCGGTTGACTCCCCGCGTCCCGATACGAAAAACTGAATTGTTTCAATCATCTCCATACCGGACAGAGGCCATGCTTAAACCTGCGCGCCTGCATGCGATCGTTGCCGTCGTTCTTCTCGGATTCTCACTCGCGGGATTCAGCCAGCAGGAGCCGGCGAGCGCTCCGAGCACGACGCGTGCATGGTTGAACACCTCGCTGCCCATCGACCAGCGCGTTGACGCGCTCATCGGGCAGATGACGCTCGAGGAGAAGGTCCAGCAGATGCGCGACCACTCGCCGGCCGTCGCCCGGCTCGGCGTGCCCAAATACGACTGGTGGAACGAGGGCCTTCACGGCGTAGCGTTCTCCGGGTACGCAACGAATTTCCCGCAGGTGATCGGCATGGCCGCCACGTGGGACGCGCCGCTCGTGCACCGCATGGCGGAGACCATCTCCACCGAGGCCCGCGCCAAGTACAACCAGGCCATGCGTGAGGACCACCACGAGATGTTCTTTGGCCTGACGTTCTGGGCGCCGAACATCAACATCTTCCGCGATCCGCGCTGGGGCCGCGGGCAGGAAACCTATGGGGAGGACCCATTCCTCACCGGCCAGATGGCCGTGGCCTTCGTCACGGGCATGCAAGGTAACGACCCGAATCACCTGAAGGTGGTTTCGACACCGAAACACTTCGCCGTGCACAGCGGGCCGGAGAGCACGCGCCACCGCGCCAACGTCGACATCTCGAATCATGACCTCGAGGATACGTATCTGCCCGCATTTCGCGCTGCCGTGACACAGGCGCACGCGCAGTCGGTGATGTGCGCGTACAACGCGATCGACGGCGCGCCGGCCTGCGCGAACCAAATGCTCCTTAAGGAGCATCTCCGCGACGCGTGGCACTTTGGCGGATACGTTGTGAGCGACTGCGCGGCGGTGGCCGACGTCTTCACTGGCCATCACTATGCAAGCGATATGGCGCACGCCGCGGCAGATGCAGTCCACGCCGGCACCGACCTCGAGTGCGGCTACGGCGAAGGGCAGGCATTTCCGTCGCTGGTGGATGCGGTGCACCAGAACCTGATCAGCGAAGGAGACATCAACCAGTCGTTGCGCCGCCTGTACACGGAGCGCTTCCGTCTCGGAATGTTCGACCCTCCGTCGAGCTACGCCTATGGTCGAATCGGCATGGAGGAGAACAACTCCTCCGCGCACCGCGAGCTTTCGCTCACGGCGGCACGCGAATCGATGGTGCTGCTCAAGAACAGCGGCGTGCTTCCGCTCAAGCAGGGTCTGCACAAGATTGCCGTGATCGGGCCAACGGCGGAACTGGTTCAGTCACTCCAGGGGAATTACAACGGGCCGCCGCCCAATCCGGTCTATCCGCTCAACGGCATCGAGAAGCGTTTCAAGCCCGCGCAGGTGGCCTATGCCATGGGGTCGAGCCTCGCCGAAGGCTTCGCCATGCCCATCGAGCACACGGCGCTTCATCCCGCGCAAGGCAGCAGCGAGTTCGGCCTCAAGGGCGAGTATTTTGCGACACAGGATTTGACCGGGACTCCCGTTCTCACGCGCGTCGACCGGAATATCAACTTCAACTGGGACAAGGTCATCCCGGCGAAGGGTCTCGAGCGCAACAACTTTTCTGTTCGATGGAGCGGCACGTTTACGCCGCCCGCACCCGGCGACTACCGGCTCGGCGTGCGCATCAATTATTGCTACGCATGCGAGAACGCCGAGGGCTTCCGGTTCTTTCTTGATGGCAGGCTCGTTGCGCAAAGCGGAGCGAAGAGCGGCGAGCGCGGTGAGGTTTTCGATGCCCCGATTCATTTCGACAACACCGAACCTCACGCGATCCGCCTCGAGTACCTTCATAAGACCGGCACCGCCGGAATCGATCTCACCTGGGAGGCGCCGGCCGAGGTCCTTCGAGAGGAAGCGCTCCGGCAGGCCAAGGGCGCGGACGTGATCGTCATCTGCGTCGGGCTGTCGCCGTCGCTTGAAGGCGAGGAGATGCCTATCAAGCTGGAGGGCTTTTCGGGCGGCGACCGCACCAGGATCGATCTTCCGGGCGTCCAGAAGGATCTGGTCAAGGCGCTCATCACCACGGGCACACCCGTCGTCGTCGTGCTTCAGAACGGGTCTGCGCTTGCGGTCAACTACGCCGCGGAGAACGCTGCCGCAATCCTCGAAGCGTGGTACCCCGGTGAAGAAGGCGGAACCGCCATCGCGGAAACTCTTGCTGGCGACAACAACCCAGCCGGCCGGCTTCCGGTCACATTCTATCGTTCGCTCGACCAGCTGCCGCCGTTCGAGGAATACGCGATGAAGGGGCGCACCTATCGCTACATGACGGACAAGCCGCTGTTCGGGTTTGGCTACGGGCTCAGCTACACGACGTTCAGCTACGGCGATATCAAGTTTGGCGCGAACACCGTGAACGCAGGCGATGCGGTACACGTTATGGCTGAAGTGAAGAACACCGGCAAGGCCGCGGGCGATGAGGTCGTTGAACTTTATCTCACCCAGCCTCAGACGGAAGTCTCGCCTCGGATTGCTCTTGCCGGATTCAAGCGCATACACCTCGACGCGGGCCAGGCCGCGAGCGTTGAGTTCACGCTTGATGCGCGGACGCTGTCTGAAGTGGCTGCCGACGGGAAACGCGTCATCCTGCCGGGCGAGTACAAGGTCTACCTTGGCAGTACGCAACCCGGCGACGGGGCTCAGACGGCGTCGGCGACGTTTAGCGTGAACGGCCAGATGGAGCTGCCGAAATAGCCGGACGCTGAATTCCGTCTGCATGGAATGGGCGTAACACTGGTGATTCAGGCGACACGCCAGACCCGCACCACGACAAGATCTGCGTAGCGCTCGGCGTCGCCGATGAAGACGGATCGTCTGAGCCACTCGTATTTCCCCGTGGGAGGGTGGAAACGGGGGGTGGTTCTGAAGTAGTACTCGCCGGCGTCGACGGATTCACCGGCTGCCAGCCGCGCAAGCACGCGGGGCGGGCCATGGCGCAGGCCTGAGTTGCGCACCTCGATGCGAACGCCGTCATCGGTCTCGATGACGTATTGCGCCTGCACGCATGTGAAGCCGTCAGACTCGACGAGTTGCCAATCGGCGCCGCCGGGCAGGACATGGCCCGCGATGCCGGGACCGCTGAAGGTTCCACCTGTGATGGCGACGGTGCGCCGGACGCCGAAGGGACCTGCTCCCAACTCAATCGTGGGTGCAATGCCGACCCGCAGTTCGAGGGCGAATTCAAGTTGCGGTGGGGTGGCGCTGTTCTGCGTGTTCATCTCCCCGGGAGTTTATCCCAGACAAGGGCAATCCAGACTTGATCAATCCAGATTGAGCAATCCAGATTTAAGCAATAAGGGCGCAATTCGAGGTCCTATGTTGAAACTGGTTCTCTCTCGCTGCTCGAATTTCCTGCGGCGAAGTGAAGGCCGATGACCATGACGAGAGCGATGAGCACACAGATGAGGGCGAAGAAAAATGCGCTGGAGTAGCCAAACGCGCCGATCACCGCTCCGGCAGCGGGGCCAACGAGGAAGAAGGACACGTCGGAGAAGCCCGTATAGACGCCGAGGGCGGTGCCGCGGCTTTTCTCAGGAATCGAGCGAACGGCCTCGACGCCGATGGCCGGGAAGACGAGCGAGAATCCGAACCCGGCGAGCGACGCGGCGAAGAGCGCGGTCCACGGGGAGTGGGCGCGCCAGAGGATGAGTACGCCGAGAGATTCAACGGCCATGCAGACGATGGCGACGGGGAATCCGCCAAAGCGGTTGATGGTGTGGATGAAGACGAGGCGCGCGGCGATGAATGCGGCGCCGAATGCCGTGAGGCAAAGGGCGGCTCCGCTCCAGTGGCGGCTCACGTAGAAGAGGGTGATGAACGTGGCGAGGACGCTGTAGCCCACGCCGCCGAGCGCCAGCGCCACGCCGTGCGGCGCCACGCGGCCGAGGACACTGGCGAATGGCAGGTGCTCGCCGTGGACCACCGGGGTGGCGCGCTTGTAGACAGCAATAGCGACGCTGAGCGCGCACACGGCCATGGTGAGAAGGCCGATTGAGCCCATGCCGAAACGATTCTCAAGGATTACGCCGAGCGGAGCACCGATCGCCATTGCACCGTAAGTGCAGACGCCGTTGTACCCGATGACTTTGGCTGTGTTTTCTGTTCCCGCGGCGCTGATACCCCACAGTGTTGCGCCCGTAGATCCGAGGCTTTCGCCGACGCCGAGCACGAGGCGGCTCAAAACAAGGCCGGCCATGCTGAGCAAGGGCCGGCCATGAAGCAGGCCGCCGCCCAGCAATAACGCGCCGGAGGCTGTGCACATCGCCATGCCCCAGATGACCGAAGTTTTGGCCCCGGTATGGTCGGAGATGCGGCCAGCCCAGGGGCGGCTGAGAAACGTGGCGATGTACTGGATGCTGATGACGAGCCCGGCGATCGTGGCACTGTAGCCGAGCCGGAAGTGCACGTATGCGGGCAAGACCGCGAGCGGAAGCCCGATGGCGAGATAGACGACGAATGTGAAGAAAACGTATCCGACGATGCGCCGGGTGCTTATCGCGTCGCTCTCGGCTGTGGTGGACTCGAGACGCGTCAACCCACGGGGAGGATTGCCGGCCTTCAACATGAACTTTAGATCTGGTGCACTCAATTTCCAGTATATCCAAGCGCTGAGGACGCGCCCGCGCGGCTGGTCGAGCCGCGCGGCTTCGCGATTAAAGCGGGACGGACTAGCGGTCCTCACGCACCGGGTCATGGCCGAACGGAACGACTCTCTCCACGACCTGCTTGAACGGTTCAGAGTTCGAGGTTCCGTTCAGCGTGTCGCCGCTGTAGGTGGCGACGAGGGAGTGGGTGCCAGGGGTGAGGGTGGTGAGCTTCAAAGTGCCCTTTCCGCCGTTGAGCGCGGCCGAGGTCAGCAGCTTTCCGCCTTCCCACAGAGTGACCCATCCGGTGGGCGGTGCGGAGGAACTGGAATTCACCGTTGCGTTGAGCTGAATCGTTTCTCCCGCTGCAGCCGGGTTGTGCACCGCGGAAAGGACTGTCAAAGTGGGCGCCGTGGGCGCAGCTGTCTGCCGCACGGTGAGAGTGACCGAGCCCGTCGCCGAGTTGTAGTCGGTTGAATCGGTCGGGTTGAACGTCACGTTGAGCTGCACCTGCCCGGGCGTATTCTCCACCGTGCCCGCGGGCGGATTGTAGACGTAGGTGCCTGGAACCGCTGCGCTGGCGTACGTGGCAGCAGCGTCCAACTGCGTTGCGCTCAGAGCCGTTCCCTGGTTGATCTGCGCGGGCACCGGCCAATTGATGATGGGTGTGACTGGGGTGACGGAAAACTGTACTGGCGCGCTGGTTGCAGGGGCGTCATCTGTATCACCGCCATAGCTCGCGGTAATCGAATAATTGGCGGCAATAGGCGTCTGTGTGTTTGGGACCGAGATGCTGACCTTTCCCCCGGAACCGGCAGCGAGTGTGTAAGGGCCGTATGTGGTCTTGGCGCTCGTTGCGGTGTTGGTGACGGTGAAGGTGACGTTTCCCGTGGGCGCCGAGGGAACTGCCGGGACCAGGCCTGCGTTGGACACCTGCGCGGAGTAGGTAAGAGCAGTCAGGTAGGGAGAACTCGCACTTGCCGGCGAAGTGATCGTGACAGAAGGAGTGACCCTTACCACAGAGAAAGCAATCGCAGTGGCGCTGGCCGCCGTGTCCGCGGTGTCGCCACTGTAGGAGGCAGACAGCGAATAATTCCCGACCGCCATCGACCCAAGCGGAATGTTGGTCGTGCTAACGCCGGCGGTGCCGGTGGACAAGGCGGGCGTAAAAGTGGTCTTTGCGTTGGTGCCGGTGTTGGTGAGAACTACGGTAAGCGTGCCGGAGGGTGACGGGGCCGTGGGGAGCAGACCAGCATTAGATACCTGGACCGCCGCCGTTATTGCGCCCGGGAGGAATTGCCCGTTGTTTGCCGGGACGGTGATGGCGACGGTGGGAGTCACCTGAACGACGCTGAAGGGAACGGCCGCCGAGGCGCCTGAGCTGTCGAGCGCGTCGCCGCTGTAATTGGCAACGACGCTGTAAGTGCCGGGGGCCGCATGGGTCCAGTATTGGACCGTGGCGTTACTCTGCCTGAAGCCGCTTACCGGAAAGAGCGCGACGTTGGCGAATGTGGCCGCTGTGCTGTTGTTTCCGGTGTTGGTGACGGTCATGTTCACCGTCCCTGTGGGCTGCGTGATGGGTGGGCCGATGGTGTTGGTAACAACGGCCTCGAATGGAACACTGGAGCCGGCGATATACCTGGTTCCGCTCGCTGGCGGGTTCACCAGGACCCTGGTGACAGCCGGGCCAGTCAGCGCATCGCAGTTGAGATAGAGCTGGTTCTGGAAGCCGGCAGTGTTGTCGACGAAGGTGATGGTGGCGGTGCGCCAGCCTCCGGCGGTGGGCTTGCAGGAGAAACCGAGCTGGCAGCTTCGGCCGGACGCCAGGGGCTGGCTCCAGACGCAGCTGGACGTTGCTGCATCGGAGATGAAGTCGCCTGGATTTGCGCCGCCCAAGATTACATTCGAGACCTCGAGGTAGTCATTGCCGGTATTGGTGATCAGTGCGGTTGCGACCGGTGAGGTGTGTCCGACCAGAGTGACGGGGAAGAGAAGGTTGCCCGCGGGACCGACCTTGCGCACGAACTGGGTTGGACCGCTGGAAATTCCGGGGTTGGTCTGGGCTACGAACACTTCGCCCATGGAATCTACGGAGATTCCGTGGGGAGCGTCGAGTGCGGCGCTGGTGGCCGGGCCGTTGTCGCCGGAGTAACCCGAGACAGTTCCGATGCCGGCAACGGTGCGGATCAGGCCGTTGTAGCTATCGACGCGGCGGATGATGTTGTTATTTGAGTCGGCGAAATACATATCGCCAGCCTCATCGAAGGCAAATCCGCCTATTGCGCCGCGGATCTCGGCGTTCTGCGAGCGCACGTTGTTGGCGGCGAAACCGCAGATGCCGCTGCCGGCGGCATTCCACTCCTGTCCGGTGAGAGGCGCGAATCCGTCGATCTGGCAGATGCTCGGAGTGTCTTTATCCGGAGAGTAGATGTTGTCCGTACTGTCAAGCCCGAACGGCACATCGTGCGCCAGAGTGTTCGAGGTAACAATGTTGATCTTGCGGGTTAACTGGGAGGGAATGGAGTAAGCCCCGTCGTGATCGTTCATGAAGATATTCTGGCTGCTGTCCAGGTTGATCCAGACGGGATTGTTGAACTGGACGGCAGTGAGGGCACACGGGGTTGAGGTGAAGCAGGTGCTTGCCGGAGTGCTACCCAATCCTGCGAAGGTCCCGGTGGAGCCGAGGGATGCAACGTCGATCGCATTATTCCCGCGTTCCGCGATATAGACGTCGAGGAAAGCGTCGACGGCGATGCCGGCAGGATCGTTGAGATAGACGCTGGCGTTGGGGATTAAACCCACCGCCGGGATCACTGGTTGGTTACCGCCGCCAACAAGGGTGGTGAGCGCCATGCTGCCATCGATGAAATAGACCTTTCCGCCGCTTGTCGGCGCGGTTGTGGCATCGGAGATATAGAGGTTGTCACCCTGATCGGTCACAACGTCCCAGGAATTGTTGAGGAGGGGTTTGCCGCCGGGCATCGTCTGCGGAACGGTCGTGATCTGGGCAGGGATAAACGACACAACCGGGCCCTGGGATTGACCTTGCAGGCCGATGACTTCCGCGGCGGCCGATTCGCTGGTTGTGAAGGTGAGTTTGCCGGCGCGTTTTCCCGGACCTTTGGGATCGAGAGTGACGGAAACCTGGCATGACTCGCCAGCGGAGTAGGTGAGGCCCAGGCGGCAGCTCGCGCTCACCACTTTGAAGTCGTTGCTGGCTTCGATGCTGCTCAGCGTGGTGGGCTGGTTGAAGGAGATCTCAAGGACCTCAGTGACGGGCGAGCCGACGTGCACCTGCTGCGAGAAGCGATAAGCGATACGGTCAGGTAGCCCGGGCAACTGCTTGCGAATGATACTTGGTTCGGAATTCGACCGTGCACCTGGAGCGACGTCGCGCTCCACGAGCGTGATGCGCGGCTGCTGCGCGACGGCGGCATTGTGAAGGGAAGCTACCAGCAGAACCGCTGACAGGATGGAGACGCTGACGTTCGGCATCACGGAACTCCTGATGCAGCGCTCGTGGCGCTGAGGGGAATCGCTGAATACTACTCCGGGGAGGGCTAACTAAATTGGTGGGCTGGGAAAGGGAAGATTGTGACAGGAGATTGCCTAGAATAGTGATATGGGGCTGGCGTTCCACGTGGAGAACTTCGGGTGCCGCGCCGCGCGCGCCGATGGCGAGGCGGTGAGCGCGCGCCTGCGAACGGCGGGGAATGATGTGGCCCAACCCGCGAACGCCGACGTGGTGATTGTGAATACGTGCAGCGTGACGGCGGAAGCGGACCGCGAAGCGCGCGCGTATATCCGGAGGGCGCACAGGATCAATCCTGGAGCGCGGATTGTGGTGACCGGCTGCTACGCCCAGCGCGCGCCAGAGGAGCTGGCAGGGTTGCCGGGGGTGGCGGCCGTGGTGGGCAACAGCCACAAGGCGCTGGCGCCGGAGATTGTGGTGCGCATGGCGGGGGTTGTTGACCAGCGCGTCAGCGAATCGAACGGCCCGGCGTTCGTCGATGTGCGGTCGTTTATCGCCGGGACAGCTTCCGGCGCGGCGCCGGGCGGGGTGCCGATTTGGGCGGATGATCGGTTTGCGCATTCATTTCTTGAGGAGGCGCAGCTGGTGCCGGGGACGCAGACGCGGCCGAATCTGAAGATCCAGGAGGGCTGCGGGAACCGGTGCACGTTCTGCGTGATTCCGCAGACGCGGGGCAATTCGCGCAGCCTGCCGGCAGAGAGCGTATTGAAGCAGGTGCGCGGGTTTGCAGCCGCAGGGGGAAACGAACTGGTGCTCTCGGGGATCAACCTCGGACGATGGGGGCGTGATCTCGCAGGGGCGGACCGGATGTCCCTTGCGGGGCTGGTGCGGCGGATCTTCGACGAAACGAACCTGGCGCGATTGCGGCTCAGCTCGATCGAGCCAATGGATTGGGATTCGGATCTGATCGCGCTCATGGGGGACTTTGGCGGCACGCGGCTGGCGCGCCATGCACATCTGCCGCTGCAATCGGGATCGGATGCCGTCTTGAGGAGGATGCACAGACGCTATCGGCCATGGCATTACTCAGAGAAGGTGCGGCTGCTGACGGAAGCGGCGGGACCGCGGCTGACGCTGGGCGCGGATGTGATGGTGGGATTCCCGGGAGAGAGCGATTGTGAGTTTGAGGAGACGTGCGCATTCATCCGCGAACTGCCCTTCGGATATCTTCACCTGTTTCCTTTCTCGGCGCGGCCCGGGACGCGGGCGTGGGAGCTGCACAAGGAGGTTCCGGTGACGGCGGAGGTTGTGGAGGAACGGATGGCGGCGTTGCGAGCGCTAGCGTCGGAAAAGGTGCGGGTGCATCGGATGCGGTTCCCGGGAAGAGTGGTTGAGGCGATTACGCTGAACTCGGCCGAAACGATTCGGAGTCGATCGTGCACGGCGGCGCTGACAGAGAACTTTCGACCGTTGGAGATTGAAGGCGAGCTCGAGTCTAACGTGATGGTGCGAGTTCGCGTGGCCAGGATTGCCTCGGATTCCTGCCTGCGGGGCGTGGTGGAATCGTGATGAGTGAAGAGTGATTCTGTCGTTCACCGGACAAAGAAGAATACGAATCCGGCTTGCAAAAATGCCAATATTTATGCGGTCTTCACGCGCTCGTAAAGCCTTTGTGCAGGTAAATTGCTTTAGTGGAAACATGGCTTGACATGCGGCCGAAGACGGGCGCAGCATGAAGATAGTCCGGCGGGAAGAAGCGCCAGCTTCCGGGCCCAGACACGTATCGGACGCGTAACTGTCAATAATTCAACTGCTCTCAACCGTAGCGACCTGTGAACCCTCCGAACTGACCTCACAAAGGTGTTATGAGGTGAGTAATGGTCGTAAAGACACAAAGTGATGGACGAGAAGGCTTCGGGCTTCGTGTAAGCGCGGCGAACGTGAGGCGTTATTTTCCCAGGAGTATGGATTCAGTGGAATTGCAACTGGGCGATCTTCACATTCAGTGCAAGTTGTCCTCCATGTTCTGGGAGGGTAAGCCGGAAATTCACGATCCGCGACTGTGCCAGTGGCTCAAGTACAAGATTTTTCGCGAAGGCCGCAAGGCGGACCCGCTCACGTTCAGCCTGGTGCAGTCGGGTGTTGAGTCTTTTGCGGTGGAGCCAATGGCCCGGCGCGGTGTCCGAGTGACGCCGACGGCATGAGGCAGCCGGTATTTGAATGCGGCAGCGGTCACAGACTCGCCTGCCGGCTACGCAAAACGATGAGCTAGTGGAATAAGAATTTGGGTACTGCCTCCCCCATGTCAGCCTGGCAGGCCATGCGGAGTGTAAAGGAGAACTCGATGAAGGCGACAAGAACTCCCAACGAGATGGAATCCAGGGCGGCTGAGGCCCTGGGCGCTCTGCTTCACCAGGTGTCCTCGATCAAGACCCGCGAGATCCGGTTCCAGCCGGCGCGCCGCAAGACGGACATTCTGGCCAACATCGATGTTCTGGGGCGCAAACAGAAACTTGTGTGCAAGGTGACTGAGCAGGGTGATCCCGTCCACGTGAAGGAAGCCTTGAAGAAGCTGAGCTCCTGCGCCGATGGCAGGAAGGGCGATGCAACCCCGGTGCTGATCACGCCTTACCTGTCGCCGCAAACGCGCGCGATGTGCGAAGAGCACCGTGTGGGTTTTCTTGATCTCGAGGGGAATGGCAGGCTGATGGTCGATGAAGTGTTTATCGGGAAGCGCTCCGTGCGCAGCGCCACTCAGGAGCCCGAGCGAATCCGCTACCAGGCCTGAGAACATTACCTTTTTGCGGCCGTGCCGGCGCGCAAACGTAACCAGACGAATGCTATACTCAGGGGTGCGTTCCGCGTGGAGCCGGTCGTTTTTATTTGCTTCGAGCCGCCACGCGGGCCTTTTGGAGGAGTACCATCGCATTCGATAAACGTGCAGCCAAGTCCTTTATCCGCATCAACGACCGCATCCGCGCGCGCGAAGTTCGCGTAATCGACGAGAACGGCGAACAGCTTGGCATCCTGGCCCCTTTTGAAGCGCTCCGCATTGCGCGCGAGCGTGGACTCGACCTCGTCGAGGTTTCTCCCAACGCAATTCCGCCTGTTTGCCGGATTCAGGACTACGGCCGCTTCCTCTACGAGAAGGAAAAGAGCGAGCGCGCTGCCCGCAAGAAGCAGAAGGTTATCACCATCAAGGAAGTCAAGTTCTCTGTGACGGTGGACGAGCACGACTACCAGACCAAGAAGAACCAGGCCGTGCGGTTCCTGAACGACGGCGACAAGGTGAAGGCCAGCCTGCGTTTTCGCGGCCGCCAGATGGCCCACCGCGAACTCGGCTACAACATCATCAACCGGCTGATCCAGGACATCGGCGAAGCCGGGGTGGTGGAGTTCATGCCGAGGATGGAAGGAACTATTCTGCACGCGATCCTTGCGCCTTCAAAGAAGGAGCAGGCGAAGCCGAAACCGGCGGCACCGCAGCAGGCGCAGCAGACCGCTCCGGCCGCGCAGTAACACCGGCGTATTCGCATGCGAAAAGCCGCCTGCGGGCGGCTTTTGTGTTGAACGGCACCATTCCCCCGCTAATAAATGTGGCGCTTTGTATCACCTGCTCTCTGAAGCAGCGCGATGTCCGTGTCCGTATTGAACCACAGCACCTGGTCCTTGCCGTCCTTGTCCGTCACCTGGACCACATCGTAGAAGTGCCCGTCCTGCTTCCAACTGTGCTGCTGCTTGAACTGGACCTCGAGAACAAACTGCATCACCAGGTACTCTTCGCGAATTCCGACGGCGAACCACGCCGTTTGCGGGCTCTTGCCATCACCTGATTTCATGATCGAGTCGAAGATTGCCAGCAAAATTTTCCTCTCCTCCTCCGCCTCGCTCCCCTTACCCAGTTGCTGCAGACAACTGAATGCCGCCAGGTGCGCGTCGCCATCAGCAATGTTGTGCGCCAGAGTATCCTGCGCGACCTTCAATGCGCCTTCGTAATCGCCCTTCTGATAGGCTTCGCCAGACCTCTTTGCGGCATCGTAGGGATCGTAGTCTCCATAGACCTCGCCAACCCGCGCATTGAGCCGTAGTGCTTTCCAATCCACATTCAGGTCTCCCGCCTTCACCTTCGCGGCCAGATCGTCATACTTCGCGCGAGCCGTCGTGGCATCTGCGAGCCGCGGCACATCCTTCGGAACAATCAGCTTCGAATCATTTTGCGCACTGGCAGGCAATGCCGAGCAGGCTAACGCAACAACTAAGAAGCCGCAGAAAGCACGATGTCCGGGTGATTTTCTCACTGCGACAGGTTACTCCGGGCTTGCCCTGGGGACAAAGAATCGGGTCCGCAGAAGAATCTTCTTTCAGGCGGATTTTCCCATCTCGGCAACGCCTGATGCCGGATGTATGCTGTTCGCATGCTTTCCAGCCGGTATTTCCCCGCGTGCCTGAGCCCTGTCTGCTTGAGTCCTGCTTGCCTGGTGCTTGGTGTCGTTCTGGGTGCAGCTCCGCTCGTGCGCGCCGCCGATGAGCCGAAGGCTGCCGAACCTCACTTTCCCACCACCGAGGACCTGCGCCACATCAAGGGCATCGGGGGTCCTCAGCTCTCGCCCGACGGCAAGCAGGTGCTGTTTGTCGTGACCGACTCGACGGCCGACGGCGCGAAGTCGCACATCTGGGTGGTTGCAGCGAACGGCGACAAGGATTCGCTGCGCCAGCTTACGTTTTCGCCGCCGGCCGACAAGCGCGGCGAGAATAATCCTCACTGGGCATCGGACGGCAGCGCCATCTCTTTTGTCGCTCGCCGCAACGAGCACGCGCAGCTCTTTCGACTGGATATGCGCGGCGGAGAGGCGATGCCCTACGACCTGAAGGTGATGCCGATGGTCGATGAGTCGAAGGAGAAGAATGCGATTCCTCCGCCGGGCGCGGAGAAGAAGCCGGATGCCGCGGCCGGAGCCGCGAAGGATGGCGGTAAATCTGACGAGAAGAAACCCGAAGAGAAGAAGGACGAGCCGCTGCCGATCGATGTAAACGGGTATGCAATTTCGTTTGATGGGAAGTGGCTGGCCGTGTGGGCTCGCGACCCCGAGACGCCGGGCGAGAAAAAGCAGAAGGACGCCAAGGCCGATGCGGAGTGGGTGAACCACGAGAAGCACGGGACGAGGCTGTACCTGGTGGGGATGAAGCCGGACGGGCAGCTCGATGGCGCTCTGAAGATGGCTGGAATTGAGCCGGATGTCAGAAGCGCGGCGTGGTCGCCGGCAGGCGATCGCGTGCTGGTGGTCACGGAGCCAATGAACGACCTGAGCGACCTCGGTCCGGCAGGGAAGGCGTTTGTTCTGGACGCGGCGAGCGCTGACAAGCCGCAGCAGCTCAACGCCGTTCCGCCGACAGTGGGGAACATGGCGTTCTCGCCGGATGAGAGCGCGATTGTGTTCTCAGCCAAGACGAAGGAAGATGCGCCGCCGGGTTACGACGAGCTTTACGCGCTGCCGAAAGAGAGCTCGGGTGCGGCGGTGGTTTCGCTGTCGTCGGGATTTGCGGGTCAGTTGGGATTCGGGCCGCTGTATTTTCCCAACGACGGCGGGCTCGTTGCGAACGCGAGCATCGGGACGCGGTCGACGCCGGTGCGGCTGTCGATGGATGGGAGCAAGCCGCCGGCGCCGATCGACCTGGGAGCGCCCGTGATTTCCGGGTTGAATACGAATCGCGATAAGACCGGGTGGGTGTGGTTGGCCGAGAGCGGTGGAGAGCCGGAGGAGCTGTGTTATTCGCGGAATCTCGGCGACAAGTGCACGGCCCTGCCGATTCCGGATCTGGAGCCGAAGGGGCTGAAGGCGGTCGAGCCCGAGCTGGTGAAATGGACGAGCGGCGACTTCACAGTAGAGGGTCTGCTGTATCTGCCGCCCGAAGCGAAGAATGGGAAAGTCCCGCTGATCGTGGACGTTCATGGCGGGCCGTTCGGTGCGTTCGAGAACCGCTACGATCCGTTTGCAAATTTCTTTCTTGGGCACGGATGGGCGATTTTGCGGCCCAACCCGCGCGGCTCATCGAATTACGGCGTGAAGTTTGCGGCGGCGAACAAGAATGACCTGGGCGGCGGCGATTACCAGGACGTGATGGCGGGGGTGGACTACGTTCTCGCGCACTATCCACTGGATTCGACGAAGATGGCGCTGATGGGCTACAGCTACGGCGGAGAGATGGCCGGTTTTGTTGAAGGCAAGACCGACCGGTTCAAGGCCATCATCTCCGGCGCGCCGGTGATCGACCAATTCAGCGAGTACGGCACCGAAGGCGGGTCGTGGTACGACCGGTGGTACTTCGGCAAGCCGTGGGAGCACATGGAAGACGCGTGGAAGCAGAGCCCGTTGGCCGGCGCTGCCCGGGCGAAGACGCCGTTCATGCTGCTGCAGGGGCAGTCGGATACGACCGATCCGTTGGGACAGTCCGAGGAGATGTACCGGGCGCTGCGGCAGGAGGGAGTGCCGGTGGAACTCGTGACGTATCCGCGGGACAACCACGGGCCGCTGGCCGGGGCGATGTTCGGCCGGCCGGTGCCGGAGCCGTGGCATGGGTACGACGCGCGGCAGCGGATCATCGAGTTTTTGAATAAGGCGTTTGGAATCAGCGAGACAAAGCCATAGAGGCGAACCGACCAGGAGTGGATCAAATCGCTCTTCCCGGGTATAATGGTTAAAGCCTTGTGTGCGTAGGGAAATCCCTGTCCCGCCGAGGCTTTGGACGGGTAACCAAGCCGGTCCAAAAAAACGAGAAAAAAGATGCCCAAGTTGAAGACCCATTCGGGCGCGGCCAAGCGCTTCAAGAAGACCGCATCCGGAAAAATCAAGCGCGGCCACACGAAGGTGCGGCACATCCTGACTTCGAAGTCGCCGAAGGCCAAGAGGAAGCTCGGTAAGAGCGCCATCGTGGCAGACGGCGATCACGCGAAGGTAGCGCGCATGATTCCGTACGCCTGATCGTTGCCTACGCTCCCAGGGGAGCAGGCAACCGGGCCTTGAGTGGCAAGGCCCCCGGCAGCCGGTTTTGAAGGCCGCCGAGCGATCGAGGCTCGAACGAGCGAGTGAAGAGGTTGAATGCCAGGCCCGGCCGGGTCGGCTCTCCTGCCTCCAGCCGCGTGGACCACGTAACACAAACGGAGACACACCATGCCCCGCGTAAAACGCAGTACCAAGAGGAGCGACCGCCGCAAGAAGATTCTTGAGCGCGCAAGCGGTTATTTCCTTACGAAATCGAAGCTCTACCAGGCAGCCCAGGAAGCCGTGGAGCGCGGACTGAAGTTCGCCTACAAGGGTCGCCGCGAGAAGAAGCGCCAGTTCCGCTCGCTGTGGATTGTGCGCATTTCGGCCGCGTGCAAGCTGAACGGCACGAGCTATTCACAGTTCATCAACGGGCTCAAGAAGGCCGGCATCGAGTTGGATCGCAAGATCCTCGCCGACATTGCCGTGCACGATGCAGCAGGCTTTACCAAGCTGGCGGAGCAGGCGAAAGCCGCTCTGGCCAGCAAAGCAGCCGCTTGAGCTGAAGAGCCCGCGCGTTTTCCTCCACGGCCTGAAGCTCAGCTTCAGGCCGTTGTTGTTATTGGACGCATATGTGAGCCGCCGCTGCGCAATCCCGGGATGAAGCGGTGCGATATTCTGCGAGTTACGCGATGACGAACGAAGATATTCCTGACCTGACGGCATACGACGAGGCCGCGCTGGACAAGGCCTTTGGAACGCTGACGCAATGGGCGCGCGAGGAGGCGGGTGCGCTGGGCGGTGCGGAAGCCGTGGAAGCATTCCGGCTGCGCTGGATTGGGCGGAAGCAGGGACGGCTGAATGATGTCTCTGCGAAATGGCTCAAGCCTGCTCCGGCTTCGGCGAAGAAAGGCGTCGGCGAGCGCTTCAAGGTCCTCAAGGACCTGGTGGAAGGCCTGCTGGAGCAGGGAGCGGGTTCAGGGCCCAGCGATGCCGCGCTGGCTGCAGAGGCGATCGACGTGACTCTGCCCGGCACAACTCGCCTCACTGGCGCCGAGCACCCGATCACGCGCACGATGAACGAGATCGTTTCGGTGTTCGCGGCGCTTGGCTACTCGGTCGGCGTGGGGCCGGAGGTCGAGACCGACTTCTACAACTTCGAGTGCATGAATTTCCCGCCCGGGCACCCGGCGCGCGATACGCAGGACACGCTGGTGATCGCGAACCAGGAGCGGAAGCCGCTGCGCGACCGCCTGCTGCTGCGCACGCATACGTCTCCCGTGCAGATGCGGACGATGGAGCGGCAGCCGCCGCCGGTGCGGATCGTGATCCCGGGCAAGGTGCACCGCAACGACGCGCAGGACGCGACGCATTCGCCGATCTTCCACCAGGTTGAAGGGCTCTGCGTGGACACCGACATCACCTTCAGCGACCTCAAGGGAACGCTCGACCACGCCATGAAGGCGCTGTTCGGCTCATCGGTGAAGACGCGGTTCTTCCCGTCGTTCTTTCCGTTCACCGAGCCGAGCGCCGACGTGCAGATCAGCTGCATCTTCTGCGGAGGCAAGGGCTGCCGGAAGTGCAAGCAGTCGGGATGGATTGAATTGCTGGGTTGCGGCATGGTGGACCCGTCGGTATTTGCATTTGCAGCGGAGAAACAACCGGGATATGACTCGAAGAAGATCTCCGGCTTTGCTTTCGGCATGGGCGTGGAGCGCATCGCGATGATGAAGTACGGGATCAGCGAAATCGGGTCGCTGTTCGCGGGAGATATGCGGTTTCTGGGGCAGTTCGCATGAAGATACTGACGAAATGGCTACGAGCATATTTGCCGGAGTTGCCGGTCGATGATGCGCGGCTTGCCGAGGATCTGACGCTACGCGGGATTGCGGTAGAGGGCATCTACGATCTAGGTGGCGGCAACGACACTCTCTTCGAGATGGACCTCACCACCAATCGCGTCGATGCCATGAACCACTACGGCGTGGCGCGCGAGGCGGCGGCGATCTACGGACTGCCGCTGGCTGAATTGAGCTTCTCGCTTCCCGAGGCGAAGACTTCTCCGGCGCCGTTTTCGGTCAGAATCGAGGCCGAGGACGGGTGCGGCCGCTTCACCGCGCGGGTTCTGCGCGATGTGACCATCGGCGAATCGCGCGATTTGCCTGGCGCAGAGGTCGTCACGTACTTCGGGCTTCTCGATCAGAAGAAGATCTCGAACGCCGTAGATGCGACGAATTTTGCCTGGCTTGCCATGGGGCAGCCGACGCACGCGTTCGATCTCGATAAGCTCGAGGGCGGAATCATCGTGCGGCGCGCGCGCAAGGGCGAAAAGCTGCGCACGCTCGACGGCGTAGAGCGCATTCTCGATTCCGACGACCTGGTCGTCGCGGATCACGTGAAGGCAGTAGGCCTTGCCGGCGTGATGGGTGGGTGGGACACGATGATCACTCCAGCCACGAGGAACGTGCTTGTCGAAGCAGCGTGGTTCGATCCAGCGGCGGTCCGCCGGACTGCGCGCCGGCATGGACTGCACACCGATGCGAGCCATCGCTTCGAGCGTGGTGCGGACTTCAATGCTCCAGCGGTGGCGTCGGCGCTGGTGAGCAGCGTCCTTCTTGCGAATGGCGGGTGGATTGAGGGCGAACTCGTCGATGTGCGGGTAGCGGCGCAGGAAGCGCGCACGGCGAGCCGGCCGACCGTGGCACTGGCTCTTTCTGAAGTGCAACGCATCCTCGGCAAGACGGAGGACAAGCAAGGGATCACCGCCCCCATCGTCGAATCCATCCTCACCGGCCTTGGCTGCAAGCTCATCGGAGTGTTCAAAGGACAAGCAGGAACAGGTGAGCGGGTAGCCGAGCACAGATCGTGGCCGGTCGCGCTGCCGAGCTGGCGGCTTGACCTTGAGCGCGAAATTGATCTGATCGAGGAAGTCGCGCGCGTCTACGGCTACAACCGCTTTGCCAACACGCTGCCGGCTTCCGGCGAAGGAGTGCAGGAGCTGCCGTGGGCCGAAGCAGAGAATGCACTGCGTCGTACTCTGCTGGCGGCTGGATTTCACGAATCCATCGGCAGTACGTTCTGCTCCGCCGACGATGCGGGCCTTACTGCACCCCAGCCTGGGCTCGTAGTGCCGCTCGGGAACCCGCTCAGCGAAGAGGCCGGCGTGATGCGGCCGTCGCTTGTACCCGGCATTCTGACCATGGTTGCAGGCAACCTGCATCGCGATGTAAGCGATGTGCGGCTGTTCGAATTGGGAACGGTGTTCAGCGGAACGACCGAACGAGTGGAAGAGCGGCCGGCGCTCGGGTTTGGCGCCGCCGGGATTGCGCCCGAGCTGGGAGCGCTGCATCCGGAGCGGCCCATCGAATTTCATGACGTGAAGGGCATGGTGGAGCAGTTGCTTGGGCGCTTCCAGACTCGATCGATCTACTTCGATCGTTTCCCGGCGGAAGCAGGCCTGACGCCATCGTGGCTGCATCCCTATCGCGCCGCGCGTGTCGCGGCGGAGGGCGAGACGGTGGGCTGGTTCGGGCAGCTGCATCCGCGTGAGGCGGCGGCCCGCAAGTTGAAACAGGCCGTCTTTATCGGCGAGGTCTATCTTGATCGCCTGTACAAGCTTCCGGTTCGCAAGCCCGCGGCGCGCGAGATTTCGCGATTCCAGCCTGTGCGCCGCGACTTCTCATTGGTGCTGGACCAGGGCATTCCATGGGAGCGCATCGATCAAGCGGTAGCCGCGCTGGCTATTCCGGAACTCGTCGAATGGCGGGCGCGGGAGGTATTTCGCGACGCGAAGCTCGGGGACCGCGACTACTCGCTCCTGCTCGGGGTCACGTTTCAGGCGCCTGACCGCACGCTGCGCGAAGACGAGTTGCAGGATTTTCATGCGCGAGTGATTGAGGCAGTTGCCAATGCAGGTGCGCGGCTCCGGAGCTGAGAAATGCACAAGCGACGGCGGCGCTATACTCGAACTGAATTGAAGCGCATCGAGCGCGGAGGTCCTTAAATGTCGGAGTTGTCGTTCGGTACCGAGGTGGCGGAAGCCGAGGAAGCGGGGCCCGGGCGGTCGGTCGGGCGGCCGGGAGAACCGGGAACGCTCGCTGTAAGCGCGGGAGAGTTTGCCGCTCTCGAAGAGCGTGTTCTGCGCGCCGTGAACCTGGTGAAGCGTGAGAAGCTTGCCCGCGCCGAGGCGGAGGAGCGCGCCACGGCGGCGGAATTAAAGGCAAGCGAGCAATCCGAAGCCATCGCACAGCTGCAGAAGGAGATCGGCGATCTCCGGTCCGAACGCGAAGCCGTGAAGCAGCGCGTCGGGAAGCTTGTTGCGCACCTCGACGCACTGGAGGCGTAGCGCGCATGGAACCTACTCCGTCCGAATACATTACCGTACAGATTTACGACCAGACGTACCACCTTTCCGGACAGGACGCCGATCACATTCGCAAACTGGCCGACCAGGTGGATGCGAAGATGCGCGCAGTGGCTGCACAGGGCCGCACCGTGGACTCGCTGCGCGTGGCCGTGCTCGCAGCGCTTAATCTGGCTGACGAACTGTCGCAGACGGTTGAGGGTGGAGCATCGGCCCGCGTGGGCCATGCCCGCGCAATCAGCCTGCGCGGACTTCTCGATGAAGTGCTCGATGAGGAAAGAAAAACCGCATCGTAATTGCGGCGTTCGCGGTTCACCTCCAGAGTCAAATCCAATCGCTTTCGCCGATCCGGGCGTCCCGAACTGAAACGCATCGTGCCCAAACAGGCGCGTTACGTTAGCACACGTTGCCGATCCCGCACAAGACTTGCAATTCGTCGCGCAGGCTCATAGACTCCGCAATAGAAACCGGCCTGCAAAGCAGGTGGGTGATCAACGTCGGTTGAACCAACATTCATTGAACAGGAGCTCGACTCGACAATCGGTTCTGTGTGCCGTGTCCGCCAGTCCGGAATGCCTAATGAACCGCGGGGAGCTCCACCGTCTTAGGACGGGTTCACCGGCGCATCGCCCACGGCCCAGCGGGTCGGCTTCTCTTTTTGGCGCAGCTGAGTTAGCGGAGCTAGTTAGCTTTCGCGGAACCATCAAGCGCGGCCGGCATAGAGAGCAGCGGTTCCCGTGGACATCAATTCCCGCCATTCCAAACGTCCTGAACTTGGCCAACTCCGCTAACTCTGCTGTATTGCCGTATTCTTCCTTCAGGTGCATCCTGTACTTTTCAAAATCGGAGCGCTTCTCATCCCCAGTTACGGAGCGATGGCCGCAATCGGCCTTCTGCTTGCCCTGATGCTTGCGCAACGCACGGCCCGGATATGCGGCATACCGTCCGCGCACGTGTGGAATCTTTGCGTGATTGCGCTCTTCGCGGCGCTGATTGGCTCGCGGCTGCTGCTCATAGTCATGAACTGGCACGATGTTGTGCGGCATCCCATGTGGTTGTTCGTGCTCGCTACAGTTCACCACCCGTTGCTGATCGCGGCCGCCTCCTGCATCGGCCTGCTAGCTGCGTACAGTTACGCGCGTGCGCAACATATGCCCGTTCGCAGCACCGCGGATGCCCTTGCCGCCCCGGCGATGGTGGGAGCGGCATTTGAGCAATTCGGAGCGCTGCTGGCCGGATCAGGGTTCGGTACCGCAGCGCATGTGCCGTGGGCCATCATCTACACGCATCCGCTTGCCGCACGCTGGAGCGGCGCTCCTATCGGCATTCCGGTGCATCCTGTGCAGGCGTACGCTGCGATAGCGTTTCTCACACTTGCGATTTTGATTCTCGTGATTCTGCCGGTGCGGCGCCAGCGGGGCGATGCCGCGGGCGTGGCGTTGATGGGCGCGGGCGTGGTTGTGTTCGTGACGGAGTTCTGGCGCGACTGGGAAGGTCGCGGCGCAGTGCTGCGCGGCGGGCTCGATGGTCCGCAGATTGCGGCGATTGTATTGCTGCTCTGCGGTGCGCTGTGGATGATCGAGAGCAGTGCAGCGAGTGTTGGCTCAGCGGAACGCGTGGAGGCGAGCCATGGCTGAGCAGGAAAGTGGGCTGCGATCTGAGTCGGGGCCTGAACTGCGGTCATTCGTGGTTCCGGCTGACGCAGCCGGAACCCGGCTCGATCAGTTCCTTGCCGCGCAACTCGATGGCGTGAGCCGGTCGCGCGTGCAGTTGCTTCTGGAGCAAGGCGATGTGCTGGTGGACGATACGCATCTTAAAGCTTCGATGAAGCTGCGCGGCGGCGAGCGCATCGTGATCACCGGCGAGCCGCATCCTGCCCCGCTCAAGGCTTCGCCGGAAGACATCCCGCTGCATGTGGTGTACGAAGACGATGACCTTGCGGTGATCGACAAGCCGGCCGGGATGATGGTGCATGCGGGCTCAGGGCAAACGGAGGACGCGCGAAGCCGCGGCACGCTCGTGAATGCGCTGCTTCACCGTTTCCGGTCGCTGAGTTCCACGGGAGGCGAGCTTCGGCCGGGCATTGTGCACCGGCTCGATAAAGACACGAGCGGACTGATCATCGTGGCCAAGAACGACCGCACGCATGCGCGGCTGGCCGAGATGTTTTCCGGGCGCGCGATTCGCAAGACGTACATTGCGCTGGTGCAGGGAGACGTGGCGCGGGCGAAAGGCACCGTTAACGCGGCGATCGGGCGCGATCCTGTGCGCCGCACGCGCATGACCACCCAGCCGCAGGAGAACGCGCGGGCAGCGGTGTCGCATTATGAGGTGGTGCGGCGGCTCGATACGCGCTTCGGCAAATTCACGCTGGTCAGGGTGCGGATCGAAACCGGCCGCACGCACCAGATCCGTGTGCACATGTCGTCCATCGGGCATCCTGTCGTCGGGGATACTCTTTATGGTGCAGCGAGCCACCTTACCGATCAGTTGGCGGCCCAGGCCGCACCCTCACGGGCGGCGCGCCGCAATCTCTCGCCGGAGCGCCTGAGGCTGGACCGGAACTTCCTTCATGCCGCCGAACTTGAGTTCGCCCATCCGGCGACGCGCAAGCCTTTGCATCTGACCGCGCCTTTGCCCCCGGAACTAGCTGAATTTGTTGAGCAACTGGAGGGTGACAACCGCCCGTCCAGGACGTCAAAAGGGGGCGGGAATCCCGCCATTGGTAAAATCAAGTAGACATGAAACTACAGCTTTTCTTGCCGCCGGCCGCCCGTTGCCGCGTCTACGGTTTCCCCGGCCTTGTGCTGGCTATTGCCCTTTGTCCCTTTGCGCTGCGCGCTCAACAGCCTGCGACTCCGTCGGCGGCGCCTCCGGCCCAGGTCGCGCCGGCGCAGCCATCCGCTTCGGCGCCGGGCCAGCAGCCCGGGACGGCGCCAGCAGACCAGGGACAGCCGACCATCAAGATCATCGCCAACGAAGTCAATCTCGTATTCACGGTGATCGACAAGCACGGCCATTACATTCCCAACTTGAGCCAGAATGACTTCGCGCTGCTCGATGACGGGCGTGCACCTGAAAGAGTGACCTCATTTCGCCAGCAGACGAACCTGCCGCTGCGCGTCGGCATCGTGATTGACGCCAGCACGTCCATCCGTTCGCGCTTCGAGTTTGAGCAGCAGTCGGCCACGGATTTTCTGTTGCAGACGCTGAAGCCGAAGTCCGATCGGGCCTTCGTCATGGGCTTCGATGTCACGCCGAACGTCGAGGCCGACTGGACAGACGATATGGACAGGCTTGAGAGCGGAATCAACCGCCTGCGTCCCGCCGGCGGCACCGCTCTCTTCGATGCTGTATATATCGCGTGCCGCGACAAGCTGCTCGATGTAGCGCGCGGCCAGGAGCCGGTGCGCAAGGCCATGGTTCTGATTTCGGACGGCGACGACAACCAGAGCCGCGTCCACCCCGACGAAGCCATTCGCGAGTGCCAGCGCGCGGACACCATCATTTACGCCATCAGCACGAACTGGACCCCATCGCGGGGCAGAGGCGATGAAGTGCTCACCAAGATGTCCACCGAAACCGGCGGCCAGGTCTTCTTCCCGCCCTCGGTCGAAGAGATGTCGAACAGCTTTCACGACATCCAGCAGGCGCTGCGCAGCCAGTATGCGCTCACGTACGTTCCTGCGGACTTTAAAGCGGACGGTGCCTTCCGGCCGATTTACCTCTATTGCAACGACCGCCGCTACACGGCCCTGGCCCGCAAGGGATACTTTGCGCCGAAAGAGTAGAACGGTGAGGAGTTCTTAAGCCGCTTCGGCAGCTTGTCTTCCGCATTGAGGCGGCGGGGAGCGCAGATCGCGGTGTTCGCAGCCGAGCCGATTCGGATCATCGGGTTCGGGCCCAGTTCCGAATTGAAAACCCGTCTCACCCCCAGGGATTCCACCTGATCATCTATCCAGATAACCGCGATGAATTAGGAGAGCGGTTGCAAGAGCCGCGCTGCCGGCCTGTTGGGAACGCGATCGCCTTTGCAGCGCAATCCCTCGCAGCCGCTCAAAAATTCAGGCTCGGTGCAGGGAAGAAGAACGGGAGGAAGTGCGGTGATCCGGCAGGCCATTTCATGCGATATCTGCGCGGCGGAAAAAAAGCAGACCAACCATTGGTTCGTGGCCTGCGAGCAGAACGGAGAACTGCGCGTAAGCGGTTGGAGTTCGCGCGGCCGTCTGAAGGCCGGAACAAAGCATCTCTGCGGCCAGACGTGCCTGCACAAGCTCGTGGATGAATTCATGGCCCGGACCATCGCGAGCCGCAGCGCATCCGGCGTGGCGGAGGCAGTCGCCAGTGAAACGCCGCACAACGAGATCGATGCCAGTCTCACATCATCCGCGGCATTCGACGAGTTCGAGTCCTCAGCTCGCCTTATTCCCGCGCCTGCGCCGCCTGAGCCCGCGGCGCAGCGGCCCGTTTCTCGCCCCGTTCCTGCTGCGTGCACAACTGTGGTCGCCATGCCTGCACGAGTGCCCGCCGAGCTGGAGCCCGTGGCAAGCCTCGCACCGCATGAGGGTTCATCTCCGAATTACACCTCACGGCGGTGGCGCGCGGAAGCCTGGGAGCGCGAACGCAACCGCGAGATGCGCTCGGCCGACCACCGCTCGGAAATCCCGCGCCGGCGAAACGGATTCTGATTCGACGGCGGCGGCGGTTTTGTTCTGGCTCTACTGGGGTGCGGCCGGAGCCGGTCAATCGTCGGATTTTGATTGGAGCAGCCGCTCAAGCCCGGCCTCATCGAGGACCGGAATCTTCAGTTCCTCAGCCTTGGCGAGCTTCGAGCCGGCCTCTTCGCCGGCCACAACGTAGCTGGTCCTCTTGCTCACGGAGCCGGAGACTTTTCCTCCGGCGGCTTCTATCTTCGCCTTGGCCTCGTCGCGGCTAAGATTGGGCAGCGTGCCGGTTAATACGAATGTGAGCCCGGCGAGTTGTTCCGATCGCTGCTTCTTTTCAGCCGTCATGTCGATGCCGGCGGCCTTCAGGCGCTCGATCAGCTCGCGGTTCGCGGGCCTTGCGAAGAAGTCCACAATGGCATGCGAGATGCGCGGGCCGACCTCCTCTACGCGTTCGAGTTGCTCGGCATCGGCGTCGATGATCGCGTCCATCGAGCCGAACTCCTGCGCAATCAATTCAGCCGTTCGCTCGCCGACAAAGCGGATACCCAACCCCATGAGCACGCGCGCCAGGCCCGCGTCCTTCGAACGCTCGATTTCATCGAGCAAAGTGCGCGACGACTTCTCGGCCCAGCGCTCCAGGTTCATCAGGTCATCGAGCTTCAGCGAGTACAGATCGGCCACGCTGCGTACCAGACCTTTTTCGAGCAACTGCGCGGCGGAGACTTCTCCCAGGCCCTCGATGTTCATTACGCCGCGGCTGCCCCAGTGCTCCAGCGCGCCCTGCAACAGCGCAGGACAATCCACATTCACGCATCGATAGTCGGCTTCGCCTTCCTCCCTCACTGCGGCCTGCCCGCACACCTGGCAATGCGTGGGATAGACAAACTTCTCTCTTCCCCGCGGATGCTCCGCGTCTTCCACAATCTCGGCGACCTTGGGGATCACGTCGCCGCCGCGCTCCACCTTGACCCAGTCGCCGATCTTCAAGCCCATCCGCTCAATCCAGTCAGCGTTGTGCAGCGTGGCGCGGCTGATCGTCACGCCGCCGACGAAGACGGGCGTCAGCATGGCGGTCGGTGTGAGCTTCCCGGTGCGCCCGGTCGTGATCATGATGCCTTCGAGCTGCGTGATTGCCTGCTCTGCCGAGAACTTGTACGCGATGGCCCAGCGCGGCGCGCGACCCGTATAGCCGAGCCGCTGCTGCGTGGCTTTGGCATCGACTTTGAAAACCACGCCGTCGATGTCGTATCCCAGCGTGGCGCGGCGCTTCCCGGCATCCTCGATGAACTTCATCATCTGCTCGATGGTGTGAACCTTGCCGCGATGCGGGTTCACGCGGAAGCCCAGCGCAGTGAGGGCGTCCAGCGTGGCCTCCTGGCCGATGTCGAGGTACTCGCCGCCGCTCAGCAGAAAATATGCATACACGTCGAGGCGCCTCTGCGCTACGATGCCGGGCTCCATGGTGCGGAGCGTGCCTGCGGCGGCGTTGCGGGGGTTTACGGCCGGGGCCAAGCCTTGTGCCTCGCGCTCCTTGTTGAGCGCGTCGAATGCCTTCTCCGGCATCACGGCCTCTCCGCGCACTTCAAATGACGCAGGCACACCCGCCTTCTTCATCCGCTCCGCCGCAATGCTCAACGGAACGCTGCGGATGGTTCGCACGCTCGTCGTCACGTCCTCGCCGATCTGGCCGTCGCCGCGGGTGAGGCCGCGAACCAGCCGTGCTCCCCCGTCCGGCGCGGGTTCATAGTGGAGCGCAAGGCTGAGTCCGTCCATCTTCAGTTCGGCGGTGAACTCCACCTGCAGATTGCCGGCGAGGTCGTGCACGCGACGCACCCAGTCGCGCAACTCCTCCTCGCTGTAGGCGTTGTCGAGCGAGAGCATGGGCCGCGAGTGCCGCACCTTCTGGAAGCCTTCGGCGGGCTTGCCGCCTACGCGCTGCGTCGGCGAGTCGGGTGTCACCAGCTCCGGTTGCTCCGATTCGATGCGTTTCAGCTCATTCATCAGCTTGTCGAATGCGGCGTCGCTGATCTCGGGCGCATCGAGCACGTAGTAGAGGTGCTCGTGGCGCCGTATCTCCGCGCGAAGATGCTCTGCGCGCTCGGCCGGCGAGGAGTGCGAATGGCCGTGACTGTCCATGGGCTGGATTATAGGGGCCCATCAGACAGGCCGCTAACCCGGCTTGCTCCGCTATGCTGTTGCTCAGACCATGGAGCCCATCACGCATTTCCTCACCGGAGCATGCATCGGCCGCGCAGGATTCAACCGCACCACTGCCTGCGCCACGCTGGTCGCCACGCTGGCAGCCGAGGCCGCCGATCTCGATGTTCTCTGGGGCTTCGGCGGGCCGGTGGCGGAGCTGCAGCATCATCGCGGGATCACGCATACGCTCCTCGGCGCGCCGATCGTCGCAGCGGCGGTCGTTGGCGTTGTGGGGGGCGTGCACGTATGGCTTAAACGAAGGCGGGAATCCGCCTCGCCCGCCGCGACAGCGAAGGCGCCTCCGGTACCGCTGCGCTGGGGATGGCTCTATCTCACCGCGCTGGTTGCGGCTCTCAGCCATATCCTGCTCGACTGGACAAACAACTACGGGGTGCGTCCGTTCTTTCCGTTCAACCCGCGCTGGTACGCGGGGAGTTTTGTCTTCATTGGCGAGCCGGTATGGTGGGCGGTCCTGATTCTCGGCCTCGTCCTGCCCGCGCTCTTTGGCCTTGCCGACCGCGAGATCGGCGCGCGGCGCAAACCATTCCGCGGACGGGGTTGGGCCATCTTCTCGCTCGTCGCCATGACGACCTTCGGCTGCTGGCGCTGGGCGGAGCATGCCGCGGCGGCCGCCCAGCTCAATAACACGCAGGTTGCGAATGCCCCGGTTACCCGCATGGCTGTGCAGCCTTACCCGGTCAACCCCTGGCGCTGGCATGCCATTCTCGAAACGCCCTCGTATTACCAGACCGCGGAGGTGAACACCCTGACGGGCTCAATCGACAGCGACTCCCAAAGCGATGTGATCTACAAGCCTGCCGACACACCGGCGGTGGAAGTGGCCAAGCGGACTTATCTGGGGCGGGTGTACCTCGACTGGGGCAGATGGGCTGTGATCCGGGACCTCGGCCAGGAGCCCGCGCCGGGGATCGAGCCTCCGCGCCTGCCTCCGGGGCGCACCTGGAACACTGTCGAGTTCACCGACCTGCGGTTTGCCTATGCGTTTCGCGGAGAGGGCAACAGCAGTCCGCCCGCTGGCCTGAGCGGCTGGGTCTACGTCATTGACAATCGCGAGGACGGCGGCGAGTTCATGGCGGGAAGGGAACAAAAATAGCGGGTTGGAGGCAATTCCGGGGCGAAAAAAATGTTTGTGCAGTCAAACAGGAGCGGCAAGCCGAAAGCCGCGGTTGACCCCACGCGGTTTGCCCTCCAAAATGGAAAGAGTTAAGGCGGCTGGAAGTCCTCGCCTCCCGAGGGCGCCAGAAGCCGCCGATCTCTGAACGTCGAGGTCCTGATGCCTGCATACCTGTTGATCCTGGCTGCCGTGGTGAGCCGAGTGATTCCTCATCCGGATTGGCTGAACTTCACCGCCGTCGGCGGCGCGCTGCTCTACTTCGGCGCGCGGCGCTCATGGCGCGAGATGCTGGGGCCGCTTGCCGCTCTGATGGCGACGGATTACTACCTCACGACGTTCAGCTACCACTACGCCTTTCATTGGGAGGCCTATCTGCCCACCTGGGCCTGGTATGTGGCGGCGATGGCGCTTGGCCAGATCCTGCTGCACAGCCGCACAAGCGTTCTGCGGGTTGGAGCGGCCGTCGTGCTGGGACCGACGTCGTTCTTCGTGATTTCAAACTTCGTCGTGTGGTTCGGCGGCGACATGTACCCGAAGACGTTGTCCGGCCTCGCTGCCTGCTACGGCGCGGCGATTCCGTTCTATCGGAACGACCTGCTGTCTACCGGAGTGGTCTGCGTTCTGGCTTTCGGTCTCCCGGTGCTGGTGCGGCGCATTCTCGCGGCTGACTCAGCCGAGGCGCCGGTCAACACCATTCGTTAGGCTTTCCCACAAGTCTGGGTGTTTCCTCGTTTTTGCCTGATCGGGATTGAGCGGTTTCAATCCCGCCGGGCTGCAAAGCATTCCGGCCCTGCGCGGTACGCGTTCGGCTCACGCGCGGGAATGGTTGCTGGGTCCCAATGAGCGAACAATCCCTCAAACCCGGCCTGGATCCCTACCAGTTCATCCGAGAAAAGATCGACAGCGTCCCCCATCTTGAGGCGCTGATCCTGTTCTGGAACAGCCGTCCTGTTGGATGGACGTGCGATGAACTGGCGTCGCGGCTCTACGTGCCGTCCGAGCAGGTTGCCGAGGTAATCCGGGACCTTGTCCGGCTGCAGATTGTGCATGAGACGCACGGCTCCCCGGCAAAGTATTCCTACCTGCCGTCGGAAGAAAAGAACACCATGATGCGCCTGGTCGACGAGGTTTACCGCCGCGATCTCGTGCGTATCTCCACTATGATCCACTCCAAGGCATCTTCCCCCATCCGAGAGTTTGCACGCGCATTCCGAATCAGAAAGGAAAGGGACACGTGAGCGCTGCGCTTTACATCCTCACCAGCCTGACCACTCTGCTGTGCGCAATCCTGCTACTGCGAGGTTACGCGCGGGTGCGCCGGCGACTGCTGCTGTGGAGCGGGCTCTGCTTCATCGGGCTGACTGTAACGAACATCCTCAAAGCAGGCGACCTGCTCATCTTCCTTCATACCGATCTGTTTGCCTATCGCCTCGGTTCGGCCGCGGTGGCGATGGCTCTACTCATCTTCGGACTTGTCTGGGAGAGCCAATGAATCCGCTGGCGGATCAGCTTGCGCCGCTCGCCCATCCCGTTCTCGATGTGTTTCTGCTCGGGTTCGTGGTCGCCTGCTCGTTCATCGCGGCGCTGTATTTTTTGCGCTTCTGGAAATCTACGCGCGACCCGCTGTTTCTCGCGTTCTCACTCTTCTTCGCCATTCAAGGCATCAACTACGGTTCGCTGCTTGCGGTCGAACACCCGAATGAGGGCAATTTCTGGCATACCGTGATCCGCTTCGTCGCTGTCGCCGGGTTGCTTGCCGCGATGGTGTGGAAGAACTTCTTCGAGCCTTAGAACGATTTCAGAGCAGGCGAATCCGAGCGAGAATAAAGCCCGGAACGCATGACGGTCGCTGGTGCCGGCAAGCAGCAGATGTTCTGTCCTGTTGACCAAAGAGAAAAAGGCGAGTAAATCCCACTGGTGGAGCCGTTGGGGAGGCGGATTGCGTCAATCGCGTGTTGACCACGAGATTGAGGGTGGAAAATCGGTCGGACGCTCGAGGAATGCGCATAAGCGCCGGTAGACGCACCTTAAGCGCATGCGTTTACCGGGAATTTGTTCCAATTTGTGGGACCCAACTCAAGACGCCGTTGAGGTAAGTCCTTTATTTGCAACATTGGCGTTTTTGCGATTCGCATGAAAAAAATATTTATAGGGGGGGAGGGGGGTATTTGCTGCTGTTTTTGCCTCGCTTCTGGTGCTTTTTGCTCACCAGGGGGCTTGACAAGCGGGTTCCCTGACTTGCGGCACTCCCCGGAGTCTCGACATACAGCCTCCGGCTTCGGATGAGGGGCGACAGGCACCGCTCCCTGAGACTGCGGGGTCCGGAGCTGTCGGTGACCAACCTTTGTAGTAAGTTTCCTAAACATATGTAGTCAATTTCGTACACATATGCAGTAAGTTTCTTACACATATGTAGTAAGTTCATTCCCTCATCCGGCCGTTGCGGCGGCGGAGTCTGGGGGCCGGATCCAGAGTTACAGTACAAAAAATCAGGCGCTGTGTATGCCTCGCCCCTGAAAAGCGAAATGCCCGCGCGTGGCGGGCATATGGAGTGGGGTTTCTCCCCCTATTTTTTAAGTCTAACAGGGTTGAAAAGTGGATCGGCCACTTTCCAGGGTAAATTGTCATGGGATAACCCTATGATATAAAGTAAGTTACTTGTATTTCGCTTTTTCTTCCCTACTTGACAGTTATTCTTAGACAGAGATTTCCACAGGGAATTGCGCGGGGCCCTCGTCTTCTCGACATGAGAGCGACCGGCGGCAGGGCGCTTACAGTATTGCGGCCTTGCGCCTCCGGCGGAGCCACCACCAGGCGAAGCCTATCATCAGCAGTCCGAGAACCACGACGGAAACGGTGAGGGAGTGGTGGGCGACCAGGGCGACTGCCCCGGGACCCAGCTTGAGCACCAGCAGGCTGAGGACAGACCAGCGAATGAGACGCCCGGTGAAGACGGCCAGCATGAACGGGACGATGGGCATCTCAAACACGCCGGCCGAGAAGACGAAGATCTTCCAGGGGGTGGGCGGCGGCAGCATGGATGGTATCGCGATCGCCAGGAACTCCTGCTTTTCAAAGCGGATGCGGATCTGGTCGAATCGTGCGCGGTTGACGCGCTTGAGCAGGAACAGCTCCCCGCCGGCGCGGCCGATGAAGTAGGGCAGCAGGCCGCCGATGGCTGAGCCCAGCGCCGCCATCAGGCAGTAGACCCAGAAGTGCGGACGGTCTTTCCACACCCAGCCGGCGATAAACAGATCCATTGGAACGGGGACGCTGGACGAGTCCAGAAGCGCTACGGCAAATGCTCCGGCGAAGCCCAGCTTTATGATGGCCGGCAGGATCACGTGATTCCACCTGGCCATCCAGTGCGCAAAAAACTCCTTCAAGCCATTCCCCTTCCGGCGCGCAAAACGTCCATTCAAAAAGACCATTGTACTGGGCAGTTGACGGGGCGGTTGACTGGGCGGATTGACCGGGATTGGTTGCGCAGCGACACCCGCAATGAGCTCTGTCGTCCAATGTTCAGCCGGGTTTGGCCGGCATCGAAATGAATGAGAGAATAGAGGAAAGGACTTAAAGCGGAGCCCGCAGCGGAAGTGTGCGCGGCCCCGGCCGGACCGAATGCCCCTCAGCGTAGTGCCAACCAGCGACCACGAGCGCGCCGAACCCGCGGGTTCCCCGGCCGACGGATCAGGGCCGGAACAGACCCCCGAGGGCAGGGAGCCGGAGAGGCCGGCGCGAAGCACCTCGCGCTGGGTGGACTACGAGACGCACGAACTGCTGGAGATGATCAGCGAGCTCGAGGACGAGCGGCGCTGGGCACGGCTGCGCGAGGGAGTGCTGTGGGCGGTCCTGATCCACATTTTGATACTGTCCTCAATCACGTGGATCCCGAAGTACGTATTCCGGGTGCCGGCAGTGATCGATCCCTTCCAGGCGATCCAGCAGCGCAAGGACGACCTGAAGTATCTCGACCTTCCCCCCGACCTGGTGGAGAAGTACAAGCCGAAGGTGACGGTGACGCCGGTTCCCAAGCCGGCGCCGCAGATCGACAAAAAGACGCTGGAGGCGATGAACAAGCCGACGATTCCACCGCCGCCGGTCCCCGAGCCCAAGGTGGAGGAACAGCCGAAACCGGAGCCCGCCCCGCCGCCCATTCCGCCGAGCCCGCAGTCGCAATCGCAGCTTGAGGCGCCTCAGCCCAGGGCGGTGCCGGCGCGGCCGAACTTCGCGTTGAACTCGAAGAGCCCAGACGAGCAGCTTCGCGAGGCCATGCGAGGCGCGGAGCGGAATCCGGGAAGCAGCGCGGAAGCGCCAACGGGAGGGCTCTCCCAGCATCCGGGCGCGGGCGGCGGCGCAACCATCATCTCCGATACCCAGGGAGTCGATTTCCACGGGTGGCTGCAGCGCTGGTACTACGAAACCGAACACACCTGGGACCCGCTAATTCCCGACGAGGTAAATCCGCCGCTTCTCAAGCAGGGCCAGGTGCAGATCCGGTTCAAGGTGCTGCCCAACGGGCGCATCATGGACGGCAGCATGGTGCTCGAAGGCCGCTCCGGCGATACGGCGCTGGACCGCGCGGCGTGGGGTGCGCTGACGGGGTCGAGCTATCCGCCGCTTCCGCGGGACTTCCACGGGCCGTTCATCGAATTGCGCGCGGTATTCATGTACAACATGCGGCCGAACTAGATTCGGGCATTCCAGCGGCACGTTTCCACGCTTTAACGAAGGCGCTTGTGCGCCAAGATAAAATCGGCCATGAGGCCGTATCATCCTGTCCCCTCAGGAGACCGCATGTTCGAGCCGCAGGGCCGCGTCCATGGTCCGCTCTATTTCCATCGCGAAGTGGTGACGCTCACTCTCCTCACGGGCCTTGCGGCAGTTTTGTTCATCGGGGTGACTGCGCTCTCGCAGCTCTACCACGCGCAGCAAGGTGCGCTGGCGGACCGGTGGGCGGCGCGCGGCACAAGCGACTTGAATGCGGGCCGGTTCATGCAGGCGGCTGGCGATTTTCGCACGGCGCTGCGCTACTCGCGCGACAGCTACTCCTCCGAACTGGGACTGGCCGAGGCCTTGATAGGCGAGAAGCGAATCCCCGAGGCTGAAACCTACCTGATTGCTCTGTGGGAGCAGCAGCCGGAGAACGGAGTCGTAAACCGGAGTCTCGCGCGCATCGCCGCCGGCAAAGGCGACACGCGAAACGCGCTGCGCTACTACCACAATGCAATCTACGCGCATTGGACGGGCGATCCCGAGAGAGAGCGGCGCTCCACGCGCTGGGAGCTCATCAAGTATTTGCTGAGCACCAAGGCGACGGCGCCGGCGCAGTCGGAGCTGATCTCGCTGGCGGCCGAGGTGGGCGACGATCCGGCGCAACAGGTTGAAATGGGCCGGTACTTCCTGAAGGTGCAGGATGGTGACCATGCGCTCACGGCATTCCGGCTGAGGCTGCAAGGGTCGCCTCACGACGCCGAGGCGCTCGCCGGAGCCGGAACCGCGGCCTTTGAAATGGGCAACTACGAGCTGGCGGAGGGGTACCTGCGCTCCGCAATTAACGAGGCGCCGGGGGATCGCGACAGCGCGGCTCTGCTGGAGACAACGGAACAGGTGCTGCGGCTCGATCCGTTCAGACGGCAGATTTCCGACGCCGAGCGCGACCAGGCCGTGGAAGGGGCGTTCGAAGTGGCCGGCGGCCGGCTCAAGTCCTGCCTCGCGGCAGCCAATTCCCAGCAGACTGCGGAGGCGCCGGAGACGCTTGAGCAGGCCTGGGACAAGCTGAAGCCGCAGGTGACGGACCGGTCATTGCGTCGCAACCAGGACATTGTGAACCAGTCGATGAACCTGGCGTTCGCCATTGAACGCGAGGCGGGCACGCGGTGCGGGGCGGGAACTCCGGCGGACGCGGCTCTGCTGCTGATCTCAAAGCTGCACGAGGGGAGCTGAGGTGGCTTCGAAACCCGACGAACAAGACGCCATCAGTGCCGAGGCCCAGGTTTCTCCCCTGATTGAGGACGGGCAGACAGGGCCGGCGCCGGCAGAGAGACCGGGGCATCTCGCCGCATTGCGTGTCATCTTCCAGGAAGAGCGTTTTTTTCTCATCCTGTCGGTGTTCATCGGGGTATTTTCAGGGCTGGCCGTGGTGTGCTTCCGGTTCTCGATTGACTGGTGCCGAATCTACCTGCTGGGTACCGGAACCCAGCTGTCGCCGGCACGGCTGTTTCTGGCTCCCACGCTCGCGGGCCTTGTGATCGCGGTCCTGGTGATTCACGTGTTCCCGCTGGCGCGGGGCAGCGGCGTGAATCAGACCAAGGCTGCGCTCTACATCTTCAACGGTTACATTCCGTTTCGGACGGCGGTCGGGAAGTTTATTACGAGCGCGCTGGCGATCGGCTCGGGTTTCTCGCTGGGGCCTGAGGACCCGTCGCTACAGATCGGCGCATGCATTGCTTCAGCCATCGGATCGCGCATGAAGCTCTCGCGCGATCGCATGCGGCTGATCGCGCCTGTGGGTGCTGCCGCGGGACTGGCTGCTGCCTTTAACGCGCCGATCTCGGCCGTGCTGTTCGTGATCGAGGAAGTGATCGGGCGATGGACGGCGGGGATTCTGGGTTCGGTTGTGTTGTCGGCAATCTCGAGCGTGGTGGTGACGCGCTGGTTCCTCGGTTCGGAATCGATGTTCCGGATCCCGCCGGTGGAGATGCGCCGGCCGAGCGAACTCATCGCGTATGCGGTCCTGGGAATTATTGGCGGAGTCGCGTCAGTTGCGTTTGCGGGAGGCATTACCTACCTGCGGCCGCGCTTCAAGGCGATGGCTCCGTGGACCCACTATGTGCAGCCGGCTGTGGCGGGGCTGCTGATCGGGCTCATCGGCTACCTGGGCGCGCCGCAAGTGATGGGCGCGGGCTACGAATACATGGACGAGGCCATCCACGGGCAGTTCACGTGGCAGTTCCTCGCGATCCTGGCAGGACTGAAGATTCTTGCGACATTGCTCTCGTTTGTAAGCGGCACGCCGGGCGGCATGTTTGCGCCCACGCTTTTTATCGGCGCGATGCTGGGCGCGGCGGTGGGCGGCGCGGAGCATGCCATTTTGCCGCACATCGCTTTCTCGCCCGGCACGTATGCGCTGGTGGGGATGGGCGTGTTGTTTGCGGGTTTTCTGCGCGCGCCTATGACATCGGTGTTCATGGTGCTGGAGGTGAGCGGAAACTACTCGATCATTCTGCCGGTGATCGTAGCGAACACTTTTGCGTACGTGATTGCGCGCGCGTTGCAGCCGGCGGCGATCTTCGACGTGCTCACGCGGCAGGACGGCCTTGAGCTGCCATCGATGGAAGAGCAGCGCGAAGAGAATGTGCTGCGCGTGGAAGACGCGATGCGCCCGCCCGGCAACACGTTGGTGAACGGCGACGATTCAGTGGAGCATCTGGCGCGGCTGATCGAGGCAACGGATGGAGATGCGCTGCTGGTAAGGCTGAAGCCGCTGGGCTGGAGCAACGTGAGCCGGGAAGAAATCAACGCGTGGCTCGAGGAAGGCAAGGCAAGCGAGCCTGTGGGGTCCCTGCTCCCTGTGGGCTCCATGTTCAAGGATCGGCAGGTTCCCAGCCTGCATCCGGATCACCCGCTGGACATGTCTCTGCGCTATGTCGACCGGTGGAAGATTGTGCCAGTGGTGAACCGGGCCAACCTTCGCGAGCTGGAAGGTGTGATTACGCAACGCGATGTACTGGACCGGTATCGCGATTTTGGCGGTGAGTGAGAGCCTTTTACGAGAGTGACCGCCGGTATCTCGAAATTGTGCGGGAGTTGTCATTCCATTGTCGCGGGCCGGTTTATGAGGCCGATTCATGCCTATACTCAAGCCGGGACGCTGAACAGGCCCGCCGTGATTGGCGCCTGTTTGTGACTGAGGCCGCGCGGTGATCCGCCGTCGCGCCTCCGAACTCACTCCTCCCTCGTAACTTTCCCGTGCCGGACGTTCAGGGCTGATCCGGCACGGTCTTTTTATGGGCGAGGCTCTGTTTCGCGCATGAACTCCGCGAGGTAGTCCTTCCAGATGGCGGCATCGGTGTGTGTGCCGTGGCCGCGGGTTCTGTCCGAGGTGGGTATCAGGACGAACTTCGCGTGCGGCATGCGCTTGACTTCCTTCTCCGCGATGCTGAGCTCGGGCGGGTTGATGAAATCGTCGGCGGAGTTGATCCAGAGAACCGGCGCCTTTATCGTTTCGAGCTTCGGCTCCGGGTTGTAATTGCGGCTGGCGTTCAGGTAGAAGACCATGTTGTTCGCGTCGGTCTGCGCCATGGTGCGATCGAGATAGCGGTCGACGTACTCCTCGGCTTTGGCGCGCGTGGGCGCGGCCTTCTGCGCTGTGAGCGGGCTCGAGCCCATGATGAGCAGCATCTCGTTGGCGCCGCGCAGGCCATCCTGCGGCTCTGACTTGTATTCGCCGCCCATCCATGCGGGATCGAGCTTGATGTCCTGGATCGCCATGTAACGCATCATGCGGTTGCGGCCGGCGATCTCGACGGGGAGGCACGCGAACGGCGCAAGCGCATCCATGAAGTCTGGGTACGTTTCGCCCCACACGAAGCTCTGCATGCACCCCATGGAAGTGCCGAGGATGAGACGCAGGTGATCGACGCCCATCTGATCGAGCATCATGCGCTGGCTGCGCACCATGTCGTCGTAGTCGTAGGCGGGGAAGCGAGCGTGAAGGCCATCGGAGGGTTTGGAGCTGAGCCCGTGGCCGATGTCATCCGGGAGGATGAGGAAGTATTTATGGATGTCGAGGATGCCGCCCGGAACGAAGAGCACCCTTGAGAAGACCGGATTGAGGAGCGTCTTCGCGTTGCCGCCAGTGCCGTGCAGCAGCAGCACCGCATTGTCGACGTGGCCCCCTGCGTTGCGATGCGGCTCGCCCAGCGTGAGGTAGTGCAGCTTGAGTTCGGGCAATGTTTCTCCGGTGCCGAACTTGAAATTGGGCAGCGTGACCCAGCCGTCTTTTGTGGGCCACGAGATCTGCGCCTGCTGCGCGGGTCCAGGGCCGGATTGGGCGGGAGGGGCGGCCTGGGCGTGCGCGGCTGCGCCGGTGAAAATGATGGTTGCCAGCGGAAGCACGACAGAGCGTAGCGACATGGGACCTCCGTAAGTCAGGACTGAGGGTAGCGGCTGAAAACGCATGTGACAAGAGCGATGCCGAGGAGCCGTGACTCGCGCTAAAATGGTTTCGGAACCATGCGCAACAGCGCCTCCATTCCGCTCCGCCCCATTCTCAGGCGTTTCCGCCGCGGCAAGCACGACCGTGGACGTTGAGCCGCGAAGCTGACTAATCTTGATTGCGACGATTTTTCCGTTCCCCGGCCTGCGCTAAGGCCCGGGAACTCCGGCGCGTGCGCCGGAACCTCGCCTGGAACCACCATCCATCCGCGCTCCGCGGGTAGAAAGGCTTAATCCAATGAATAGCTTCGCCAGCCGCGCCACGCTCAAGTCGGGCGCCAAGTCATACACCATCTTCCGCCTCCCAGCGCTCGAAGCCAGGGGCTTCAACCTTGCGCGCCTGCCCTTCAGCCTGAAGATCCTTCTCGAAAACCTGCTTCGCCGCGAAGATGGCGTGAACGTGACCGCCGAGGATATTGAGCTGTTGGCAAAGTGGGACGCGAAGGCCGAGCCCAGCCGCGAGATCGCTTACATGCCGGCGCGCGTGCTTATGCAGGACTTTACCGGGGTGCCGGCCATAGTCGACCTCGCCGCCATGCGCGACGCCATCAAGACGCTCGGGGGCGATCCGGCGCGCGTCAATCCGCTCATTCCCGCTGAACTCGTCATAGACCACAGCGTGCAGGTGGACGAGTTCGGAACTCCCCGCGCCTACGAGGCCAACTCGCTGCTCGAATTTCAGCGCAATCGCGAGCGCTATGCATTCCTCAAATGGGGGCAGACGGCGTTCCGCAACTTCAGCGCCGTGCCGCCGGGCATGGGCATCTGCCACCAGGTGAATCTCGAGTACCTTGCGCGCGTCGTGTTTACCACCGAGATCGGCGGCGAACAATTCGCGTACCCCGATACTCTCGTGGGAACCGACTCGCACACGACGATGATCAATGGACTCGGGGTGCTGGGATGGGGCGTGGGCGGAATCGAGGCCGAGGCGGCCATGCTCGGCCAGGCCGTCTCGATGCTCGTGCCGCAGGTCGTGGGCTACAAGCTCACGGGCAAGCTGCGCGAGGGCGCGACGGCCACCGACCTTGTGCTCACCGTGACGCAAGCGCTGCGCAAGCTCGGCGTCGTGGGCAAGTTCGTCGAGTTTTACGGACCCGGCATCTCCGAGCTGCCGCTCGCCGATCGCGCGACGATCAGCAACATGGCGCCGGAGTATGGCGCGACCTGCGGCATCTTCCCGGTGGATGCGGAGACGCTGCGCTACCTGCGGCTCACCGGCCGCAATGAAGATCAGATCAAACTGGTCGAGGCGTACTACAGGGAGCAGGGGCTCTTTCACTCCGCCGGCGCGCCGGAGGCCGAGTACTCGCAGACGCTTGAACTCGATCTCGCCACCGTGGAGCCGAGCGTGGCAGGACCCAAGCGCCCGCAGGACCGCGTGTTGCTGAAGGACGCTGCATCGAGCTTCCAGCAGCAGCTTCCCTCGCTGCTTGCGCCCACCGCGAAGCCGCTGGGCGCGCGCACCGCGGAAGCGTGGCAGCGCGCGACAGTAACCGACACCGCGGTTGCCGTCGCCAACGAGGAAAACGAAGGCCCGGCGACGTCGTCGGCCAGAGCGCTGCAAGTAACTACGACGGTGAAAGAGCGCTTCAACGTCGATCCGGACAAGTATCTCGACCACGGCTCTGTAGTGATCGCCGCCATCACGAGCTGCACCAACACGTCGAATCCTTCGGTGATGGTGGCGGCGGGCATCCTCGCAAAGAAAGCCGTCGAACGCGGGCTCTGCGTGCCGCCGTGGGTGAAGACGTCGCTTGCGCCGGGCTCGCGCGTTGTCACCGACTATTACGAGAAGTCGGGCCTGCTGCCGTATCTCGAAAAGCTGCGCTTCAACGTCGTCGGTTACGGCTGCACCACGTGCATCGGCAACTCCGGCCCGCTGCCGAGCGACGTGTCAAAGAGCATCGATGAGCACGGCCTTGTCGCTGTCAGCGTGCTCAGCGGCAACCGCAACTTTGAGGGCCGCGTGAACGTGGACGTGCGCGCGAATTACCTTATGAGTCCGCCGCTTGTCGTGGCATACGCGCTCGCCGGCCGCATTGGCCACAACTTCGATACCGATCCGCTCGGCAACGACAAGAAAGACCAGCCAGTGTTTTTGCGCGACATCTGGCCGACCCAGGCTGAAGTGGCCGCGGCCATCGAGAAGGGCATCTCGAGCGAAGGCTTCCGCAAGGAATATGCGCACGTTGCCGAGGGCGACGCCAACTGGCAGGGGCTCAGCTTCCCAACGGGTGACACTTACCAGTGGGAGCCAGACTCGACCTACATCCGCAAGGCGCCGTACTTCGACGGCATCACGAAGACGCCCGCGCCGGTTACGAACATCACGGGCGCGCGCGTGCTTGCAGTGCTGGGTGATTCGGTGACCACCGATCACATCTCACCTGCAGGAAACATCAAGACGGCCGGGCCTGCAGGGAAGTACCTCACAGAGCACGACGTGAAGGCCGCCGACTTCAACAGCTACGGCTCGCGGCGCGGCAATCATGAAGTGATGGTGCGCGGCACGTTTGCCAATGTGCGCTTGCGCAACAAGCTCGCGCCGGGGACCGAGGGCGGCGTTACGCGGCTGCTTCCAGAAGGCGAGCAGATGTCGATCTTCGATGCGAGCGTGACGTACGCAGAGCGCAACGTGCCGCTCATCATTCTAGCCGGCAAGGAATACGGCTCCGGATCGTCGCGCGACTGGGCGGCCAAGGGTCCGAATCTGCTGGGCGTGCGCGCGGTGATCGCTGAAAGCTTCGAACGCATTCACCGCTCGAACCTCGTGGGCATGGGCATCATTCCGCTTCAATTCGAGGCGGGCAAGAACGCAGAATCGCTCGGTCTCACCGGCGAAGAGACGTACGATATTCTCGGCTTCCGCGAGCGGTCGGCGCAGAAATTCGAGAACGGGCGCACGGTCGCAGTCGCTGCCACAGCACCGGACGGAAAGAAGACAACATTCGAGGCCAGAATCCGAATCGACACGCCGCAGGAAATTCTGTACTACGAGCACGGCGGGATTTTGCAATACGTGCTGCGTCAGTTGGCGGCGAAGTAAGTCGCTGATGGTCGGTGGGAATGGGAGCGGGCTGCTTCAAGGCGGCGGCCCGCTCCCCCTACTTTGGGCTATACTTTTGCCATGCGGAACGAATTCACAGCGGTAATCGAACGCGATGGCGATTGGTTCGTTGCGTGGTCTCCTGAAATCCCAGGGGCAAACGGCCAGGGGCACTCGCTCGAAGAGTGCAAGGACAGCCTCAGCGCCGCGATTCAACTCATCCTCGAGGATCGGCGTGACGATGGACTCCGCGGCGCTCCGCCTGATTCCATCAAAGAAACGGTCACGGTGCAGTGAAGCGCGAGTCGCTGCTGCGGCATCTACGCGTGCATGGGTGTTATCTGAAACGCGAAGGCGCAGCCCATTCCCTCTGGACGAACCCGAAGACAGGACAAATAGAGGCCGTTCCCCGTCATGTTGAGGTTTCGGACCTTCTTGCCCGAAAGATTTGTCGCGGACTCTCGATCCCCGAAATAGGCCGTCCCAATTAACTTGCCAGCGCCCGCGCCGCATTCGCTTACACGCGCCACCTGCTAGCTACGGATTCGATATATTCGGCGGATTCGGCGTCGGATATCGCTTGAACGTCTTGGGCATGCGCTTCGTGCTCTTCCGGAAGCCGACGGTCTCCTCGATCGCAAGTTCCTGCTCGCGCGTAAGGCGGTAAGTTCTGGTTTCCAGGCTTTCCTCGCCCATCACGTGCAGACGCATGAAATTCGTCGAGCCTGACTTGGTCCGAGTCCCCGCAACGATGGCGATTACTTCGCGCGGCCGAACCAGTTCGCCCAACTCCAGCATCCTTTCCGCAATGGCCACCATCGCCTCGGTCGAGCTCGCCTTGGGGCAGTGCAGCGGGATCGTGCCCCACAGCAGGTTCAGCCGGTTGATGGTCACATCGTTGGGGCTCAGGGCAAAGATGGGCGAGCCGGGGTGGTACTTCGAGAGCAGCCGCGCCGTCGCTCCCGATTCGGTGAACAGCGCGATGCCGCGCAGGTCAAGATCTACAGCTGCGTGCGCGGTGGCTTCGCAGATCGTCTCGGCAATCGAGAGGTGCGTCTCGTGGGAGCGCGTTGCGTACCCAATCTGCTCCTGAATCGTGCGTTCGGCTTCCAACACGATGCGGGCCATCATTTCGACAGTCTGGACCGGGTATTTGCCCATCGCCGTCTCGCCCGAGAGCATCACGGCGTCGGTGCCGTCGTAGATCGCGTTCGCCACGTCCGACGCCTCCGCCCGCGTCGGCCGCGGGTTCTCGATCATCGACTCGAGCATCTGCGTGGCCGTGATTACCGGCTTGCGGTACTCGCTCGCCTTGCGGATGATGTGCTTCTGAATCGCCGGAACGCGCTCCGGCGGAACCTCCACTCCGAGATCGCCGCGCGCCACCATGATGCCGTCGGCGGCCTGGAGAATGTGGTCGAGCTGCTCGATGGCCTGCGGCTTCTCGAGCTTCGCGATGATCCACGTCTCGCAGCCGTAGGCTGACACGCGATTCCGCACGATGCGGATGTCCTCCGCGGTTCGCACGAATGAAACGGCGATCGCATCGACGCCGTTCTTCAGCGCAAATTCGAGATCCGCCTCGTCCTTCTCGGTGAGCGAAGGCACCCGCACAGGAATGCCCGGCAGGTTGATTCCCTTGTTTTCGCCAAGCTGGCCGCCGTTGATGATGTCGCAGACGACGTCGTCGCCCGCCACTTCGTGCACGCGCAATTCAATGAGCCCGTCCGAGAGCAGGATGCGAGACCCTTGCTCAACGTTCTCGGCGAGCGTCTTGAAGGTCGTTCCCACCAGCGCTGCGGTTCCCGGCACATCGCGTGGAGTGATCGTGATGCGCTTCCCGGCAACGAGTTGAACGGATTGGTGATCCTTCAGTTTGGAGGTGCGGATCTTAGGCCCCTGCAGATCGCCGAGGATGCACAGCGGGTGGCGCTCTTCACGGCTCACTTTGCGAATCAACTGGATCAGTGCGACTTTGTCTTCATGCGTTCCATGGGAAAAATTAAGGCGGACGACATCGACGCCGGCACGCACCAGTTCGCGGAACACGCGTTCGGAATTGGATGCAGGGCCAAGCGTAGCGACGATCCTGGCTCGGCGCGGCGTAACTGGATCGGTCCGTGTAGCTTCTGCAAATTGCATGAAGAGCGCTCCAAGGGAGAAATCCGGTCGGCGAATTAGAAAAATGTCAGGAAACTGCCAACTCTATTTTACTAGGCGTGCCCGAGAAGCGCGTCATGCTCGCCCTCCGCAGCCGATCCTGATCCGCAGGGCCAGTTACTTCGTCGCCGACATCGCATTTGTCGATGAAGCCGCAGAGATGCGGCCCCTGCGCTGCCTGTGGATCACGCCATTCAACTCCGCGCCGATCAGCGCGCTGAACGAAGTAAGGTACAGCCACACGAGCGTCGCAATGCCCGCCGCAAACGACCCGTAGAAGCGCGTGTAATCGGCCATGCGCGTCACGTACCATCCAAACGCCAGGGTCGCCGGAAACCATACCAGAGTCGCGGTAACTGCGCCCGGAAGCACCCAGCCCCAATGTTCCTTGCGGCGAGTGCCAAAGTGATAGAGCGCGGCGAGAACGGCGATGCTCGTTATCACAGCGACGAGCCATCGCACGAGCCTCCAGAAAAAGATCACCAGGTGGCGCAGCTCGTGGTCGCTGACGTTCATCATCCACGATTCGATCTCGTGCCCAAAGACCAGCAGCAGGCTCGCCAGCGAAAGCGGCACCAGCACAATCGGCACCAGCAGGAGAGCGCGCAGGCGCTTCTCCCAGAATCCCCATGCGTCTCGGCGCGTCTCATACGCCCGGCGGAATCCCTCCATGAGCGAGAGCATCACCCCCAGGCCTGCAAACACCGCCAGGGTGGCGGCCGACAGAATCACCTGCGTGGAGCGCATATGGCGCGCGGCAAGCGAACTCTGCAGTATGTTCATGGATTCCGGCGGAAGGATCTCGTCGAATGTAGCGCGCACTTCGCCCACCAGCGACGGCCCGGCCGGCACCTGGGCGAGTAGCGCCGTGAACACCAGCGCTGCCGGAAAGAAGCACAGCATCCCGGAGTACGCAGCGGCCTTGGCGGTGTTGAACACATCGTGGTCCAGCGCCAGCCAAAGGCTCTTGCGAATGTGGGAGAGGACGCGCCCCATAGCAGTCAAAGCCAGAGTAGTGCATTCTTGCCGACTGGGAGCAATCGATTTGCGCGGCCGCACCCGGTGCGGCATCGCCTCGGCGAACGGGCCGGCACTCGCGGCCGCGGCCCTACTTCGCCGTCTGCATCTCTTTGTAGGCGTGCACCCAGGCGTTCATGAGGTCATCGAGCGTAAATCCCGGCTCCATTTTGCAATTGCCGAACCCGTCGTCTTTCTTTTCGCAGCGCGCCACCACGTCGCCCTTCTCGTCGTAGAGCGTAAGGCCGTTCGGGCTCGGGGGCACGGCCAGGAACGTGGGTGCGGCCACCGGGCTAGCAAGAGGCTTTAGATAACCGATCGAGGTTCCTGCGGACACCGAGGCAAAGAGAACGAAGGCAGAGAAAGGACTCATTCTAGACTCCGTAGAGTTATAGGTGATTCCAGTATGCCGCAATTCCTGCTGGCGGCAAGTCATTTCTGCAGCGCCGGATCCGTTCACGCGGTCTTCGAGCTGGCTTCAGGCGCGATGCGCCGGCTGCCGCAGCGGTTTATGATTGCCGGTGATGAAAAGCCGCCTGTTCATCTCCCTCCCCAAAGCCTTTGTTTCCGTAATCATCGCAGGCAGCGCATGCTTCGCGGGCGCGCAATCCGTGCGGGCCTCGAATGCGCAACTCGCCGATCCGCAGCTGAATGCGCGCGTTGACAAGCTGCTCAAGCAGATGACTCTCGACGAGAAGATCGGCCAGCTTGTTCAGTTCTCCGCCGGGTTCGCCACGGGGCCGGGTGCGTCGAACCAGCGCTGGGACGACATGGTTGCCAAAGGGCAGGTGGGTTCTTTCCTCAATGTGGTAGGCGCCGACGCCACCAACCACTACCAGCACATCGCGGTCGAGAAAACGCGCCTTCACATCCCGCTCATCTTCGGGCTCGATGTGATTCACGGCGACCACACCACGTTTCCCATCCCGCTCGCGGTGGCCGCCAGCTTTGACCCGGCGATGGCCGAGATTGTCGCTCACACCGGCGCGGTCGAAGCGCGGGCAGACGGCGTCCCGTGGGTCTTCTCGCCCATGGTCGACATCGCCCGCGATCCGCGCTGGGGCCGGATCATCGAGTCCAACGGCGAGGATCCGTATCTCAGCTCGGTGATGGCGCGAGCCTGGGTGCGCGGTTATCAGCAGGGTGACCTGTCGAAGCCGGATTCGGTCGCCGTGAGCGTCAAGCACTACGCGGCCTATGGCGCCGCCATCGCCGGGCGAGACTACAACGCCACAGACATGAGCATGATCACGCTGCGCCAGGTCTATTTAAAGCCGTACCAGGCGGCTGTCGAAGAGGGTGCGGCAACGCTTATGAGCTCGTTCAACTCCATCGATGGAGTTCCCGCGACGGCCAACCCGCTCACCCTCACTGAGATTCTGCGCAAGGAGTGGGGCTTTAATGGCTTTGTCGTATCAGACTGGGGCGCGGTCGCCGAACTCATCAATCACTCCATCGGCGACGGGCCTACGGTTGCGCGCAAGGCGCTTGAGGCAGGCATCGACATGGACATGGAGGGCAACCTCTTCGGCACTGTGCTTGCCGCGCAAGTGCGTTCAGGTAAGATCCCCGAGTCGGTAGTCGATGAAGCAGTGCGGCGTATCCTCCGCGTTAAGTTTGCGCTCGGGCTGTTTGACCATCCCTACACCGAGGCCGGCGCTCCCTACGAGCCCACGGCAGAGAAGCGCGCCCTCACTCGCAAGGTCGCCGACGAAACCATCGTGCTGCTCAAAAATGACACCGTAGAAGGCGCCGGCGCGCTGCTCCCGATGACCGCGAAGGCCAAAACCGTTGCTCTGATCGGGCCGATGGCTGACAACCAGCGCGACCTGCTCGGCGCCTGGTCTGCGGGCGATCCCAAATACGTCATCACGCTGCGCAAGGCGCTCGAAGAGCGGCTCGGCGCCGATCATGTTCGCTATGCCGAGGGCTGCGGGTTGCTCTCAGGCCATGACGAAGTCGTGCTCAACCATGTGAACTTTGGTGGCTCGGCTGCCGCGAGCGGCTCCAACGCAGTGCCCGATGACGACAAGACGATCGCCGAAGCAGTGGACACAGCTAAAAAGTCCGATCTGGCCATCCTCGCCCTCGGCGAGAGCGCCAACTGGATGGAGGGCGAGGCCTCAAGCCGCGCGCACCTTGGCTTTACCGGCAACCAGGAAAAACTCCTCGAAGCTGTCGTCGCTACGGGCAAGCCCGTGATTCTCGTCGTCGTGTCCGGGCGTCCTCTAGAAATCAACTGGGCCGGCGGTCATGTGCCCGCGATCGTGGAAGCGTGGAGCCCCGGATTCGAAGGCGGCCACGCCATTGCCGACATCCTCTTCGGCGATGTAAACCCCTCCGGAAAGCTCCCGGCCAGCCTGCCCCGTGCCGTCGGCCAGGAGCCGCTTTACTACGCGCAAATGCCCACCGGCCGCCCCGCCGGCCGAACCGACCTGAGCCACATGCCCACCAACAGCCCGGAGAAGTTCATCTCCCGCTACGTCGACGAGGAGAACTCCGCGCTGTTCCCATTCGGCTGGGGCCTCAGCTACACGCGCTTCAGCTATTCGACGCCCACCGTGAGCCGCGAATCCATTCCCTTAAAGGAAGTGCTCGCCTCGGGGCGCGAACCGGTGGTGAAGATCGGCGTGGACGTGAGGAACACTGGCACAGTTGCCGGGACAGAAGTCGTGCAGCTCTACCTGCGCATCCCGAATGTCAGCGTCGAGCAGCCGCTGCGTGAGCTGAGGGGCTTCTCGCGCGTCACGCTTCAACCGGGCGAGTCGAAGCACGTAGAGTTTCCGCTCGGTTTCGACGAGCTCAACTTCTACAACGTGGACTTGAAGCAGACCGTTGAGCCGACCACCTACAACGTCTGGGTCGGCGGCAGTTCGCTCGCCACCGCCGAAACCAAATTCCAAGTCGTCGAGTAAGGTGAGCTATCAGCCCGCCTTGTAGTCCTTGTAGTCGGAAGTGAACAGCGTGTGGCGGAAGATGAACCGGCCGCTGGGCAGGTCGGGATAGGGCTGCTCCAGCGTGTCGATCAGCGTGCGCACCGGCACGGTGAACGTCTTGTCGCCCACCTTCACCTCGCCGAAATCGATGCGCTGGTTCTCCAGGCGGACCGGGTCCGATCCCTTGAACTCGCCCTGCACTGCGAGACGCGTCACCACGCCCGTATCGGGATCCACGAAGATCTCTCCGCGATAGGGCACGACTGCCTTCCAGGGCTTCCACTGGTCGACGCTCTGATAGTTGCCGCCCTCGCCGCCCGACGCGGTTCCGCGCATTTGCATCGGTCCGGCCTGGCCGACGTCAGGGAAGCAGCAGTAATTGACGCCGTAGCGGCTCTTCTTCTTGTCGACCGCGAACGAAAAAACCGCCATCTTCTTCCCGTCCACGTTCTCCCATCGCGCCCAGCCAATCTTCTCAGACCCCTGCGCTTCCTGGAGCACGGTGTTGAGGTTGGGCGCCTGTCCCAGAAGCACGATCATGCCGTTCTGGCCCCACGTGGTCTTCTGCGTCGGCGCAGAGGCCTGCTCGGCCCCGCCGTGGAACATCACCGTGTTCTCATCCGCGGCCGTGTAATGGATCGGCGTCGCCTTGGGCGCGAAGCTCGCGCTGTTCTTCGAGGCGAAGGCCTCCTGGGAGATCTGCGAACTGTCCTGGAAGCGCCGCGTCTCCTTGGTAGCTGTCAGCGGCGGGAGCTGCGCGTAGGTCTTGGTGATGTAATCCATGGCCTTGGCGAGGATGGCGTTCTGTGTCGCCGCATCCGGCGCCGGGTCCGCCGGAATGTCGGCCGCCGGCGGTGGCAGCGTCGCGCTGCGCGCTTCGAGCACGAACAACTGCTCGGTCGTCATCTGGCCCGGTACATCGCGAGCCATGCTGTCCATGGTGCTGCGGCTCAACCGCTCCGTGAGTTCCACATTCTCGAGCACTTCGGCCGTCTGTCCGTCGGTCATGTTGGCCTGCTTCTCTGAAGCCAGCAGGTCCTTGAGTTGTTGCACAGTGAGCTTCCTGGCCGCACCCCACGCGGCAGCCGCCAGCAGTAAAAGCGCGCAAACACATCCCCATCGTTTCATGAACCCGGCCTCCAGTTTTCGAGCTCTGCCATTGTAGCGAGACGGCAGCCCCACGTTCCACGGAATTTACGCGTGTAGAAACTTCGACGGATTCCAACCGCCGCCGGTTACGACGTTCCGGCTCGCCAATCGCGAATCTCGTGACCGCGCTTGCCGCGCCCTTCGCGAAACTGAGAGCATCGAAGAGGAATGGATCCCGGCAAGTTTGAAATCACGGGCAAGGCCATCCTCTTCGACATGGACGGCACGCTGGTCGATTCGACCCCTTGTGTCGAGCGGGTATGGGGCAATTGGGGCCGGCGGCACGGCATCATGCTTGAGGACATCCTGGCCGTCTCCCACGGCCGCATGACACGGGACACGGTCCGCGCTGTCGCGCCCCACCTCGACGCGGATGCCGAAGCCGAGGTGCTGCACCAGATTTCCGTAACCGACTCGGAGGGTATCCTCGCTCTCGACGGAGCCCGCCGCCTCCTCGACACTCTCGCGCCCGACGAATGGGCCGTCGTCACGTCGGCTCCGCACAGTCTGGCCGAGGCAAGGCTGGCGTTTGCCGGACTGCCCGTACCCGCCTGCCTCGTCGGCGCCGAAGATGTGCGCGCAGGCAAGCCAGACCCCGAAGGTTATCTCAAAGCCGCTTGGCTCCTCGGAATCGCTGCCGCCGATTGCACGGTTGTTGAGGACACCCCCGCGGGTATCCAGGCCGCGCGCGCTGCAGGAATGCGTGTGCTGGCAGTCGGCACCACGTTTCCGCCCGAAGAGCTCCTGGACGCGCCGTGGGTCCGCGACTTCGCCGGCGTCACGTTTCGCCGCACCTGACGCGCTCACGCTGCGCGGCTATCGCAAAACCAAAAACCGGCTTCAATGAGCTGTCACTTTATCCGAAATGCGGTCGTACTCATCTTTTGTGATCAGGTGCCGCCTCACGAGGTCCGACGAATCGTTATATGGCCGCCCGCCGACGATCCGGCGCGCCGCCTCGTCATCGATTCCCGGCAGCTTCTTCAGGTCATCCGCCGGAGCCTTGTTAATATCGACCGGCCCCTGGTTGCGTATCCCGTCCATCACTCCCTTGGCCACAGCCTTGGCATCCTGCGTCGCTTCGCGGGTAGCCTTTGCGGTCTCGTGCTGAATCTGGTCCGGCGTGCGCTGCTGAGGAGTGCATCCGGCAATCAAGGCAAGGGGAATTGTGCATAGCCATGCGCGCTTCATGCCGGATTCGATGCCGGCTCGCCTCGCGGAGGCTGCAATCGGATCGAGACCTGCGGCGACCGGCCCCTCGCGGTGTTTGAGCCTGGAGCGCCGACTAACACGAAAATCAGGCGAACGCCAGTCGCGCTGGTTTCCCGAGCTGGTTACCTGGGTCACGCGATTTTGCTGACTATCGCTTAAATTCGCCTCAACGATTGATCGGATAGCGGTTGACCCACTCCGAATGTCCCGGTTACCGTTAGTTACTGCTCCGGTCTACAACTTTCGTGTTAGACCTGCTGGTTGTTCCCCGTTCGGAGCATTCTCCTGAAGTTCCACCTCCCCCCGGAACTGTGCTGTAACGGCTGTTGGCTTTTCGCTTTCCCCGTTGTTTGCCGTGCCCTTCGCCGTCACTCAAAAAGAGATCGTGGATTGATTCCAGGTCGGGAGCTCCATATGTTGAAGGCTTATAGTTCCGCGCCGCGGCGCGTTTTGTTGCAGGTTCTCTCAAGATTCAGCCAGGCTGCCGTTACTTCGTTCATAGTGATCGCCGCATGCCTGCTTGCACCCCGCATAGCCGGGGCCACCAACCCGCCGCCGCCGAATATACTCGGGTTCCTCACGGTCACCTCACAGGGACAGCCCGTTACCACCGTGACCGCGGGGACGATGGTCACTCTCACGGTTCAGTGGGGTGGCCAACCGCCCCCCTTCATTTCCCCCCAGGGTGCTGCGGTCTTTTGTGACAACGAAGACATCGTCACCGGCGGCCAGATCTGTTCCGATGTCCACGTGGTTGGCACGGCCCAGATCATTTACAAGGGCAACAAAGCCGGAATCGCTACGATCAGCTATATCCCCGGGATCGGCGTCCACAACTACACCGTGGATTTCACGCGCGGCTACGCGGTGAGCAATACCGTCGCGCTCACGGTGACCGGCAAATACCCCACGACGACCACGATCTCATCGAGCGGCGCCGCCGGCAATTACACCCTCACCGGATCCGTCCTCGGCAACGACCTCGGCACACTCCCCCCGTCAGGCAAGGTTTCCTTCCTCGATACGACGAATTCCAACTTCAACCTTGGCCTGGCGACTCTCGGAAACCCGATATATTTTCTCGGCACTTCCGTACCGTCATTCATCGGCCCTAGCCAGCCGAACGGGCCCATCCTCGACATCGCCTTCGCCGACTTCAATGGAGACGGAATTCTCGATGCGGCGGTTCTCTACTCGACCCAGGGCCCCAACACCATCGCCCTGTTTGAGGGCCTGCCTGGCGGCGGGTATCAGCAGCAATTTCCGCCCATTCAGGCTCCGTTTGCGACAAAGCTCGCGGTCGGCGATCTGGATAGCAACGGCCTGCCGGACATCGTCACCGTGACCACTCCGCCTTCGCCGTTTCCGATCATCTCTTACCTCAATACCGGCGGTTGGAATTTCGTCGAAGCGGATTCGCAGGCCCTCGGCGGCCCCGGAGCAATCGGCCCCTTCATCCTCGGCGACTTCAATCTCGACGGCAACCTCGATATCATGGCGCTCGGCGTGCCGCAGGGAATCCCCGCCGTCGCCCCTCCTTACGTGTTCGCCTACGCGGGCAAAGGGGACGGTACCTTTATTTTCAACTCCCAAAATCCCACGACCTTCAACCCCAACGGCCCTTCCAACAATCCGATCGCGATCGCCGCTGGAAACTTCAACGGCTACATCATCCCCGGATTCGCGGTGCTCTGCGCCGGTGACAAAACCGTGAGGATCTACACCGTCTCGCCCTTCGGCGGCCCAAACATAACCGCGTTCTCCGATCCGTTCAACGATTTTTATCAGACGGGCGGTAACCCCACGGGGCTTGCGGTCGCGGACTTCAACGGCGACGGCTTCCCCGATTTCGCCGTAATCAATTCCCCTCAAAACGATCTCGTCGTATACCTCAACCAGGATGACGCGGTCTTGAATCCGTTTATCCAGAACACCCAGTTTTCTCTTCAATCCATCTCGCCCACCGGAACCAAGCCGGACTTCATCACCTGGGGTGACTTCAATGGCGACGGCATCGCCGATCTCGCGGTCGCCAATTTCACCTCGAACACAGTTTCCCTCCTGCAGGGCGACGGCGCCGGCAACTTCATCCCGGAGAACCCCATCACCCTCGGAGCCGGATCAAATCCGGTCCTGCTCAGAACGGCGGACTTGAACGGGGACAACAACACCGATCTCGTGGTAGTCGGGCAAAATAACAACCCGTTCGCCTCCATCTACTTCCTGCAACCCTTCTGGGAGGTCACTGGAACGCTGACCGGCGTTTCCCCTGACGGCAGCGGCACTCACAAAGTTCTCGCCAGCTATGCGGGCGACACCAACTACACCGGCAGCCAGTCGGCAACCAAGTCGCTGACGGCAAAGCTGCAAACCACAACCCTTACGCTCACGCCTTCGCCGGCTACGACTACATACTTGCAGCAGGTGGCGCTCACGGCCAAACTCACACCGTTCTCAGGGCAGGGCCACACCACCAACGGCGAAACCGTCACGTTCTATGACGGTGGCACCAACCTCGGGACGAAGACCTTGACGACCGGCCAGGCGACGCTGAACATCAACACGCTCAACGCCGGAAATCACTTCCTGCGCGCGGTGTACGCCGGCGACTCGAACTTCGCTGCTGCTACTTCCACCCCCTCCGTCAAGTTTGTAGTCGGCCAGATCGCCAGTTCCACCAAGCTCACGCTGGCCAGCGGCAGCCCGCACGTCGGCTACAGCGATCTGCTCACGGCAACCGTGACCAACTTCGGCGGCCCGACAGAGACTGTGACGTTCGCAGCCAATGGGACCACCCTGTGCGTCGTCGCGCTCGGCGCCGCCGGGAAGGCAACCTGCTCCTGGACTCCTACGTCGACCGCGCCCGTGACTCTCACAGCCACGTATGCAGGCGACACCAACTATGAAGCCAGCGTGGGTTCTCAAACGGTCACTCCCACATATGCGCTCGATCCCCTGATCAGCCTGAATCTCGGCTCGCAGGCCGTCTACTATCCGGGCGCCACTCAAGTCACAATCTGCGTCTCGCCGTCGGCCTCCGCCACGCCCACCGGCACCGTGCAGCTGCTCAACAACGGCAGCCTGCTCAAGACGCTCACCCTCGGCGGCAATGGATGCGCCAACTGGTACATCACGCCCGCCCTCGCTGCCGGCACCTATCACCTGCAGGCCGTCTACCTGGGCGACAGCAAAAACAAGCCTGGTATCTCGTCAACGATAAACTTCGTCGTCAACAAGGCGTTGACCAACTTGTCCTCTTCCTGCTGGGATGGGACTTTCCCCTACGGCAAGAACTTCAACTGCTCGGTAAGCATGGCCTCGACGGGCGGAACGGTTCCGGGCAGCGTCGATTACAAGGTGGATAATGGCGCAACCAAATCCGTGGCGCTCACGGGCGGAGATGGGTCCTTTGTCATCGTCCGGCCGATTGTAGGCTCGCACACCGTCACCATCTGGTATCCGGGCAGTACGAACTTTGCGGCTACACCGCCGACAATCGAAGACTTCACCGTCACCCCGGCGCCTGTGGACATCCTTCTGACGCCCTCGAGCTGGAACGCCAGCCATGCGGCGGGCGTCACCTTCACCGCCAGCGTTTCCTCCTGGAGCGCCGGTCCTCCCAACGGCATCGGCACAATCACGTTCTACGACGGCAGCACTCTGCTGGGCACCAAGCAGGTCAACGCCAACGGAGCCGCCGCCTTATTCACCAAGAACCTGCAATTCGGTGAGAACACCATCACCGCAACCTACATCGGGGCAAACTACCAAAGCAAGACGGTGAACATTTCCCTTTGGGTGGGCCCGTAATTCGTGCCGCGTTCTCTCCCGGCGCCCGAAGGATTACACCTTCGGGCGCTGTGTTTTCGGGCAGTTTCAACGCCGCCATTTTCTCCGCTATCGATAAAATGCATAAATCCCTGAGCTGACAACTTCATTCGCAAGTTAATCTTGCTGTGTAGACTGTTCCCATTCAGGAGGGCTACGATGCAAACCCGGATCCAGGGCACCACCATGCCGGTGCTCGAAGTGCAGCTCGACCCCAACGAGAGCGTGTTTTCTGAGAGCGGCGAGCTCTCGTGGATGACCCAGACCATCCAGATGACCACGCACACCCAGATGGGCGGTGGCGGCGGCCTCTTCGGCGTCCTCAAGCGCGCCGTCGCAGGCGGCAGCATCTTTATGACCGAGTACCGCGCCAACGGCTATCCCGGCGAGGTTGCGTTTGCGGCAAAGGTCCCCGGCCACATCATCCCAGTGCAACTCGGCCAGGGAGTGGAATACCTGGTACAACGGCACGGCTTCCTGTGCGCCACGCCGCAGGTCACTCTGACCGTCGGCTTCCAGCAGTCGCTCGGCGCCGGCATCTTCGGCGGCGAGGGTTTTATCCTCCAGCGCGTGGGCGGCAATGGCACGGCCTGGCTCGAGCTCTCCGGCGAGATGATCAAGAGAGACCTCGCGCCCGGTGAAGTCTTCTACGTCCACCCCGGGCACGTGGGCGCATTCCAGGCGTCGGTCTCCTTCCAGATCACGACGATTCCCGGTATCAAGAACATGTTCTTCGGCGGAGACGGCATCTTCCTCGCGCAGCTTGTCGGTCCCGGCTCCGTGTGGCTGCAGACTCTTCCGATCTCGCGCCTTGCGCATAAGATCGCCGAGTACATACCGCGCTCGGGCGGCCGCGAAACCCCGGCAGCAGTGGGTGGCGGCGTCATCGGCGGGATCGTCGGATCCCTTCTCGGAGGAGACCAGTAGCGCAGCACAAGTCCCGGCATGAACCCAGCCAACTCACCCGCCCGCATACGTCGCCGCAACCTGCGCGGCGACATCGTCTTCGCGTTTGCCGTCTGCTTTGCAATTTATCTTGCGTGGGTGTTGCGCGATGTCCTGCTCCTGCTCTACGTCAGCGCGCTGTTCGCCGTGGCGCTCAAGCCGGTAGTGGGATTCATCGGCCGGCTCCGCATCGGCCGCTGGCATCCCTTCCAGCGCTCCGCCATCCTGGTGCTTCTTCTGCTCATCGCCGGCGGCCTTGCCACCTTCGCATTCCTCGCCATTCCGCCCGTGGCGAGCGACCTGCACGACTTCGCGCAGGAGATGCCCACGCGCATGCCGCCCTTCATCGCCAAGCTCAAGAGCATTCCGCTCATCGGGCGCGTCGACCTTTCAGCGGTCACGGCGCGTGTCGAAGACCAGATGACCCATGCGGCCACCTACCTGTTCCTGTCCATCAGGAATTGGGCCGGTTATGTGGCCAAGGTCGGCATGTGCCTCATCCTCACTGTCTACTTTGAGCTCGAAGGCAATGTCGCATACGCGTGGTGCCTCTCGTTCTTTGCTCCTGAGCGGCGTGCGCGTCTCGACACCGCCCTGCAGCGGGCCGAAGTGCGCATGGAGAAATGGCTCCTCGGCCAGGCCAGCCTCATGCTGATCCTTGGCCTTGCCTCCACCGTCACCTATCGGGCGCTGCATGTGCGCTACGCCTTTGCGCTCGGCGTACTTACGGGCCTTCTGAACATCATCCCCGTGATCGGTGCGGCCGTAAGCGTCGTGCTGGCTCTCCTGGTTGCGGCGGTGGATTCATGGGGCCGCGTCCTCGGCGTGGCGATCTTCTACCTGATCTACCTCAACGTGGAGAACTCGTTCCTCACGCCGCGCATCATGAGGTCCAGCGTCGGCCTGCCCGGGCTCTCCATCCTGGTAGCGCTCCTCGTAGGCAGCGAACTCGCAGGCGTCGTCGGCGCGCTCGTCTCCGTTCCCACCGCCGTACTTGTGACCGTCCTGGTCGACGAGTACCTGATCGCTCGCGAAACCTGAGGGGCGTCGTAAGCTGCTTCGTCACCGCACAGTGACGAGATTCCGCTGACTTGCCCGGTCACTTTCTTGCCGGCCGGCTGACTCGGCAGCGTCCACCGCAGCTTTCATCACTCCGCTGTCCGCGAACAGCCGCACCAGCCCGCCGCTCAACGTGGGAAGCGCCGCCGGCGTCGGCAGCGGCGTCGCATCGGCCATCCTCAGATCTCCGGTTCCCTGTGAGTCGAGAATCATCTGCGTGAGCTTCCGCGCCATCGGCAGATCGAAGCTCTCGGCCACGAACACAAGTTTGCCCCGGGTTGTGATCGTCACGGGTCCTTCATTGGTCGTAAAGACCTGTTCCGCTGTTCCCGAAGGCACGTCGGCCGGGGCGGTCTTTTCAGCGTTCGTATCGCGGTGCAGCCCCGAATACTTGCGGCCCAGCGAATCGGCATAGAGCTGAGCGAACGCCTGCGCGGAGGCCGACGACCTCCACGCCGAAAGATAGAACAGCGAGATGGACTTTGTATCCGCCTGCTCCGCTGCGGTAGTGGCGCTGCGCCGCTGGCCGGCCCAGTAGATTCCACCGTCCCATGCCGGCGTCATCTCCCGCGCCGCGGCGTCCCCGCCGAAGAGCTGGGTCAGGATGTGCAGATCGAGCTCGCCCACCTGGCCGATGTCGTAGGCCTTGTAGTCCTTGTCGACAATCGGATGGATGTCCGGCATCAAGGGGACTACCGGCACCTTCTTCTGCTCGTATTCACGGGGATTGATGATCTCCCAGGTCGAACTGGGCGGATGGTCGAGCGCGCCGGCGAATGCGGCGTTCTGGCCCTTGTCCATCCACACATCCTGCTCGAAGCTGAGGCCCTCTCGATAAGGAAACAGCAGAGACTCCTTCAGAAGCAGGGGAGCGCGGCCCATCACGGGCGAGTTGTCTGATCCGTCCATCGTCTGCTTGATCAGGTCCACCACCTCGGGATCCTTGATCAGACTCTTGCCCATCGGCTTGAGGATGTTGTCCATCATCACTGCGGTGGCCTGTCCCTCGGCGACGGCTTCGCGGGCGTCGTCCATCTCGTCCTTGGCCAGGTGGTCAACATCGTCCTTGTAGTTCGTCGAGACATCGTTCGGCGTCTGGTCGCTCCACTTCTCGAGGTCGACGCGCTGGTCCTGCAGCGCATGGGTAAGTTCGTGCGCAAGAACCGCCTTCTGGTCATCCACGCTCACCCAGTCCAGCAGGTTCACGGTCTTGGTCTTCGAGTCGTAGTAGGCCTCGATCTGCTCCTTCAGCAGTGCGAGCAGGAACGGCTTCAAATCGAAATCGTGGTCGAGCAGGCCGAACTTCTTCAGCACGATCTCTCCGCGCTGCAGGCGCTTGGCGCCCTCGTCCTCATTGAACTTCTCGCGCAGGTAGCTTTCCACCGCCGCGCGGCTGGTCAGCTGGCGCTTCACGGCGCTCTTGATCGGCAGCCCGGTCTCCTGTGAAGAGAACTGCATGAGCTGGTCGACGAGAGCGAAGAGCTGCTGTGCCTGCTCCGGCGTGATGTGGGTTTCGGCTCCGGGTTTGGCCTGGGAGGTATTCCCGCCGGGCTTTACGGGCGGAGCAGGAGTCTGGCCCGTTGGAGCTGCCTTGGGCGGCTGCTGGGCAACCAGCGCGGGTGCGGCGCCGAGCGCGCCTGCCACGCTGAAAATCGCAGCCAGGCCCAACACCCGCTTCAAGATCGCAGACGCTACCCAAGTCTTCATCATCCGGAATTCCTGCTTTCCTTTTGCGCCGCTCCGCGGGCCGGCCTGCACCTTGCACGAGTCTATAATTAGGATGCGGCAGGGCGGAAATTGCACGCGAAATGTCCGCTCCTTACGCTTACATTGACACGTCCCATGAGTGACATAACCCTCGCTGCGTCTCCTGCTGCAACGCCCCTGACCGCCTGGCTTGGATCAGGCGATTCAAAACCCTCAGACGGCGCGTATCACGGCGTCATCACCCCTGTTCGGTTTGACGAGCGAACCGTCGAAATAGAGGCACTCGTCTCCGGAGCCGCTGCGCACGATCTGGGATGGCTCAGGCGTGTCGAGGTGCGCGGCGAGGACCGGTTCCGCTGGCTGAGCGGCATGGTCACCAATACCGTGAAGGACCTGGGCCCGGTCGCCGGCGCAGGGAATCTGGTGCTGAATTCTCAGGGGCGCATCCAGGGCGACGTTACCACCTGGCGAAATGCCACCCAGCAGCAGGATTCCGCCGATGACGCGGGCGACAAGCTGGAGATGGAGATTGCCGCAGACCAGCACGAAAAGCTGATCGCGCACTTCGAGCACTACATCATCATGGACGATGTCGAGCTTGTGACCCGTGAGCGCGAGACTGCGATCGGGCTCTCCGGCCCAAGGGCAGGAGAAGTGATGGCGCGGCTCGGATTGCCGAGGCCGCCCGAGCCGATGAGCCACACTCGCGCCGACTGGAACGGGCTGAGCCTGCGCATCCGGCGCGGCTACGGCGTGCTCGCGGAGCACTATGAGATGTGGACGACAATCGCCACAGTGGCGAAGCTGTGGAAGTTCCTTCTTGCCGGCGGTGCTACGCCGGTTGGGTTTGCGGCGCTCGAGTCACTGAGGATCGCGGAGGCCGTTCCCTCCTACGGCATCGATATTGCCGAGCGCGATCTGCCCCAGGAAACCTCGCAGATGCGGACGCTGCACTTTCACAAGGGCTGCTACCTCGGCCAGGAGATCGTGGAGCGGATCCGCAGCCGGGGCAATGTGCACCGCCATCTGCGGCAAGTCGAGCTGGACGGTCCGATTCCCGATTCCGGCGTGGAACTGACCCTGGAAGGAAAAGCAGTCGGACAGGTGACCAGCGCCGCCGAGTTGCCCCTGAGGGCCGGTCCGAGACGGTTTGCACTCGCGATGGTTCGGTCCGAAGCCGAGGCTGGCCGCGAACCGTTGCAGTACACGGCGAAAGAAGCCGCTGGAGTTGCGCGGCTCCTGGATGTGCCGCCGGTTCTTTAGGATCAGACACAGGAAGACTGGAAGCCATGAGCGATACGCCGAAATTCGAAGTCATCGATCGCCGCAAGTACAAGGCGGAAGAAGAAGAGCGGGAGACCGCGCAAAAGACGGACACCCCGCCGCCGGCGCCACCCGCCAATGATTCGACCGCGGGCGCGCGCGAGGAACAGGCAGCGCCGGCAAGCGCAGCTTCGGCAAAAGGCCCGCGCCTCGTTACGCCGGAGCCGCAACCGCCGGAGGGCGAAGCCGGGGATCCAGCCCTGGAAGCCGGGATGCCGCCTCCACCAACGGCCGAGGAGAGCCGCGAGCAGAAGACCGCCTACGATGCGTCCTCACAGCGGCTGGAGGACATTGTCCGGGCGCAGAACCCGGGCGTGGGACCGCAGCCCCAGGTAACGTTCGAGCAGCTCATTCAGCAGTTCTATCTGTCGGCAATGATCCAGATGGGCGCCGGCGCGCAGCAGGGCGAGCGCCCGAGGGTGGACATCCTTGGAGCCAAGCAGACCATCGATCTGCTCGGCATCCTGGCCGAAAAAACTAAGGGAAACCTTACGCCCGCGGAAGACCGCATGCTTCAGAGCGCGCTGTTCGAGGCGCGCATGGCATTTCTCGAACTGACGAACATGATCACCATGCAGGGTGTTCAGGCCCCGCCCCCACCGGCTCCCGGCAAGCGTTGATGCAGGGCCGGCTCACATTCCTGGGCACCGGAACATCGATGGGGGTCCCCACGGTGGGCTGTTTCTGCGCGGTGTGCACCTCCACTGACCCGCGCGACCGCAGGCTGCGTCCCTCGGTGATGCTGCGATGGGAGGAGCCCGGCGCAAGTCTCCGCAGCCGCGTTGTTGTGATTGACACCGGGCCGGATTTCCGCGAGCAGGCGTTGCGCCAGCGTCTAACCCACGTGGACGCGGTTCTCTACACGCATGCTCACGCCGATCACATCATGGGCCTGGACGACTTGAGGCCTCTCAGCTTCGTCGCGCACCGGGCGGGCGGGCCGATTCCGCTGTATGCCTCGTCCGATACGTCGGCCGTGCTTGAGCGCGTCTACGATTACACGTTCTCCCCATCCGCCACGTACGTCACGCGTGCGAGGGTGGAGATTCGCCCGCTGTGCGATCGCACGGTGGTGCACGGTGTGGAGTTCCTGCGTGTTCCGGTGCTCCATGGGGACATGGAGGTCGCAGGATTCCGCTTCGGCGACACGGCCTACCTGACCGACGTGAGCGCCATCCCCGACTCGAGCTTTGAGTTGCTGAAAGGACTGGAGACCCTGGTGCTGCCGGCGTTGCGTCATAAGCCGCACCCGAGCCACGCGACCCTCGAACAGGCAGTCAACTGGGCGATTCAGATTGGGGCGCGTCAGACCTGGCTGACTCACATTGCGCACGAGCTCGGACATGAGGAGACTAACAGCGTGTTGCCGAAGGGCATCGCGCTTTCCTACGACGGGCTCGAAGTGCCGGTGACGCTGGAACTTCAGGGCAAACCGGGAACGGGAGCGAACGCATGACCCGTGTGTATCGAGGGTTGCGTGAGGTCCCGGAGGATTTCGGTCCTGCGATTGCCGCTGTCGGCAACTTCGATGGCGTCCACCTGGGGCACCAGGAGATTCTGCACGCCGTGGTGGCAGAGGCGTGGGAACGCGGCATGAGCGCCGCGGCCATCACCTTCGACCCGCATCCGGAGAGATTTCTGCGCCCCCAGGTCGCTCCGCGCCTGCTTACGACCATGGAACATCGCATCGAGCTTCTCGCGGCTACGGGAGTGGACGCGATTGTGATCCTGCGTTTCGACGACAGGCTGGCGCGGCTATCGGCGCGGGAGTTCGTGGACTGGGTGCTTACCGATGCGCTGAACGTGGCCGGGATGCACGAAGGCGGGAACTTCCATTTCGGCTACCGGGCAGCGGCGGGGGTGCGCGAACTCACCGAGCTCGGCGTCGAATACGGATTCGGCGTGACGGCTCACCAGGCTGTGAAGGTGCATCGGCTCGAGGTATCGAGCTCCACGGTGCGAAGGCTGGTGGCCGAGGGCGACGTGAAGCGCGCGCGATGGATGCTGGGCCGGGCATTCGAAGTGCGCTCGACTCCCAAACGGGATCGCGGCATTGGTTCGAAGCTGCTGGTTCCCACGGTGAACCTGGCCGCGTACGATGGCCTTCTTCCCGCATTCGGGATCTACGTGACCCGGCTGACGGTGGGCGATCGGTGCTTTCAGGCAGTTACGAGTCTGGGTAACAGGCCGACGTTCGAGGATGCGGGGTTCAGCGTCGAAACGCACATCCTGGACTTCGAGCCGGTCGATATGAATGAGGAGACGCCGCTGAAGCTCGAGTTCCTGATGCGGCTGAGGCCGGAGGCAAAGTTCGATTCGATCGACGCCCTCCGAGAGCAGATCTTCAACGACATTGCGCGGGCGAAGAAGTTCTTCGCCCGAGCATCCGGATCTTCCCGGCGTGAGGCGCCTAGCACTTCGGGTGCTTGAAATCGAGATCGATCGGCGCCCAGTCCGAGAGGCGCTTTTGCTCGATCTCCGACTCGTCGGCCGTGGTGGTGAGCGACGACCTCGCAAATGCCACCGATACCTTGACCTTTCCCTTGACGCAGTACGCCCCGATCAGGCCCGACATGTCCTTGTTGACCACGTCCATGTAGTCGCCGGGGAGAGCGCCGTCCGTGCCGGGAATATCGACAGGGGCAATGATCATCTGGTTGATGACCTCCTTGTCGGTCTTTACCGCGGAGGGATCGAACCGGAGGACGAGGGTGGCTCTTCTCTCCAGGGCGTCGGGGTTGGCCGTGTACTTGATGTCCGGAATGGTTATGCCCGACGGGTTCGGCTTGGCAGGCGGCTTGTCGAACGAAATACGGTAAGGGGCCCCTTTCCACTTGGGCGTAACGGGTACGTTGGCGGGCTTGTCTGCCGCGCTTCCGCAGCCTGCAAGGAGCGCCAATGCCCCGAATGCCAGAATGATCCCTTTTCTCACGTCATCCTCCTGGTTGAACTGATGGGACGCGCCAGAATACCACTCCTGCCGGTCGCCATTGATCGCTAGCAGTAATTTCAGTGGTTGAGCAGCCGGAAAGCTGGTGTGATGTGGGCGGATAACGTCGGTCGCACTCGGGAATTACATGCGCATTCCGGTCATCTCGCAATCGCAATTCGACGATCCCTTCCACTTCGCGCGTGGACGGGAGATTTTCATCCGCTTGAGCCTTCTGACTTTGATGGGCGTAAGTTGCGTCATCATTCTGCGTCCGTTTCTCAACCTGATTCTGTGCGGCATCGTCATCTCCATCGGGATCTACCCAGCGCACCGGATGCTCACAAAAGCTCTGCACGGACGGGCGAAGCTGTCGGCGACGATTTGCAGCATCGCGCTGCTGCTTGTCGTGATCCTGCCGTGTGTGCTTCTGGCGGGGACGCTGGTGGATGGGGTGCAGACGGTCATTCAGCAGGTGCAGACGGGCCGCCTGGACATTCCGGCGCCGCCGGCGAGCCTCGAGAAGGTGCCGGTTGTGGGTCCCCGCGTGGCGGAGCTATGGAACCTGTGCTCCACCAATCTTTCGGAGGCGCTGAGGCGCTTCGCTCCGCAGATGAAGGGGGGCATCTCTGCAATGGTGTCCACCTCGGCACGCGTCGGCGGCGCGATCGTCCAGCTTATGGTTGCGATCTTGCTGGCGGGATTCCTTCTGGCGACGAGCGAATCGAGCAGGATGTTTGCCGCCAAGGTGTTCGCCCGCGTTTTTGGCGACCTGGGCGACGAGTTCATGGAACTCGTTGGTTCTACGGTCAAGACGGTCACAAACGGTGTTCTGGGAGTGGCGGTCATCCAGACGCTGTTCGCGAGCCTCGGGTTCTGGGTTGCAGGACTGCCGGCGGTTGGCCTATGGGCGCTGCTGTTCCTGGTCGCGGCGGTATTGCAGGTCGGAACGCTTGTGATGCTGCCGGCGGTGCTCTACGGGTTTGCGGCGTTCTCGACAACCAAGGCGGTGATCTTCCTGGTTTGGTGCGCTGTTGTCGGGTTGATGGATAACGTGCTGAAGCCGATCCTGCTGGGGCGTGGGGCGAAGGTGCCGATGATCGTGATCTTTCTCGGCGTGCTCGGCGGTTTTATCGCGCTGAACAGCCTGATCGGGCTGTTTGTCGGGGCAATTGTGCTGTCGGTGGCGTACAAGTTGTTCATGGCGTGGCTGGACAGCGGTGTGCCGACGGCTGAAGCGGCTGAAGAGGCTCAGCCGGTGCGGTAGCGGCGCGGCTGGTGTTGGGAAACGGGCACTTTTTTATTTAGAACGACGGACCCGCGATTTGAAAGGATTCCGTTTGCGCCACGCGCCCCGGCATGAAAGGATTCAAACAGTCCTCCTGACATCTGTTGAAGGTCGTGCCGATTGTCTCGTTGTTCGTGTGCCTTTTCTGTCTTCTTCCCAGCCAAAGCATCCCTGCGGCCCTTCGCGCAATTGCGGTGGCTGCTGCCTGCCGTTCTGGCGATCTGCTGCGCGGCTACGATTCACGCGCAGTATGTCGATGCTTCGGCGGCGGGCCAGCCGGTCAAGCTCACCGCGCCGTGGCGGTACCACTTCGGCGACGATCCGGCGTGGGCCGCGCCGGGGTTCGATGATTCGCAGTGGCAGTTGATTCCGCCGGAAAAGCCCATGCCACAGCCGAGCCAACCGGCCGACATCTACTTCGGCTGGTCTCGCATCCGCGTGAAGCTGCCGGTTACGCAGGAGCCGTTGGCGCTAGTGATGGGCCCGACGCCGTGCGAAGTGTATGCCGACGGCAGGCTCGTGGGCACGATAGGAAAGATGGACACCCGGCGGCACGTGGATGACGAGTATATGGATCCTGTCAACGTTCTTCCTCTTCCCCGGGACCTGAATGGACGCACGGTCACGATGGCAGTACGCGCCGCGTGGCCACCCGGGCAAGCGAGAGTGCTCTCTCAACCGCCCTATGAGGCTTCCGTCGCGCCCGCCCGCCTGCAATGGCAGTTGCGCGAGGCAGCGTCGAACAAGTTCCTGGTGGCGGGGGCGTCGGATGCGAACCCGTGGCTGTACCAGGGGGCGCCGGAGTTGTTGACCGATGCCCTTGGACTGTCCCTCGGCATGTCCTCGCTGGGGCTCTTTCTGCTCCGGCGGCGGTCAACAGAATATGGATGGATAGCGGTGGCCTACATGCTGGGCGCCATCTCGGACATCGCTCAGCGCTACCTCCAGTTTCATCACGCGCCTGCCAGCTACGACGCTTCTCTGTATGAGATTGGGGTGATCATCACGTTTGCCACCGCTATGTATGTGTGGCAATTCATCGAGGCCCGGCGGGGAGGGCTCTTCTGGGCGGCGATGATCCTCTGCGCGCTTGGTGGACTGGTTTTCCCGCTCGAAGTCTATGGCGTGTTGGGTTACATGCTGGGGAACGGACTGCTTGGGGCCCTGGTGGGCAACATGGCTTGTTTGGTGTTGGTCCAGGCGACTGTGATCCTGTTTTTCGTGCGCATGGGGATCTCTGCCAGGCAGGGCAACAGAAATGCTCAGCTCCTGCTGATTCCGTTTGCCCTCCAGCAGACCCTCGGCTTGCTGGCCGGAATGACCTTGACCCTCGCGTGGACGGGTGTGATGAAGCCGTGGACGTTTATTGCGATGCATCTGGGGCAGGTGACGGTGACCTGGATTCATATCTTCGGCTGGCTCTCGATCGCGTCGATGGGCGTGATTCTTGTGCTGCGCTTTGCGCGCTCTGCGGAGCAGGAGCAGCGGCTCTCCGGCGAGATGGAGACGGCGCGGAAGGTGCAGGCGCAGCTTGTGCCGGCCGAGCTGCCGGGTACGGAGCATTTCCGCTTCGAAGCTGTATACAGGTCTGCCGGCGAAGTGGGAGGCGACCTCTACCAGGTGTACCCGCGCGCGGATGGGTCGGTGATGGTGCTGGTCGGCGACGTGAGCGGGAAGGGGCTGAAGGCCGCGATGCTGGGGACGCTGGTTGTGGGTGCCGCAGGGGCGTTCGCGCAGGATGAACCGATGCCTGCGGAGATGCTGTCGCGCCTGAACCGCAGGTTGTGCGGATCGTCGGAAGGCGGATTCGTAACCTGCCTGTGCTGCGTGATCGCGCCGGATGGGCGGCTGACGATCGCTAATGCGGGACACCTTGCGCCGTATCGCAACGGCGAGGAAGTGCACTGCGTGTCGGGGCTGCCGCTGGGCATCGTGGCTGGGGCGGAGTATGCGGAGGCGGTGTTGCAGCTTGGCGGAGGCGACACGCTGACGTTTCTGTCCGACGGCGTGGTCGAGGCCCGCAATGCGCAGGGAGAGCTGTTCGGATTCGACCGTGCGCAGGCGATCAGCGAGGAACCTGCGCGGAAGATCGCGGAGAGCGCGGTCGAGTTCGGGCAGGAGGATGACATTACGGTGCTGGGGATGAGGTTTGCGTAAGAAGCAGGCACCAGGGACCAGAAGGCAGGGACAAACCGACGGAGATTTAAGCGCCCTGATTCCCCCGGTCGTCCGCCCACAATTCAGTGAATTCCTCTTCTTCCGCCTCGGGGAGGGCGGGTTCCTCAACCGGCTTCGCGTTTCGTCTCAGAATGGCGGTCAACTCAGGGCTGGGTAAAGGCTTCGGCGACTCGGGGACCGGGTTCGGTGTGGTCAACATGTGCTGCTCTCCTTGGCGCAATCCATCCTCGGTTTTGATGCACTGCAATATCTTGAGAAGAGCGCGGAGGCGAAGATTCGCCTCATTCACAGCGCGGCTCGAGACTTGCCGGCTCGTCTCACAGGGCATTTTCCAGCAAGCTGTTAAGCGTGGGCCACTCCCAAAACTCAAAGCCGAGAAAAAACTTCGGGCGGCTAACAGGCTTAGAGGTGAAATCCTTTGGGCAGATGGGCTGACTCGCTGGCGCGGCGGGGGCTAAGGCATTTCCTGAGTCACCACCAAGTTGTAAAGCCGTGCCCTCGTTACAAATCCAAATCTCCCGGGAAGCAGTCCTAATTCACGGTGCCGCCTGTGAGGGCGGGCTTGACTTGGGGCAGGGGCTTGACCGGTTCGGCTCTCTGCGGGAGCACGGGATGAACCGGCGAATTGGCTGCGGGGCTTGAGCCTGGGTAGCTGGCGGGCCCAGTCGCGGCAGAGGGGGGCTTCGCAAACGAGTTGGGCGGAGCCGATCTCAGAGGGGCCGTTGCGGATTGGCGAGAGGGCGCCTCGCTGGCCGGAAGCGGGAGCAGGCGGCCGCCTGCGGAGGACGAGGATGGAGCCGGGACTGGCGACACAGGCTTAAATCCGGATACGGGGAGCGGAGCGCCGGGATTCAACGCAGCCCTGGGCCGAGTCTCCGGTTGAGACCCAACGCCGGACGGAGAGCCCGCGCGGGCCTGAAGCAGAGGCGATCCCTGCTCCTGATCCATGAGGAACTTTTCGTTGTCCTTGCCAAGGATGGCCCGCTTCATGACGGTCATCCAGATTGGGAGGGCCGCGCGCGCTCCGGTTTCCTTTTCGCCGAGGGACTCGCGGCCGTCGTAGCCGACCCAGACTCCGCAAGTGATGGAGGGCGAGAAGCCGAGAAACCACGCGTCGGTGAAGTCGCTCGTTGTGCCGGTCTTGCCGCCGAGCGGATGGTTGAGCTGTGCGGCTGCGGCTCCGGTTCCGTGCGCGGTGACGGCGCGAAGGAGGGTCATCATGGTGCGTGCGGTCTGCTGGCTGATGACTTCCTTTGCCGTCGGCGGATCTTCCCACAGGGTGATGCCGTCGGAGTTCGAAACCTTACGGATGAGGCGCGGGGTGACGCGGATGCCGTCATTGGGGAAGACGGAGTAAGACGCGACCTGCTCCTCGAGCGTGATCTCGACCGCGCCAAGGGCCACGGGCAGATAAGGCGGAATGTTGCTGGTGACGCCGAAACGATGGGTGACGTCGATGACGTTGTGGATGCCGACCCGCGCGGCGAGCTTGAGAGCAGGGATATTGCGCGACTCGGCAAAGGCGTTCTCGATGGTCATGGCGCCCTTGTAGTCGTTCTCGTAGTTGTGGGGCGTGTAGCTGCCGAAGCTCACGGGGCTGTCGACGATGATGTCGTCGGGCTTGACGCCGTCTTCTACGGCGGCGGTATAGACGTAAGGCTTGAAGCTAGAGCCCGTCTGCCGCTCGGCCTGCATGGAGCGATTGAACACGGAGAGGGCGTAGTCGCGTCCGCCGACCATGGCGAGCACGTCGCCGGTGGTGTTGTCCATGGCCATGAGCGCACCCTCGGCGCCCGAGTCCTGTTCGAGAGCCGCGCGTTGCGCGCCGCCTTCGAATGTGTCACTAAGGTGGACATAGATGATGTCACCCGGCTTGACGAGCGCGTCGGCATAGCGCTGGCCGGTCCACTTCCAGTCGTCGGGAAGCAGGACGACTTCCCGTTCGCCCATCCGGGCATGGATTTCGAGAGGCAGAACCCTGGTGACGACGACGTGGACGTAATCGCCGGGATTCGATTTGACGGCCCAGTCGGGATGCTTGTACTGCTCGGCGTCTACACCCTGCGAGAAGACGGTTTCGAGCTTGCCCTTCCAGCCGTGGCGGCGTTCGTAGGCGGCGAGGCCGTCGAGGACTGCCTTATTGGCGACTTTCTGGAGATCGAGGTCGAGCGTGGTGTCGATGCGGAGACCGGCTTCGTGAACCTCTTCGGTGCCGAAGCGCTTTTCGAGCTCGCGGCGGACTTCTTCCTGGAACCAGGGGGCGACGGAGGCTTCGGGCTGAGAGAGGCGAAGGCCCAGCCCGGACTCGCGCCCCTGCTCAGCCTGCTCGTGCGTGATGACGCCGTCGGACTCCATTTCACTGAGGACGAGATTGCGACGACGAAGGGCTTTTTCGGGGCTCAGGATGGGAGAGTAAGCGACGGGGCCCTTGGGCAGACCGGCAAGCAGGGCGGCCTCGGTCAGGTTGAGGTCGTGCGCATGCTTGGAGAAGTAGTACTCGGACGCTGCTTCGAAGCCATACATTCCGCTGCCGAGGTAAATCTGGTTGCCATAGAGGGTGAAGATCTGCTCCTTGGTGAAGGTGCGCTCGATCTGGATGGCGAGGTAGGCTTCCTGGATCTTGCGCGCGGGGGTGCGGTCAGCAGAGAGGAACAGGTTGCGCGCAAGCTGCATGGTGAGGGTGGATGCGCCCTGGGCGCGGCCCTTGTTGCGCAGGTCGTGCCAAAGAGCTCCCCAGATGCGGAAGATGTTGATGCCGCCGTGGGATTCGAAGTCCTTGTCTTCAATTGAGATGACGGCCTTTCGCAGGATAGGAGCGAATCCGTCGTAGTTGATGACGATGCGCCGCTCGAGGGCGAAGGAGCCGATGTTGCGGCCTTTCTGGTCGTAGAGGTCGGTGGTGGTGGAGGGCCGGTAGCGCTCCATGTCGGCGATCTGCGGCAGATTGGAGGAGTAGACGAGAGTGAGCCCCGCGAGCGAGCCAGTGATAATCGCGAGAATGAGCAGGATGCCGAATGCGGCCTTGCCGGCGAGCTTGCGGCGTGGAGCTGGACGCTTAACGGGACGCGGCGGCGGTTCAGACTCGAGCCGATGGGTGCGGCCGAGGCGTTGCGGCGGAGGAAGTTGGGTTGGGGCGGCCAAGCTCGTCAAGCCTCATAGCGTTTCTAGAGCGTAATGTACCGGGGGAGAGAACGCTTACTAATGACGAGCGTAGCACGGGTTTGGGTAGCGGGATGTGACGAAAGACCGGGCGGGAACCTTGGAGTGCAAAGGTGGGAAAAGGAAGGAAGAGGGACCAGCGATCATGGATCAGAATGGCAGCGACAGAGGGACATAGGGACTAACGGGGACACGCGCCACTCATTCGAGCGGGAGTCTCATAGAACAAAATTGAGCTTGAAAAGAAAATCGGCGCAGGCAACGACCTGCGCCGATTTGGTTTGAGAAGAGCCTGGATTAACTGTTCTTGGACTTGAGCAGCTCGAGGGCCTTATCGAGGGGCTGGTCTTCCTTGTTGGGAGTTTGGTCCTCGTCGAGGTTGTCGTCGTTGGCCTGGCTGGTCTGAACAGTGGGGTTGACCGCTTCGTCCTGGATCTTTTTGCCGTCAGGGCCTTCGTACTTGGCGACTGTAAGCATGAGGGCGCCGCCGTCGGGCAGGTCGATGGTGTTCTGGACGGAGCCTTCGCCGAAGGTGCGCTCGCCGACGACGTCGCCGCGCTTGAGGACTTCAATGGCGTCGGCGGCCAGCTCAGCCGGCCCATAGGAGCCGCGATTGACGAGTACCACGAGAGGCGCCGAGGTGATGAAGAGCGACGGGTCCGCGGTGAAGGTCTTTTTCGGATACTTCTGGCCTTCGACCATGGCGAGGGTGCCCTTGTCGACAAAGAAGTTGGCGAGGCGCAGGCCTTCCTCCTCGTCGCCCCCAGTGTCGCGGAGGTCCAGGACGATTTTGCGATTCTTGCTGGCCTTGAGCTTTGTGGCAATGTCATCGACGCGCGCCTGGTTGAGGACACCCGGCTTGAGATAGAGGATGGTTGCGTTGTCGTACTGCTGCTCGCCGAGCGGCGGCGCGGGCACGATGGCGCGGGTGAGTGAGATCTTATCCGGGTCGGGCTTGCCGGGGCGGACGAGCGTGATGTTGACGCTAGTGCCGGGCTTGCCATCGAGCATGAGGCGGATGACGGCGAGAGAAAGCTCGCGAGTGGACTGGTCGCCGATGGACTCGATCACGTCACCGTCGTTGATGTGTTCGCGGTCGGCAGGCGAGCCGGCGAGTACATTGACGACGGTGGCGTATCCAAAGCGCTTGGAGACCGTGAGACCGACCTGGGCCACGCCGGTGGCGGGGCGGTCCTTGAAGATCTTGTACTCGGTGGGCGAGAGGTAACTGGAGTCTGCGTCGAGCGACTCGAGAAGTCCGTGCAGCGCACCGGTGGTCACATTCTGGATGTTGGGTGCCGTGACGTAGTCGCTCTGGATGCGGCGGAGTACCTGCTGGTAGACGCCGATCTGGCGGTAGGCGCCCTCCTGCTCGCCGCCGGCGTGGACGCCGAACCATCCGAACTGGCCGAGGGCGAAGCCCAGGCAGACGGCCGCAAATACGGTCGCGCCCAAAACGAAGATCAATCGCTGGAAAAATCGAGACACAAACACCTCAACGGTCCCCGGGGTGGGTAAAGACCGCTCATTCTATAGACGTAATGATAGCGCAGGCGGTGCTTTGGCGCTTGGGCTGATGGCTGGTTATTCAGGAGCCATGGAAAGAGGGTGGCAAGACAGGCGATTAACGGGCGTGGATTGTAGGGGTTGGCGATTTCGCCGGATCAGGCGGGGCGATGGGTTACACTTCCGGCGTTGTTTGCGCTAGGAGAGAGACGAATGAAGGCGCTGGTGTTGACAGAGTACAAGCGGTTGGAGATCGAGGAGCGGCAACAGCCAGAACCGGGTGCGGGCGAGGTCCTGGTCCGCGTGGCGGCGTGCGGGATCTGCGGAAGCGACGTGCACGGTTATGACGGGACGTCGGGACGGCGGATTCCTCCGATTGTGATGGGGCACGAGGCGGCGGGGACGATCGCAGCCGTGGGGATGGGAGTGACGGGGTTCGCGGCGGGCGATCGCGTGACGTTCGACTCGACGATCTATTGCGGCGAGTGCGGGTACTGCAAACGCGGGCAGATGAACTTGTGCGACCAGCGCGAGGTGGTGGGCGTGTCGTGCGGGGATTTTCGGAGGGACGGCGCATTTGCCGAGTACCTGGTGGTGCCGGAGCGGATTGTGTACAGGCTGCCGGATGCGATGGCGTTTGAAGAGGCGGCGATGCTGGAGGCGGTGTCAGTGGCCCTGCACGCGGTGGCGGTGAGCGAGATGCGCGGCGGCGAGACGGTGCTGGTGGTGGGGGCGGGAATGATCGGGCTGCTCACGCTGCAGGCGGCGAGAGCGGCCGGGTGCGAGCGAATATATATCGCGGATATTGACGAGACGCGATTGCGGCTGGCGAGGAAGCTGGGCGCGACAGAGACGATTGCCGTGACGGGAGCGGAGCTTGTGCGCGAGTGCATGAGGCTGACCGAAGGCAAGGGCGTGGATGTGGCGCTTGAGGCCGTGGGGCGCAGCGAGACGATTGCGGCGGCGATCGACACGACAAGGAAAGGGGGGACGATTACGCTGATTGGGAATATTTCGCCGGAGGTGACGCTGCCGCTGCAGAAGGTCGTGAGCCGGCAGCTGCGGTTGCAGGGAACGGCGGCGTCGTGCGGGGAGTATCCGCATGCGATGGAAATGATCGCGAATGGGCAGATTCAGGTGAAGCCGTTGATCACGGCGGTGGCGCCCCTGGATGACGGAGCGCGGTGGTTTGAGCGGCTGTATGGCCATGAGCCGGGTTTGATGAAGATCGTGTTGTCCCCGGAGATGGAGGACGCTCAATGAGCGAGAATTTGTTCGATCTGACAGGGCAGGTGGCGCTGGTGACGGGCGCGAGCCGCGGGTTGGGGCAGTATTTTGCGCGGGCGCTGGCGCGCGCGGGGGCGGACATGATTTTGACGAGCCGCAAACGCGCGGACCTCGCCGAATTTTCAGCAGAGATCGCAGCGATGGGGAGGCGCGCGGTGAGCCTCGAACTCGACGTTCGCGAGCAGAAAAGCATCGAGCAGATGGCGGGCGAGGCGGAGGCGGCATTCGGGCAGGTACATATCCTGGTGAACAATGCGGGCTGCAACGTGCGCAAGCCGGCACTCGAGGTGACGTGGGATGACTGGAACCTGATTCTGGACACGAACCTGCGCGGGAGCTTTTTTGTGGCGCAGGCGATTGCGCACGGGATGGTTGCGCGTGGCTATGGGCGGATTATCAATATCGGGTCGGTGACGAGCGTGTTTGGATACGCGGGGCTGGCGCCGTACGGGGCGAGCAGGGGAGGCATCCGCCAACTGACGATGAGCCTGGCAGCGGACTGGGGAGCGCATGGCGTGACGGTGAACTGCCTGGCGCCGGGTTGGTTCAAGACGAAGCAAAACCAGGTGATGTACGAGGACCCGGGGTGGGTCGAGTATTTAGTGGAGCGGATTCCCGCGGGGCGGCCGGGGATGCCGAACGATCTGGATGGAGCCGTGGTGTTTCTCGCGTCGGAGGCGAGCCGGTACGTGACGGGGCAGACGCTGCTCGTGGATGGTGGTATCTCGGTCGGGGCGACGCGGGCTCTGGCGAGGAAGGCGGGCGCCTAGGTACGTCAGCCTGCGTCTATGCCCTCGATACTGCGCAGAAGGAAGAGGTATGCGCAGATGCCGATGGCGAGATAGACGCCCGCTACAGCAAAGGCCGCAGTGAAGGAGTGACGCGCGTAGACAAGATAGCCGGTGACGATGGGCGCGGCGATTCCTGAAAGCTGATTGGATAGATTGAGGATTCCGCCAACGCGGCCAACGCTCGAGGGCGGCGCGATGAGCGAGGGGATCGACCACCCCACCGGCGCGGCGGCGGAGAGGCCGGCGATGGAGATGGTGATCCAGAGCAGCGCGTGTGAGGGCGTGTGCGACCACCCCGCGCCGACGATTCCGAGGCCGAACGCTGTTCCGGCGACGAGGGTCGTCATGCGGACTCGGCCTGAGTTCCAGCCGCGCTGTACGAGGCGATCGACAAGCAGGCCACCAATGAAGAGATCGGTGCAGGTGGCCGCGAGCCAGGGAACGCCAGTGTAGAGGAACGAATGGAGAAGGTCGATATGGAGCGACTCGGAGAGGTAACTCGGGAGCCACGTGAGCAGAAGGTAGAAGACGTAGTTGTAAGAGCCGAATCCAAGCGAGAGGCCGATGACTTTGGGTTGACGCAGAAGGCGGGCTAGAGTTGGCGCGGAAGCAGATGATTGGGCGGTGTCCTCGGCGCGGATGAAGTGGAGTTCGGCTGGGGTTAACTTCGGGTCTTCTTCGGGCTCGCGATAGACGAAGAAGAAAAGCGCGAAGTAGAGAAGGCTGATGAGGCCGGTGGCAGCGAAGCTCAGGCGCCATCCGAGGTAGAGGAGCAGGACTCCGATGGCAGGCACGCCGATGGCCGAAGCAAACTTGGCTGCTGCGTCGAAGAGACTTGTGGCGAAGCTGCGCTCGTGATGCGGAAACCATGCGCCGACTGCCTTGGCGTTGGCGGGGAATGTGGGGGCCTCACCGATGCCGAGAAGAAACCGCGAGGCGAAGAGGCTGCGCAGTCCCGGCGACGAGGCGCCGGCGAACGATGCGAGGCTCCAGACCAGGATGCTAATGCGGCCCACCAGGCGGACGCCAAACCTGTCGAGGATGGAGCCGACGGGGACCTGGATGAGCGCATAGGTCCAGTTGTAGGCGCCGAGAAGATAGCCGTAGGTGACGTCGGAGATGCCAAAGTCGTGGCGCAGGGACGCGTGCGAAACGGAGAGATTGACGCGGTCGAAGTAGTTGACGAGTACGCCGAGGCCGAGGAGCCACGCGATTCGCCAGCGGCGGCGGGGAATGGAATCAGCCTGCGGCCGAGTGGATGCAATCGGCTCCGATGTGTTGGAAACGCCCACTTCGCTCCCCGCAGGTTCAATGCACTGGACTATTACCGGCTTCTCTACCTATATATCAGCGAGTGCGGCGCAGCCTGCGTGTCAGGCTAAAGCACGATGCGCGTTCCGCCGTTGTTGCGCGTGATGCGGGCTTGGTCGAGGTGCTCGAGGAGTGGAATCGCGTGCTTGCGGGTGAGGCCCGTGAACGACTTGAAGCGGCCGACATCGAACATCTCGCCGCGGTGCCGGCGCAGGTCGGCATAGAGCTTGTCCAATGCGTGAGGGTGCACGAACGTGTCGTCGGCGCCCATACGCACGAGGCGCTTCGCCCGGAGAAGATGGGTTATGGCTTCGTGCGTGCCGATGGAGGCGGCGCCGAGTCGGGTTTTGACTTCGCTGAGAAGAGGGGAGGCCAGCCCAGCCTTCTCGTAGAAACGCTCGATCGAGTCCATCTGCCTGCGCATGGCCTCGGGGATTGCGTCGCCGCGGCCCGGTGCCTGCACCAAGTCGCCGGCGATGACCAGCTTGCCGCACGCAGAAAGCCTTTGAAGAACCGTGTCGAATACTGGAGCGCCGAGCCGCGCGCGGAAGCGAAGTTCTGCGAGGTTCAGCGTGCCCGCGGATTCGAGTTCCAATTCGACGGCAGCCACCGCTTTGCCGAGAGATTCGGTCGTAATCCAGTGGGAATTCGCCGCCTTGTTCGCGGCGCACTCAACGAGTCGGCCAATTGCGGCGAGTGGCGCGATCCGCCTTCTCAGCGCTGCGGCTGTGAGGCCGGTTTCGGCGACCAGCGCATCGAGAGTCAAGCCTTCCGCACCGCGCCGGGCAACGCGCAGACGCAGCTGCTCCGCGATTTCTGCCGACCGTAGTTCCTTGAGCCATGCGAGCGACGCGGACTTTCGAACCCCGGGAGGCGTCGAGGAATCCAGCACGCGTCCCCCGCCGGCGGTGAGGGCCGGCGAGCACCGGCGCAGCACGAACCTGTCGCCCGGGACGAGAAGCAGCGGCTTTGCGAGATGCAGTCGCGCCAGGCTTGAGCCCGACTCGGCGCTATTTTTCTGATCGAAAAAGAGGATCTTAGCCAACGCCTCGAACGTAAATGCGTGGATGCGAACCCTGCTGCCATGCCTGAGTGGCGGCGCGTCCGGCAGCATCGAGAGTTCCACGTCGATGGTTCTCGCGGGCGTGAGCGCGCGAGGAAACGTGAGCGTATCGCCGCGGGAGACTTCGGCGACTTCCACTCCAGCGAGATTCAAAGCTACGCGGCAGGGCGCTTTCGTGCTCTCGCGTTTTTCTCCGTGCACCTGAAGTCCGCGCACGCGCAGGGCGCGGCCTTGCGGGTGCTGCTCGAGCGTGTCGCCCGAATGGACGGTGCCCGCGTGCAGCGTTCCCGTCACGACGGTTCCGAAGCCGCGCATTGAAAACGCGCGATCGAGCGGGAGGCGGAGAACCTGCTCGTTGCTTCGCTCGGGTACGTTTGCTGCCATCGCGGCAAGCGCCGATTTCAATTCGGGGATCCCGTCGCCGCGGAGCGCAGAGACAGCAATGACTGGCGCATTGGCGAGGAAAGTGTGCTCGAGGAAATTCGCGACGCTCTCGCGGGTCGCGCTGAGGTGGTCCTCACGTACGGCATCGCATTTGCTGAGAACTACCACGCCGCGCTCGATGCCGAGAAGACTGCAGATGGAGAGGTGCTCTTCGGTTTGCGCCTTCACCCCTTCATCGGCGGCGATAATCAACATAACGCAGTCGATTCCGCCGGTGCCGGCGAGCATGTTGCGGATGAATGCGTGATGGCCGGGGACATCGATCAGGCTCAGGTGCAGCGCGCCATGTTGCGGATGATGGAGTTCGAGAGATGCGAAGCCGAGATCGATGGTGATGCCGCGGAGCTTCTCTTCGGGCAGCCGGTCAGTGTCGGTTCCGGTTAGCGCGTAAACGAGCGCAGTTTTGCCGTGGTCGATGTGACCGGCCGTGCCGACGATTACGTGCCTGATATCTGCGGCAGGCAACTTCGCTGACTGGGGCGATGACGCAATCATTGCGTTCCAGTCCCGGCAGTTTCGCGCGTGGCCTTTGATTCAAAGGCCTGGCTGAGCATGCGAAGGATCAAATCGTCTTCGAACTCGGGAACAGTGCGAAGGTCGAGCAGAACCTGATCATTGTGAATGCGCGCGATCACGGGCGGCTCAAGGCGGCGCAGTAGCGCAGCCAATTCGGTCGCTTTCATATAGTGCGATTCAAGCGCGACGGCGAAACTCGGCAACGTTGCGCCGGGCGTGGTGCCGCCACCAACTGCGCTCTGCGTGGCAATGGCCTCGGATTTCACTTTGGCAGAGCACAAAGCTGCAGCCCATCGTTCGCATCGGGTCCGAATCGCGTCGGCCGACTGGCTGATCATCCCGACCACCGGAATTGCCTCCGCCTGCCCGGACAGGTAGGCCAGAAGTGTTGCCTCCAGCGCGGCGAGCGTGAGCTTATCCACGCGAAACGCACGGTGAAGGGGATTGACGCGCAGCCTGCGGACAGGACCCGACTCGCCGACGATGATGCCGCACTGAGGGCCGCCAAGCAGTTTGTCGCCGCTCGCGCAGACAAGCGCCGCTCCGCTGTGCGAATTCTCAAGCAACGACGATTGCGGTGAGAGGCCGAATTCGCCTGGCCGCAGGACGCAGCCGGTGCCTTGGTCGACGACGACGGGTACGCCTGCGTCCGAGCCGAGCTTCACAAGGTCGCGCAGTTCGGCTTCTTCGGTGAAGCCAACAATCTGGAAGTTCGACCGGTGCACGCGGAGTATCAGGCGTGTTTCAGATGTGATGGCTGCCGCGTAGTCTTCGAGGCGCGTGCGGTTCGTGGTTCCCACTTCAACCAGTCGCGCGCCGGATTTGCGCAGGATCTCAGGTACGCGGAACCCGCCGCCGATCTCGACCAGTTCACCGCGCGAGACGATGACTTCTCCACCTTCGGCGAGCGAGTTGAGCGCGAGAAATGTTGCCGCGGCGCAGTTGTTGACGATGAGAGCTGAGTGACCTGGGGATGCGAGGCCTACAAGACGGAGCAGCAGGTCCTCGACGTGCCCGCCGCGGCGCCCGCGTTCGCCGCTCTCAAGGTCAAACTCGAGATTGCAATAGCCGCGTGAAACCGCAGCGATCCGTTCGATGGCCGCTTCGCTGAGCGGCGCGCGTCCGAGATTCGTTTGCAGAATTACGCCCGTCGCGTTGATTACAGGGCGCAGAGCGGCGGGATCGGCCATTTGCAGGCGTTGCTCCACGCGCTCAGCCAGGTTGGACAGGGCTACGGTGAGTGTTTTGTCATTCAGGACGCCGCTGGCAATTTCTTCGCGCATGGCCGTAAGAATGAAGCGGACTGCGTCTAGCACAAATGGCCTCGGGTAGCGGCGCTGGAGTTCCTTGCCTTGTGCGCCGTCGAGGAACTCGCCGACCTGCGGCAGTTGCTGATAAAGGCTTTGGATGTCAATTTCCATTGGTGGTCCGTTCGTCTTAACGAAGGATGATCTTCGCGGGTCCCTCTCCAACCTGTCCAATCTTCGCCGCAGGGTACCCTGCCTGGCGCAATTCCGCAACGAGCCGATCAGCGTTGGCAGGCGGGAGAGCGATGAGTAATCCGCCTGATGTTTGCGGGTCGTAGAGCAGGGCTCGCAGGGTTTCTTCGATACGTGCGTGCGGGTCATCTTCTACGAGGCACTCCGCAAATTCGCGATTGGCGAGAAGTCCGGCGGGAATGCAGCCTGCTTGCGCGGCTGCCGAGGCTCCCTCGAGCAGCGGAACGCTGGCCACGTCGATGATGAGCCGGACGCCGCTTCCGAGAGCCACTTCGCGCGAGTGGCCCATGAGGCCGAAGCCTGTGACGTCGGTCATGGAGTGCGCATCAAACTCCGCGCGTGTTGCGATTTCGGAGGCGATGCGGTTCGATTGCGTCATGGAGCGAATGGCGGCATCGACCCAGGCATACTCGGCGCGTCCCTGCTTGAGCGCGGTCGTGACCACGCCGGTGCCGATGGACTTCGCAAGCACAAGAGCGTCACCGGGCTGCGCGGTGCAGTTCTTCAGGACGCGGTTGGGATCGATCAGGCCCGTAACGGCATAGCCGAACTTGATCTCCGGGTCGCGCACGCTGTGGCCGCCGACGACGATGCATTCCGCCTCCTGCATCACGCTCAGGCCACCGCGCAGGATTTGCTCGAGCAGGTGTGGGTCCTCGTTTTGCGGAAAGCAAACGATGCTGAGCGCGGTGAGCGCGCTTCCGCCCATGGCGTATACGTCGCTGAGTGCGTTGGTGGCGGCGATACGGCCGAAGGTGAATGGATCGTCGACCATCGGGGTGAAGAAATCGACGGTCTGCACGAGCGCCTGATGATCGTTGATGCGGTAGACGCCCGCGTCGTCCGACGTGGCGAATCCGACGAGAAGATTGTCGTCGTGTTGCGCCGGTAGGCGGGAGAGGACGCTGTTCAGAATACCGGGGGCGAGCTTGCTGGCGCATCCGCCGGCCTTGACGCGCTGCGTGAGGCGGACGGGGGCGGTTGCGTCGGGCTGCGGCGGTGTCGTAGTGTCTGAAACTGTCGGCGTGCTGGTCATGAATATTCTCGCGGGGATGATCTCGCGTGCCGGACTGCTGATGTATACAGGGGAAGCGCCTGGGATCCGGTGATCCTCCCGGTCTTCAAAACCGGCGGTCGTCCGTTCGGGCAACGGTGTGTTCGACTCACACGCGCTTCCGCCACGCCGGCACGGACGGCGAGCCGCGTCAGGAAGTACGAGTCTCATCTTAACGGCAGAAATGATCTGAATCCAGTGCGGGGGATCGGCGTTGCGATTCTGGTTTTCGCCTGCGAGCGAAGTCCCTATCTATCGGCAGCTGGCGACGCAGGTTGAGCTGGCAGTGCTGAGCGGAGAGATGAAGGCGGGGGAGCGGCTGCCGAGCACGCGCGAGCTGGCGCGGCGATTTCGCATTCATCCGAATACGGTGAGCGCAGGCTACCGGCAGCTGGCGCGGGACGGATGGGTCGAGTACCGGCACGGCAGCGGTGTGTACGTGAAGAATGACGCGGGGCCGCCGTCGACGCCGGAGCAGATCCTGGACCAGCACATTGTCGCGTTCTTCAAGGCCGTGCGCGAACTGCGCCTGCCGGCCGCGGCGATAAGACAGCGCGTGGCGGAGTGGATTGCGTCGCCGCCTCCTGATCAATTCTTGCTGGTCGACCCGGACGCCGATGCGCGGGAGATTTTGCTGACCGAGATCCGAAAGCTGACGAAATGGCCGGCGGCCGGGATTTCGGTGGACGACGCGGCGAAACCAGAGGCGCTGCTGGCGGCGGTTCCGGTGTGCCGGCCGAGCAAGACGAAGATGGTGCGCGCGGTGTTGCCGGCGGGCATTGAGTTGATCACGCTGCAGATTCGCTCCGCGAACAAATGGCTCGATCCGGAGTTGCCGTCGCTGAAGGGAAAGTTGATCGGCGTGGTTTCGAACTGGGTTGACTTCAGGGAGATTGCACGAACGATGCTGGCGGCAGCGGGAGTGAATCCGGAACTGCTGGTGGTGCGAGATCCGCGGCGGTCGCGCTGGCAAAGGGGACTCGAGCAGGCGGGCGCAATTGTCTGCGACGCGCATACGGCGGAGACCCGCGAGCTGCCGAAGGGACCGCGGATATTTGTCTTTTCGCTGCTGGCCGATGATGCGCGAATGGAACTGAGCCAAATCGCCGATAGCGCGTAATTTTTGGGACACTCCTGAAACTGTATAGAGTCTCAAATTTTGGGGATGCACAACGACGAACGCATTGGCTAATCTTGGGTCCATCCCCGCGTGATGCGGAGGAGGTCTAAGCCGATGGATTCCAGTGCGATTGAATCTGTGGACGTTGATAGAGCCGGGAAGGCTTTAGCGGGAGCGCCGGGAAGCCACCGTGGCTTCTGGGCGCTGATAGCCACGCAGTTCCAGGGCGCCTTCAGCGACAACATCCTGCGCAACCTACTGCTCTCGATGGTCGTCGGGATGAACCTGGCAAAGACCGAGCGCGACACCTTTGTTTCGGTGGTGACGTTTCTCTTCTCGGTGCCATTTCTGATTCTGAGCATGCCGGGTGGGTGGCTCGCGGACCGTTTCAGCAAGCGGCAGGTGACGATCTGGACGAAGGTGATGGAGTTCGGGTCAATGCTGCTGGCGACCGCTGGGCTGGCGGTGCACTCCATGGGATTGTCGCTGGCCGCATTGACGCTGGTGGCGAGCCAGGCGGCTCTGTTCGGGCCGTCGAAGTATGGATTGCTGCCGGAGCTGCTGCCGGAGAAGAGCCTGTCGTGGGGAAACGGCGTTATCGAGCTGGGAACGTTTCTCGCGATCATTACCGGAACGGTTGCGGGCGCATGGATGGGGGAGCACTTCAGCGGACGCGAAGTATATGCCGGGTATGCGCTGTTGGGCCTGTCGGTGATTGGATTCGGGACCAGTGTGGGCATCGACAAGGTGCGTCCCGCGGCGCCGGAAAAGCCATTCAAGCTGAATATCCTCGGCGATCTGTGGATGCAGGTCGGGAAGATGCGCAAGGACCGGGCCCTGCTGCTGGCAGTGCTGGGCAATTCGTATTTCTGGTTCCTTGGTTCGCTCTTATTTTCGACGATCGTGGTGTACGGGCCCGAAGTGCTGCACGTGGGGCAGACCAAAACCAGTTATCTGAATGCGACGCTGGCGGTGGGCATCGGCATCGGGAGCATGGCAGCGGGATGGATCAGCGAAAACAAGATCGAGTATGGGCTGATTCCGCTGGGCTCGATCGGCATGACGTGCACCGGGCTGGCGCTGGGGTTGATCCCGCATGGAATGGCGGGTTCGGCGGTGATGCTCGGACTGCTCGGTTTCTTCGCGGGATTCTTTGCTGTGCCAGTGAATGCGCTGATCCAGCACAAACCGGCTGACGAGGACAAGGGCGGAATCATCGCGGCGGCAAATCTGCTGTCGTTCGTGGGGATTGCGATTTCGTCGGGCGTGTACTTGGTATTTACAAAGTACATTCACCTCGATCCACGTGAGGTCATCGTGGCGGCGTCAATGATTACCGCGCTCGGCACGGTATACGTGCTGTGGCTGCTGCCGGAGTGGTTCGGGCGGCTGATTCTGTTCTTCGCGACGCGGACAGTGTACCGGGTGAAGGTGATCGGGCGGGATAACTTCCCGGAGAAGAAGGGCGCGCTGCTGGTGTGCAACCACATGTCGTTCGTGGACGTGGCGCTGCTGGTGGCGGCGACCGACAGGCCGATCCGATTCATCATGTACCAGGGGATTTACGACCACCCGGTGGTGAAGCCGTTCGCAAAAATGGTGAAGGCGATCCCGATCTCGAGCGAGCAGCATCCGCGCGAATTATTGCATTCACTCAGGGCGGCAACCGATGCGCTCAAGAATGACGAGATTGTATGTATCTTCGCGGAGGGGCAGATCACGCGTACCGGGCAGCTCCTTCCGTTTCGCCGTGGGATGGAACGCATCATGAAGGGCGTCGAGGCGCCAATTATTCCTGTGAACCTGGACGGAGTGTGGGGAAGCATCTTCAGCTTTGAGCGCGGCAGGTTCCTGTGGAAGCTGCCAAGGCGGATTCCGTATCGCGTAACGGTGAGCTTCGGTGAGCCCATGCCGCCGACATCGACGGCAATCGAAGTGCGGGCGGCCGTTCAGGAACTGAACGTCACGGCATTCGAGGCGCGCAAGGTAACGATGAGGACGCTGGACCGGGCATTTGTGCGCACGGCGCGGACCAGGGGCTGGCGGTTCTTCATGGCGGATGGAAAGACTCCTGGGGTTTCGTTCGGTTCTGCGCTGAATAAGTCCGTCTATGTTGCGCGGAGATTGCGGAGGCAGATCGGGGAGCAGCCGATGGTTGGAGTGCTGCTTCCGCCGTCAGTAGGCGGAGCGCTGACGAACTATGCGCTGATGATGATGGGCCGCGTAGCCGTGAACCTGAATTACACGTCGTCGAACGAGACAATTGCGACCTGTGGGAAGCAATGCGGGCTTGAGGTGGTCATCACATCAAAGGCATTCCTCGAACGCTTTCCGAACATGGCGATACCGGGGCGGACTCTGCTGCTGGAGGATGCGCTGGCCGGGCCTCGTTTCAGCGAGAAGCTCATCGCGTTGACGATGGCGTGGCTGTTGCCGGTGACGTTGCTCAGGCGCGCGTTTGGCGCACACCGCGTTAAAAGAATGGTTGGTATGGCCAGGACCGGCAATGCGTCGCCGATGGACGATCTGGCCACGGTGATTTTTTCGAGCGGGAGCACGGGCGAACCCAAGGGGGTGATGCTGTCGCATTTCAACATCATGTCGAACATCAGCCAGGTTTCGCAGGTGTTCATGCTTGGCGGCCGCGACAAGATTCTCGGTATTTTGCCGTTCTTTCACTCGTTCGGATTTACGGCGGGGCTGTGGCTTCCCGCTGTGCAGGGGGTGGGGGTAGTGTTCCATCCGAATCCGCTGGATGCGCAGGTGATTGGCGGGCTGGTGGAGAAGTACAAGGTGACGTTCCTGATTGCCACACCGACGTTCCTGCAGGCGTACATGCGGCGCTGCACACCGGAGAGCTTTGGCTCGCTGCAGTATGTGCTCGCCGGCGCGGAGAAGCTTCCGGAACGCGTGGCCGTGGCCTTTGAAGATCAATTCGGGATTCGACCGCTCGAAGGCTACGGCTGCACGGAGTGCTCGCCGGTGGTGACTGTGAACGGCAAGGACTATCGCGCACCGGGGTTCCGGCAGGTTGCGGCAAGGCGCGGAAAGATAGGTCATCCGCTCCCCGGGGTTTCGGTGAAGGTGGTCGACATCGACACGGGAGAGCCAGTGGCGCCGGGTAACTCAGGAATGCTTCTGGTGAAGGGACCGAACGTGATGCGAGGCTACCTGGGAAACCCGCAGAAGACAGCCGAAGTGCTGCGCGATGGGTGGTACGCGACCGGCGACGTTGGGATGATCGAGGAGGATGGATTTGTCACCATTACCGACCGGCTCTCGCGCTTCAGTAAGATCGGCGGCGAGATGGTGCCTCACATCCGCATCGAAGAAAGGCTGCACGAATTGGCCGATGTTACAGAACAGGTTTTCGCGGTGACCTCGGCGCCGGATGAGAAGAAAGGCGAACGGATCGTGGTGATCCATACTTTGCCGGGCGAGAAGCTGTCAGCGGTGGTGGAAAAGCTGTCGCAATGCGATCTGCCTGCGTTGTGGAAACCGAAAGCGAACCAGTTTATTCATGTTGATTCGATCCCCACGCTCGGTACGGGAAAGATGGATCTGCGTGCGATCAAGGCTCTCGCAGCTTCAATGACGGCTGGGGTAGAAGCGGGAGCCTGAGCGGTGGCTCGCGGAGGGGTTGGATGGAGGTCCAGACCAGGTTTCCCATCCGTGATCCGACTTTTCCGCCACGTCAGGTGTCGCGCGCACGGTCCATGTCACAAACGAGTTTTCGCAGCCACACTTATGCAGCGAGCTAGCTCGAATGTGCTACTTGAGCATCCTTCATAGCGGTGCTATCGTAACTCAACATTGGCCGCCTCCCCAGTCGCGGCAGGCGGAAAAGGTCATATTCAATTGGCTTGCCTGGATCCCCTAGCCACCAGGATTTACTCTGAAGTTTCCTTGGTAGACCGTCGCGCAGCAAGTCGAACTGTGCGCACTCCGACATATCGCTTTCGTGAGTTGCAGTTTTCCCATCTGCGCATTGAACCCTGAACTGTGGGGGTGTGTACGGCATGCGCGGAACCTCCAGCACTGCACTCATTGAACGCGAGATCCGTGCGACCGTTCCGGCCGTTCTCACTACGCTGCGGGAACTCGTCGGCACTCTTGAAAACAGCGCAGAATTCGCATCTCCGGCTGATCGCGCGTGCGAAGCGGTATTGTGCGATATGGAACTGGACGGCGCGCGCTATCTACTTGTGCGCATGCCCGGCAAGTCCCGCGAGCGCCTGCAACTCAGCCCGCGCGAACACGAGATCGTGCGCATGGTGGCCAAGGGCCATCCCAACAAGATTATTGCCGATGTTCTGAACATCAGTTCGTGGACCGTCTGCACGCACCTGAGGCGCATCTTCGCCAAGATGGGTGTCGGGTCACGGGCTGCCATGGTGGCCCAGCTGCTCGAACGCGGAGTGGTTCCTGCTGATGTCCGCGATCTCGCCGCGCATCACCCCGTTCACAGTTCCGATTCGCGATAATTTCCTGCAGTAATTTCGCTCGCTGGCGCACCTGGCTGATGACACCGCGCGAAGCGTCCGCGGCTCGTATACTCCCGCGCCTCTTCCTGCATCGCCTCAGGGATTGGCTCTGCTGCCGGGCGCACGTGGCTGAGAAGCCGCGCCACGTTTCGGCCAAGAATCAGGGCCTCGTCTTTTGGCGGAAGGCGCAACAGCCGGATCTTGTAAAGCTCCACGCCCGGATGCAGCCACGGCCCGTCGGATCCGAAAAGGATTTTGCGTGCGCCCGCCCTCTTGATCGCTTCCACAAGGTAGTCGAACCGACGCACCGCGGAGGTGTCGGCGTACACGTTCGGATATCGGACCATCTGGTCGATCACACGCTCGTGCGCACGCCAGTCGTCGGCGAAACTGCCAAGGTGAGGGACGATGAAGTTCACATCTGGGAACTGCGGCGCGAGCATGTCCATCACTTCAGCTCGGCCAACCACGTCGATGAGCAACGGCATCCTGAACGCCCTGGCAGCCGCGCACAGCTCGCGTGTCGGCATGGCTTGAAATCCATGCGCCTTTATCCCGCGAAACCCCCACTTCCGCGCGCGCTCCAGCATCGGGAAGATTCTGCCTGCGTCGCGCGTCGCGTGCACAAACGCGAAGCCGATCAGCCGCGGCGCGTGCTCGCGTACGATCTGCGCCACCTGCCGGTTGGCCTGGTCGTAGTTGCTGTGGAACGGCGCGAACACCACGGTCCTATCGATTCCCGCGCGGCTCGCACGGCGCAGATAATCGCCGATGGGAGCGTCGGTGTTCCACGGCGCCGTCATCACGTCGCCGCGCCCAGCGTGGCAATGACAGTCAATGATCATTTGACCGCTCGCGTTTTCCTGATGAGTGCTGGGCGTGTGCAGCGCCGGTGAAAAACCAAATGGACGTCTCAATGCCCCGGAAGAAGTTGGACAGGTCGAAGCTCTCATTGGGAGCGTGTACGTTGTCCTTGGGCAACGCGAAGCCAAGGAGCACGGTGGGGATATCGAGCACCTCTTTGAGTACGGTGGCGCCGCCAATCGAACCGCCTGATCGAACGAATGCCGGCTTTGCGCCAAAGCCTCTTTCGCACGCCAGCGCCGCTATCCGCAGGATCGGATGCTGGCGGTCAACGACAACAGGATCCGTCGCGCCGAGGATGCGAAGCTGTGCCCGCAATCCCGCTGGCGTCACCCGCTCGATGTGCTGCCGAATCTGCGCAACCACCGCGCGGGCGTGCTGGTCCGGTACGGTCCGTACGCTGAACTTCGCGATTGCGCGTGGCGGAATCACGGTCTTCAGCCCGCGCCCGGAGTAGCCGCCGGCGATGCCGTTCAGTGTAATCGCGGGACGGATCGTCACGCGCTCGTAATGGCTGAAGCCTGGCTCGCCCCAACCCTCCTCCACTCCGGCATCGTGCAAAATGTCCTCGTCTGTCGGGCCCGCATGTGCCATGTATTCGCGTTCCTTATCGCTCCAGTCGCGGACGTCATCGTAAAAGCCCGGCACGGCAATGCGGCCTTCGGCGTCATCCAGGCTCGCCAGCATCTCGCACAGACCGTTCAGTGGGTTCGCCACCGCGCCGCCGAAGTTTCCGGAATGCAGTTCGTGGTGCGCGCCGCGGAGTTCCAACTCAAAGCGAACCGTCCCGCGCTGCGCGTAGCCGATCGTCGGCCGATTGGGCGCAATCATGCGCGTGTCGGAGATGACCCCGTAATCGGATGCGAGTGCGCGGTGGTTGCGCTTTACGAAAGCCTCCAGGTCCGGGCTTCCCTGCTCCTCATCGCCTTCAAAGATGCATTTGAGGTTTACGGGCAGCCGACCATCGGCCTTCATCAGCGATTCGATCGCCTTTATGTGTACGAATAGCTGTCCCTTGTCGTCGCTCGCACCGCGGCCGAGCAGCCGGTTGCCCCGAACCAGCGGCTCGAAAGGCGGGTGCGTCCACTCGCTCTCGGGCTCCGCCGGTTGCACATCGTAGTGTCCGTAAATGAGGATCGTCGGACTTCGCTTGACGCCAAGCCATGACGCATAAACGATCGGATGATGAGCTGTGGGAAGAATTCGCGCCTGCAGGCCGATGCCACTTAGGTGATGTGCAAGCCATTCCGCGCAAGCCTTAAAGTCAGCTGCACGCCGCTGCTGGTTGCTCACCGTCGGGAAGCGCACGAACTGCTTTAGCTCTCCAAGAAAGCGGGCCCGATTTCGCCGCGCATAGCCTAGAGCTCGCGCGGGAGTGCGATCATGCTCATCGCGAGAACGGGGCAGGTCTGCTTTGCCGACGCGAGTTGCGGCTGGGGTGCTCATGGCCATTTCTCTCGCGCGGCGCCGGTTATGGCCAAAGATCGGTGATCGGGGGCGGGCCGGACAGCAAATCCTCCTCCTCGGCTGCGAGGAGAACATCGTCTTCCAGCCACAGAAGCGGCGTAGGCACGCCGAGGATTCCCCAGTCGCCCCGGCGCCGCTTCGACCGCGCATCGAACCTCGTCTGCTTGTTAAGGTTGATGCCCTTCAGACTGGAAGCTGGGAACTGGCGCGCGGACGCGGTAATCTGCGGCCTCGCCAGGCTGCCGGAGCGAATAGGTGGAATCATCGGCCCCTCCCACTAATACTCGAATTCAAATTCCCGCTCCGAAGACTTCTTCGCGGTTGCTGCGCTCATCGACGATTTTCCGTTGCGCGTTGGCGTCGGCTGTGTCTGATCCCATGGCAGCACGCGATGCGAGCCCGTTCGCTTGCTCACCCCCATCGCCTGCGCGCTGGTCAGCCACTCTTCCGACTGCTCCGCGATCTCGAGCAGCAGCGTCTCGAACTGCGCGCGCGTCGTCTGCAGAATGTGGGGTTGGCCCAGCCAGCGGACGATCTCGCGCCCGGTGACGCCCATCCGCTGCCGCGGAGACGTAACCAGCCGCTCGTTGTAGTAGCGGATCAGCACTTCCTCCACTACATCCCAACCGCTGTCGGCACCGAAGAGCCTCTTCACGTCGTCGGAGTCCACGATTTTGAAAGCCTCCTCGAGCAACTGCATCACTTCAACGCGCAGCACATTCAGATGCCCGAATGACAGCCACTTCAGGTTGTTGCGAAGATCGAGTCCGGCGCGGCGCACTATGGCGATCGAGCCGAAACTCGGGTCGTAGGCTCGCTCGCGGATCACGTCCGAGATCCGCTTGTCGCGCCAGAACAGCGTCACCTGGTGCACAAAGTGGGAGAACAGCTTGTGGAAGTCGGTGTTCGGGCGCGAACCAGAGGGCGAAGTGCCACCGCCGTAGCCGAAGATCCGCTTGTACGCTGCGAGCCTGTCGTTCTTCGTGTAGCGCAGCACGTCGCGGCGGTCGAACTGGTAAAGCCCGAATGCACCCGGCCCCCCGGACAAGCGCACCTGCCCGTTCTTGAAGAGTTCCTGCAGCTTCTGTACCACGCGGAACACGCCGATCTTTTCGTGCTGCCACAGGTAATACATGTCGGCAACCGCCATGATGCGCTCCGACGTGATCGTCTCGTCGTAGGGCTCAACCCCGGGAGGAATCCGCGTTACGCCGAGAGATTTGGCGGCCTCGGGGCCCAGGCCGGCCAGCGCTGCCAGGCCGTTGTCCGGCGGCGCCGCGGATTTCGAGTCGGCCGTCACCACGGACGCCAGCATGTCATCAATCTGCTTGGTGAGCGCATCGGCGAGCTGTGGATTCGAGATCAGGTCCGAGGCCAGGCGGCCAGTCACCTGCTCACGAAGAGCCGCTATGCGGTCATATAAGCCTTGATAGTCCTTTGCCGTTGCCATGGATCTTCCTCCTCTTTGCCTACCGGCTTTTCCGTTTGCTATGGCCTCCCGGCACTCGCCGCGTGATCCGGAACCTTACCCGATCTGGCTCGGCGGCGGAACCGGTATGCTCACCTGCCTGGCCAGGATCTCGAGCTGTTCGAGCTGCACGCGCAGGTCGTCCATCGAATTGCGCACCCGCGGCGTTCGATACCCTTCCGGAAGCAATCCGATATTTGCCGGGTTCCTGGCTTCGCGGATCATGGTGATCAGCGTCCTCATCACCGGTTGCAGATTGTTGAAAATCGCAATTCTCCCGCCATCGCGAATCAGCCGCGGACCTTCGTCGGAGACAAAGCTCTCGATCTCGCGCAGGATGTCTTCGAGATACATCGATGGCAGGCCGCTCTTGAACTGAATCAGCAACTGCTGCCGTTCGTTCGGGCCAATGAACACTGAATCGAGCGTGAAGCGCACCTCGTTCACTGTCTCCACGATCACGCTGAACTGCCGCGAGATCAGGATCAGTTGCGTGCCCAGGAACGCCGGCAGCTTGCCCTCGGAGAGCTGGAAGAATTGGCCGTTCGCCAGCCAGCTTTGCAGCAGCCCCGTCATGTAATCGGAGATGACGCGGAAGTTCGTGATGTCCTCTTCGTCATCCACCGAGTTGGAGAAGGGGTTGTTCTGCAAGCTGCTCAGCGGCGGGCCCGGAATTTCTTCATGCTTCAACAGCCTTCCAAATTGCCACGCGGGCTTCTGGAACCATATTCCGTACACGTCGCGCAGGTCGCCGAGCGTGCCCGCGATCGTGTCGGGGTTCGCGTCGACCGTAGGATTCGGCGTGAACTTCATGTTCGCCGGCGTCACTCCAAGAAGAATCTGGAAATATGTGTTCACCCGCAGGATCGACGGAGGCACCACGGCGAATTGCTTCACGATCTCCACGATCTGGCTCTTGGCCATCTCGCGCAGTGCCTTCACGTATTCGGGATCGGCGTCGGGATTGAGCGGATAGAGGCCGTCGAGCAGCGGCAGGCATTGCTCCTGCGCATCCTTCGCGCGCGTGTACAGGCTGGCCTGGGCGCCGGTGATGCCGCCCGCAAGGTCGGTCTGCACCGTGTAGGTGCGCTGGTTCCACTTCGACTCGATGTGGCCTTCCACCTCGGTCAGCGAGAACGCCTGCGTAAGCGCGCCGAGAAACCCTTTGGGGTCGGCCGCATTGGCCTTCCACCCCAGCACATCGCTTACCGCGCTCGCAACAGTCAGCCCAAGTCCCCCGCCACCGGTGCTCCCCGGAGACTGGGGCCCGCTCGGTGGCCGCGATACCGGAGACGGGGGATAACCAATCTCCTCGGTAAGTACCGGGTAGGCGGTTAAGTCAACTGCGGACTCCAGCACCGGATTGAACGTGTGTTTCGGCATTTCGGTTGCCTCTCTCATGGTGTGTGTAACCTTTTGTCATCGAGCCGGAACGGACGCGCAACTCGTCAAGCGCCTGCCGGCAACTCCGCCCTTATGGGCGACCTCAACCGAACCCGTTCGAGTTCTTTCCCTTTGACCTTGTGTACGAAGTCGTAGGCTTGTCCCGGTTCCGCAACTGGATATTGGCACCTGCCTGACGAGTCCGCGGTGAGCGTCGCGATCAGGGCGCCCTCCATATCCAGGACTTCGACCAATGCGCCGGCCAGGAGCCCATCCAGAAGGAAAAACTCTTCTTCAAGAAGCTCGATATTCGATCGTGAGGCGGCGCTAGCTGTAAGTCTCACGATGTAGGCTTCCGCTTCGTTTTCCCTGGCCGTGAATCGCTCATTCAGATGGATCGTGTTCGGGTGCAGCTCAGCGCCGCTCGAAATCAGGCGAAGGGTGCGGGAGTCCTTCGGATAAACCGTCGCAATGCCGTTCGACCCGATCTCGATGCGGCCCAGGTTCTCTTCGAAGACGTCGCACGGACTTGCCAGCTGTCCCGCGGAATCGACAAAGACCAGCACGACAGTGCGTTCGAGTCTCGTAAAACCGATCTTTAAAATCGGGGACTCGCCCTGCACCGGCACTGTAATGGTGCCAGTGTCTGAACACGCCGCCGCTTCCTCACCTGCGATCTTGGCGGCAATCCTGTATGTTGCGCCGCTCTTAAGTTGGAAGATCGCTACGTCGTCGCGCACCGTGGCGCGAACGGGCTGGCTCGCTTTGAGTGCCCCTGCCTTCGAGTTGGCCGCATCGATGGCCATGGTTGCAGTCGCTTCTGCGAACCTGAGCTCCCGCTCGCCCTCCTCGCCACCGCACCAGTAGCCCTGGACCATCACGTCGGTGAATCCCGCATTACAAGCCGCGGCAGCCCGGACAATTGAGTTGACGGTCGCCGACTGATCGCAATCGACATTGATCAAGATCGGATCGGCCATCGCAGTCGACTCGTCGTTGTAATTGATCGTCTGCTCGATCCTCAGCGTCCTTCCGGTCGGAACCGCTAGAGGATACGAAATCTTCCCCTGCCCCGGGCCCTTGATCGAATGCGGGCAGGCGCTCGTCTCCCAGCACGAGTCTCCAACGCTCGTATCAATTGAATGAATCCCCTTCCAGGTAAGCTGGGCTCCGGTTGCGTCGAAGAGCGCGATCGTTAGATTGGGCTCCCCGGTGTTAGGCACTGTATCGTCCTTACCGGCTTTCTGATCGGCAGGGGCTGGAGATTTCTTAGCGCCCTGTTTGCTCGGCTGATTTTGTCTTACCACCATCGCAACCTCCTTGTTCGCAATCGAAATTCCCACTCGGGCGGCCAGTCAGCCCATTGCGTCGCCAACCTCCTCGGTTGATCGCGCAAAGATCTTCTGCCCAACGTTCTGCGAGCGAACCGAGATGGACGTGCTTCCGCTGTGTTCGGCCAGCTCGTGCCAGCACGCGGCAAGGCCCTGGCTCACCCCTTCGAACGGCTGACGTCCCTGCTCGATTGCATCTTTCATGCTGGCCGCCCAGTGTTTCCATTCCCCGCCGCGTTCGGCGCCCAAAGAAGTGAGCTTGCTCAACGACTCATACGACACCAGCTGGTTCGCGAATTGCTGCTCCGCGCCGTGAAAGTACTCCTGGCACTTAGCCAGCGCCCGTCGCGCCCGGTCCATGTCCCTCACGGCGCCCACTGATTTCGCCGCGGTCCGCGCTGCGGTCAGCGCTCCGCTCAGGCTTCCCATTAGATCGAGGATCGAGTTCTCCATCTGGTCCGCCAGGATGGTTCCTCGGTTCTGCGGCCGGTCGCCCACTGTCAGCAAGATGGCATTCAGCGTGTCGCTCAGCTTGCGGATCTGAATGGAGAGTCCTCGGAATGTCGCTTCCAGTGCCATCGCCTCACCCGCTCGCCAGAGCTCGGTAGAAATTCCTTGTCAGAATCCCCGGCCTCGCATGCTGCCGGTCCAGCGCCAGCCGTACCGCGCCAATCAGGAACCGCTCCGGAATGATTCCCGGGTCCGTCCCGTCCGCCAGCCGCACTGCCGCCTCCTCAATCATCTGCTGCTCCTTCTTTCCAAAGGCCAGCACCTGGTAAAGACTCTTGTTCCCCAGAGCGCGGTAGGGCTGGAAGCACATCGCGTCCACCGCTACCGGGCACGCCTTGAGAAATGAGCGCAATAGACTGCGCGGAATGCCGCCCGGCGCCGGCTTCGGATAGATTTTGAGCCACAGGCGCTTGTAAGCCTTCGCATCCTCCACAAATCCCATCCGCCGCAGCAGTTCGGTGTTGATCAGCGTGCGGAAAAGCGGCGTCGGATGCGGGCCCCGTGGGTTGAAGTGCGAAACCGTCTCCGGCTCCCGAGCCAAAATGTCCACGAGCGATCCCACGATCATCGGGCCGCCCAGCAGCACTGCCAGCATGTCCGCGAACATCTCGCGATTCCACCGCACCCAGGTTCGTGCCACCTGCCTGTCGATCCCGGCGTTCAGCAGGCTCCCTCCCACCTTGCGCGGAACGTCTCGCGAGAGCCCCAGATCGGTCTGCAGATTGTGGCCCGTCTCGTGCAGCACCGCGCCCAGAGTCCACGGATTGGTAAGCCGGTGTGCCGGCAACTGCACCAGTGGAAATGGGTTGAACTGCTTGCCCAGCTTCTTCAGCGGAATGCCGCGCCGGAATGTCGCCGGCGCGAATCCCGTAGCCATATAGCAGAAGGGCGGCGGAGCCGGAATCGATTTGGCTTGTCCCAGCCCCAGGTAGCAGGCCCGGTAACAATCCAGCGCGATCCGGTCGCAGCTCAGAAGCCACTTCGCGTACCGAGTCTGCCGCTGCCCGAACAGCTCAAAGTAGAAGTTCCAGATTTTCTCGATGCCGCGAACCCAGTGGTGCGCGCGCGCCTTCCTCCGTACCATCGCTTGAAGTCGCGGAGTCGAGGGTGCCTCCATCGCCCTCTCCGCCGACGTCCGTACCCTGCCCGAAATCTTCAACAGGCCGCTGCGGAGACCCTTGATCATCTTGTTTGCGGCCTGCAGATGCCCGGCCGTTGGCGCCTCGGCACCAGTCCCGAATTCGTCTGACTTGAACGGCCGCAGCCCCGCCGCGTGCCTTGTGGTGTTGATCGCTTGCGCCCGCAGCCACGTCGTCGTTAGTCCCGGGCTCGGCCGGCGCGCGGGCTTTGCTTTCCGCGACGCCGCCGGCTGCTCTGCCGCAGGCGATGCTCGCCCCGTCAGGCTGGATAGGGTTTCGGTCGGCGTCGCCATCGTTGGGTCCTCACTCGGCAGCGTTCACATCTGTTGCATGCATGTCCTGAACTGCCCACGCCGCTCAGCGCAGGGGCCGCCCGCAGCAGCTGCAGCAGCAGCCACAGTGGCACGGCCCGCCCGTCGCATGCCCCGCTCGTCCCGCTCGAGTTCCGCGGACGGTACCCACGCCCGTCGCAGCCCCGGCAACCCGCCGGATCGCGCCGCCCCGTGCAGGAACTCCGTGCGCAGGCACTCCACGCCCGTACCCATGCACTGTGCGCCCATACCCATAACGGCGCACGCCGTAGTGACGCCCATAGTGCGGACGCGCCACGCCCCGCCCGTAGCGATGATGGAAATGCCGCTCCAACCGGTTATGGCGCTTCAGCGCGTGCCGCCTGTGATGCGGATGCGTGAGTACCCGCTTCGCCTGGCGGGTCAGCGTGCGCACTGCCGTGCCGGGAGTAATACGCCTTCCGTGCACCGCCTGCTTGGCAATGCTCCCCACTGTGCGCCGTGCGATCGAGGGAACCACTTTCAACAAGTGTCGCGTCTGCGGATTGCGGTGCAGCGTCCGTGCCACCGTGCCGATTTTCTTCGTCAGGTGCGGCGCGGCCTTCGTCACCGCTCGCGCCACTTTCGGCATCAGCTTCTTGGCCGCCGGAGCAACTGCCTTGGCCACGACGGGCAACAGCTTGCTCGCCGCCATCCCGATCAACGGCAGAAAGTGCTCTGCAGCCTCTTCCTCGCTCTCGGACTCCGATGCCAGCTCACCCAGATGCTCCATCATCGCGTCGGGATAGATCTTGCGGACGGGGCTGATCTCATCCTCGTACTCGTCCTCACCTTCGCCCTCGTACTCTTCTTCGCCTTCTTCTTCGCCCAGCAGGCTGCCCGCAATATTGCCGAGCGCGCCGAGCCAGCCCTCGCCCTCGCCCTCATCTTCAAACTCGCCTTCCTCTTCTCCCTCGTCTTCCAGTTCATCTTCGAGTTCGCCGAGGACTTCCATCTCATCTTCAAGCTCGTAAGCCATGACGATTCCTCCAGGGATTGGGTTTGGGGATGGTGCGCATCCGCGCAGCCATGGTTGAAATCAAAACCGCTCCGGCAGAGCCGGGAGCGGCGCGGCCGGCGCTGAAAGTTAATCAGCCGCCAGGCCGCGGCCGCTGTTAAACCAGCCGGCGCCGACGCCGCGTCGTGCGAACCCTCTTGCTCTTGTAACGGCGCGCCACCTTGTGATTGCGTACAATCGCGGTCGCTGCCGCCTTGGGCGAGCCCAGCACCCGCTTCACCTGCTTCGAAACAGTGCGAGCCACCCGCGCCCTCGTGATCGGCAGGCCCTTGCGCGCATGCTTCTTCAGCGTCTTCACCGAACGCCTCATGATCGTCGGCACCGCCTTCACGCCCACCCGCGATCTGCGCCGCTTGCGAAGAATCCGCGTAAGGATCGCAGTTGCGCGCACCAGGTGAGGAAGGCTGCGGCGAAGTACGCGCCGGTCGCGCGGCGAGATCACCGTCATCACGGCGGCCCCCGCCATTGCCTCGGCTTCGCCTTCGTGCATCTCGCGCGATGCGGCGTCTGCCATCATCTCGGCCAGAGCTTCGTTGTGCGTCATTGGATGGGAGCCGATCTCGTGCACCATCTCGGCTTCACCCTCGAACTCGTCCTCGCCCTCTTCCTCGGCCTCGAGCTCTTCTTCGCCAAGCGCCGAGCCCACGGCCTTGCCCAGGGACGCGCCTGCCGGGCCTAGTATCGCGCCGCCCACAATCGGAGCCGCCACCTTGGCTACGCTCTTCAACACAGGCAGAGCCTTCTTCAAGAACCCGCCGAACGAAAACTGCTCGCCCTCGTCTTCGAACTCGAACTCGTCCTCGAGTTCCTCTTCGCCCAGCAGGCTGCCGGCGATGTTCCCGATCGTACCCAGCCAGCCCTCGCCTTCGCCTTCATCTTCGTATTCGTCTTCCTCTTCGCCCTCGAATTCGTCCTCGCCGAGCAAAGATTCGTCTTCCAACTCCTCTTCCCCAAGGAGGCTCCCCGCGATATTGCCAATCGCGCCAAGCCAGCCTTCGCCTTCGCCGGCTTCGTCTTCGAGTTCGCCCTCGTGAAACTCGTCTTCCAACTCGAGCTCCAGTTCGCCCTCATGCATGTCCGCCATGGTGCTAACCTCCTCAAGGTTTCATGACATCTGCAAGGTTGCCGGATTCTCGATCGGGCGAAAAGTCGCATCTTGTAGCGAACTGCTTTGTGGTCGCTCGTCCGGTGTACCTCAATCACGCGACACCGGCCATCGCCGCTCGTCAACTCACGTGTGGTTGTACCCGCCTGCGGGATGCCAGCTCCCCGTCGCCGGCGGATGCTTGCGCAGTTGCTCAACGGCCTTTCGCATGTCATCGAGCAGAAGCCCCACCAAGTCTCTGCTCACGCCAAGCCGCATCACCGCGCGCTGCACCACCAGGTCGCGCCGTTTCGGCGGCATCGGATACACAGGCACCTGCCAACCCTTAAGCCTCAGCTGGTTCGCCAAGTGGTACAGCGTGAATTTCTCGCCTCCATCGCCCGGCAGCGTCCACACGCAACCCGGAATACCGCTCCTCGCTTCGCTCAGCACGTCGAACAGTTCCATGCTCTCCAGCTGGTCGGCGAACCACTGTGCCACGTCCGCGCATGACCGGTTTACGCGCGCAAACCCGTCGCGCCCCAGCCGCACAAAGTTGTAGTACTGCGCCACCACCTCGCCCGCCGGCCGCGAAAAGTTCAGTCCGAACACGCTCATCGTCCCGCCCAGGTAATCCACTGGAAACACCAGCGTGGACGGCAAATCCGCCGCATCCTGCCACACGGCCCACCCGCATCCCAGCGGCGCCATGCCGAACTTGTGCCCCGAAGCATTGATCGACCGCACCCGCGGCAGCCGGAAATCCCACACTAGCTTCGGGTGGATGAACGGCGCGATGAACCCTCCGCTCGCCGCGTCCACGTGGATCGGAATGTCCAGCCCGCGCTCCTCCTCCAGATCGTCCAGCGCCGCCGCCACGCGCGCGATCGGCTCATACTGCAGCGTGAACGTCGTGCCCATCGTCCCCACCACGCCGATCGTGTTCTCGTCGCAGAGCTTCACCACCTCTTCGGGCGACATCATCAGCCGCTCGCCCACGCACGGAATCTGTCTGAGCTCCACCTCGAAGTAGCGCGCGAACATGGGCCAGCAGGTGTGCGACAGCCCGCAGATCATGTTCGGCCTGCCCCGTGTCTTTCCCTGCTTCTCGCGCTTCCTCTTCCAGCGCTCCTTCATCGCAAGCCCGCACAACATCGCCGCCTCGCTTGAGCCGGTCGTCGAGCAGCCGCGCGGGCTCGCTCCCGCCGGCGCATTCCACAGCTCGCTCAGCATGTGTACGCACCTTGACTCGATCTCCGACGTCTGCGGGTACTCGTCCCGGTCGATCAGGTTCTTGTCGATGCACTCGGCCATCAGCTTGTGCACCTGCGGCTCAGACCACGTCTGGCAAAATGTCGCCAGGTTCTGCCGCGAGTTGCCGTCCAGCAGCAGCTCGTCGTGCACAAGCTGGTAGGCGGCCTCGGGATCGGTCTCCTCCTTCGGCAGACGGAACTTGGGCAGCGGATGGGGCAGGAACCCTGACCCGAACACACGCTGCCGGGCTGAGGCCGCATTGGTCAGGCTGGTGTGAATCGACATGTCGCCTCCCGCTGGGCGCACCCCGCCGGTCCGGGGCACCCCGGAGCGAACAGGAATGAAATGTGATGCTATCGCGTGCTTCACGCGGATTCACAGTCGCGCTTTTGTGTGACACAGGGCCGCAGCCGCTTTCAACTTCCTCTGCGCCAATTCCCCCCCCGCAAAAAAAGCAACTCGCCGCACCGGGCCTTCTCCGATGCGGCGATTCGTTCCTGCGCCTGCGCTATTTCTTCTTCTCGGGAATCGGCATCGACGGCACCGCAGAGGTCGCGATATCCGCCACCGCCTTCCACGATCCGTCTGCCTCCTTGCGGTAGGTCGTCACATAACTGCCGTGATCGTTCACCTGCTTGTGAGTCTTGGGATCGCTCGCCGTCATCGTGTATGAACCCTGGGTGTAGCCCCAGTCGCCCGACTTGGCCACTTCGACATTCGACGCGTGAAACTGCAAAGCGATCGCCGGGTCCTTCAACATCTCCTGCAGCCCGTCATGGATGGCCTGTTTGCCCGTCATCGCGCCGGTGCCCGGCGCCATCAGCACCGCGTCATCCGCGTAGTGCGCCGCGATCTTGTCCAGGTCCTTTGCCACGTAGTCCTTATTCCACTGGTCCTCCGTGGCGCTGATGGCCTTCACGTCGGCGTCGTGCGTGTCGGGCGCCCCCGCTGGAGCCGTGGTGCCGCCATTGCAGGTCGTGATGCCGCATGCTATCGCCATCATGCAGCACAGCATGGTAAGAGCTTTCATGCTTTCCTCTTTCCGGGATCCCTTGCACAGCGGGAATGCGCGGCTGCTCACCGTCCAACAGGATCAGAATTTCCGAAGTTCGAGTAGGAGAGATAGCCCGGGGAAGCGTTGCTTTGTGCAGGAAATTCCCGCGCGAAGTATATGCGAGCCTCATCAACTCCGGCCACTGGAAAATCGCTTGCGCCGAATTTCGTTGCGATGGACGGACAACTGCCCCGGGGCGCCAGCGGGGACGCTTTTGACCGTCAATTCTCCGCCTGAGGACCGATCTCGATTCTGAGTAGTGCCGTGCCTCTTCCGAGAGGGCCTCCGATAGGAGCATCGTTTAGGGCGAGGTTTTGGTGGCGGAAGACGGGATCGAACTTGGGCCGTTTTGCGGGCGAACGAGCCCGCAGGCAAAATCCTGACCGCAGGGAAGGACCTGTTCGGAAATTGGTGGCGGAGGACGGGATCGAACCGTCGACCTTGGGGTTATGAATCCCACGCTCTAACCATCTGAGCTACTCCGCCAGTTGGGAGGGCACACTAACACCTCAGCGCACAGCGCGCCCTCGTTCGATGATACGGGGCATGAAGTGCCGGGTCAAACGATCCGGATCGGGTCATCCGCAAGTCCTTCAGGAAAAGAGCAGTTCCCGGGAAAACTCTTTTCTGATCTCACTGAGTGTCGGCTCTCCCCGATGTCTCCGCCTCGGCGCATCCCCCGCGCCGGGCGGGACATGCCGGCTCCTCCCCCTTAAAATTGCCCCTTAAACTGGATTGAATGGCAGCTTCTCTCAGAGTGGCCGCGGTTATTCCCGCGCGGCTCGGGTCTACGCGCCTCAGCCGCAAGGTGCTGCGCCTGCTCGCCGGCCGGCCCATGGTGGAGTGGGTTTGGCGAGCGGCACACGAGAGCGGGCTTATGGATCCGGTAGTCGTGGCCACCGACTCCGGCGAGGTGGCCGACGCATGCAGCGAACGCCGCATACCCGTTGTAATGACATCGCCCGGCTGCGCCAGCGGATCGGACCGCGTGCGCGAGGTGGCGGCGCAACTCGAAGCCGACGTTTACGTCAACATCCAGGGCGACGAGCCGACCCTTACGCCGGAATTCTTCCCGCGGCTCCTTGCGCTGTTCGAGCGGCCCGAGGTTCAGGTCGCCACTCTCGCCGTTCGCTGCCCGGCCGAAGATATCGCCAACCCAAGCGCAGTCAAAGTTGTAACCGCGGCCGACGGCAAGGCGCTCTACTTCTCTCGCGCGACCATCCCGTTCGACCGCGACGCTGCCGGTTTTGTGGGCTATCGCAAGCACCTCGGAATCTATGCCTATCGCAAGGCGGCGCTCGAGCAATTTGCCGCCATGCCTCCGGGATGGCTCGAATCAGTGGAAAAACTCGAGCAACTTCGCCTCCTCGAAAATGGCATCGACATTTACGTTGCGCCCGCTCCGGCGGACACCATCGGCGTCGATACGGAGGAGGACCTTGCGCGCGCCGAGGCGGTGCTGCTGGCCAGAAAATGAATTGCGCGCAAGAATCGGAGTGCGGGTAAATGCGGACAGCGCGACCATAAGGCCATGAAAGCGAATCTCAAACCCGAGTCCGTTGTGCCCCTCGAGTCGGCCGTGACCTTGAAGAGCCTCGACCCCGATTCCGCCTGGCAGCAGGTCCTGAGCCGCGACAAACAGGCGATGTTCTTCTACGCCGTCAGCACGACGGGCGTTTTTTGCCGCCCTTCGTGTTCAAGCCGCCGCCCGCGGCGCGAAAACGTGCAGTTCTTCCGTTCGCCTGCCGAAGCCCGCGCGGCAGGGTTCAGGCCCTGCCGGCGCTGCAGGCCGCTCGCGCCGGGCAGCGCAGTTGAAAGCATCAGAAAGCACATCGAACGAAACGCGGACCGGGCGCTCCCGCTCGAAGAACTCGGCCGGATCGCGCAGATGAGCCCGTTCACCGCGCAGCGCCTGTTCAAGCGCGAGATGGGCGTGAGCCCCAAGCAGTACCAGCTTGCCTTGCGGGCCGGAAGCCTTCGCTCCGCCCTGAAGAACGGCGAATCTGTGACGGACGCGGCGTACAGCGCCGGTTTCAATTCATCGAGCCGGATGTACGAGGGCGCGCAACTGGGCATGGCGCCGTCGCGATTTGCGGCGGGCGGCCGGGGCGAAAAGATCGGCTACGCCACGGCATCTTCGCCATTCGGATGGATGGTGGTTGGCGCAACGGAGCGCGGACTGTGCTGGCTCGCGCTTGCGGATTCCGAATCCGCTGCCGGGAAGACTCTCCGCGATGAATTTCCTGCCGCCACGTTGTACCGCGATCCGTCCCTTTCCCGGCTCGTGGATGCAGCGCTCAAAAGCGTTCGCGAAGGAGACGATCTTTCGGAGAGCAGAAAGCTGAAGGACGCGCTAGACCTGCGCGGGACGGTCTTTCAACTCCGCGTGTGGCAAGCGCTGCGACAGATTCCGCGCGGGGAAACCCGCAGCTACTCGCAGCTTGCGCGCGAAATGGGCGAACCAAACGCGACCCGCGCCGTCGCCCGCGCCTGCGCACTGAACCGCGTGGCCCTGCTGGTTCCGTGCCACCGTGTCGTGGGGGCAAGCGGGAGCCTGACTGGCTATCGATGGGGTGTGGATCGCAAACGGCGGCTGCTCGAGGCGGAACGCAGCGATTAAAGTACGCTATGCGCAGGCCGATTACGCGAGGTGTTTCTTGAGGAATGAAACCGAGCGGTTGCGCGCTTCCGTCGCGGCCTCGGCGTTGTAGCTCGGCCGCCGATCGCAGTTGAATGCGTGGCCTGCTTCGTACCAAAATATCTCGACCTCGGGATGCGCCGACTTCACCTTGTTCACTTCTTCCTCGGGAATGTGGGCGTCCTTGCGGCCGAAGTGGAGCATCACCGGCGCTTTGGGCTGTTTGTCCGCGTAGTTGCCGATGCGGCCGCCGTAATAACCGACGGCAGCCTGCACAGGCAGCCGCGTCGCCGCGAGCCAGGCGATCGTCCCGCCGAAGCAGTAGCCAATGACGCCGACATTCTTGCCGGTGGACTTGGCGGCATAGCGCACTGCCGCTTCGGTGTCCATCACCGCCTTGTCGATATTCAGGCGCGGGATAAAGCTCATTGCCCGCTGCAAGTCTGCGCCTTCATAGCCAAGCTCGACGCCGGGCTCGATGCGATCGAAAAGCGCCGGAGCGATGGCGAGGAAGCCGTTGAGGGCGAAGCTGTCGGTGACGGCGCGGATGTGTGCGTTGACGCCGAAGATCTCCTGTACGACCACAAGGCCGGCCAGCGGCTCGCCCTCAGGCCGGGCGACGTACGCGCCCAGTTGCTGCCCGTCGGCCGCCCGCAGGGAAACTTGCTCGCCCATCGTGAATACCTCCCTCGGAGTATCGATCGGCGGGCTCGGATGATTCAACCGAGCCGCCGGCGAACTGTGGTCACAGGCGGAAGCCGCCTGCGGCATGGATAGCCTGGCCGTTGATCCAGGCCGCGTCGTCGGAAGCGAGGAACGCGGCGGCGGTGGCGATGTCGTGGGGCTGGCCGATGCGGCCCAGCGGCGTGCGGGCTTCGGCGGCCTTGTGGAGGTCGCTCCCCAAGACTCCTGCCGCATGCGTGCCTTCGGTCTCGACAAGCCCGGGGTTGAGCGAGTTAACGCGGATCTTGCGGGGGCCGAGCTCCTGGGCGAGCGAAGCGGAGATCGTGTCTACCGCGCCCTTGGTCGCACTGTAAACAGCCGCGTTCGCCGTGCCGTCCTTTACCACCGAGCTGATATTCACGATGCTGCCGCCGGCAGGATTGAAGTTCTTGAGCGCTGCCTGCGTGACGAGGAGCAGCCCGAGCACGTTGGTGTTGAACTGCCTGTGGAAGTGCTCCGGCGTGACCGCGTCGATGGGGCTGAACTCGTAGATGCCGGCGTTGTTGACGAGCACGTCGATGGGCCCGAGCTTCTGCGCTACTTCTTCGACGAGGCCCGGAATCTGCGCGGGTTCGGACACGCTGCCCTTGACGGCGATGGCTTTGCCACCTGCCTGTTCGATCTGGCTCACGACTTTCTCGGCTTCGGCCTTGCTGCTGGAGTAGTTAACAGCCACGGCCGCGCCGCGGCTTGCGAGTTCCTTCGCGATCCCCGCGCCGATGCCCTTTGAAGCGCCAGTGACCAATGCGACTTTTCCCTTGAGAGTGTTCATCCAATTCTCCTTGTACCGAAGCGCCGAATGTTTCGACATTTCGATAACTGTCGAATTGATTCGAGGGCTGCGGAAAGGATTCAGATGAGATTGTGAAATTCTTTTGAAGCGCGCAATCAGGACTGCGGGAAGCCGGTCGAGGCGAGCGACGAGAAAGCGGATGCGAGCGCTTCGAGGACGCCGGGCCTGATCGAGAGGAAGTGGAACTTTCCGTCGCGGCGGACGTCGATAAGGCCGCTGGTTTGGAGTTCCTTGATGTGGTGCGAAAGTGTGGCGGGCGCGATGTCGAGGGATTTGCGTGCGTCGGCGCAGCCAAGCGGACAGTTGGCGCGGGCGATACGCTCCAGGAGCTCGAAGCGTTTAGGGTCGGCGAGAGCCTTGAGGATCGCGGTGCGTTTGGAGCGCGTGAGGCGGGCGGGGTTCCTCGTTGCGGTTTTTGCGGTCGCGGGCATCTGCTGATTGTGTTGGATTCAGATTAGCGCAGCGACTGCCTGCAACCAGACGTGTTCACGGCGCCTTGGTCGCGATGGCCAGGAGCGTCTGGAACTGGGGGGCTTCGGGGTCGCGGTCGATGATGGCTACGGTGGCGTTTTCGAATCCGGCCTTTTCGAGCATCTCTTCGAGTTCGGCTTCACCGAAGCCTAGCCATTGGTCTGCGTAGAGCTCGCGCGCCTCTTCGAAACGGTGGCGGGCGAGGTCGAGGATGACGACGCGGCCGCCGGGGACGAGGATGCGGGCGGCTTCGGATATTGCGCGATCGGGGTGCAGGGCGTGGTGCAGCGACTGGGAGAAGAAGACCAGGTCGATGGATGAAGAGTCGATCGGGGTCTCTTCCATGTCGCCCTGGCGGAACTCGATGTTCGTGGCGCCGTGGCGGGCGGCCTGGTCGCGGCCGACCTCGAGCATCTTCTCGGAACTGTCGACGGCGATGACACGCCGGGCCTGTGCGGCGAGGAGAAGCGAGAAGCTGCCGTCGCCCGCGCCGAGGTCCGCGATGGTCATGGGCGGCATGAGACGGAGCAGGGCTTCGGCGATGCTCTTCCAGGATTTTCCGGGAACGTAGTCTTTGCCGAGGCGGCCGGCCATGGAGTCGAAGAAGCTGCGCATGCGTTCCTGGCGCTTGCGAACGGCGCGGCGCATCGCGGCCTGGTCGGGGGCGGCTTCGGGGGTTTCTTTCGCAGCCTGGGCTAGAAGTTCGTTGAGAAACAGATTGTGTGGGGCAGGGGCTAAAGCCCCGACTATATTTCGCGCGTCTTTCGGCACGACTGGATTCGTGCCCTGACGCGATTCGGAATCGTCCGCCGCACCCTGAGCGAGGCGGTATAGGCTGCTCTTTCCGGCGCGGCGGTCTTCGACGAGGCCTGCCTGCTTGAGCTGGGCGAGGTGCGTCGAAATCGTGCTCTGGCCCATTGTGAGGATCTCCTGCAGCTCCGCGACAGTGAGCTCTTCGGCCTTTAGAAGCAGCAGGATGCGGAGCCGAGTGGGGTCGGCGGCCGCGCGGAGCATTTTCACAATTGACGGCATGGGCCGAATCTGGTACATATCAACATATCATGATACGTCGATACAAGGAGAATTGAATGGCAACCACCCTCGAAATCACCGCTGCCGATTACAAGGTGGCGGACCTGTCGCTGGCCGACTGGGGACGGAAGGAGATCGCGATCGCCGAGCACGAGATGCCGGGGTTGATGGCGATCCGCAACAAGTACTCGGCCGAAAAGCCGCTGAAGGGCGTGCGGGTGACGGGGTCGCTGCACATGACGATCCAGACGGCGGTGCTGATCGAGACGCTGACGAGCCTGGGCGCGGAAGTCCGGTGGGCGAGCTGCAACATCTTCTCGACGCAGGACCATGCGGCGGCGGCGATTGCAGCGACGGGCGTGCCGGTGTTCGCGTGGAAGGGCGAGTCGCTCGAGGAGTACTGGGACTGCACCTTTGCGGCCCTGAGCCACAAGGGCGGCAAGGGCCCGCAGCTCGTTGTGGACGACGGCGGCGATGTGACGCTGCTGATCCACAAGGGGTATGAGCTCGAGCAGGGCGATGGGTGGGTGAACACGCCGAGCGGCAACCATGAAGAACAAGTCATCAAGGACTTGCTCAAGCGCGTTCACGCCGAGGATCCGCAGCACTGGCACAAGGTGGTGAAGGAGTGGCGCGGCGTTTCTGAAGAGACTACGACGGGCGTGCACCGGCTCTACCAGATGGTCGAGAAAGGCAAGCTGCTCGTTCCAGCCATCAACGTGAACGACTCGGTGACGAAGTCGAAGTTCGACAACCTGTATGGCTGCCGCGAGTCATTGGCCGACGGCATCAAGCGCGCGACGGACGTGATGGTGGCGGGCAAAGTCGCGGTTGTGTGCGGGTACGGCGACGTGGGCAAGGGCTGCTCTCACTCGCTGCGCGGCATGGGCGCGCGGGTGATCGTCACGGAGGTCGATCCGATCAACGCGCTGCAGGCCGCGATGGAAGGTTTTGAAGTCACCACCGTTGAGGACACGCTCGGCCGCGGCGATATCTACGTGACGTGCACGGGCAACGTGGACATTATCACGCTCGAGCACATGCACAAGATGAAGGACCAGGCCATCGTGTGCAACATCGGGCACTTCGACAACGAGATCCAGATGGACCGGCTGAACTCCGACAAGACTGCATCGAAGACCAACATCAAGCCGCAGGTGGACAAGTACAGCTTCGATGACGGGCACGAGATCTTCGTGCTGGCCGAGGGGCGCCTGGTAAACCTGGGCTGCGCGACGGGGCACCCGAGCTTCGTGATGTCGAACAGCTTTGCGAATCAGACGCTGGCGCAGATCGACCTGTGGAAGAACAAGGATACCTACAAGGTGGCCGTCTACACCCTGCCGAAGAAGCTCGACGAGGAAGTGGCGCGGCTGCATCTCGAAAAGATCGGGGTGAAGCTGACGAAGCTTTCCGAGCGGCAGGCCGATTACATCGGCGTGCCGATCGAAGGTCCGTACAAGGCGGAGTTTTACCGGTACTAGCTTTCAGTTTTCAGCGATCGGGGGTCAGTGAATCTGACCCTTGGTTCACTACCAATTCCGGCGTGGCGGGGAGATTTCCCGCACGCCGGAGTAACCCAGTTTTTCCTCCCCCTCGAGTGAGGCGCTTATGGCCGACTTGCGATTCTCCTTCGAGCTGTTTCCACCACGCACGCCGGAAGGCATGATCAAGTTGCCCTCCGTGGTAGCCGAACTGGCTGCGTTGCGCCCAAATTTCTTTTCTGTGACAAATGGGGCCGGCGGGAGCGACCAGAACGGTACATACGAGACGATCCTCGCGGTCGTCGAAGCCGGAGGCATCGAGGCCGCGCCGCACCTGACGTGCGTGGGGTCTACACGGGCAAACGTTGCCGAGCAGCTCGACCGTTATCGCGAGGCCGGAGTGAAGCGCATTGTCGCGCTGAGGGGCGATCTGCCCGCCACCGCAATGAGTCCGGCGGCGCCGGGCGAATTCCAATACGCCGCAGACCTCGTGCGATTTATCCGGCAGGAGCATGGGGACGCATTCGAGATTGAAGTGGCCGCGTATCCGGAGATGCATCCTCAGGCGAAGGGCCCGGGGGCTGATTTCGACCACTTTGTGCGCAAGGTGGAGGCAGGTGCGGATGCGGCTTTGACCCAGCTCTTCTACAACGCCGACGCTTACGTCGACTTTGTGGAGCGGTGCGAGAAGGCCGGCCTGCGCATCCCGGTTTATCCGGGGATCATGCCGATCACAAATTTCGATCGGACAGTGCGGTTCTGCTCGGGATGCGGGGCCGATTTGCCGCGCTGGATCCGGCTGCGGCTGGAGCAGTTGCAGGAGGACAAGACCGCGCTGCTCGATTTTGGATTGAGTGTGGTGACGCGGCTGTGCGAGACCCTGCTGCGCAACGGAGCGCCGGGGTTGCACTTCTACACAATCAACCAGTCTGGACCGACGATGCGCCTGTGGGAGGCGCTGGAACTGGCGGTCACGGCCTGAGCGGCGGGGCAAAGACAGCTGGGACGGCATAGTGAGGAACAACGGATAAGGGTCGTAGCCATGGCGACTGCCGGGCTTTTTTCTTTGCGGGCTGAGTTGCCGCATTGCTATGATTGCCATTTCCGGAGCATCCGATCTTGGAACACCTCTTGCATCGCATTTACGCGCAGGTGTCAGGCTTGCCCCAGGCCTTCATGTCGGAGCTGTCCTACATCTCGAATATCCTGGCGTTCCTGGTGATCCTGCCCACCACCGCGGCTGCTTACTACCAGGCGTACAAGGTGCGTCAGGAAGCGCGGCGGGAACGCGAGGGGCGGCTTGACAGCGCCCATTGCCTCGAGTTCATCGCCGGAGACGGAACGTGCATCAACCTGGTGCCGCTGGAGACGCTGCACTCGCTGCCCAAACCAGGCGACGTTGTGTTGCTGCCGGCGCATGGCGTCGGACGCGGCGAGTTTTTACCGGGCGCGTTCCTGGTGGACTCGGTCGAGCATATTTACACGCAGGCAGAGTACATCGGGGCGAGGCCCAACGAAGCGCGGCTGACCAAGATGGTGGCGCAGGTGACGTCGCTGAATCCGATGATGCCGGTGGAGGCAGCAGCAGTTGGCGAGGACAGTGCTGCCGCCGTTGCCGGCGCACAGGACGGACGGCGCACGCAATAGCATCCGTGCCGGTTGTTACCGCTTATTCGCCCGGCCGGTGAGCCCCAGCCAGGCGCGCGTCCACGGGCTATGCATCAGGCGCATCTGCTCGGCTTTGAGAGCGGCATATGAGTTGCGCACATAGATGTCGAACTCCGGAGGCCATCCAATGGTCGATCGACGCTCGCTGAAGTCGCCGTCGGCCCACTTGCGCAGCACGGCCTTGTAGCCCACGACGTGCGTGACGAAATCGAGCAGGCACTGCGGCATCTTTTCCTCGATGATGAGGTGGGCCTTATCAATGATGATCTTCTCGCGCACATCGTTCAGCGGAATGAAGACGGTACGCATCCAGAGGATCCACTCCTTGAGGTCCTCGTCGCGGATAGGCTCGCTCTGCATCTTGCCCTGCTTGTCGAGCAGCGAGCGGTAGGCGATATTTCCGGCCTCAGATGCGACGTAGAGCGGCCCATAGAACTCGTTGAGGCGCTTATTGACCAGATCGAGCTTATCGCGGCGGCGCGCCAGCATATGCGCGCTGAGGAAAGTGATGGCATAGCCCGCAAATGCGACCAGGATCGTAAGGATCGCAGCATTCTGCAGAATCGTCGGGACGGAAAGCGCGGAAAAGTCCATGAGCTAACCTTGCGGACGAGTATAGCGGGGTAGTGAAATCGGCGGTGTGATCGAGCGCAGCGGTCAGGGATGCCGCGGAACGACCTGGATCTCGAAGAGCTTCGGCCAGAGCTTGCCTGTTACGAACAGCCGGTCGTGCCGCGCGTCGTATGCGATGCCATTGAGGACGGCCTCGTGGTCCGAGACCTCACCTGGCTTGAGCAGGCCGGAGAGATCGATCCAACCCAAAACTTTTCCGGTGGCAGGAGAGATGCGCGCGATGAGGTCGGTGTGCCAAACGTTGGCATAGATCTCGCCCTTGACATATTCGAGCTCGTTGAGCTGCGTGACGGCACTGCCGCCGTCTTTCACGGTGACTTCGCGCACCTCACGCAATGTCTCGGGATCGAGGAACCGCAGCTTCGCCGAGCCGTCGCTCGAGACAAGCAATTTGCCGTCCGTTGTGAGACCCCAGCCATCCCATGGATAGGGCACGGCGCGGAGAAGGCGGAAGCTGAAGCGGTCATAGACGAACGCCACGTGCGATTTCCATGTGAGCTGGATCAGTGTGCTGCCCCAGGCGGCGAGTCCTTCCGCAAAGTACTGGCTCGGAACATTGAGTTCCTGTAGCGGGCGCCCGGTCGCAAGGTCGTCCATGCGCAGGGTCGACTCGCCCTTGAGGCCGGTGCTTTCGTAGAGGTGTCCATCGGCGAACAACAGGCCCTGCGTGAACGAGGCCGGGTCGTGCGGGTACGTCTGCACGATCCGGTACGTGTCGGTGGATGTGAAACTGCTCGCCGGTTTGCAGCCCACGGCGAGGGTGAGAGCGGCGCAGAACAAGACCGAGAGGCGCATCGTGATCGAGTGTAGCTGGTGAGAGAGGGCATCCGCGCACGGCCGCCCGAAAATCCTGCTTGACAATTGGAAACCATTCGGTTACATAATGGAAACTGTATGGTTACCAATGCAAGACGGCAGCGCGACCGGGTCTTTCGGGTGGTGGCCGATCCCACCCGCCGCGAGATCCTCAACATTCTCCGGGGCGGAGAGCAGACCGTGGGCGGCATCGCGCAGAGGTTCCGCATCAGCCGGCCTGCCATCTCGAAGCACCTTCGCCTGCTTCATGCCGCCGGCCTTGTAGAGACGAGCCCCCTGGGAACGGCGACAATGTGCCGGCTGAATGCTAAGCCTCTGCGCGCCATCGAAGACTGGCTCGGCGATTACGAGTCGTTCTGGCGCGATTCCCTTGAGAGCCTGAAGAAATACGTGGAGGAGGAGAACAAATGAGCCCGATTACCGTGACAGACCATACCATCGTTCAGGAAGTTACGATCAAGGCCCCGGCCGAGCGGATCTTCAACGCGCTTACCCGGCCGGCGGAACTGCTGAAGTGGTGGAACTGCGAAGGCAAATTTCAGCTTATCCATGCAGAATGCGATGTGCGCCCCGGGGGCGGGTGGCTGATGCGCGTGCAGGGCGCCAACTGCAGAACCGGGCAGCCGGAATCGGTGGTGTCCGGAGAATACCGGACGGTGGACCCGCCCACGACGCTCGAGTTCACGTGGAACCGCAAAGGAGAGGACTATCCCGAGTCGCTGGTGCGGTGGGACCTGGATGAAAAGAACGGGTGCACGACCGTGCGCGTGACGCACTCGGGTCTGATCAGCGAACAGATGCGTGCCCGCAATAATGGCTGGTCGCTGATTCTGCAGCTGATGCACGATTACCTGAGCCACGACGCCGATTGACGGGGGTTGCGCGAAGCGCGGCGGCGCTCGAAGTCCCGCCGGAGCATTTTCGGAGTTGTTGTGTCCTAACGGGCGCTGAAGCTCTTTGTGCGGCGGAAGCGCGCCCGATTTCCAACTCTCGTAAATGACCCTGCAAAATGGGTGAAAAAAGTGGCGATCTGGGGCAAAAAAGTGGCGTTTTGGGCACATTTGGAAATTGAGGCAAGTTATTTATTATCAATTCGTTAACCATTTTTCCCCCTATTTGCCCCTCACATTCCAAAGGGGTTACAGGAGAGGGGGGTGGGGGGTATTTATTTTCTGGTTAACAGGCCCGGAGCGCGGCGATCGTTTGGCATCGTCCGCAGGGGAAGAGGGAGGAGCACTCTTCCCGGTCAAAAATGCCGGGTTTTCGGCTTGATTTTGCGGGGTCCGGAGCTGTCCCTGACCAGTTTTTGTAGTAAGTTTCGCACACATATGTAGTGAGTTTCGTACACATATGTAGTAAGTTCAACTCCTCTTCCGGCCGTTGAGGCGGCGGAGCCTGGGAGCCCGGGTGCCCCCTGAAAAGCGAAATGCCCGCGCGCGGCGGGCATTTGAGAGGGGTGTTTTCCCTCTATTGTTAAGTCTAGCAGGGTTGAAAAGTGGATCGGCCACTTTCCCGGGCACTTTTTCATGGGGTAACCTTATGATATAAAGCCAGTTGCTTGTATTTCGCTTTTCCTTCCCTACTTGACAGGCTTTCTTGGACGGAGATTTCCACAGGGAACTGCACCCCGGGGCTTGAGGCTGTGCGAAATGGGGGCGCTGACACATTGGGTTAGCCGGCCCCAAAACCTGGGGCCGGTTTAGTAAGCGTCTGTGGCTGGGCGGGCGAGGAGCAACCACAGATCCCTCGGTCCGCTTACCCCGCCAAAAGCGGGCGGGGCCCCAGGCGTGCGGCCCTTCGGGATGACACGGTTTTGTGGAGGAGCGGGAGCGGAGGGAGAAGGCGCCGGTGAGCGTTCGTCGCTTCGCGGTTGGTATGGGGCGATTTCTTGCGGGCGGTGGGGCGCTGACGCATTGAGTGAGCCGGCCCCAAAACCTGGGGCCGGTTTAGTGAGCGTCTGTGGCAGGGCGGGCGAGGAGCAACCACAGATCCCTCGGTCCGCTTACCCCGCCAAAGGCGGCGGGGCCCCAGGCGTGCGGCCCTTCGGGATGACACGATCTTGCTGGGGGAGCAGGAGGTGGGGGGAAGGCGCCGGTGAGCGAGCGCTGCCGTGCGGTTGGTATGGGGCGGATTATTGCGGGCGAATTCGGCGCTGGCGCATTGGGTGAGCCGGCCCCAAAACCTGGGGCCGGTTTAGTGAGCGTCTGTGGCAGGGCGGGCGAGGAGCAACCACAGATCCCTCGGTCCGCTTACCCCGCCAAAAGCGGGCGGGGCCCCAGGCGTGCGGTCCTTCGGGATGACACGGTTTGGTTGGAGAGCGGCAGTAACAGGTTGCGCACAGGCCGATGCGACCTAATTCACGTCGTTGGCGATTACCACGCTCACTGGCGGGTTGCTGGTGAGCTGGCTATCGACCATGACCACGGTGCGGACTTCGCCGCCTGTAAGCCCGAGCGGCGTGGAGGTGTACTTGGGCGTTGTCTGGCCTGAGGGCACGATGACCATGGTGACGGTCTGCGACTCGAAGGTGACGTAGCCGCAGGTCTGTCCGATCGGGATGGAGGTGCAAATCGGGATGGTATTCGCCATCGTGGTTCCGGCGGGAATCATGTAGACATCGATCGGCCCGGTGCGCGGGGCCTGGTTGAAGAAGCGGAATGACGAGTGCCCGCTCGGGGCCGCCGTCTGCGCGTCCTCGAGCACCGAGAGATTGTAGAGCGTCGGAGTGGAGCCGTTATCGGTGAGGAACACGGAGTGCTGCGCGCCGGGATTCAGAGTGACCGCAGCGCTGACGAGCGTCGCGCCGTTCACCGCGGTCGCAACCACGGGCGCGGCAGCAGAGGGAGCCGTGGTGCCGTAGTTTGAAATGAAGCCCGCGCCTACGTTGCTGGCGAAGATCGTCTTGTCGACGTAGATATTGACCGCCGGGGCGATGAAGGATGCGTCGATGACGCGAACGAGGCTTGTCTGCGGATAGCCGGCGACCACCTGGCAACCCGAGATTCCAAGCGCAATGCCGAGCGATGCGACGGCGACGGTGACCAGCCGTGGCACGGTCAATTTCCCGCAGCCCTTTACGTTCCTCGTTCTCGGCATCCCTAACATGCGCCTCCCCGCGGCGGCACAACTGCCGCGCGGCACCCACCTAGAGTACAGGGTCTGTGTTGAAGAGATTCTACGACTTTTGTGGCCCGGAGGCGCAACAACGGTGTAGGCGCAACTGTGGCAGTTTGGGCGGTTTATCCGCGAGAAACAGGGGCATAGGGACATAGGGACATAGGGACTAAGGGACATAGGGACATAGGGACAGAGGGACTCTTCGAGATCGCTCAGGCCAGGTTTCGGGGACAACGGAAATTCATCAGGCGGCGCCGAGGTAGATGAATCGGAAGAGGAACAGCGCGGCCAGTATGTAGAGCAGCCAGTCCTGCCGGCGGATCTTGCCGGTGATGAGGTGAAGCACTGCCCACGCGATGATCCCAAAGCCGAGGCCGTTGGCGATGGAATAGGTGAGCGGAATGAGCACCAGCGTGAGGAACGCGGGCAGGGCGACGAGTGGCTCCTGCCATGGGATTTCGCTGATGGTGAGCAGCATCATCGATCCGACGAGGATGAGGGCGGGGGCGGTGGCCGCGGGTGGAACGATGCCGGCAAACGGCGCCGCGCCCATGGCGACAAAGAAGAGCAGGCCTGTGACGATGGCTGCGATTCCCGATCTGCCGCCGGCGGCTACCCCGGCCGTTGACTCGATGTAGCTCGTCACGGTGGAGGTTCCGGCGAGTGAGCCGATGACAGTTGCCGATGCGTCGGCGAAGAGGATGCGGTTGAGGCGCGGAATGCTGTGATCGTCGGCGATGAGGCCGGCACGCTTGGTAACGGCGACGAGCGTGCCGAGATTGTCGAACAGGTCGACGAAGAAGAAGACGAAGACGATTTCGAGAAGGCCCTTGCCGAAGGCGCCGCCGATGTTGAGCTTGAATGCAGTGCCTGCAAGCGCGTCGATGCCGCCCGCGGAGGGCGTCCAGTGGACGAGGCCCATTGCCCACGCGGCGCCCGTCACGACGAGCAGTCCGATGAGGATGGAGCCGCGCACTTTTTTGACTTCGAGCGCGACCATCAGCACAAGGCCGAGAAGCGCGAGGGCTGCGGTGGGGCTGCGGATGTTGCCCATGCCGACCAGGGTGTTGGGATCCTGAACGACAATGCCCGCGTGCTGAAAGCCGATGAAGGCGATGAAGAGTCCGATGCCGCCTGCCACCGCTGCGTAGAGCTCGTGCGGAATGGCGCGTAGGATTGCCTGGCGCACGCCTGCACCCGTCATGGCGAGGAAGAGCAGGCCGGAGATGAACACCGCTCCCAGGGCGGTCTGCCATGGGATGTGCATCTTGATGCAGACGGTGTAGGTGAAGTAGGCGTTGAGCCCCATGCCCGGCGCAAGCGCGATGGGGTAGCGCGCCACGATGCCCATGAGGATCGACGCGATTGCCGCCGAGATGCAGGTTGCCGCGGTGGCCGAGGCGCGGGGCACGCCGGCATCGGCAAGGATGGCGGGGTTCACGAGGACGATGTAGGCCATGGTGAGGAACGTGGTGACGCCGGCGAGGATCTCGGTGCGCCAGTTCGTTCCGAGGCGGTCGAATTCAAAATAGCGTTCGATTGTTTTGATCATGATGGGTTCATGGGACGGCTTTAGAAAACCATACCGGAACGGAAGCACAAAGCGATTTCTGGCCGCTACGTCGCGGCTTCAACGCGTTTGTTGCGGCGTGACATTACGAGATGGAGCGATCCGCCCTGAACGAGGATGGAGAAGGCGACGGTGAGGTAAGTTGCGCCGAAGATCCAGGAGCGGCCGAGCGCGGCGGGCACGGAGAGCGCGAGCGCAATGGACAGCCCGCCGCGAAGGCCGCCCCAGGTCATGGTAAAGATCGAGCGCATGCGCTCTCTGCCGACGAGGCGCACGATGAAGGCGCAGGCGGCAATGATTGCAAGGCGGACGATGTTGACGGAAAGAATTGAGGCAGCACCGGCGCGCACGGTTGCGGAGTTCAGCGTGACGGCCATGACCTCGAGGCCGAGCAGCAGGAACAGAAGCGAGTTCTGCACCTCGTCGATGAGGGTCCAGAACTCGTCGACGCGCTCGTCGGCGATGCGGCCTTTGGGCTTCCGGCGGTTGAAGTAGCGCAGCGCGAACCCGGCGACGACGGCTTCGAGCGGTGGCGAAACGTCGATCAGGCCGGCCAGCACGTAGCCGCCGAGAGCGAGCGTGAGAGTGAGCAGGATGTCGATGAGATAGGAGTCGACCCTGCACATGGCCTGCGAGATGAGCCACGCGCCGGCAATGCCGAGCAGGACGGCTCCGCCCGCCTCAAGAAGCAGCAGGCCCGCAACCTGGCCCGCAGTGGGCGCATGACCGCTCGCGATCTCGACCATGGTGAGGAACAGGACCGCGCCGATGCCGTCGTTGAAGAGCGATTCGCCGGCAAGCTGCGACTCGATGGATTTTGAAATGCCCACGCGGCGGAGCATTTCCAAAACCGCAATCGGGTCGGTGGGCGAAATGACGGCGCCGAAGATGAGGCACTCGGTCCAGGGCGCGTGACCGGCGGTTAGGAGCTTCATGAGGGCGCCGACGGCGAGGAAGCTGATTACGGTTCCGGGGACGGAGAGCAGGGCTACGGGGAGCTTCTCGCGCGCGAGTTGCTCGAGGTCGAGGAGAAAGGCGGCCGCAAACAGGAGCAGCGGGAGCATGCCGCGCAGGATCAGACCCTGGAAGTCGATCCGGCTCGAGAGTTGGACGGCCCAGTCGTGAAGCGAGGGCGCAAACCTGCCGACATCGGCGAGTATGAGCGAGGCCGCCACTGTGAGCAGCATGGTGCCGATGGTGATGGGCAGCTTGAGCGCGCGAACGCTGATCAGGCCGAATAGGGCGGCTGTGGCGACGAGAACGGCGGCGATCTCGAGCGTGTGCATGGCGAAGAGCAGGGACCCTAGAACGAGGGATCAGGGATCAGGGATCAGAAAAGCAAAGGCTGGAAGTCAGAAGCCGGGATCTACGAGCAGACAAGGTGAGCTGAAGGCCGACTGACCTGGGCCGAGCGTTTTCTATTCTCTATTTTCTACTCTCCACTCCCAGCCTTAAAGCAGTTTCGCGGCATCTTTGGCGAAGTAGGTGACGATGAAGCCGGCGCCGGCGCGGCGGATGCCCAGCAGCGACTCGAGCATGGCGCGGTTCTGGTCGAGCCAGCCGCGCTGGAATGCGGCATGAAGCATCGAGTACTCGCCTGAGACCTGGTAGGCGCCGATGGGCACGTCGAAGCGGTCGCGCGCCATGCGGACGATGTCGAGGTACGGCATGGCGGGCTTCATCAGGATCATGTCCGCGCCTTCGCCGAGGTCGAGCTCGATTTCGCGCATGGCTTCGCGGGCATTGGCGCCGTCCATCTGGTAGCTTCGGCGGTCGCCGAACTGCGGAGCCGAGTCGGCGGCTTCGCGGAACGGGCCGTAGAACGCGGAGGCGAACTTGGATGCGTAGCTGAGGATTGGCGTGCCGGTGCGGCCGTCGGCGTCGAGGGCGCGGCGGATGGCGGCGACGCGGCCGTCCATCATGTCGCTCGGCGCGACTACATCGGCACCGGCCCGCGCCTGGCTTACGGCGGTGCGCGCCAGCAGCTCAAGCGAAGGGTCGTTCTCGATCTCCCACTCATCGCCGCTCTTGCGAATCGTGCCGCAGTGCCCGTGGCTGGTGTATTCGCACAGGCAGACGTCGGCCATCAGGACGAGTTTCTTTGCCGCGCTGTTGTTCTTGAGGGCGCGAAGAGCCTGCTGCACGATGCCGTCGTCGGCCCATGCGCCTGTGGCCTGGTCGTCCTTCGATTCGGGGAGACCAAACAGGAGGAGCCCGCCGAGTCCCAGAGCCGCGGCCTCCTCGGCTTCGCGAACGGCCTCGTCCACCGAGAGGTTGAAGACGCCGGGCATGGAGCCGACCGGCTTGCGGACCCCTTCGCCGGGGCAGATGAACAGCGGCAGGATCAGGTCGCCGGGCTCGAGCGCGGTTTCACGGACAAGGGCGCGTAAGGACTCGGTGCGCCGGAGCCGGCGCATGCGCATTGCAGGGAAACTCATGCGTCAATTCTATGGGACCGGGGAATGGGCCGGTCTGTGCCGAAGGGCACCCGGGCCGGCGAGCCGGCCAATCTGCGAGCGGCCTCAGCCCTCGGGCAATTGATCGTAGAGGGTCGCGTTGCGGTATCCGACCAGCATCACTAGAGTCCAGATTCCCAGCGCGGTGCCGAACGGGAACTTGATGAGGTTCACGATGGCCGCGATGATGGCGACGATCCGGCCCCACGAAGCGCGTTCCATGAGGCCCCAGCCTGCCATGAGCGCGAGACCTGCGCGCATGATCAACATCGTCCACGCAAGGTGCAGAACGGCCGGACCGAACCAAAAGGGCGGAAAGGGCCCGTGGGTCCAGTAGTTGAAGCGCCCGTGGAAGAATGCGTCAGCAAAGGCCAGGCTGATGATGCCGAGAACGATGCTCAACCCGCCGTAGATGAACCACACCGTGCTCAGGGCGCGCATCTTGCCGGCATAGGCGGCAAGCTCAAACTGGAACCCCGGCATGGGCGGCGGTGCTACCGCCATGGGCCGGCCGCACTGCGGGCAGACGGGCTGCCCCGGGGCCAATGCGTGTCCACAAGCGCTGCAATACATGGTTGCCTCCTCGGCACTGGCCGCGAGGTTCCCGGCCACGCTTATCGTAACTGCAACCGGGAAGCCCTTGAGAGCCATCCCCTCAGGCCATCGACTGCCGCACGATCAGAAATTACGCATTCCTGCCTTGGGTGGTTCCCGGGTCTCAGTCGCCACGGGCGCCGTCATCGCTCCGCTACCGTCGGTTTGGCGTTCAACGGCGCCGGACGGCGCTCCCAGCGCTCTTCGTGGCGGTCGTCGCGATAAATCAGCCCTGTGACATGGCCCTGGCTGTCGCGTTCTACGAGCAGCCGCGTCCACACGCCGCCGAAGGGATAGAAAAACGCTGACGACGATTCGGGTTCGACTTCGGTGACCTCGCCATGCGGGTCCTTTTCGTAGAGCTGGTCGCCCTGACGGAACAGGGTTGCTGCAAGGTGTCCATTGGAGTCGCGGTACTCGCCTACGATCGCGTCGAGCGTCGCGGGCGTCAGCTTGACCGGCGCGGGATGCTGGGGGATGACGATGCGCTCGGCGTAGGCCTGGGGCACAACATCGTTGCGGTGCGCCAGCAGCCAGCGCGGCAGGTCCGGTTCATTGTAGGCACGCGCCCACGAGTCGTGATGGAGGCCCTGGTAGATCCACAGCCTGACGTCGCCGCCGTTGGACTTGAGCGCGTTGTACATCAGTTCGCTCTCGCGCACGGGCACAACGTTGTCCTCGCTGCCGTGGAAGAGCCATACGGGCGTGTGTCCCATGGCACGGGCGTATTCCGCGGGCAGGGTTGCGGCCTCCTGCCAGCGCTCGGGCGAGTAGCTCCAGAAAGGCCCTCCGGCGGCAATCGCGATCGCGGCCCAGCGGCGGGGGTAGTCGCGAGCCAGCTCCCATGCGCCGTATCCGCCCATGGAGATGCCGGTGAGATAGGTGCGCGCGGGGTCTGCGTGAAATTCAGCGGATTCGCGGTCGAGCGCGGCCATCGCCATCTGGAGCATTCCGGGATCGGTCCAGAAGTTCGGATACCGGCACTGCGGCATTACGATGATGAACGGCCAGCGCTCGGGATGGTCGCGGACTTCGAGAGGCAATCCGATCTGCGTCTGCCACATGCCCTCGCCGCCGCGCTCGCCCCGGCCATGCAGGAACAGGATGATCGGCCATTTCCGGCGGTCTTCAAGGCGATAGTCTTCGGGCACGTAGACCTGAAAGCGGTACGTCACGCCCTGCAGGTCGATTCGACGGTTCAGGAACCCTGTTTCCTGCGCCGGGGGCTTCGGAGGGTGATTGCCACCCGCGGCGGCTCCGCAGATGGAGAAGCTCATCAGAGCGAGGGCGGTATAACAGATGTTCCAGGCACGGCGCATGTCCGAATCCCATCATAGAGCCGGTGTCAAACGATGTGAACCGCTGCGGCTGAGCCGGCGGCCCGCAATGATAGGTCAGGAACCACTGCTCTCCCTGAGGCGCCAGCTGCAGAATCCTTACATCTGCCGTGAAACAATCGGGAAAGAGATTCCAATCATGATGCAGGCCGGCGACATCCTCGACCACTACCGGCTCGATGCGGTGGCTGCGCACAGCGGCATGGCAGCGCTGTTCCGCGCCACAGACCTGCGCGACGGACGCCCGGTAGCCGTCAAGGTCCCGCATCCGGAGATGGAAGCCGACCCTGTCCTGATCGAGCGTTTCAAGCGCGAAGAGGAGATCGGGCAATTGCTGGATCATCCGGGGATTGTGCGGGCATACGACGGCGAGGAGCGCAGCCGGCTCTACATGGTGTTGGAGTGGGTTCAAGGCCGGCTGCTCCGCGCCGTGATGAACGAGGAACGCCCGATGGCTATCGAACGCGCCGTGCGCCTGGTGCTTGAGCTGTGCGACGCGCTCGACGCAATGCACAAGCGGGGCATTGTGCATCGCGACCTGAAGCCGGAAAACGTGATGGTGGACGAAAGCGACCACGTCAAGATCATCGACTTCGGCATTGCGATGAAGGAGGACGCGAGGCGCATCACGCACGTGGGCGGGTCTCCGCTTCTGGGCACTCCGGATTACATCTCGCCGGAGCAGGTGCAGGGCAAGCGCGGCGACCAGCGCAGCGACATCTACGCCGTGGGCATCATTCTCTATGAGATGGTCACCGGCCGCGTGCCGTTTTCGGGGCCCAATCCGCTGGCGGTGATGAACGACCGCCTGGTGATGGATCCGCCGTCGCCGCGGGAATTGAACAAGCGGATCACGCCGGAGCTGGAGGAGATCCTCTACCGCGCTCTCGAGCGCGACCCTCGGCACCGCTACGCCACCGCTCAAGAGATGCAGTGGGATCTCGAGCACCAGGATCAGGTGGGCGTTGAGGAGCGCGGGCAGCGGCCAGGCCGCCGCGAAGGCAAGCGGCCGCTCATGGAGCGGATCAACAGGCGCATGCTGCTGTATGCGTGCCTGGCGCTGGTGCCGGTGGTGATCTTCGGAGTGATGCTGGTGCTGGCGCGGCGTTGAACCGGTCCGGAAGGCAATCGGCCCAGATTGAATTGGAAATGACCCTAACTGGATCCGGGAGCCGCAATCCAACCAGCGTATGCTTGATTGCTGCGGCCGGGAGAGCGACCGGTTCGTGTCTCCCTGGAAATGAGGTGGCCCGTATGAGATTGCGCACGGTTCTCGCAGTGGCGCTCGTGCTGTTGCCGGTGCTCGGATTCGCACAGAAGAAAAGCAAGAAGGAGGTTGTCCCCGCCGTGCTTGGCGTCTCGAGGTATGTGTACGTGCAGTCCGAGGATGGGGACATTTACAAGCCGGGTCTGCTGCGGGAGGACCGCCAGGCCATCACGGATGTAGAGAACGCGCTTCGCGACTGGGGCCGCTATGCGCTGACCCCCAGCCTCGACGGCGCGGAACTCGTGTTTTTCGTGCGCAAGGGCCGGCTTGCGGACGCGAAGCTTGGCGGCACGGTTGGCACGTCCGGGGCGCCTGGCGCAGGCCCTTATCCGGGGAATCCGCGGCAGACCGGGCCCGGGGTGACGGCTGGGGGCGATGTCGGGCCGCCCGACGATCTCCTCGAGATACGGATGAGGAACCACGATGGAAACCTAAGCGGTCCCATCTGGGAGCGCTCACTCATGGATGGCCTGAATGCGCCGCGCGTGCCGCTGGTGCGGGCTCTCAGGGATGCCGTGGAGCGTGATTACCCGCAGAAGTGAGATGCGGTGACCGGTCCGTTCACCGGTATGACTCATCGCGGTGGAGCACAAACTCGGGGTATGCGCCGCCGCCGAGCTCGTGCAGATCCATGCCCAGGCGTTCGCCGTCCGCGTCGACGCGGAACGGGACGAACCGGTTGAGAACGGCAAAGAGCGCAAACACCAGCGGCAGAAAGACCCCAAGGATCGCGGCGATGCCGACAAGCTGGGCAAGGAGTTGCCCGTGGTGTGCGGCAAACAGACCCGCGGCGAACAGTCCCCAAAGACCGCCCGCGGCGTGAACCGTGATGGCGCCCGTGGGATCGTCGATCGAGAGTGCCAGCTCGAGTACTTCGACCAGCAGCGGAGTAAAGACACCAGCAATGGCGCCGACAAACAGCGCCTCGGCGGGCGTTGCGACGGCGGCGCAGGCGCATGAGGTCACGAGCCCGGCGAGCCAGCCGTTTGCACACAGACTTGCGTCGGGTTTGCCAAAACGGATGCGTGTGACCACAAACGTGGTGAGCAGCGCGCCCGAAGCGGCGAGCACGGTGTTGAGCGCGGTAAGGGCAAGATCCCCGAGTCCTGCGCCCATCCAGAGCAGGTCGCCGGCCATGTTCCACGCGAGCCAGCCGACCAGCGCCATCAGGCAGCCAAAAAGCACCAAAACTGTATTATGAGCGGGCATCGCGGTGGCCAGCCCCTCGCGCGGAAATTTGCCTTTGCGCGATCCGGCGATCCAGATGACGGCGAGGGCGCTCAGGCCTCCAAGAGTGTGAACGGTGGCGGCTCCGGAGGGATCGAGAAATGCGGGGAGCCCCATGCCGTTCGGAGCGTCAGGAGCAAGCCAGCCGGCGCCCCACACCCAATGCGCGAGCAATGGAAACACCAGGCCAGAGAGCACCACGGCGGACGCGCAGCCTGCGGCGAGGCGCATGCGGTCCGCTCCCGCTCCCCAGGGGATGAACACGGCGAAGGCCGCGGCAAAGCACTCGAAGAGCGCGCCCATCTGCCATCCGGGAGGAGCGGAGCGGAAACTTGTGAGCATCCAGGGTCCGAGGCCGATCCAGTTCCACGAGATTCCCGCGACCGGGAACACCGCGGCACGCAAAGGCGAGGCAAACGAAGCGCCAAGGGCGATAAAGACGACGACCGAAATGGCCACTATACATAGCGACCCGGTGAGCGACTGAGCGGCCGACCGCGACCGGCCAAGGCCAGTGTTCAGAAGGGCTACACCGGCCAGGGCCAGCGGCGCCAGGGCGAGCAACGCCAGCTCAAGCGCGACGCGCACGAGGTCGGGGCCGGCGGGCAAAAGCGGAGCGTTCATCTTTGCCTCTCGGCGCGATGAAGCATGTGGCCGCGGATCGCCACTCCGAGTCCCAGCGCTTCCACCACCAGCCCGCACAGGACAAAGGCCTCACGGCGTGCGGGATCGGGAAACAGCGACAGGGCCGCAAGGACAAGAAAGAATCCCGTGGGCATCACGAGCAAGCCCGCATATCGCATCGGCAATTCCCTTTCAGACTCATTCTGACGGCAGCCGGCGGGATGTGGCTCCGACTCTGGCGTCGATGTGGACGCCGAAGGGTTTCACGAAAACAGGATCAGTGGCGGAGAAGCGGCGCGTGAAACGGCGTTTAACGCATTCTAACCCACATTGTTGTGAGATTTTCGCAGTCGTTGGTTGTCCCAGAGCCGCGTCCGGCACGATGCCGGGGCCGTTTCGGACCGCCTGTGACCAAGGCTTGCCGGAGGCATTGCGCGATGCTCTTGACGGCACTGGGTCAGAACGTGGTACGTTTCATGTACCCATACCAGCCTTTGGGACATTTGCGGCCTGAAGGACGGAGCTGTCTATCTCCGATTCTAGTTAGTCACAAGTATTTTTCTTTTCAGGGGATTACGGCTTGGTTTCCCACACAAATTTATTGAAAAAATGCGTCCTTCAGCGCTCCCAGGCAGGGGTGTCGGCTGCTATAGTGTTTCTTCGGAGTCAGGGCCTATTTTGGCCTATATGACTCTAAAGCAAGTTTGCACATCAGGTATGTGACCGCCGGCACAACGGTCCATGCAGGTACCCAAATCTAGCCCTTCCAAAAAACAAGCGCAGCAGAGCAGGGAACGTATTCATGGCGCAAATATTTGACCGCAGCTCCAACGCCTTGGCCCGAATGAGCCTGGTGTTGACGGGGCTGCTTGTGATTGCCCTGGGTGTCACGCTCGACGAATTGCAGCGTTCTCCGTGGGTTACCCGGCAGGGCCAGCGACCCGATCAGCCGGTTCCCTTCAGCCACAAGCATCACGTGCAGGGGCTGGGTTTGCAGTGCCAGTACTGTCACACCACGGTTGAGAAGTCCAGCTACGCGGGCATTCCCCCCACCAAGACCTGCATCAACTGCCACGCGCAGATATGGACCAACGCCCAGATGCTTGAGCCGGTGCGGCACAGCTGGGCGACGGGACAATCCATCGTATGGACGAGGGTGCATGACCTGCCCGACTTCGTCTTTTTCAACCACTCCATTCACGTGAACAAGGGCATCGGCTGCGCAAATTGCCACGGCCGCGTGGACCAGATGCCGCTCATGTACATGCAGAACACGCTGCAGATGGAGTGGTGCCTCGACTGCCATCGCAATCCGGCAAAGAACCTGCGGCCTGCCAGCGAGATCTACAACATGGCGTGGGAGAGTCCGAACGAGGACCGTCCTGTCTGGTGCTCGGTTGCAGATGAAAAGAGCGGTGTGCCCACGGCCGACAGCGTGAACTGCGTGACGAAGGATCCGGCAGGCGCTGGAGCGCAGGTGGCGGCATTGCAGGTGCCGGCCACCTCAGCAACGAAGCCGGTCGCGGGCGACGTGCAGCCTGCCGCGGCGGCGATTCCGGCCAGCTACCGGAAGTTCACCAGCCAGGATGAACTGGGGCATTTCCTCTTGCAGCATTACAAAATCCGGACTCCGCGGGACCTGACCAGTTGCGAGGTCTGCCACCGATGAGGGGAGAGCACGATCCGGAGATGAATTCAGGCACCAACACAGCGGGGAGCGGCGTGGAAAACAAGAATCGCGAAGAGCAGGCCCCCAGGCCGGAAGAGGCGACGGGCCTGACCCTGGCCCAGGTGCGCCAGGAATTGAAGGGTGTGAAGGGCAAGCGCTACTGGCGTTCGATTGACGAGCTCACCGGCACGCCTGAGTTTGAACAGGCGGTGCAGCGCGAGTTTCCGGCTGCCGCGCAGGAGTGGCTTGATCCGGTTTCGCGGCGCGGCTTTATGAAGATCATGGGCGCTTCGATGGCGCTGGCCGGACTGGCCGGATGCACCAAGCAGCCCGATGAGCCGATCTACCCCTACATCAAGCAGCCTGAGGACCTCGTTCTCGGTAATGCCAATTACTTCGCCTCGGCGCATCCGTTCGTCACCGGCGCCGTGCCTACGCTGGTGAAGAGCGACGAGTACCGCCCTGTCAAGGTAGACGGAAACCCCGAGCATCCCTATAACCACGGCGGCAGTGACGTTTTTACGCAGGGCATCCTGCTTGACCTCTACGATCCCGACCGCTCGCAGCACACGATGTTCCAGGGCGAGAACCGCCAGTGGGCTGAGTTCGCCGAACAGTTCCGCGATGCCGTGAGCGCATCGAAGGACGGCACGGGGATCTACTTCCTCAGCGCTACCGTCACGTCACCCACGCTGGCGCGCCAGTGGGCAGAGGTCCAGAAGGCGTATCCCAAGGCGAAGCTGGCGCAGTACGATCCGGCTGTCGCTGGAACGCCGCTCGCGGCGGGAAACACGCCGCAGTATGTTCTCGCCGATGCCGATGTGGTCGTCTCGCTTGACGCGGACTTCCTCTCCGGCGCGGCCTATCCGGGCTTCCACAAGCTCGTCCGCGATTACGCGCAGCGCCGCAAGACTCCGAATAATCTGAACCGCGTCTATGCGGTTGAAAGCTCGCCGACTACGACCGGCTTCAAGGCCGAGCATCGCCTGCTTCTTCGCGCCAGCGAAGTGCCTGCGTTCACGGCGGCACTGGCTGCGGCCCTGGGCGTCGCGGGCGCGAGCGCTCCGAATTATGCGTGGACCGCGGAGCAGCAGAAATTCCTTGCCTCCCTCGCGAAAGATCTGAAGGCACACGGCGGCAAGAGCGCCGTGATTCCCGGCCTCTATCAGGATCCTTCGGTGGCCGAGCTTGCAATGGCGATCAACCAGGCGCTCGGCAACATCGGCAAAACGGTACTGGTTTCGAGCCAGCCGCTGAACCCGGTGCCGAGCGATCAGATTGCGGACCTGAAGTCGCTGGTGAGCGATCTCAACGCGGGCAAGGTGGACTGGCTGGTCATTCTGAACGCCAACCCGATCTACACCGCCCCTGCCGATCTCGAGTTCGCTACCGCATTCGGCAAGGCAAAGACTGTCGTTCATCTCGGCTCGCACGTTGACGAGACGGGCCAGGTCTCTCACTGGCACATTCCCTCGGCGCACGTGCTCGAATCGTGGTCCGATGCCCGCTCCTACGATGGAACGGTCTCGATCGTTCAGCCGCTCATCGACCCGCTCTACGGCGGGAAGAGCGCGCACGATGTTCTCCAGTCGCTGACGAATGAGCCCATGAAGAGCGCCTACGAGGCGGTTCGCGATACGTGGCGCCCTGTCATCAAGGGCGATTTCGAAGCGGGGTGGCGCAAGGCTTTGCACGATGGGTGGATTGCCGACACGGCCTTCGACACAAAAGGCGGCGGACAGGCAGCACTGAAATCCCAGGTCCCCGCGCCGGCTTCAAAGGACGCGATCGAAATTATCTTCCGTCCCGACCCGAACATCTACGACGGCCGCTGGTCGAATGTGGGGTGGCTGCAGGAGCTGCCCAAGCCCGTCACGAATCTCAGCTGGGATAACGCGGCGATCATGTCCGGCGCAACTCTGACCAAGCTGAATCTCGAAGAGGACGACATCGTCGAGATCAGCGTCGGAGGCCGCAAGGTCAAGGCACCGGTCATCGTCGCTCCGGGTCATCCCGACAACTCGGTCACTGTGTACCTCGGCTACGGCCGCGAGTTCGCCGGACGGGTCGGATCTGGACAGGGATTCAATGCCTACCTGATCCGCCCGAGCTGGGCGCCCTTCTATGCAACGGGCACGATCAAGAAGCTCGATGGCAAGTGGGGCCTCGCCATCACCAAGAGCCACTACCAGGATCATCGCGGTGCGGCAGCCGGCGGTTCGGGTCATCCGAATGATTCGCTCGAGGGCGTTGAAGCGCTTGGGCCCCGCGGCATCATCCGCTACGCCACCGTGGATGAATACAAGGCGCATCCGGGTTTCGCGAACGAGGGCCACGAAACCACCGACATGGGGACGTCACTGTTCCCCAACTGGACGTACAAGGACAACGCCTGGGGCATGTCGGTCGACATGGCGAGCTGCACAGGCTGCAATGCCTGCATCGTCAGCTGCTATGCCGAGAACAACATTCCGGTCGTGGGCAAGCAGCAGGTGCGCATCGGCCGCAACATGCAGTGGCTGCGCATCGACACTTACTTCGAAGGCGATCTGGCTGCGCCCAAAGCCCACCTTCAGCCGATGCTTTGCCAGCATTGCGAAAACGCGCCGTGCGAGCAGGTCTGCCCGGTGGGCGCCACCGTGCACACGCCGGAAGGCGTGAACCTGATGGTCTACAACCGGTGCGTGGGCACGCGGTACTGCTCGAACAACTGCCCCTACAAGGTGCGGCGGTTTAACTTCCTGCTCTACTCCGACTACGAGACCGAAAGCCTGAAGCTGATGCGCAACCCCGACGTGAGTGTGCGCTCTCGCGGTGTGATGGAGAAATGCAGCTACTGCGTGCAGCGCATCACGGCGGCGAAGATCGAGGCCGACAAGGAGAACCGCGGAATCCGCGACGGTGAGATCGTGACCGCATGCCAGCAGTCGTGCCCGGCGGGAGCGATCACCTTCGGCAACATCAACGACAAGGGCAGCCGGGTAGCAAA
>DATFRB010000042.1:0-21910 GCA_035263625.1 Occallatibacter sp.
TCCCAAGGGATTTCATCCTCCACGCGGCGTTGCTGCGTCAGGGTTTCCCCCATTGCGCAAAATTCCCCACTGCTGCCTCCCGTAGGAGTCTGGACCGTGTTTCAGTTCCAGTGTGTCCGTGCGCCCTCTCAGGCCGGATACCGATCATCGTCTTGGTGGGCCATTACCCCGCCAACTAACTAATCGGCCGCGACCCCCTCCTGAAGCGAATTGCTCCTTTGACCCGTAGGTGTTATGCGGTATTAGCTAAGGTTTCCCTCAGTTATTCCCCACTCCAGGGTAGGTTAGTCACGTGTTACTCACCCGTGCGCCACTTTACTCAGGTATTGCTACCCTTTCTCGTTCGACTTGCATGTGTTAGGCACGCCGCCAGCGTTGATTCTGAGCCAGGATCAAACTCTCGTTTGAAACCTGTTGTCCCGCTCCCACCCGACGGAGGTCGGCGGAGTCAGGACCGTGCATCCGCCCAACCTGTCTCGCGACAGTGAAGCGGTGCACCTTACCTTGTGAGAATGATCAAGCCAAACCCGATCTCTTCTCACGACTGGCACGTTCAACCTTATTGTCAAAGATCCTTAAGAGCTCTCCGCCTGAGCGGCGCCCCCTGGATCGAGGCTCAGACTGTGTCGCCTGAGTTGTCCCCGAACTTGCTGCGCTGGTTGTATTTGCGATTTAACGCACCCTGCAACCGTTTTGGCGCGAACTTTCTAACCTTATCGAACTTCCTCCATCGTGTCAACCACCTGTTTTTCCGCTTCACCAGGGCCGCTCCAACTCGCTGTGGACGGTCTATCCCTGCACTGTGAAGCGCCCAGGCCATGACCCGGAAAATTCCGGCTCGAAGCTCCGCGCTTGCGCAAAATATCAAAGAGCGACCAGCAATGCTCGAGCCGCTGAGGCTCGCGGCAGAAGTTCTGCCGGGTCTTGCAATGGTTTGTGTTCTCTGCGGGATTACCTACAGGGGTTCAGGGCTATCCATCGACCTCGCCCCACCCTACGAACCGCCTCCCTTGTCCCCTAACGGGCAGGCCCAAACGGCCACCGGGAAGCTCCACTGCTCATTTGCAACTTTCCTAGACTAGCACAGGCTTGCCCAGGATGCAACCGCGCGTTCATCTTTCCGTAACGCTTGTTGCGACTCGTTGAGAATACCAACTGGCGTATCGGAACGCAACCGGCTTCCGGCTGTGGGAAACCGCCCGATTCTGTGGGAAAGATCGCTCACCCCTTATTCTGCAATGACTTTGCCAGATCCCCAAGCCCAAACCCTCTTAGTCAATTCGATTCCGCAGGCCTGAAGACGGCTCACTGCCTGCAACCATCTCCTAGTCCCTCAATCCGTTCCGTCAAATGACCGCACCACCGGATGGCCGTGGGCATCATCAATCGGCGAATTCCCCTCCCGCATCACCAGACGCGTCCCGCACCCCGCCTCCCGCGCCGCATCGAGCTCCGCCACAACATCCGAGAAGAACAGCTCCTCCGCCGGCTCAATTCCCATCTCCCGCGCAATCGCCCGGTAGCTGGCGACCTCCCGCTTGGCCCCCGTCCGCGTGTCGAAGTACCCCGCAATCCGCGACGTCAGATCCCCGAAATTCGAATACTTGAAAAACAGCCGCTGCGCCTCCACTGACCCCGACGAGTAGATCGCCACCTGCGCCTTCGCCTCCCACCGCTCGAGCGCCCTCGGCACGTCTTCGAACAGCTCGCTCTTCAATTCGCCCGACTCATACCCCGCGCGCCAGATCTTCCCCTGCAGGCTCTTCAGCGCCGTCGATTTCCGGTCCATGTCCATCAGCCAAAATACATATTGGAGGCTCCCCTCCACAAACGCAGGCTTCCCATCGGCCACGCGCCGGCAACCCGTCCCAATCCTCGGCGCGCCTACATCGCCGTCGACGCGATTCTCCTCGGCCAGCAGTGCCAGGTCCGCCCTCACCTTATCATCTTCAAAGTTGTTCTCAAGGAACTGCGAAAAATGCCTTCGCGCATACGGAAACAGCGTCTCCGTAACGAATGCGACCGGCGCAACCGTCCCCTCCACATCCAGCAGGTAAAGCTTCGGGCGCTCCGCGCTCATACGTTTTGGTCGAGTGAAATGCTGGAACGAACACGCGCACCCAGGTACGCCGGCCCGAAGCAAAGCGGTTGGTACCCCTTGTCCACGCCTGAATCGGTGTAATGCGGCGTCCACCCAGCCGTGTCCTGGAACCACCGGATCGCGCGGATCCGTCGGTCCTCGCACAGCGTGAACCAGTGCGTCGTTCCCCGCGGCACGCGGAGCATGTCCCCCGGCCCAACCTCCACGCTCGCCACGCGCCCGCCAATGTGCAGGAAGAAAATACCCCGTCCCGCCAGGACGAACCGCACCTCGTCCTCGTCGTGCGTATGCTCCTTGTCGAATTTCGCCAGCATCAAATCCAGGTTCGGCGTCGTCGGGTTCACGTCGATCACATCCGCGGTCACGTACCCGCCGCGCCGCTTCATCTCGTCGATCTCGCTCGCATACGCCTCGAGCACCGCGTCCGCAGAAGCATCCGCTCCCACGCGGTCCAGGCTCCATCTCTCGTAATCGATGCCCAGCGCCGCAAGTTCCGCGTGAATCTCCTGCTCGCCGTCAAACCGCGAATCCTTATCGGGGAAACGAAGAACCGCCATGGCGACCTCCTCGAAATCGCTGTTATGAGAATACGACTGGATCGGCAATCAAGGGATTCCACTTTCTGAAATGAACTTGCGCATGATTTCGGCGAGTTCGATCCGAACCGAGTCCACGCTTCCCAGCTTCCTATGCAGGTCTGGCGTATTTTCCGGCGTAATCCTGCTCTCCAAGTGCCGATAGTCAGGGAACTGATCGAAGAAGCTCATCTCCAACTTCGGTATTGCCTTCTTCAATTGTTCAATAGGCCGATCGTGGAGTCTCGACGCTGAGCTAGCAAACCCCGCGACAAAGGAACAGTAGTAGTCCAGGTCAGGAATCAGCCCTTCCAAGAGCCTCTTGGTTGGATCCCCAAGCTGTTTTCTCAAGCGTCGGCAATCCTCATACGGGAATGGCCGCAACATTTGCGTCCGGTAGACCACTTCGATCTCGTGCGGTGTCATTGCGTTGCAAGGCTCGTCGCTGGATGCGTTGGCCTTGCGAATGAGCCGAAATTCAGGAACTCGCCATCAGCTTGCGCCCCTCCACCTCAAACAGAAACTCCAGCGCCTCCAAATGCCGCCGCGCCTCGGCCACCGACGTGCCCCAAGTATAGAGCCCATGCGCGCTCAGCAGCACCCCATGCGCCGCCGGATTCGCCTTCAACGCCTCCCGCAATTCCTCTGCCAGCGCGCCATAATCCTGGGAATTCCGGATCACCGGCACACGTTCGCAGTGTTCATGGCTGCGCACGCCCGCAAGCGCCTTTTCGATCTCGTATCCCTCGATCGCCACACACCCCGCCTCCGCGCCCCGCGACGAAAGCAGCGTGTTCCAAACCGTGTGCACGTGCGCAATCGCCCTTGCGTGCGGCCGTTCTCGATACACAACAACGTGCAGTCCCGCCTCCGCCGAAGGGCGCCCTTCCCCGCGCATCACCCGGCCCTCCGCGTCCAGCTCAAGCACATCCGCGATGGTCATCCGCCCTTTGTCCAGCCCGCTGCGCGATATAAACACGTGCCCCGTCGCCGCCTCGCGCACGCTGAAGTTCCCGCTCGTCGCCGGAACCCATCCACGCCGCGCACACTGACGCGCCAGCGCGCACAGCGCGTCAACTTGGTCCTCGACGGTCTTTCTCATAACCGGGTCGGGGAACATTGGGTCTAAGCAGTGTAACAACGGTTCACTTGCAAGCGATACTCCCAAAGCTATACTGGGTCATCACTCAAAGAGGTATACCTTGCGGCCCTTGCTGATCGCTTCCCTTGCCCTGTCCATCGCGTCCACTGGCTTTGCGCAGTCCGCTGCGCCGGCCGGCCAGCCCCAGAGCGCTCCGGCCGGCAACCAGCTTCAGGGTCCCGCTCCTGTCGCCCTGCCTGAGACGCCCGTCTTCCGCACCGGCGCCCACGACGTGGTTATCGACGTCATTGTCACCGACGACAAGGGCAACCAGATCACCGGCCTTCCGCAGTCGGCATTCTCAGTTCTTGAGGACAAGAAGCCGCAGAGCATCGATTTCTTTGAGGAGCACGCCACAAAATCCCTGCCTCCCGGCGAACTCAAGCCGCTCCCGGCAATGCCGCCCGGCGTTTTCACCAACGTTCCTCCCGCCCCCGAGTCTGACGCCGTGAACGTCCTGCTGCTCGACACGCTCAACACCCCCCAGCAGGACTTCACCTACGCCCGAAATCAACTCATCCAGTTCCTCCAGAAGGTTCCTCCCGGCACCCGCATGGCCATCGTCGTCCTCAGCGACAAGCTCACCTTCGTCCAGGGGTTCACCGCCGACGCCAGCGCCCTTCAAGCCGCTGTTCAGGAGAAGAAGAAAGGCGCCAATCCCCAGTCCAGCCCCGCCCTCATCTCCCGTTCTGAAGAAGCAGCAAACAACGGCACAATCGCCTTCCGCGCCGCCGAGTCCGCTGTTGGCGGTTACTCGAACACAGGGGCAACTCTCAGCGTCGCCGCAATTCAGGGTGCTTTCGCCGCATACCAGGACTTCGCCCACCGAAACGCCACCCTGATGACCCTCGAGGCGCTCTCCGATCTCGCCCGTTATCTGTCCAGCGTTCCCGGCCGCAAAAACCTCATCTGGTTCTCGTCGAGCTTTCCCGTCTTCATCTATCCCAACCTCGCCGAACGCGGCGAGGCGCAGGATCTCATTGTGCCTCTCTCGCAGGTCCGAAAAACCGCTGACGCCCTTACCGCCGCCCGCGTCGCCGTCTACCCGGTCAACGCGCGCGGCATGATGGATGAGACCGTGATGTCTGCAGACAGCCTCGGCATCGCCAACACTCCCAGCATCGGGGCTGCAGCCGGAATCAACAACATGTCGCCGTTCACCGCCGACGCCTCGAACCGGGCCAACGTGATGTACGAGATGAACCAGCTCGCCGCCGACACCGGCGGCAAAGCCCTCTACAACACCAACGACCTCTCCGCTGCCACCCTGCGCGCCATCGGCGACGGCTCCCACTACTACACCATCACCTATTCGCCCACCAACAAGAAGCTCGACGGCTCTTATCGCAGCATCGCCGTCAAGCTCGCCAACGGCAGATACAAGCTCGACTACCGCCGCGGCTATAATGCCGACGAACCCACGGGCATCGCTTCGGACAAGGCCGACAAAAGGGACGCCGTACCTGCGCCCGCCGCCCCCGCCAATCCCCTGCAGCCCCTTATGCGCCTCGGCATGCCCGCCTCCACTGAAATCCTCTACGGCCTCCGCGTGAATCCCGCCGCCGACCAGCCCTCTCCTGGCGCGCCCCGTGCAGGCAAGAACAGCAAGCTCACCGGCCCCGTCACCCGTTTGAGCGTCGACTTCATGATCCGCTGGACAGACGTCCACTTCAGCCCAGTCGAAGAGGGCGCGGACAAAGGCATGCAATCGGGCAGGATCCGCGTCGAACTTCTCGCCTACGACCCGAGTGGAAAGGTGCTCAATTGGGTCGGCGGCACCGAGGAAATGGCTCTCAACGCAGCCGACTACGCCTCTATCCAGAAGTCCGGCGTTCCCGCCCATCTCGAAATTGACGTCCCGAAGGGCCAGGACATCTTTCTTTCCACCGGAATCTACGACTGGCAAACCGGCAAGATCGGAACCCTCCAGGTCCCCATCCCCGCCTCAGCCCAGTCCTCCGTAGCATCCGCCGCCGGTTCCCACTAGTTCGGGCCCGCGCGTCGTGGAATAAAACGTCCCTCGCTCCAGTTCTATGCACTGAAGGGAGCGAAGTCATGAACAAGTTGATTGCCTGGCTGACCCATCCGCCCACCGATGGGCCCCGAAGCATCCTGCTGCTGCGGCTCATGGCCGGAGGCGTCTTCTTCTGGGAGGGGATCCTCAAATTTGTCTACACCAACCAGGGCGTGGGCCGCTTCACCAAGCTGGGCCTGCCGTTTCCGCACTTCACCGCAACATTCATCGGCGGCCTTGAAATCGTCGGAGGCCTCCTATTTCTTACCGGATTCATGACGAGGCTGATCGCGGTCCCTTTCGTCTTCGAGATGATCGTGGCCATCCTGAGCACGAAGATTTCGCTCTTCCTCGGAACCTCGCCCCTGCCTCTGCCGCCTGCTCCACCGAAGGTCGGCTTCTGGGCAGTCCTGCACGAGATCCGGGCAGATTACGCGCAGATTCTTACCTCTGCTTTTCTTCTGATCAACGGCCCGGGCGGATGGTCGCTGGACGCGCTTCTCGAACGGAACCGCAAGAACATTCAAGTGCCGGAAGTTCCGAAGACTCGGACGGCGGCCGGTATGTCCGCGGGCGATTGAGTCTTGTTCCCAAGCCGCAGCCGGGCCGATACACTGTTCGGGCGATGTCCCCTTCGCACCCTGCCCACGGTTCGTTCGAAGAGCTGGCGATGCCTCTGTTCAGCCAGCTTTACAACTTTGCGTGCTGGCTCGCCGGCGATCGCGCCGCTGCCGAAGACCTCGTTCAGGAGGCGTATCTCAAGGCTTACAAGGGCTTCGCTTCCTACCGGCAGGGAACAAACTTTCGCGCCTGGATCTACAGGATCCTCCGCAACACGTATCTGACATCGCAGGCGGGCCTCAGCGCGATGGGCTCGCTCGATGAGAGCGGCGAAGTCGCGGAGCCCGAAACCGCCGAGACCCCGGAATCGATCCTGCTCGCCGCACGGGAGCAGGACAGAATTCAGGCTGCGCTCGAGACACTGCCGGTGCATTATCGCGAGATCATTCTGCTCTGCGATCTCGAGGAGATGAGCTACCACGAAATCAGCCAGGCGCTTGGAATCCCGATCGGCACCGTGATGTCGCGCCTCTCGCGGGCACGCCACGCGATGCGCCGCCTGTTGTCGCGGCACGAGGAAGGAGCGTCGAGATGAATTGCACACTTTGGAAGGATCAGCTCGATGCTTACCTGGACGGTGAATTGCCCGATCGGGACTCGGCAGCAATGGACGAGCATCTGCGCTCCTGCAGCGATTGCGCATCCGAAGCATTCCGGCGCATGCAGATGAAGCGCGCCACGCGTGCTGCGGCTCTCCGTTTCACGCCCCCGGCCGGGCTTCGGGAAAAAATCGAACGGAGCGTCGCGCCGAAGCGCCGGCGCCTCGGATTCCTCAAGAGTCCCGCTCTCGCGTTTGCGGTCGCGCTGGTTCTCCTTGCCGCGGTTTCAGCTTTCGTGATGGTGCAGCGCTCGGAGCGCGAACATGTACTGGCCGAGTTTGTAGATTTGCATGTCTCCGCGCTCGCGAGCGCGAACCCGGTGGATGTAGTCTCGACCGACCGCCACACCGTCAAGCCGTGGTTCCAGGGAAAGCTTCCATTCACCTTCAATCTTCCCGAACTCGAGGGGACTCAGTACAAGCTGGTTGGCGGCAAACTGGTTTTTTCCGGCCATCATCCCGGGGCGCAGCTCCTCTTCGAGCTTCACAAACATGAGCTTTCCGTGTTCATCCTGCAGAACGGCGAGCGCGTTCCGGCGGCCCCATCGTCGCAGACAGAGGACGGGTTCAGCGTCGAGTCATGGAGCGAGAACGGCTTGTCTTGTACAGTTGTCAGTGATGCGGGCGCCGGCGATGTACATGCCTTAGGCGAATTGATACGCACCGCGAACCGTCGCTGAATGAATCCCGCCGGCGGCTGCGGCCTCCTACCCCCCGCGCACCTGCCCGCGCCCGTCGGTCTTCACCGCGTACATCCGCGTATCGGCCCGACCGATGATTGCGTGCACCGTCGTGCCGTCGCGCGGCGCCGTGGACAGGCCCACGCTCGCGCTCACGCGCAGCGACATTCCACTCTTCATGCGGAACCGGGTCGACATCAGCGCATCCAGAATCCTTCGCGCCTCCGTCATGGCCGCCTCCGCGCCGGTCTGCGGCATCAGGATCACGAACTCGTCGCCGCCATAGCGGAAGCACAGATCAGCCGCGCGGCTCAACTCCTTGAGGCGCTGGCCGGTGCGCGCCAGCAGTTCGCTGCCCACCAGGTGTCCATGCTCGTCATTCACCAGCTTGAAGCGGTCGAGGTCCAGAAACGCCATGCTCAGCGGAAATCTCAAATGCTCGCTTCGTTGCAGTTCGCGCGCCAGCACGTTGTAGAGGTGCCGCACGTTGTAGAGTCCGGTGGCATCGTCTGTGATGGTCAGCTGTTGAATCCGCGCCATGTCGTTGGCATTTTCAATCGCAATGGCCGCGTGATCCGCCAGGATATGCAAAAACGCGATCGTGTAATCGTTCAGCTGCCCGGCATGCGGGTTGAGTATCTCGATTACGCCGTGTGTGCCCTTCCGCCCGCGCAGCGGCAGGGCGATCACCGAGCGCACCCTGCCCAGTCTGCCCAGCTTCCCCGGCGCCGGCGCGTGCAGCCGCGGATCGTTCACGCTCTCGGGCACGATCAGAGTCTCGCCGTGCTGCATCACCCACCCGGCGACCCCTTCGCCCACCTTTACGCGCAGATCGCGCAGTGCCGCTTCTTCGCCGCCGGCTGCCACGGCATAGTACAGTTCCTGCGTTTTCTCATCCAGCATCAGCAGAGTCCACAACTCCGCTTCGATCGTCCGCTCCATGTGATCGAGGATCGTGCGCAGGATCGTGTCGAGATCGAGGCTCGAGGTGAGCGACCTCGCGAGGCGGTGAAACACCAGCAGGTCGTCGAGCGGGATGCGGGTTTCCGTCTCTTCAGGCATCAGAAGTCCCTGGGGAAGTAAAAGATACTGCAATGGATTGGTGGCCGGATCGGCCATCCTTTTGAATAAATCATCCTAACAGCGTTGTAACCTGGAATTTTACTAAGTTACCAGCAAAGCACCAGAGTTATCCCCCAATGTGCACCATGGACCGCGACGGCTTCAGGAATCCGGGCTCGCCAATATGGTGTCGAGCCTCCTTCCCGTACACCGTCCTCGTAATATACGCGCTCAACTCGGCATCTGTTTCACCGGAGCGCATGCGTCCATAGAGATCGTGCTCAATTTGAGAAAAAAGGCAGGTGCGGATCTTCCCGTCGGACGTGAGCCGCACGCGGCTGCATGCGCCGCAGAACGCCTGAGTCACAGGCGCGATAATCCCGATCTCGCCGCGTCCGTCGGCAAACGTGTAACGCCTCGCCGTCTCGCTCGCCTCGTTCGGCGGCAAATCACGCAATGGCAGCACGCGTCCGATCCGCTCCACGATCTCCCTCAATGGAACCACGATCCCGGGCGACCACAGCCTGTCTTCCTCGAGCGGCATGAACTCGATAAACCGCACCACCACGTCTTCTTCGCGCGCAAAATGAGCAAATCCCTCGATCTGGTCATCGTTGAATCCGCGCAGCAGAACGCAGTTGATCTTGAGCGGCCTCAGCCCCGCCTCCCGAGCCGCGCGCACGCCTCGCACCACTGTCCTGAAGCTCCCCGGCACGCGCGTAATCCGCTCGAACGTCGCCTCGTCCACGGCGTCCATGCTCACCGTCACGCGGTCGAGCCCCGCCTCCTTCAGCTTTCCGGCAAGCGATTCCAGCAGGTGCCCGTTCGTCGTGGCCGCTAGTTCCAGCGGTTCACCCTCGAGCGTTCGCAGCTTCCTCAGCTCCCGGACCAGTTCCGGCAATCCGCGCCGCAGCAGCGGTTCGCCGCCTGTGAGCCGCACCTTCGTAATCCCCAGCTCGACGAACAGCCGGATCAGCCGCAGGTACTCCTCGATTGCAAGCTCCGGGTACTGAGCACCCACCTCGCCCGTTCGGCAGTAGACGCACTTGTAGTTGCACCGGTCGGTAATGGAGACGCGCAGGTCGTGGATCACCCGGCCGTGGCTGTCCCTTAGCCTGGCCGTGCGAATCTCCTCCGGGGAAGTGGTAGTCGAGGCAGCCATGCGCATCTTCAGGCTACACCACTCTCAAAACGGCCGCAGCCGCGGCGCAGAATGAAGCGCGCCGTCGTCCGCACCGGCCCTGAGAATGAAGAAATGGCAGGACTTGCTCTGTAAGGGCACGAATTTACTCGTCCCGCAAGACTCCCGGAAGTGAACGCGGCTTCAGCCGCCCGGGGGTGCTTAGCACGCCCCCTAGTCGAGCCGCGGCATGCCCCGCCGCAGCGCCAGCCCCGTGATCCCGAATCCCACGATCAGCACGCAAGCCACTGCAAAGTAGTACGCCATCGGATGCTTCCACCCCGGCGAGTACAACAGGTCCTGGCCCACCCACAGCAGAAGCACCGTGGCAATCACGCAGAACTGGCCGGCAAGCACGAGAAAGGTATGGCCCAGTTCGCGGCGCTTGTCCAGCGCCTCCACCTGGACTGGGGTAAGGTTCCGCTCTTCCGGAGGAAGCAGGGAATTCGGCATTCAGGCTCCTTGTCGCCGCCCGAACCTCCAGGACAGCGTTTCACATCTTCGATTCAAACACATGCGGCCTAAACCGCGCCAGATTGCCAATGCGGAAGTATCAGTCCTGCAGGAACGCCAGCGATTGCAGCGTCGTAATCTCGAATGGCTTCCTGCACCGGATGTTCGCGCAGCCCAGCTTGTCGTCGCGGCGAACCATGTACGATTGCGCCTTCGCGAACTTGGCCCGGTCGCGCTCATCCGCATGGCGCGGCAGTTGCTGCCGTTTGCGGCGGACCACCCACGTCACCTTGTACTCGCCCGCCTGGCCGCACTTCGGGCACGTAAGAGTGTGGGTGCGCTGCTCGACCGTCTCGTTGAAAAACTCCCGCTCCTCCATCACACCCCTATCTCCGCCCGGCCATGCGCACGAATCTTCTTCCCGTCAGGCCCGCGCCTATTCCATACTCGTCCTTGCGGGTTGCAAACGCAATAGCCCAGCTGTGTTCATGGAACCGTAATCCGCGCCCCTGAACCACGAATCACAATTCACAAATGACCAATCGAAAGCCCGGCAAGTTTTCCGCAGCAAAAGCAGTCAAAGCCAACGCGCGCGAGCGCGTCGGCCAGCCCAGGCCCGCGCGCGTCATCGACGCCACGCCCCGGTCCGGCCGCAAAGCCAAACACAAGCCGAAACTCGAAGACGTCCTTCGTCAGGAAGACTGAACCCTGAGCCCTGTTTCCTGATCCCTGTTCTTAGGAGGCTTCAATGGCAAAAGCAGTAGGCGTAGGCGGGATCTTCCTCAAGGCCCGCGACCCTAAGGCCCTCTCCGCCTGGTACGCCGAGCAATTCGGCATCTCGGCCGCGGGGCCCGGCTACCTCTTCTTCGACGGCCCGGAGTCCACCGGCATGACAACCTTCGCCCACTTCCCCGCCGACTCCGGCTACTTCGGCGGCGGACCGCAGCAATCCATGATCAACCTCCGCGTCGACGACCTCGACGCGCTGCTCGGTCAACTCACCGCCGCAGGCGTCCGAATCGATCCCAAGCGAGAAGATGCCGACTACGGCCGCTTCGCCTGGGTATGGGACCCCGAAGGCAACCGCGTTGAGCTCTGGCAGCCCGCAATATAGCCGTGAAACGGCGAAGGCTCCACCCGGCCTTCGCCCCTCCACGGCTTGATTGCCGTCAGCCTATTTGATCGGCTCCACGTTGCTGATCCGCGTCGCGCCCTGCCCATAAGGCTCGAGCTTCGGACCGCCTTTCTTTTCGTCATAAGTGAGCGAAGCGGCCTGAACCATCTTCCCGTGGCCCTTCCCGTTGGCGTCCACCGTGATCTGCATGAAAGAGAACGGATACTTGTCGCTGATTCCGCCGCTCTTCAGCTCTCTCGTGAGAATCCGGCGGCAGGAGATCATGGTGATCACGGTCTGGGTGCCGTTCTGCCATTTTTCCGCAATCGCGATCTGGGTTCCGGTATCGCCCTGCGCATTGATGCGCCCGTTGTCCAGCTGTTTCAGCGCGTCCAGAAGGCCGCTCTGCCCCTTTTCCTTCAGGATGGCGCCGTACTGTTTGACCTCGTCCGCGCTGGAATACTTCGTGATCCGGATGTTGAACTGCGTCTGCCGGCTTCCAGCCTGGCTGCTGGACATGTAATTGCCGGTGTACGCATCCTGCGCCCCCGCAAGGGACGCCGCAAAGCTGGCGAGTGCAACAAATGCGAGCAAATACTTCGACATGGAAACCCCTCCGTGTAAAGGCTTTCGGGCCGTGGTAACGACGGCCCCACCTTAAACCGCGCTTCAACACGAGGGAATTGGCAGATGTACCAGTTTTTGAGGCGCGTCTTGCAGACAAGAGACGGCATCGCGGCGCTGCGAAGACTTGCGAAGACAGGACTCGTACTTTTGACAGATGCTATTCGCCTCTGCCCAAGGCTAGCGTGTGTGCTGAAGCATCCGGGCAATTCCATTGCTTACAGGAGTGACCCCATATGGAATTCTCAAGCGCTCGCAAGACTTCCCTAGCCCTCTCTGCGGCTGCCTTCCTGGTGCTCGCAGTAAGCCCGAAAGCAGCGGATCCATCCACGGTAACCACCACCTTCACGGTGTCTGCCGACGTCGTGTCCGCATGTTCGGTTTCAGCAACCGCTCTGAATTTTGGGACGTACGTTGCCACTGCCGTATCGAATGCAACGTCAACGATTACGGTCCAATGCAACAACCTGACCACCTACAACGTTGGACTGGATGCCGGAACTTCCACCGGGGCAACGGTTACGACCCGGGCAATGACAGGACCCACGGGCGCTATTCCTCTGCCGTACTTCCTGTACCAGGATGCCGGGTTGACAAAGAACTGGGGTAATACCGTCGGCACTGACACCGTGACAGGTACAGGCAACGGCTCAGGCCAGCCCATTCCGGTCTATGGCCAGATTAAGGTTGGAAACCCCAGCCGGGCTGGTGCATACACCGATACGATCACCGTGACCGTTACTTTCTAGATGATGCGCCCCCAGTCCGGCGCCCGCCAGCGGTCCGATGAGGATCTGGAGTGATCATCCGAGTCGGCGGGAGCTATTCGTGTCTTACAACTATGATTGCGCTCACTTCATATCGACGAACGTCGCTGGCTGCGGCTGCTGCGCTTATCTCTCTTGCCTTGGGCGCCAGCGCCGTAGCCCAGTCCCTGACTGTTCTGCCGGTCAACGTGTTTTTCACGCCCGGGCAGAAGGCTTCAACCATGACCGTGACCAACCGGGGAGATCGTGAAGCAGCGGTCCAGATTCGTCCCTATGTGTGGACCCAGGCGAATGGCAACGACCAGCTCGAGGCCACGCACGCGCTCGTCGTAAGCCCTCCCATCGCTTCCATCGCGCCGGGAGCCACCCAACTGGTGCGCTTGATCCTTCGCGACCTGCCGGGAGACCGAGAGGTTACGTATCGCGTCCTCCTCGACGAGCTTCCGCAGCCTGCCGAAGCTGGCATCGTGAACGTGGTCTTCCGCCTCTCGATCCCCGTGTTCTCAAGGTCGGCTGTTCGCGCGAGTCCTCATCTCGAGTTTCACCTCGAGCGGGAAGCCGGGCAGGTCTACCTCGTGGGCAGTAACGAAGGGAAATGCCACGACGCGATCCACGATATGGCGCTCCTGACAAGCGATGGAACAAAGCTGAAGCCGGACAGCGGTGCGTCGCCCTATCTTCTCGCCGGCGCTACCCGGCGATGGCGCATTGATGTACCGAATTCTATTTCTCTGCCAAACGACACGCTGAGACTCACCGCGCGCGCCGACTCCGGCGCGATCGACGAGCAGGTTCGTGTTGTTTCCAGGCCTTGATCGCGATGGAATGCAGGCTAATCCATATCTCCGCTGCGCGATGCTCGTGATTCTGGCGCTGCTCGCTGTTTCGGAACCCGCCCGGGCCCATCACTTCGCGATCACGGAAACGACGACCGAACCCGGAAGCACCAACCCCACCAGGACAGATTCAACCAGCACAAATCCCGCCGGCAGCGCCAATCCCAACAGCAACAATCCCGCCAACAGCACAAACCCGGGCAGCACGTCCCCAACAAGCAACACGAATCCCGCCAACAGCACCAATCCGTCCAACAGCACCAACCCCGGCAACAGCACGAATTCAACCAATAAGAACGGTCCCAACGCGCCCAACGGTCCGGGCTCAAACGCCGATCCCAACTCCGACCCCGGCGCCGACACCACCCTGTTCCTGGAAGTGGAGATCAACGGTCATTCGATCGACAAGGTCGGCGAATTCACCCTCCGGCGCGGCAAGCTGATGGCGCACCCGGATGAACTGCTCGACCTTGGTTTCAAAGTCGACGAACGCCGCAAGGCGGACGATCTGATTCCTCTTTCCGACCTTCCCGGCCTTATATGGAACATCGACGAGACCAATCAGGCGCTGCGCGTTACGGTGAGCGACAACGAGCGTCTGCCGACAAGGCTGGGCCCCGGGATATCCGGACGCCCACAGGACCGTCGCGTAGTGGAGAGCGGTACCGGCATGACGCTCAACTACGATCTTTCGAATTCAGTAAGCAGTGGCCAGGACGGTTTTGCGGCTGCGCTTGACATGCGCGGGTTCTCGCCCTTCGGCATTGCGAGTTCGGGCTGGCTTGCCTACGCGGGCGCAAGCGCCAACAACCTGGGCAGTCAACCAGTCGTTCGGCTGGACTCGGCTTACTCGTATGCCGACGTGAATCGGATGCTCCGCTATACCGGCGGAGATTTCATTACCAGCAGCCTCGCCTGGAACCGCCCGGTCCACATGGGCGGCCTCCAGTTCCGCTCCGACTTCAGCACGCGCCCCGATCTTGTCACTTTCCCCCTCCCGACCCTGAGCGGCACCACTGCCGTGCCCTCCACCGTCGACATCCTGGCGGACGGCGGTCTCGTCACGTCGAACCAGGTTGCTCCCGGCCCCTTCGAGGTCCCCCAGATCCCAGTCATCCAGGGCGCTGGCACTATCTCGATGACCATGACCAACGCGCTCGGGCAGCAGGTCACTGTGAGCCAGCCCTTCTATGCAACCTACGCACTGCTGGCGAAAGGCCTGCAAACCTTCTCCGCCCAGGCCGGATTGGTGCGGCGCAACTGGGGCTACGTCAGCAACGACTACGGGAAGTTCGGGGGTGTCGGAAACTACCGCCGCGGCCTAAGCTCGAAAACCACAATCGAGGCCGATCTCGAAGGCACAGTTGGCACCTTTCTTCCTGGCGTGGGGATAGTTCAGCAGGTCGACAACCTCGGCGAACTCGACGTCTCCGGCGAAGGCAGCTTTGGCGATGCAGGCCCGGGGGGCCAGGTCTCCGCCACCGCCCAGCGCATCGGCAGGAAATTCTCGATCGGCGCCATGGCGACCCTTGCTGATCGCAACTTCCGCGATATTGCATCGATGAACGGGGACGCGGTCCTGCGCAAACAATTCAGCGGTTTTACTTCGCTCACGCTTCCCCGCGTTGGCACCGGTGGCCTTGCCTACGCCGGCATCGACGAAGATCCTCCTCCCCATCCGCTCGTCTCGGGAATCTTCACAGGACAAGCTGCGGCGATCCACTCCCATGTCGTCTCCGGAAACTACTCGCTCCAGGTAAAGCGCCGCTTTGACTTCTATGCCAACGCATTTCGAACGCTCGAGAGTCCGCGAAGCAGCGGCGTGCAGGCCGGCGTTGTCATTGCCCTGGGGCGGCGCAGTTCGGCCAACATCGGCTGGTCGTCAGAAGGCGATGCCCTCATTCAGGTCCAGCAATCAGCGGCGCAAATCCACGACATGGGCTACCAGGGCTTTGTTCAGGCCGGCCGCACGAACCACGAGTTCGGCTTTGTCCAGTACAAGTCGCCCGTTGGGTTGTTCACCGCCGGCGCCGATTACAGCGGCGGAGTGACAACGGAGCGCCTGGAAGCCTCAGGCGCGATCTCGGTGGCGGACCGCCGTCTCTTCCTCTCAAACCAGATCTATGACAGCTTCGCCATCGTCGATACCACTCCCCTGACCAATGTGCCGGTTCTCCAGGAGAACCGCGACGTCGGAACCACCGGCTCCTCGGGCCGCCTGCTGGTGCCCGACATGCGGGCGTTCGAGATAAATCACATAGCCGTTGAAGCAACCGGGCTGCCCGCCGACGTCACGATCAACAATGCAACACGCGTGATGCGGCCGCAGGATCGCTCCGGCGTAGTGGTCAAGATCCCCATCAAGTTCAGCCATGGCGCGCTGCTTCACCTCGTCGACGAGTCCGGAAAACCATTGGGGCCCGGCAGCTCGGCAAAGCTAGCCGCTACGGGAGCCGCCGTGCCCGTCGGCTACGACGGCGAGGTCTACGTCGAGGACCTCAGCCCCCGCAATGAGCTGGTTGTTGATCTGCCGGAGGGACGGCACTGCACGGTGTCATTCGAGTATCACCGGGTGCCGAACGAGATCCCCGATATCGGGCCGCTGCGCTGCGTGGAGAAAGAACCATGACGCAGAGGCTATTTGCGGTAGCTCTCTTTGTCGTCGCATGCGCGTCGATCACAGCGCAGCTTCCGCCGGCGTGCCGCATCAGCGCTTCCAACATCCAATTCGGCAACTTTGCTGGAGATACCCTCGACGTGACAGGCACCATCTCCATCAACTGCGACCCCGGCGTTGCCTACTTTCTGGGCATCGACAATGGTTCGAATGGCACAACTGTCTTCACCCGGAACATGAACGGTCCCCTTGGAGCCTTGCTGGGCTATCAGCTCTTCCAGGACCCAGCGCGCACTATGAACTGGGGCAATACTCCCGGCATCGACACGGTGAACGGGATCGGGACTGGAAACTTTCAAACCGTTTTCGTCTATGCCAGGATTCCGACGAATCAATATGCGCAGGACGGCAGCTATACCGACCCGCGGGTACAGGTCAACGTGTACGCTCCCTCCTCTTTCTTGACGGCCACTTCTCGATTCAGCGTCAATGCCACCGTTCTGAAGTCCTGCGACGTTTCCGCGACTTCATTGAACTTCGCAGCTTACACAGGAGGGCCGATCAATGCCACATCGATCATAGCGGTCACGTGCACGGTTTCCACCTCATTCATCGTCCTTCTGGATGCCGGAACGGCACCAGGCGCGTCGACACTGAGCAGAAGAATGACCGGGCCCGGCGGGTCCTTTCTCGCCTACAGACTTTGCCGGGACCCTGCGCTCACCTTGAACTGGGGCAACAATTCCGGCGCGGACACGGAATCCGGCACAGGAACCGGAGCGCCCCAGTTGTTAACGGTTTTCGGACAACTTCCGGGAGGGCAGGACTCAAATCCGGGCGCCTACTCCGATACGATCACCGTCTTCGTTATTTTTTGAGCGCTTCCCAAAGTGGTATCCATGTGAGGATCCGCTCGCTGCACTGCATGGAGATACGACCTTGACGCGATCGTGCATCATCGTATTGCTGTTCCTGGCGGCATTTTCCGCCCGGTCGGCAGCTGCGGTCAGTTGCACCGCCTCCGCCTCCAGCCTCGTATTTGGCGATTACGCCGGCGGCATGATTGACGTCACGAACACCATTACGGTCTTCTGCACCGCAGGCACGGTCTTCCACCTCAGCCTCAACGCCGGAAACACTCCCGGCGCAACAGTCACGACTCGATCGATGTTCGGCGGCAACGGCGGACAGAATACCCTGGGATATCAGCTTTTCAGCGATGCGGCCTACACCGTCAACTGGGGCAATACCGCCGGAACCAACTGGGTCACGAGCACCGGGACCGGCGCCCAGCAGAACTTCACCGTCTATGCGAGAATTCCCGCCAATGAAGTTTCTCCGCTCGGAAGCTACACAGATACCATCACCGCATCTCTCAGCGGAAGCACCTTCTCTACAACCATCGCGTCCTTCAGCGTAACCTCGACCGTCATCCCGGGCTGCACGATTTCAGCGAGTAATCTCAACTTTGGCAACTATTCCGGCTCTCTCATCAACTCCAATTCAACCATCACGGTCAACTGTCCCAGCGGCACGACATACAATGTGGGGCTCAATGCAGGAACCGCGACCGGCGCAACAGTCACCACGCGAAAGATGACCGGTCCCAGCGGAACCTTGCTCGCATACAAGCTGTTCAGAAACTCCACCCACACGCTGAACTGGGGCAACACCGTTGGCACTGACACGCAGGCCGGCACAGGGTCCGGAGCAGCCCAGGCGCTAACTGTATACGGCCAATTGCCCGCTGGTTCGCCGCCGAGATCGGGAGCCTATTCCGATACCATCACCGCCACCGTCACGTTTTGACCTCCCCGCCGCAATCGAATTCTCTGTTCGAGTGGCTGTCCGATCAAATAGACTTGCCGCTACACCTCCATGCCTCTCAATTCAGGAACCCAGCTCGGCTCCTTCAAGATTCTTGTGCCCCTCGGCGCAGGCGGAATGGGCGAGGTCTATCGCGCCCTCGACACCAAGCTTGACCGCCAGGTCGCCATCAAGATCCTCTCAGCAGCCGTCGCCGACGATCCCGAGCGGCTGGCGCGCTTCACCCGCGAAGCCAAGGTGCTCGCCTCTCTCAACCACCCCAACATCGCGACGATCTTCGGCGTCGAAGAAGGCGCGCTGGTGATGGAGCTCATCGAGGGCGACACCCTCTTCGATCGTATCGAGAAGAAAGGCGCGATTCCGGTTGAGGAGACCGTGCAGATTGCCGGCGAGATCGCGTCGGCTCTCGAATATGCGCACGAGCGCGGGATCATCCATCGCGACCTGAAGCCCGCGAACGTAATGGTTTCAAGCCGCGTCAAGGTGCTGGACTTCGGCCTGGCGAAGGTGCGCGAGACCGTTGCTCCAGCCGACGCCACGATTACCTGCGAAACGCAGATGGGTGTGATCCTCGGCACGGCAGCCTATATGTCGCCGGAGCAGGCCGCAGGCAAGCCGGCCGATGCACGGTCGGACGTGTTCTCCTTCGGCGTCCTGTTGTACGAGATGCTCTCCGGACAGCGAGCCTTCTCGGAAGAGACGCCGATCTCCACCATCGCCGCCATCTTGCACAAGCATCCGAAGCCGCTGCGCGAGATTGTCCCGAATGTCCCGCCTGCGCTGGACTCGCTCGTCTGCCGCTGTATGTCCAAGAGCGCGGCCGACCGTTTCGCCAGCATGAGCCTGTTGAGGAAGGCACTGAAGGAAGCGAGCCAGGCTCCGGCTCCCACCACCACTCCCGGTCCCGCTGCCGAGGTAGCGTCCATCGCGGTGCTGCCTTTCACCAACCTCAGCGCAGACAAGGAGAACGAATACTTCTCGGACGGTCTCGCCGAAGAGATTTTGATCGCCCTCAGCCAGGTGGATGGCCTCCGCGTCACCGCGCGAAGCTCGTCGTTCTCGTTCAAAGGCAAGTCAATCGAGATGAGCGAAATCGCCTCCCGTCTGCACGTGTGCCACATCCTCGACGGAAGCGTCCGCCGCGCCGGCAACCGCGTACGCGTTACGGTGCAGCTCGTGGACGCGCGCAACGGCTTCCAGCTCTGGTCCGATCGCTACGACCGCCAGATGGAAGACATCTTCGAAGTGCAGGACGAGATCTCGCGCGCCATCGCCGATCAGCTCAAAGTCACCCTCGGCGTCGGCGTGAAGCAGGCCACGAAGAACCTCGAAGCCTACGAACTCTACCTCAAGGGCCGCCATCTCGCGAACCAGCGCATGCCGGGAACCGTGCGGCTGGCGATCAAGTGCTTCGAGCAGGCCATCCAGCTTGATCCTGAATTCGCATTGGCCTACTCGGGCCTCGCAGACTGCTACTGCATCCTGCGCGTTTATACCTGGGTCTCGGCGGAGGAGGGTGGGCCCCCGGCGCTGGCCGCAATGTCAAAGGCCGTCTCACTGGCTCCGAACCTCTCGGAAGCGATCTTCTCGCGCGGCCTTTATAAGTTCTTTTTCGGCAAATGGCTCGAAGCCGGAGCCGACTTCCAGAAAGCCGTGTCCCTGAACCCGCATTCCCCCATCGCGCATGGCTACGTGTCGTTCTTTAATGCGATGACCCACCATGCCGACGCGGCGTTCGAGTATGCCAGGCAGACCGTGCGTCTCGACCCCGTCAGCCCGTATTTCCATGGGTTGGTGGCCGTCGCGCTGCAACTGCTTGGCCGGTACCAGGACGCGGAGGGATATGCCCGCAAGGCCCTTGAGCTTCAACCCAACTACCTGTTCGGTTTGTGGATGCTCGGAGTCCAGCTCTCGGCACAAAATCGCCACAAGGAAGCCGTCGAGACGCTTGAACACGTGGTCACCATTTCCCGCATGCCCATGTTCATTGGATTGCTGGGATGCGCCTACGAACGCGCCGGCCGGCCGGAAGACGCCACCCGCCTCCTCGATGAGCTGGAGGAACGCCGAGCCCGCGGGGAATATGTCTCGGCCTTGAGCTTCCTCAACATCTACGCCGGCAAAAAAGAAATCCCGGCCATCCGCCGCTGCCTCGCCGAGGCAATTGCCGAGCCCAGCCCCGCCTTCACGTTGCGCCTTACCACTTACACCATCGAGGACTTCCGCGCCGATCCCGAGATCAACCGCATGCTCACCGAGATACTGGGGTATTGATTTCGCCGGCTTGCTGATTGCCAACCCGCTCCGACGCCTCACCGAAGCAGACCCGGTTCCCTTCCGGATCGAAGAGGTCGAAATCGCTCATGCGATAGGGCTGATCGCCGATCTCGCGGCTGATCGCCACCTCGCGCTCGATAAACTCCGCATACAGCGCATCCACGCCCACGCGCAAGGTTGCCGTCGCCTCCACCAGTCTTGGGATCGTCATAACACGCTGCTCCTTCACAGCCGCTCCGATTGCGGCAGCCGCAGCGAACTTCGCCGCATCCACCCGCGATTCAACTCTACGCCACGTATAGTGTGTCCATGTCTTCCCACGGCAGCCGAAACGTCTTCGATCCCCACGACACCGCCCGCGCCGCGTCGCTTGCCGGTGTTCCCCTGGCTCCGTTCGGCCGGCGTTTTGCCGCCTTTCTCGTTGACTTCCTGCTGGTCGTCGCCACGTGGACCCCGGCGGAGATCGCGCGCCAATATGTGATGCTGCACCTGACCCACGAAAAACGCGACATCACCGCTGTATTCGACTTTCACGAATGGACCAACGTGGTCTGGGTCGTCCTGTACTTCGGCCTCTTTGTCTGGGCGACAAACGGCCTGACGCCGGGCAAGAAGCTCTTCGGCATCCGCATCGCGTCCCTCACCCACGCGCGCATCTCGCTCTGGCAGGCCATCGAGCGCGCGCTCGGCTACGGCGCGTCGACCCTCGAGGCAGGCTTCGGATTCGTGCAGTTCTTCACCGCCCGCAACCGCTCTTGTGTCCACGACCGCATTGCCGAAACCATCGTGGTGGACGAGCGTGCCATGAAGAAAGCGCCGGCCGAGTCGCGGATCGCAACCCACGCAAGTTAGCCTTCCCTCGCGCCCCTACCCATCGCCTGCACTCAGCCGTGAGCCGCCTCATGAATCGCCAGCAGCGTTTCGAGCAGCGGCTTCAGCAGATCCAGCCGCAGCGCATTCGCGCCATCGCTCTTCGCGTTCGCCGGATCGTCATGAACCTCGAGAAACAGCCCGTCGACGCCCGCCGCAACCGCCGCCCGCGCCAGCATCGGGATGAACTCCGGCTGCCCGCCGCTCACTCCGCCGGCCGCGCTCGGCTGCTGCACGCTGTGCGTTCCGTCGAACACCACCGGAGCCATCTCCCGCATCACCGGCAGCGACCTGTAGTCCACCACCAGCGTGTTATACCCGAAGCTCGCCCCGCGCTCCGTCAGGAACACCCGCTCGTTGCCCGTCGACCGCACCTTTTCCACCGGATGCGTCATATCCCAAGGCGCCACGAACTGGCCCTTCTTGATGTTCACCGCGCGCCCCGTCTTCCCCGCCCCCACCAGCAGGTCCGTCTGCCGGCACAGGAACGCCGGAATCTGCAGGATGTCCGCGACCTCCGCCACCGGCTCGGCCTGCGACGGCTCGTGAATGT
>DATFRB010000043.1:0-3222 GCA_035263625.1 Occallatibacter sp.
AACAAGAAGAGGCCATATCCTTGCGGCGATGTGCCGTTTAGGAATCCAATCACCGCATCGCCGGCTGCTGCGCGCGCCGCGATCGGCCACGCAGCCGCGCCGCCGAGCAGCGTGATGAAGTCGCAGCGCTTCACTCAATTACCTCGTCGGTGCGTGCGAGCAGTTGGATTGAGGGATCCAGACCAAGCGCCTTCGCAGTCTTCTGGTTGATCACCAGCTCGAATTTGTTTGCAAATTGGACCGGCAAGTCGCTCGGCTTCTCGCCCTTGAGAATACGATCAACATAGGAGGCCGCACGTCGGAACAGATCGCTGGTGTCCACCCCATAGGAGGCCAGGCCACCACCCGTCACAGCTTCTCGGGTCGGATAAACCGCCGGCAAGCGATGGCGGGCCGCGAGACCAATCACCACCGCCTGATGAGTTGTAGTGCTCGGACCGCCGGCTACGACCAACCCGCCGTTTGGCTCGCGCGCGAATGCAGCGATGGCGCGTTTGATCTCCTCACCGTCTCGCACGGCCGCCCCCGACACCTGTGTTCCAAACGACGAAGCGGCAGATTCGATTGCGCGCAGATATGCCACCCCCGTCGGGTTCGTCGGGTCGTAGATGAACGCCACACGAGCGACGTCGGGTGCGATTTGCTTCAGCAGCTCAAGCCACTTGATGGCAATGGTCGGTTCATAGTTGGCGAATCCGGTGATGTTGCCGCCCGGCCGCGCCAAGTTTGTAACGAAACCGTTGGCCACCGGATCGGGCACATTGGCGAATACGATCGGTATGGTACGGGTCGCCTGTTGTATTGGCCGCGATGCCGACGCAGCACCGGCGAGGATGACGTCCGGCATCATTCCCGCGAACTCAGCCGCATGGCTGCCCAGCTCATCGGCATTAGGACCCCAGCGTTCCTCGATGTGGATGTTGCGGCCGTCGGACCAGCCGAGCTTTTGCAGTCCCTCCCGGAACGCGGCCACATAGGCTTGCCAATGCGGAGTGCCGGCAGCGGCCGGCACAAGAACACCGACTTTGCGCAAACGCTCAGCCTGCTGCGCGCGCGCCGCGAGCGGCCACGCGGCCGCCGCGCCGCCGAGTGCAGCCAGCAATTCCCGCCGTCCGATGGTGACTGTCATACGCCCCTCCCGCGTGAGGCGTGTAGAGGGAACGATAGCACGCCGCGAGCGTGCTGTCCCTCAACACACGGCGCTGGCGGAGCGTCTTGATTCAAGGGATTTAATTTTCGGCCGCGCCGTAGGGCGTGCACCCATAAACACGGGCGTAGGCCGAATGTCCGCTCTTGGGACGAACCGGCCACCCCGGGATGGCGGGGAATGACGTGAATGCTGAGTCGCCCGGAGGAATTTCACCTCCAGGCGCTCCCAGAACCGTGCATGACCCTCTCGAGTCACACGGCTCCCGATGTTCGGCCGTTGCCATGACATAGTGCCCAATGCGCAAAGAGTGTTGGGTTAGCCCGGCGTAGCCGGTCCAACCAATCTCTCGCGCCTTTGGTTTGGTGGCGCATCCGCTTGAACTTGCGACGCGCCCACCGGATGACATAGGCATCGATCCTCTTCAGGGTCGGACGCAACTGCGTCTTGTAGAAGTGGCTGTCGTAGATGATCCAGCCGCGGATGCACGGATTGTACATCTGGGCCAGTTCGGTCAGGGACTTGTCGCTGCGATGATGAAGCGCCCAGCTACGGATGTCGCGGCCGATGCGCGTCAACGCCTTCGGACTGGCGGCGGGCTGGAAACTGTGCGCGAAGATGCGCCTGTCCAGCTTCACCCACATGATCTTTCGAGCTCGAAACTGGAAGCCAAGAAAGTCAAAGTGAATGTCCGGGAAGTCGCCGCGCCGGTTCACATCCTTGCAGTAGACGATCTTCGTCTTCTGCGGATGCAGCACCAGCTTGCAGGCCGCGAAGCGGTCCGCAATCGCACCCCAGAGTGCCCGCGCCTGCTCGGCGCCCTTGCAATGACAGATAATATCGTCCGCGTACCGTTCGAATGGGATGTGAGGAAACGTTCTCACCATCCACGTGTCGAACGCATAGTGCAGAAACAAGTTCGCCAGGAGCGGGCTGATGACCCCTCCTTGCGGCGTTCCCGCCGTGCGCGGCGCGATGCTGCCGTCCTCCATCTGCACGGGCGCCTTCAGCCATCGCTCGATGTAGAGCAGCACCCACGGACAGTCCGTATGATGGCGGACTGCCTTGAGCAAAAGCTCCCAATCGATGCTGTCGAAGAAGCCCTTAATGTCGAGATCGAGCACCCAGTCGTAGCGCCAACAGCGCTGGCGAGCTTGATCCACTGCGTCGACCGCCGATTTGCCGGGCCTGTAGCCATAGGAGTCGGCATGGAACACCGGCTCCAGGATTGGCTCCAGGTAGCGGCGGGCGACCTCCTGAGCGATGCGGTCAGCGACCGTCGGAATACCCAACGGTCGCGTCCCACCATTCGCTTTTGGAATCTCGATCCGACGCACCGGCGGAGGAAAGTAGCTCCCTGACGACAGCCGGTTCCAGAGCTTGTAGAGGTTGCCCGAAAGGTTGGCCTCGTACTGCGCAATCGTCTGTCCATCCACGCCAGCCGCTCCCTGGTTGGCCTTCACACGTTTGAAGGCTTCCCAGACTTCCCGTTTCGGGATCTTGAACGGCTTTGCCTCGTCCACGGGCTCCTCCCGTTTCCAGTTGGCCACTGGCCAAGGCCGAACAACGCAGCCCCTTCGCTCCAGCCCCATTACAGGGCCTTCCACGCCACTACGGGCTGCTCCGCCCCTGCGCTCCGCATCGGTACTCTCGCCCTCGCGGTTGGAGCCGCTTGCGGCTTCTCCCTTCACGCCATCAGCGTGACAGAGCACAGGTTCTCACGTTCCGTACGAAAGCCTGGTCGAGCTTCGCGCCGCCTACATGCCGGATGTCGCTCGGGCAGTCTCAGGAATCCCCCGAGCTGATCCCGGAGGAAGGGTCACCCCCCGGTTTTGACATCGCCTAATCCGCTTTCGACACTTCTGCAGCGGTTCGCTTGCGCTCGCCTCTCCCGACCGTGCCTGCCAGATTCTTGTTCCGGCGTTTCCGCAACGCTCACCACCACGGCTCTTGACCGCAGCAGCTTGCGGTGGCTTGGGATCAGCACCTGATTGCCGAACCCGAAGGGCCCTCCTTCATCTCTCGTACAGTTGCGCCTCACCGGGACTCATGGCGATGCTCGTGACACACGACCC
>DATFRB010000044.1:0-130740 GCA_035263625.1 Occallatibacter sp.
AGCACAATCTCAAGGTGCCCCGGGGCGCAATTCCCTGTGGAAATCGCTGGCAAAAAACACTGTCAAGTAGGGAAGAAAAAGCGAAACACAAACAACTGGCTTTATATCATCAGGTTATCCCATGCAAAAATTTCCTGGAAATTGGCCGATCCACTTTTCACCCCTGCTAGACTTAAGAATAGTGGGAGAAAGCCCACTCCAAATGCCCGCCGCGCGCGGGCATTTTCGCTTTTCAGGGCCACCCCGGCCCACCAGGCTCCGCCGCCGCAACGGCCGGAAGAGGGGATGAACTTACTACATATGTGTACGGAAATTACCGCATATGTGTAGGAAACTTACTACAAATGTTTAGGAAACTTACCACAAAAGCCGGTCGGGAAGAACTCCGACCCCGCATAATCAAGCCGAAAACTCGACGTTTTCGACCGGGAAAAGCGCTGCTCCCCCTCCCCCCTGCGGACGATGCCAATCGATCACCGAACTCCGGGCCTGTTAACCAGAAAATAAATACCCCCCTACCCCCCATCCAGTAACCCCTTTGAAATGTGAGGGGCAAAAAGAGTGCAAAATGGTTAATCAAGTGATAATAAATAACTTGACTAAAATTTCAAATGTGCCCAAAACGCCACTTTTTTGCCCCAAATCGCCACTTTTTTCACCAACTTCGCAGGTCTTTCTTACGGCCAGGTTCAAGTCGGTCGATTATCAGCAACCCCAATCCGATCAGGCGGGAAAACAAATACCCCCTCCCCCCCTATAAAATTTCCTCACAGTAAAATAGTCACCGTAATCTATTACAAATAAATAAGTTAGCCAAAAATCCCCTCCCAAACCTCCCAACGTCTCCTTCCCCGAGCTCTGCCGTGCAGTGTGATTGCCTTCAATCAGACCCGAAGCTCGACAAGCCGGGCCGCAAGTTGCATACTGATTGGTATGTTACCGGGTGCAACTGAACTTTCAGCGCGTCGAAAGAGACCAGGGCGCAGCGCTCCTGCGCAGCGCGATCCCGAGCGCACCCGCGAGCGCCTGCTCCAGGCGGCATTCCGCGAAATCTACAGGTTGGGCTTCCAGAGCGCCGGCCTCGATGCCATCCTTGCCGCGGCCGGGGTCACCAAGGGCGCGTTGTACCACCACTTCGACAGCAAAGAAGCCCTGGGATACGCCATCGTCGAAGAGATCATCTCGGAACTCACCAGCGACCGCTGGATGCGCCCACTCGAGCAGAGCAAAGGCCAGAACCCAATCGATACTTTAATCGGCATCGCGCAGTCGATACCCTCCCGGCAAGTGGATGTAAAGCGCGGCTGCCCGCTCGCCAACTTGACGCAGGAGATGTCCCTGCTCAACGAAGAATTCCGCAAGCGGCTGGAGAGAATCTTTCAGGCCTGGCAGCAAAGCATTGCCGCCGCTTTGCGGGACGGGCAGCATGCGGGGTCAGTCCGCGGCGACCTCGTTCCGGAAGAGGCAGCGAGCTTTTTGATCGCGATGTTCGAAGGCTACGAGGTGGTGGCCAAGAACGCCCAGGACACCAGGGTGTGGAATCTGGGGATCAGAAATATCGTGAGCTGGCTGAATACTCTTCGCGCGCCGCGCAAGGCCAGGCAGGGCTGACTGCCGCTAACGGCCTCAGAAGCAACTGAAAAGCTTTACAAATGTGAAATGCGAATTACGATCCGCTAACTGCTACCATTCCAGCCTGATCAATCTTCCAGCCAAAACAAAAAAATGACAATTCAGTGTTCGCCTTGTGTTACCCTCCGGCCTACCATCGCTTTGCGGTGTCACGTGGGGAGGAAAGTTATGCGCATCCGCCGGTTCGCATGGGGTTTCGTCGTCTTGGGCCTGGTCGCTGTCCTGTCGGGCTGCGGTAGTAACAGCAAAACCACCATGGCGCCGGCGCCGGGCGTAAACTTCGTAACTCCCGCCGCAGCCACCACCATCACCTTTGGCCAGGCCGTCACGCTTAACTGGCAGTCGACCGATGCCACCTCCTGCAATGGCTCGGCGTCGAATGCCATTGGCAGCGCCTTCAATGGCATACAGCCAATTAGCAGCAGCGCCACGATAGCCCCCACCGGCTCTGGCACAGTTACGTTTACGCTCACCTGCAGTGGCCCCGGCGGCACGGTGAGCTCCAATTCGCCCCTCATTACAGTGAATCCGTCGATCCTGAGTTCGTTGCTGCCGGCCACCATCACCACCGTCGGTTCCACCCTCGATCCCATCGAGATGGGCGGCAATCCCTACGGCCTCGCCATAGCCCCGGCCACCGCCGGCCTCATGACCAAGGGCGACCTCGTCGTCTGCAACTTCAACGACGGCGCCACCAACACGCAGGGGCTCGGCACCACGATCGTCGGCCTGCATCCCACCCCCGGCTCTAACCCGTACCGCATCGCCCAGTCAGCCTGGCTCCAGGGTTGCGCGTCCCTCGCATTTACGTCCGATGGCAACCTCCACGCTTCGGCCTTCTCCGCCAACGCAGTTCCGCAGATAGACCCCCACGGCGCGGTCACCAATCCGCTCTCGGCCGTTACGTTTGCCCACCCCTGGGGAATCGCGGCCACTTCAGCGGGAACCTACGTCTCAAATTTGGATGGATCGATTGACCGCATCGTCGGCACCCAGAGCACCCAGATCATCTCCGGCTTCTGCGGCAGCGGGGTACCGGGCGCCGTCTTCGCGCCCGCCGGACTCACCTACGATTCCTCCATCGATGCGCTCTACGTTGTCGACAGCAGTTCCAACAGCGTCGTCGTCTTCTCGAAGATCTCCGCCATCGGCGCCGGCGGGGTCGCAGTCAGCGGGCAGTGCGCCTCCGTGGCCGCGCCACCCACCCCCATGCCCACGTTCAGCGGACCTTCGGCGGCCTCAGCGCGAGTCATCGCACACGGCGGTCCCTTCATTGCGCCCCTCAGCGCGGCCCTGCTGTCCAATGGCGACCTGATCGTCACCAATTCCGATGTCGACATCGCAACCGGGCAGATGCCCAATCTTGCGATCGAAGTTTCGCCCTCGCTCCCCGGCGGATTCGTCGGAACCCCGCTGCAACTCGATACCACCGGCATTCCCGGAGGCCTGTTCGGCATCGTAGCCACAACAGACGCCCAAGGGAACCAGTGGATCTACTTCAACGATGACAACGCCAACGCAGTCATGTCGATCACTCAGTAAGCATCGCCACAGGCCTTCTGCTCAAAGTTGCTTTGGCCGGAGTTGCTCTAACAGGCGGTCAAAGCGAACCCAGTAGATCGCACAATCTTTTTCGCTCGTTCCACGGGTATAGAAGAGGTATTTGCCATCCGGTGTGACGTATTGTCCCCAGCGATGAGCAAGACCATCATTGATCCGCGACCCAAGGCTCACCGGCACTGTCCACGTGAGATCGGGCTTTCGAAAAGAAATGTAGAGTTCGGATTCGTACGTCTTGGTTTCCTTGGCGCTGACGATCATGTAGGACTCATCCGGCGCGATGTAGAGGTCGCCATTGAATCCCGGCTCATTGAGGGGACGTCCCAGGCTCTTCACGGTGATCGAGCCTTTCGACATGGTCAGCACGCTGTAAGCGTAGGAAATGCTGTTCTTCGTGTCGTCCGGGCTGGGATCGCTGCCAACGTATGCGTTGCCGCTGGCAGTCGGCATGAAATCGTATACCCCGTACGTCTCTTCGAGGAATGGCGTGGGAGCACCCCACCTGTCGCCGGTCCTTTGCGAATGCCAGACATTTTTCATGCTGCCCATCTGGTTCACTCGCCTCATGTACAACGTTTTTTTATCGGGAGAAAATGTTGGCGAAAGAAATCCCTGGTTGAGGGTAAGCGGTTTTCCCCACCGATGATTTTCATATCGAATCATCTTCATGCTGGCGTGCTCGCCGCTGTCCCAGGAGTCGTTCTGAGCGTAATAGAACTCCCTTCCGTCAGGGGAAAACGCCACGCGGCCCATCACGAACATGCCCGGGTCGGCCAGTAGTCCCGGCGCAAAAGCCTTCGGGATATCCGTTGGGGGAGTTTGTCCTAGATAGGCCTCCGGAGAGTTCCAGAAACTCCCTTTTGCCGGTGACATCGGAACGAGGGTGGCGGCCATCATCAACAGCCCAATTGAGCTTTTCACATTCATCACGTTGGCTCCTAAGGTCTGTGGAACATGACTGACATCGTGGATGGCCACGGCGCTGGAGTGATGTCTGTTTCTGTGAGGGTCTTACCGTCGGAACTCAGGACGAGGGTGTTCTCGCGGTCGACCTTGCCACTACTGCTATAGGTCACCTTCAGAGTACGGGGATCGTCCTGCTTCACAGTCATCGTCTGCGTCCCGGTTATGGTCGTCGGACTGCCATCGAGTTTGCACGTGATCGGCTTGTCGTCGTCCGTCTCCTTGAAGTCAACGCTGTCGCCCGAGATTTGAATGGCGAGCACTCCCGTGTCCCGCGATGTGCTGATGGCGGTTTCCTTCCATGTGCCGGATAAGCCCGGCCCTGCTGAAATCCGCGTCGATGTGGAGGTGAGGGTGAATGGGACGCCGTCCGGCGGCGAAATATCACGCGTCTGGTTGATCTTGTTCCCATCTGGCGATATCTCAATCTTCACTTTGCTTACCGGCCTGCCGTCGCTGGTATTCTCCAACTCAAATCCGGCAGCGATCTTGCGGCAGGTTGTCGTGCGGCCATTCGATTGCGCGCTCGTCTTGCCATCGCAAGGTACTTTGGGGCCGGCTTTTCCATCGCGCGTGACGCTGAATCCGTCGGCGTCCGCGGCTATCGAAAAGGTCGGGCCATCGTATTTGAATGTTGAGCGATCCATCTTCCAGGAACCGTTCCACGGGTTCTGCTGCGCGGCGCAGGGAAGTGCGAGAGCCACAATCGATACGAGAGCGCACGCGCTGATGCCATACATTTTCAACATGATTTCCTCCAGGAAATTCCCTTCCGGAAATTCCCTCCCGGAACAGATTTGCGGAGTTGGCCGTCTTTCGGAACGAGTGAACCTGTGCCTCAAAGTCGGGTCTAACAAGGATGGTTGCTGGTCTTGAATCACCCTCACCCAATCGATAGCTATCAGCAATCCACTTGCCACATATCCCGCGATTTAAGTACCCGCCTTTCTGCGCTGCTCAGCGTCTTCGAGATCTCTTGCTGTTCAATTCCGGACGCCGGTGACCGCCTTCGGACAGGTGATGCAACACTGCTGCCTGTCGGGCACATCGGCTGTTTCCGCCAGCCCGCATCGGAAAGCTGCGGGACCATCAATCCTCCTATGGACAAGCCAAAGGACTGATGATACCTTTGCGATGTGCAAAGGAACGAACAGTGACCGCCCGAGTACTCAGCCTGCAGGGAGAGCGATAGCTATGGCCGGTCGGCTCCGCGTCTTTAGGTCAAAGCTTCGGGCGTTGTTTGGGCAACGGCGTTCCCATGTCGAACTGGAAGATGAGATCCAGCTGCACCTCCAGATGCTAAAAGACCGTTTCATCCTTCAGGGCATGGAACCGAGTGGCGCTGAAGCCGCGGCGCGCCGCCAGTTTGGGAATCCGGCTCTGCTCAGAGAGCGCCACCATGAGCAGCGCACCTTCTTCCTGTTTGTCACCTTGATCCGGGACCTGCGCTTCGGTCTGCGCCAGCTGTGGCGAAATCCCATTCTGACGAGCGTGGCCATTGCCTCGCTGGCTCTTGGCATCGGCGCCAACACTGCGATCTTTACTGCTGCGAAGCACGTTCTGTTTGACACGCTGCCGGTGGCCCGCCCCGCTCAGTTGCGCATGCTGGCCTGGGTGAGCGGTCCCGAACGGCCGGTTCCCCCGGTGTGGGGGGATGTCGGTCCTAATGAAGCCGGCGGACTTATCAGTGACAGCTTCTCTTATCCGGTGCTCGACCAGATGCGCAGCAGATCGGACGCAGTTCAGGCGCTCATCGCATTCAAGGATGTTTCGATGGCCGCGACCATTGACGGGCAGGCCGAGATCGTCAACGGAGAACTGATCAGCGGAAACGCCTTTCAATCGCTTGGCGTAAAAGCGGAGTTGGGACGGACGTTAACTCCTGCGGACGACCTCGCTCCCGGTAGCGGCCCCGTGGTTGTCATCAGTGACGGTTTCTGGGCGCAGCGATTCGCGCGATCACCACTCGTTCTCGGCAAAGCCATTTCACTGAATGGCGTTCCGGCAACAATCGTCGGGGTGGGCGGCGGGCGTTTTGCCGGCTTGCAGATGGGAAGCCCCGTGCAGGTCTTCGTCCCGATGACGATGCAGCCACTGATCCTGCCCAGGGTGCAGAATGGCAGCGTCTCGCTGCTCGACAACCCGCAGTCATGGTGGGTGCAAATTCTCGCTCGCCTGAATCCGGATGTCTCCGAGGCACGGGCCCTCGGCGAACTGGATGCAGCCCTGCGGCAGACCGCGATGCCGGTCCTCAAGCGCACGGGCGAACTTGATCGATTTCATCTGCAGTTTACGCCGGGCGACCGCGGGTTGGATTATCTGCTCGGGAAATACGCTCGGCCATCGTATGTGCTGCTGGCGCTGGCCGGGTTGGTTCTGCTGTTGGCGTGTCTCAATCTCGCCAACCTGCTCCTTGCGCGTTCGGCAACCAGGCAGCGTGAGCTGAGCACATGCATGGCGCTGGGCGCCGGCCGCGGAAGCATCATGCGGCAAATGCTCACCGAAAGCCTGTTGCTTTCCGGCTTCGGGGGAGGAGCGGGTCTGCTGCTCGGCTATCTCGGCCGCAACATTGTCCCCAGGCTGTTGACGAATTCTTCCCAGCTGGATTCGGTACAACTCGAATTCGACTGGCGCGTGTTCTTGTTCACTGCCGGCATCTCTCTTGCCGCCGGCATCATCTTCGGCGTAGCGCCCGCCTGGCGGGCAACGCGAATTGCGACTCATGCGGGCCTTCGCGAATCCGGCGGAGCCACGGCGAATCGCCACAAGCTCTGGTTTGACAAGACTCTTGTGATCGGCCAGATTGCGCTCTCCGCGGCGTTGCTGATGGGCGCAGGGCTTTTCGCGCACACGCTCTTCAATCTCAATAAAATCCCCCTGGGTTTTGAATCGAGCCACATCCTGCTTTTCCGCCTGAACCTGCCACGCTCCCGGTACAGCGACGCGCAAATGACGGCCTTCTCCCAACAGCTGGAGGAGAGGCTTGAGTCTCTTCCCGGCGTGCGCTCGGTGACTTCGAGCAACATTGGGATCATCGGCGATGGACATTCGGGAGAGACGTTTCAGGTTGTGGGCCGGCCGCAGGGAACGGGGCCAGCACGCGTTCAAACCAACGGTGTCGGTACGGATTTCTTTCAGACGCTCGGGATCCCGATCCTGCAGGGACGCGCATTCAATCGTGATGACACCGCAGCGTCACCCAGGGTCGCGGTCGTGAACTGCACGCTCGCACAGAAACTCTTCCCGGGCGAAAATCCCGTCGGCAAATCGTTCGAAACGGATCCGGACGACGTGGAGGGCCCGATTCAGATCGTGGGCATCGCGGCGGATACGCGCTACGCGGATCTGCGCAGCGAAACTCCTCCCACTTTCTATGTTCCGTACATGCAGAAGCTGATGGGGCCCAGCCGGATGATGGTCGAGATCCGCACGCTGGCCGACCCGGGCAGCGTGTTACTCGAAGCGCGCAAGGCGCTCGAATCGCTCGATCGGGATCTGCCCATGATCGACGTGCGCACCATGGATAACCAGGTCCAGTCAACCTTGGCGGACGAGCGCGCTCTCGCACAGCTCGCGGGAGGCTTCAGCGTCCTGGCGCTGGTGCTTGCGAGCATAGGAATCTACGGCGTGATGGCCTATGCGGTGAACACGCGAACAGGGGAAATCGGTTTGCGCATCGCTCTGGGCGCCCGGACCGGCCAGGTTCTCTCCAGCATCTTGCGCGAGGCGTTCTGGCTCACGAGCGCGGGCATCATGCTGGGACTGATTGGTGCGCTGTGGCTCACGCGATTGATCCGAGTCATGCTCTACGGAATTGGAAGCACGGACGCGCTCACCATCGCGGCCACAGCCGCACTTCTGATATTCGTGTCGCTCCTGGCTGCATTCGCGCCTGCCCGCCGCGCGTCAAGAATTGATCCAATCCGCGCTCTGCGGCACGATTGACAACGGCTTGAGCAATCTCGGAGTTGGTTGTCCGAAAGTGGAAGATCGGCTGGCCGCTCGAGAATTGCACTTAAGCGCCGATAGAGGCACGTTAAGCGCATGAATTCACCCGAATTTGTTCCAATGTGTAGGACAAGTCACACCGCTGTTGAGCTAAGTCTTTTATTTGCAACATCGAAATTTTGCGATCCACGAGATTCCCCACGAAAATAAATATTTTTAGGGGGGTGGGGGGTGTTTCCCAGGAGTTTTGCCTCATTTCTGGTGCTTTTTGGCGCCCTGGGGCTTGACACGGGGCACCCCAACTTGCGCCGTTGACCGGGAAGTTCACATACAGCACCGGACTTTATATGAACCGAACGGAGACTGGTGGTGAAGTGGTCTTTCAGGACTGGAGCATCCGGCTTCCGCTCACCGTGAGAAAGCCGCGATGAAGAAAAGCAAGAGCTCGAGGACACAGCTACGCTGGTTTTGCTCTAGCCCCGCCGCCAGATCTTCCAGGCCGCCCAGCTGACCGCCAAGGCCGTGGCCGCCACGCCAACCGCCGCCAGCGCCGCCGGAACCGCAATCCGCCGCACGAGCGTCACCTTCGGCTTGTTCTGCACATGCTCCGGCTTGGCTCCCATGCCCACAGCATACCCCAGCACCGAGTTCACTCCCGGAATTCCCAGCACCGCCTTCGCCTGCCACGGCGCCTCGATCGGCATCCCGGGGTTCCGGAACGCGTAGTTCAATCCGCGGTGAGCCAGCATCTGCATCCCCTGCGTCACCCGTGTAGGAATCTCGCGGCGGCATTGCACTGCCGCAAGCGTACACTTGGTTACGCGCCCCTTCTTAAGCGGCTCTGCAAGGATGTTCGCCGCCGCAACCGCATCCTGAATCGCCAGGTTGATTCCCACTCCGCCCGCCGGCGACATCGCGTGCGCCGCATCGCCGATGCAAAGCAATCCCGGCCGGTGCCACTTCCGCAGCCGGTTGATCTGCACGGTAAGAATCTTGACCTGGTCCCAGTCGTTGATCTCGTTCACCCGCTGCACGAGGTACGGCGCGATCCGCTGAAGGTCCGCGCGGAACTCCGCAATCCCCTTCGACTGGATCTCCGGATACGACCCCTTCGGAATGATCAGTCCCGCCTGGAAATACTCCCCGCGGTTGATCAGGATCAAGGCCTTTCCGTAGTTCACGTTCCCCAGCACCTGCTCCGGATCGCTCGACCAGCGGCTGATGCGGAACCACAGGACATCCATAGGAACGCCCTTTTCGATCACCTCGAATCCCGCCGCCTGGCGCGTAATCGAGTGCCGCCCGTCGCATCCCACCACGAGACCGGCGCGAATCTCCACATCCCCCGCTTCGGTCTTCGCCGTCACGCCGGTGACTCGTCCGTCGTCATGCGTCAGGCCCGTAGCCTCGTGCCGCATCAGCAGCCGGAACGAGGGGAGCTTCCTCGCATGATCCGCAATGAAATTGAGAAAGTCCCATTGAGGCATCAGCGCCACGAATTTGCACGTCGTCGGAACGTGCCGGAAGTTGGCGACCTCGAGATGAGTGCCCCCGAGGATGATGCCGACCGAAGTGACTTTCTGGTGAGGCAGCTTCAGGAACTCGTCCAGCAGCCACAGTTCCTTCAGCACCTCGAGCGTCGATGGATGCACCGTGTCGCCGCGAAAATCGCGGAAGAAATCCGCGTGCTTCTCAAGGACCGTGACCTCAACGCCCCGCCGCGCCAGCAGAAATCCAAGGATCATCCCCGCCGGGCCGCCGCCCACCACGCAGCACGTCGTATCCAATGTCTCAGATGCCATGGCCGTATCGCTCCTGTTCAGCAGTCTACGAGCGTTCGATGCTGAATGGATGAATAAGAGCGCTTCGATGTTGCGGAGTGGATCAGGAATGAGCTTCGGCTTCGTGCAGATTCAGCTTCTCGGCGACAATCTCTTCGGCAGCGTTCACCGCCTCGTCAAGCGTGAGATGAGTGGAATCGACGATCACTGAATCATCCGCGGGACGCAGCGGCGAATCGGCGCGGTTCCGGTCCCGCCGGTCGCGCTCGCGCAGGTCGCGAATCACTTCCTCGGGCTGCTGCGGAGGCGCGTCTCCGAGCTGGTCGAAACGGCGCATGCCGCGCACCTCAGGCGATGCATCGAGAAAGATCTTGACGTCCGCTTGCGGAAACACCACGGTGCCGATGTCGCGGCCTTCCATTACGACTCCGCCCTCGGCGCCAAGCTCCTGCTGGCGCTTTACCATCCAGGCGCGCACGGGCGGGAACACGCTCACGCGCGACGCGGCATCGGTGACCATCTGGTTGCGAAGCTGTCCCGTGACGTCTTCGCTGTCGAGCAGCACACGGTTCTCGGTTTCACCCGGCTCGAGCCGGATCTCGGTCTCCCGCGAAAGGTTCACCAGGGCTTCAGGATCATCCAGCGAGACCCTGAACCGCAGCGCTTTCAGCGCGAATGCGCGGTACATTGCGCCGGTTTCGAGATTTAGCAGTCCGAACCGCCGCGCGAGGTGCCGCGCAATGGTGCTCTTGCCGGCTCCCGCCGGACCATCAATGGCTACGATGATTTTGCGCATCGGGCGGGACGAGCCCGGAGAGGTGAATTCCGGGCTCATTTAGTGCTTCTTTGTTCCCTGCTTGGCAAGGCCAGGACGCTTTGCGCCGCCAGATGTACGGCCAGCCATAGCGGGCGTCCGCTTTCCGTGAGCGCTCTTGGCGCCGCTCCTGGTCTCTTTGCGAGCGGTAGCTGCGCCATGGTTCAGGCTCGCCGCCCGGGAACCGCTTCCATTTTTCCCGGGGTGCTTGTTCCACACAGCAGATCCGCTCTTCGCGCCACGAACCCCATTGGCATTCCGCTCGCCCGCGTGGGACTTTTTCGCCCCGGCGCCGCTTCGCGAAGCGCCAGCGGTCTTGGACGATCCCGATTTCCAGCGTGAGCCTGTCGTGGAGCTTCCGCCGGTCCGCGCAGGCCGCGCGTCAGAGCCATGGCGCGCGGAACCACCGCCTGGCTTGCGGTCGCGCGCGTGCGAACCCGGGCGCATGAAGTGCTTCCGGGCAGGCGCGTTCTTGGACTTTGAGGTTGGCCGGTGCGCAACTAAGCCATGGTGCGAAACAGGCTCCGAGGAGGAACCGGACGCGGAGGACACGGGCTCCGGCAGGACCTCGTCCTGCTCATGCAGAGGCGCGAGATAGGAGAAGCCGACGGAACTGCCGTACACCGTGGGAGTCACGGTGAACTCCGGCAAGGTTCCCGCCACATAGAAGTGCGGGGCATGGCCCATCGAAAGAGTGTGAACCTGCCGGGTGGCAACCAGCCCGCGCAGGACCTCGCGGACCTTGCTGCGCGCCGTAAGTGGCGAGAGGAAGATCTCCACTTCTTCCATGCTGGCGGCGATGACGGCTTGAAGGAAGATTGAAGCAAGCACCGAAATTGCGGTCACCTGCGAGGTGGAAGCTCCTTCCGCAATCGCCTTCTGGAACCGATGCCGCAGAAGCTGCCACTTGGCGGGCTTTCCGGGCGCGGAGACAACTGGAATGATCCGCAGCTGCTGCCACAGCTCCGTGATGGCTCGCAGAACGGCCATCTCCGACACTCCGTGCCCGAGGGCCTGCTTGAGCTCGGCAATGGTGGAGTCGCCGTTTGCCTCGAGGCGCTTGTAAGCCTGAACCGCGAGGGGCGAAACCTGGCGGGAACCGGTGAGCTGCGGAATGCGCCTCCAGTCGCGGTCTCCGCGGAGGGCATAAACATAAGGGAGCACCCAGGCGGCCACAACGTAGTCGGGCTGTTCGCCGGGCTGGCCGAGCAGATTTAACCGCACGGCGATCCCCTCGGTTTCCAGCCGAACCAGCAATTCTTCAGCGATTGCAATCTGTCGCGGATCAGGCGTCAGGTTCCGCTGGCCGGCTACCGCCTCAACAAAACTCGGGGCGAGCGCTGATGTGAACTGCCGCTTGGGTAGATACAGGCTTAAACCCGTCTCTTCCAACCACGTGCGGGCGTCCTCCAGCGTCAGCGTCCCATTTCCGTTTTGGCGCATCCGTTCGGCGCGCGCTACTTCCAATTGCTCAGATGTCAAAGAAGAACCTCTTTCCAGGCTGGCCCATGGCAAACCAGAGATTGATGCGTCCAAGTTGGCCTGACCAAAAAGGCCGCTACATCCCGGTCCCGCCTGGCACTTCCCTGCCGCTGGGGCTTCGTTTTTTGGATGCTGCGACTGAGTGTTTCGGCTCTGGGAGACTTGGCTCCCTGGTTGGTGTTCGCCGCGCCCCAATACCCCCTAAGGGGCGGGTGCTGGCTTCCCTTGGATCTCTGACCTACGCGTCAGATTCGGTGGAAGGCCCGCTGGATCTCTTTCCAAGAATACAGCAAAGCGATTGGACGTCCATGCGGGCAGCTAGTTGGGTGTTCCGTTTTCGCAAGTTCCAACAATAGCCATTCCATACGTGCCGGGTCAAGAGGGGTGTTGACCTTGATTGCGGAATGGCATGCGATCGATGCGGCGACGCGCGTGCGCAACGTTACAAGGTCCTGATTCTGCTCGGGATGCTCCGCCATTGGATTTGACTGGTCAATGATCTCGGTCAGCGTCCGCTCGAGCGATGAACCATCCAGCCCAACGGGAGCGGCCTTCACAGCCAGTGTCTGAGGCCCGAATGGCTCTACTTCAAATCCGTTCCGCTCCAACTCCCCGGCAATCTGGGCAAAAACCACGATCTGCCATGGTTTTAGCTCCACGAGAAGGGGCATCAGCAGGCGCTGGCGCTGCACTCTTTCAACGGTCCGGTCACGCAGGATCCTTTCAAACAGGATCCGCTCGTGAGCAACATGCTGATCGATGATCCAAAGGCCATCCTCGCCCGTGGCCAGGATGAAAGATTCGCGAAGCTGGCCGAGAGCCTTGAGCGACCCGAGATGATTCAGAGTCTGCGCGGCCTGTTCCGCCTCGACCTGAGCTGCGGCATACGTCGGATTAGTGGCCGAAGCCGCTGATTCGCCGTGGTTTGCACAGCATTCCCGCGCAGGCTGAAGGAACTCGTCCTGAAGTACGGCAGTGGCCATGGCAAGAGTCTGGTGGCTACCGAACGATCCCGGCCGAAAGGCGGAGGGTTCGAAGGGCAACCGCACCGGAGCCGGTGCGGCTTCCCCTGGGACGAGCTCAAAAGGCTCGGCATCCGCACCGGAAGGTGGGACAGGCTCGAATTCTGCCGCGGCGATTCGAGGATCACCAGGAGCGCCGGGAAGAGGTGAAATCGCCGGCGGCATGAGAGACGGGCTTGCCACTGCGGCGGAGTCGAGCGCCGCCAGGAAGCCTGCGGCCGGCCGCGCCTGAATCAGGGCAGTTCGCAGGCTGTCGCGGACAAAATCATGGATGGTGTTCTGTTGCCGGAAGCGCACCTCGGTCTTAGCGGGGTGTACGTTTACGTCCACCTCTTCGGGCGGGATTTCAAGGAAAAGCAGCACGACCGGAAAACTCGTGGGCGGAATCACATTGCGATAGGCCTCGCTTATGGCGTGCAGAAGCAGCCGGTCGCGAATCAGTCTCTTGTTCACAAAAATGTAGATCGAGTTGCGATTCAGCTTCTGCAGTTCAGGCTTTGAAAAAAAGCCGCTCAGCCTGAGATGTCCGGGATCGCGGGCCGGCTCGTCGGGATCCTTCTTCCAGGGGGGCGGTTCCGGCAGACCGGCACGCTCCAGCCGGGTCTCGGCCGCTACCGGTAGAAGCTGCGCCAGCGTTTCCTTGCCGAAGATCTGGTAAATACGTTCTGCAGTTCGGGCCACTGGCGGCGCTGAAACCAGGGTGTGGGTGGCGGAGATTAGCTCGAAGTGCTTGTCCGGGTGCACCAGCGCATAGTGCGTCGCAAGCGCTGTAACGTGGGCGAGTTCGGTCGCCTCCGCGCGCAGAAACTTGCGCCTGGCGGGGGTGTTGAAGAACAGATCGGCGACTTCGATGGTTGTACCGCGCGGCGCGGCGGCATCGTCCACGTGAAGGATCTTGCCGCCGGCGATCTCCATCCGGGTGCCTGGTTCGGCCGGCTCGCCGGTTGAGGTCTCCAGAATTACGCGGGCTACCGACGCAATGGAGGGCAGGGCCTCTCCACGAAACCCCAGCGTGGCGATCGCAAGCAGATCGTTGGCGTTCCTCAGCTTTGATGTTGCGTGCCGCTCGAATGCCAGCAGGGCGTCGTCGCGGTTCATTCCGCAGCCGTTGTCGGAGATGCGGATCAGCTTGCGGCCACCTGCCTCCACTTCAAGGCGTATGCGGGAAGCCCCGGCATCGAGCGCGTTTTCGAGAAGTTCCTTGACCACAGACGCGGGGCGGTCCACCACCTCGCCCGCGGCGATCTGGTTGGCCACATGGTCAGAAAGGATTCGAATGCGCCCCATGACTGCTTAGGTTAACGCAAGACGAGGAGGCAGGTTCCACAGCCCCGCAAGCCCCCGGGGGACTAAGGAGGAGCCCTCCTCTCCTCCCCGCCCCGGGATCGCTTGCTCACGTCACGCGTTGACCGCGTTCAGGACTCACACGCTGTCCTGCAGGATCCACTCAGTTTTTTGAAGATGAAGAGGATATTAGCCGAGAGTCGAAGAAAAGCAAATGCAAAAAGTAATCAGATCGACATGCCGAAAGTAATGTGCGGAGATATTCGTGGATGAGAGGCGCCGGCGTGCGGCTCGTTAAACCACCTGTTCATAACACTGTTCCAAGGTCCAGGCCCTCCCAAAGCAATTTCAATCCCCGCTACACTGGGCCTATGGCCGAAATTGTGGAGTTCATCCGCCGCCTCCCGAAAGCCGAACTCCACCTTCATCTCGAAGGCACGGTCACTCCGTCTACGCTGATCGAGCTAAGCACCCGACACGATGTCCAGCCGATGACTTACCGGCAAGCCGAGGCTCTGTATCAATTCGCCGGCTTTTCAGGCTTCATGGACGCATTCCGCACCATCACGCGCCTCCTCGAGCGCCCGGAAGACTACGAATTGGCCGCGTGGCGCATGATGCAGCACCTTGCCGCCCAGGGAATTGTCCATGCCGAGGTCTACATCTCCGTAGGCGTGATCTACCTGTGGCGCAATCATGATCCTCATTGCTTCGAGCCCATCTTTGCAGGCCTGGAACGCACGCGGGAACGCGCTGCCCGTGAGCTCGGCCTCTCTGTTTACTGGCTGTTCGATGCCGTCCGCCACTTCACCCTCGAAGAGGCCGCCCGCGTCTTCCGCAAAGCTGCCGAGATGCGAAGCAGTTACCCCTCGATCGCCGGGGTCGGACTGGGCGGGGATGAACGCCGCACCGGTTCCGAGCCATTCCGCGATCTGTACGCCGAGGCGCGCGCGTCGGGACTGCGGCTAACGAACCATGCCGGAGAGACGACCGGACCCGAAGCCATTCGCGAGGCGCTCGCGATCGGGTCCGAGCGAATCGGTCATGCGCTCACAGCCGAGCAGGATCCGGAACTCATGGACATGCTCCGGAATCGCGAGATACCGCTTGAGCTGAACCCGACCTCCAATGTGCGTACAGGCGTCTGCCCGAACTTTGGCGCGCATCCGCTGCGCCGCTATTTCGACTCAGGCTTGTTGGTCACGCTCAATTCCGACGACCCGGCATTCTTTGGCTCCGATCTCGCGAACGAGTATTTGCTGGCGCACATCGAACATGGGTTCTCGCGTGAAGAGCTCCGCAAGCTGGCAGCGAACTCCATTCGGGCGAGCTTTTTGCCCGATTCCGAACGGTTGATTTGGCTGGACCAAATTGAATCCATTCGGTAACCATTTCTTCACGTCGTGGGTCTAAAGTTGCAGAATTCCATGTCATGCTGTGCGTTATCATGACAAAGGGAGGCTCCGGCCAATGTCCACCGAACCTGAAATTAACGGGCCCGCCGAACCGGCAACCGATCGAAAGGCATTGCGCGTGATCGGTTGGTTTTCCATGGGAATGGCCGTCGCCACCATTGGGATCTATCTCGGTTACGAACTTCGCAACATGTACAAATTCCGCCGCCGCACGCCCTACGATTTCTATTCGAACACCGACTCGCAGCCAGTGAGCGAGTTCGGGGTCGGAATCTGAGATTGCCCTGTTTATGCTCCAGCTCTTGGTGCCGCCTGCGGGCGGCATCGCCGTTATTGGCTGCGAAACCGCAGCCACGCAACCGAGCTGCTGAGCACGCCTGGAGTTCGCAATAGGAGCGGCGTCTGGCCAGTCGGCCTCGAAACCCGAATGCCCGTTGTTCGGAAGATTTGCGCGCAGTCACAGCGTCGTCGCTGCCCTAGTGTGTGCGCGAAATGGTTCAGCGAATGAATCGCATCCCGATGAGTAATAATTTCATTCGTTCAACAAAATATCAGATAAAAACTGGAATTAAGCGTATGTTGAATACGACTGGCTCATCGAAGTGTAAACATGGGCCTACGGTCGCCCATCGAGTCGAAGCCGGGGCCACCCATTCCGAATTGCAGTTCTAGATTCTGGACTTCGACCTTTGCCGGGACATGCTGGTCTCCTTAATTCCTTTCTTATCCGTTGCCAAAAATTGGAATCGTAACCCTTTGGGAGCAATGGAGATGCAACTTTTTCAAAAGCACTGCCGCCTCTGCTCTTCGACCGATTTCAGGCTTTCGAAATTCCGGCTCGGCGACATCGTGAAACTCGTCGTTTTGATGTATCCGGTCCGCTGCCAGGAATGCTTCCTTAGAAGCTGCGCGTTTCTGCCCGCGGCACTTCGCTATCGAAAGGCGAACAGCGAACAGTCTGGACGGGGTTCCGTCTCAGAAGTGCTTTAGCGCAATTCGAGCGGTTTTAAGCGCTTCCGCAAAGGCCATATCGGCAGCCGCTGAACGTCCTTTTCCATCTGCACAGCCTGGATTCAGCTTCGGCATGCCCAATCGCCGCCCGATGCGATAGGCTCGTACTTGATGGAAATCACGTGCAATCGCTGTCACCAGGCTGTACCGGCGGACAGCTGCTTCTGCCCAACATGCGGCCTGCCTCAAATCGTCTATTCGAACGAGGACGGGGGCGGCCCGGCGCAGGCCGAGCGTTGGAACGAAGCGGTGCGCGATGCCAGTGCCGTGGAGTGGCGTCCCGCTCTGCGCGTCGCAATGCTGCTTGCTGTGCCGGCGGGTTTGCTTTCATGCGGATTCTCGCCAGTGGCGATTCTCGGCCTTTTCTGGATGGCGGCTGCCGCGATCCTGGCGGTAACGCTTTATGTGCGCCGGCAGCGGCCTGCATGGATCACGATGGGCGCCGGCGCCCGCATCGGCCTGGTCACGGGCCTGATCGCCGGTTGGTTTGCCTTCGGCGCCACCGGACTGGCCTTCTTCTGCATGCGCTACTGGTTCCACCAGGGACAGGGCTTCGATCAGATGTGGCAGTCGACGGTGAACCAAAGCCTTAACCAGCAGTTGCAGGCGATGAATGAAAATACCCAGGCTTTGAACGCCTTCAGAGACATGCTGCTGTCGCCGGAGGGACGCGCCGGAATTATGCTGACCGGAATGGTGATCCTCGAGGTTCCGCTTCTCGTCTTCGCGGCCGCCGGCGGAGCGCTCGGGGCCCGACTCATGGCGCGTGCCCGCAGGCCTGGCGCTTAACCGCCAACTCCGCATCCGCGCGTGGGGACTCCGACCCTTCTTCTTTGCCGCAGCCAATGGCCACGTGTACAACACGTCCGGCTCCGCCGCAAAAATGAAAGCCCCCAAAGACCCGGCGCTCGGCCGCCTGATCGATGGGGGCTCTGCTTTCGTCCTCTTAGGGGACTCGCCTACCAGACGCGGCAGGCGTCCACCGGCATCATGGGCTGGCCCTTCTTGCATCCGAAGGCTTCGCCGAACTCAGTCATGTTGCGAATCACGCCATTAATGCGGAACTGGTTGGGAGAGTGAGGATCGGTTTGCACCTGCATCTGCTCCCGCTGTGGACGCAGCGAACCGCACCAGTTCTGCCCGTATGCAAGAAAGAACTGTTGCGCCGGCGTGTAACCGTCCTGCTTCTGATTGAGGTCGAGGTTTTTCCGGCGCGCATCTTCAAGGAAGGCCATGTATGCCAGGCGCACGCCGCCGTTGTCGGCCGTGTTCTCTCCGAGCGTGAGCTTGCCATTGACGTGCAGGCCACCCGCTACGGTGAAGTCGTTATATTCCTTCACTTCGCATTCGGCTTTCTCGTCGAATTTCTTGCCGTCCTCGGCAGTCCACCAGTCGGTCAGGTTTCCGCTGGCATCGAACTGGCGGCCCTGGTCGTCGAAGCCGTGGGTGAGTTCGTGTCCCACAACAGCGCCTATGTGGCCGTAGTTCTCTGCGTCGGTCGCCGTGGGATCGTAGAACGGAGGCTGAAGAATTCCGGCCGGGAAGTTGATGTCGTTCATGCTGGGGTTGTAATAAGCGTTCACGGTCGGCGGGCTCATGCCGAACTCGCCGCGGTCGACCGGCTTGCCGATCTTGTCGAGCTCCCGGTGGCTCTCGAACTCAGAAGCGCGCACGGTGTTGCCCAGCGCGTCTCCGCGTACGATGTTGAGCTTCGAGTAATCTCTCCACTTGTCGGGGTAGCCGATCTTGTTGGCCACAGCCTGCAGTTTCTCCTTCGCCTTGGCCTTGGTTTCAGGGCTCATCCATTGCAGCGTCTCGAGGTCCTGGTCCATCGAGTGCTCGATGTCGCGCACCATCTGCTGCGTGGCCGCCTTGCTCGAGGGCGGAAACGCCTGCCCCACGTATACCTGGCCCAGCGCCTCACCGAGCGCACCATCCGTGGCCGCGACGCAGCGCTTCCAGCGGGGCTGCTGCTGCTGCTGCCCGCTCAGCACCTTGCCGTAGAAATCAAAATGAGCTTCGTCGAACTTGGCTGGCAGCGCCACGCTGGGCGTGGAGTTGACCACCTGCCACTTCAGATATGTCTTAATCGTGCCGAGGTCGGTGGATCCGATCAGCTCGTTCAGCGCTTTGAAGAACGGCGGATAAGTGACGTTCAGCTCGGTGATCGGCGGCGTGCCTGAGCTCTCGAAGAACTGCTTCCAGTTAATCGCCGGCGTCAGTTTCTCGAGGTCTGCCACGCTGGTCATGTGGTACACATTCTTCGGATCGCGCTGCGATGTAATGTCGAGCGAGTTCTTCGCCAGCGCGGTCTCGAGATCCATCACCTTGCGCGCATCCTCCGCAGCCTTCGCGTCGGCCTCTCCAAGGAGCTTGAATGTCTTTGTGATGTATTCGACGTATTGCTGGCGGAGCTTTTCGTCGTTGGCGCCCGTGCGCAGGTAGTAGTCCTTCTCCGGAAGGCCAAGACCGCCCTGGTCGACGGCCGCGATTTGCTTCCGCGCGTCGGCAAAGTCCTGCTGCTCCCCAAAACCGAGAAGCGCGTTCACATTCGTAAGCTGGAAATGCGCCAGCAGCGGCGCCAGCTCGTCCTTGCTCTTCAGCGCATCGATACGCTGAAACTCGGGCTCGAGGCCCTTCAGGCCCGCGGCGTCGATGGCCGTTGTGTCCATGCACGAGGCGTAGTAGTCGCCGATCTTCTGTTCATTGGGCGTGCGGCTCGCCCCACCTGCCGCGGCCTTGTCGAGGATCGAGTGCAGGATGCTCTGGTTGTAGTCGTACAGCATGGTTCCCGTTCCGAACGCCGACCGGTCCGGCGGAATGGGATGCAATCCGGTGAACTTGCCGCACGCATACTGGAAGAAATTCGTGCATGGGTCGGCGGTCTTGTCGATAAACGCCGGATCGAGGCCGGGCAGGCGCTCGGGTGAGGCAGCCTCGGCTGATTTCTGCGCGTTGACGAGCGGTACAACCAGGGTCAGCGACATGATCAAGAGCGAAAGCGTTCGTGCATTCTTCATTGAATTGCTCCGTGTTGTGGAGTGCGGTTTGCTCCCATAGTGGGAAGTGCGGGGAGTTCTCCGCGACGGCGAGGCCTCCACGTTCGTGGTGAAAGCTGTGGCAAAGAGATGGACCATGCTGGAGACGATCTGTAATCGGCCTGCTTGGGGTAGGACGGGCCTCGCCCGCCGAGAGCCACTCGCAAGTATATGGCCTGCCGCTCATGGTTGGCATTGCCGGTGGCGCAAGGCGGACGCGGGCCGCGCGATCCGGGCTCCACCGCCACCGGCGCTCCAGTGGGGCCGGTTTCTGACCTGCTTTTCATGCTGGAGACCGGGGAGCGGCCCGCGGCGTGCAGTTGGAACGAGTGAGTTCCAGGAACGGAAGCCACTCTGCGATGCAAGCTGCGATTGATTCAGCCACGAAGCCGGTGGCCCTGTCGGAAAGCGCTCCGATCGATAACCTGCGCGCACTTGCCGAACGCTATAAGGCGGCTCTGCAACGCAATCCTCACGAACCTCAGGCGCTGGCGGGTCTGGCGCTCATTGCCCTGGCTAGCCGGCAGCCCGGCGCGGCGGTCCGCATGGCTCAGGCCGCGGTTCTCTCGGGGCCGGAGATGGTCCCGGCGTGGGTCATTCTGGGCCAGGCGCTTCGGGCGGATGGACGTGGCGCGGAAGCGGAGGAAGCGTACAACTCGGCACTGCGGCTGGATGGGACGAACGCATTGGCGCGGGTCGGGATGGGCGAATTGAAGATCGCAGCCGGGCGGCCCGGCAAAGCGCTTGGCGAGTTCGAACAGGCGATCTGCCGTGCGCCGGCGCTTGTCCCGGCGCATCTTGGTATGGGTCATGCACTGAGCTGCCTGAGTCGCTTCGCCGAGGCGCTCGACAGCTATGAGCGCGCGCTTTCGATTCAGCCGCGGCTGGCTGAGGCCGAGTTTGCGGCGGGATTTGCGCTTGCGCGCCTCTCGCGGAAGCACGAAGCCGTGCAGCGTTACCGGCGCGCCGTTGCGCTAAGGCCTGACTTTGCCGCCGCGTGGATGAACCTGGGCTCCCTGTTGCGCGGGCAGGGCCGCGAATTGCTTGCCGAGGCGGCGCTCAAGCGTGCGGTCGCGATGCGGCCCGACCTGATTGCGGGCTGGGTGAACCTGTCGCTGCTCGAACGCGAGACCGGCAGGACCGCGGAGGCGCGGGAGCACCTGCGGCGCGCGTTTGCGCTGGATCCCGAACAAGTCGGGACACACGTGGCGTTGGCGCAGTTCTGCTATGCGGAGAAGGACTTTGCAGGCGCGTGGGGCTGGGTTCGCTGGGCGCTGGCGCAGGACGAGAAGAATGAAGAAGCGCACAACATGATGGGCATCCTGCTGCATGCCGAAGGGCGATTTGGCGAGGCCGTGGAGGCCTTCAGGAGCGCCGAGGCGCTGGGCAGCGTGCCCGCGATCTCGAATCGCGGCAATTCGCTGCTCGACATGGGGCGCTTTGCAGAGGCGCTGCGGGCACATGACTCCGCGGTTGCCCTTGAGCCGCAAAACAGCGGCGCCCGCTACAACCTGGCGCTCACCCAGCTTCGGCTCGGCAACTGGACCGACGGATGGCGCAACTACGAGGCGCGATGGCTGTTCCGCGAGGTGCATCGCCGGCCGCGCGTCTTCGACCGGCAGCGCTGGCAAGGCGAACCGCTCGATGGCCAGCGCGTGCTGCTGCATGCCGAGCAGGGGCTTGGCGACACGATCCAGTTCTGCCGCTATGCGGCGCTGGTGGCGGCGCGCGGCGGACGGCCGATCCTCCAGGTGCAGGAGCCGGTGGCGCGGCTCATGGGTTCGCTGGCCGTGGTCCGTGCCGGTTTGGCCCAGGTCGTCCAGTTGGGCTTGACGCCGCCGGAGTTGGACCTCGAATGCCCGCTGATGAGCCTTCCCGCCGTATTCGGCACCGTGCCTGAGACAACGCCATGGAGCGGCGCCTATCTCGGAGCCGCGGGCGGTGACACAGAGCGAAGGTTCCCCGACATTCCAACGCAAACCAGCGGCGGCTTGCGCGTCGGGATCGCGTGGGCCGGAAACCCTCGGTACAAGGCCGACCGGCATCGCTCGGTTCACCTGCGCGCATTGCTTCCTCTGCTTGAAATTCCGGGCGTCACCTGGGTTTCGCTGCAAAAGGGAGACGCGGCGGCGCAGCTGGGAGAGCTTCCGGCCGGATTCACCGTCATTGACGGATCGAGCCGCGACCGCGACCTCGCCGACACGGCGGAACTTGTCGCCACCCTTGATTTTGTTGTTTCGACCGATACGTGCATCGCTCACCTTGCCGGAGCGATGGGCAAACCGGTCTGGATTCTTCTGCCGCACCTGGCGGACTGGCGATGGATGCAGGACCTCGAGACGACGCCGTGGTATCCGACGGCTCGGCTCTTCCGCCAGACTTCAGTCGGCGACTGGACCGGCGTGCTGGAGCGTGTTGCCGGCCGCCTGCACTCCGTTCACCAGGAGGCCACAATGCGCGAGAAAGGCCTCGGCCGAAGCGCCATTCGGCAATCCAAGCCGCCATTTTGGCTAAGTCGTTTGTTTATTGATACTTGACCCTTTGAAGTTTCCCCAGAAGAAAAAATATAGGGGGGGGGGAGGGGGGTATTTATTTTCTGGTAAACATGAGCGAATCTTCCGGCGCGGGGGGGGGGCAAACAAACACCCGAACTTGCGGCGATCATCGGAAGTTCACAACCAGTTTACCCGGAGAATTGCGCTACCGTCCACTCTTCAGCACCTGCTTCGCAATCGTCATGAGCTGCATGTTCGAGGTGCCTTCGTAGATCTTGCCCACCTTGGCGTCGCGGTAATACTTTTCGGCCGGGTAGTCGCGCACAAAGCCATTGCCGCCGAAGACCTCCACGCACTCGCTCGCCACGCGCTCGGCGACGTGCGACGCGAAGTACTTGGTCATGGCGGCTTCTTTCACGTAGGGCTGGCCGGCATCCTTGAGGCGCGCGGCGTTGTAGACCATCAGGCGCGCGGCCTCGATCTCGGTGGCGAGATTCGCCAGCGTGAACTGCAACGCCTGGAACTCCGCGATCGGTTTTCCGAACTGCCGCCGCTCCTGGGCGTAGTGCGCCGCGTGCCGCCATGCGCCTTCGGCGAGCCCCAGCATCTGCGCGCCGATGCCGATGCGGCCTTCATTGAGCGTCTCGATGGCGATCTTGTATCCCTTGCCGGGTTCGCCCAGAACGCTCTCCCGCGGAAGCTCGCAGTTGTCCAGGATGAGCTCACAGGTGCTGCTGGCGCGGATGCCCATCTTGTCTTCCTTGCGGCCGACCGTGAATCCGGGCGCGCCCTTCTCGACCAGGAAGGCCGTGATGCCCCGATAGCCGGCCGAAGGATTGATGTTGGCGAAGACGATGAACAGCCCCGCCTCGCGCGCATTCGAGATCCACAGCTTTCGGCCGTTGAGGAGGTAGCCGGCATCCGTGAGTTCGGCGCGGGTCTGCAACGCGAACGCATCCGACCCCGAGCCCGCCTCGCTGAGCGCGTATGCGCCTGCGACTTCCGTCGCCAGCCGGGGCAACCACAACTTTTTCTGCGATTCGCTGCCCCACCGCCGCAGCGCATTGTTGACCAGCGTGTTGTGCACGTCCACGAGAACTGCGACCGCGGGATCGACGGTCGAGATGGCCTCGATGGCGAGCACCGCGTCGAAGAAGCTGCCTTCCGCGCCGCCCATCTTCTCGGGGATCTCGATGCCCATCAGGCCGAGTTCGAAGAGCTTGCCGACGAGACCCGGGGCGAACTGCTGTTCTTCGTCCATCGTGCGCACGAGAGGCGCGATGGTCTCCGCGGCGAAGGTACAAACGGTTGAGTAGAACAGTTCCTCTTCTTCCGAGACGCGGGTGAGCGGCGAGGGTCTGAGATCGGTCAACAAGGGCTGCCTCCGGCTTCGGAGTGTATCAAAGCCAGCGGCCTGTGGGGTATGCGGGCTGCGGGAAAACGGCGGTCCCACCCGAGACGGAGAAGACGCCCGTCATGTCGAGAAAAACATCGACCCGCAGCATTCTCCGGTGCTCTATTGTTTGCGCTTTATGAATCTTTCACTCTCCACCAGCGCTGCAACAGTGAGATCGTGGAATATCGCCGTCTTGAACAGCGATTGACTTCCCGCGTTCTGCCTCAACTCAGGCAATCTCCGCTTAAGGGCACGGAAGCTTGTGAGCATTTGTGGAATAGAGGTGGTTCTTCCAGGCTGGCGGAAGAGATTTCGCAGACCGACCATGACTCCCTTCGGCGTTCCGTTGTGGATCTGTGGATCCAGACTGTTGATGTCGCTCGTAGAGCGTTGCGCCTGATACGCCTTTCTCTCAAACACAAAAACCTTATGCCTACCGTTGGTCACATGCCAACGATAAAGCGCTAATCCAAGCTCAAGGGGCATATTGAAGCGAGGGACACCGGATGAGAGTTCGATCCGCGACAGATCGTGAATCGAAAAGTCTGATTCTTCAATGAGCCGCAGGATAGTGTCGAGGCGCCCCTGGTTCGGGACAGCAAGGGTTGCGTTAATCTTCAATCCGAGTTGCGTCAACCCTACGATATACGCAAGGTAGAGATCCTCGAAGCCTTTATCGTAGGGGATATTGAGGAAGACAGATTGAATCGATCCCTTCCTCGCCACGTTATCTCTGCTATCGCCCGCTTGAACGTGAATTCCTGCGCTTTGAACCCGTTCTCGCCGTAGCTACAACTCCGAAAGTACCGCTCGAACGCTTCGAAGTTGCCCGGGTAGAGGGCGACCTCATGATACGGCGAACCACTGCAACACGCTCAGAACTCAAGCCGAGCGCGCTCGCCATCTCCTCCGGAGAAGGCACGCGATTCTTAATGACCTGCACCGTCATGTGTACATTATAGGCCGAATCTAGATCCGAGCGGGTACGCTTGGAGAATAGGTAGTGTCCTGGTTTGAAATGCAGTGTCACCCCTTCAAGCCGGCAGATTACTCGTTGCGAATCCCCTGCGAGGCGGTCTGATTTGACTTCTGTGCTGCCGCACCGATGCGTTCAATCTCGATGCCAGTAATCGGCACGAGAACAATTTTCACCTTGGTCCGGCGTTCCCTCCCTCCCGCGGATTGCGTGAGAGGGAGGGGTCGCGAATTGCCGGATTAGTCGATCACGAACGTGAACGTGGTGTTGGATGTGATCGTCGACGTTGCGGAGTCCTGCCCGGTAACGGTTACGGTGTAGGTGCCCTTGGGCGGATTCGGAACGCTTGTGCTCACGCTGCTGCCGCACGCGCTCAACGCGAGCCCCGCGACCATCAGCGCCAGAACGCATGCCGTGTTCCGCAGCCACCGCGACTTGCGCCCGAGGAACCCGACCAGCACCAATCCTGCGAAGGCCAGATCGGCTCCGAGCGGCGGCACGCCATTACGCTTGCCTGGCCGGTTTGCGGCCTGCTGGCCGCCCGCCGCATGCAGGCTCCGGAAGGAGTGCATGCCCTTGCCCTTGATCATTGCCGCGCTGGTGCAGTCCGAGGCGTTGGTGTCGAAGGTGAGTTGCGTCGTCACCGCCGCGGTTCCGGAGACCGCTACGGTGCCCTCGCCGCTCGAGTTCATGGTGGTGAAGCTGTAGCAGAGGTTCTGCAGAGCGCTGTTGTTGTTGGTCGTGAAGTTCAGCAGTACCGTGCCCGTGTAGCCGCTGGCCGGAGTCACGGTGATGGTCGAAGCGCCGGTGCTGCCCTGGCTCACCGTCACGTTCGTCGCCGCCACGCCGAACGTCCCCTTGCCGGAACTGGGAGAGGTGATGACAATTTCGCCCACTCCAGCCGACGCGGCATGGGTCGCGTCGCCGGAGTACTGCGCCAGCACCTGGTGAACGCCCGCGGCCGTGAACGACGTCGTGGTATACGTCACTGTTCCGTTGGAGGCAAGCGTCTGGTTACTAACCGTCGTTCCGCCGCACGTGGTGGCCACTCCGCCGCAGCTTGTGCCGCCGTCAACCTGGAGCGTAACGGTGCCTGTCGGCACGGTGGACCCGCTGGTTGAAGCCACCGTGATGGTGAAGGTAACGCTCGCGCCGGGAGCCGGGTTTGCAGGAGTCCCCGACACGGTTGTCGAGGTCGCGATCATGGTCGCCGATGTGCCCGTGTTCGGTGGCCACAACGGGGCGAGGAGGTTGAGGTCGACGGAGCCGAGGCCGGTCACTTCGTCATAACCGGGGCCTGCGGAGTAGCCGCCGCTGCCGGGACAGACCGACGAGCCCTGGGTGCACGCGTTCGTGCCGCTTGTCACATCGTGGAATACCTTGTTCGTATAGTTCGCGGAGTTGGCGGCAAGCAGGTAGAGCATCGGGTTGATGTTACCCGCGCCGGTAACGTACTTCGAATTCTGGTTGAGCAGCGCCACCATGCCGGCAAAGATGGGCGTGGCGAAGCTCGTGCCACCGGCCACGGTCAGGAATCCCTGGGATGACCCGTCGCGGAAGCCGCTTGCGCAGCTCCCAGCCTGCCCGGTTTGCCACGAGGTTTTATCGCTCGTGCAGTAGAGGTATCCGGGGAGCCCCGGCGAGGAGTAGAACGAAATGTCAGGAACCAGGCGCATTGTGCCCGAAGCGATGCCGGGCACGCCGGTCTGCCAGCTTGGGCGGTTGACCAGAGTGCTGACGCCCCCGCCGGTCGCGCTCACGCAAAAAGCCCCTCCGTTGCTGCACCCGGGGACCGCGGTTTGGGCGTCGTCATTCCAGGTGATCTCGGGAATGTAGGTCTTCGCGGAGACGATAGCGTCGGTGTTGCCGATTGCGGCCGTCCAGTACGTGGAGTTGCTCGACGTCGAGTCCGCCGCCGAAATCTCGGTGCCGCCCACGCCAGTGACGTAGGCGCTGCTGGCCGGGTAGTTCACCGCGACTGCTCCCTGCTCCGTGGCGCTGAGAGCGGTGTCGCCATAACAGGCCGTGGCGCCCTGGTCGCCCGATGCCGCCAGAACCGTCTCTCCCTGAACCGTGGCCTGCTTGAAGATTGCGTCGAGGGTGGTGTAGTCGGCGGTGGACAACTGCGGCTCGCAGCTTGCATAACTGAGGCTGATGATGGGCGCGATTGCGTTGTCAATCGCATACTGGGCCGCGTCGTAGACGCCAAAGTTGGTGTTGCTGCCGGTGTAGACGAAGTCGATGGTGGCTCCCTGCGCGATGGAACCCGACCACTCGAGGTCGAGATCCGACTCCGACTCGTCGCCCGGAGAGGTGGTGGAGTCGCCGGTCCCGGGCACGATCACGAGCGTCGGGTCCTTCTTGGGAAGGCTGGCCGCGGCCTGAAAGGCTTCGATGTCGGCGAGAACAATCGCGGATTGCCCCATGACGGCGATCGTCTGGCCTGTGCCGTCGATGTGGTTGCTAAGCAGCGGATTGACGTCGTAGGTGGTCAGGATGTCGCCGGGGGAGAAGAACACGTTGCCCGACGACGCCGAAGTGAAATTGCCGCGCCCCACGATGTGCTGCGGGCGCGGGCGGAAGTCATTGAGATTGCGGACCGCCGAGACGACCGGGGCGATTGCCGCAGGCAGCGAGAGCGCGGTGGAGGGAGCATAGTGCTTCTCGCCTCCGACTACGTAGTAGTGCATCTGGGTCTGGAAGGCCAGCTCGACCTCGCGCGCGGTCCCCGAGAATCGGATTGCGTTCCGGCTACGGCTCGTCGAGTCGATGGCGAAGCCCTGCTGCTCGAGCCACGTCTGCACAGTATCGAGATCGGACTGAGCCATGCCGAAACGGGCCGCGAACTGGTCGGGCGTAAGCCATTGATGGTATTGCGGCGAATTTGGATTCTGCTGGGCCGCGATCAGGGCGTCGAGGGCCGCTTCCTGCGCCGCGGAACGGCTGAAATACATCGTCATGCCGTTGATGCGCATATCGCCCGGCATGCGGCCGGCGTCGTACTGCGGCTGGGCGAGGGGATGCTGGGACCCCCTGAGAACCGCCTGTTCCGCTGAATTGATTTCAGACTGGATGCGCGCCGCTGGCGACTGGGCGTAGAGAGCGCAGGTGGCTAATATACAGCCGGCAAGAGCTTCGAAGATCCGAACCCCTGCACGCCGGGAGGGAGCAAATATCGTCTTCATGGGATCGTCCTTGTTAAGGGGATAGAGTCCCTCATACGGGACCGGTCGATAATTGCGGTTCAAGCCCGCAGTGCAATGCGCACACCCGGGGCGCCAAGGCCTTCAGCAGGACAGCAGCGAGAACAGCAGGCGGGCCGGTGAGGCAGGCCGGCGGCCATCGTGGCAAATCCGTCATACCACTCAGAATAGACTCAGGATGCTGGGCAAAGTTGTGGCAAGTCGCGGCAATTTTCGAGGGACGTTGGATGGCGGGAGCGGGTCCGCCGTTGTGCCGGGACAGCCCAGGCCGGCCCGCCAATGCCTAATACTCGTCGTAGCCGGTTTCGTTTTCCTCCCCGGAAATCCGGAGGTCCGCCCGGTTCTGCGCGGGCTGCGATACGCGGTCGCCGCGCCAGGCAATGGACAGTTTTTCCCGGCTGAGCAGCTTGCGCATCTGCCCCCGGGCGTGGTCGGCCCACGGGCCTGTGCGGTCCAGCCGCACATACGCGCGCCAGTGGAGAAGCGCCTGGCGAAGCTCATTCCTGCGTTCGAAGGCCAGCGCGAGGTTGTAGTGGGCGTCGGCGTAGCGAGGCGCGAGGGCAATGGCCTGCCGGTAGGCGGCGATCGACTCCTCCGGCCGGTCAAGCTCATCGAGCACGTTGCCCAGATCGAAGAATGCCAGCACGTAGTCGGGGTCGGCCTCAGTGGCCTTTCGATAGAGCTCCTCGGCCCGGCCGTACTGGCGCAGATGGAAAAAGATCGTGCCGAGGTTGATGTAGGCGGCGGCGTACCCCGGGTCGGCGGCGAGGATCCGCTGGTAAAGCAAGATGGCCCGCTGCTTGTCGCCCATCTCCTCGGCCTGCACCGCGGCCAGAAACAGATCCTGCTGGTTGCGCTGCGAGTCGCTCGAGGGCCTGCGGAGCGGGGCCGGTTCACCGACAGCTTCTTTCTGGCCGGCGCGCTCGAAGTCGAACAGGAGCTGGCGGCGGATCGGGTCGACCATGGCGCCGAGGTGGCGAAACGCAAGACGGGTTCCGGTGCGCACGACGGTCGCTTCGAGCAGAGGGTTCTCCATGCCCGCCACGGCTTTCATGGCGGAGATGGAGTGGCGGATCGAGGCGGCGGGAACGTCTTCCTCGCGCAGCAGGCGCAGAGTGCGCAGCTGGCCCAGGTCCTGAAAGCTGTAACTCTGCTGCGGGGGAATCAGTCCGGCTTTTTCCCAGCCTTGCAGTTGCCGGGAACTGATCTGAAGGATTCTCAATACATCCTGGCGGCTATAGCTGGTCACCTGTGCTCCCTGGTTAGTCCGGCTCGGCCTTGGGATCAACTTGTCTCCCGCCGCTGTTCTGACGCGCTCCTGAATCCGCTACGTACGAACGACTACGGAGGAACCGCTCACTTGCTGCGATTATGCCAAGAATAGTAGTGGATAAGCAGACCGGAATTAAGCGCGCAACAAATTCTGCGTGAATAACCCGTGCCTGATTTGATACGTGCCGGAAAGGGAACAGGCCTTCTGTGGAAATGGGAGTGGAAATTCGGGCGGGTGGGATGGAGCCGACGATCGGACTTGAACCGATGACCTGCTGATTACGAATCAGCTGCTCTACCAACTGAGCTACGTCGGCGTACTCTCTCGATTGTATCGTTCGGCCGGATATCGGTAAAGTTTGGCGCCGGTTGCGCCGCCTGACCCGCGTGCATCGAAACGGAGGTGAGCCGGGGGAAAAATCAGGAGGGGAATCGCTCTGCCATGCCGCTTAACCTGATGCAGCAGACCTTGCAGCTTGGATTTCGTATCGCCATCGCATGGGCCGGGGGCTTTTTGATCGCCGCCGCGGTGCGCGCGGTGCTGCCCGACCAGCTCGGGCTCAACTTCGCAGGCAAGCACAGCACGCTTTTCATCCCGTTCAGCCGGATCGGGTTCTGGACTTGCATCTGGGCGGCGGTCACGGTGACTGTGCTTGTGGTCATTCGCGCGATGATGGGCGATATAGGCTCCGGCCCGGTGAGGTAGCGCGGAGCATTTTGCACAAGAAAACGCCCGGGCTCGGTGCCCGGGCAAATTCGTGGCGCGGATATCCGCGCTACGCCACATCGAGCGTGCGGTTCACGAAGCCCACGATGTACTTCCACACCAGGTAATACATCGCGAGCACCGCGGCGAAGGCCGCCGCGATCAACGCGTAGGGCACGTGGATAGCCTGGAACCACGTGACGTGGGTTGCGCCCAGTTCGAGCACGCCCAGTTGCGTCGCGATCAGCGTTCCTGCCGGCAGCAGCAGCAACGGGAGCACCGCCCCGTGCGCGCCAACGGAGAGATGAGTGGCTGGACGGGTTCCGAGCCAGAGGACGTTCCACAGTCCCCATACCGCCGGGATGAGCGCCAGAGGAAACACCGCCGCGCGCTCGACGGGGAAGGGCGCCGCCAGGCACAGCCTCACCACGACGAATGCCACAAGCCCGAGCGGAAGGATCAGGGTGGGAACGAGAACTCCTGCGAGATAAGCGCGAAGATAAGGATGCGTAGTCATGGCGAATTCCTTTCTGCGGAACGTGTCCGCGCTTGCGGAAGGTCCGCGCGTTAGAGGTAATAGAGGAGCACTGGAATCGAGACCGGAGAAACCACAGCAAAGAGCACCAAGGCTCCTGCGAGGGCCCAGTCGAACCACGGCACCGCTGCAAACATCGGTTGGCGCTGCGTTCCGGCCGATCCGGCGCGCTCGCTGTCGCGGAGTCTTTCCGCCTGCAGCCTCTGCTGCATGTCCGGCCACAGATCGCGACGCAGCTCCGGGTTATCGCCGACGGGCGGGCTTGCTTCGCGCAACAATCGCGTCATGCGGTCTGATCCCTGATCCCTGCCGGGGCCCCCGACGAGCGATTTGTGCTCGGTGGGGTGGCTGGTGCCTGGTCCCTGTCTTTTCATGGCTTCATCCCCTGTCTCTCCAGATCGCTTCTCAACCTGCGCATAGCGCGAAATACGCGCAGCTTCACTGCCGCAACCGAAATCCCAAGCGCCGCGGCGATCTCCCGATGCGGCTGCTCCTCGATGAGCGATAGCAGTGCCGCCGCACGGAGGTTTGCCGGCAGCCGCAGAACGGCCTGCGCAACCTTTAGCCGGACCTCCGCCGACATCGCCGGATCACCAGCGTTCCGAGCGGGTACAACGTTGAGCCACTCCGCCGGAGCCATGTTTTCCGGCCTCTGCCTGCGCAGCCAGTCCAGGGCCGCATGGGTGGCGATGCGCCGCGCCCACGGCTCAAATCCTCGCGCCGGATCGAAGCGCTCGCGCGCCCGGTGAATGCGGAAGAACGTCTCGATGGTCAGGTCCTCGGCGGCTCCCGCGTCGCGGACGATGCGCAGAATCCATCCGTACACGGGCCGCTGATGCCGCCGGAACAGCGCCTCGAAGGCCTCTTCGCCTCCGTCGCGGAATGCCAGCATCTCCCCGGCTTCGTCGGCCTGCGTTTCCATCTTCAGCCCGATCTCCGCTTGAGCGCCCATCGTCTTTCGCGCCTCACACCTTCTCTTACGCGGAACTTCCGGCAAGGTTACACCGTATTTCTTCCAGACCAGGATTCTGCCCCCGTGACCGGACCCAGAACGCCCGGCCTTGCCCGGTGAGCGCCCTATTTCGTGAGCAGAGGTGAACGATGTTCCATTGCGGATTTCTCTGTTTCCTCGGCCTCTACTTCCTGCCCACCATCATCGCCAGCGGAAGGCATCTCGACAGCCGATTCGGGATCGTGATGCTCAACCTGTTCTTCGGCTGGACGGGCATTGGATGGATCGCGGCGCTCATCTGGGCCGTCACAGCGCCGGAACCCTGGTACGTCTACCCGCAGCCGCCTTATCCGCCACCACCGCCTCCGCCGCGCTACCCGGAGTATCCGCCCTACCTCTGACGCGCACGCGGTGTGTTTACTTTGTCCCCCTGTTCCTGTTCCCCGTGTTTCAATAAACCGATTTTTTAGAGCGCGCTACAACCATTGCACCTGCTTGACAGTCGTTCGCCACACGCATTAGCGTTGGCTTCCGGAGTCCGGTTCAGCCATTCCTCGTCGCCAACAAATTCAGCGCCGTTTATTCGGCCCGCCTCCCTGGAGAAAGAATGAGAACGCTTTCTATTCGCTTCGCCGCTGCCGCCTTCGCCTGCTGCGGCCTGATCGCCTGCGCCGCAGCCCAGGAGACCGCAAAGCCGGCCTCGAATGAATCCGGCCAGCCCGCGTACCTGAACACGAAGCTTGCACCCGAGGTTCGCGCCGCCGACCTGGTGAAGCGCCTGACCCTGCAGGAGAAGGCGAGCCAGCTGACCAACTACTCCCGCGCCGTCCCGCGCCTGAACATCCCCTCCTACGACTGGTGGAGCGAAGCTCTCCACGGCGTGGCGACCCAGGGCGTCACCGAGTACCCCGAGCCCATCGGCCTCGCAGCCACATTCGACCCCGACACGATCCACCAGATGGCCTCGCAGATCGGCGTCGAAGGCCGCATCAAGCACCAGGAGTTCATGAAGCAGAACGGCGGCTTCAGCAATATTTTTCAAGGCCTCGATTTCTGGGCGCCGAACATCAACATCTTCCGCGATCCGCGCTGGGGCCGCGGCCAGGAGACGTACGGCGAGGATCCGTACCTGACGGGCCGCATGGCCGTGGCCTACGTGACCGGAATGCAGGGCGACGACCCGCACTACTACCGCGCCATTTCGACGCCCAAGCACTACGCCGTGCACTCCGGACCAGAGCCCGACCGCCACCGCATCGATGTTGTCATCGACAAGCACGACGAGCTGGACACGTACCTGCCCGCCTTCCGCGCCGCCATCACCGAGGGCAAGGCCGGGTCGATCATGTGCGCGTACAACTCGGTCAACAACGATCCCGCCTGCGCAAGCCCGTTCCTGCTCGAGGATCAGCTTCGCGGCCACTGGAACTTCAAAGGATACGTCGTCTCGGACTGCGGCGCGGTGACCGACATCTACGAGAACCACAACTACACGCCCAACCAGCCCGCCGGATCGGCCATCTCGCTTAAGCGGGGCATGGACAACGAGTGCGTCGATTTCGGCGTGGTGAAGGACGACCACGACTACAAGCCCTATCTCGACGCTGTGAAGATAGGCTACCTGAAGGAGAGCGACATCGATGTCGCGCTCGTGCGGCTCTACACCGCGCGCATGCGGCTCGGCATGTTCGACCCGCCGGAGATGGACCCCTACTCCAAGATCGACCCGAAGGAGCTCGACTCGGCGGAACATCGCGCGACGGCTCTCAAGCTGGCGAATGAGTCCCTGGTGCTGCTCAAGAACGACGGAACGCTGCCGCTCAAGACGAGCGGCGTGAAGATCGCCGTCATCGGCCCGCTCGCCGACCAGACCGCTGTTCTGCTCGGCAACTACAACGGCCGGCCTAATCACACCGTCTCCATTCTTGACGGCATCAAGAACGAATTCTCCGGGGCGGACATCAAGTATGTTGCCGGCACGTCCTTCCTCGGCGGCCACGGCGACGCCGTTCCGGCAGACCTGGTCACAAACAACGGCAAGCCCGGCGTGAATGCGATGTACATGTCCGGCCTTCCCTTTGGCGGCGGGCAGCCCAAGATTCTGCTCACGCGTTCCGAACCCGCGATTGATGCGTCTGCGAAGGCCCTGCCCTCAGAGGCTGCCAACGCGAGCCCACTGATGATTCGCTGGACCGGCACCTTCACTGCGCCAGACTCCGGCGAGTACCAGATCGGCATGGAAGCCAACGGCTTCTTCCGCCTGACCCTCGACGGCAAGGCCATGGCCATGAACTACCAGGCGGACGAGCCCGAGCAGCGCATGGGCCGGATCAAGCTGGTCAAAGGCCAGGCCTACGCGCTCGAAGCCATCTACGGCCCGCCTGAAAAGCAGCAGCCTGTGGCGAAGCTCATCTGGTCGAAGTACGACACCGCGCCCTCGCCCGAGGCTGTCGATGCGGCGAAGAACGCCGACGTCGTTGTCGCGGTAGTGGGCATCACCAGCCGACTTGAAGGCGAGGAGATGGACGTGAGCGAGCCGGGCTTCAAGGGCGGCGACCGCACCAGCCTCGATCTGCCCAAGCCCGAACAGGACCTGCTCGAAGCGCTGAGCGCAACCGGCAAGCCGCTCGTCGTGGTGCTCACCAACGGCAGCGCGCTTTCAGTGAACTGGGCCAACCAGCACGCCAACGCTATCCTCGACGCGTGGTATCCCGGCGAAGAGGGCGGCAACGCCGTGGCGCAGACGCTGAGCGGAAAGAACGACCCCTCCGGGCGGTTGCCGGTGACGTTCTACACGAGCGTCAGCCAGCTTCCGCCGTTTGAAAACTACTTCATGGCGAACCGCACTTACCGGTACTTCACGGGCAAGCCGCTTTACCCGTTTGGCTACGGGCTCAGCTACACGACGTTCTCGTATTCGGACCTGACGCTGCCCAAGGCGGCGGTGGCTGCGGGTGAGCCGGTGAGCGCCGATGTCACTGTAACCAATACAGGCAAGGTTGCCGGCGACGAAGTGGCGCAGCTTTACCTGAGCTTCCCTGACGTGAAAGGTGCTCCGCTACGTGCGCTGCGCGCATTCAAGCGTGTGCACCTTGAGGCCGGCGCGAGCCAGAAGGTCCACTTCGAGCTCAAGCTGCGCGACCTGAGCATGGTCACGGAAGCTGCGGTGATCGAGATTCCGGGCGGCAAGTATAACGTGTCGGTCGGCGGCGGCCAGCCGAATACCGGAGCGACGACGGTGGCGGGATCGTTCACGGTGACGGGAACGAAGCAGTTGCCCGAGTAATCAACACTCGTAAATACGAAGGGCGCTCTGGTCGGGAGCGCCCTTCGTGTTTTGGAGTTTAGAAAGGTGAGTAAGTTGATTCCAGTGCTCGCCGTCACCGCCCGCTCCTCTCCCGCAATCCCCTTCATCCTCAGATAAACCGCGTTGGTCCATCCGAAGCCGATCTGGTTCTGCTTATAGCCGGTCGCTACTTTTACGTCGGCATTGGCCGAGACCACGTTGTACTTCTCGCGGATCGTTCCCTCCTCGGCGAATCCCGCGTCCACGGTCGCGTCGAACTTCTTTGCAATGCGAGCTGCATCGTTGTGGAATCCCATCGACTCCAGCCCCGCCACCGCGATCCAGTTTGTCGGAGCCCAGCCGAACGGCTCGTCCCACTGCTGGCCGGTGTTGCTGTTCGACATCGACAGGCCGCCCGCCCGCTCGAACAGTCCCAGCTTTGCTTCCACCTGCTTCGCCTCTTCGCGTGTCGCGACGCCCGCCCACAGCGGATAGAACGAACTGATATACGCGTAGTCGTTCGGGCGCGAGCGCATGAAATCCCAGTCGGCGAAGACGCCTTCGCGAGGCCGCCACAGGTAGCGCTGAATCGCCGCATACCGCGCCTTCGCTTTGCGGTCCCACTGCGCCGCGTCCTTCGGCATGCCGAGCAGGTGCGCGATGTGTTCCATGTCGCGCTCGTAGCGGTAGAGCAGGCTGTTGAGGCACACCGGTGCGAAGTGGTGCGTCTCGCCGGAGAACAGCCCGAACCGGTTGCTGGAATCGAACCCGGACTCGCGCATCGCGCGGTCGCCCACGTAGAAGTCGCGCGACAGGCGGAATCCTCCCGCCCATGCCCGCATGCACACGGCGCTCGCTTCCACGTCGCAGCTCGTCTGCTTGAGCCGCGCCACCTCGGCGGCATCAGGACGCTCGGATCCTTTCACCAGGTAAGCTTCGCCGCCCGCGTGGGGATGCGCGAGGATCCACCGGATGATATCGGAGTAGTAGCTTGAGTCGTCGGCCATCTCCGGCACGGGCCCCGTGCCGAAATCGAAGTAGCGCGCGAGCCCCGTCGTTCCGGCGCGATGCTCCGGACGGGTCCACGTCGAGTAGTCCTTGCCCGCCAGCGCATACGCACGCTCGAGCCACGTATGCGCGGCTCGTCTTCCATCGGGCGTTTCGGGAAAGCTCGCCGGATTCTCGTACACCGCGCGAATCATCGATGTCAGGAACGGCGGTTGCGAACGCGTCAGGTAGTATGTCCGGTTCGCATTCAGCACGCCGCCGTAGTTCTCGATCTCGAACAGGAAGTTGTCCACCATGTCTTTCGCGAGCGCTTCGTGGTGGTCCGCTTCGAGGCCGAGTAGAATGAAAAAACTGTCCCAGCCGTACATCTCGTTGAAGCGGCCGCCCGGCACAACGTAAGCCTCCGGCAAGTAGAGCAGCCCTTCGTCGTGCAGGTCCTTCGGCGTCACGTCGCCGAGCTTGTCGATCTTGCGCGGCAGCCAGGCGACCTGCACGTGGCACTTTGCCGTCAGGTCGTTCACGGCGGCCGGCGCGCTCATGCCCGCGGGCAGATAGAGGATCGGTTTGGTCGTGACCTTGATGTCCACCAGCGAGTGGCAGTCGGTCATCGAGCGTGTCAGCGTATCCCAGGCCGCGTGAATGTAGCTAAGGGTGGCCGCGGAATCCGGCCTCGCCTGCTGTGCGCCTGAGATGTGGATTGCGGCTAAAACAAAAACAAGCAAACGAACCAATTTCATTAGGGCTCCGCCGGATTTCCGGTCGATGCTCAGGAGTTTATCGCACGCATCGAGCGATTCGCGCCACCATTCTTTCGCTCGCGCGATGAATCCGGGCCAGAAGCTGGAAGATTCTTTCTCTACCCGGGAACAGTTCTCATGCGCGCGGTGTCTACACAGAGCACAGTGGTACCGATGAGGAAGCGCGAAGTTGCCGGTATGCCGTCAATGCAGATTCGACGGTGCGCCGCAAGCCAGCCCTTCGCCCATCGCGCCGCGGGTGCGGCGCCGGGCGGATGAGCCTGCCTGCGCGCGCGGAAACTCGCCTCCCCGCGGCGCAGCTGAACTCGGATCGCAGGATCCGGACATCTGGGAGGCGATCATGTTTGAAGATTCCACATTTGAATCGGCCGGCAAGATTCACACGCGCAGCCGCAGGTGGGGCGTGGCCGTGTTCTTTCTCAACTCCTCCATCCTGGCGACGCTCATCCTGATTCCGCTCATCTACCCTGATGCACTGCCCCACCATTGGGTGAACATTCTGCTTGTTGCGCCACCGCCGCCGCCCGCGACACCGCCACCTGTGCAGCGCACAACGCAGGCCTTTCACGGCGTTCGCGAATTCACCGACCTCGGCCTCACAATGCCAACGCGGATTCCAACCTTGATTCCGAAGCCCGGCGGAGTCGAAGGCCCGCCCGGGAATCAAACGCTCAGCATGGATGATGGAAACGGCATCCCCGGCGGCGATCCATTCGGCCATTCAACTCGCTCCACGCCTGCTATCGTCCGCGCCGCCCCCGTTGGCCCGCAGCACATCTCCACCGGCGTTGCCAATGGAATGCTGATTCAGCGGATCGCACCGCGCTATCCGCCCATCGCCGTCTCCGCGCGCATGCAGGGCACCATCGTGCTGCAGGCCATCATCTCGAAATCCGGAACGATCGAAAACCTGCGGGTTCTCAGCGGCCCGCCCATGTTTCAGCAGGCCGCACTGGACGCCGTCAGCCAATGGCGCTACCGCCCCTACCTGCTCGATGGAAACCCGGTCGAAGTGGAGACGACCATCAACGTGGTCTTCACTCTCAACCAGTAGAGGTCTCGCCCGCATGGGCGGCGCGGCACGAGCGAGACCGCGCCGCCCGCTTCGCCGGCCTGCGCTCACGGGCCGGCGAAGCACCCTCGATCAATCGCGTCTTCGCGCAGTTCAATTGTGATCTGGATTACCGACCACAATCCCGATGCGCCGTACGATGGCCGCGGTGCTTCCATGAGAATGCGAATCCTGCTGTGCATCGTGATCCTGGCCGGTTGGTGCTGTTCTTTGCGCGCGCAGAGTTTTGGACCGCCGCAAGGTCCGCCGTGGGTGCTGTCGCTGGAAGGGCCCTGGCGGTTTCACGCCGGCGATAACCCGCAGTGGGCGCTCCCCCAATTCGACGATTCGGGCTGGTCGCTCCTGCGGTCCGACCGCGACTGGTCTACGCAGGGGTTCTACCGCTACAGCGGCATGGGATGGTATCGCTTTCACGTCACGCTTCCCGCCGCGGGGGGTGACGCGTCGCTGGTGCTGCCGCACATCTTCACCAGCTACGAGATCTACGCCAACGGCCAATTGGCGGCGCGGTTCGGCAAGATGCCTCCGCATCCCAGGGCCTACTCCGCGCACGCCCCGCAGCTTTTTCCCATTCCGGCTGCCGCAACGAGCTCGCGCGACCTGACCATTGCCATTCGCGTCTGGCAATGGCCGGCCTGGTCGCGCTACTTCGGCGGCGGCCCCTCCGAACCGGGGGCTCTCATCGGCGACTCCCGGTCCGCGGCGCGGCAATATGACCTTGCCATCGCCGCCCAGCACTGGGAGGATTCCGGAGTTTTTCTTACCGCTTTGTTGCAATCTCTCGGGGCGCTCGTCGCAATCTGCCTCTTCCTCTTTCGCCGTTCGGAGCGGGAATACCTCTGGTTCGCGGCGATCGTTGCCTGTTCCGCGGCGGCAGGGTGGATCTGGTACTCCTATCGATTCACTGTGTGGCCAGTGTGGCTCGCAAACCAGTTGCGCGACCTGCTGGTCGTCTCCGGCATCAGCCTTGCCCAGCTCGCTTTCTTCACCTCCCTGTTCAGGCCCCGGCGCAATCTCACTTACTGGTTTGTGCTTGCCAGTTTGCTTCTTCCGCTTTGCACCGGGCCAATGGACACCGGAGCCAGCATTGGCGTGCTTCGATGGAGCCTGTGGACCTCTCTGCTGATCCTCCCGCTCCATATCTGGATCCTCTGCCTGCTCGCCGCGCGCGCGTGGCACAACTACCTCGATGCGCGTGTCCTGTTTGTCCCCGTCCTGCTCCAGAGCACCGCCGTCATGGTCCAGCGGCTTGCGGTCATCACCTTCGTGCTCGATTGGCAACGCAGATGGAGCTTCCAGGTGGCCCTGATTCAGCGGCCGTTCCCCATCACTCTCATCCAGGCCGGCGATTTGTTGTTCCTCGCCGCGGTCATGGCCATCCTCATTCGCCGCTTCACGCGCTCGCGCACTGAAGAGGAGCGATATGCGAGCGAGTTTGCCGCCGCGCGGTCGGTGCAGCAGTACCTCATCCCCGAGTGCCTTCCCCGCACGCCCGGACTCGCAATCCGGACCGAGTACCGCCCCGCGCGCGAAGTGGGCGGGGACTTTTTCCAGGTGCTCCCGGACACGGCCGACGGCAGCACCCTGATCGTGGTTGGCGACGTCGAGGGCAAGGGCTTGCACGCCGGCATGATGGCATCGCTGATTGTCGGCGCCATTCGAACCGCCGCGGAGTTCACCACCGATCCGGCACGGATCCTCAAGCTTCTCAACGATGACCTGCTCGATCGCGCCAATGCCACATGCCTCGCGCTGCGTATCGATCCGCTGGGCCGCGTCACCTCCGCGAACGCCGGGCACTTGCCGCCATATCTCAACGGGCGCAACGTTCCCATCGAAGGCGCGCTGCCGCTAGGGGTCCTGCGGGATTCGGAGTTCCCGGTCGCCGAATGGCAGATGGGAAGCGGGGATTCCCTGTTTCTCATCACCGACGGCGTCGTGGAGGCTCAGAACCAGCACGGCCAGCTCTTCGGATTCGAAAAGGTGAACGAACTGCTGCTCGATCGGCCTGCGACGGCTGCTTCTCTCGCCAATGCAGCGCAGGAGTTCGGGCAACAGGACGACATCACCGTGCTTTCGGTCGAATGGAAACGTGATGGCGACTCGGCAGCTCGCTCGCTCATGCGCAAGCGGCTTCGCAGGTAGCCTGACCGACTCGGACATCAGGCACCCAAATACGACGCGAACGTGTGCACTTTTACCCGTGACCCGATGAATTCAGACGGCATGTTCGTTTCCCTTTAAGGCATCCACATCCGGTGCAATCGTACGGCTTGGATCTCGTACCTTGTTAAACTGAAAACTAAGTTCCCTTGCGATCAAAGTGAGGAGGCTTCATCCATGTCATCCGTCATCCTTCCTTCCGCGCCCTCCGAGTCGCGGCCCGGCCGGTTCGGTATCTACGGCGGCCGCTACGTGCCTGAGACCTTGATGGCCGCGCTGCTCGAACTCGAGCGCGAATACGAGGCCGCCAAAGCCGATGCCGCGTTCCAGGCCGAGCTCGACGTTTTGCTGCGCGACTTTGCGGGCCGTCCCACGCCTCTCTACTTCGCGAAGCGCCTGACCGAGGAACTTGGCGGCGCGAAGATTTATCTCAAGCGCGAAGACCTGCTCCACACCGGCGCGCACAAGATCAATAACGCACTCGGCCAGGGACTTCTGGCCGTGCGCATGGGCAAGAAGCGCGTCATCGCCGAAACCGGAGCGGGCCAGCACGGCGTGGCCACGGCAACAGTGTGCGCGCGGCTCGGCCTCGAATGCGTCGTGTACATGGGCGACGTGGACATGGTGCGCCAGGAGCTCAACGTCTTGCGCATGAGGCTGCTTGGCGCGGAGGTGCGCGGGGTCTCGTCGGGCTCGAAGACGCTGAAAGACGCGATCAGCGAGGCCATGCGCGACTGGACCACGAACGTGCGGACTACTCATTATTTATTGGGCTCCGCCCTTGGGGCGCATCCCTACCCGGGCATGGTGCGCGACTTTCACCGCTGCATCAGCCGCGAAATGAAGCAGCAGATCCTCGAGAAGGAAGGCCGCCTGCCGAACGCCGTGATCGCCTGCGTCGGCGGAGGCTCGAACGCCATCGGCGCGTTCTACGAGTTCCTCAACGATCGCAATGTCCGGCTCATCGGCGTCGAGGCGGGCGGGCGAGGGACCGCGCTGGGCGAGCACGCGGCGCGATTCGCAGGCGGCGCGCCGGGCGTGCTGCAGGGGACGTTCAGCTATGTGCTGCAGGATGAAGACGGCCAGATCGCGCAGACGCACTCCGTCTCCGCGGGGCTCGACTACGCATCCATCGGGCCGGAGCACGCAATGTTGCACGACACGGGCCGCGCGGAATACACCGTGCAGGATGATGCGGCCGCTCTGGAGGCAGTCGTGAAGCTCGCGCGCATGGAGGGAATTCTGCCGGCGCTCGAAAGCGCGCACGCGGTTGCCGAGTGCCTGCGGATGGCCCCCGCGATGTCAGCGCGTGACATACTGGTAGTGAACCTCTCAGGACGCGGCGACAAGGACATGGGCATCATCGCCCAGGAGCTGCATCTGCAGGGGGCGTAGACCGCGATGCCGATTCGTTTTGAAAACAAGCCGGGGATTGTGGCGTATCTCACCACCGGCGACCCGTCGCTCGATGCCTCGCGCGAGATCGCGCTGGCCGCGATTGACGCGGGCGCGGATGTCATCGAGCTCGGCGTGCCGTTTTCGGATCCGCTGGCGGACGGGCCCGTAATTCAACGCGCCAGCGAGCGGGCTGTTGCGCGCCATACCAGGCTCAAGGATGTTCTCCGCATCGCACGCGAGATTCGCGCCGCTCGCCCTGCGTGCGGCCTCATCCTGTTCACCTACTTCAATCCTGTTTTGCGCTACGGCCTGGCGAAATTCGCCGACGATGCGAAGACCGCAGGCGCAGACGGCGTGCTCGTGACGGACATGATCGTAGAAGAAGCACGCGAGTATCTCGCGGAGATGGATCGAGCCGGGCTCGCGCCGGTGTTTCTCGCCGCGCCCACCAGTCCCGATGCGCGCCTCGAAGAGATTGCCGCCCATTCGCGCGGGTTCATCTACGCCGTCTCGCGCACCGGCATCACGGGCAAGCAGAAGAGCATGACCGCCGATGCCGCCGAACTCGTCGCACGCATTCGCCGATGGAGCGAGCTGCCGGTGGCCGTGGGTTTCGGCATCTCGAGCGCGCAGCATGTGGCGCAGGTAGCGGAGTTTGCTGATGCCGCGGTGATTGGCAGCGCGATCGTGGAGTTGATCGAGCGATCTTCTCCCGAGACGGCGCCCGGCGAGGTGGCCCGATTTATCAGGGGCCTGCGCCAACCCGAGTCGGCGCTGGCCCGGTAGAAAAAGCAGCTTTCAGCTATTAGCTCTCAGCTATTGGCTGCTCATCGCCTGAGTTCGGCCGACGAGAATCGCACCGCGACGAATGAGCTGACAGCTGAAAGCTAATGGCTAATAGCTCGAACTGTGAGGCTGCAATGACGATCGAAGAATTGCGAATACGCATCGATGACCTGGACCGCCAGCTCGTGGAGCTGTTGAGCGAGCGGGCCCGGGCCGCGCAGATGATCGGCCACCTCAAGGCGGCCACGTCACTGCCCGTGTACGAGCCCACGCGCGAAAAAGTGATCTACGCCAACGTGCGCGCCGCGAATAAGGGGCCGCTGCCGGATATCGAGCTGACGCATATCTACGAGCGCATCATTGACGTCATGCGCGCGCTGCAACGCAACGAGTTGGCCTCGGAGAGACACGCCCGGGAAGCTTCCCAGGGCCAAGGCACCGGCGTTGATACGCCTGAGACAGGGAAAAACCAATGATCGTCGCCATGCAGGAAAAGGCCACCGAAGAACAGATTGACGCGGTCATCGACGCGCTCGTGGAATCGGGCGTCGAAGTGCACCGCACCACCGGCGAGATGCAGACCATCCTCGCCGCCGTCGGGCAGACCGCCACACTCGACCTCAGCAAGTTCGAAATCATGCCCGGCGTGATGCACGTGCACCGCATCAGCTCGCCTTACAAGCTGGCCGGGCGCAGTTTCCGTCCGGAAGGAACCGTGGTCCAGTTCCGCAACGGCGTCACCGTAGGCAGCAAGCAGGTGGTCGCGATGGGCGGCCCATGCTCGATCGAAACGCGCGAGCAGATGTTCGAAACCGCGCGCCGCGTGAAAGGCGCGGGCGGCACATTCCTGCGCGGAGGAGCATTCAAGCCGCGGTCGTCGCCGTACGCCTTCCAGGGCCTCGGCATTCCGGGCCTCGAAGTGATGCGCGAGGCTGCCGAGGCGCACGGGCTGCTGGTCGTCACAGAAGTCATGGAGATCGCGCAGATCGAAGTCATGCTCCCGTATGTCGATCTTTTTCAGGTTGGCGCGCGCAACATGCAGAACTTCAACCTGCTGCGCGAACTGGGCCAGATCCGCAAGCCGGTGCTGCTGAAACGCGGAATCGCCGCGACGATCGAGGAGTTACTCCTGGCGAGCGAGTACATCCTCTCGGGCGGCAATTACGAGGTGATCCTTTGCGAGCGCGGCATCCGCACCTACGAGACGGCAACCCGCAACACGATGGACATCTCCGCCATTCCCGTGGTGAAAAAGCTGTCGCACCTGCCGATTGTCGGCGATCCATCGCACGGCACCGGCCGGCGTGACATGGTGGCTCCTCTCGCGCGTGCTGCGGTGGCTGCCGGGGCAGACGGCATCATCGTCGAGGTGCACCCGAACGCGGACAAAGCCGCATCCGACGCCGCGCAAACGCTCTATCCCGATCAGTTCGACAAGCTGATGAGCGAGCTTCGGCTGATTGCGACGGCGGTGGGGCGAAGCATGTAGCGGGGTTTGCGGCGTTCGCGGAGCTAGAGCCTGCGGCGCGAGCATTTCATACGAATCGCCAACACGGGAGCTCGGCCTCCGGTATTCTTGTCGAGAATCCCGAACTGAGCGAGGATCTGAATGTTCTTTCGGTCGCAGAAGTCCCTCGTTTTGGCAGTTCTCCTGATAACGATCGGTTGCTTTCAGCTTCTCAAGGGCAACTACTACAAGGACGTATCGCAGCGGGAAGCCACCACAGTCGGGACTCTTTTTCGCGTTCATCACGGCAAAGGCTCCACTTATGAGTATCAGTTTCAGATCAACGGGGTCTCAATAAGAGACGATAGCGATACGTGCAAGACCGCCCTGACATCGGCAGGATGCGTGAAGGGCGCGCAGGTTCTGGTCTACTACGATCGCAACGATCTCACCGAGACCCTGCTGCAGGAATTTGGAGCTGCGAGCCGCGAAAAAATCTTCTTCGGCGGCTTCATGGCCGTTTGCGGGCTCTTGCTGATTGGTTTGCATTTCATTTTCAAAAAAGCTCTGAAGAGCCCGGATGAATCGGAGGAGGTGGATGAAGACGCTGCGGTGAACGAGCCGGAGGTCATCCACGTGGTCCCCACGAGCGATGCGACATCTGCCCAATAGGTGATCACTCAAGAGAAGGTAGGCTGAAATCAAGTAATGATCGACCGAATCGCCATTCTGGGCACTGGGCTTCTGGGCACGTCAGTCGGCCTCGCTCTTCGTGCTGCCGGATACGCCGGCTCCATCACCGGCTGGAACCGGGGCAAGACCGGCGCCGACCATGCCCTCGCTATGCGCGCGATCGACACCATCGCTTTCGATCCCATCGAAGCAGCCCGCGACGCACAGGTCACGCTCATCGCCGTCCCCATCTACGCCACCCTCGACCTGATGGAGCAGTTCACCGCCGTGCTCGGGCCGCATCAACTCGTCACAGATGTCGGAAGCACCAAAGGGCAGATCACCGCGGCCGCCGCACGCCTCTTTAACACTCCGGACAGGGCCGCATTCCTTCCCGGGCACCCCATGGCGGGCAAGGAGCGCGGGGGCGCAGCCCTCGGAGACGCCAACCTGTTCCGCGGCGCAGTGTGGCTCTTTACCGACGACACGTCATGGCAACGCTCGCAGACGGGCGCAGCGCTGGCGAAAGAGTGGCGCGAGCTGGTCGTCTCCGTGGGCTCGCGCGCCATCGACATCGACCCCGAGCGCCACGATGAGATGGTCGCCTGGGTGAGCCATCTGCCGCAGTTCACCGCGACCGCGCTCAGTGCACTCTTAGAAGAAGAAGTCGGAGACGCGCCGGAGCTCAAGGACGTAGGCGGACGCGCACTGCGTGAAATGACGCGTCTCGGCGCCAGCCCCTACTCCATGTGGCGCGATATCGCCCTCACCAACACCGATGCCATCGAACGCGTACTGCTGGCTCTCGAGCAGCGCCTGCAATATGTTCGCGAGAACCTGCGCGCGCCGGGACTGCGCGAGGAGTTCGAGAAGGCGAACAGGTTCCGCACCGGTTCGTGACGCATCTTGATTTTTTTTCGTTTATAGACGATTATGGCAGAGTACGAGCTCCGAAACTATGTCACGGCAGACGGCAACTTCGGAGACCACAAATTCTGCCGGGACGGAGTCTGGGAGTTGCGAATCGGCTTTGGGCCCGGGTACAGGGTCTACTACGCGCTTGCGGGACAACAAACTTGTCCTCCTGTTGTGCGGCGGAGGCAAGCCCAGTCAGGGCGCCGACATTATCCGAGCCTGCGAATACTGGAGAGATTGGCAAAAGAGGTCTGCATTATGAGAGACAGATCCCACGATGAGGCCATGGCCGAGACGTTCCGCGATGACCCCCAGTACGCCGTCGATCTGCTCAATGCCATCCTCGCCGACGGCGACCAGGCCGAACTTCTCATCGCCCTCCGCCAATTGGCGAAGGCTTTCGGAGGCGTGCAGACCATCGCCGAGAAAGCCGAACTCAATCCCACTCAGCTCTATCGCACGCTATCGAGCGAAGGCAATCCTGAATTGAAGAGTCTCTCGGCAATCCTCAAAGCAATGGGTCTCCGGTTGGCCATAGAACGAGTCCAAGCCGCCTGAAGCGCGCCTGCAAGGTTCAATATTTCCGCATCAATAGAACAGCCCTAAACCGGCTCTGCTTCCTTTTCCTTGACGAGCTCCGGCTCTGTCGTGGGATTCACAACCGGCAGGCCCTCCACCCGCGCAGCATCAAGCAGCGCTTTCGAAGCCGACACGAAGATGATCTCCGTGCCCTGGAACATGTCGCGCGCAACCAGGGCGGCGCTCAGCTGCAGCGCATCGGGCCAGCGGAGGCTGGTCCGGTCGAGCAACTGGCGCGCGCACTCGAGCACCGCCGGATTCAGCGGCTCCTGCACTGTGCGGGCAGCCTCAAGGCGCAGAATTTCGAGGGCCGCGGACGCATCGTCGCGGCTGATTCCTCCAGCCCGCTCACGCCGGCGGATGGCCGCATACACCTCGAGCGGCGTGGACGCGGCGATGAGTTTCCGATTGTCCTCGACCGTCTCCATCAGCCGGATCAGCGCATCCGTGCCCGGTTCGCGAACAAACAATTTCGCGAATGCGGTGGCCTCGAGAAAGTAGCAGCTCACAGAACGCCTCGTTCCTCTTCCAGCACGGCTGACAGCGTGTCGCCGTGGACTGCGACAGGATGGAAGCGCTGCGCCTCTTCGGGTATGCCCGCCTCGGCGCGATTCAGGCGGATGGTTGTCGTAGGATAGGCCGGCGTCTTTGGATTGGCGATCTTGCTCGTGAGCACCACGCCGCGCTGAATGGCCTCGGCCAGCACTGACTGGCGCGACTCCGGGTTCTGATTCCAGCGGTAAGCCTTGCGGGGAAGGAATGAATCGCGGAACCACTTCAGCGCGATGAACGCGTGCCCTCCACGTTCCGCCTCCGCGAGCGCGCTGCACAGTTCCTTCACGCGCGCGTCCATGTCCGCAGGCATAAGCGCTTCCTGGATGTCGTCCTCGTCGAATGCGTGGTCCGCACCGGGCCGCGTTGCCGTGCGCACAGCGCGCGCAGGGGAATCTTCGCCGTCGACGCGTTCGAAGTAGATCCGGACCTCGTCTTCCTCAGGCGACCATGTCTCGGCAGATGCATTGCGGCGCTTGCTGCGCCCGTTCTCGCTGCAAAGTTCTACAATCACCTGGTAACCGGCGGGAGCGAGGAAGCGCAGCGCGCGGACCAGCCCCGGATCCTGCGAGTAGGAGAGCTCTGTAAGTGCCTCTTCAATGATCTCTTCAGCGTCCGGAATACTTAGATTGCCCACATCTACGGCGGCTTGCGCAGCTCTTGTCGATTTCATTCTTTCTTCTCCGTATACCGCAAATCCAACTTCGCGATGAGTAGCGGCCGCCGGACCCGTCTGGCGGCGAGGTCCAGTCAACGGTGCGCTACGCGCCACGGGCAACTGACCCCAGTAATAAACATTGCCGCCCGAGGCTTTTTTCCTGTTGTTAACGCGATGACTCCGGCTCCCCCTACTCCACCGAAGTCCTGAATCCGATTGTGCTTTTTTGAAAAACTCCGCCTGACCGGGAAAGGCTTTACTTATTCGGCTGAAACTAACCCCACGGTAGTGTATACGAACCTGTACTCATTGGTCACCGGGAAAATTCCTGGCTTTTATGCGCTGTATTCGCCTAAATTCCGCTTTTTACGCCGCAGGCGTGCTGCGGTCCGTTGGCGCTCGGTTAGCAATCCTCGTAAAATGGGTCCATGCGTCGTAGTTTGCCGCTGCTTTTGCTGTGGGTCCTCTGCCTGTCTGTGCCTCTATCTGCCGATGGCCCCGCCTTCGATCTCACCGGACCCAAAGTGGATGTCCACGTCAAGCGCGGCGACGTGACGCTTCCCATCAGCCAGACCCCGAACCTGATGCCGGGCGATCGGCTCTGGATCCATCCCGACTTGCCGTCCAGCCAATCGACCCACTTTGTTCTGGTTGTCGCATTCCTGCGCGGAGCCACAAACCCGCCGCCGCTGGACTGGTTTACCCGCGTGGAGACATGGACCCACGAGGCACGCGACGAGGGCATCTTCGTAACTGTTCCGCAGGAGGCACAGCAGGCGCTCGTCTTTCTCGCTCCCGAAACCGGAGGCGATTTCACCACGCTGCGCAAGGCCGTTCACGACCGGCCCGGCGCGTTTGTCCGCGCCACCCAGGACCTTCAGGCGGCGAGCTGGGACCGGATGCGTCTTGAATCCTATCTGGCCCAGGTCCGCGAAACCAGCCAGACCGACCCCAAAACTCTCAAGGAGCGCGCTGAGCTGTCGGCAAGGTCCCTGGGTATCCGGCTCGATCAGCAGTGCTTCGATAAGCCCACTGACCAGCAAGCCCCTTGCCTCACGCAGCACACAGACGGCATGGTGCTCGACGACACCAATGCGCAATCCCTTGTGGCGCAACTGGCCAGTGGAACGACCGCCGACCTGATGAACCAGCTCAGCTATTCGTCGATGGGCGGCGCTGGAATGTACAGCGCGTACGTGGGCGCAATCGTTGATACCGCCAAGATTCTCTCGTCTCTGCACACCGCGCACTTTCAGTACATTCCGGCGCTGGCGCTGCCATCAAGCGACACGCTGAACCTGCGGCTCAGTGTGCCGCCGTCGTTCCGGGATCCAAAATCCGTGGTCGTGGTGGCGCTGCCGCCGGTTGGTCCCTCGAAGGCGCCGCCGCTCCATCCGGTCAATCCCGCCGATGCACAGTGCGTGCAGAAACCGGGGCTTGTCCTCACTGCGGAGGGCGCGCCCCTCCTGTTCGGCACAAGCCTTGCGCACGATCTCCACCTGCATGTCGACACCTCCCGCGGCGCATTTGACATGCCGCTGACGGCCGATCCCGCCAAGGGGGGGCTGGTGCCAACCGACGCGGTTCCCGATCTGCCGCCCGGCGAGCTGACCGGAGTTGTCCGCGGCAAATGGGGATTCGACGATTGGGAGGGTCCGAGTTTTCGCCTGCAGTCACCGGGGCCCGGCAAGTGGGTCGTTGCGCCCGATGACGAGTCGGCGTTGATCGTCGGACGCGAAGACACGCTGCACATTCAGGGAGAAAGCACCCTCTGCGTTTCCAAGGTGAATGCGGCAGGAGCCAAGCCGGTATCGCTTAAGTGGAAATCGGCAAAGTCGGATGCGCTCGATGTGTCAATCTCAATGAAAGAGGCGACGCCCGGACCGATTACGCTTGAGATCCATCAGTATGGAGTCGTCGAACCTAACTCCGTCAGCCTGCATGCCTACGCCGAAGCGGCGTCGCTGGACCGCCTCAGCCTGAGCGCCGGCGATAAGATCGCAACCCTCAAGGGAACGCGCCTGGATGAGGTGGCGAAGGCATCGTTCGGCGATATTGCGTGGAAGCCGGCCGACCTTACCCGCGTACAGGACTTTGACCAGCTCACGCTCAAGACTGACGGCGCCACCAGCAGCCTCGATACCGGGTCGCGCTACACCGCGCATGTCTGGCTGCGCGATGGCCGGGAGCTCAAGGTACCCGTCTACGTAGATAAGCCGCGCCCGCAGGTGACGTTGCTCAGCAAAGGAACACAGGACGACGGAACCGCGACGCTCGCGGCCGTACGCCTGGGCAGCCCCAACGATCTGCCGTTGAATTCGAAGCTCGTGTTCTTCCTCAAGTCGGTTGTGCCGCAGAATTTTCCACGCAACCAAGACGTGGAGGTAGCAGCTGAGGACGGCAGCTTTAAGACCACGCTGTCGCTGTCGGACGGCAGCCTGATGCTCGAGGACTCGCGCACCGCCCTGGGTACCGTGGAACCATTAACGCGCTTCGGAGCTTCGGCATTCGGCCCGCTGCGCGCGCGCGCCGTCTCGGCTGACGGCGTACCCGGAGATTGGATGAATCTGGGAACGCTGGTGCGGCTTCCCGGGTTCAAGGAGCTGCGCTGCCCTCGCAGTGCGGCAAAGCCGTGCACGCTCAGCGGGAGCAACCTGTTCCTTGTTGAATCGGTTGCCGCGTCACAAGACTTCGGCAACCCAACCGAAGTGCCGCCCGACTTTACCGGATCGCAGCTCACAGTGCCGCACCCGGTGAATGGGACGCTCTACATCAAGCTGCGCGACGATCCCGAAACAGTTCAGTCTCTCACGTTGCCCGTCACGCCAACCGGGTTGACGGGGACGACGGCGGCGGAACAGGCGCGGACGACACAGGCCCCGTCGGTTCCCCCCGCGGCGCAATCGCCCGCGGAATCTCCGGCACGGACCCCAGTCCAACCGCAGGCCGCCCAGACTTTAGAGCCCCCGGCCACGCAGCCATCCCCCGGCGCTCCCTCGCAGGCGAAGCCCCAGCGGTAATCAGGCCTAGTGCGCAATCATGACCGTGACGCTGGCCGATCCGTTGCCGTAGTTAACCCCTCCCGCATACGTAGCCGTAATTGTGTGGCCTCCCGCGGCCAGGCTTGAAGTGGAGTAGCTGGCCTGGCCGCTGGAATTCACCGTCACCGTCGCCAGCAGCGCTGAGCCGTCGTAGAAAGAGAGTGCGCCGTTATTGTTGGGCGCGCCCGCGCTCCACGACGAGACGGCGGCGCTGAATGTGATGCTCGTACCCGCGGCTGCATTCCACTTGGACGGCGTCAACGATACCTGCACGGGCGCGGGAGTAACGGTGAAGTTCTCGGTTTGCGGCGCTGCGGCGGCGTAGTTTGTTTGCTGCGCGTAACTGATGACCACCGAGTGACTGCCGGCCGGGGGCTTCGTGATCGTGAATCCGGCATTGCCATTACTCAACTCCACAGCCACAGACGCTCCTCCATCGAGGCTATAGGTGATATTTCCCTTCGCCGAACCCGCATTTGAACTGACGTTTACGGTGCACTGGAAATCTCCACCGTAAGGGAACGACGAGTTCCAGCAGGACGCCGACATGTTCACTGGCACGGGATTGACCGTAATGGTGACGGGAACTGAAATGCCGCCCGGATTGTTGTGGTCGCCGGAGTAGACTGCCGTCATGGAGTAAGTGCCGGCATTGAGGCCGGGCGAAATGTACCAGTAGCCGCAGCCGTTGCCCTGGAGCGTCACCGTGGTCAGGACCGTGCCCCCGGCGTCGATCTGGACAGTGCCCGTGGGCGTGGCGCGCGTGGCCCCGCTCACACACACCGTCACGTTCGTCGCGCCCGGATAAGTCAGCGTCGTGCTCGCGAATTGGAGCGAAATCGCCTGATCGTAAACGTTGAGCGTTAGGCTGGCAGTTGAGCCGAGATGGTTCGCATCTCCCTGGTAGTTGGCCATGATGGAGAGCGGACCGGAGGCGGCAGGGGTAAAGGCGCACGTTGCCACGCCGGAGCCGTTCAATGTCGACGTGCACAGCGTGGCCGATCCGGCTTGGAAGACTACCGTTCCACCCGGTTGCCCAACGCCGGTCACCGTGGCGGTCAGCGTGTCGGTCATGCCCTGTCCCGCGGGATTCGGGTTGGCGGAAAGCGTGATGGAAGAAGCGGCCTGGCTTACCGTCAGCATGGCCACAGACGAATTGGATGAAGCGTACCCGTTGGTGCTGGTGTACGTTGCGGAGACCGGGTACGAACGGGCTGCGAGGCCTGAGACCGTGGTTGTGGCGGTGCCTCCCGATATGGTTGCGATATAGCTGGAAGTGCCGACAGTGAATACCACTGAGCCGGCAGGCGCAACGGATTCACCGGTGACCGTCGCGCTCAGCGTCACGGTCTGGCTGTAGACAGGCGAAGCGGGCGAGAACGCGCCGAGTGTAGTTGTCGATCGCGGCGCCGCGGAAGGCCCGGTCAGCGTGAGCTGAACCAATGAGGGCGTCGACAGGTTCGCGTTAGTCAGGTTGCCGTTGAACGTTACCGCATCGGTCGTCGTCAGGAATGTGGTGGGTGTGTACGTCGCTGTCAGCGTGCACACTCCGCCGGGGGCAAGCGCGCCCGTGCCGCTCGTGTTCAGCGTGCAGTCCGTCGAGGCGGCGGGAGCGACGCTGTAATCGGAAGTATCGGTCTGGGCAAACGATGTGCCTGTGAAGGCCTGATTACCCGAACCGAGCATGTTGAAGGTCGCCGGCGACGCACCGGCTGCAAACTGCACATAGCCTTGCGTGCGTGTGAGCTTGAGTACGCCGCCGGATGCGCCGGTGTAAAGATTGCCCGCCGAGTCGATTGCGAGTGCGGCAGGAGCGAGGTTTGCCACGGAGAACGGCGCGCTGTTGCCGCTGGCAGGCACGGCGACGATGTCGGAGGTATCGGCGATGAGCAGATTGCCTGCGGCATCGGTGAGCACGGCCGAGGGCGCAGAGGCTGGCGAGGAAACCGTTGTGACCGCGTTGCTTTGGAAGTTGAATCGATAGATCGCGCCCGCACCCGGATCGGCGACAAGCAGGTTGCCGCTGGGATCAATGGCCAGCCCCGATGGCGTGACAAGCGTTCCCAGCGGAAGCGTGCGCTCGGCGCCGGTGATGGGATTGATCTGGTAGACAGCCTGCGCGGTCGAGTCGGAGACGTAGAGGTTGTTCAACGCGTCGACAGCAATTCCTGCTGGCGCAGCGAACGCGAAAGGCAGTGCGATCGCCGAGCCTGCGGGCGATATCGCGGTGACGGTTCCTGCCGAGGTATCCGCGACATAAACGTAGCCGCGCGGATCGACAACTGTTGCACCCGGCGCCTGCAAGGTTGCGAGAGCCTTCCCCGCCGCACTGCTTCCCTGGGCCTGCGCGGCAGGAGTAAAGAGCAACAGTTGCTTGCTGTTCGAGTCGGAGACGTAGACATCGCCTGCGTTATCGGTTGAAAGCCCCGTCACCGCCAGCCCAGAGCCGAAAGTGGACTGGCTCGCGGGATCCAGTGTTGCTCCCGCGCCAAGGCCGGTTCCAGTGAGGCCGAGGTAGGCCGTGTTGCTCTCCGCGCTGTTCACGGTGAGCGCAGCCGTGCGCGCGCCGGGAACTGCCGGAGTGAAGCTCGATGAGGCCAGGCAATCCGCCGTCGAGTCGGCATTCGTAACACAATTGGGAGTGCTGAGCGACCATTCGCTCCCGCTCAAGCTTAAGCCGCTCGCAGGCAGGCTGTCGCCAGGGATGAAGTGCAATTCGACAGGCTGGGTCGTTGTCGCCGCTGTTGCCGTCGAGGGAGATGACAGCCCCGTCGTCACCTTGCGGATACGCGCGTTCTGCGTGTCGGTGACGTAGAGATTTCCGAGCGCATCGGTTCCCACGCCGATCCCGTTGCCGCCATCGCCGATCACGGCCTGCGTGGCCGGGCAGCCGTCGCCGAAGCTGTCCAATTCAGCGGAGCAGTTGGCGCTCGTTTTGCCGGCGATGGGACGGATATTGGCGGTGTGGAAGTCTAGGAACCAGGCCGCGCCGTTGCCGTCGGAGATATAGATGTTGCTGCCCGCGTCGATTGCGAGCTTCTGTGGGCTCAGGCTCACGTTTGTGGCGAGCGTGGGATACGTCCCGGACCCACTGCCGCCGCCGGCGATGGTGTAGATGAACCCGTTCTGCGGCGACGCGATGCCCAGCGTGGCAAGCAGTGAATCGAGCGGCGAGCCGGTACCGCAGGTTACGCAGACGACGCGAATCCTGCTGCCGCTCGAATCGGCGATGTAGACGTTCAGGTTCGCATCCGTCATCACGCCCTGCGGGTTGTTGACGGTGGCCGACGTGGCCGGCCCGCCATCGCCTGTAGACGATGCCGTTCCGGTGCCGGCAAAGGTGTGAATGTTGCCGGTGATGTCGACTACGCGGATCTTGTTGTTCGAGGTGTCGGCGATATAGACGTTCCCGACCGCATCGGCCCAGACGCCGCGCGGCGCGTTCACCTGTGCGGAAGTTGCCGGTCCGCCATCGCCCGAGCTGCCGGCCGAGCCGGTTCCCGCGACGAGGTAAAGCAGGCCCGTCGATACGCTTACCTTGAAGACTTCGTGGCTGTTGTATCCGGCGATGTAGATATTGCCTTGATTGTCAGATGCGATGCCGCGAGGCTTGTTGATGCTCACCTGCGTGGGCACGCAACCCGCGATGGCAGTGGGCGCGCAGGTGGTGCCGCTGATACGGCCTGCAAAGTCGCTGATGATGCCGTTGGGCGCAATGCGGCGCACCGTGCCGGAGACCGCATCGGTGAGGTAAACATTGCTGAAAGGATCGGCGGCGACGCTGCGCAGGTCAACCGATCCGCCGAAGACGATCGCATTCGCCGGGCAGCCGTCGCCGAAGTTGTCGGTCGCGGTGGAACAATTGGAGCTTGCGCCGCCGGCCAGCGTCGTCATGGTGTAAGGCAGCGGAATAGGACTTGCAGACAACGGGACAATCGTCCCCGCCGTAACGGTGATGGCCATCGGCGCCGATGCCGACCCCTCGAAGCTGCCGCTGCCGGAGTATGTCGCTGTCACGTTGTCGGTGCCCACAGGCAGATCCACTCCCGCTGTCGCCACCGATGCGTTGGGATTCGAAGAAGCAACCATCGTCGCATTGGTCGCAACTGGGGTGCTACTGCCGGACGTGGTGTAGGTGAACGTAACCGTGCCGGTGGGCGAGCCCACCATCGACGTGACGGTCGCGCTCAGTATCACAGGGTGGCCAAGCGTGGCAGTCGTCGTGTTTGCTGCAAGGGCCGTCGTAGTCATCGCCGGAGTCACCGCAACCGACGATGTCGCGGATGTTGACCCGTCGTTAACCGAATCGCCGCTATAGACGGCGTAGATGCTGTAGGGACTTGTTGTGAAAGCAAGGTTGATTGTGGCCGACGCCGATCCCGAGCTCAACGCCGCGGTTTGGTAGACCGCACCGTTCACGATGAACTCGACTGTCCCCGTCGGATTGTCGCCCGTCACAGTGGCCGTGGCCGTGACCGGAGTGCCGAAGGAAACCGAACCCGGCACGCCGGAAAGTTCAGTGGTCGTAGCGGCGAGGTTGCCGGCATTCACCGTGATCGTGTAGGGCGCGGTCGTCGAGTAGACGGTCTGGCCTGCGGTCAGCTTGTAATTTGAGTCGCCGGAGTAAGTCGCGGTGAAGGTGTGCGTGCCCGGCGTGAGCCCGGTAAGCGGAACGAAGATGGTATCCGAGTTCCCGGGCAGCCCCACTGTTGTCGAAGCGCTGGTCAGCGAGTCGGTCAGCGTCACGGTGCCGGTCGGATATGCGGCTCCGCCCACCGCGGGCGTCAGAATCACGACAGCCGTGGCGTTGTCGCCTTCCGTAATAGTCTGCGGCACTCCGTTGGGGCCGGTCAGTTCCGGCGCTATGTAAGTAAAGCTGCACTGCGGAGGATTCAGGCTGGTCTCGGTGATGTTGTTGGCCACCGCGTTGCCGTTCGATCCGGCAAAGGTTGCGTAGTCCGCGATGAAGTTGCTCGAAACTTGCCCGGGACCGTATGCGAGCGCGGCATTCGTTGGCGCGGGGCTGAATTCGGATGCCGGGAACGAGCTCGGGAAGCCCACGTTGTCGAGCGTGACCCCGAGCGGGAAGATCGTGCCGTTGTTGTTCGTGCCGGTAAACTGCGCGGTGCCGGCCGTCAGGAACGTCAGGTTCTGCATCAGGATGTTTTCAAAATTCGGGCTCGCTGTTCCTGTTGTGTTTTCATAATTCGGATTGAAAATGATCTCGGCCTTGTGGTCCTGGAAGCACGAGTTCGAATACTGAATGTTGCTGACCACTCCTCCGCGGTCGTACCCCGATTTAATGCGCAGGCCGGTGGAGTTGCTGTCGGCCGTATTGTTGATCGAGCTGCCGCTGCCGGCGACGCCATTGCCCGAAAGCATGTTGCCGTCGAAGAGCACGTTGCTGATTCCGGCCTGCGTGAAGCTGCCGATCGATTCGCCGTGTCCGGCAAAGAAGCGGTTGTTGGTAACGGAAATGTTTGATGCGGGCGATGTCGTCCCGGCGCCGCCGACCGCGACGTTGTCATCGCCGTCGGAGATCCACGAGCGCGTGATGGTGAAGTTGGTCGCATTGCCCGGATCGATTCCATCGGTGTTGCGCGAGCTCGTCGGCGTCACGATCTTCACATCCCACGCGGTAAAGCCAGATACCGCGCCTGTGGTTGAAACATGGAAGAGGGGCGAGTTGCGGATCGTGATCTTGTAGAGCGTGATGTTGCTCGATCCGCCATCCATCTGCACAAAGCGCGGATTCTGCTGGTTGCCGCCTCCATTCGCAATGGAGGAAAGGCCCCACCAGCTTTGTCCTGCGAAGCTCGATGGAAACGCGTTGATCAGCGGATCGCCGCCGCGGCCGTCCAGCTTGCCAAATCCCATGATGCCCACGTTCGTCGAGCCACTGGGAATATCAATCAGCGGCCGGCACGAGCCCGTGGCGCTGGAGCTGTTCACCGTCCCGCAGGTGGGCGTGCCGGGATTCTTGTCGTAGTCCTGCACGTTGCGCGAGAAGAACAGCACCACGCCCGGGTCGACGAGCAGCGTAACGCCCGACGGCATGGAGAGCGGTCCCGTGAGGAAGGCCGCGTTGCCGGAGCCTCCCATCGACAGCTCGACAGCCTGGCCGGAGTTGGCGCAACTGTTGAGAGCGGCCTGAATGCGAGCCCCGTCGGGGTTGGTGACCGTTGCATCCACCGACTTTGGAATGTCGTCGTTGACGATCGCAATGTTCGCCGTCAACTGCTGGCACACGGACGGGAACGAAGGCTCTGTGACGGTGCGCGCGTCGCCGGTCGCAACAATCTGCTCCACCGTGAAGTTCGCCGAGGCGCTGGACGGTGATGAGACGTTGGGAACTCCGGCGTAGCTCACCGTGATCGAGTAATTGCCGGGCGCAAGCCCTGAGAGCGTGACCATCGCCTGTCCCGATGAATTCAAGACCGGAGTGGCCGAATACACCACCGCATTGCCCGAAAACGTAAGCGAAGTTACGCTGACCGAAACCTGGCTGCCGGCCGGCGAAGCGATACCCGTGACGGTCACGGTAAACGTCGCCTCCGTGCCGCTTGCGGCGAATGGCGCAATTCCTGGCCCTGCGATCGGAGTTGAGGTCGGCCCTGCGGGGACAATGTCGTTGAAGGTCACCGAGCCGATGTTGGTGACCGGGGCAAGGAACGACAACGTATCTGTGTACGCCGTCCCCGAGTTCGCCGACACGCTCGGCGAGAGCGCCACCGAAACGTTGCATGACTGGCCAGCATTGATTCCGTTACCGGAGCCGATCGTGCATCCGCTCGTCGTCAGCGAGTATGCTGACGCATCCGTTTGCGCCATGCCCGCCGCGGCGAGGTTCCCAACGTTGGTCAGCGTGCCGGCGATGCTTGTTACAGGGATGGTCGTCGATCCGTAGGATCCGGCATTGCGCACCACCTGCGTAATCCCTGAATTCATGGAGTCGGCATCATAGACGTTGCCCAGCCCGTCGACGGCGAGACCGACAGGGTTGTGGAGCCCGGTCAGCACAGTAGTCTCCGGGCCGCTCGCGGGAACCTCGATGACCGACGCGCTGCTCTCATCCTGGATGTAGAGGTCACCGCCCGCATCGACTGCGACGGCCGCCGGAACAATATGCGACAGCACGGTGGTCTCTGCGTACGACCCATCCGATCCGGGCGTCAGCTTGAATACCTCGCCTGTTCCCTTGTCGGCCACAAACACATCGCCGGACCCGTCCACGGCCAGCGAAACCGGATTCGTAAATCCGGTGGCCAACGTCGCCTGCGCGCGCCCGATCAATCCCGCCGGCGAAAGCTTGTACAGAGCGGTATTCGCGGTCGAACTCTGCGCATCGGCCACAAACACGTCGCCCGCCGCATCCACGGCAATCGCCTGCGGAGCGGCTGTGCAAGCGCTGCACGGCGCATACGCAATTGGTGCGAGCGCATATGCCGACGGCGAGCCTGCGGAGGTGACCGCGAGTTCTTCGATTGAGCCGAAAGACGGGCTCACCGCGTAGACATTGCCCGCCGCATCGACAGCGATCTGGCTGAGCGTTGAAGGCAATGCAATCGGCTGGCTCGATGAAGTGCTCAGCGTGAAGGCGGTCCCACCGATCGATTCGACAATCGAATTGCCGTTCGCCGCATACACGTTGCCGGAGCCATCAACCGCTACGCCCGCCGGCGCAGTGCCGCTGAGAATCGCGCTTGTGGTCGGCGCGACCTGCGTAGTGGTGCCGTCTGTCGTGGTTGAGACGCCGTCGAACGCCAGCACCGATCCCGCAACCGTGCCACTGAGCGCAACATTCACGCTCTCGCCGCTCGACGCATTTGACACCGTCAGCGTTGCCGAGCGCAGTCCCGCGGCCGTAGGCGCACTTGTCACACTCACCGTGCAGTCAACGCTCTTGTCGCCATTCAGGATGCAGGCAGGCGAGCCGGAACCGACGCTTATCTCGGGCGAGGCGCTGGCCGCCGCCGACGCCGCCGCTGAGCTTGCACCATAGATGTGGGATTCGAAGATCTGTGTCAGCCCTGTCCCCAGCGTTTGCGGCGTGAAGCCCTGCGCCAGCACCTTGCGCTCAAGCTGCCCGGTCGAAGTGCTGTTCCCGTCATAGAAATACAGGTTCCCAGCGCCATCTACTCCCACACTCAATCCATTGCTGTTCCCGAGTTCGGCGTTCGCCGCCGGGCAGCCGTCGCTGTATGCGCTCAGAGATATCAGCCCCGCCGAACCGCTGCAGAGTGATCCCTTCGCAACATTGGCCGCAGCCGATGTAAACAGAGTGCGAATAAACCCGGTATTGATGTCGAAGAACAGTACACGGGTCTTGTCGCCAATGAAGATGTTGCCCTGAGGACTGACCGTCAGCTTCGTCGTAGAGGAGTCGAGCGCGGTCCGGCTGTTGCCCAGCGCCGGCGTAGTTGAAACTCCGCCCGTGGTGCCGCCGCCGGCCAGCGAGTACACAAAACCCGGCTGCGGAGCCGCCGGGCTCATGCCCGCGTTGTTCACCTCGATGGCATTCACCATCGCGGCACCGGCCGCTCCGGCTCCGCTGACAAACAGAACGCGCAGCAGACCGTTGCCCGCGTCGGTGAAGACGACGTTGCCGGCCGCGTCCACGCCCACGGCCTGCGCATCGCTGGTGCTCGAGTTCACTGAAACCGCAGTGAACAGGCAGCCGTCGCCAAAGCTGTCAATTGCCGTGCCGCCCCCCGCGCACGAGTTGTTCTTCGTCGCTTGCGTCTTCGTCAATCCGGCCAGCGTGTACGCATACCCGGCGTGCAGCGAAGCCCACACTGAGTTTTCGGCCAGGATGCTCCACATCGGATTGGTCACGCCGTTGTAGCTCTGAGGTCCCAGCACCACGCGCCACCGCGCGCTGGCGGTGTCGGCAAAGTACACGTTGCCGTAGGCATCGCCCGTCACACCGCGCGGCTGGTCCACTTCTCCAAGCGCTGTCGAGCAACTGGTCGAGCTTCCGCCATTGTTCACAAACGCCGAACCGGCAAGGCCCGGGAGCGCCGGCGCGGTCGTAAAGGCCGGCATGTTATCAGTCCCCGCGCCGGTTACGCCGTTCGATCCCGAGGAATACGCGCAGCCTGCCACCAGCCCCATGTTGCCGATCTCCACCTGGATCGGACTTGCCGTCGAAGGCAATGGGGTCCCGCTCACGCACAGCGGCGAGGCAGCCCGGCAGATGATGTGGACGAAGTGGTCGTTGTAGCCCGCCAGCAGGATGTTGCCGTACGAGTCGATGCCGACGCCGCGCGCGTTCGCATACGGAGTGCCCGGCGTTCCGGTCGACGCATTGCAGCCGTCGCCTGAGGAATCCTGCTTGCTCGCGCACGCCGTGCCCGTGCCGCCAACCGCAGTCATGATCCCCGAATCCGGGTTGATGACATGCAGCACGCCCTTGATGTCGTCGTTGATGAAAATATTTCCGTATGCGTCCACCGTTGTGCCGCTGAATGCGCCGTTCCCGAATATGCCGTTCACCGCGAGGCATCCGTCGCCAAAGGCGTCCGTCGATGCAGTCCCCGCCGGCAGGTTCGGGCATTGCGTGCCCGGAACCGCCGCCATCGGCGACAATCCGCCAACAGTGGACATCGTGTAGGGCAGAGCGGCCGGAGCTTGAGCCGTGAGCTTGAATGCGATGAGAAGACACACAGCCACAGCGAGATAACAGCAGATGCGATGCATGGATCGAGCCTCCGGAAACAACCTCTGGATCGAGAAACGCAAAACAGCGAAGGGTGAATCAGGCCAGGATTGGCTTCGTTTATTGGTCTGACCTCATGACCGCGACGATTATCTTCATCTTCCCGCGGGAGTGTCAAGAGAGTTCGTGCTTTCTACAAATCTCCGCGCAAATCGATGAAATGGCGAACCATGGCCTCACCCAGCCGTCCCGTTAGTGGTCTGACCTTGGACGACCCATTACCAGCGATTGAAATGCACATGAATTCGAGGCGCCCGGACAACTTCAAGCTCCTGCCCAGGCTGCTTTATTCAACCCGGCGTGCGAGGAATCGCCATCCGATCCTTCAATCAGGACAACTTCTTCAATCAATGGGCGCATCTCCGAGTTGGGGATCAAGAAACCCATGCGACGGCGATGAGCGTCAAAGCATGTGTTTTGAGTCTGGAGAGAACTGAATGATGGATGCATCCGATGTGCTCGTCGAGCGCCTGATCGCGTGGGGCGTAGACACGATTTTTGGTTTGCCCGGAGACGGCATCAATGGAGTCTTCGAGGCCCTGCGAAAGCAAAAAGATCGGCTTCGGTTCATCCATGTGCGCCATGAAGAAGCAGCAGCGTTTATGGCCTGCGCTTATGCGAAGTTCACGGGGAGGCTCGGGGTCTGCATCGCAACCTCTGGTCCGGGTGGAATCCACCTCTTGAATGGCCTGTATGACGCGAAGCTGGACCATGCTCCGGTTCTCGCCATCACCGGCCTGCAGCACAGCGACCTGATCGGCACGCTTACGCAACAGGACGTCGCCCTGGACAAGCTCTTCATCGATGTTGCCGTCTACAACGAGCGCGTAATGAGCGGCGCCCACATGGAAAGTGTCGCAGACCTGGCAATTCGTACGGCGCTCGCCTCGCGCGGAGTCGCGCACATCACCATTCCGGTCGATGTCCAGGTTCAGGCGGCGAAGAAAGGGCGTTCCGAGCGGAACCCTGTGCATCACACGTCGGCAGTTCCAACCTACTTCGACCATGTGCCGGCGCACGTGGAACTGGAACACGCGGCGGACATCTTGAACCGGGGAAAACGGATTGCGATTTTGGCCGGGCAAGGCGCATTGCACGCCACGCAGGAGTTGGAAGAGCTTGCTGAGACTCTGGGCGCTCCCATCATCAAGGCACTGCTCGGAAAGGCGGCGGTGCCGGATGACAGTCCATATACGACTGGGGGCATCGGCCTTCTGGGAACCGAGCCATCGCAGGACGCGCTCGAAGACTGCGACACGCTGCTCATGGTCGGAACGTCGTTCCCGTACATCGAATTTCTTCCCGAGCCTGGTGCCATCAAATGCGTGCAGATCGACATCGACCCTCAAAGGATCAGCCTGCGGCACCCGGCGGACGTCGGTCTTGTCGGCGATGCCAAATGCACGGTTCGCGCGCTCCTCTCTCTCGTCAAGAAGCATGGCAAGCACTTTCTTGAGAAGGCTCAACGGGGCAAGGCTGAGTGGCAAAAGCTGATGGAAGAGCGAGGAACCCGGCAGGACAAGCCGATGAAGCCGCAAGTAGTTGGCTGGGAACTGGGCAAGCGCATTCCAGCCAACGCAATCGTCACGTCCGACTCGGGAACGATCACGACATGGTGGGCGCGATACGTTCCCGCCCTGCGCGGCCAGAAGCATAGCTGCTCCGGGAATCTCGCTACGATGGCGTGCGGGCTGCCTTATGCAATTGCGGCCGCCGTTGCCTATCCTGACCGGCCGGTCTACTGCATCATCGGAGATGGCGGCCTCAGCATGCTGCTCGGCGAGCTCATCACTGTCGCCGCTTACAACCTCAACATCAAGATCGTCGTGATCAAAAACAACACGCTCGGCCAGATCAAATGGGAGCAGATGGTCTTTCTCGGGAACCCCGAGTTTGCCTGCGATCTGTACCCCGCAGATTTCGTGACCATCGCGCGAGGAGCGGGAATCGATGCGATTCACATCGACGACCCGGTTGCCTGCGGACCGCAACTGGACAGCGTCGTCGGCCTTCCCGGCCCGGTCCTGATTGAGGCAGTTGTCGATCAGTTCACGCCGCCAATGCCGGCAAAGGTCAAGGCATCGCAGGCTCTCAAACTCGCGGAAGCTCTAGTTCGGGGTGAACCGAATCGCCTGGAGATCGCGCTCACAAATGCGCACGACAAGGTGCGTGAACTTGTATAGCGCTGAGGTCCGGAGCCACTCGTACCGGAAGCTGCCGGAGTTGTCGATAGAGAGTGTACGCGTATCTGCTTACAGCATCCCGACCGATGCTCCCGAAGGCGATGGAACATTCAAGTGGAACTCCACCACTCTCGTGCTCTGCGAAATTTCCGCAGGCGGCGAATCCGGAGTCGGATACACATACGGCAACAAGGCCGCGGCTCTTGTGGCTGACGAACTCGCGAGAAAATGTCTGACTGAGCGGTCGGTCCTGGATATTCCTGCGCTGCATCGGTCTATGGTCGAGCAGGTGCGCAACGACGGCAGCCGTGGGATCGCGTCGATGGCAATCTCGGCTCTTGATATTGCGCTCTGGGACCTTAAAGCAAAGTTATTGACTTGCTCTGTTGTCGACTTGCTGGGCGCCGCGAGTTCCAGTGTCGCCGTATACGGCAGCGGAGGGTTCACTACATACAGTCATGAGCAACTTTCCAGGCAGTTATCCGGATGGGCCGCCGACGGCATCCGAAGCGTGAAAATGAAGATCGGCGCCGAACCGGATCGAGACCTCGATCGTGTCAGTGCAGCTCGCGATGCGATCGGTTCCGATGTGGAGCTCTTTGTGGATGCGAACGGCGCTTACTCAACGCGACAGGCCATCTGGTTTGCGCAACATTTTGTTGACTACCACGTTTCCTGGTTCGAGGAACCCGTAAGCTCCGACCGTCTCGCCGACATGCGGAGAGTTCGCGATCGAGTTCCCGGCGCCATCGAAATTGCCGCCGGCGAATACGGCTACGACTCCCTGTACTTCCGGCGCATGCTCGACGCCGAAGCCGTCGACGTTCTGCAACTGGACGCAACCCGCTGCAAGGGATTCACCGGATTCCTCCAGGGCGCCGCGATAGCGTCCAGCTTCGGATGCCCGATCTCGGCCCATTGCGCCCCTTCGCTTCATATGCACGCAGGCTGCGCGGTAACGGGCTTTCGCCACGTCGAATACTTCCACGATCATGCGCGCATTGAGCGGATGCTCTTCGACGGGTTTGTTGAGCCTGTTGACGGACAGTTGAAGCCCGATAGATCGCGCCCAGGATTGGGGCTCACTTTCAAGCGAAAGGATGCGGAACACTTTGCCGTTAACCTCTGAGGAAGCGAACGATGTGTGGTCCCTGGCTGCCCACGCGACTGAAGGAGGGTCTGCATCCTTCAATTTGACGACAGCACTGGAGCGCGGCGCGCAACGCAGTCTTCCGCAGCCCATTGCCGGCGCCGCAATCTCCGCGCTTGAGCACCTGCGCGAAGGCTGTTTTCAACGCAGCCTGTGTTTCGTCGTCGCGGCAACCAGCGTAGCGAGCGGCCTCGAAGTTGGCTATGAACACTACAAAGGCAGCTATAGCAATCCGGTGATGTACACGCCGGTCGCTCTGAGCGCCGCGCTTGCAGCTGCAGGCCTCCTCGGAGTGTTCAGCCGCCGGGGCGCGTGCACTATCCTGCGCTGGGTCAGCGTTGTCACCCTCGCGGATGGAATTGCCGGATTCTTTTTCCACGTGCGCGGCGTGGCGCGCAAGCCCGGCGGATGGAGCCTTCCGGTAACGAACATCGTCATGGGCCCGCCGATCTTTGCTCCACTGCTCTTCGGGACGAGCGCCTACCTCGGCCTGATGGCTTCTTACCTTCGGCGCGAAGAGGACCTTCACCGGCCGGATCAGCGGCCCCAAGACCTTGAACGAGAACCCACCGCAGGACGATCCGATTGGCGCGAAGATCTGCGCTACGGACGATTTCAAAAGCATCTCTCAGCCGTCACAATCCTGTGGGCTTTCTTCAGCGGATTCGAGGCTCTCTACTCGCACTACAAGACGAACTTCCGCTACAAGGCGCAATGGACGCCGGTTCTGCTCACTCCGCTGCTGATGGCGTCGGCCGCCGGGGCCATCAAGAGCCGCCGCATCGCAAACACCGCGCTTCCGCTCTGCTCGGCGCTCGCGCTCGCCGATGGCGCCGTCGGCTTCTACTACCACGCGCGCGGAATCGTGCGACGGCCGGGCGGCATGAAAAAGCCGCTCTACAACACGCTCTATGGGCCGCCGATCTTTGCGCCGCTGCTGTTCGCAGCATGCGGCTTCCTCGGGCTTCTCGCAAGCCTGCTGCGCCGGGAGCGCAAATGAGCCGCAAGTCCTTTCCATCTCTCGCGACGGGGGACGACCTCCGCGATCTCAGCCAACCCGGTTATTACGCCGGATACAGCACCATGGCCCAGAAGAAAGGCTGGGACCAGGCGACGCGAAATCTCGTCACCGAGCGCGTAGACAAAATCCCGCCGATTCGTTTTTTCTCTCCGCAGGAGGCGAAAGTTCTCGGGGCGGTGATCGACCGCCTCATCCCCCAGGATGACCGCTCCGAGGCGCGCACGATTCCGATTCTCCCCGCGATCGACGAACGGCTGCATAAGAATTCTCTGAACGGTTTTCGCTATGAAGACATGCCACCCGACCAGGAGGCATACAGGCTTGGGCTCAAAGCGATCGACGAAATGGCGCAGTCTCGATTCGGACAATCGTTTGTCGAACTCGCCGTGCATCGCCAGGAACTGATCCTCAAATCCCTTCATGACGGGAAGCCCGATCCGGAACATGACGCCTGGAAGCAAATGCCTGTGCATCGGTTCTGGGCCCTGCTTATGGAAGACTGCGTCACCGCGTATTACTCGCATCCGTGGGCATGGGACGAGATCGGCTACGGAGGCCCTGCCTATCCACGCGGTTACATGCGGCTCGAGAATGGCCTGCCCGAGCCGTGGGAGAAAGACGAACAGCCCTACGAGTGGAATGCGCCCGCGGATTCACTCTCCGAATTTGAGGAAGCTGGCATTCCTCCCGAGCACGGCTCCCTGCACGGTCATGGAGGCAGCCACTGATGCCGCATCAGCTCGGCCCGATGCAGACGCTCCCTTCTCCGATGCGGCGATTCGCGGAGAATGAGACAGTCGACTATTGCATCGTCGGCGTGGGGAGCGCAGGCGGAGTACTCGTCCAGCGGCTTGCTCGGGCCGGATTCAGCGTTGTCGCCCTCGAAGCCGGCCCGTTCTGGGACACCGAAAAAGACTGGGTGAGCGACGAGAAGGGCTCGCATGAACTCTATTGGAATGACCTGCGGATCACCGGCGGAACTCATCCGCTCGCATTGGGAGCAAACAACAGCGGCAAAGGCGTCGGCGGAGGCTCAGTTCATTGGGCGGCATTCGCGCCGCGTTTTCACCCTTCCGATTTTCGCGTCTACTCCGAAGATGGCGTCGGCGTCGACTGGCCCATCTCGTACTGGGACCTGAAGCCCTACTACGAACTCCTCGAGCGCGAAATTCCCGTTGCGGGCCCGGCATGGTTTCCCTGGGGCGATCCGCACGGGCATCCGTATGGGCCTCACCCGCTCGGCGGAGTCGGCGACGTACTGGTACGCGGATGTACGAGGCTCGGCATTCGCTCAGTCGCAGGCGGCCCCGTAGCCATCCTCTCCGCCTCGCATGGCGACCGTCCGCACTGTATCTATCGCGGGTTCTGCCTGCAGGGTTGCAAAGTGGGCGCCAAGGCGAGCACGCTGATCACGCACGTGCCCGATGCGATCACCCACGGCGCGGAGATCCGCGCGCATTCAATGGCGTCACGGGTCAGCCTCGGCAACGACGGACGAGTCGACGGTGTCGTGTACTTCGACCGCGAGGGCCGGGAGCGTTTCCAAAAGAGCCGCGCCGTCATCGTCTCAGGCTATGCGATTGAGACTCCCCGGTTGCTGCTCAACTCGGCTTGCCCCGGCCATCGGCATGGCCTTGCAAATTCCAGCGGGACACTCGGCAAATATCTCATGGCGCAAGCCGGCAATGTGATCGCAGGCCGGTTCGAAGAGTTGATTCGCCTCTACAAAGCTCCGCCGGCCCATGCGCTATCTGAAGAGTTCTATGAGACAGATAAGAACCGCAACTTTGCCCGCGGATTCGCCATACAGACGGTTGGCCCGCTTCCTGTTGCCTTCGCGAAGCAGATGGTGGCGGCTATGGGCGCATGGGGGTGGGGCATGCGGCGCGTGATGATGGACTACAACCACTGGGCGACCATCGGAGTGCTCGGAGAAATCCTTCCCTGGGAGGACAACCGGGTCGAACTTGCGCGCGAGAAGGACCAGCACGGCTTACCCGTCGCAAAGGTCACCTTCAATCTCCATGAGAACGACAAAAAGCTCATCGAATTCGGAAAGAAAAAGGTGATGGATGTCATGTGGGCCGCCGGCGCGAAACAGGTTGTGCAGGAATCCCGCTTCGCCCACCTGGTCGGTGCCGCGCGCATGGGAAATGATCCGTCGGAATCCGTCGTCGACAAATTCGGCCGCACTCACGACATTTCCAATCTCTTCGTATGCGACGGAAGCACGCTGCCAACCCAGGGTTCTGCAAACCCCGGCCTGACCATCCAGGCGCTTGCGGCGCGGACCGCCGACTATCTGATCAGGCAGGGCGATTCAATCTTCGCCTCAAACCGGCGCGATCTTGCGGAACCAGGGATTCGCCACGATCTCAGCCCGCCTTATACGAGGTTCAAAGGCAATCCGCGAATCGCATAGAGCAGGCGTAATGGCGTTCTGGTCTTATCCCGCCATCTTCTCCATCATCTTTTTCAGCACGACCGGATTCGCGTGCTTCTGGTGGCTTTGTCCGCCTTGCTTTCCTTCGGCGCGATCCTCCAGCGCCGGAGCGGACGGTCCGATATCGCTCCTCGAACAAATTACCCTCAGCCCGAGCTTGCGTGCCATGCGGCGGGCGCGGCTCTTCTCATAAGGAATGAACGTGTGCGGTTCCTGTTGCCTCTCGTCACGCATCGCGAGACTCCTGATTGCAATGACTTTCAGCGAAATTGGACGCAAGGAGCCACTCATCAGGATGCATCGGGATTGAATTCCTCGTAGCGTGCGATTGGACCATTGCCCGCCATCACGAGGGTCAGGGTTTCATTGTCGCCAGCGGGTCGTCCCAGCCAATACTGTCCGCATTCATTCCTTGCGGCGACCAGCGCTTGACGACCGCCTCGGCGAGCTTGCCGATGGTCTTCTGGCCTTCGTTGTCACCATTCCAGCGCTGGTCTACATTGTCGAACGTGAACGCGGCAATGACGATCGGCCCGGCCTTCGAAGCGATGAGGCCCACGTCGTTGCGCACCTGGTTCAGGGCGCCGGTTTTGTTCGCGATCGCCGAGCCATGTTCGCTCGTGTCGAGCGATTCCAGGTAGCGCGGAATCCCATCGCGGTCCTGCTGGTTGCGCAGCATGTGCAGCATCGCTCCACAGATGGGACCATCACCCGGCTGCGGCACGCCTGAACTGGATTTATCGAGCGCCAGCTTGCACTCGGCCAGCCGCGCCATAATCGCCGCCATCTCCCGCGGCGTCGTCTTGCCCAGCCCGAACTTCGGCTGGTCTGCCGGCATGGGCCCGCTCGCCGGCATGAACACTTTCTTATACAGCACGGTCTGCTTCAGCCCTGCCGCGCGCAGCGTTTCGTTGATGTGCGCGAGCCCGAGCCGGTCGATCGCCATGTTCGTCGCCGTGTTGTCGCTCACGATCACCATCAGCGTCAGCACATCCTTGAGCGTCAGCGCCAGCGGCGCGTCGAGCTGCGCCAGCACGCCGGAACCCTCCACCTGGTTCGCATGCTCGAGCACCAGCTTCTCCGCGAGCGTCGCCTTGCCCGCGCGAATCTGCTCGGCGGCGTCGAGCAGGATGCCCATTTTTATCGTCGAAGCGGTCTGCACCGGCTCGTCAGGATTGAACGACGCCGTCTCGCCTGTCTTCAGGTTCTCGGCAAACACCGCAACGTGGCCGTGATGCGCCTGTGCGATCGCGGCAAGATCGCGATCGAGCGCCGTATCTTCGTGATTGGCCTGGGCAATCGTCAACGGGCAGGCGAGCGCCGCCAGAGCCGCAGGAGCGAACATCCGAAGCAGCATCCCTTTATTCTTCCGACTTCGTGAACGTCAGGCTCGCCGAGTTGATGCAGTACCGCAGCCCTGTCGGCCGCGGCCCATCCGGAAACACGTGCCCCAGGTGGCCGCCGCAGCGCGCACACGTCACTTCGACACGCCGCATTCCGAAGCTCCGGTCCTCGTGTTCTGCCACGGCCTTCGAGTCCGCAGGGATCATGAAGCTCGGCCATCCGCACCCTGAATCGAACTTCGACCCGGAGTTGAACAGGAGCGCGCCACAACCCGCGCAGTGGTAGTCGCCGGTCTCGTAGTTGTACTCGAGCGGCCCGGTGAATGGCCGCTCCGTGCCCTTCTCGCGCAGCACGTGATATTGCTCGGGCGTGAGTTGCGCGCGCCACTCGGCATCAGACTTGGTGACCTTCTCGGATGAATCGGACATGGGGAGGCTCCGGTGAACGACTAACGATAACTGGCGAATCAGCGCCACTCCCAGGTCTCCAAAGGCGAGAGACCTGGGGCACCCACTTGATCAGATCTTCGCGATCACGTCGATCTCGACCAGGATGTCGCCAGGAAGCCGAGCCGCCTGCACCGTTGTCCTCGCGGGCGGCACAACTCCCTCGGGCGCCAGATACTTCGCGTACACCGCATTCATCGCGGCGAAGTCGTTCATGTCCTTCAGAAACACCGACGCCTTCACGGCGTTTTCGAGGTTCGTTCCCGCGGCCTCGAGGATCGCCTTCAGGTTCTCCATCACACGGGTGGTCTGATCGGTGATGCCGCCTGGAACGACCTTTCCAGTACCCGGATCCATCGGCCCCTGCCCCGCCGTGAACACGAGATTGCCGACACGAACGCCCTGCGAATACGGACCGAGTGCAGCCGGCGCATTAGACGTGGAAACGCGCGTTTTGCTCATGGGCCCATTGTAAGTCGAGCACCCGACGCGCGTTTCATTCCCGCCTCAGTGCCAGTTCGTAAACAGTGCTCCCATGATCAGGAACCCGGCGAGCCAATAAACACTGTTAATCAGGAAGTACTTGACCGGCCGGCCTTCGTAAATGCTTTGCGGGTACAAAGGCGCCGCGACAAACCCGACCCACAGCAGGATTCCGATGTGAATGCCATCGAAGGTGGGGCGTGCGTGCGACCAGAGGATAATGTGCGCGAACACAAAGGCCAGGAACAGGTCGCCGACAAACGAAGCGATCATGCCCCGGACGACGCCCTTCGGCTTTTCGCCCATTGGCCGCCCGATGATCGCCGCCCAATGCTTGCCAAACAGCACGGGCGAGTACCATAGCGCGCCAAGCAGCCAAAGGATGACCGCCGAAACGAGCACGGCCCAATAGTTGATGAGATGGTGAAGGTGAATCATGCTTCCTCCGGAAAGAAAGTGATGGACTGAACTGCAATGGGGAGATTGCACTCGACTGTGGGCCACACGTCGCACAGGTGTCAATGAGAAATGCAGCGCCGGTATCGACCAAGGTAATCTCGAGCCGCGGCCGGCGGCCTCGCTACCTGCGCTTCAGCGCCTCCAACTCATCCAGCGTGCGCGGCCAGTCTGCGCCTAGCAGCCGCGACAGGCTGCGGTCCGCAAGCACCTTGCCGCCTGTCTGGCATGTCGCGCAGTAATTGGTCTCGTTATCCGCATAACGAATCCGCTGGATGGGCGCGCCGCACCGCGGGCACCCCTCGCCGAACCGTCCATGCACGGCGAACTCCGGCCGGAATGCTGTTACCTTCTCCGGAAATTTCTCTTTGGCTTCGGACTGGAGCTTGTCCGTCCATTCGCTGAGAAGGTTGCGCGTCGCCGCAAACAGCCGCTCCCACTCCTCCAGATTGAGCTTCTGCGTCAGCGTTACCGGCGAGAGCTGCGCGGCATGCAGTATCTCGTCCGAATACGCGTTCCCCACGCCGCTGATGATCCGCGGATCGGTGAGCGCGCGCTTCAGCGTGCGGTTCTCGCGGATCATTGCAGCACGGAACCCGTCCAAATCCAGGGAAAAGATTTCCACGCCACCCGGATCCATCTCGCGCAGTCCCTGCTCCCCCTTCACTAGATGCAGCGATGCACGCCGCTTCGATCCCGCTTCGGTCAATGTCAGCGATCCGTCCGTAAAATCCAACGCCAGCAGCGCATTTCTTCCCGCAAGCTTTGCATGCGGCGGCTTCCAATGCAGACGGCCCGCGATCATCAGGTGAATCACGAGCCACACATCGTTCTCCATTCCAATTGCGATCCGCTTGCCGATGCGCCGCAGCCCCGTCACCGTGCATCCCTCCGCATCCGACAGCGGCGGATCCACCGTGCGCAGCACGAACACCGAGCCCAACCGCAACTTCTCTAGCGTCTTGCCGAGAATGCGCGCTTCGAGCGCCGTGATGTAAGCGGAGATGTCAGGCAGCTCAGGCATAACAGCTACTCGAACCTCAGCATAGCGGCAACCCGTGTTTGCGCGATGTAAAATCGCCGCGCCTCACGGCTGTCCTGTATATTTTGGCAAAATGCCGGTTTGCCAGCCAGCCAATTTTTCAACGCAGGTGTCTTCACCGATGAAGCTCTTGTTGCCGTCATTAGCCGCCTCTGTCCTCGTCTTCACCGCCGCCTCGTTTGCGCAGAGCCCGCCCACGGCGCCCGCCACCACGCGGCTGCCTATCCCCGCGACGCCCGGAAAGACCTTCGACCTTGCGTGGATCGGCAAGATGGTCCGCGTCTCCGATCCGGAGATCGCGCCCGACGGCAAGTCGCTTGCAGCCGTCATCGCGCACTCCAACTACGAAGACGACCTCTACGAGTCGGACCTCGCGATGGTTGACACGGCCACCGGCAAAACACGCATGCTCACGCACGACCGCAAGAGCGCCTCGTTTCCGCGCTGGTCGCCCACAGGCGACCGCCTCGCGTTTCTCGCCCACGACGCCGACAAGCACAACCAGATTTACGTGCTCAACATGGCCGGCGGCGATGCCGAGCAGATCACGAAAAGCCCCACGTCGATTCAGCAGTTCGCGTGGAAGCCCGATGGCTCCGCATTCGCCTACGTCGCCATCGATGACGAACCGAAGAAGAAGGGTGCGGACAAATTCGACGATGCATTCCACGTCGGCAACAACAGCTTCCTCGAACGCGACGAGGCGCTGTCCACGCACATGTGGATGATTCCCGCCGAAGGCGGCACGGCCAAACGCCTCACCTCCGGCGAGTGGACTCTGCCCGTTGCGTTTCCTCCCGGGCCGCCCGCATCGCCCATCGCCTTCACGCACGATGGCACGAAAATCCTCTACGTCCGCCTCGAGAACACCTACTCCGGCGATCGCCGCTACTCATCGCCGCAGGTGCTCGACCTGGCAACAGGAAAGTCTGAGGCTATCACCACGCACGCCATGCACGCTTCGTTCCCCGTCCCCTCGCCCGACGGCTCACGCGTGGCCTACATATATCCGCGCGATGGCATCGAGCACAACTACGGCGACATCTACGTAGTGAACGGCCTCAAGGGCGACGGCGACAACGTCACGCGCGACATCGACCGCAACTTCTTTCGCGCGCTTTGGATGCCCGACGGCAAGTCCATCCTCAGCGGCGCCAACGATGGCGCGACCGCCGGCCTCTGGATCCAGCCGCTCTCCGGCACTGCCACGCGCCTCGACATCGGCGACATCACACCCAGCACCGGCTTCTGGCTAGATGCCAACGTCGGCCCGCAAGGCCAGATCGCATTCGCAGGCACCGAGCCGCATCGCCCCGGTGAGATCTACATCATCGACTCGCCCGGCACGAAGCCTCGCCGGCTCACCACGTTCAACGCGGCATTCGACTCGCTGAACCTGGCCAAAAGCGAAGTCGTCACTTGGCAGAGCCGGGACAAGGCCCCGAACAACTTCACACTGAACGGCATCCTCACCTACCCGCCCGATTACACGCCCGGCAAGAAGCTGCCGCTCGTCCTCTACATTCACGGCGGTCCCACGTCGAACTCAAAGGACACGTTCTCCACCTTCGCGCAGTTCATCGCCGCGCAGGGCTGGCTCGTCTTCGAGCCCAACTACCGCGGCAGCGACAACGAAGGCAACGACTTCTCGCGCGCCATCGTCGACGACTCGGGCGACGGCCCCGGCCGCGATGTCTTCGCCGGCCTCGACATGCTCAAGAAGCGCGGCATCGTCGACGAAAACAACATCGCCGTCACCGGCTGGAGCTATGGCGGATACATGACCAGCTGGCTCATCGGCCACGCGCAGTTCTGGAAGGCCGCCATCGCCGGCGCGCCCGTCACCAACCTCATCGACCAGTACAACCTGTCCGATTCAAACGTCAGCCGCGCAGCGGCCATTGGCGGCTCGCCCTACACCGGCGATTGGATGAAGCACTGGGTCGAACAGTCGCCCATCACTTACTACGCGAAGATGACCACACCCACGCTCATCCTTCAGGATGTTGGCGACTACCGCGTCACCATCACGCAGGGCTATGAGCTTTACCACGCGCTCAAGGATCGCGGCATCAAGACGGAGTTCTACGCCTACCCCATCGGCGGCCACTCGCCCAACGATCCGGTACGCATGCGCGATGTCTACCGCCGCTGGATCGAATGGCTCGACCAATATCTGCCGCACAGCTAGAGAATCGCGTTATCGATGAGCCGCGTAGTCCCTACCCACGCGGCCACGGCGAACAGCGATCCGCGCCCCGCAATATCGACCGGCTCGAGCGTCGCCCAGTTCACCAGCTCGACAAAATCGGTGCGCACGTTCGGCTCCGATGACAGAATCGCGTGCGCATCATCGACGAGCACGATCGCCCTCCGCTCGCCGCGCGCTACAAGCTCCTCCGCCCGCCGCACAGCGCGGCTCAGCGCCAGCGCCTGCTTGCGCTCGTTCTCACTCAGGTACACGTTGCGCGAGCTGAGCGCCAACCCATCGGCCTCCCGCACAATGGGGCACACAATAATCTCTGTCGCCAGCCGCAGATCCGAAGTCATGCGCCGCAGCACCGCTACCTGCGCCGCGTCCTTCTGCCCGAAAAACGCGTGCTCGGCCTCGCAGGCGACAAACAGCTTCGCCACCACCGTGGCCACGCCGCGAAAATGCCCCGGCCTCGATCCGCCGTCAAGCCGGTTGCTCAGCCCCTCGACGTCGACATATGTGACCGCGCCCTTGGGATACATCTCCTCGACCGCCGGCGCGAAGATCACGTCCGCGCCCAGCGACTCGGCCATCGCGCAGTCGGCCTCAAATGTCCGCGGATACCGCGCATAATCCTCATTCGGCCCGAACTGCGTCGGGTTCACGAAGATGCTCACCGCGACCGCATCGCAGCGCTCGCGCGCAGCGCGAATAAGCGACGCGTGCCCGGCATGCAGAGCCCCCATCGTCGGCACCAGCCCGACGCATTTACCCTCCGTGCGCGCCGAGCGCGACCATGCACGAAGGTCATTTACGGTCTCGAGAATCTGCATTACGCGCGGCGCAGCGTCCGGTCTTCCAGAGCCTGCCGCGCCGTCTCGCTCAGGTGATAGCTCTCCGCATCCGACGGAAATGCGCGATGCTCCACGTCTTCGCGGTAGTGCTCAACGGCGCTCCGGATCAGCGCGCCCGCATCTGCATATCGGCGCACGAACTTCGCCGGCGGCGCGAACGTCAGGCTCAGAAGGTCGTGAAACACGAGAATCTGCCCGTCGCAATCCGGCCCGGCGCCGATCCCGATCGTCGGAATCGTCAGCTCCGCCGTGATCTGCGCGGCCACTTCGCGCGGCACGCCTTCCAGCACCATCAGCGTCGCCCCGCACTCAGCGAGTGCATGCGCATCCATCCTGAGCTGCTCCGCCGCCGAGGCCGTGCGCGCCTGCACGCGGTACCCTCCCATGCGGTGCACGCTCTGCGGCGTCAACCCCAGGTGCGCCACCACCGGTATCTCCGCGTCGGCCAGTGCCCGCACAAGTTCCATGCGCGAGCCTTCGATCTTCACGGCCTCCGCGCCTGCTTCTTTGACGAAGCGCACTGCGTTCGCCACGCCCTCCGCGACCGAACCGTGGTAGCTGCCAAACGGCATGTCGGCAACCAGCAGCGCGCGGCGCACGGCCCGTCTCACCGCTCGCGTGTGGTGCAGCATCTCATCCATGGTGACGGCGATCGTGTTGTCGTGGCCCAGCACCACCTGCGCCAGCGAATCGCCCACGAGGATCAGGTCGATGCCGCACTCATCCACCAGGCGCGAAGTCGCGTAGTCGTAGGCCGTCAGGCACGAGATTGGCTTGCCCTGCCGTTTCATCTCGGCCAGAGCTGGCATTGTGACTTTTGTTGCTGGAATGCCGGCGGGGCCGCCAGCGGGGAAGTTGGTTAGGCTCATTGCGTCTCCAGTGCCGTTCCGTAAACTCAGGATGCGGCCCGTTCTAAGCAGAGTGTACACCCACTCGCCTTATTCCTCGCCGATCTGGTACGGAATTCCGAACCGCCCGATCTGGATAATCGATTTGTCCGCAGGCGGCCAGATCCTGAGGCTCTCCACCATGTGCGACGCGCCCGGCATTTTTCGCGCTTCGGCGTAACCGATTAGCTCGCCCGTTGATGCCACATGAAAGTGAACTTTGAGTGATTCGTTAAGCTGGTCGCGCACCCACCCGAATACATACTCGCCCGGCTTAAGGGAAACATTTCCTATCTTGACCGGCGCCTGCACCACCAGGTAATGCGAATACTTTCCGTCAGCCGAGTAGCCCGCGGTGATCAGCACCACTCCGGCGATGAAGCGCCCGCGGTTGTCCACGATCCCCGATGCCGTGCGCATCTCGGTCTCGATGTGTTCCTTCTCGACAGGCGCTCGCGCCGGGAGCAGCGAGGCTAACTCAGCGTCAGTCGCCTGCCGCCACGCCGTCTTCTGTTCCTGGAACATCGCCTTCTGCGCGCAAACCACCGGACAACCCGAGACCGCAAAAAGTACAGCGAAGATAAGAATTCGTTTCATCCGTTATTTCCTTGATCCGCCAACCCGCTGACAACTGACAACTGAAGACTGCGAACTACGAACTGTGAACTAAGAACTGCTTTTAGGTTTCCTCAGCGACTCGAGCGGCACAATCCCCCTCTGGATTGCCGCCGTCGCAGCCTGCGTTCGATCCGTCACTCCCAGCTTCCCCAGCAGGCTGTTGATGTGCGTCTTCACCGTCGCCTCTGAAATTTCGAGCTCGGCCGCGATCTCCTTGTTGCTCTTGCCGTGCACAATCTGCTCCAGAACGTCGAACTCGCGTGCCGTCAGCTCTTCGGTCCCCATGCGCTCCGCAAGCCGCTGCGCAATCGCCGGCGGAATGTGCGACTTGCCCGCGTGCACCGTCCGGATCGTCGCGATCAGCTCATCGCTCGTCATGCCCTTCAGCAGGTAAGCGCGCGCGCCTGCCTGCAGAGCGCGAAAGATATCCTCGTCGCCGTCGTATGTCGTCAGCACGATGAACCGCGCGTTTGGCGTCTCCATCCGGATGCGCTGGATCACCTCCACGCCTGAAAGCCGCGGCAGCCGCAGGTCGATCAGCGTGATCGCCGGCTGCTGCTTGCGGAACTGCACGATCGCCTCCACTCCATCCGCGGCCTGTCCCACCACTTCGATCCCGTCCACCACGCTCAGCAGCGCCACCAGGCCCTGGCGCACGACGTGGTGGTCCTCCACTACAAGCACGCGAATCTTCTCCTGTGTCACGCCTGCTCCTTTACTTTTTCCGGCGCGGCCGCATCCTGGGGGATGGCCGCATCCGCGGAAACTGAATCCTGCAAGGCTGATGCATCCCTGCCCGCTCCCTTCGGGGCAGGCGCGCGCAGCCGCACCGTCGTTCCAGCCCCCGGCTCGCTCGTCACCTCAAGCGATCCGCCAATCGCCGCCGCCCGTTCTCGCATGCCCGTCAACCCAAAGTGACCCGCGGGCGAATCAGGACCGGCGCCATTGTCTGTCACCGGGAATCCGCGGCCGTCGTCGCCGACCGTCAGCGCAATCTCACCGGAGGTGTACTCCAGCTGCACCTTCACGTTCGTGGCGCCTGCATGCTTCTTCACATTATGGAGAGCCTCCTGCATCACCCGCAGGATTTCGTTCTCCGTCCCGGGCGGCAGAGGACGGTACGCCCCATACATGCTGAACTGCGCCTTCAGTCCATGCCCGCCTGCCTGCTCCGCCATCCTCCGCATCCGCACCGGCAGCGTGGTCTCCATGCTGTCCTGCGAGCGCAGCGCCCATATCGACTGCCGTGCATCTGCCAGCCCCTCGCGCACATGCCGGCGCGTAGCGTCAAGCTGCTTCGCTGCCGCATCGATCTTCCACTGACGCAGCAATTCGCTCAGCACCTCAAGCTGCACGCTGATGCCCACATACCCCTGCGCCAGCGTGTCGTGAATCTCCCTTGCGATGCGGTTGCGCTCGCCCAGGACCGCGCGAAACTCGCGCTCCGCCCGCAACAGTCGCAGCCTCAGCGCAAGCAGCACCAGCCCGGCCAGCCCCAGCGCCACCAGCACATAGAACCACGCCGTCTGGTAGAAGTGCGGCCGCAGCCCGAACGCGAGCGCCGAGCCCTCCAAGTTCCAAACGCCGTCGTTGTTCGCCGCCTGCACGCGGAACGTGTAATGCCCCGGCGGAATATTCGTGTAGTACGCGGTACGCCGCGTCCCCGCATCGGTCCAGTCGTGGTCGAACCCCTCCAGCATGTAGCGGTAGCGCACCTTCTGTGGAGCCACAAAGCTCAACGCCGCATACTCGAATTGAAAGTGATTGTGCCCAGCGGGAATCTCTAGCGGCGTCCCGCTTCCGGCGCCGCCAAGCGCCTCGTCCGCATCATCCACTGCAAACCGCTCCACCACTACCGGCGGCGCTACCGTATTCACCGGGAAGTGCGCCGGATCCACCGCCACCAGCCCCTTCGGTGTCGCGAACCAGAGCCTCCCATCCGCCGACCGCCACGCCGAAGGATGCGAATTCACAGCCGTCTCGCGGCTCCGCAATCCATCCGCCGTGCCAAACTCGAGCAGGTTCGAACAGGCAATCGCGCGAACGGGCCCTGAAGCAACTCGATCGCACCGGGCAACACCGGTCGACGTGGCAAACCAGAAATGCGCGAGCGGAGAGTCATCGACGATCGCTCGAATCCCCGTTCCCTGGATCAGCCTGCCATCGGGCACAACCACGGAGTCGCGGCCGCCCCCGCGCTCGATCGAACGCGGGTCAAGAAGATTAAGACCGTGATCCTGCGTCCCTGCAAGCAGAAAGCCATCCGTCGTGGCCAGAAGCGCTGTGATTACATTCGACGAAAGCCCGTTTGCCGTCGTGAAGTTGGTGAGCTTTCCATCATGCAATCGCGACAGTCCGTTGAACGTCGCAATCCAAAGATCGCCGCTCGCGTCCCGCCTCATTGCACCCACGAGGTCGCTGCCCAGCCCATTCGCCTCGGTATAGGTCTGCATCGGCGCGCCAACGTCGCCCGGCTTCGTCCAGTGCGTCAGCCCCCTGCGCGTCCCGATCCACAACGACCCATCGGCATCCGCCATGAGCGAGCGAATAAAGTCGTCCGGCAGCCCATCCGCCGACGTGAAAGAAACCACCGCGCCGCCCCGGATCCGGCTCAGCCCATCCGGCGTTCCTACCCACAAATCGCCATCGGGCGCCGCCGCCAGCGACAGGATCACGTCACTTGCCAGCCCGTTCTTGACTGTGTAGGTTCGGGCCGCCGCCGGGCTTGCCGTGTTCAAGGACGGCTTCAGCGCCGTCACTCCGTTCCCCGCCGTCCCCACCCACAGCGTGCCCGCCGCATCCTGCACCACGGTCGTCGTGTCGTCGCTCGCGAGGCCGTCGCGCGTGGTCAGCGTCTCAAATCGCTGGTCGCGCAGAATCTGCAGCCCGTTCTGCTCCGTCCCCACCCACAGGTTCCCCTCGCGGTCCTCGAAAATGGAAAGCACCGAAGCCGAAGCCAGCGGATCCGTCACCGGCAGCTTGTCTAGCTTGCCGTTTGCGTAGCGCGCCAGCCCGCCATTCGTGCCGATCCACAACGCGCCCTCGCGATCGGCATGCAAAGCCTGAATGCGGGTTCCCGGAAGTTCCCGGCCTGTTTGCAAGTTCAGCTTCCCAGCCGCGCCGACTAGCACCACCTCAGTGTTCGTTGCCTGCGCGAGTTCTCCATTCGCAGTCCTGACGGAAAACACGGGTTGGAGTCTCGGGTCGGTGGTCATCAGCCTCACATCGACCAGCTTCACAACCTTCTCGCCTTCGATTCCAATTTCGCCATTAGGCGTTACCACTAACAGGTGCCCATCCTCCTGGCTCAGCCCGCGAATCTCATTTCCCGGCAAACCCTCCTTGGTCGTGAACACCGTCACCGCCCCATCCTTCATCTGAGCCAGCCCGGCGCCCGTTCCCACCCAAAGCGACCCATCCTTCGCCGCCAGCAGACACCGCACATCCCCGCTCGGTAGGGCCGGCTTCGAGTGCTCATCAAACACCCGGAACCCCAGGCCGTCGAACCGCACCAGCCCCACCTCGGTCCCGAGCCACAGGAACCCGTCCGCGGTCTGCGCCAGCGCCTGCACCGTGTTCTGCGGCAGCCCGTTCTCCATGACCCAACCCTGCCGGTTCAGGTTGGCCAGCGGCGTCGCCGGCTCCAGCCCCCACGCCCTGCATGCCGGCGCCAGAATTCCGGCCAGTAATGCGATCCGAATCACGCTGGTCTTGAAAGGGCACGGCTTCAGCCGTGCCGCGCCGGCACCAGCGAACTCAATGGGCTTGAGCCCCTGAAGGACGCTTTTCGAATTGGCTCGCCAGAACACCTTTGTTCGCCCCAATTACTTGTCGCGGAAGCTCGCACATCCACAGTAATTCGACGGAGCGGCTTCCGTCTCACCCCACTATTACCCAACGACTTCACCTCAACCCTTCGATGGACCCAAAAATCCCTCCAACGGCTCAAGACCCGCCGCCCTGCGACCGATACTCTGAATACGTCTCTTGATTGGCCTGTTCATCACTGGCATGTGACTTTGGGTGGCGAGGCTCAAGCCCGCCGCCCTTTCCTTTTCCCCAAACCCTGCCTTTCTGGCCACCGATCACTATTCACTGACCACTGCTCTTCTGCTACCCTCGTCTGCGCATGGAATTCAAAAACCTCCTCCTCGATCTGCGTCCCCCCATCGCGCGGATCACCCTCGACCGCCCCAAAGTCCGCAATGCGCTCAACGCCGCTCTCTTTGCCGAGCTCGCCGCAGCATTCGAAGATCTTGCCGCCGACCCAGCGATCCGTGTCATCCTGCTCGCCGGCGCCGGTGGCCGAGCCTTTGCCGCCGGCGCCGATGTCGGCGAGCTCGCCGCGGCCGCCTCGGAAGAAGATGGAAAGGCCTTCGCTCTCCGCGGCCAGCAGGTCTTTCGCGACATCGAGACCCTTGGCAAGCCCGTCATCGCCTGTATCCAGGGCTTCGCGCTCGGCGGCGGCTGCGAGCTCGCCATGGCATGCAGCTTCCGCATCGCCGCAGACGATGCCCGCCTCGGCCTGCCCGAGGTCAAGCTCGGCGTCATCCCCGGCTACGGAGGCACGCAGCGCCTCCCCCGCCTCATCGGCCGCGGCGCTGCCCTCAAGCTCCTGCTCACCGGCGCGGTCATCGACGCAAACGAGGCCCTCCACATCGGCCTCGTCGACGAGGTCGTTCCTGCAGCCGAGCTCATGCCGCGCGCCGAAGAGCTGGCTCAAATCATCGCCGCGAACGCTCCGCTTGCCGTGGCTGCCGCGCTGCGCGTCGTCGAAGAAGGCCTAGGCCTGCCCCTCGATTTCGCTCTTCAACACGAAGCTGAGCACTTCGGCCGTCTTTCTGCCACCGCCGACAAGGCCGAAGGCACGCGCGCCTTCCTCGACAAGCGCAAACCCCAATGGAAAGGCGAGTAGATGGTGCGGACCGGCGTGTTTACCACCGTTATTCTCATGATCTCGATGGCGGCGACCCAGTCTGTTGCGGCCGATCGCGCCGACTTTTTGCGAAGCTACAAAGGCACACCCTACACCGATGTTCATCGCCGCGCCGGCGCGCAGAAGATCCCGGGCAAGGTCTATTGCGCCTGGTACGACCGGGGCGGCGAGGGTGTGGCGTATCACGACTCCGACGCGAAGAACAACGGCAGCGGCGCCCTCAACCCCGCAAACGGAACCTACCTGAACGAGTTCCGCATGCACGAGGGAGTCGACACCTCCTACACCAAGTTCGGCCAGACGCCGCCTATCGACGACAATCCTTATGAAAAGGTGCAGCCACCCGCGAACCTGCTCTACGTCGGCTGGACCGAGCCGGGCGAATGGTTCAACATCACCGTCAGCGTCGCCAGGGCGGGCGACTACACGGCCGACCTGCTCTACACCTCGAATCGCGGCGGCGCCATCTCAATCGACGTGAACGGCGCGCCCACCACCGGCCCGCTCACGATCGAATCCACCTTCAACGCCGGCGATCCCGTCGCATGGCGCCAGTGGCACCACTGGAATCTGGCCGCCAATCTGGCCAAGCTCCGCCTCGCCGCCGGACGCAACGTACTCACCATCCACGTCCTCGACAAAGGCAACATGAACTTCGCAACTCTGGATTTCCAACCAGCCAGGTAACCCCCGACACGCACGCCGCTGCTAATCGCGCCGGCCGGAACTGAGGAGTGAAGTGAGATTGACCCGTTGTCCCTACTCTTCGAGATACTCCCAGAACGCATCCGCCAGCTCCGCCCCGTGCTCGTTCAGGATCCGCCGCGCCGCCCGCTCCACCTCTTCGATCAGCCCGTGCAGGTAATCGCGTGACCGCGAAATCGCCGCTACGCCGATCGTTGCCGACTGCCACGTCACCGCCTCGTCCATCTCCGCCACCGAGATGTTGAACCCCTGCCGCAGCTGGTCCTTCAGCGAGCGCACCACCTGCCGCCGGTCCTTCAGGGACTGGGCGTGCTCGATCCGGATCTCCAGGGTCAAATGGGCAACTGGCATGGAATCAGGGTCAATTCGGACTTGCAGGCTGCTTCGAACACAACGGGAGAGTTTTCGAGCATCAGTGTAACCCCGCCGCAATTCACGTCCCGATTTTTTCTTCGCGAGATCTCGCTCGCTTCAGTCCGCTAACTGCGCCAGTTGCTGCGCGGTAGGCTGCGGCGTCACCATGCTCACCACCACCATCGCAACCACCGAAACCGCCAGCGCCGGAAAGATCGCATCTCTCTGCGCAATCACCGCGGGAAACAGTTCCTTGAACCCCTTCACGTCCCACGCCAGCGTCACCACAGTCCCGCTCGCGATGGCCGCCACCGCTCCCCACGCCGTCACGCGCTTCGAATAGAACGCCGCCAGAACCACGGGCGTGAGCGCAGCCGAGTAAATCGTGTACGCCCACAGCATCTTTTCGAGAATGCTCGGCGCATAGATCGCCTGGTACAGCGCCCAGCACCCCAGCAACACCACCGCCAGCCGCGAAATAATCAGCACCCGCTTGTTCGACGCCCCCGGCGCAATGTAGCGCACAAACACGTCCTCGATCAGGTTCGACGCCGGAGAGAACAGGTAATTCGAAGCCGTCGAAATCACCTTCGCGAACACCGCCCCCAGCAGCAGCGCACCCATCAACGCCGGCAGTCCGTTCCGCGCCGTATAAGGAATAATCTCGTACGGCTGCTGCGCCACCTCCCCGGTCTTGTAGAGCGCCGATCCGAACACGGCAATCGCCACGATCAGCGTTTCCAGCAGCAGAGTCCCCAGAATCCACCCCACCACGGAGATGCGTGCATCCTTCTCCGATCGCGCTGAGAAAAACTTCTGGTACATCACCTGGTTGCCGAGCATCAGCAGCAGCGTCGGCACCAGGAACTCCATCGCCCGCGTGAAGCTAAGGTTGCCCAGCACCTCAAAGTGCGTCGGCGGCAGCGCTGCGTGCAACCCGCCCCATCCGCCCGCCCTGACGAACAGGTAAGGCGTCGCGACGATGCAGATCACCGTAACCAGCGTTCCGATCGCCACATCCATGTACGCAACAGACGACATTCCCGCAAGCGCCGTCGTCACGATCACGAACGCCGCAATGATGTACGTTCCAAAATCCGCCGACACCTGGTCCGGAAAGATAAGGTGCAGCACGTTTCCGCCGCCCTTGAACTGGTAGCTGGTGATGCCCACATAGGCGAACAAAATTGCAAACGTCCCCAGCACGCGCGCGGTCTGGTTGTAGCGCGCCTCCAGCAGGTCAGGCAGAGTGAACTGGGCAAACTTCCGCGCCCGCGGAGCAATGAAATAAATCAGCAGAAGCCCGACCCACCCGCCTGCCGGCTGCCACAGCGCTGCGAAGCCATTGCGGTAAGCGTTCTCGGCGCCCGCGAAGAGCGAGCCGGCGCCGATCCACGAGGTCAACAGCGTCAGCACCAGCACCAGGGCGGGCAGCGATCGCCCCGCGACCAGGTAGTCGGCCTTGGTTTTCACGCGTGTGGACCGGTAAATGGCAACCGCCAGCAGCACGGCGACAATCACCGCCAGGACAATGACATAAAGCTGGGACATGCGCGAAGCACCTCGGCCGCGATTTGGTGGTTGGCAGCAGTGTACCGAACCATGCCGCCGCACCCTCAGGTTGACCCCCCCTGCCTACGGTTGTAGACTGGAAATGCGGGGTGGAGCAGCCCGGTAGCTCGTTGGGCTCATAACCCAAAGGTCGTAGGTTCAAATCCTACCCCCGCAACCAATTAAGTCCTTATGTACCAAAGGCTTAGGAGATGCTCGCTTCTAGGCCTTTTTCGTTGATTGCGGTTAAGCTGACAAATGGAGTTTGTTCAGTATTCTGTTTTTGTTACCGCTCCGGAATGCGTGGGACGCTTTCCGTTCGCCTTGTGCGATCTCCGGTGACATGAGCATCGACTTCCGCCCCGTTTCCGCGCCTTAAGATGTCTCCCCCGGTTCCAACGGAATTTGTGCTTCTATGGCTCTCTGTTCGTCTCGCATGACTTGAACGAGTTCGTCGAACGTTTGCCAGTAATGCAAGGTTCCGTCGGCTTTCTTCTTCTCGTCTCTCCAAAGCTGTGCCGTATCCCGCGTGATAATGATCTCCTTGCCAAAGAGCTTGTAGACCAATTCAGGGGTGACTAGATCGAGCAATAAAAGCGCACCGATCTTCTCAAGTTGCCCGGCATAGCCCCGGAGTTCGTGGGCCCTTTGTTTATCAATTGGCTTCCCGGGATTTGCGTGTAAATCAAGAATCTCTTCATACTTACCGAGCAATTCGCTTTGGCGGAACTTGGTCAAGTGGGGTTCAAGTAGCTGCGCTTGAACTACCCTGTTCTGGTTAGCCGCGCGACTCTCGGCGGCGATTGCTCGTCTCTCAGCCGCTTCAGCTCGCCTCTCAGCAGTCCTAAATTGATCCGAGGCGCGAGTTTCAGCCGCGTCGGCGCGATTCTCAGCCGCTTCAGCTCGTTGCTCAGCAACCTTGAATTGATCTGCGGCGCGAGTTTCAGCACCCTCGGCACGGGAATCGGCTTTCTGTGCTCGCTCTTCGGCTTTCTCCGCACGAATTTCAGCCGATTTCGCCCGTCTCTCTTTTTGTATGTCGAAAAAGGTCTTGATCAGGAACACTGCCCATCCACCGGAACCGAGAATCAGACCAAGGATGTCGTACCAGCGGTGTCCTGCAAAGGCGTTTACATCCCCGTCTCGCAACAAAACTTCGGCGATGAAAAGCACGGAAGCTGACATGGTTCAGAAGACTACACGCCTGCAAGCCATCAAAGAAAGCCCATCCCGTCGACGAGCAACTGATTAGCTCCTTATCGTTGCCGCTGAACTTGCGGACCGCTCCCGGTTTTTGAGGCATGACATCAATTGCTCTGCTACCCTTGTCCGCATGAATTTCACCCGGCTTGCTGTCCCCGCCTTGTTCCTCGCCGCAGTGTCTCAGGTCGCCTTCCCTCAGGCGCCGGCCCCCGTGGCCTCGCGCCTCGCCGCCCAGAACGCACTCTTCGATGAATCGTGGCAGGCCGCCCTCAAGATGAATCCCATGCTGGCTACCGCGGTTGGAGACTACCGCTATAACGACCAGCTTGGCGATTACTCGCTTGCCGCACCCGCCACGCGCCACAACCTCGACCTTGTCTATCTGGCCCGCATCAAGGCCATCGATGCCGCCGGGTTTCCGGAGCAGGACCTGGTCTCTCACGATCTCTTCCTCCGCCAGTTGCAGGAGCGCATTGAGGATTACGACCTGAAAGAGTACGAAATGCCGCTGAGCGCCTCGGGCGGCGGAGGAGGCGTCCACGCCAACCTTGCGGACATGCCGCTCTCGATGCCCTTCGACTCGGTGAAACACTATGAGGACTACATCGCGCGCCTGCACCAGATTCCGAGGGCCTTTCAGCAGACCGAGGAAGTTCTCAAGGCCGGCGTGAACGACCACCTCGTCCCGGTGCGCTTCATTGCGGAAAAGATTCCCGGCCAGGCGGAAGGCGTGATCACGGCCAACCCGTTCATCCTGCCCCTCAAGAAATTCCCCGCCAGCTTCTCCGATGCCGATAAGAAACGCCTTTCGGACGAGATCACCAATACTGTGAACAATGAGGTCTTTCCGGCATACAGGCAGTTCGCGGAGTTTGTCCGCACCAATTACATCCCCAATTGCCGCACCACGCTTTCCGTTAACTCTCTTGGCGGCGGCAAGCGCCGTTACCAGGCCGCGCTGCGCCGCTTTACGACGACCGACCTTACCGCGGAGCAGATTCACAATATCGGCCTCAAGGAAGTGGAACGCATCACCGGGGAGATGACCGCGCTCGCCAGGGCGAATGGCTACAAGGATCTGGCCAGCTTCCGTGAGCATGTCGAGAACGACCCGAAGTACCGGCCGGCTTCAGCCGATGCAATCGTCGAAGACTTCCGCAGGTACATCGCGCAGATGGAGCCCAAACTGCCTGAGCTTTTCGACCTGCTGCCGAAAACAGCCGTTACGGTCGAACCGATCCCTCCTTTCCAGGCGGCTGCAGCCACGCACTACCAGGGTGGAACGCCGGACGGCAAGCGGCCCGGGCGCGTCTCGGTCGCAGTCTCCGATCCCACACATCGCAGCCTGATCAACGATGAAGCTGTCGCCTATCACGAGGGAGTCCCGGGCCATCATCTGCAGATTACGATCCAGCAGTCGCTGACCGGCCTGCCCGAGTTCCGCAAGCATGGCGGAAACTCCGCGTATACAGAGGGCTGGGGCCTCTATGCCGAGGAACTGGGCAAGGAGATCGGCTTCTACCAGGACCCCGGCTCGGATTACGGCCGCCTGCGCTCCGAGCTCTTCCGAGCGGTGCGGCTGGTTGTCGACACGGGCATTCACGACATGGGCTGGAGCCGCGACCAGGTGGTGGAGTACATGCGCAACTCTCACGCCGTCGACGAACCGACGATACAGGCGGAGACCGACCGCTACATCTCCGGCCCTGGCCAGGCATGCAGCTACAAGCTTGGCCAGCTCAAGATCCGCGAACTGCGCGAGCGAGCCAAAGAGAAGCTGGGCTCCAGGTTCAACCTCAAGACCTTCCACGACGAGATTCTTTCCGGAGGCGCGCTTCCGTTGGACCTTCTGGACGCGCGTGTGAACCGCTGGATTCAGGCTCAACTCACAACTTCGGCCGGCAGCTAGACCCGCTTGCCGCCGGCGGGCTCACGAGGCCTTGCGATTCTGCTTGTCAACGCTTGCGTTTCGGACCGCGTTGCCGCTCTCCCCACGCTGCATTGCGCTCAGGGCGTAGAGCACAAGTTCGACGCGCGAGGAGATTCCCAGCTTCTCAAACATGCGGAAGAGATAGTTCTTCACGGTGTGCGTGCTCAGGTGCAGCGCGCGCGCGATCTCGCGGTTCGTGTATCCCTCCGCGAGTAGCCTGACGACGTCCTCTTCTCGCTTGGTCAAGAGCGGCATGCCGCTCGCGTCCACAACTTTCATCGTGGTTTGCCGCGAGAATTCGTTCATTACATCCCGAAGCTCGTCGCAGCGCGCCCAGATCTGGCCCGCATGAACCTGGATAACGCACCTGCAGAGGTGGTCGAATGAGGAGCTCCCGGGGTCGAATACTCCCCTGGCTCCAGCGCGAAACGACTCGACGACGCCCTGGCGGTCCGGCACATCGAAAAGGACGATGACCTTGACATGCGGAACGCGCTTGCGCAACTCGCGCACGGTGGAGATCCCGTTCATCTCTGCATCGCCCATCGTCGCGCTGATGATGGCCACATCAACATGAACCCGTTCAACGGCGTCGAGCACCTCCGAGGCAGAGGTAACCCGGCTTACGACTCGAAGGCCTGCGTGCCGATTCAGGGCGCCCGACAGGACCTCGCCCGCCATCTCGCCCCCCATCGACAACAACACCGCTATCTCTCCCTGCTCACTTGCCACCTTCGGCCTCGTTTCGAACTGTTCCTTATTTGGTCAGTGGTTCTGACACTCCATCGGCAGAGATGTCGCACATTCTGTATCGGCGGCCACAGCTGCAGGCATCTGTGACGGAAGTAAGCGACGCATCGGTAACGCCGGTGCAAAGGCTAACTAATTGAAAAGCGAGAGCCTGAGTAGGTGATAGAGAAGCTTGTCTCTACAACGAACTAGAGAACAACTTACCTTTCAATTGAGAGATACCTTACCTTTCTAGCCGATCATCCCTCCGCGCGAAACAAGGTGGCCGTCTGACCCCCACGCAACGAAATAGTGTGTCCACCTATCTCTGAGATTTTGTAGCTCTTGTTGCTCTTCTGACTCGCCGGTATCGTGAGATTCAGTTAATTACCTGACCAGCTGAGAGGAACGGAATGAAGTCGCCGCGTGCATTTCCAGGTTCATCTGAAAGGCGAAGGAGCCGCCGTTTTGCGGTTAGCCTTCGCGTCCAATTTGAATGGGCGGCAGAAGGATATCCAATCAAGCGGGGAAGAGGAGTGACCAGTGAGATCAGCACTTGCGGTGTTTACCTCACAACGCGCACCGCGGTTCCCGTTGGATCGCGGGTGCAGCTCGAGATCGAAGTCTCGCTGTTCTCGGCCCAGGCCCGCGAGATGCGCCTGCAGGGTGAGGGCACGGTCGTCCGCGTTGAGAAGGTGTGCCGCGACGCCGTGAAGCCTTCCTGGGGAATCGCGGCTTCGGTGCATTTTTATCAGGAAAACTCGCGGGAGTTGCTGCTCACCGTTGCGCAGAATTCTCCCGCTTCACAAGCTGAGGAACCCTCAGGCAAGGGCCCGATTCACGCGCGGCCTGTACTGGTGTCCCGTACAGAAAAGCGACAAGGTCTCGAGACCGAGGCGCAATGCGGCCTGTCCTGAGCAGGAACCGTGAAGCCCAGGGCCAGGTCGTAAGTCGCGCGGCATAATGCGCGATCAGTTCAACCAAAAAAGTTAAACGGGCAATGTAACTGTCAGGGCGAAGCTATGCCCACTTCAAGAAAGACTGGCGCTCCTTCGCGCATATTTCTCCCCGGATGAGGCAAACATGGATCGTTCCCGAGGATGGTGGGCTGTTTATACGCGGCACCACCACGAACAGAGAGTTACAGAGATGCTCGAGGCCAGGGGCCTTGAGGTGTTTCACCCCACATACCACTCGCGTCGCAGGTGGAAGGACCGCATCAAGGTCCTGCCCATGCCGCTCTTTCCCTGCTATGTCTTCGTCCGCGAAGAGATCGGTGCAAAGCTGCCGGTGGTTTCCACCCCCGGTGTGCACATGATCGTGACGCGAGGCCAGGAGTTCGCTCTGGTTGCCGACGAGGAGATCGAGGCCATCAGAAAAGCGGTCCATTCTTCCCAGACTCTCGAGCCATGCCCGTACCTGAACGCCGGGGAAAGGGTCCGCGTCGTTCGAGGCCCAATGACGGGCGTCGAGGGAATCCTGCTCCGCCAGACGGGACGTCATCGCCTGGTGCTGTCGGTCGATCTGCTTGGACGGTCGGCATCGGTTGAAGTCGGCGCTTCGGATATCGATGCAGTTGAAGTCGCGCCGCGCCGGGTGGGAGAACACTCGCACGATCGATCCGGCCTCGCGCACCGCTTCCTTCCGCAATAGGAAATTCGCCGCTTACCCAGCCCGGCCGTTCGGCAACGACTCGCCGGCCGGCTCGCAACAGAGTCTCTTGCGCTCACGCGCTGTCAGGAGCAGTAACGATGAAGAAAGCCTTGATTACCGGAATCAACGGGCAGGACGGATCGTACCTGGCCGAGTTGCTCCTCTCCAAGGGGTACGAGGTGCACGGCATCGTTCGCCGCGCTTCGACATTCAACACCGAACGGCTCGAAGCAATCTATGCCGATCCGCACGAAGCAACGCCGTTTTCCCTGCATTACGGCGATATGAGCGATGCGACCGGCCTTCGCCGCATCCTCGATCAGATCCAGCCGGATGAGGTCTACAATCTCGCCGCCCAGTCGCACGTTCGGGTCAGCTTCGAACAGGCCGAATATACAACCGACATTGTGTCTACCGGAACCCTGCGGCTGCTCGAGGCCGTTCGCGATTCGATGCAGCTCTCCGGCAGGCAGATGCGCGTCTACCAGGCGGGATCCTCGGAGATGTTCGGCTCCGCGCTTCCCCCGCAGAGCGAAGCCACGCCATTCCATCCAAGAAGCCCGTACGCGGTCAGCAAAGTCGCCGCCCATTGGCACTGCGTCAACCACCGCGAGGCCTACGGCATGTTCATCTCGAACGGCATGCTGTTCAACCACGAGTCGCCGCGGCGCGGCGAAACCTTCGTCACGCGCAAGATCACCCGCGCCCTGACGCGCATCAAGCTCGGACTGCAGGACAAGCTGTATCTCGGCAACCTTTCCGCGCGCCGCGACTGGGGATTTGCAGGGGACTACGTTCAAGCGATGTGGCTGATGCTGCAGCATGACAAGCCCGGTGACTACGTCATCGCCACCGGCGAGTCGCACTCGATCAAGGAGTTCCTCGAACTGGCCGCCGCGCATTGCGGCCTCGACTGGACCCGCCACGTGGTGATCGATAAGCGCTATTTTCGCCCGTCTGAAGTCGATCACCTTCTCGGCGACCCAACAAGGGCGAAGCGTGATTTGGGATGGGCCCCGACTGTCACCTTCGAAGGCCTCGTCGAAATGATGGTCGACCATGACATGGAACTGGCCCGCCAGGAACTCACGCTGGCCGAAGCGGGGCACCGCCTCGCGCTGAGAGGCGCCCGCCATGATTAAATCCAGCCGCATTTATGTTGCCGGGCATCGCGGCCTGGTTGGCTCAGCGATCGTCCGGGCGCTGCGTGCGTCCGGATACAACAACCTAATTCTGCGCACCCGCGCCGAACTCGATCTGCGGGACCGCAGGGCGGTCGATGGTTTCCTCGCCTCTGAAGCGCCGGAATACGTGTTTGTGGCGGCGGCCGTGGTGGGCGGAATCCTCGCCAACAGCACGCGCTCGGCCGATTTTCTCCGCGACAATCTCCTGATCCAGACCAACCTGATTGACTCCGCATGGGAACACGGCGTCCGCAAGCTTCAGTTCCTCGGGTCCTCGTGCATCTATCCCAAACACGCTCCGCAGCCCATCTCGGAGGATGCACTGCTCTCCGGCATGCTGGAGCCGACCAACGAGCCGTATGCCATCGCCAAGATCGCCGGCATCAAGATGTGCCAGGCATATCGCAGCCAGTATGGGTTCAACGCCATCAGCCTCATGCCCGCGAATCTCTACGGCCCAGGCGACAACTTCAATCTCGCTTCCTCCCATGTGCTCCCGGCCCTGATACGCAAGTTTCACGAAGCCAGGGAAAACAAGGCGCCGGCCGTGGTCCTTTGGGGCACCGGAAACCCTCGCCGCGAGTTTCTGCACGTGGACGATCTCGCCGATGCTGCCGTGATGTTGATGAAAACTTACGACTCGCCGGAGATCGTCAACATCGGATCGGGCGTTGACCTGAGCATCGCGGAGCTGGCCGAAATGATCCGCGAGATTGTCGGCTATTCGGGCGAGATCCTGTTCGACACAACAAAGCCGGACGGAACCCCGCGAAAGCTGTTGAACATCGAGCGCGCACGGTCGCTCGGATGGATGCCCAAGATCCCGCTCCGCCAGGGAATCGAAGAGACATACTGCTGGTTCCTGGGGTCCCGGACTGAAGTGCTGGCGGTTTGAGAGTTGCCCATGAATCGTTTGGCGACATTTCGCAGGCTTCTCCACTGGATGCTTTTCTACGGGTTCGCGCGCTACCTGCCGGACTCAACATGGCCGGGAGGCGCATTGTGGCGGAGCATTCGCGCGTGGGCCGCCCGCCCGCTGTTCGCGCGGTGCGGCGAGCGCGTCAACATTGAGCGTGGCGCCCGCCTCGGTGGCCGCAATGTGGCCATCGGCTCCGGTTCCGGCATCGGCATCAACGCCTGGATCGGGCCCGGAACCCGGATCGGCTCAAACGTGATGATGGGCCCCGACGTCATGATCCTGACCACCAGCCACTCGACGTCAACAACCAGCATTCCCATGAGCGCCCAGGGATTTCTTCCCGTGGCTCCGGTCCAGATCGAAGACGATGTCTGGATCGGAGCGCGGGCGATCATCCTTCCCGGAGTCACCATTCACTCCGGCAGCATCATCGGAGCCGGCGCGGTCGTAACCAGGGATGTCCCGGCCTGCGCAGTGGTCGGAGGCAGCCCCGCGCGCATTCTCAAAAACCGTAATCAACCAGACTGCGAGACAGGAAGCGATATGACTCAACGATTCATCAAGACGATGCTGACCTCAGTGGTGCTGATGTGCGGGTTTCTTCTCACGCCCCGCACTGTCCTCGCTCAGAGCCCGCCTCCCACAACCGCGGAGCAGACTGGCTACGTGCTCGGGCCGGATGACCAGATCGTCATCCGCGGGCAGGACGGCTTCGACATGCACGATAAGCCGGTCGTCATCGGCGCCACCGGCACGGTGACTCTGCCGTTGACCGGCCGCATCCAGGCCGCCGGCCTCACCGTCGAACAGTTCGAGTCTGAGCTCAATTCGAAACTGTCTGCCTACATTCACGAGCCAAAGGCCTCGGTGACGGTGACGGAGTTCCGCAGTCATCCGGTCTCGGTCCTCGGCGCCGTGACCACGCCGGGCACGCTCGAGTTGCGGGGAGTTAAGAACCTCTACGAAGTGCTTGCCCTCGCCGGCGGTCCCCGGGATACAGCCGGGCCGACGCTTACGCTTTCCCGCCGCAAGGATTCAGGGCCGCTGCCTGTGCACGGCGCGGTCACCGACGAGACCGGCGAATTCAGTTCCGCTGTCCTGAAAATCGAGGACGTGCTCGACGCCAAAGGCTCGGCGGCCATGATCGAGATCAAGCCGCGCGACATCATCTCGGTTTCGCTGGCAAGCGCGAACCAGGTGTACGTCGTGGGCGACGTGCAGCACGCCGGCGGGTTCGGCATCGGCGTCAAGCAGGAAACCTCCGTTCTCCGCGTTCTGTCGCTCGCCGGCGGGCTCGCCAGGACTGCGCGCCCGGAAAAGGCGATGGTCCTGCGGATTCTGCCCGACCACCCCGAAGGAGTCACGATCGCAGTCAACATCAAGAGCATGATGGCGGGAACCCAGCAGGACATCATGCTGCAGCCGGACGATGTTCTGATCGTGCCCACCAGCGGGCGCAAGACCTTCATGACCACAACTCTGCCTTCAACCATTGCAGGCGCGGTTTCGGCCGCAATCTACGGAGCGACCCTCTAGGAGCACTATGAACACCCTGATCTTGCGCAACAACGTAACTATGCTGCCGAAGGGATCGGCGCCCTCCCTCCCTCCGCCGCCGGAGGCAACTTTCGTTCGGCCGGATCCGGGCATCGTAACGGAGTTCCTGATGCTGGTCTGGCGAAGGAAGGCCTTGTTCCTGGGCACGGTCCTCCTCGGCGCCGCCATCGCGGTCCTGGTCACTCTCACCGAAACGCCTCAATACAGGGGTGTCACGACAGTTGAGATCGAGAACCCCAACGACAACTTCCTGAACATGCGCAGCGTCAACCCGACGGCCGGCGCCAGTTCGGACACAATGATCGAAACCGAGCTGCAGACTCAGGTCAACATCGCGCAGAGCAAGTCGCTGATCGCGGGCATCGTCGCGGACCTGAATCTTACGGCGCGGACGCCGGCATCCCAGTCGCGGCTGCGCGGGCTTCTCTCGAAGGTGGGCGTAAAGGCGCCATCCTCCGCTCCGCTCACAGGCGAAGAGGCGTCCCGCATCGTCGCTGCCAACCTCACCGCGCGCACGCGCCCCAACACGCGCCTGGTCGACATTACATACACTTCATCCGACGCCGCCCTGGCCGCCGAAGTCGCCAACGCGGTCACCGACAAGTTCATTCTCGCGAGCGTCCAGGCTCATCGCTCCACCGGCAAGGAAACAGAAGATTGGCTGACCAGCCAGATGGCGGACGTCCGCCGCAATCTCGAAAACTCCGAGACGGCGGTGCAGGAATATGCCCGCTCGTCCGGCCTCGTCATCACCGGCGAGAAGGACAACATCGCCGAGGCCCGGCTGCAACAGCTGCAGCAGGAACTGTCGGCGGCGCAGGCAGACCGCGTCGCGCTCCAGTCGAAATACGAACTTGTCCGCGCCGCCTCGCCCGAAAGCCTGCCCCAGGTGCTCGACAATCCGACGCTGCAGCAATATCAGGTGAAGCTTGCCGAGCTGCGGCAGCAGATGGCCGAACTCTCGTCCACGCTGACGCCGGCCCACCCTTCCGTGATGAAGGTCGCGGCGGAGATCAAGGCTCTCGAAACTTCCGCGGAAAACGAGCGCGGCAACGTGATCCAGCGCATCCAGCACGACTTCAACGCCGCAGTGCGCCGGGAAGGACTGCTCCAGTCGAGCTACAGCGAGCAGGCGAAACTGGTCACCGACCAGGCCCTCAAGGCGACTCACTACAACATCCTCAAGCGCGACCTCGACAACAACCGGCAGCTTTACGACGAGATGCTGCAGCACTCGAACGAGGCGGCCGTGGCCTCGGGGATGCAGGCCAGCAACGTGCGCGTGATCGACCGGGCTGTTGCGCCCAAAAGACCGTACAATCCGAATCTCCCGCTGAACACCGCACTGGGGGCAATCGGCAGCGGCTTCCTGGCGCTGCTCTGGATCGCCTTCCGCGGCAAGGCCGACCGCAGCATTCGCGAGCCGGGCGAAGCCTCGCTCTATCTCGATGCGCCTGAACTCGGAGCCATTCCGATTGCGGAGCCCGCCCCCGGCGCGCGCAAAGTGATCTCCGGCCGCCGCGAAAACGAAGGATGTGTCGCGCTGGCCGCCGCGCCCGGCTCTCCGGTCACCGAGTCGTTCCGGTATACAGCCGCGTCCCTGCTCTACTCGACAGACGGTTCCCGGCCGCAGGTCATTGCCGTCACCAGCGCCAATCCCGGCGAAGGCAAGACCACCATCGCCACCAACCTGGCGCTCAGCTTCGCCGAGGCGGGCCGGAGAGTATTGCTCGTGGACGCCGATCTGCGCAGGCCCAGAATCCACCAGATCTTCGGAGTGCGGAATTCCGGCGGGTTGAGCGCGTTGCTCGAGAGCGCGAAGCCGGTTGAAGGAACGCGCGATCGCATCATGAGCACTGCCTATCCCAACCTGTCCATCCTCCCCGCGGGCGTTGCGCCGGAGAACGTCTTCCCGCTGTTCTGGTCGCCGAGGGCGCTCGAGTTCGTGGCGGCTGCGCGCGAGCAGTTCGACATGGTCGTGATCGATACCCCTCCGGCGCTCGGGTTACCCGATGCCCGCGCGATTGCCCGTCTGGCAGATGGAGTAGTCCTGGTCGTTCGCAGCGGAAGCACGCAGCGCGACGATGTCACCTCCGCTGGCCGGCGTCTGGCGAGGGACGGGGCCAAAATCCTCGGGTTCGTCCTCAATCAATGGGATGCGAGCCAGGCCGCGCGGTACTCCTACTACGGCAAAGCAACGCCCGATCCCAAGCCTCAGGCCTCCACCAGCCTGCTGGGCCTCTTCGGCTCCAGGTAGACACCACGGACAGCTCGATGAAAAACACAACACAGCACGGCTCCGCGCTGACGATGGCGCGCAATGTGACGGCTCTCGCCGCCGGCGAGATCGGCGTTCGCGCGCTCACGACGCTGGGAGCCGTGCTCATCGCGCGGTCCCTCGGACCGGGTCCTTACGGAACCCTGAGCGTGGCGCTGGCCTTCGCGGCTATCGCTGCGTATCTCACCGACATCGGCCTGATCGACGTGACGTTCAAACAACTCACACGCCCAAACGCAGACGTGGGCCTGGTGCTGGGCACGGTGTCCAAGACGCGGGTCGCCCTCACCGCCGCCTCGGTTCTGGGCAGCGTGCTCATCATCCTTCACCAGCATGCCGGCGCCCAGCACCGCTGGGTCATGCTCGCCGTGGTGGTTCCTTCCATATGCGGAATGGCGATGCAGGGATTCTCCTCGAGCTACTTTCTGGCCATCCAGCAGATGCACGTAACCGCGGCACTGCGGGTGGCAAGCCAGCTGGTTGTTGGCGCTTCACTGGTCGCGGCATGGTTCCTGCGCTGGCCTGTCGAGAGAGTTGCACTCGTCTACGGCATCAGTTCACTGGCCGGCGGCCTGCTGTGCCTGCAGCTCGTCCGCAGGCATGCGGCGCCTATGCGCGGTTGGTCGCCGGCCCTGTTGAAGGGACTCTCGGCGTTCACGCTTGGCGGCATCGGCACAGTGCTGCTGCCGCAGATGGGCCTTTTGATCCTGGAACGCGTTGCTTCGGCCGCCGAGGTTGGGTACTTCGCCGCCGCCAGCCGGATCCCTGTCGTCCTCTATGCCATCCCCGGATGCATCGCGACGGCCTGGTATCCGCAGATGTTCCAGGCGGGATCCTCGGATCCCGCGCGCCACTTCCGCCTTTGCCTTTCCCAGTTGAAGATCAACGGCATTCTCGGTTTCGGCCTGTCGCTGCCCATCGCGCTCAATTCCCGGCTCGTCATCGGTACGTTGCTGGGCCGCGCCTGGGAAGGCCCGGCCGCCACAGTGTTGTCCACGCTCTGCTGGATGGTGATGCTCAACAGCATCACCATCCCCCTGGCCGACGCTCTCACCACGACGGGCCTGCAAACCCGACGTGCGGCGCTGTATGGCATCGCGGTTCTTGCGGGCGCGGTTCTGCTCACGCATCTTGGATCGAGCGGCGGCGCGGCCGGAGCAGCAGCCGCGGCGTTGCTGACCCAGGCCGTGCTCAGCGCCGCACTGCTCGCCGCAAACCCGTCCGGATTCCGTCTGCTCACAGCATCTGCAAGGCAATTGATCGTGCCGCTCGCGCTGGGAAGCGCGGCCGCCGCCGCCATCCGGCTTGCGCTGTCTGTGAATCTCGTCACCGCCTTGCTGGGCGCTCTTGCCTTCTTCGTCATGGCAGCAGTTCCCGACGCCGAGATCCGCACAACGCTCATCCGCATGATCCGCAGGCTCGCTTCGAAGAGTCGAACGGCAATCGCCAACGCATAAGTACAACTCTCAGGGAAAGCCTTCTATGAATATTCTGATCGCCAGCCAATATGGGCCGGAGTTCGCAGGCGCCACCGGGACAGTTCTGCGCGGCCTCGTCGACGCACTTGCGCTCCAGGGTCATCGCGTTGTCGTAGCCTCCCACACCGCGCCGGCCGGCGCCCGAAGCAGCTCACAGGACTGCGAGATCGCATCCGTGAATCTTGGCAGCAGGTCGGGAAGGCTCGCCGGCCTGCTCGGCCTCGATATTCCTGTCTGCTTCTTGAAGTCTCCGGCGACCATTGCCCGCCTGGTCAAACAGATCAAGCGGGAGAAGCCCGATTTCGTCCTGGCGGTCTATCCGATCGAGGACATAGTCTTCTCCGCTCTCGTTGCTTGCCGGCTCACTGCAACGCCGCTCGTCACCTGGTTCCATGACCTCTACTTCGGCGCTGCGACAGGCTGGCGGAAGCGCTTCGCTTCGGTTCTCGAACCCTGGATCACGCGTTCGGCTGACGTGAACCTCTCAATCAGCCCCGCGGTCCGGGACTGGTATCGCGCGCAGCGAGGCGGCAACTGGGACGTGCTGCCTCACCCCATTGGTGCAGGCGAATTCGCGAGCCTCCGTGCCCCCGCTCCGCGCGCAAAGCGAACGGTCTTTTTCTGCGGCGCAGTGTACGGCAATTGCGAAAGCAACCTGGCGCAACTGGTCAGCGCTGTAGCCCAATCGCCCGGAGTCAACCTGGAGATTTACACCGCCAACGGGAACGCTGCCCGCCGCATCGTCGACATCTACGCGACGGGTGATGCGCGCTTCCGGATCTCGGTCGCAACCAACAGGACGCGGAGGGAGGTGCTCGATCGAATGAGGTCCGCCGATGTCCTCTATCTGCCGCTCACATTCGACGGCGCTATTCCCGCCGACGAGCTGAACACCATGTTTCCCACCAAGTCTGTTGAGTATTTACTCTCCGGCAAGACGCTCCTTGTCCATGTTCCCAGGTCCACTTATGTGTATGAGCGCATGCGGACCCAGCCGGGAGTCGTCCTCTGCACCGATCCCGATGCTGCCGCGCTGAGCCACGCCCTCCGGAAATCGTTCGAAGTCGCCGGCCGCTGCCAGCTTCACCACGGCCGCACGGGGCTGGATCAATACGCACCGGCGGCGGTCGCCGAATCTCTGTGCGCGGCCGCCTCGCGCGTACTCCAGGGCGGGAGGGCGTGCGCATGACGACACTCACTGTCGGTTCCCTTCGCGCGTCAGACCGGAGCGAAGCTTCAATCACCTTCGAGGGTGTCGTCGCGTTTCTCATCTGTCTCTTTGTCTTCGCGATTCCCACCGAGCTTCTGATCTATGGCGATCTCTCCGTCACGCTGCCTGCGGGCGCTTTGACAATTGCCGTCGGCATCATCGGAATCATATGGCGTAACCGCGTCGAGGTTCCCACTCCTGGGCTCGCGCTGCTCGCCGCATTCGTCATCTGGTCGACAATCAGCATCGTCTGGTCTCCCTTCCCGCAGCAAAGCCTCTCGCGCGTCTTCGTCTACTGGGAATTGCTGGCCATGAGTGCGGTGATGACGCAGTACATACCGGGTTACCGGGCAAGAATATTCAAGGCCTACCTCGCCGGCTGCGTGTGGGGCGTACTCGACGTCGCTTACCGGTACTTGTCCGGAGCCCGCTATGCCGGAATGGAAGGCCGGTTCAGCGCCGCGAATACCGATCCAAATTATCTTGGCCTCTCGCTCGTGATGGGGATCCCGATCGCATGCTACCTCGCATTCAAGGCGCGCGCGTTATGGACCAGGATCATGTACCTCGCCTACCTTCCGGCGGCCGCCTTCGCAATCGTCCTCACGGGCTCGAGAGGAGCTGTAGTGTCAGCTGCCGCGGTTGCCATAGTGGTCTGTGTCTCCCTCCCGGGGAAGGCGCGGGTGATCTGCTGCGCAGCACTTCTGTTGGTCGCAGGTCTCTTCATCCTTCCGCCCGACATCAGAAACCGCGCGACCGATCTGCTGCCGTCCGAAGCGGCCAGGCGCTTTTCGTCGATTGCAGAAGAGCTCGATCACGGCTCGCTCGCGAGCCGGCGCACCTTCTGGAAGGTCGGGCTCGATCTCGTCGCCGATCATCCGGTCCGCGGCAATGGCGCGGCCATGAGCGACGCTCTCTTGTCTTCCACCATGGGTAGATCGATCGGCCTGCACAGTCTTCCGCTTCTTCTCGCCACAGATGAAGGGCTGATCGGCGTCGCCCTGTTTTACGGAGCGCTACTCCTCAGCATTCCCTATGTCTGGCGCTGGCCCCCGGCTTTGCGGACGGCGATGCTCGGCGCCGCGGCCGCGTGGATCGTCGGCAGCTGTTCACTGAACTGGGACATCCACAAGGCGACCTGGATGCTACTCACGCTTTTTCTTTCGCCTGAGTCGGCAGTGCCCGTTGCACCGCTCACGCGCGCCACATCACCAGAGTGGAACACCACCATCCGGAGCGCCGCGTCGGCATAAACCATATGAGAATTGCTCAAATCGGTTTCAACCTCGAATGCGGCGGCATTCAGAACATGCTCGCCAACCTGAGCCTCGGGTTGGCGGAGCTCGGCCATCACGTCGACGTATTCTGCCTGGACCGCGCTACCGGCAGCGCCTGCGAACAACAATGGCTCGAGACCCTCTCCCGGAGCGGCGTCAACGTGCGCTTTCTGGGACGCAAACGCCACCGGGTCGGCATTCGCGCACTGGCACGCTTGCGTCGGATCGCCCGCGCCGGCCGCTACGATGTCCTTCACTCGCACTGGCCTCTTCTGGATGCCCTGGTCGGAGCGTTTCGCAGCCGCGGAAAAAATGCCTCAACGCACGTCGTCACGGTTCACAGCACGGTCCAGTCGCGCAGCCCCATCATGAGGTTCTGCGCCACGGGCTCGCACGTCGCTTACTGCTCGAGGGCGGCGCGGAGGCAGAGTTCCTTTCCATCCGCTTCCGCAACCGTGATTCCGAACGCCATACGCGAGCCTCAATCGCGGGCCGGCCGCGGCGCGGTGCGGGAGAGCATCGGTCTCGATGCGAAAACGCCGGTCGTGATTTCAGTGGGCCGCCTTTCGCCCGAGAAGAACTTCCCTCGCGCGCTCGAAGCCGTCGCCGAACTCCGCGCGCGGATCCCGCACCGCGGCCTGCGCTTCCTGATCGCCGGCGACGGCTCCGAGTTCGAGCCGCTCCGGTCTGCGGCGCAAACGCTTGGTCTCGAAGATACCGTGACCTTCCTTGGCGCCAGGACTGATGTCGCGGACATGCTCGATGCCAGCGATGTTTTTCTGAGCACTTCCACGTATGAGGGCATGCCGCTAGCGGTCCTCGAAGCTCTCCATGCCGGCCTTCCATGCGTTCTATCCGATATCGAGGAGCATCACGAGGTCGCCGGACAGATGACCGCCTGTGAATTCGTGAATCCCTCCCATTGCGGACGGCTCTCAAGCGCAATCCTGCGCTTTCTTGAAAACCCTCCGGACACTTCGCAGTTGATGCGAATCCGGAGGCCTCTGCTTCGCCCATACTCCACGGATGCCTGCGCCCGCGCCTATGCCGAGTTCTTCACTTCGGCGATTCGCCGCAACGCGCTCCGCTAACCGCGATCTCTTCCAGGGAAAATTCATGACGACTCCCACCCCCTTGATCTCCGTGATCATGCCGGTAAGAAACGGCATGCCCTACATCGCCGATGCCGTTCAGAGCGTTCGCAATCAGACGCTCGGCGGGCTCGAACTCATCGTCGTCGATGACGGTTCGACTGACTGCACGCGGGCATACCTTGAATCTCTGGACTATCCGGAGATGGTAGTCATACCCTCGCAGGCGCGCGGTGCCGGGGCGGCCCGCAGGTCGGGCGTAAAGCAGGCGCGCGGCCGATTCATCGCGTGGATGGATGCCGACGACATCGCGCATCCCGAGCGCCTTGAAGTTCTGGCCGGTTATGCCGAGCGGCATCCCTCTGTCGTGGCGGTTGGATCCCAGGTGCGGTTCCTCGTCGCCAACCAGACGCGGACGGCGTGTGCGTATCCCTTCCTTCATGAAGAGATCGTCGCCGGGTTGCGCACGGGGCGGCCTACGATGTGCAACTCGTCGCTGCTGATACGCGCCGACGCGATCCGCAAAGTCCGGATGCAGCCCCTCACGTTGGGCGAGGACATGGACCTGCTGCTTCGACTCTCCGGCGTCGGCCGCCTCGAGAATGTTGGCGACGTCCTGCTCGATGTCCGGATCAGCCGGTCCTCCAGCTCCTACACACGAATCGCGGAGCAGCGCTTCGGAACGGATTTTGCAGTGGCTTGCGACGAGGCGCGCCGCAGCGGGCGCGCGGAGCCGGAACGAGAGCTTTATTCGCGCGCGTGGAAGCGGCGCCCGCTCTGGCGCAGGGCGTCATTGCGGATGTTCGTTGTTCATCAGCGTCAATTCCGCGAGTCGGTGATCCTGTCGGCGGAAGGCCGGACCCTGAGGGCCAGGATCGCGCTGGCCTGTTCCGCGCTGTTCAATCCGTCTGCTGTCGTCTACCAGCTTCGCCGCAAGTTGATGTCATCAAGGGAGAATAAGCATGAGTTACAGCAGCTTGCGCGTGCCGATTGATTGCGTCTCCGGCGCCGACGTCCTGACCCGGATCCTCAGCTGGCGCCGTCGTGGCACGGCGGGATACATCACCTGCGTCAATCCTCATTCCGTGATGACATGCCGTCGCGACCATGCCTTTCACACTGCGATCGCCGAATCAGATCTCGCGGTTCCGGACGGCGTCGGCATCACGATCGCGGCGCGCTTGCTGCACGAGCGCAGGCTGCCCCGGGTTGCCGGCCCTTCCATGATGCTTCACGTCTGCGACGCCGGCAGACCTCATGGCCTGCGCCATTTCTTTTACGGCGGAGGCGCGGGCGTAGCCGATGTCGTCGCCGAACGCCTCAGCCGTCAATTCCCGTCTCTTCAGGTGGCGGGTACCATGTCCCCGCCCTTCCGCCCGCTCAATCCGGACGAGGAAGCGAACATCGTGGAAGAGATCAACCGCTCCCGGCCCGACATCGTCTGGGTGGCTTTGGGAACCGGGAAGCAGGAAAAGTGGATGCGCGAGCACAGCAGCCGTCTGCAGGCAACAGCGCTCGTCGGCGTGGGCGCTGCATTTGACTTTCACGCCGGAGTGACTCCGTGGGCCCCGGCCTGGGTCAGGCATGCGGGACTCGAATGGGCCTACCGCCTTCTCCATGAGCCGCGCCGTCTTTGGCGGCGCAATCTCGACAGTCCGGTCTTCCTTGCCAGGATCCTCGGCCAATCCATGCTGGCGACGAAATCGCCGCTTATCTACTTCCGCAACGCTCACTAGAAGCCGCACGGACACCCGCCGTCCTCCCGACGCCGATTGATTGCCGTTCTTTTCACCCCAGGAACCCCATGCATACAATTACGTTGCTTCTTGTTGGCGCAACGGCCTTCCTGCTTGCGCTTGTGCTCACGCCCCTCGTCCGCAAAATGGCATTGCGCCATAACCTGGTCGATTCACCTGATTGCAGCCGCAAGATCCACCGTTCTCCCACGCCGCGCGTCGGCGGAGTCGCGGTCATGCTGGCATATGCGGGAAGCCAGCTTCTCGCGCTCGCGCTGTCGGGCTGCCATGGGCTCGGAATTCAGTTGCCGATGGCCACAGTGGCAACAATCCTGCCGGGCGCCACGATCGTATTCTTCGCCGGTCTGGCCGACGACCTCGTCAATCTGTCGCCTCTTCAAAAACTGGGACTTCAGGTTGTGGCGGCGGTGGTTGTGGTGTCGCACGGTCTCACGATCCACATCGGCGACGCGGCAGGCGCGCGCCTGCTGGGCGCGGCGTTGACGGTTCTGTGGATCGTAGGCTGCACCAATGCCGTCAACCTCATCGATGGCCTCGACGGCCTGGCGGCGGGCGTCGCCCTGGTTGCAGCACTCACCACTTTAGCCGCGGCATTGCTCACCTCTCATATCGGACTCGCGCTTGCCATCGTGTCGCTCATCGGCGCGCTCATCGGATTCCTTCGCTACAACTTCAATCCCGCATCCATCTTCCTCGGCGATTCAGGCAGCCTGACCATCGGTTTCCTCCTCGGAAGCTGCACGGTCATCTGGAGCGCAAAATCAGCGACCGTGGCAGGCTGCGCCGCTCCGGTGCTGGCGCTCGCCATTCCGCTCACCGACGTGGGACTCGCCTTCGTCCGGCGTTTTCTCAGGCGCGATCCGGTCTTCGCTGCAGACCGGGGTCACATTCATCACCGGCTGCTCGCGAGGGGAATCCACGTGCGCAGCGCCGCTCTGTTGCTGTACGCGGCGGCCTGCGGCTTCAGCGTGCTCGCGCTCCTGTTCTGGCGCGCATCCGGCCTTTGGAGCGGGGTGGTCCTCATGGTCTTCGCCGCCGCCGTCGCCCTGGGTGTCCGCTATCTCGGTTACGCGGAGCTCGGAGCCGCATACCGGGTTCTGTTCGCGCTGGGCTTCCGCCGCGTCGTCAAAACTCAACTGTCTCTCGACGCGTTTCAACTGACGCTGCGCTCTGCCCGCACGCCGGGCGAGGCCTGGCGCGCCATCTGCGATGCCTATCCGAAGTTCGGGTTCGCCGGCGCCGAGATGGAGATCGGCGGGGTCCTCTATTCGGATGGCGCAAAACTGTTCATGCAGAAAAACGTCTGGCAAGCGCAGATCCCGCTTGCTGACCACGACTACGTCACGCTCGAACGCGCCCGTGATCCCCGCGCCGCGATCATCTCCGAAGCCTTTGTGGATGCCGTGCAAAGCATCCTCGTCGAAAAGTGCTCCGGATGGCAGCCCCAACCCGTGCTCGGAATCACCCTCGCCCGCATCTCCTCCGCCCCTGTTGCTGCTGCTGCCGCGAATCGGCCGCGCACGGCGGCGCGGGCGCGGCACGTCACGGCCTGAACTGCAACCTGACTCATTTATTCCTCCTGCGGCAACAGGTTCGCACGGACAACGCCTCACCGCGAGTGCGGTCGAAGACAAAAGGAGAAACGCGTGCCTCGTTTTCTGGTTACTGGAGTCGCGGGATTCATCGGGCGGTCTATTGCGGCTCGCCTTGTGGCGATGGGCGAGCAGGTGCGCGGAATCGATAACTTTCTCACCGGCAAGCGCGAGAACCTTGCCGGGCTAGAGGCGATCGAGTTCATCGAGGGCGACCTGGCCGATCCCGCGATGTGCGCGCGGGCGTGCGAGGGCGTGGATGTGATCTTTCACGAAGCCGCGCTGGCGTCTGTGCCGGGCTCGATTGCCGATCCCGTCGCTACGAACGTGAACTGTGTCAGCGCAACGCTGAATCTCCTGGTTGCCGCCAGATCCGCTGGCGTGCGCCGCGTCGTTTATGCGGGCTCGTCTTCTGTCTACGGCGACACGGCGCAATTGCCAACTCGCGAAGACGCTCTTCCCTGCCCGATCAGCCCCTACGCGGCGGCGAAGCTCGCCGGCGAGCACTACATGTGCACCTTTGCGCGCGTGCACGGCCTTGAGACCGTCACCCTTCGCTACTTCAATGTGTTCGGCCCGTTCCAGGATCCGGGCTCTCCATACTCCGGGGTGATTTCGATCCTCTGCCGCACCATGCTCGCGGGCGAGCAGCCCACGATCTTCGGCGACGGCCGGCAGTGCCGCGACTTCACCTACATCGACAACGTGGTGCACGCCAATCTTCTGGCCGCAACAGCTCCGGCTGAAAAGGTGGCGGGCCGCACCATGAACATCGCCACCGGCCGGAAGATCACGCTGAACGAAGCCTTTGCCACGGTGAAGGTGCTGACCGGGTATCGCGGATCGCCCGCCTACGGTCCGCCGCGCAACGGGGACATCCGCGAGTCCTTCGCGGATATTGAGCTGGCCCGCCAGACACTCAGATACGAACCGCTGGTGAGCTTCCACGAGGGCATGCGGCGCACGGTCGAGTGGTACCGCGAAAAAGTCCGCGGGCGAAGCGCATAAGATCGCGCCGCCGAAGCGGCGCTACTGAACGATCAGGGTCACTACGCCTGAGCTTGCTGCCTGATGGGTTGGATTTGGAGTCGGAGTTGGAGTTGGCGACGAGGAACCGCCTCCGCCGCATCCGGTGACCCAGAGACTCGCGCACGTCAGCGCAATTACGACAACGGCGGCAGTGATCCATCCGCGCCTTGTGAACTTCCTCCGCAACAGATAGAGCGGCAGCAGCAGAAACGGCAGGAAGATCCCGGCCGCGGCTGCTCCAGGCAGAGTTTCCGTAAATACGGCTGTGATCTCGTACGTGCCCTTGGGAGTCGAACTGGACGTCGTAATGGTAAGGGTACCCGAAGTGTAGGTGCACGCGGCGCCGGTGGGAAGGTTCAGGCACTTCGCCGACACGTCGGTGGCGCCGGAGGGCAGCGTCACGGTATAGGTGGCGGTTGAGCCGGCGGTAACCGTGACCGACGATGACCCGAACGTCGGCGGCGTCGATCCTGCCGGATCCACTTCAAACTGGAGCGTGTTCGACGTGCCTCCTCCCGGAGCCGGCGTCTGCACAGTGATGGCGATAATTCCCGCCGTAGCAAACTCCGACGCGGGAACCTGCGCCGTAAGCTGTGTTGCGCTCACAAACTGCGTGCCAAGCGCGGTCGAACCCCAATAAACGAGCGAGGATTGCGCAAACCCCGAGCCATTCACCGTGAGCGTGAATGCGGCGTTGCCTGCAATTGCGATGGCAGGAGACATCGATGCGATGGCGGGGCCGGACGGGTTTACTACCAGCGTGACTGTCCCTGTGGCAGTGGTGTAGTCCGTAGAGTCGGTCGGAGTAAACGTGGTTGACAGCGTGTCGTTGCCCACCGGCGGCACCGTTCCCGCAGCCGGAGAGTAGGCGAACGTTCCCGCTACGGAAGCGGTCGCATCGAGTTGTGCGCTTCCGAGCGCCGCTCCAAAGCTGATGGGCGCGGGCGTGGCCCACGTGATGGTCGGCGTAGCCTGGTTCACCACCAGCGTGACAGTTGCCGTCGCCGACGCATAGCTCGCGGTATCGGCGGGCGTAAATGTCACGGAGAGGGTTTGCTGCCCGGCGTTTAGGACGGTGCCGGCGGGCGGCGTGTAGGTGAACGTGCCCGGCACCGATGCAGTGGCGTCCAGCTGCGTCGCGCTCAATGCTGTGCCGTAGGTGATCGCTGCCGGCGTGGGCCAGGTAATGGCGGGTGTCGCCGGGTTGACGACCAGCGTAACGCTTGCGGTGGCCGTGGTGTAGTCGGTGGCGTCGTTAGGCGTAAACGTTACGGAGAGGGTCTGCTGGCCGGCCTTGAGAGCGGTTCCCGCGGCGGGGGAGTAGACAAACGTGCCCGGCACCGATGCAGTGGCGTCGAGCTGCGCGCTGCCTAGCGCCGTGCCGTAGGTGATGGGCGCTGGAGTCGCCCAAGTGATGGTGGACTCGGCCTGATTCACCACCAATCTCACACTTGCGGTTGCCATCGCGTAGCTCGCCGTGTCGGTGGGCGTAAAGGTGACGGAAAGGGTTTGCTGTCCGGCATTAAGCACCGTGCCGGCGGACGGCGCATACGAGAATGTACCCGGCACGGACGCAGTCGCATCGAGCTGTGTCGCGCTGAGCGCCGTGCCGTACGTGATGGCCGCCGGGGTGGCCCAGGTGATGGTGGGCGCGGGGAGCTGCGTGATCACGTAGGCCGCAGACGAGACGGAGCTCTCGGTGTAATCCGGAGCGATTGCGATCGCCTTCAGGGTCTCGGAGGCCGACACCGTGATCGCTCCGGAGTAAGGAGTCGAAAAAGTCGAAGGCGTGCTGCCATCGGTCGTGTAGTAGATCGCGGCGTTGAGAGCAGAGTCGGCAATGGTGATGGTCTGCGATCCGCTGTACGTGCCAGCCGGAGGCGTAAACGTAGGAGCGGGGGTGGCATTGGCGGTCGAGGTCAGTTCGCGGATCCTGTAGTTGCAGGTGTCGGCGAAGAACAGATTGCCGGAGCCATCGAACGCAAGCCCTGCCGGATCGCACAGGCTCGCGATGGTGGCAGAGCCGCCATCGCCGCTGAAGCCGACGTAGCCGTTGCCGGCATACCGGGCAATGATGCCGGTGCCGGCATCGACTCTCCTGATGACATTGTTGCCGTTCGAGATGTACAAATTGCCGGTTGCGTCGGCAGCCAGCCCATTGGGGCTGATCTGAGCGGTGGTTGCCGGGCCCCCGTCCCCGCTTCCGCCCCGCGCGCCGTTTCCCGCCACGGTGGAAATAATGCCGGTCGCCGCTGTTACTTTGCGTACAACCGTCGGATTCTGAGTGGCAATGTAGACGTTGCCGGCGCCATCGAGCGCGAGTTGTGCTGGATAACCGACTACGGCGCTGGTGGCAGGGCCGCCGTCGCCACTGGCGACTCCGTAAGCGCCATTGCCGGCAAACGCCGAGATGATTCCCGTGGCAGCCGAGACGAAACGGACCTCATTGTTGTCGCTGTCCGCGATATAGAGATTGCCGGAGGCATCGACTTCGACTGCGGACGGGAGTGTGAGCCTCGCGGAAGTTGCCGGCCCGCCGTCGCCAAGCCCGTTTACGTACTGCCTGGTTCCCGCAACGGTCGTAATTATTCCTGTTGAGGCAGTGACTTTGCGGATGAGGTCGTTTTGCGTGTCGGCGATGTAAAGATTGCCCGCGCTGTCGACCGCAACGCCCTGGGGATCTGCGAGTACGGCGCTGGTGGCGGGCCCGTTATCGCCTTGGTATCCAAAGTAGCCGGCGGTCCCGGCAACAATGGAGATGGTTCCAGAGTTGGCGGAGACCTTCCAGATGACACTCCAACTGGTGTCGCAGAAGTAGAAATTGCCTGCGCTATCGACCGCCGTGCCGCCAACTCTTCCGATCTGGGCGTTAAAGGCCGATCCCCCCTGGCCGGAGAGGCCGTACGTTCCGCTTCCGGCGACTGTTTTGATCAACAACGAGGGAGGAGTGGTTATGGTGTAGGCCGCGGATGCAGGGGCGCTGGGCAGATACCCGGGCGCAGCAGCTATGGCGCCGATGGTCACGTTGCCTGTCACGTTGATGGGGCCGTTGTAGCCCTGACCCGTCGTCTGCGGAGCGGACCCATTCATCGTAATGTAGATTTCCGCGCCCGGAGTGGAGTCGGAAACCGTAACGGTCTGCGAACCCGCGTACGTGCCAGGCGCGACGGAAATCGCCGGAGTCGCCGCTGTTGTTGCCGGAGGGACAGCCGGGAATGTAACCAGGCGAATCCGGCTGTATGCGTCGGACAGGTAGAGATTACCGGTCTTGTCGACCGCTACGCTGTAGGGGAAGCAGAGCGCAGCGCTGGTGGCGGGGCCTCCGTCGCCGCTGGTGGAAAAGCATTCGAACTCGCTGGCATTGCCCGCGATTGTCGTGATAATGCCGGTGCTCGCGGTGACTTTGCGGAGGCGCTGGTTGTACTCGTCTGAAATGTAAAGATTGCCCGCCGTATCCAGCACGATTCCCCTTGGCCAATACAGTTCCGCGCTTGTCGCCGGGCCGCCATCGCCGCTGAATCCGCCGTTATAATTCCCGGCGCCGTATCCGTTGCCCACAACGGTGGATATGTTTCCGGTGCTTTGATCAACCTTGCGGATCACGTTGTTGTAAAGGTCTGCGACATAAATGTTGCCGGTGGCGTCGACTGCGATCCCATAGGGGTAGTCAAAGGTGGCGTTTAGCGCGGGCCCTCCGTCGCCCGTGTAGCCAAAGTGGCCGGTTCCGGCGATCCTCGTGATGATGCCCGTGCTCGCCGTGATTTCTCGAACCGTGTCGGCACCCGCATCTGCCAAGTAGAGATTGCCGGAGCCATCCATCGCCATTGCTTCCGTAAACGCGATTCCCGCACTGAGTGCCGGGCCACCGTCGCCGCCGGTCCCTGACGTGCCGTTGCCCGCATAGGTGGAGATAATCCCGGTCTTCGCGTCTACCCGGCGGATTACGTAGTTTTGCGTGTCGGAGACATAGAGGTTGCCCGAAGTGTCGATCGCCAGCGCCCACGGGAGGTTGAGCTGCGCTAGGGTGGCCGCGCCTCCGTCTCCGCTGTAGCCCGGCGTGCCGGTTCCGGCCACCGTGGTGATGATGCCCGTGCCTGCGGCGACCATTCTGATTACGTTGTTTGCCTCGTCGGAGAAGTACACGTTCCCCGCGCTGTCGACAACCGCCGGGCCGGGATCGTTGAGATCGGCAAGCGTTGCCGGACCGCCATCGCCGCTGTATCCGTAGGCTTCGTTCCCCGCAAAGGTGTAAATGAACGGCGTCTGCGATGACGCTATGAGGTATTGCGCGCTGGCCAAGTTGCTCACCGAGTATCCGGGCGCGATCGCTACAGCCACCAACGTCTCGGACGCAGGCACAGAGATGGCGCCGGCATACACCGCCGAGCTGTTTGTCGGAATCGAGCCGTCGGTCGTGTAGTAAATCGTGGCCCCTGCCACTGCATCGGAGATCGTCACCGTCTGGGGCCCGGCGTAAGTTCCCGCGGCGGGAGAGAACGTAGGCGCCGGCGCGGCAGGCATGTTGATTGTGTAGGTCGCGTTGGCATAATCCGATTGCCAGTAGCCCGTTTCGGTCGCGTACGCCTGGATATATTCGGTTCCGCCTTCCGTGAGCTGGATCGGCCCGGTGTACTGAACGTAGCCATTCCTGTTCACGATTCCAGAAGCCGAGTAATAAATGGTTGCGCCGGGAATCGATTCGCTGATGCTGATTGTCTGCGCCGTAGTGTAGGTTCCCGATGCCGGCGTAATCACAAGCGGAGCAAGGCCGGCAGTAAGTTGAACCGTGCCCGATGTGCTGGAGGGATAGTTGCCGTCTCCGGCGTAGCTCGCCTCGACGTTGTGGTTTCCTGCGCCCACCGGGGCGATGTGGTTCACCGTCGCCGTCGCTGTCTCGGTCGGCTCAGTAAGAAGAATCGCTACGCTCGTGGCGTTTTGAAGAATTACTGCCATGTCGGAGACGCCATCGCCATTGAAATCAGCCGAGACCATGGGGGTGCCGAACCCGCTTCCCTGTCCCATGACAGGTCCGAGAGGCTGGAGCACAAAGGTGCCGTCTCCGTTGCCAAGGAAGAGATTGACCTGGTCCATGTAGTTGTCGAATGCAGCCAGGTCCGCCTTACCGTCGTGGTTGAAGTCTCCGGCAACGAGGTTGAAACCCGCCGGGTAATCGGGATTGCCCGGTGCTTCTTTGAATGTTCCGTCACCTGCGCCGAGATAGACGCCGCCCGAGCCGAAGGCAACATCGAGGATGCCGTCTCCGTTGAAGTCACCGACCACCAGGGACTTCGAGAATGTGCCGATGGGCAATTGCGTTGGAGACACGGTAAACGTGCCATCGCCCTTTCCGAGGAAGACCGTGGCTCCGCCGGGGCTGAAATAAGTCGTTGCAATCAGGTCAAGGATGCCATCTCCGTTGAAATCGCCGGCAGCGACCTGGTTGAAGCCGGAAGTTGGCGCATAGTTGGGTCCCGTCGCGGTGAATGTGCCGTCTCCATTGCCGAGGAGGACTGTGACCCCGCCGAAGTTAACGTAGTCACCCACAATTGCCAGGTCTAGTTTGCCGTCTCCATTGAAGTCTCCGGTAACCATGGATCCGAGGATCACATCCCCGCCTTGTCCAGGCACGTTATAGGCAGTGCTGGTCGTACCTGCGCCGAATGTTCCGTCTCCGTGGCCCAGGTAGGTCGTCACAAAATTGCCGCTGTAGGAGAATGAATCGCCGAGAACAGCAAGATCGGTGTTCCCATCCCCGTTGAAGTCCCCGGCAATCAGGTAAATATTCTGCTCGCTCGCCAGCTCCGGCGCCTGGGTGGTCGGCCCGGTGGTAAACGTCCCATCGCCCTTTCCGAACAGAATCGTCCATGAGAACGGACCGCCGCCGCCGTAGTTGCTGCTAAAGAACAGAAGTAAGTCGGGTATTCCGTCGTTGTTGAAGTCGCCAGCAATTTCAATCGTCGGGTGGCTGCTGAGGGAGGGGGTTTGCGAAACGAGCCATCCTACCCCGGCTGTTGCCGCACCCAGCGCCGCAGTGCCTAGGTTTGTGTTTCCAAAACTAGTGTCGAGGAACGAGACGTTCCCTGTCGGTGCCGCCGATCCCCCATATCCCGTCACGGTCGCTGTCAGTGAATAGCTTCCCGTGTAACCGGCCAATGAAATCGTGGCGGCATCGCTGTAGACAGGAGCCGGGGAAGGACCCACCGTGAGAGATACCGCGCCGGACGAGCTTGCCGCGCCGAGCCCGCTCATCACGAACTCCGCCTTGTAGGAATGCGAACCCGGACCGGGTATGAACTTGTACGCAGCCGTCCCGTTGCTCGTCAGCGAAGCCGACCCGACAATATGGATATCGGTGCAATGACTCGCTGTGGCATCGCAAAAATTCACCTGGCCGGCGGTCAACGGATTCGCCCCGACCATCACAGTCGCCGTGAGCGTAACCACGGTGCCGGGCGCGACGGACGATACCGCCGTTCCCCCGGCGGTGAGTGTCAGGCCCGTGGTCGTTGCCGCAGACGCTCCCCACATCGGAAGAGTTCCGGAAACGCTCGTGTTGTAGTTGGGGTCGCCTGAATAACTTGCGTCCACATGGTGCGGTCCGGCGGGCAGTGAGATACTCGTCGAAACGGTCGCTGTCTCGGTCGGTTCTGTAATGTATATCCCCAGCGAGCCGTTGTAGTAGCCGCCAGCCGCGATGTCCGGATAGCCGTCTCCGTTAAGGTCACCCACGCCAACTTCAAGATAGTAAGGGACGCTGAGGCCAGAAACGACCGGAAAGCTCTCACTGAGCGAACCGATGCCGTTATTCAAAAAAACAGTCGCACTACCGGCCGAGTCGGCTATAACCACGTCCGGAGTTCCGTCCTGGTTAAAATCCGCCACCTGGATCCAGGTGACGGCAGTTGCAGGATTCGTCGCAATCGATGTCGGCGGATTGAAAGTCCCATCCCCGTTGCCGGTGAATATGATCACTGACTCGCTGGTACCACCCTGACCACCAGCCGCCACGGCAAGATCAAGCTTGCCATCTCCATCAAAGTCGGCTACGGCGATCGGCCCGCCCGATCCAGTTTGCACAGAGCCGGAGTTGTTAAAGGTGCCGTCTCCGTTTCCCAGGAGAATTACGATCGAGTCACCCTCCGCTTCGGCAAGATCGGTCTTGCCGTCTCCATTGAAATCCCCCGTTGCGAAGTCGCTGGGGTATCCGGAGATCGGAGGGTTGGTTGCATCGACGGTAAAGGTCCCATCCCCATTCCCTAGAAGGATGTAAAAGGCAGGGCCTTGAAAATCGTTGAGAACGGCCAGATCGGGGATCCCGTCCCCGTTGAAATCGCCGGTCACCATATTCGAAACCATCACGATGCTCCCCGGAACTGTAGCCTGAAGCACCGGACCGAAAGTTCCATCGCCGTTCCCCAGCAGGATCGACACGTAATTTGCGCTGTACATCGGCACACCCAGGTCGGGAATGCCATCCCCGTTGAAATCCGCGATGACCACGGGAGAATCCGATGGTCCCTGAATCGAGGGCGTGGCGGCCTTTGTATAGGTCCCATCCGCGTGTCCGAGATAGATGGTTACCTGATTGGTCGCCACTAGCAAATCGGGAATGCCGTCCCCATTGAAGTCTGCGATCTGCACGGCATTCGCACCCCCATTTGCCAGCGACTTCGGGTTGGGCCACCCGATTCCTGCGACAGACGTTCCGAGGTTCCCCGAACCCAGGAGAGAATTCCCATTGCTCGTATCCAGGAACGACACCTCCCCGGTCGGCGGCGTTTTACTTCCGGCCTCCGTCACCGTTCCCGTCACCGTGTAGTTTCCCCAGCTCCCCGTCTCCGCGATCGTCGTCGCTGTCGCAAGCGCCGGAATGGTCCCCGTCACCGTGAGCGCCGACGCCGCCGATGCACTGCCCAAATACGTGTTGGTCCCCGCAAACACGGCCTTGTAACTGTGGCTGCCGATTCCCGGCCGGAACTTGACCGTCGCGGTCCCCTCGCTCGTCAACTGGACAGTCCCCAGCAGATGAATGTCCGTGCAGCTCTTCGCCGACGCATCGCAGAAGTTCACCTGGCCGGTCGTAATCTGTGTGGCGCCCGCACTCACCGAAGCGGTCAGCGACACCACGCTCCCCGACGCGACCGAAGTAACTCCGGACCCTCCCGAAGTAACTGTCAAGGTCGTTGCCGTCACTGTCTTCGTCTGGCCCCACCCATCCAGGCCGCTCGCTGCAACAGCGAGAAGCATCGTCGAGGCGATCGCAACGCTCGAGAACAGTAGGCGAAACAAGCGACGGGAAACAGGCAGGCAAACCGCAGTTCGATCAACCCCGGAAACCATAATGGGATCGCTCCTTGTAGGAAGGGAGGATGCAACGTGCGGCATCACCCGCATGCAACAATCCACACAATCCACGCCTTCTTGCTTACTTCAGCGGATATCTCAATCTATGTCGGGTGTGTTGGATTGAAAGCTGCACGGAGTGTATCACGCCCTCTCAGGCCCGGGGTGGCAGGCCCCCGGTGCGCTTGTTTCGCGTCAGCAGCGCCTTACGCCGCGAAAAAGGCCGCGCCTGGCGGCCTCTTCTCCCAATGTGCCTAAGTCGAATGGTGGCAAGCGATAACTAGTAGACATCCCGATGATACCGGTGCTCATCCTTCAGCGCCGCGACATACTCCTCTGACTGCTCCTGCGACATTCCTCCCTCGGTCTGCGCAATTGCGCACAGCGCAACGTGAACGTCTTTCGCCATGCGGCTGGCATCTCCGCACACGTACACTGTCGCGCCATCCTCGAGCCAGCTCCAGAATTGCCGCGCATGCTCCCTCATCCTGTCCTGGACGTAGATCTTCCGGTCCTGATCGCGCGAAAAGGCAGTGTCGAGCCGCGTCAGGTGTCCGTCGGCAAGCATCGCTTCGAGTTCCTCCCGGTAAAGAAAATCTGTGGCCGCCTTGCATTCGCCAAAGAAGAGCCAATTGCGGCCCTTGTGGCCAAGCGCGCGCCGCTCGTGCAAAAATCCGCGGAACGGCGCAATGCCCGTCCCCGGGCCGATCATGATCATCGGAGCATCCGGGTTTGCCGGAAGCCGGAATTTCTTGTTCGGCTGCACGTAGATCGGCAACCGTTCCGAAACCGCCGTGCGATCCGCAAACAACGTGGAGCACACGCCGCCGCGGTCACGGTTATGGGACTGGTAACGCACCACGGCCACCGTCGCGTGCACCTCGCCCAGGTGCGCTGCCGGGCTTGACGAAATCGAATAAAGCCGCGGAGTCAGCCTGGGCAGCATCTTCACCAGTTCGACCGCATCGTCAACGACTCCCGGAAACTCGGTGATCAAATCGATTACGCCACGATCAGAGACGTACTGTTCCAGATTCGTTTGCCGGTCCGCGGCAAGCAGTTCCAGCAGCTTTGCGCAGTCGCCGCGCTTCGCATACTCCTGCACGATCTTGCGGCTCAGGCGGGTAACCTGCACATCGTGCGTGAGCGCGTCGTGCAAAGTTGTGGTTCCGGCCTTTCCGCGCGGCACCTGTTCGTTTCCATTCATCCGCAGGTGCTGCAGAATCTCCGCAACAAGGTTGGGGTCGTTCGTGGGGATCACGCCGAACGCATCTCCGGCTTCATAGCGCAGTCCGGTGTCTGCGGTCGAGAATGCGAGATGCAGCGTGACCTTGGCGGAGGAAGCATGATTGAGATTCCGCTTATCGACCAGGGCCGCCAGCAAAGGCCTCTCCCTCGAAATCTCCGGAACAGAATCGCCTGCCGCGGCCTTCCCCGCACCCTTCACTTCAGGGCCCGCAACGCTCGCCGGCAAAGGCGAAGCCGCTTTGCGCTCGCTCGGCTCCGCATGGGCAATTTGTGCGATCACTGCGGCCTTCCATTCCGAGAATGCCCCGTCCACGTCGACATCGCTGTCAACGCGCCTCGTCAGCGGATTAGCACCCAACGCCGCGAGTTTCGCATCAAGATCGGCGCCGAATTTGCAGAAATGCTCGTAGTGCCGGTCACCCAGCGCGAACACCGCGTAGAGCAGCTTCTCCATGCGCGGAAAATGCTCCATGCAGAGCTGCTCGTAGAACGGGCGGACTCCATCGGGAGCCTCGCCATCGCCGTACGTGCTGGCGAGAATCAGCGCGCAGGTCTCCGACGCCAGCGCTGCGGGCGTATATCCCACGAGCGTCGAAACGGCAGGCGCATATCCCTGCGCCTTCAGCTCCTTGGCCAGTTTTCGCGCCAGGCCTTCCGCTGTTCCGGATTGCGAAGCGTACAGAACCGCGATGCGCATTCCCGCCTGCACCGCTGGTGCGGGAGCGGCAGGCGCGCTCGAAAACATGCTCGCAAGCAGATCGTTGAGCCATGCGCGCTGTTCAGGCGTGAAGGGCGCGTTCTCCGGTATGAATGGAACACTCGCGTTCATTGCGCCACAACCTCCCGGCTCAAAAGGAATGACTTCAACTCATCGATCGAGTGCCGCCGGCTGAATTGCAAAAAAGACTCGTCCGGACTGCATCGCTCCATGTATGCCGCAAACAGCCGCTCGATCAGCGGAGCAAGTTCGTCGTACGCAATGGCGGCGATCAATTCGCGCGCCAGCCCCCGGTCGCAATCGCTCCCGCCTCCAATCACAACCTGGTAGCCCTCTGCGCCGCCAACCTTCGTTCCCAGCAGCCCGATGTCGCCGACATAATGCTGCGCGCACGAGTGGGGGCACCCGGTCACGTGCAGGTTCACCGGCTGCACAATCGGAAAGCGGCCGTCGAGACAGCGCGCGAGTTCCACCGCATGAGTCTTGGTATCTGTTGCCGCAAAGCGGCACCCGCGGTTCCCCGTGCACGCCACCGTTCCGCGCATCACCGCGCCCGCATCGTGCTCAAGCCCCGCATCGCGAAGCCGTTCGAGCGCAGCATCCAGGTCTCTCGAATACACATTCGGAATCAGCAGATTCTGCCATACAGTCAATCGCAGTTCTCCACTGCCGAATTCGTCTGCGATCGCGGCCACCGCGCGCATCTGCGCAACAGGCAATCTTCCTACGGGAACGGAAACGCCGATATAGTTAAGTTCGGCTTGCCGTTGCGCATGAACTCCAATATGCCCAGCGCGATCGATCGGATTTCGCGCGTCGCATTCCCCCGCTCCGCACCGCAGCAGTGGAAACGCAAGCCGCTTTTCGGTTTCGCTGACAAATTTCTCCACGCCCCAGCGATCGACAAGATACTTGAGCCGCGCCTTCTTGCGATCGGTCCGGTCGCCGTTTTCGATAAAGACGCGAATCATGGCCGCAGCCACCGCAACCGCATGATCCGGCAGCAACAGCAATCCCGCGTCCGACGCAAACTGCCTGTGCCCGGTAATTCCGCACAGAACCACGCGGAAGTACACGCCCGCCGGCACGCTGCGCCCCTCGCTCACTCGCACCGCCTGGAAGCCTATGTCGTTCGTGTCGGCAAGCACGCTGATCGCTCCGCCGCTGTCGAACGCCACATTGAACTTGCGCGGCAGCTCGTAAAGGTCGCGCGAGTTGAGGATGTAGTAATGCAATGCCTCGGCATACGGTGCCACGTCGAGCAGCTCAATTGGATCAAGCCCCGTAGCAGGAGACGCCGTAACATTGCGGATGTTGTCCGCGCCCGCTCCGCGCGATGTGAGCCCCAGCGAGTCAACCTTGTTCAATACGCGGACGATGTCCCTCGGCTGGAACTCGCGGATCTGCACATTCGCGCGCGTTGTCAGGTCGGCTCGCATTGACCCCCACTGCTCCGCAATATCCGCAAGCCCGCGCATCTGGTGCGAGCTGAGCCTTCCCCCCGCAATGCGAAGCCGCAGCATGAACGAGTCCTGCGCGGGCGCAACGTAGAACAGGCCGTGGAATTTGAACCGGAACAGATCCTCCGGAGATGGCGCGCGATTCTCGTTTGCGTGCGCAACCAGCTTGTCCCATACATCGAGCGGGTTCTCGTCGGCCTTCCAGCGCTCTTCGCGGCACAATTCCGATAACGGTGTTCCGTGGTACCTCGGCTCGTCCCCCGCCGCAAGGTTCACTGCGCCCGAGTTCCTGTCGCTCGAAAGTAGCCCGCTGGCCGTCACGCCCACGAACGGCCTTTCGATGCGTTGCGCAGCGCTCGCAAAAAACCCTGCGAGATAACCCTTCTGCTCAGCGGTGAACGCGCCCGAATCTGTAATTGTCTGCGAGTCCATGCTCAAAACCCCTTGCAGTGGAAAGTGAGCGGTGCGCAGCCGGCGCAATGGCAGCGCGGCGCACAACACGGCGAGCTTCATGTGAGCTCAACGCGGAGCACAATTTCACAATGCAAAGGAGCCTCAGCACGGCATGGTGCGCGAGGCGTAACGGAACGGGCAACCTCTGCGGCTCACCCGTACTGCGATCCTACTTCAGATGCACGGGCGACACAACTTCGAGCGCCCGAATCTTTACGCCGTCATTATGCCGGCACCGCATTTCAGGATGCCTTCGATGAATTTTCTTCTTCAGGAACGTTTCGCGCCGCGGGGCTCTCATCAGCCGTAAGCCGTGCCTTGCGGAAATCTTCGTTCAGCAGAACCGCCTCCGCGATCTCGCGCATCGACTTCCTCCGCTGGCGGCTCTCGCGCTGCATCGCACGGTAGGCAGATTCCTCATCGAGCCCAAGGTCGCGCTGTAAAACTCCCTTCGCGCGCTCGATCAGCTTGCGCGATTCCAGGCGATCGGAGAGTTCGGAAACCTCGGTCTCAAGCCTCGCGCGCTCGAGTTCCGCCCCCACAAGATACCCCACCGCAGACAGAAGTCGAACTTCGTCTTCGGAATGGAAGTAAGGCTTGCGGTGCTGAAGATTGATCACGCCCACAAGCCGGCTGCGGCACATGATCGGAACCGACAGGAAAGCCTCGAACGAGTCCTCGGGAAGATTGCGAAAGCGCTTGAATCGCGGATCCTTCAGCGCCATCGCCGGAATCGCAACCGGCTCGCGATGCCAGCCCACCCACCCCGTAATGCCTTGCCCGAGCCAGATTCCGAGCCGGTCCACAACATCCGAATGCGGATTCTTCGACGCGCGCAGCACCAGCTGGTTATCTTCGAGCACGTAAACAAAGCACGAATCGCACTTGATCAGCGAGCACGCAAAATCAACAATCCGATTCAGCACCACGTGCAGCGGATCCGCCGCGGCCATCCGGCTGCCGATCTCATGCAGAAAATCCACGACCGACGCCGCGGACCTGCCCGCCTGCTTTGCGGTTGATTCCCCGGCCGGCAGCGGCCCTGTCAAAAACGGCCCCGTCAGGAAAGGACTGACCGGCGGCAACGGCACATCAGGAGCCACGTGAAGAGCGGCGGCAGAACGCTTCTCGTCCAGCAGTTCGCCCGACCTCTCCGCCAGTTCCTTGATCAGGAACCCCATCTTCGAGTGCGTAGGTTCGTAGTCCGGCGCCACTCCGTAGGCCATTAGCCCCTCCGTCGTGCTCGGCCCGATCGAGCCGATCACAGTCGAACGAAACCCCTCGTGAAGCGCATCGGCATACCCCATCTGGTCCGCCATCAGGAACAGATGCGCAACCTGCCCTGCATTCATAAACAGCACAACGTCCACATGTCCGTGCGCCAGCGCGACCACCGCCTCCCGCAGCGGCTGAACATCCTCCGGCAGCGCCCATTGATACACCGGCAGTCGCGTGATCGAGATGCTCGTCTCCGCAAGCGCCGTCAGCAGTTCAGGATTCGAAGTTCCGTATTCCTGGACCGCGATGTTCATCGTGTTCAACGTATCGCCGAGCTTTTCCTCAAGCGCCGCCAGCAGCGCGCGCCACGTGAACGGTTCCGGAGCGATCACCGTGATGGGAACGCTCAACTCGCGAAGCGCTGTCGATGACTTCGGACCGCGCGCGGCCACCTTCACCTTTCGCAGCGCACTTAGGAACTGCTCGCGGTCCATTCTCTCTGAGACCGTCTTCACCAGCGCCTTCACGCCCACGCCGGTCGTGAAGATCACCAGGTCGAACGCGCCCCGCATCAACCCCTCGGCAAATTCGAGCACCGGCCTCTGCGATTCCAGTCCGATTTCGCGCATTGCCGGAGCAACCAGAGCCTCTCCCCCATACGTGCGGATCAGCTTGGCCGCCTCCGTGGCTCGCCGCGATTCGAGGCTCAGAACCCGCAAACCGTTGAAGCTTGCCGCTGGCATTTTGTCTCTCCCGGGTCTGAAGTGCGAAGCAGTTGCGCTGTCTCCATTATGGGGTGAAGCTTCAGTCGCGCGCGGCGTTTAGAGGTGAGACACGTTCCGCGCATGCTCTTGCATTGCAGAGAATCACGATTGGAATGGGTTGAAACGATTGCCCGGATCGATAAATCCTGCAGAGTCGCCCGGAAACGAATCGCAAGGCTCGCGCAGCACATCACGGTGCCGGCGCGGCAAGTATCTTTATCTACCTTTCTACACTCGTCCTCGTAAGGAATGCGTGAAGATGCCGGCAGCATCGCGAGCGCGTCGTGTTTATGCCATCCTTACGCAAATCTCGGCGCGCACTTGCGCCCCGCGCAATCTCCGGTTATGCTCGACGCAATCACTCCCCGCGGGAACGGCGATTTCGCGCCGGTCCCGGCTTCCCAATCCGGCTCTGCCGCCGGACGGTCCGGTTGAGTGATCCGCACATCGGCTCCGCGAAGAGCAATTCAGAAATCCATCTGGCCGGCTGCGATGAATGCGCGTTCCCTGCGCTTCCATCTCCGCCATCGTGTATCTCTTCGCAATCCGGCGCGCAGGCGCCGACCGGAGATCCGTGTGGAACTTCCCCTCCTCGAGCGCTTACAGCAAATCGACCAGCTGCAGCAATTCAATCCGTTGCCGCAGTACGGCTCCGCGCCTTCGCTCGGCATCGCGGCAGAGTCGGGCGCAATCGGATCCCTCTGCGGTGTGGGCGCTGCCCACGCGCCGCTGCGAGCGCCTATGCCCGGCGAACAATACCGCTTTCATTTCGACATGACAAAGTGCATCGGCTGCAAGTGCTGCGTAGTCGCGTGCAACGAGCAAAACGGTAACCCCGCCGACATCCTCTTTCGCCGCGTCGGAGAGATCGAGGGCGGCACATATCCAACGACCGTTCGCCACTATCTCTCGATCGGCTGCAATCACTGCCTCGAGCCCACCTGCATGACCGGCTGCCCCGTCAACGCATACACAAAGGACTCGCTCACCGGTATCGTGCGTCACAGCGCCGACGCCTGCATCGGCTGCCAGTACTGCACGTGGAACTGCTCCTACGGAGTGCCTCAGTACAACCCCGAGCGCGGCGTCGTCGGCAAGTGCGATATGTGTTTCGGCCGCCTCCAGCGCGGCCAGAGCCCCGCGTGCGTCTCTGCCTGTCCTGAAGATGCAATCCAGATCGAGCTCGTCAATATCCGCGAGTGGCGCAGCGATTACCGGCAGCATGCAAATTCCCCCGGCATGCCCTCCGCCGACGACAGCATCTCGACCACCCGCATCACGCTTCCAAAACGCGCGCAGAGCGGTCTCGAGAAAGTCAACCTCGCGCATCTGCGCACCGAGCAGGCGCACTGGCCTCTCATCTTGATGACACTGCTCACGCAGCTTTCCGTTGGCGCATTCGCGGCAGTCTGGCGAATTCAGACCGCCGGGTTCGGAACTCACCGCTCGGCCGCTCTCTTCGCGCTTTTTGTTGCGATCGTCGCTCTCGGCGCATCCACATTTCATCTTGGCCGTCCGATCCACGCCATGCGCGCACTGAAAATGTGGCGCCGCTCCTGGTTGAGTAGAGAAGTCCTGCTGTTCACCTTGTTCGCCTGCGCAGCCACTGCCTACTCCGCTTCTCTTCTCGCGCTTTCGGCGCCCGGCGCCGGTCTTGGCGCTCTCACCGTCCTCCTCGGCGCCGCCGGCGTAGGCGCGAGCGCGCGTCTCTATCTGGTCCCGGGCCGTCCCGCGTGGAACTCCCCGCTCACCGTCCTCGAATTCTTTTCGACTGTCGCCGTCCTCGGCACGGCAATCAATCACGAACTCGTCCCCGGCGAATCATCCGGCAAAGCCGCCGTGCTGCTCGCCGGGTTCTGCGCATTGATCGTCCTCGCCGGCAAACTTCTCCGCCTCCGTTGGACAAAGGGTCACGAGCTCTACGCAAGCTGGCAGCTTCTCTCCTCCGTGCTCGCAAACAGGCTCTGGCTCCGCGCGCTGCTTCTCGTTTTGGGCGCGTCTCTCGCCGCGTCCGCCGGGCATTCATGGATGCGTATCGCCGGCCTGCTGTCGCTTATCGCCGGCGAGCTTCTCGGCCGCTACCTCTTCTTCGTCAGCGTCGTTCCCACCAACATCGCAACCGGCTATCTCGCCCAGGAGGCCGCATGAGCTGGATGCAATGGTTCCGGGAAAAAAGCGGCCTCGACACCAAAGCCGCCCGCTACGCATTCGCCGACGATCCGGTGCTAGGGTTCACCTCCGCGCGCATGCAGGCAGACCGCTGGGTCAACAGCACCTGCGGCTACTGCTCCGTCGGCTGCGGCATGCAGCTCGGCGTCCGCGCCGGCAAAGTCGTCAGCGTGCGCGGCAACCCGGACCATCCCGTCAACCGCGGAAAGCTCTGCCCCAAAGGCCTTGCGGAGCACTACGCCATCGAGGCAGAAGGCCGTGCGCAATATCCACTGTTGCGAACTTCCGGCGGCACTCTCGCCCGCGTCAGCTGGGACGACGCACTCACCACAATGGTCCAGCAATTCCGCGCCGTGCAGCACAAGCACGGCGCAGACAGCGTCGGCGTCATCAGCACAGGCCAGCTTGTCACCGAAGAGTTCTACACCCTCGGCAAGCTTGTGCAGCTGGGGCTCGCAAGCCGCAACTACGACGGCAACACCACCCTCTGCATGTCCACCGCCGTCGCCGGCTACAAGCGCTCCTTCGGCAGCGACGGCCCGCCAGGCGCCTACGCCGATCTCGAAGTCGCCGACCTCATCCTTCTCATCGGCGCCAATGTGGCCGAGAATCACCCCATCCTCTGCACGCGCATTGAAGCGAACCGCGACAGGACCCTCATCGTCGTCGATCCGCGCGTCACCAAGACCGCCATGATGGCAGACATCTATCTGCCGGTGAGGCCGCGCTCCGACCTCGCGCTCATCAACGCCATGCTCCGCGTCATTATCGACGAGGACCTTTACGACGCGCGCTACGTCGAAGCCCACACCACCGGCTTCGACGACCTCCGCGCCTCTCTCGAAAACTGCACGCTCGACCACGCATCGCAGATCACCGGCCTCGATCCCGGCCTCATCGTTCGCATCGCGCGCCTCTACGCCGAGGCGCGCGCTCCCTTCATCGGCTGGACCATGGGAGTCAACCACAGCACCAAGGGCACCGAGACCGTAAACGCGATCAACAATCTCGCGCTCATCACCGGCAACGTGGGCCGCGCCGGCGCGTCGCCCTTTTCCATCACCGGCCAGTGCAACGCCATGGGCACGCGCGAAGCAGGCTTTGCTTCAAGTCTTCCCGGCTATCGCAACTTCGAATCGCCCGATGACCGCAACGACCTGGCCCGCCTCTGGAACATCGACCCCGCGCGCATTCCCTCGAGCCGCGGCCTCGCATATCCAGACATCGTCGAAGCCGCCGTCTCCGGCAAGATCCGCGCCCTCTGGATCATCGGAACCAATCCCCTCGTCTCCTTCCCCAACATCGACGTCCTCAAGCATGGCTTCAACAACCTCGACTTCCTCGTCGTGCAGGACGGCTTCCACCCCACGCCCACCACCGAGCTCGCCGACCTCGTGCTTCCCGCCGCTATCTGGGGCGAGAAAGACGGCACCTACACAAATTCCGAACGCCGCGCGAGCAAAGTCAACGCGGCCGTCAAGCCTCCAGGCGAAGCGCGCTCCGACTTCGATATCTTTCTCGACGTTGCCGGCAAACTCGGCTGCCGCGAAGAGCTCTTCCCGCAATGGCAAACTACCGCCGACGCCTTCGACGAATGGCGCCGCGCCTCCTCAGGCCGCCTCTGCGACTACTCCGGCATGACCTGGGAAGCCATCGAGCAGACCGGCGGAATCCAGTGGCCGTTCCCCGCAGATACAACTCACGATCCTTCCTCCGTGCGCAGGCTCTACGGCGACGGCCAATTCCAGACCGCCGACCGCCGCGCCCGTCTCATCCCCACGCAATGGGCGCCGTTCCCCGAGCCACCCAACGCGGATTTCCCCTTCGTGCTCAACACCGGCAGAACCGTCGAGCACTGGCACACCCGCACCAAGACCGGCGCGATCTCGATCCTTCAACAGCTCTCTCCGCGCGCCTGGCTCGAGATGAACCCCGCCGACGCCCAACGCCTCAGCCTCAAGCCGCACGATCGCGTCGATGTAGTCTCAGCGCGCGGCCGCGTCAGCAAAGTCGAGCTTCGCGTCACCGAGGTCATCGCCGCCGGACAGGTGTTTCTTCCATTTCACTTCGCGGAGACCAACGCCAATCAGCTGACTCAAAGCGCCTACGACCCCATCTCGCGCGAGCCCAACTTCAAGCAGTGCGCCGTTCGCGTAGAAAAATCTCCAACAGTCTCCTGATCCGCATTCCCCGCTAACGCTGCAGTTCCTCGAGAAACCCCAGCCACTCCTTCATCCCCGCGCCCGTCTTCGCCGAAGTCTCAAAGATCCGAATATCCGGACGGATCGCGCGAATGTTCCTGTGCGCCGCCTCGCGCTCGAACCCCACCGCCTCCGCAATATCCATCTTCGTAATCACCGCCGCATCCACCGAGTTGAACAGCGTCGGATACTTCAGCGGCTTGTCCTCGCCCTCCGTCACGCTCAGCAGCGCCACGCGCACCCGCTCGCCCAGGTCATAACTCGAAGGGCACACCAGGTTCCCCACATTCTCAATAAATAGAAAGTCAAGCTCCTCGATCCGAACGCACCCCTCAGCCTCTGATCGCTGCGTTTCGGTTCCCTCGTCCCTAGTCCCTAGTCCCTGCTTTTCCCATCCATCCAGGTGTTTGCCCACCATTTCGGCTTCGAGGTGACATATCCCGTGAGTGTTTATCTGGCGGACGGGAGCCCCGCTCGCCGCCAGCCTCCGCGCATCGTTGTCTGTTTCGAGATCCCCCACCAGCGCCGCCACCCTCTTCCCGCGTCCGCGCAACTCTCGCAGCGTCCGCTCCAGCAGCGCCGTCTTCCCCGTCCCCGGGCTCGACACAAGATTCAGCACCAGCACACCAGCCGCCTCGAACCGTTCCCGCAGCTCCCGCGCCAGCTCGTCATTCTTCTTCAGAATCCCCTGCCGCAACTCCACAATCCGCGTCGTCATCCGCTCACCTTAGCGCTAGCTCCGCCAGCCCCGCTAACTCCGCTAGCTCCGCTGTCTTCCTCAATCTCCACCGCTTCAATCTCCAGCTCCCGCCCGCTCCGCACATCCGCAGCCGGCTCTCCGCATCTCGGACAAGTAAAGCTTTGCAAGCTCTCAAGCTCTCCATCGGTCCCGCAAGCCGCGCAATGCACCGTCACCGGAATCGCCGTCACCACCAGCCGCGCGCCCTTCATCTCCGTCTCTTCCGTCGCAATCCCCCAGCAGAACTGCAGCGAGTCTTCCACCACCGCCGCCAGCGCCCCCACCCGCAGCCGCACCTCCACCACCCGCGCCCCCGGATACTCCCCAAGCGACTCCGTCACCGCATCCACCACGCTCGCCACAATCGAGAGTTCATGCATCGCAGACGGATTCTACCCCGGCGCAACCCCGACTCCGAGTGCTCTGGCTCACATCCCACCGGCACCCCTAATCCCTAATGCCGAATCCCTGATGCCTGTTCCCTGATGCCTGTTCCCTGATCCCTGGCCTTTCGTACTACCATTGATCCCAAAGGATCTTCCCCGTGCCCGAGCTACCTTCCTCGACCCGTCTCGCCCTCCAGATTGACGATCAGGCCATTGACGAACCCGAACTCCTCGACGCCGCATCCGCCCGGTCCACCGCGGCCCCCTCCCGCCTCCGCGTTTCCGATCTCGCCCCCGGCGCCGTCCAGTCCGAAATCCGCGCCATGTCCGTCGCCTGCGAACGCATGGGCGGCATCAACCTCGCCCAGGGCGTCTGCGACACCCCCGTCCCCGCGCCCGTCGAGCAGGAAGCCATCGCCGCCATCCGCGCCGGCCACAACATCTACACCCGCATGGACGGCATCACCCGCCTCCGCGCCGCCATTTCCGCCAAGCAGCAGCGCGACTACGGCCTCCAGTACGACGCCGAAACCGAAGTCCTCGTCGCCTCCGGAGCCACCGCCGGACTCCACGCCGCCGCCATGGCCCTCCTCAACCCCGGCGACGAAGTCATCGTCTTTGAGCCCTTCTACGGCTACCACACCTCCACGCTAAGCTCCATGCGCATCAAGCCGGTCCTGGTCGCGTTGGCTCCGGGCGACTACGCTCTCGATACGTCCGCCCTGCGCGCAGCAGTCACGCCCCGCACCCGCGCCATCCTCGTCAACACGCCCGCCAACCCCAGCGGCAAAGTCTTCTCGCTCGCCGAAACCGAAGCCGTCGCCCAGGCCTGCCTCGAGCACGACCTCTTCCTCATCACCGACGAAATCTACGAGTACTTCGTCTACGACGGCGCGCGCCACATCGCTCCCGCCACCCTCCCCGGCATGCGCGAGCGGACCATAGTAATTTCAGGCTTTTCGAAGACCTTCTCCATCACTGGCTGGCGTCTCGGTTACGTCACCGCCGACGCCCGATGGATGGGCGCAATGGCCTACTTCCACGATCTCACCTACGTCTGCGCCCCCTCGGCCCTCCAGCACGGAGCCGCCGCAGGACTCGAGCTGCTCCCGCCCAGCTTCTATACGCAGATCGCCCGCGACCACCAGTCAAAACGCGAACGCATCGTCTCCGCACTCACCGACGCCGGCCTCACGCCCACCATCCCCGCCGGAGCCTACTACGTCCTCGCCGACTCGACCCGCCTCCCCGGCTCCACCGCCGCCGAAAAAGCCCGCGCCCTCCTCGCCGCCACCGGAGTAGCCTCGGTAGCCGGCAGTGCCTTCTTCCGCACCGGCTCCGACGGCCGCACTCGCGGCGAAAACCTCCTCCGCATCTGCTTCGCCAAAAAAGACGCTGACCTCGACGACGCCTGCGCGCGATTGCGGAAGCTTCAATAGCATTCAACACCACGTCCGGCCGGCTTTGCCTTGGATCCGAAGGCGCCGTTCGATCCACTCAACGAGGCGCTTGAGAATCCCGGCAGCCGGTTGCCGCGGAACGAGCGCGCACATGCCGCCCGCGGCTTCCCGTTCCAGGGCCGACCGGCTCACCGGCTACTCATCACCGGCATTGGACTTCCCGCTCGCCGGTTCGTGGTCTCAGGAGCGCTACACGGCGAACGCAGTAATGTTCCCTCCGACTGGAAGACCATCGTTCAGCACCAAATACCCAACCGTGCCGTCTCCGCTCGCCGACGAGGGTGGCTCGTAGAAGAGGTAAAGCTGCACCGATGTGGTGGGCAAAATTCCCGTTGGGATTTCGACGTTGAATCCAGTCGCGGTCTGTCCGTCATCCAGCACGCAGGGATTCATGCCGAATCCAAGTTCTCCTTGTCCAGGGTTAGAGCCTCCCCACGGAATCTGGGAATCCGAAGGTACAGCGATCCATGCCGGCGTGCTCCCGGGGCCCGCACCGTTGAACTTGTAGGGGGTCGGCGCCTCCCTTACCGTAAGCAATACCTGCAACGGGCTGCAGTTCATTGCGAAAATCTGTGTCGCCATTGGAAACTTGTCCTTTCGGTAAGAAGATGGGGTTGTCGCCCGGCCATCGGCATGAGCCGGCGGTGGATCGATGCAACTCATACCGCGAACCACTTCACGGCACGACGGTGACCTCAAACTGGCGGCTCGTAGGCTTGCGGGAACGAACCACGCGAAGCAGGGAGAAATTTTGGGGGAGACTCAGAATACTACGGCTGTAACGATAAATAACAACAAATGCTGCCCCGATCTCGCAGGAAGGATCGCCAAACAAGACGCCGACCTCGACGACGCCTGCGCCCGCCTCCGCAAGCTCGCGCAGAGCTTCGTCGACCTTATTTCAATCACCTCGTGGTCTGCCCGGAGCGATAGTAAGCACAACGCTCACTTTGCATCAGTACGGATATTCGTACGTCGCCGCACGATTCTTCTTGACGGAGCCGGCGCACTTAGCAGAAGATCTCCCGCGTCGAAAACCTTCCAACAAAAATAAAGTTAAATGCGCTGTCCTGACTTTCTCCTTGTCTGCGCATAACAAGTCAAATCGACCGCCAGCAGCGCGCTGTCTGCAGTCATTTTTTAGTCGGCGACTGACGAATGAGCCCCATTTACCTGGTTTGCAAAGGAGATATCGGCGATGAGCACACCAACTGTGACACCAAAAAAGCGGAGCTTTGGCGAGGTTATCTGGGACAATACCGACTCTCTCACAAAGTGGATCCAGGTCATCGCTTTGGTCTTCGCAGCGATTTGGACATTCCTTACTTTTAGGGAAACTCAGGCCCCAACCCTGCGGACTCCGGCGGGCGTGGGCGCGAATCTGTCGGTCAATTGGCATGGTAACCCGCAGGCGGGATACTGCTGGGTGCAGGCCACATTTACGATTTCCGACGAAGGCGCTAACTCGTTCGACGTCGGTTCGACCCATGTGCAAGTTTGGAGATTTCCCGTAAACTCGCAGACACAGGGGTATACCCCGATCGACTTCCTCACGCTCAAAGCCAAGACACCCCCAATTGCTGATCTCCACCCAACTTCGGCGCTGTTAGGACACTATGCCCCCAAGACGAATGTTCATCTGACCCTTCCATGGATTTTTTATGGACCACCGTCGACTGATCTTCTATTTGCGCAGATCGACGTCTATGACAAGTCAAATCAATTCTTGAACGAAGCGAGTGCGTGGAATAACGGAATCTGCGGCTAGGCCATTTTCTCGGTGAACGTACTCTCAATTGGGCTTTGAAACGACGCTGCGTGTCTCATTCATTTCGCAGTCTCCCCGCGAAATGATTGGGAACCTACTCCGTTCGAAGCACGCGCATCGGCGAAACAGACGCCGCTCTCCTCGCCGGCAGGAAGCACGCCAGAACAGCCGCGGCCAGCAAAACAACAGCGACCGAAATAAACGCCCCAAAGTCGAGCGCCTGCACGCCGAAAAGCATGCTCTGCATCGCGCGGCCGACAAAGTACGTGCCGATGAGCCCCAGTCCCAACCCGATCGTGGCAAGCAGCACGCCGTCGCGAATCACCAGCCCCACAACCCGGTTGCGCGATGCGCCGAGAGCCATCCGCAGCGCGATCTCGTGCGCGCGCTGGGCCACGGAAAACGACATCACGCCATAGATTCCAAGTCCCGCGAGAAACAGCGCGACAGCCGCGAAGCTTGTAAACAAAATGAGCGTGAACCGCTCGTCGGCCATCGATTCGCCGACGATGTCGTCCAGTGTCTTGGGCTCGGCCAGCGCAACGCTGGAGTCCACCTGGTGCACCGCCGTGGAGATGCTGGTAAGCATCGCGGACGGGTTCTCGGCCGTGCGCACCGCAAAGCCCGCCTGCGGCCAGGGAATCTGGTAGAAGGGGATCAGCATCTCCGGGTTCTCGTCCCGCTGATCAGCGGTGTGCACATTGTGAAAGGTGCCCACGATCTGCCACGCGAGATACCCGCCCAGCTTTGTCACTCCCGGAATCAGCTCTTCGACCAGCACACGCTGGCGAAGAGGGTCTTTGCCCTTCAGATATTTGTGCACGAAATCCTGGTTCACCATCGCCACTCTCACCGTGCCCGCCATGTCCTGATCCGTGAAGCTGCGTCCCGAGATGACCTGAATGCCAAAGGCGTTGAAGTAATCCGGAGTCACCATGCCGAACCCCGTGCCCGGGCGCTGCGACGGATCCGCATACGTCTGCCCGCCCTCGAGCATGAACGGCATTCCGAATCCGGCTCCGTACGGAGGCTCGCCTGTCATCGCCGCGACGTGTTGCACACCGGGAACCGTAGCGATGTGCGCGAGAATGTCGCGGTAATAAGACGAGATCACCTGAGGATCCTTGGGCCGGCTCTCCGGCACCGGCAGAAAGAACGTAAGCACGTGGTCGGTCTTGATCCCCAGGTCAACGTGCGCCAGCTTCCAGAAGCTGTGAATGGTCAGGCCGGCCCCTGCGAGCAGTACGAGCGCAAGCGCGAACTCGCCGATCACAAGAATCCTCCGCAGGAAATGCTTGCCCGCGCTGGTCCCGGCGCGCCCGCCTTCCTTCAGCATCTCCGCGGGATCGACGCGCGATGCATACCAGGCCGGAGCCGAGCCGGCCAGCAGGCCTGCCACCGTAGTCGCCGCGATAGTGAACAGCAAGATCGGAATGTTGAGGCGCAGATCGGCCTCGCTGGGCAGCGTGTTACGCGGCATCGCGGCGATCAGGCCCTGCAGCATCGCATAGCCCACGCCAATTCCCAGCGCTCCTCCCGCAAGAGCGAGAATCACGCTCTCTGTAAGCAGCTGCGCGAAGATCGTCGACCGCCCCGCGCCGAGCGAGCTGCGAACCGCGAGTTCCTTCTGCCGCGCGATGCCGTGCGCCAGCAGCAGATTCGCGACGTTCACGCACGCAATCAGCAGCACGAACCCCACAGCGCCCAAAAGCAGCCAGAGCATCTTGATGCGCTCCTTGGGCAGGAAATCATTCTTGAGCCCTTCAACATACGAACCCCAACCCTTGTCGCTCTTCGGATACATCTCGGCGATGTGGGCCGTCACCGCCTCCATGTTCTGCTGCGCCTGCTTGAGGCTCACGCCCGGCTTCATCCGCCCCATCACGAGCAGCCAGTGGAAGTCGTGATTCACCTGCTCCGGCTTGAAGACCAGCGGCACCACGAGCTGTCCCTGCTGCCGGTCGAAGATCCCCGGCCGCTGCACGCCCACCACCGTATACGGGTCGCCATCCATGCGCAGCGTCGTGCCGACAACCTTCGGATCCGCTCCCAGCTTCACCCACAATTTATGCGTCAGGATCACGACGTGATCGCGGCCGGCCACGCCCTCCTCCGGCAGAAAATACCGGCCCATGAGCAGCGGTTCGCCCAGCATCTGCAGCATGCTGTAAGTCTGCCGCGTGCCGTTCACGTACTCCGGCTTGTCTTTGGTGGCGAGGTTGAAGCTCGTGCCGGACCAGGCGCACAAGTCCTGGAACACAGTGTTCTGCTGCTTCCAGTCGAGAAAGTCCCCGGCGGCGACTCCGTTGTGATACGTCTGGATCTTCGACCACACCATCACGAGCTGCTCGGGATGCGGATACTGCAGCGGCGCCAGCAGGGTCGCATAGTCCACCGTAAAGATCGCCGTGTTCGCCCCGATGCCAATCGCCAGCGTAAGCAGAACAGTCACCGTCAAGCCCGGGTTCCGCATCAGCATGCGAATGCTGAAACGGATGTTCTGAAGAAGTGTCTGCATGCCTGTCTCCGTCGTGATGCGTGTCTTTGAGGCGGTCCAGCCCGAGAAGTTGAAAGAGGCTCTCGTGAAATATGGAAGAGGTTTGCAGCGATTCAACCCATCGCGGCGTCTTCAATGCGCCGACGCAAAATCCAGCGTGATCGCTCGCAGTATCCGTTACGGCCCGTAACAGAGCAGATGAAGGGCCAATCGCACGACCTGAAAACAAATAACTTAACCCCTAAAAAAGGAGAAGCCACTGTCCGAACAAGCCCGCAGTGTCCGAAAACGGACACGAGAAATCACGGAAGGCTTGACACCATCGACTATCTGTGTATACTCAGTATATTCATTATGCACACAGGGTCATCCAGGATCGTCCTTTCCCAGACCGGCGGACCACTCTACCAGCAGATTGTGAACCAGCTCAAGGCGAAGATCGCCGTCGGAGAATGGGTGGCCGGGGAGGAAATCCCCTCCATCCGCCAGCTCGCCGCCGACCTCAGCGTCAGTGTCATCACTGTCAAACGCGCTTACCTTGAGTTGGAGCACGCAGGTCTCATCGTGACCCAGCATGGCAAAGGTTCGTTCGTCGCCGCCGATGTCGCCTCTGGCCCGGAAATCTTTGAACAGGAATTGGTCGCCCACCTCGAAGAAGCGGCCCGCCTCGGTACAACCATGGGCATGAGCCAGCGCGAGATCGTCTCGCGGCTGCGCCAGGCCCTCGACGAAACCCTCGACGAAACCCGCGACGAAACCGAAGGCGCACACGTCGTCCCGAAATCCTCGAAGGAGCCTGTATGAACGACCTCTGTATTCGCATGGAGGGCGTGAGCAAGCGCTACCCTCACTTCCTTCTGGACAGCATCTGCCTTGAATTGCGCGAGGGCGAAGTCCTCGGCTTCATAGGAGCCAACGGCGCGGGCAAATCCACTACCATCCGCATCCTCATGGGCCTGGTCCGCCAGGACACCGGCTCGGTCCAGGTGCTGGGCCATCCCATGCCTGCTGAGCAGACCGCGGCGAAACTGGACATCGGCTTCGTCTCCGAAGACCTGCGGCTCTACGGCGCGCCCACCCTCGCCTGGCATATGAAATTCGTTGCCTCGATGTATCCGCGATGGGATCAGGCCTACGCAGACAAGCTGCTGCAGCGCTTCGATCTCAAACCGCAACAGAAGATCAAGGGACTCTCGCATGGCCAGCGGGTCAAGGCAGCGCTCCTTCTGGCGTTGGCGCGTCAGCCTCGGCTCCTCATTCTCGACGAGCCCACCACCGGCCTCGATCCTGTGGCGCGGCGCGAAGTTCTCGGCGAATTGATGTCGGTGCTCACCGACGAGGGGCGAACCATCTTCTTCTCCTCGCACAACACCCTCGAGGTTGAGCAGATCTCCGATCACATCGCCTTCATCGATCGCGGCCGCCTCATAGCTCACGACGAAAAGGAGTCCCTTCTCGAGCGCTGGCGGCGCGTCCGCCTCGTAGTTCCACCCAGTACTGCCCTGCCCCTGCTTCCCGGGATCGTCGAGGTCGCCGGCACCGAGCGTCTTCCCGTCCTCACCACCAGCCAGTTCGATCCCGACGTCGTCTCGCTCTGCCAGAATCGCGGAGTCACGGTTCAGGCCGTCGACTCGATGACGCTGGAAGAGATCTTTGTCGCCAACGTTCAGAGCAGAAGGGAGCTCCAGCCCGCATGAACCGCCAACGAATGAATTTCGCAGTCGTCCGCCAACTTATCCTCAAGGACTGGTACCTGAATCGCGGGGTGATTCTCGCATCCATTCCGGTGGGGCTGGGGGCGCTGGCCATTGTCCGCACCGGAAAACCAGTGGCCTTCATGCTCTGCATCATCCTTTTGTGCTCGGTCATCGTCGGGGTGGGCGCGCAACTGGCGTTTGTTACGACGATTAACGAGCGCAAAGAGCAGACTTTGGCGTTCGTGATGAGCCTGCCGGTTTCCTGGCGTGAATATACTGCTGCCAAGATCCTGGCTAATCTCATCATTTTCCTTATTCCCTGGCTGCCGCTCACGGCCGGTGCGCTGGGTCTGTTGCTTCTCCCCGGGGCAACGCATGGCCTTGTTCCTTTCACCGCCATCATGGCGCTGGAAATGCTCATCACCACCACGCTTATCGTGGCTGCCGGCATCATCACGGAATCGCAGGCTTGGACCACGGCCGGGATCTTCGTCTCGAGTCTGGGCATTAATCTCGGCGGCTACATC
>DATFRB010000045.1:0-213912 GCA_035263625.1 Occallatibacter sp.
AGCACAATCTCAAGGTGCCCCGGGGCGCAATTCCCTGTGGAAATCGCTGGCAAAAAACACTGTCAAGTAGGGAAGAAAAAGCGAAACACAAACAACTGGCTTTATATCATCAGGTTATCCCATGCAAAAATTTCCTGGAAAGTGGCCGATCCACTTTTCGACCCTGCTAGACTTGATAATAGACAGGGAAAACTCCACGTCGAATGCCCGCCAGGCGCGGGCATTTCGCTTTTCAGGGGCAAGGCATACGCGGCGCCTGATCTTTTTCACCGTAACTCTGGAGCCCGGCCCCCCCCGAACTCCGCCGCCGCATCGACCGGAAGAGGGGATGAACTTACTACAAATGTGTATGAAACTTACTACGCATGTGTACAAAACCTACTACGTATGTGTGCGCAACTTACTACAAAAGCCGGTCCGGGACAGCTCCGGACCCAGCACAATCAGGCCGAAAACCCGGCATTTTCGACCGGGAAAGGTGCTGCTCCCCTTCCCCTGCGGACGCTGCCAGACGATCCCCGCGCTCCGGGCCTGTTAACCAGAAAATAAATACCCCCCACCCCCCCTCCCGTAACCCCCTTTAGAATGTGAGGGGCAAAAAGGGCGAAAAACGGTTAATCAACTGATAATAAATAACTTGACTCAATTTCCAAATGTGCCCCAAAACGCCACTTTTTTCACCCAAATCGCCACTTTTTTCACCTAGTTTGCGCGGGTTCTTTGCTGGATTTGGAAATCGGGCGCGCATCCGCCGCACGCAGAGCTTCAGCGCCCGCCCGGTTCAATGTGTCAGGCATGCGCCCGGTCTGTACCCTGGAAAATACCCCCACCCCCCCTATAAAATTTCCTCTGAGTTAAACCGCAAGACCGGACCGGGTCTCGTGAGCCGCGCCTCGCTTCCGCCCATAGCTCATACTGCGCCCCAAGGGTGTTAGCTTAGTTCATACGGCTCAGGATGAACCGACGCACGCGCAGAACTCTGGTGGTAGTGGCCGCGGTCGTAGTGCTGCTGGCCGTCGCCGTCTTCCTCCGCTCCAAGGCGCCTCCTGAGGCCGCACGCCTGCTGCCCGAATCCGACGGCATACTCTACATCAACGTCAAGCCCATCCGCGCCTTCGTCCACAAAGACCTCAAGCCGCCCGCGCGCGATCCCGAATACCAGCAGTTCGTCGACGCCACCGGCATCGACTGGGAGCGCGACCTCGATGACGCCGCCGTCGCCCTGCACCGCATGCCCGATCCCAACGGACCCAACGGACCCGTCGCGTACTCATTGGTGCTCGAGGGCAAGCTCACCGGCCCCAAACTCCGCGCCTGGCTCGACTCCCACGCCGCCGGCCGCGAAGTCTACGCCGGCAAGACCATCTACAGCGTTCCTTCGCAGGGCCGAACCGTCCGCGTCTGCCAGATCGGCTACGACATGGTCGCGATCTCGAATACTCCAACCACCGAACAGATCCACTCCATGATCGACAGGCATCGCACCGCCGCCCTGCCCTTTGCCGGCAACTCGCTTCTGTCCGAGCACTTCCGAGAGATTCCGCTCCTCGCCGTTGCGTGGGGAATGGGCCAGATCGGCCTGCCGTTCAACGAGAGCGGAACCATCAGCATCTTCGGCCTCCAGTTGCCGCTCCAGTCCGACTCCACAATCATCGCCAGCGTCGCTCCGGAGCTTTCGCTGCAGGGCGCGCTGCGGGTTCGCGTCGACGAGATTGCGCCCACGGAAGATTCCGCCGCGAGCCAGGCAGAGGCCCTCAACACGCTTGTCACGCTGGCGCGCGGCGTAACCGGCCCCCTCAGCGGCCGGCCCGCCAACCAGGCCCTCAAGGACCTGCTTAAAACCTCGGCGATCACCCGGAAACGCAACCGCGTGCAGGTGAGCGCGACGTTTCCTACGGCATTGTTTGCCCAGATCGCGCGGGACGAAAAGACTTCCGCCTACTGAACAAGCCGCCCTCGACTCTCTCCGATTTGCTGCCTGCTTGCCCGCTGGACTAACGTCGAATCAGGAGGCGGCGGTCTTCCCCCGCAGTTTCGCCTCCCGAGAATTCATGCCGAGAGGTCCAATGCGTCGCCTTTCCTGCTTCCTCCCAGTTGCGCTCCCGATTGCGCTCCCAGTCGCGTTAGTTGCCGCGCTCGTGATCCCTCCCTGCGCCCAGGCCGCCGATAACAACAAGAAGGCCGCGCTCACCGGACAGAACGCCTTCACCGATGCCGCGCATGAGTCGCCGGGCGTCCTGCGCCACCTCACCGCGGCGGACCTGCCGGCTCCCGCGCCCGACGAGTCGGTCGACAATGGCCCAATGGTGGTCCCGCGCCCCAAAGACGCCTGGCCGAAGGCGCCTGGCGGATTCAAGGTCGAGCTCTACGCTACAAACCTCGACAATCCCCGCGAGCTGCGTACGGCCCCCAATGGCGACATCTTCCTGGCCGAGAGCGAGACAGGCAAGATCCGCGTCTTCCGCGGCGTCGATACCCAGGGACATCCAAAAGAAACGTCGGTGTTTGCCACCGGCCTCCACCAGCCCTTTGGCATCGCCTTCTACCCGCTCGGGCCCGACCCGCAGTACATCTACATCGGCGACACCGACCAGATCGTCCGGTTCCCGTACCACAACGGCGACCTCAAGGCGACCGGCCCGATGGCCAACATTGCCGAGCTCCCCGGCGGCGGTCGCCTGCGCGGAGGCGGCCACTGGACACGCGATCTGGTCTTCTCGAAAGACGGCTCGAAGCTGTTCGCGAGCGTAGGTTCGCACTCGAACGTCGACGACCCGGATACGCACCCGGAAGAATTCCATCGTGCCGACGTCCTCGAATTCACGCCCACCGGCAAGTTCACGAAAGTCTACGCATACGGAATCCGCAACTGCGTGGGCGAGGCCATCAACCCCGCGACGGGCCAGTTGTGGTGCTCGACAAACGAGCGCGACGCAATCGGAAACAACCTCGTGCCGGACTACGTGACGCACATCGAAGAGGGCGGCTTCTACGGGTGGCCGTACTACTACATGGGCACCCACGGAGGCGTGTGGGACCCGCGCCACAAGGGCGCACACCCGGAGCTGCAGCCCAAGGTGATCACGCCGGATATCCTTGTGAATCCGCACTTTGCGTCGCTCGAAATGCTGTTCTACGAGGGTTCGCAGTTCCCGGCCGAGTACAAGGGCGACGGGTTCGCCTGCGAGCACGGGTCGTGGAACCGCGCCCAGCGCTCGGGCTACGAGGTGATCAGGCTCCCAATGAAGAACGGGCATGCCACGGGCGAGTACGAAGACTTTCTGACAGGGTTCACGATCGGTAACGGCGACGTGTGGGGTCGGCCAGTTGGGGTGACAGTGGGCAGCGACGGGTCGCTTTTCGTCTCCGACGACGGGTCGAGGTCGATCTGGCACGTGACCTATGTCGGGAAGTGAAAGTCCAATTTCTTCGCTAAACCCGACCAGCGAAGTACCACCCGGGTAGCCTGTGCTAGCTTCGCATCTGTGGCCAACTTCGAAAAAGCGCCGGCTGAAGTCCAGGAGATGCTCTCCAAGCCGATTCAGCAACTCGGCTTAAAGCTCGAGGGCTCCCCGCTCGAACGCTTCGTCCAGCAGCTCTACAAGGAGTTGGAAGCCAAGGGCCTCCACAGATTCCGCCCGAGGTGCTACCTCACCGATGAGTGGGGCTGCCCCAACATGGAGCCCGTCATCGGCATCCCGTTCTACCTCGCCGATCCGAAGCTGCAACGCCTCGAATCGGAGATGAACGACATTGAAGACGCGCGGCAGATCATGATGTACCTGCGCCACGAGGCCGGCCACGCTTTCAACTACGCCTATGCGCCCTATCGAACGGAGGAATGGCGGAACCTCTTCGGCCCATTCCGCCGGCCTTACCGGGATAACTACAAACCGGTCCCGTTCTCGCGCCAGTTCGTGCGCCACATGGAAGGCTGGTACGCGCAGAAGCATCCCGATGAAGACTTCGCGGAAACGTTCGCGGTGTGGTTAACGCCCCGCTCAAACTGGCGGAAGCGCTACAAAGATTGGGGCGCAATGAAGAAGCTCCTCTACATGGATCGCATCGGCCGCAAACTCGGCGATGCCGATCCGGTCGTCGCATACGGCGCTACCGACATCACCGTCGACGAAATGGACGTGACGGTCGCGGAATTCTATCAACGCGCGCTCGATCAGCAACTCACACCGGGCGAGCTTCCGCTCGATACCGATCTGCGCGACATCTTCAACGTCTCGAAGCGCCGCAGAAACAATGTTCGCCCCGCGGTCGATCTTCTCCGCGAGAACCGCAAAGTCCTCGTCGACAAGGTGAATTATTGGACGGGAGTTCAGAGGCCGCTGGTGAAGAAGTTAGTGGAAACCATCGAAGCAAAAGTCAGCGATCTTGGCCTGCGCGCCGACATAAAATGTGAAAGAGACTATTTAACCGAAGTGACTGTGTACGCGACGACGCTTGCAATGAATTACATCACACGAGGCAAGTTCGTTCTTCCCTGATTGCGTGCTTCGAAGTGCCGTTGGGCTCCAATGGGTAGGCATACCGAAAAGGTGGGAAGACTTTATGGCAGAACTGAAGGTCACGATATTGCACGAAGCCTGGGAAGAAGGGCCGCCTGAGCCCGAGCCCGAGCCGGTGAAAGCGCCCCGCGGCAAGGGCGGAAAACGCCGAGCGAAGAAGCATCCGCTCTTTGACCGCGAAGAGATCTTTCAGGCGCTGACGAAACTCGGGCACGAACCCGCGTACCACCTCCTCGACGGCAAGAACCAATCGCTGCTTGCCCTCGCAAAATGCGGCGCGGACCTTGTCTTCAATCTCACGGAGTCATACGCCGGCGATGACACAATGGACAAGAACATCGCGGCCTATCTGGAACTGATTCATGTTCCATACACAGGCAGCGGCCCACAGGCTCACTATCTTGCCCAAGACAAGTCGATCGCCAAAAAGATCTTCGACTTTCACAAGATCAAGACGCCGGACTTTGCAACCTCCTACAAAGGCCGTACCGATCACTCACATGACATTGAGTTTCCGCTCATCGTGAAACCGGTGTCGGAAGACGGGTCCATCGGCATCGATGACGGCGCCGTCGTCGATAGCGTGAAAGAGTTGATGGAACGCATCCACTACATCCACGAAGAATTCGACAGCCCTGCTCTCATCGAAGAGTACATTGAGGGCCGCGAGATCTATGCCGCCGTTCTCGGCAACGAGAATGCCGAGGTGCTCCCGCTCATTGAGCTTGACCTCTCGAAGCTTCCCAAGGGCACGCCGCGGATCGCCACGCAGGATGTGAAGTTCGATCACGAGACCGAAGCCTACAAGCTCACAAAGTCCACGCCGGTGGAGGACCTCGACGAGGAGACCACGAAGACGCTGCAAGACACGGCGCTCGCCGCCTATCGCGCGCTCAAATTGCGTGACTACGGCCGAATCGATATGCGGCTGAACAAGAAAGGCGAGGTCTACGTTATCGAAGCGAATCCAAACCCATGGCTCGCCAGCGCCGCGGAATTCAACATGGCCGCAAAGAGGGCAGGATACTCGTACACGGACATGATCGAAAAGATTGTGGAACTGGCACGCGTCCGCTCGCTCTAGTCCAAGAGAGCCTCTCCAGATGCCTTGCCTCGTGGCCCGTGGATGCTTCAGCTTTCTCCGCTGCCAGCGTCGTCCTCGCCGGCGGAGCTATCAATCAGTTCCAGAGCCTCGTCTACGCGATGCGCGGGGATTAGGATGCGGCGCATCTGCGAGAGCATGGGGCTGAAGCCGAAGCCCGGCGGGGCGTCCTCAAGGGCCGTGTATTCGATGCCGGCCTCGTCGAGCGCGGCCTTGGCGAGGCTGAAGGCGACCGGGTCGGTGCTTTCGAAGATGGTAACGATTTCGAGTTCGGGGTCGGGATCGGGCAACGCAGTTCCTTCCGCTTATACAGGCTCGATTCACGCATTTACTTGCCTTTGAGACCCAATGCTTCGACGACCTTATCGTCTACGCGCGCGGGCTGGCCGCTCTGTTTGTAGACGACGCCAAAGCTGCCGCGGTAGTCCCACATGGTCCAGCCAATGCCGTCGGCCTCGAAGGAGGTGCGGACGTCGCGGATCCAGTTCATGCGCGATTCAGGATCGGAGTGCTCTCGGTATGCGCCGAACTCGTTGCAGATGAGCGGCAGCCCGCCGTTGTCCTTTGCCCATGCTTTCGCGGCGTCGATTTCGGTGCGGATGCGGTGTGCGTCCCAATGGTCAAGCCAGTAGTGCTCGAGTTCGAAGCGGTCGTGCGCGTCGGCCACCTGCGGCAGAATCGCGGCCATGGAGCTTTCGGTGGCCGGGTACGGAATGTTGTGGGTATAAATCCACCACGGAGTGCCCCAGCCGGCTCCCTGGTGAGTGAAAGTATGGGGATCGTAGTAGTGAAAGTTGTAGATGACGTTGCCGTCCGGCAGCGGGTGCTGCGTCAGGAGATCGGTGATGTCGGAGTAGTTGGGGCCGGTAGCGATGATGGTGTTATTCGGCGCGGATTCGCGGATGGCCGCAGCGGCAGCTGCCTGGATACCGGCCCATCGGTAGGGATCGCTGACCTCCGGCTCGTTCATGATCTCGAAGAAGACAAGGTCGGGGTTGCGGTTGGCGTAATGCGCGGCCAGCTTGCGCCACAGCATCGTGAAGCGCTCGGCGCCCTGGCTGGTGGTCTTGACCTGCTGCTTGTAGGGCTCTTCGGGATGAATGTCTACCTGGACGGCGAGGCCGTTGGCGATCATGGTGTCGACGACGTGATCGAGCCGTGCGAGGAAGTCGCCCTGGCCGAAGAAGGACTGCTCCAGCGGGACGGGATCGATGCTGAGGCGGACGTTGTCGAAGCCGAGCTTGGCCATAAGGGCGATGTCGGCGTCGTCGATGTAGGCGTTGGTGCGCGCGGCGGAGTAGTTGTTGGCCGATTGTGCGAACCACTCCGAGGCGTTTATGCCGTGGCGGAGATGACGGGCGCGGGCCATGGCGGTCTGAAGGCCGGAAGCGCGGTCCTGCGCAAACGCAGAGATGGCGAAGACGAAAATGAGCGCGGCAGAGAGTCTGGGCGAGCGAGGCAACACGTTTCCCCTTTCAAAAAAACAAAAGTAAACGATACAGCATGGGTCGGGGATTGAGGAGTGATGCGTAGCGCAGGCGATCAATCGCGGCGTTTCTTGATCTCGCGTTCGAGTTCGCCGATGACGCGTCCGAATTCTTCGACGATGCGGTTGGTGGGGCGGGTCTTGAATACGCGGAGCAGTTCACTGAAGTACCACATCTGCTCTTTGGCGCCCCGCTTGAAGCGTTTCCAGACTTCGGGACCGATTGCGCGGTAGTCGGCAAGGATGGCGCGGGCGTTGTAAAGCTTGTCTGCAGCGGAGATGAGTTGGAGGTCTTCTGGCTCTTCGCTCAGGCGCTTGACATAGGCGCGTTTTCGCTCTTCCCAGTCACCTTTGTTGCTGGGGTCCTCGACAAGGCTGTCGGAGAGGCCTTCGACCATGCGGGCGACTTCGGGGCCGAAGTTGCGCTCAATGTCGTGAAGGCGCGGCTGTCCGCCGTGGTCCTCGACCGCGTCGTGAAGGAGGGCGGCGATAACCATGTCTTCCGTGACCGGGAATGTCACATGGCCGGCTTCGCCCATGACAAGTGATGCGACGCCGAGGAGGTGGGCCATGTAGGGAATCCCGGTACCCTTGCGGCGTTCGATGTGGAGATGCCGGGCGTAGTCGATGGCCTGGGTGAAGCGGGACGTGAGGAAGAGCTGAGGGTGGTCTGATGTCAAGTATGGGCTCCTCCCGCAGCTGGGATTCGGCTATTTTTGATCGTTTGCGGATAGCCGAAAGGTGATGGTTCCCCAGAAGAGGCGGGCGCGCATCTGCACGGGGAGATGGCGGTCGTCGTCGGTATACCAGATCCAGATGTTGCCGCGGTTTTTCACCACGCCTGCGTCGGCGGTAGGCTGCACCCGGATGGTCTTGAAGGTTCCGAGCGGGGTCTTGACCTCTTCGCGGCCTTCGACCTTCATGGTGACAGGAACGGTGTGGAGCGCATCGGCGACGGGGATGACGAAGCTCTGGCCCACGACGAGGTTCTGCGATGAGGCGTAGTACATCCCGCTGAGCAGGTCGGTGAGGAAGCCGGCGATGGGGGTCTCCATGTGGCGGTTCGCGCCGGTGACGAGGTTTTTCTCGTCCCAGAAGGACTTCATGGCCGTGTAGTCGATTTTGAGCGTTGAGTTGACCTGTCGGCGGCCCTCGACGGTCTGCTTGTCGAACTGGTAGGTGCAGGCCTTGGCGCGGTCGATGGTGGACTGGAAATGGTCGCTGACGTGGAAGAGCAGGTTGATGGCACCGCTGGTTTCGGCGCTGGCTGTGATCTTTTCCTTGTTGTCCTCGATGGCTTCAAAGTGGATTACGGCGGTCCCGGCGGGGAACACGCGCCAGTCGACGGTGTAGGTAAGAGTCTGCTTCTGGGGGAATGTGAATCCGGCGCGAGGGGGCGCAAGCGTAGGCGCCTGCTGCCCGAATGCCGCCGCGGCGAGAAAAAGTGCACTGATGACCTGGAGAGCTGTGGTGCGCTTCTTCACCGGCCGATGAGACTCCTTGTGTGAATTGGACGAAGCAACTGCTGAACCCGTTCACTTCTCAGCGGTGAAAGAGCACATTGAGCGCAGGACTTAAAAATATCAAAGCGAGGTAAAGAATGGCCGCCCCTAAAAGAGCATTGTACTCGCGGTGGTTGCGGTAAAGGGCGAAGACGAAGTGGCCGCGAGGGGTGCCGCCGGAGGTTCTCGCCGGGGTAAGGCGGGGGATGAGACGGGGAACCTGGCGGCAGTAGTCGTCGAATGAGGGGAAGGTCGTGCGAAGGAAGCGCTCTTCCGACGCGATGACGGGGACATAGATCGCGACAAACATCACAGCCAGCGCGACGGCCACTGGCCAGCTCCGAAGAGCGACCGCAAACCCAGCGGCGATGAGGATGGAGCCGAGATAGAGAGGGTTGCGGACGAACGCGTAGGGACCGGTGGTGGTAAGTTCTTCGTTCTTTTTCACGTAGCCGGAGGCGTATGCGCGCAGCCAGAGGCCGGGGAGGACGAGGGCGAGGCTCCACGCGATGGCAGCGGGGTGGGGAACGCGGCGGGCGAGTTCAAAAAGATAGAGAGCGGCGACGGCGAATCCGAGCGGCACGCGGATACGGCGAGCGATGCGCTGCCAGCGGGTGATCCAGTCGTTCGGCGAGTTTGTGTTTGCGGGAGTCATGGGGCGGGCTCCGGGGTGAGCACTTCGGGGACGGCGGCGAGAACGGCCTCAGGAGTGATGGTCAACAGGCCCGACTCGGGCTCGTGGCGGCGGCTATGGTCGCGCTGGCTGAGCGGGCTGCGCAGGACTCTGAACCGGGTGCCGAATGGGCCGTTGCGGGCGGGGTCGGTGGGGCCGTAGATGCCGACGACGGGGCGCGAGAGGGCGCAGGCGAGATGAAGCGGGCCGGTGTCGCCGCCGATGGCAAGAGCCACGCGGCGGGTGAGGGCTATGAGCTGCGGAAGCGAGCAGATGACGGGAGCGGCGGTGCCGCCGGAGTGGTTGGCGATCTCCGAGGCAAGAGCAATTTCGCCGGGGCCCGCGTTAATGAGCACGCGGAAACCCTGACGAGCCAGTTCGCGGGCGACCGCACCATAGCGCTCGGGCGGCCATCGTTTGGCTCCCCAGCCCGCGCCGGGATTGAGGAGAGCAGCTGGCTGGCCGGCGAACGGGTTGAAGAGCTCGTCGCACCAGGCTTCGGCCGCAGGGTCGATCGGAAGCAGAGGTTGGGCGAGCGAGAGCGGATCGCCCGCGACGGCCGCACCGAGCTCGACATCCTGCTCGATGACATGGCGGCCGCATGTGGCGACGCGCTCGGAAAATATCCAGCGGGCTGCCCATTCGCGGGGACTTGACTCACCGATCAGACGGGGCGGATCGGCGACACGGCCAATCATGGCGGAGCGGACTGCTCCCTGCAGGTCAAGGACGGCGTCGTATCCGCCATGCTTCAAGTCTTTGCGCAAGGCGCTGATTTCGCCGAAGGTCGACCGGCTCAGCGGGGACCGGGCCCAGGTTTTCACTGGGGCGAGGACGAGGCGATTGACGAGTGGCTGCTCGGAACTGAGCGGCTCAACCGAGTGGCCGTTGGCGGCGGTGAGCAGGTGCCGCCAGGTTGGCTCGATGACCCAGTCAATGGTCCACACGGGGTGCGCTTGACGGAGTGCGGTGACGGCTGGAAGGGCGTGGAGAACATCGCCCATCGCGCCGAGCCGGACGATGAGTAGACGGAAGTTGGACTGCACGTGCAAAGTCCATTTTCTCACGGGGAAGGCGGTGGGTTGGCACCGTTAGCGCCGTCAGCGGCATCCGGTTCAGCCGGGCCGGCCGAGTTGGCGGATGCGGTCGCAGAGCCAGTCAATTGCCGCGGGGGCGTCTTCGATTTCGACTTGCAGGCCGGCGGTGAGAATCGGAATCGGCGACGTGAGATGTGCGAGGCGTACTGCGTCCTTTTCAGTGGTGATGAGGGAGTGCACACCAAGTCGGCGGGCGAGGACCGCGAGCAGGTCCAGGTCACGCTGACTGTAACGAAAGTGGTCGGGGAAGGCTTTGCATGAGGCGACTCGGAGGCCGCCTGCAACGAGTCCGCCGCAAAACTGCTCGGGGTGCGCGATGCCGCAGAAGGCGATGACCTGCCCCGGCGACGTTGGGAGTTCCATGCGGCGATGGAGGCGCCAGATGGGGCCGTCCCAGCCGGTTTTCGACCCCCAGGCGCGAAGGCGTGTTTCGAGCTCTGGCTCGCCCGCTGGAATCGCTACAACGTCGGCTCGCTTGATTGCCTCAAGCGGTTCGCGCAGGTTGCCCGCGGGGAGCAGTTTGCCGTGCCAGTCGTGGCGATTCAGAAGCATGATGTCGATGTCGCGATGAAGCTGGCGATGTTGGAAGCCGTCGTCGAGGAAGTGGATGCACGCTTCTCTGGCATCGGACTCGGCGAGAATGCCGGCGTCATAGCGCCGGGGCGCGACGAAAACGGGCACTTGAGCCCGGCGCGCGATGACCAGGGGCTCGTCACCGAAATCGTCCGGGGAGCCGTTGGGATCAACGCGGGCCGGGGCCTGCGTGCGGCGGCGGTAACCGCGAGATAGCACGTCGACCGCGAGACCCCTGGCGGTAAGAGCCTGCGCCAGGGCGATGGCGAACGGCGTCTTGCCCGCCCCACCAGTTGAGAGATTGCCGATTGAGACGACAGGGAAACGCAGGCGTCGGATTGGTTCGCGGCCTGAGGCCAGGCGGCGCTCGCGGTGGGCGAGGGCCAGCCGATAGAGTGGCGTGAGCGGAACCAGCATGGATCGCGGGGTCACGGTCTGCGCTCTCCAATGCCGGCGTCGGTTTCCGCAAGCTGAGGTGTTGGGTCGAGCAGGTTCGCGATCGCCTGAACCGAGCGTGCGGTTGCGCCAGCCTGTCGTTCAAATACCTGCAACGCACTCTGACCCAGATCGTCGGCGCCTGAGCGATCATGAAGAAGGCCCGAGATGACGTCGCCAAGCTCTTCCGGGGCGACGATGCGGATGGCGTGATGCTCAACGAGATCTTCCACGATGACTCGGAAGTTGTTGTAGTGCGGGCCCATAACGATAGGCACGGCGAACTGCGCCGGCTCGAGCGGGTTGTGTCCGCCCGCGGGGATGAGGCTGCCGCCGATGAATGCCACGGCCGCGAGCGAATAGACGGACGCAAGCTCGCCGATGGTGTCGAGCAGGACGACTTCTCCCCTGCGCAGTTTCGGGAGAGATTCCGGCGGCTGCCCTTTCCAACCGGACCGGCGCAGCCAGGGAACTCCAGAGCGCTCAAGCAGCGCGGCCACGGAGGTGAACCGCTCGGGGTGGCGCGGAGCGAGTACAAGGGCCATACCCGGATCGGCGGTGTTCAGTTTTGGCCAGGCCTCAAGTAGCGCGGCCTCCTCTCCGTCAAGCGTGCTTCCAGCGACGAGGAAACGGCAGCCCTCGGCCATGGACTTGAGCTGGCGAGTGGCCTCGGTCTCCTGCGCGGCGCGGACGTCGAACTTGAGGTTTCCTGCGACGGAGACGCGCTCCGCCACGCAGCCGATGGCTCGAAGGCGATCCGCATCGATCTGGCTCTGGGCGAGGACTAGAGACAGTCGGGACAGGATCGGGGCCCAGAGCGAGCGCAATGCCCGGTAACGTGGCCACGAACGATCGGAGATTCGCGCGTTCACGACCGCTACCGGAATCTGCCGGCGGAAGCAGCCGGTAAGCAGGTTGGGCCAGAACTCGGTCTCGGCGAGGATGAGGACATTCGGCGCGAGAGCATCCAGGTATGCGCGGGTGGCCCAGGGAAGATCGAGCGGGCAGTAAAAGACCCGCTCCGCGCCGAATCGTTGCCGTGCCAGGTCCTGACCAGTGCGGGTGGTAGTGGAGACAAGCAGCCGGTGAGCCGGAAACGCGCGCTGAAGGTCATCGACGAGGCGGGAGACTGCCAGGACTTCGCCTACGGATACGGCGTGCAGCCAGATGACCGGACCGCCCGACTGCGACGTTTTCAACCGGGCCGGGACTCTGCCGAGGCGCTCGACGAGACCTGCGCGGTACTTTCGGGTTGTGGCCATCCGCCAGAGCCACAACGGGGCGGTCAGCACCAGCCCCAGAATCAGCGCCACGTTGTAAAGAAACACAATCATGCGAAACGGATTTCGATGGACGGCGGTCTAATCCTCAAATGATACAGTCGTTCCCTGTGAGAGCTTTGCGACGTATCCCGCTGCCGGCACTCTGGATGGCGCTGACCATCTGGCTGGTTTTGCCCCTCTGGGCGCACGATCACACTGCCCCGCCAGTGGAACCGGCGACAACCTATCCCGACGTCGAGGTCCACGCCAACGAGAAGGTGGCTATCGCGGCGGAGCCCTACGACACGAAACAGAAGGCCGCGATCTTCCGCGTGGACTACCTGGGGCACGGCGTGATGCCAATCCGCCTGGTCGTGACCAACAACAGCGACAAGCCGATCTCGCTGCGCGACGCGCGCATTCTGTTCCAGACAGCGTCAGGGGATCGCATTCAGGCAGCGGAGCCGGAGGACGTCGAGCGGCTGATGACGCGCAAGGAGCGCGAAGGCGGCAAGATTCCCCTCCCCGGGCCGTTGCCCCCGATCAAGACCAGGCCGAAGGCCAGCAATAAAGATATCGAGCAGGACTTTAACGAATATGAATACGGAGCGTTGGTGGTAGAGCCGCACACCACGCGCGCCGGATTCCTGTTCTATGACGTGTCGCAACTCGATCACCCGCTGCCGGGTGCAAAGCTGCACCTGCACAAGGTGCGCGACGCAGATGGAAACGAGCTGTTCTACTTCGAGATCCCGTTCGACAAGTATCTGCAGTCAAAGTCGAGCCAGATGAATTAAGCGACCGGTTTTTCTACGAAGGACGGCCAGCTACTCGTAGTAGGTGGCCGAAGTCGTATCTGTCTCCCAAACAGTGCAATCTTTGACGCGCACCCGGCCGGCGGTCATGCCGGCGAGCTGCTCGTTGGTCTGGTCGAAGAAATAGCGCGCGAGGTTTTCGGCTGAGGGATTAAGCGTAGTGAACGGCTCGAGATCATTGAGCATCTGGTGGTCGATGCGATCGACGACGGGGCGCATGACCTGCTTGAGCAACTTGAAGTCGAGCAGAAGGCCGGCTTCGTCCAGCGTTTCTCCGACGAGCGTGACGCGCACCTTGTAGTTGTGGCCGTGGGGGTTTTCGCAGCGGCCGCGGTAGTTTCGGAGGTAGTGGCCGGAAGAAAAATCGGCCTCTACGTTGACTTCATACATGGGCGTTTCGAGCTCGTGCGCGGGAAGTATCCCTCGTTGTTTATTTTAAGGCTTACGGCCGGCGCTTACGCCTGGCGGCCAGGCGCGCCTCTTCGCTGTGGCGGTCCACCTGCTCGAAGAGGTTGGTCATAACGCCGATGAGGGCCGATGCAAGCCCCGCGAGCAGGAGAATGAGCGCGATGGTTCTCCACATGGACGCGTTGGCGGGCAGTTCGGGCTGAAAGGTCGCGGGCACAAGCGACATGCCCGCAGAGAGCAATGCGAAGAATCCGAGAGTGGCACCGAGGATGTAGAGATTGCGGGACATGGATGAGAATTGGACCGTGATTCCATTGTAGAAGCCGCGCTTCAGGTCAGGTGAAACAGATCGCCTGAGTTAACGCGCGCCACTCCGGTGGAATCGAACTGCTTTTCTATGGCAGCGACAGAGCCGTTCAGATCGATGGCGCGGCATGCGTCCCGGATCACGATGGCTTCGAGTCCAAGGCTGCGAGCGTCGATAGCGGAGTAGCCGACGCAGTAGTCGTACGCCAGGCCGCACAAAAACACGCGCGTGAGGCCGCGCTCCTCGAGATACCCTGCCAGCCCAGTTGAGGTGTGGTGATCGTTTTCGAAGAACGCGGAGTACGAATCGACCTTCGGCCGGAAGCCCTTCCGCAGGATCAGTTCGGCTTGCGGCAGGTCGAGGTTTGGGTGAAACTCCGCGCCCGGTGAGCCCTGGATGCAGTGATCGGGCCACAGCGTCTGCTGGCCGTAGCTAGTGTCGATCTGCTCGAACGGGCGCTTGCCGGGGTGGGCGCTGGCGAAGGAGAGATGATGCGGGGAGTGCCAATCCTGGGTGAGGATGATGTGCGGGAACAGCGGGGCGAGGCGATGGATAACCGGAATGACGGCGTCGCCGTCGCGCACGGCTAGGGCGCCTCCGGGGCAGAAATCGTTCTGGACGTCAGTGACTATAAGAACGTCGTGCTGCGTGGGTTTCATTGGACCGGGGCTCCGTTTTCTTTTCTACCTTAGCGGGAACGCCTTCGTGTCCGGAATCGCACAGTCGTTAGCAATCTCGAACAGTCTGCATTTTCTTTCGCGCGCGTCTGCGCACTGAAAACAAAGAGCGTAAAGCGCAATCGGAACCACACCCCGATGGCAGGCGTATTGCTTGCCAAGTGCGGGTAGGCGAAGTTCCCGCTGTGGAGGACTGACCGATGGCATTGTGGTTTGCACAGCTCAAGCAGGTATCGCGCAGGCTGGGCCGAGCGCCCATGTTTACCGTTATCACCCTGCTCACGCTGGCTATCGGCATCGGCGCCAACACAGTGATCTTCACGGTGATCGAGCGGGTGCTTCTCAAACCGCTCCCCTATCCCGACTCCGGCCGGCTCATTGGAGTTTGGTATACCGCGCCAAACATCAATATCAAAGACCTGAATGTCGGCCCCTCGCATTACTTCATCAACCGCGAGCAGTCGAAGATTCTCGAAGACATCGGAGCTTACGACGGTGACGCATTCAGCGTGACGGGATCAGGAGAGCCCGAGCACGTACTAGGTCTGGACGTGACCGACGGGACTCTGCCGCTGCTGGGGGCCAATCCCGTTCTGGGCAGGCTGTTCACACGCCAGGACGACTTGCCGGCGGCAGCGAAGACCGTAATGCTGTCGTACGGCTACTGGAAGCGGAAGTTCGGCGGCGCAAATTCGGTTATCGGCCAGACGATTACGATGGATGGCGATGCGCGCCAGATCATCGGCGTGCTTCCGCGCGATTTCCAGTTTCTGGACTTCGACCAGGTCGATCTTGTCATTCCGTTCCAGTGGGACCGCAGCAAGACGAAGCTCGGCAACTACAGCTACAGGGCCCTGGCCCGGCTGAAGCCCGGCGCGACGCTGGAGCAGGCCAATGCGGAACTCACGCGCCTGATTCCCATCACATTCCACAGCTTCCCTCCCCCGGACGGCTTCTCCGAGAAACTCTTCGAGGCGGCGGGCATCGCGCCCAGTCTTCGCCCGCTCAAGAAAGACGTGATCGGTGACGTCGGGGACGTGCTTTGGGTCGTGATGGGTGCGCTCGCGCTGGTTCTGCTGGTTGCGTGCGCGAATGTCGCCAATCTCCTGCTGGTGCGCGTGGAAGGGCGCCGGCAGGAGCTGGCGATTCGATCGGCGCTGGGCGCGAGTTGGGGACGCACGGCGGGCGAAATGGTCTTCGAGAGCGTTGTCTTGGCCGCAGCGGGAAGCGCAATCGGACTCGCGCTGGCCTTTGGCGGGTTGCGCGCGCTCGTTTGGGCCGCGCCCGAGGGACTGCCGCGGCTCAATGAGATCGACATCGATCTGAACGTACTGCTTTTTACGGCGGGACTGGCGATCTTTACAAGCCTGCTCATCGTCGTTCTGCCGATCGTGAAGTACGCGGGACTGCGCGCCACCACCGGCCTCCGCGATGGCGGCCGCGCCCTGAGCCAGGGCCGCGACAGACTACGCGCGCGCAAGGCTCTTGTGGTGGTACAGGTGGCGATGGCGCTGGTGCTGCTCATCTGCTCGGGGCTGATGATCCGCACGTTTTTAGCTCTGACTCGCGTCGATCCGGGCTTCGACGCACACGCGGGCATGGAAACATTCCGCATCTACATACCGGAGACGCAGATACCTGACGCAAAGGCGGAGCTGGTGATCCGGCAGTACCAGGAGATGGCGCGGCGACTGGCCGCTCTGCCCGGCGTAACCTCCGTGAGCTTCTCGAACTCTGTACCGCTCTCGGGCAACCGGACCAGCGACGTGCTCTACATTCAGGACCACCCGATGAGCGAGGGCAAGGTGCCGCCTGTCCCGCGATTCAACTTCATCAGCCCCGGCTACTTTGCGAATATCGGCGCGCGGATCATTGCGGGTCGCGAGATCTCGTGGGACGACACATACAACAAGGTCCCCGTGGCCATGGTGTCGGAGAACTTCGCGAAGCAGTATTGGGGCTCGGCGCAGGCGGCCCTGGGCAAGAAGATCCACGTGGCCGCGACCGACGACTGGCGCGAGGTTATCGGCGTCGCTGGAGACATGCACATGGATGGCGTCGACAAGCCAACCCCAATGACCATCTACTGGCCCTCAATCAACTGGAAGTTTGAAGGCGGGCCGATGCAGCTCCGCCGCGGCGTGACGTTTGCGGTGCGTTCGACGCGCGCCGGATCGCAGGCATATTTCCATGAGATCGAACAGCAGATATGGTCGGTGAACGCCAATGTCCCTCTTGCCGACCCCATCACACTCGATGAGATGTACCGGAAATCGATGGCGCGGACGGCGTTTACGCTCGTTCTGCTTTCGGCTGCTGGGGCCATGGCGCTGCTGCTCGGCGTGATCGGAATCTATGGAGTGATCTCATACACTGTGTCGCAGCGTGCGCGCGAGATCGGCATCCGCATGGCGCTGGGTGCACAGCGGAACGAGCTTACGGGCCTGTTTGTGCGCCAGGGGATTGTACTGACGCTGATCGGCGCCGGAGCGGGACTGGCTGTGGCGTTCGGGGCCATGCGGCTTCTTTCGTCGCTGCTGTTCCATGTGAGCGCGTTTGACCCGCTCACTTATGCCGCGATCACCTTGGTGCTGCTGGCGACGGCCAGCGTGGCATGCTACCTGCCTTCGCGGAGGGCTGCGACGGTGAATCCGGTGGATGCCCTGCGGGCCGAGTAGGAATCGGACTGAAGAGAATCGACTACTTCTTCAGGAAGCCCTGGAGTTCCAGCCAGTCCGCAAAGCGATCAATCCAGTGGTCTGTTGGAATGTTCTGCTTCCGCATGCCGAAGCCGTGGCCGCCCTTCGCGTACATGTGCAGCTCGGCGGACTTGTGCGCGTCGGTCCAACGCTTATAGAGCAACATGCTGACCGGCGCGAGGCCGAGGTTATCGTCCGTGGCTGCCGCGATGAACATCGGTGGCGCGTCCTCTGGGACGGTCAGGTTTTTGAAGTCTTCGCCGCCCGCATAAATCGGGGCAACAAAGGCGGGGCGGCTGTCAGCCTTGTATCCGAACGCCACGCCGATGGTGACTCCGCCGCCGGCTGAGAACCCCATGATGCCGACCCGATCCGGCGAAATGCCCCACTCCGCCGCATGCTGGCGGACGTAGGCGACTGCGGCGAGGCCATCGGCAATTGCAAGCGGGAGATCCTGGTTGATCATGGCATCAAGCTTCGCGTGATCGTGCGCCCACAGGTCGCCGAACAACTGCGTCGCATCGGTAGCGGTGGGCGCCAGTCGGTACTTCAGCACAAACGCAGTCATGCCACGCGCCGCAAGATACTTCGCCGCGTCGTTGCCTTCGCTATCGATGGAGAGCGCCATGTATCCGCCGCCCGGACAGATGACGACTGCGCTGCCGCTGTTCTGGCCATTCGTCGGCTTGAAGACGGTGAGCGTAGGCCGCGTAACATTGGTGACGACCTGTGTGCGCCACACCTCGGAGTAGTACTGCTTCTCGGGATAGGTCTGCGCAGGCCCGCCCGGCGGCGTCCCCGGATAGAGAGGAATGGTTTGCTGGGCGATGCAAAATGGGACGAGAAGAATAACTGCGGAGGCAAGTCCGAGAGCGAAACGCTTCATGGAGGCAGAGTAGCAGACGGATCGGCGCATCACGGCGCGAAGGAATCAGGGAACCGCGTCGCCAAAAAACCTCTCCACATCCCCGATCTCGGTCGTCATCCGGTATGGCGGCAGGCTTTGCAGGAACGCCTGCCCATACCGCTGCCGCCGGATGCGCGGATCGAGTAGCACCAGCACGCCGCGGTCTTCGAGCGACCGGATGAGGCGCCCGAATCCCTGCTTCAGCGTCAGTATGGCTTCGGGGACCTGGTAGTCAAAGAAGGGCTTGCCGCCGGCCTCTTCGATGGCGCGCATACGGGCCTGCACGACCGGGTCGTTGGGGACCGCGAACGGCAGGCGATCGATGATGACACAGCTCAGCGCTTCGCCCTGCACATCCACGCCCTGCCAGAAGCTGGACGTACCAAACAGAACGGCGTTCGGCGTGGCGCGGAACTCCTCGAGCAGAGCCTTTCGCGGCGCGGTGCCGTGCAGAAGGATCGGGTAGTCGAGAACCGGCAGCAGGCGCTCGTAGAGATCGCGCATCTGCGCGTAGCTGGTGAAGAGGCAGAACGCGCGGCCTTTGGTAATGTCGAGCACGTTGCGGATGCATTCGGCCGCGGCGGCGGGAAACTCGGCTTCGCGCGGGTCGGGCATCTCCGGCGGCAGATAGAGCAGCGCCTGCTCGCCGTAGCGGAAGTGCGACGGCACGACGAGTTCGCGGGCTTCAGCGAGACCGAGGCGGTGACGAATGTGCTGGAAGCCGCCCTGCACGGTTAGCGTGGCAGACGTCAGCACGACCGTGGGGATGGCTTCAAAGACGAGCTCGTGCAGAAGCTCGGAAACGTCGATCGGCGTAGCCTGTACGAACGTGCTGCGCGATTGCGCGCGGGCAATCCGTGGCGCAGCGCTGCTTCGGTCATTTCCGCCGTGGATTCGGCGCTCGAGCCAGTAGACGATGTTTCCGGCGTTCGATTCCATGAGGAATTCGAGTTCGCTGCGCAACCTCCCGACGCGCTTTCGCAGTCCCGGCGCTTCGTCGACGCCCTTGAGGCCTTCCATCTCACCCTCGATGCGGCGAAGGGTCGCGACGACTCCGGTGTAGAGATCGCCCGATGATTCGAGGAACTCGTCGCGGCCGGTGAAGGGCTGGCGGCCATCCATGGCGATTGGCAGTCCGGCGAAGAAAATCCGCGCGCGGTCGCGCAGCTGCTGTGTAAGCGCTGGCAGGCCTGCAGCGCCTTCCTTGCCGCGGAGCATCGTGTCCGTGTCGCGAGCCAGCTCTTCAAAGCGAATATTGCTGACCGAGAGGCCGAAGTAACTGGAGGCGACTTCTTCGAGTTCGTGCGCCTCATCGAAGACGACCGCCGCGGCGTCGGGCAGGATGCCCGCGTCCGGTGCGCCTGCGGCCTCGCGTTTGACGGCGAGGTCGGCGAAGAATAAGTGGTGGTTGACGATGATGATGTCGGACTCGAGCGCGCGGCGGCGCATCTCGGTGATGAAGCAGCGCTGGTAGCTGGGGCATGTCTGTCCGAGGCAGGCTTCGCTGCGGGCGTCGAGCTTGTTCCACACGGCGCTCGATTCGGGGATTCCCGATAGCTCGGCCCGGTCGCCAGTCTCGGTGAGCTGCTCCCACTCGGCGATCTGGCGGTACTGGTCGATCTCCTCGAGGCCGGAGAGGATGGGCTGATCGCGAAGCGTAACCAGCTTGTGGCGGCACAGGTAGTTGGCGCGGCCCTTCATGTAGCAGACACGCAGTTCGCCGAGGAGCGTCTCGAGGAAGGGCACGTCGCGGAAAAAGAGCTGATCCTGGAGGGCCTTGGTTCCTGTGGAGATGATGACGCGCTGGCCGGTGCGAAGGGCAGGCAGCAGGTAGGCGAGGGTCTTTCCGGTACCGGTTCCGGCTTCGACGATCAGGTGGCGGCGCTCGGTGAGCGCCCGCTCGACGGCTTTGGCCATCTCAAGCTGGCCGGGCCGGTACTCATAGGGCAAAGGCGAGCGGGCGAGGATGCCGCCCGGCGCAAAAAACTCGTGGAGCGTGGGCAGCGTGCGGGTTGACGTTTCAATGGAAGGCATGCGGGCCGGCTAACTCCATCATAGGGTGAAAGCGAAGGCAGGGCGAATCTGCCGCTTGAAGCGATTGACGCGGCTCCGCCAGCCCACGGAAACTGAAAGGTGCATCCGCCGGCCGCCGGCGTTGAGGAGAAAGGCATTGCCGACGTACCGCAGATCCGTGATTCCGGCGCTCGCTGGAGCAGAGACGCTTCCGCTGGTTGCGATCGTGGGGCGGCCTAACGTGGGCAAGTCCACGCTGTTCAACCGGCTGACGAAGAGCCGGCGTTCGATTGTGGGCGACGAGCCGGGGATTACGCGAGACCGCATCTACGGCGAGTACGAGTGGGCGGGGCGGCGGTTTCGGCTGGTGGATACGGGCGGGATTGTGCCGGACGATCCGGAGCTGATTCCGCAGGAGATTTACAACCAGGCGAAGGTGGCTCTGGAGGATGCCGACGCCCTGGTGCTGGTGGTGGACGCGCGGACGGAACTCGCAAGCCCGGACTATGACCTGGTGCGAATGCTGCTGCGCGGTAAGAAGCCCGTGTTTCTGGCGGTGAACAAGGTTGAGGGCGACGCGATGGCGGCCGAGGCAGAGAACTTCCGTCGGCTGGGAATTCGCCAAGTTTACCCGGTGAGCGCGGAGCACGGCCTCGGGATTGGGGATCTGCTCGACGCGGTGGCGGGGGCGATTCCCGAAAGACAGCCAGTAGGCGAGGCAGCGGGTCAGCAATCCAGCGCCGAGATTGACGAAGCGATTGAGGACGAGATCGAAGAGGGCGGTCCGCTCGAGCCCGGCGTCGAGGATGAGCAGCATCGGCAACTGCACAGGACGCACGGTGAGTTTGAACAACATGAGACGTCCATTGCGATTATTGGACGGCCGAATGTGGGCAAGTCGACGCTGCTAAACGCGCTCACAGGAACGTCGCGGGCAATTGTGTCGCCGATTGCCGGAACGACGCGGGATGCGGTGGACGAGGTGGTGGAGTTTGAGGGATCGCAGCTTCGGTTCGTCGACACTGCGGGAATCCGGCGCAAGGGCAAGACGAAGCTGATGGCCGAGAAGCTGAGCGTTGTGATGGCGCGGCGGCACCTCGAAGCCGCGGACGTGGCATTGCTCGTGATCGACGCCACAGAAGGCGTAACTGCAAGCGATGCGACCATTGGTGGCTACGCGCACGAGAGCGGGCGCAGCGTGATCCTGATCGTGAACAAGTGGGACGCTGTGACGGCCGGAAGGACGGATGGCAAGCCGCCCGCGGATCGGGAGATCTTCGAACGGCAACTTAGAAACGTGCTGAAATACCTGAGCTACGCGCCGGTAATCTTTCTCTCGGCAAAAGAGAACAAGGGTATGGGCCGCGTGCTGCGTGAGGTGAAAGCTGTGGCGGCGGAACGTCGCAAGCGCGTAACCACGGGGCAGATGAACCGGTTCCTCGAGCGGATCGATTTTCAGCGGGCGCCGGTGCCGATGGCGAAGCGCATACGCATCTTCTACATGACGCAGGCCGCGGTGGCGCCGCCGACGTTTGTGCTGTTCACAGACCGCGACGTGAAGCTGCACTTCGCGTTCGAACGGTTCCTCGAGAACCAGATTCGCGACGCCTTCGGCTTCAAGGGAACGCCGATATGGTTCAAGGTGAAGGCGCGGAGCGAGAAAGCCGAGTAGGCCGAACGAGCCGCTCTGAAGAGCGTTCGCGAATCACAAGGTTTCATTACTCATTAGCCGCGATGGCCTGCGGATCGGGCGCGGCCTTTCTTCCTGCCAAGAGCCGGCGGACGGGAATACCGCAGAGTACTAACGCGGCTCCCAGCAACGATGGCACGAGGCCGTGCGCCAGAAGCATCCCGGCGAGAAGTGCGCATCCGGCGATGAAGGCCACCGGTGCGAATGGATACCACCATCGGCGTACCGGGGGCGCGGCTCGGAAAAGCGTGGCCGCGGTGAGCGCGAGAAAGACGGCGGCCGGGAAGATGATGAACGCGAGGATGCGGTCGAAGGCGCCGACCGACAGGATCGCGAGCGCCATCGCGGTTTGAAGCAGAACGGCGTTGGCGGGGGTGCCGAAGCGCGGATGCAGCCGGGCGAATGCGGCGAGCGGTCCGGTTGAGGATTCCGAACTTGCGAGGGCGCAGGTGACGCGCGGAACTGCCATGGTGAGGACCATGAGTCCGCCAAGGACGCAGAGGATGACGCAGGCGGAGAGGACGCGGCCGCCCGCAGCGCCGAAGAGCGACGCGCCGAACTGGGCTACGAATGCCGTGTTGCTCTGGATCTGGCGCATGGGAACGACGGCAACGAAGACCAGGCTGACCAGCATGTAGAGCGAGGCGACGATGACGACTCCTGCCGCGAAGGCGATGGGCAGCGTGCGGGCAGGATTGCGCACCTCGCCGGCGATTTTGCCTGCTTCCCACCAGCCGCCGAAGCAGTAGAAGGCGGCGACGGCGGCTCCTGCGATCGCGGCCATAAGCGGGTCGGAACCGGGGCGGCGCAGCGCGAGCGGCTCAAGGTTCGCGAGCGCGGCATGGCCGGAGAGAATGGCCCACCCGCCCAATCCCACGAGCAAGGTGACTTTGAGCCAGTTGAGCGTGGCCATGACGCCGCTGCTCAGACCGGTTCCGAAGTAGTTGAGAGCGCCGAGGCCGAGGAGCATCAGCGCCGGCAGCGATTCAGCCAGCCAGGCAGGTAGACCGACGAGCGATTGCACGTAGGGAACCGAGCCAACGCATAGCGACGCCGCTACGCCCGGATACATGACGAGGGCGGCCATCCAGCCGTAGAGAAACGCCACCTGGCGGCCGAAGCCATGGCGCAGATAGACGTATTCCCCGCCGTCCACGGGGTTGCGGACGGCCAACTCCGTAAAGCAGAGGGCGCCGGCCAGTGTCATGACGGCCATGCCGCACCAGACGGCCATGAGCAGAGCGGGCGAGCCGAGCGAGCGGGCCATGCCGGCGGGCGTAAGGAAGATGCCGAGCGAGATGGCCTCGCCGGTGACAACGGCGGTGGCGGCCCATACGCCCATTTTCCTGTTTGGCGGGGAAAGCGCGTGCATTGTGCGCCATGGTAGGTGCCGCGACTGGAGACATGCAACCAACCATCGGACGAGGGCCTCCGCGGCGATGCCAGGTGTTTTTTCGACGCCACCCGGACGCCGAACTCTGCATCTATGGCGATTGCCGGACTTACGCTGCGGGGAACCATGCGGACACTGTTTCCAACCCCTCTCGAACCCAAGCCTGACCTTGTGGAACGATCGCACGAGTTGGCTTGCAAGAGCCGAGTCATCTGCCGCAACATCCAGAGATCTCTGCGGGAAACCGAGATGCGCATCGCGAAGTCGCACGCCGCGATCCTTGAATCGGATGAATTGCTCGAATGGATCGGGCCGATTGCCGGGGGCACGCCGCGCTTCGAGAGGAGACCTGCGCCGGACGGACGGGAGGCTGGGTTGGTGCATCCCGGTCCGGTGGCATTCACTTCACCCTCTAACCAGGATTGATGCCGCGGCTGGCTGCATAGCTCGATCGCGGGCCGGGCTTCGCGCCTCCGGCTTTGTGCGCCGGTCGGAGGCGGCGAAAGACTGTCGTCGGGGACGCGGACCCGGGACACCCTGCCGTTCATGAAAGAGACCTGCAAAATGGGTGAAAAAGTGGGCGATTTGGGGCAAAAAAGTGGCGTTTTGGGCACATTTGGAAATTGATACAAGTTATTTATTATCAGTCGATTAGCCGTTTTGCGCCCTTTTGTCCCTCACATTCCAAAGGGGTTACAGGGGAGGGGGGTGGGGGGTATTTATTTTCTGGTTAACAAGCCCGGGGCGGGGGCGATCGTTTGGCATAGTCCGCAGGGGGAGGAGGTGGCACTTTTCGCGGTCAAAAATGTCGAGTTTTCGGCTTGATTATGCGGGGTCCGGGGCTGTCCCTGACCAGCTTTTGTGGTAAGTTTTCTACACATTTGTAGTAATTCTCATACACATGCGTAGTAAATTTCGTACACATATGTAGTAAGTTCATCCCGTCTTCCGGCCGAGGCGGCGGCGGAGTCCGGGGATGCAGAGTTACAGCGCAAAAAATCTGGCGCTGCGTATGCCTTGCCCCTGAAAAGCGAAATTCCCGCGCGTGGCGGGCATTTGGGGTGGGGTTTTCTCCCACTATTCTTAAGTCTAGCAGGGTTGAAAAGTGGATCGGCCACTTTCCCGGGTAATTTTCCATGAGATAACCTTGTGATATAAAGCAAGTTGTCTGTGTTTCGCTTTTTCTTCCCTACTTGACAGGTGATTTTCCACAGAGTTTTCCACAGGGAATTGCGAGCCGTGCACTCGCCGGGGCTTGAGGTTGTGCGAATGCGCGCTGACGCATTGGGTGGGCCAGCCCCAAAACCTGGGGCCGGTTTAGTGGGCGGCTTTGGCAGGGCGGGCGAGGAGCAACCACAGATCCCTCGGTCCGCTTACCCCGCCAAAAGCGGGCGGGGCCCCAGGCGTGCGGCCCTTCGGGATGACACGCTCTTGTGGGGGAGCGGGAGTGGAGGGTGGACCTGCCTGTGGGGGGAATGGGCCAGTTCATAGTTCGCAGTTCACAGTTGTCAGTTATTGCTGTTCCTGGGATCAGGGCTGCCTGTCCGAGCTTGAGGTTGTGCGAATGGGGCGCTGACGCATTGAGTGAGCCGGCCCCAAAACCTGGGGCCGGTTGGGTGAACTCATTGGCCGGGCTGGCGAGGAGCAACCACAGATCCCTCGGTCCGCTTACCCCGCCAAAAGCGGGCGGGGCCCCAGGCGTGCGGCCCTTCGGGATGACACGCACTTGTTGGGGAGCGGGAGAGGAGGGTTGACCTGCGTGTGGGGGGAGTGCGGCCCTTCGGGATGACACGCTCTTGTTGAGGAGCGGGAGCCGAGGGTGGACCTGAGCGCGGTGAGGCTGCGCATGGGTGGGGCGTGTGAAGTGATTGAAGGTAATGAAAGGACGCGACTCTGTTATCATGGAGATACGCTCAGTTGTTTGGTTGTGAGTCGTTCTCGCCCTCATCCGCAAGATCGTCCAGCACGTAAATTGCCCAGGCCCCTCGGCGTGATGGTCCTTTGAAGTCAAGGTTTTACCCCTGAAAGTAATTGACCGGACCAGACTGCGGCGCACAAGCGCTTTGCGGTCGAAGACGCAATACGTGCGGCAAATCCCGAACCAGCGTGTTCCAGGCGCTTTTCAGGTTTTCCGACTACAAATAGAAGATTTCCCGTGCCGCCTCGAAGGAGATTCGAGGGAACGCCGGGAATTGAAGCGGCTGCGCACGCCTTAGCGGTTCCATGGATGGTTTTCACGATGGAGCCTCAAGGCCGGGGCGCAGGACAGGATAAAAGATGAAACTCTTCTCTGAACTAAAACTTTCCCCCTCCATGCGGCGCCAGCTGGCGCGCGCGAATTTTGTGTATCCCACGCCGGTGCAGGAGGCAGCGATTCCGCCGGCGCTCGAGGGACGCGACGTGCTGGCGACGGCGCAGACCGGCACCGGCAAGACGCTGAGCTTTCTGATTCCGCTGATCGAGAGAATGGCCGTGGAAGCGAGCGACGCCAAGGCGCTGGTGCTGCTGCCCACGCGCGAGCTGGCGATGCAGGTGCTGGAGGCGTGGCGCGACCTGACGCAGGGCCAGGGCAAGGCAGCGCTGGTGTGCGGCGGCCTGGCAGAGGGGCCTCAACTGGCGGCAATCCGGCAGGGAGCGCGGCTGATTGTCGCGACGCCGGGGCGCCTCGAAGACTACCTGAAGCGGCGGCTGGTGAACCTGCACGCCGTGAAGATGCTGGTGCTGGACGAGGTGGACAGGATGCTGGACATGGGCTTCAAGCCGGCGATCCAGCGGATTGCGGGGGTTTTGCCGTGCGACCGGCAGACGCTGTGCTACTCGGCGACACTGAGCCCGGCGATCCGCGAGGTGGCGAGCCTTTATCTCAAGAACCCGGTGCGCATCGATATCGCCTCGGAACTGAAGCCCGCGCCCAACGTGAAACTGCAGACGTTTGAAGTTCCGGCGGACAAGAAACAGGAGCTGCTGGAGCATCTGCTGGAAACGAGCAAAGGCAGTTTCATGGTCTTTGTGCGGACCAAGCACGGAGCGGACCGGGTGGCGAAGCGGTTATCGCGCGCCGGGTTCGCGGCGGCTCCGATTCATGGAGACCGCTCGCAGTCGCAGCGCAATTCCGCTTTGCGCGGATTTGCGGAGGGGCGTCATCGCGTGCTGGTGGCAACGGACGTGGTGGCACGGGGAATCGACGTGGCCGATGTTGCCCACGTGGTGAACTACGACCTGCCGAGGGAGGCCGAGGATTTTGTGCACCGCGTTGGACGGACCGGCCGAGCCTCGAGCCATGGAGTGGCCTCGACGTTCGCGGCTCCGAACGAGACAAGGTCCCTCAAGAAGATTGAGCGGTCTCTCTCTGTGAGTCCCAAGAGATACCGGGTGCGTCCGAACACCGACCGGCCGATTCAATCGGTCGCATTGAGCGCGTAACCGGGAACGCGGTCCCATGAAAGGGCGAAGGGCGCGCTGCGGTGGCGGCGCGCCCTTCGATTTATCCGGAGCAGAGGTTACTTTTTGCCTGCTTTGTAGGAGGAGCTGACCTTCTGGCCGGCCTGGTCGAGGATGCCCTTGGCGTCGCCGGCGTAGGGGCCGTTGGGGGCGAGCTCGAGGTACTTCTGGTAGGCCTCGGCGCAGCCCGGAGGCAGAACGATGATCTGCTGCTTCGGGTTCTTCGGGTCGGGCGCCATGGTGGCGTTGCCGACCAGTCCCTGGCCCTTGAGGTAGTAGACAACCGCGAGGTTGGGGTCGTTGGGGTTGGGGTTAGCGGCGATGGCCTTGTCCGCGGCTGCGACCTGCGCGGCTGCGTTGCCCGACTGGAAGAAGATGACGGCTTCGTTTTTGAGGTAGAAGCCGGCCTGGGGCGGGTTGGATTTGGCGGCCTCGTCGAAGGCGGCCTGCGCCTCATCCGTTTTGCCGGCGCGGGCGAGCGCTTCACCGATCCCGCTCTGCGCGAGGCCCTGGACTTCTGGCGTAGGCTTCTTCGAGGCCGTGTCGACTTCGAGCGCCTTCTTGAAGGAGGTGACGGCGTCGTCGTACTGCTTGAGGCCGACCTGCGCCTGGCCGAGGCGCGCCCAGAGGATGGCGGCATCGCCCTTGGCGGCCGTGTCCTTCTGCATCAGCTGCTCCGCGTCGGTGTACTTGGCGGTCTTGATCTCGGCGGTCTTGGCTTCGATGGCCTGCTTGTTGGCTCCGGCGCCCAACTGCTGCTCGGCGGCCGCGGCGGCACCGTCGGCGTCATGGATGTCCTGAGCGACCTGCTTCAGGTCGGAGTTGAGATGCTTGATGACTTCGTTGGCCTTGAGGGCCTCGGAGTTGTGCTTGCGCATCTCGTCGAGCTTCGCCTTCTCTTCCGGAGGCAGGTTGTTGACGTAGTCCGCGCGGGACATGTCGATGTTGGCCTCGGTGGTCTGGCCGGCAGTGACGGTGACGTTGTCGATGTGATCGACCTGCTTGTCAGGAGGCGTGTCGGGCTGGCGGAAGACCAGGTTGTAGGATCCCGCCGGGACGTCTCCGGAGAACTCGCCGTTCTGGTCGACGTTGAAGACGCCCGCCTTTTCCGTCTCCGCGTGGAGGCCGGGGCCGGAAGCGGCGCGAGTGACGTGCTCGGCGGTGACGTTGCCGGTGGTTTGCGGCGCGCCGGTGGGATTGGTGACGACTCCATGAAGCTTGCCCGTGGGCACGGGCGCCTGTGAGAACGCAGGCACAAGGGCGAAGGCCGCAAGCCCGAGCCACAGTGAAAGGGTCCGTTTCATAACTTCTTCTCCTTGGGAGCGGCGCGAACGAAGTGCCCGCGGGGCTCGAGAAAATCAATCCTTCAGTCCGATCCGCGCGAGGCGGCGGAACGGGAAATCCAGGGCGCGAAGGCAAATGCATTGATTGCGCCAACGCGTCATCCAGCACTGCCAAAGTTAAACCAATCGGAAACCTTAATACAAGGGCGGCGCGGGCTCGTGCGAGCGCGCTCGCAGTGTTTCGCGAGGGGCAAACTTCAATGGTAATGGCCCGGGGAAGCCGGCAAGTGTGGCGCAGATCACACTGCGCGATCTCTACAATATAAGGATATGGCACTTGCGATCCGCCCCGCTACGCCCGCCGATGTTGGGCGGATTCTCGAGTTTATCCGCGCCCTGGCCCGCTACGAGCGCGAGCCGGATGCGGTGAAGGCGACGGAGGACGACCTGCTGCGGCATGGGTTCGGGGAGCACGCGTACTTCGAGTGCCTGCTGGCGGAGTGGGACGGCGAGGGGGTGGGGTTCGCGCTGTATTTCTATGACTATTCGACGTGGCTGGGGAGGCCGGGGCTTTATCTCGAGGATGTGTTTGTGGATCCGCCGTTTCGCGGGCGGGGAATCGGAAAGGCGCTGCTGCGGCGGCTGGCGGAGATTGCGATTGAAAAAGGCTGCGCGCGGATGAAATGGCAGGTGCTGGACTGGAATACTCCGGCGATTGATTTTTACAAGGGGCTGGGGGCGGAGCTTCAGAAGGAGTGGCTTAGCGTGCGGATTACGGGAGAGGCGCTGGAGAGGCTGGCGGAGTTCGAGGAGCGGGATTGACGAGGATTCGCGTGATTGGCGGGGGGCTTGCGGGGCCGGAGGCGGCGCTGACGGCGGCGCGATACGGCTGCGAGGTGGACCTCTACGAGATGCGCGCTGTGGTGGATGGGAAGCCGCGGCTGACTCCGGCACACCAGACGGTCGAATTTGGAGAACTGGTCTGCTCGAATTCGTTGAAGAGCGAATCGCCGAACACGGCGCCGTGGCTCTTGAAGCAGGAGATGCGGCGGGCGGGGTCGGCGCTGCTGAAGATCGCGGATGAGACGGCGGTTCCGGCGGGGCACGCGCTGGCTGTGGACCGCGTGGAGTTTTCGCGGCGGATCCAGGAGGCGATCGAGGCGGAGAAGGCGATACGCGTGATCCGGGAAGAAGTTACATCGCTCGACGACTGCGAGGACGGTACGAATTGCATCACGATTGTGGCGACGGGGCCGCTTACGAGCGATGCGCTGAGCAGGGAGATCCAGCGGATTACGGGGTCGCAGCACCTGGCGTTTTACGATTCGATTTCGCCGATTGTGGATGCGGAGTCGATTGACATGGAGCGCGTGTATTTTGCGGCGCGGTGGGACAAGGGCACGGCGGACTACATCAACTGCCCGATGACGCGCGAGGAGTACGAGAGGTTTCTGGCGGCGCTCGTTGAGGCGGAGGCGGCGGAGGCGAAGGAGTGGGAGAAGCTCGAATACTTCGAGGGCTGTTTACCGATCGAGGTGCTGGCGGGGCGAGGGCCGGACACGCTGCGGTTCGGGCCGATGAAGCCGGTGGGCCTTCGCGATCCGCGGACGGGGAAGACGCCGTGGGCGGTGGTGCAGCTGCGCAAGGAGAACCTGCGCGCGGACAGCTACAACCTTGTGGGCTTTCAGAATCATTTGAAGTTCGGCGAGCAGGCGCGCGTGCTGCGGCTGATTCCGGGACTCGAGAATGCGCGGTTTTTGCGGTATGGGCAGATCCATCGCAACACGTATATATGCGCGCCGGCGCTGATGGATGAGTTGCTGCGGCTGCGGGCGCGGCCGGACCTGATGTTTGCGGGACAGATCTCGGGCGTGGAGGGGTATACGGAGTCGATTGCGACGGGGATGCTGGCGGGGATTTACGCGGCGTCGCTCGCGCGGGGCGAGGAGCCTGCGGCCGTGCCGCGCGGGACTGCGCTGGGATCGCTTGTGCACTACATTACTCATGCGGACGCGAAGCACTTTCAGCCGGCGAATATCACGTTCGACCTGCTGGAACCGCTGGAAGACGAAATGCGTAGGAAGGTGCGGGACAAGAAGGAGCGGAAGCGCATTCAGTGCAAGCGCGCGCTGGAGGCGTTCGACGGCTGGCGGACGAATGGTGGGATTAACTTAAGTCATTCCGAAGCTGCGCCAGACCATAGCTCGCGTTGAATGAGTCGTGGTACGCTGTCCCCTCGAAGGAGCGTCCGATGCAAATTCTCTCCGCTGCGGAAGCGATTTCGCCCGCGCTGAACCGCACGAAGCGCCTGCTGTTCCAGCCGTTCCGGTTTGGAACGTTTCTGAAGCTGTGCGCGGTGGCGGTGGTGACCGAGGGCTTCAGCGGCAACTGGCGGTTCAACGATCATTCGAGCGTGCCGCAGGCGGGCCATTCGAACACGATGTTCGCGTGGAACCCGAACTGGGTGGTGGGCTTCGCCGCGATTGCGATTGCGTCTGTGATACTCGGGTTCGTGTTGCTTTACCTGGTGGTGCGGCTGCGGTTCGCGCTGTTCAATTGCCTGATTCACCAGACGCCGTGGATCAGGCCGGGATGGCGGATGTACGGCGAGCAGGCGCGGCGCTTTTACCTGCTGAGCATCTGGGTGGGGATCGTTTACTTTGCGGCGGCGGTGGCGGCGCTGCTGCCTTTCGCGGACAGATTATTCCGGCTGTTCAAGGAGGGCCGGCTTGTTGAACATACGGATTGGGCGGCCCTGATTCCGATTGCGCTGCAACTGGCGCCGGTGATCCTGGTGCTGATGATTGCGGCGCTGGCGATCGACGTGATCCTGCGCGACTTTATGCTGCCGCACATTGCGCTCGAGAATGCGACGGTGGGCGATGCGTGGTCCGCTGTGGTGGAGCGGATCGCGACGGAGAAGGGATCGTTTGTGCTGTATGCGCTTTTGCGGATCATGCTGCCGATGGTCGCGTATATCGGGCTGTTCATCGTGCTGGTGATTCCGACGTTCCTTGTGTTCATGGTGCCGGGGGCGCTGATTGCCGCTGTTCACGCGGTTACCGTGAACGCGAGCGCGGGCGTGGCGGCGGTGGGCATCTTCTTTGAGGTGGTCCTCGGCGCGGCGCTGGTGGCGCTGGGGATCCTGCTGGCGATCGGATGCGGCGGGCCGCTGTGCGTGGCGATCCGGAATTACGCGCTGGTGTTTTATGGCGGGCGGTATAAGGCGCTTGGGGATGTGCTGTATCCGCCGGCGCCGCTGCAGCCGCCGACGACGGCGTGAGGCGGTGAGCAGCGCAGTCCGCTTTTCGGGAACCTTTCGGGTGGTGGCAGTGTCCAAGAGATAGATATGCGTTCAAGCTCTGCGGAAAGCTGTAGTCTGGACGTTGGAGCTAATTTGTTGATTCGCTGTGTTTCTGTTCTCGTATTTTCGGCCGCGGTGACCGTTGCCGCCGGAGCCCAGCAAAAGCCTGCTGCGAAAGCGCCTGCGAAGCCGCCGGCGGTGACGATTTCCGTTCCCAGGCCGCTCGTGCCCGATGCCTTTGCGGGGTGGGTGGCGGAAAAACCGCTGCAGCAGCTCGCGGACGCGGGGCAGGCCGATGGGGCCAACGCGGCCGCGCTGAAGGAATACGGCTTCCAGAACGGATTGCTTGCGACATACAAGCGCGACGGCGAGACTCTGACGGTGCGTGCGATGAAGTTCGGCGACGTGAGCGGGAGTTACGGCGCGTACACGTTTTATCGCGGCACGGGATGGCCGAAGGAGGACATCGGCTCGGGCGCGGCGTCGAATCGCAACCGGGTGCTGTTCTGGAGCGGCGACGCGGTGATTGACGCGACGTTCTCGCACATCGCGCCGGAGTCGGGATCGGAGCTGCGCGAGCTGGCGAACCAGTTGTCGGTTGCGCAGGGGTCGCAGGCGCTGGCGCCGCCGATTCTTGCGGTGCTGCCGAAGAAGAACATGGAAGCGCAGTCGACGCACTACGCGGAAGGGCCGGCGGGATATGCGGGCGCGGGAGGAGTGCTGCCGCCGGGACTGGTGGGATTCGACCGCGGCGCTGAGACCGCGACGGCGAACTATTCGCTTTCCTCGGGGCCGGCGACGCTGACGCTGATCGACTACCCGACGCCGCAGATGGCGGAGGCGCAGGAGAGGAGCATCCGCGATTACATTCATGCTGGAAGCAAGGCGCAGCCGGGGTTTCCGCAGCCGCTTGCGGAGTCGGACCAGGCATCGCTCGAGGTGCGGCGCAGCGGGCCGGTGGTGGCGGTGGTGAGCGGCGATGCGGTTCCCGAGGAAAGCCACCGGCTGCTCGAGACGGTGCACTACGAGTCGGACTACGTGGGCATTCCTCAGCCGACTGAATCGGAGATTTCAAAGACCAGCAGATTCCTGTTCGGTGTTGCGGCACTGGTGATCATTGGCGCGACCACGGCCATCCTGCTGGGAGTTTTTCTGGGCGGCGGACGGGCTTTGTACCGCATGGCGAGAGGGAAGCCGGTGTCGTCGGTCTTCGAGGCGGAGTTTATCCGGCTGGATTTGCGGGAGTAAGGTGCCTTTCGGGGAACGGGGTTGCGAGTTGTGCACCTTTCGGGTGGACAGGGTCGAAACCTGTGGAAATCTGGACGGAAATCCAAGAAAACACGGCAAAAACTGGCAGAAATACAGAAGTTAAAAGGCGAAGAGGCGACGAAGACGGGGTGCTAAGCGATTTCGGGGCATAGAGGTTAAATTATTGAAAATAATAATTTTAATTTATTCAGAAATGTCCTTGACACCCGGATAGCCGGACCCTAGTATGCAGCCAGAAAGTTCTGATGGCTTTGCCTCCGTTGGAACTATTCTCCCTAGGAAAGAGCTGCCCTGTTGCCGGGCGGCTCTTTCCGCTTTTGGAGCCTGCGCTGCGCTTTTACGCATTTCCGGGCTCGACGAGCGCTTCATCCCACTCGTGCCCGCATGCATCGCAATGCCAGTGATTGACTTCACCGGATGACTCAAGCACCGCGTCGTCGGCTTTGCATCGCGGACACTTCGGCGTAACGAAATCGGGAACCTCGATCTTCGACTCGTCGATGATCTTCTGCGGGATGGGCTGCGCGAGGATTGCATTCGCATCGTCGGCCTGGTTGGCAGCCACTTCGATCACATACATGCCGAACGGATCCAATTGCCCGCGCACGTCGATGCCGGTGTCGGAGAGCATCATGACTCGCTGGCGGGCCTGTTGGCGATCTTCCATGGCGGCGACACGCACCCACCATTCGTTCTGCTCGGGAGCATTCTGCGCGCGAAGATCAGCGGCCTGGAAATTCGGATTCGCCTCGGCCTCGTCAGTTGCGTTATAGCCGTCGTCTGTTTCGGGTACCAGATCATCCATGCCGCGGCGCTGCATCTCCTCGCGGAGGGCCTGCTGCGCCGCGGAAGTGAGGTTGCCGTAATCGTCAGACAGATCGCGCAGATCATCGTCATCGAGAGTTGCGTAATGCTGCGTGATTCGCAGGAGCTCCTGAGGGTTGACCGGCGGTGCGGGTTCAGGCGCGGCGGGCGTGAATGCGCGCGCTTGCGTATCGGGCTGAGTATTGATGGATTGGGCAGGCCGAGGCTGCGTGGGATCGCCGAGTCCGCGCTTTTTCATTTCGTCGCGCAGGACCTGCTTGGCCATCTCGGTGAGGTTCTTGTAGTCGGCGGCGAGTTCCCAGAGTTCTTCGTCGTATTTTTCGGAGTAGAGGTCGGTGAGGCGGCGCCATTCCTGATCGGGGCTTTGCAACATGGGTGGAAGTATAGCGGGGTTGGCGGTCGGCGAATAGTGATGGGGTGAGACGACGGAATGATTGCGCGGGTGCGGTCTGGTGCGGGTGTGGACACCCGCACCACAGCCGGTCTGGAAACCGGCGGTACGAATTGCGTGGACACCGGCGGTATTCGGTGACTAAGAGGCGGAGTCGAAGAAGTTCTGAAGGCCGGCGCGGTGGGCGTGGGCGACCATCGTGTCCTGAATCGCGAGCGCGAGTGCGAGGGCATCGCGGCCCTGGCGGGCGGTGACGCGCGGTTCGCGGCGGGTGCGGACCGAGTCGAGGAAGGATTCGAGTTCGAGGCGCAGGGGCTCGCCGGGAGTGATCTCGGGCTTGACGAAGGAGAGGCCTGGAGCGGGGCCGGATGCTGCGGCTGATTCTGAATTTGCGGCCGATTCGAAGTTTGCAGATGGTTCGGCGATGCTGCGGGCGATCGCTTTCATCTTTTCCGGATCGCCTGGCGCGGCGAAAAGCTGCCCCAGCAAATCAGGCGGGATGTGGCCGGAGCCTAAAAGCTGCTGCAGGACGGATGGAGCGAGCTTTCCGGTGGAGAGGAATTCGGCGGCTGCGGCGGCGAGCTGAGGCGAGACGCTTGTGGGCGGGGACGCAGGCGAGGCGGGCTGCTCGTCGATGCGGATGACGATGGCGTCGCGGCGGGCGAAGTCGATGGAGACGTACTGGCGCGGCTCGAAGAAGCGGAGCTTGCGCACGCGCTCGGTGGAGACGCGCGAGGCAGTGAAGTTGGCTACGCACCCGGATTCGAATTCGACGCGGACGTTGGCGATGTCGACTTTCGGCGAGACGATGGGCAGGCCGACGGCGCGGACTTCTCGGACGGGCGAGGCTGCGAATGTGAGTACGATGTCGAGGTCGTGGATCATGAGGTCGAGGACGACGTCGACGTCGAGGGACCGCGGAGTGAAGACACTGAGGCGGTGCGCCTCAAAGAACATGGGCCGGCGGAGGCGCGGCTGGATGGCGAGGACGGCGGGGTTGAAGCGCTCGAGGTGGCCGACCTGGAGGATGCGGTTTGTGCGGGCGGCGCGGGAGACGAGGTCGTTGGCTTCAGCGAGGGTGGCGGCGATGGGTTTTTCGACGAGGACGTCTAGGCCGGCGTCGAGGAGCGCGGATGCGACGGAGTGATGCTGGACGGTGGGGACGGCTACAGAGGCGGCCTGGACGCTGAGCTTTGATGCGAGAAGATCCTCGATCGAGGCGAAGACCGGGATGCTGAATTGCGATTCGGCTTCAGCGGCGTGCCGGGGATCGGGTTCAACTACGGCGGCGAGCTCGACACCGGCGTTTGCGGACTCAAGCTCGCGATAGACGCGGAGGTGGTTGCGGCCGAAGGCTCCGGCGCCGATAACTGCGACTCGCAGTGGAGTGCGGGGGGAGATCTGCTATGCCCCTTTGCCTTCGACGGCGCGGAGGCAGCGGCCGTAGAGCGCGAGCAGCTCGGTCACGTGCTCCTCGGGCTTGGTGCCGGCGGCGGCGGTGAAGCCGGTGGAGGGCGAAGTGGGGCGGCCGGCGTTGGTGACTCCGGCGACGAACCTGAGCAGATCGAGAGCGATGTCTTCATTGCGGCGGGCGCCGAGGCCCAGCGTGTTCTGCGCATCCATATGAAAAGAGTCTCCGAAGGACGATGCTAGCAGAAAGGGCGAGGCGGCATTCGACAGGGCGCGATGAGGAATCAGAGCAGCGCGATAGGCTGGGGGTATGCAGACGGCGTACATCGGGATGGGGGCAAACATCGCAAGCAAGGCGGGTTCGCCCGAGGAGACGCTGGCGGCGGCGGCGAGAGAGTTGGAGAAACTGGGAAGGATCGGGGGGCGGTCGTCGCTGTATTCGACTGAGCCAGTGGGGTATGCGGACCAGCCGCGGTTTGTGAATGCAGTGGTGGCGTTGGAGACGGGCCTTGCGCCGCGTATGTTGCTGGAGGGATTGCTCGGAATTGAGCGGGCGTTCGGGAGAGATAGATCGGCAGGTGTGCAGAATGGGCCGCGGACGCTGGACCTGGATATTTTGCTTTACGGCGATGTGGTGGTGAGCGAGGCGGGGCTGGAGATTCCGCATCCGAGGCTGGCGGAGCGGGCTTTTGTTCTGGTTCCGCTGAGCGAGATTGCATCCAATGTAGTGGTCCCCGGCCGCGAGGGGAAGGTGCGAGAATTGCTTTCGAGTCTGCGCGGCGGCCCTCCTGAGAAAAATGATGCGGTGGTCAGAATTCAGAGTGATTTGTGGCGGGCTTTGCCTTGCGGCGATGGCGAGCCTGCCGCTGCGCGCACAGATGCGCGTGACTCTGACGGTTGAAGACCGCGCGGGCGCGCCGATCCGCGATGCGCGGGTCGAGAATGCATCGGGGCGGAGGCTGAGCGCAACCGGTGCGGATGGCCGCGCCACATTCGAGTGCGGGACGCCGTGCAACGTGACCGTGAAGGCCGAGGGGTTCGGTGATGTGTCAACGGTCGTTGCCGGGGATCCTCCAGCGAGTGGCGGCGAGCAAATGAAGACAGTGCAACTCAGTCCGGCCGCAGTGGTCGAGCAGGTGACTGTGACTGCGTATCGATCGCCGCTGGGGGATCTTGAGAGTCCGGCGATTACGCGGGAGTTGCCGCAGGCGGAGTTGCAGTCGACGGCCTCGGTGAGCATGGATGACAAACTGCGGCAACTGCCGGGGGCGGAGCTGTTCCGAAGGTCGAGCTCGCTGGTGGCGAATCCTTCGTCGCAGGGGATCAGCTTGCGGGGGCTGGGATCGACTTCTGCGAGCCGCACCCTGGTGAAGGAGGACGAGGTTCCGCTGAACGATCCGGTGGGCGGGTGGATCCACTGGCTTGAGCAGCCGGAGCTGGCGGTGCGCAGCGTGGAGCTGGTGCGCGGCGGTGCGAGCGATCTGTACGGGTCGGGCGCAATTGGCGGCGTGGTGAACATGCGGGTGGCGCAGCCGGAGGCGACGAGCGCGGAGATCCGGTCGAGCTATGGCGGACGAGGGACTTACGCGCAGAGCCTGCTGGGGCAGGGCAAGTGGGGCGCGTGGGGCTTGCTCGGAGCGGGCACGGTGCTGGGGTCGGACGGGTACATCCAGGAGGCGCCGTGGCAGCGCGGCCCGGTGGACATTGCTTCGAATGCGCACGCGCAGAACGGGATGGTGCTTGGCGATCATGAGCGCGGCGCGTGGCGCGAATTTGTGCGGGCGAGCGGATTCCACGAACACCGGTCGAACGGGACTCCTTACCAGGAGAACGGGACGCGGCTGGCGCGGTATGTGGGCGGCGCGGACTGGCGGCGCGCGCAGGGGGCGACGCTGACGCTGCGGCTCTTTGGGTCAGACCAGACGTATCAGCAGACTTTCTCGTCGATCACGAACGCGCCGAAGCCTGGCGAGCCTGCGTGCACGTACCGGTGCGGGGAGACGCCGACGCGGGCGGCGCGGATTCCGGACAACGAACTTGGGGCGTCGGCGGTGTGGTCGCAGCCGGTGACCGCGGGACTGGTGATGCTAGCGGGGGCCGACGTGCGCGACGTGCGCGTGTGGGACGACGAGCAGACGTTCGGCGCGACGGGAGCGATGACGAAGCTGCACGTTCACCAGCGGGACTCCGCGCCGTGGGGTGAGGCGCTGTGGACGCGCGGCGGGTGGACGGTGGCGGCTTCGGCGCGCGTGGACTTCTTCGAAAATTTCGACGGGAAGCAATTGGTTTCTACGGCATCGGGGTTCAAGCCGTCGCCTACGCAGCCGGTGGAGCTGGATGAGCAGATGTTCGATCCGCGGGTGGGGATCTCGCGGAAGATTGGCGAGCACTGGGCGGTTTCGGCATCGGGGTTCAGGGCGTTTCGCGCGCCGACTCCGAGCGAGCTTTACCGCTCGACGCAGGTGGGCAACCAGCTGACGAAGCCGAACGGGTCGCTGAAGAGCGAGCGGGCGACGGGATGGGAGACGGGCGTTGCGTCGCAGCGGAAGTGGGGCGTGGTGCGCGCAAGCTGGTTCGACACGGAGATCAACAGGCCGATTGCGGCGGTGACGATCAATCCGAACTCGTCGCCGATTCTGCTGATGCGCGAGAACCTGGGGCAGATCGAAAGCCGCGGGGTCTCGATTGATGCTGAGCTGGCGCCGGCGAGAGGGATTACGGTTGATGGTGGCTACCAGTATGCGCACGCGACGGTGACGAAGGGCGCGACGGACGTGGGCAATTGGATTCCCGAGGTGGCGCGCAACATGGCCACGCTGAATGTGCGGGCGGCGCGGGCGCGATGGGGCGAGCTGAGCTTGCTGGGACGGATGAGCGGGCGCATGTACGACGACGATGCGAATACCAACCTGCTGGATGGGTATTTTCGGATGGATGCTTACGGGTCGCATGAGTTCGGGCGGTGGATCGAGGTGTTTGCGGCGGGTGAGAACCTGTTCGACCGGACGATTGAAGTGGCGAAGACGCCTACGACTACGCTGGGGATGCCGCGGACGGCGCGGGCGGGAGTGATGATACGGATCGGGCCGGGGGGAAGGTAGACGGCGCTCTCTGAGATCCATGTCGTGTTTCCGAAATAAACAAAAATGTTTATAATGCTGCGGTGAAGAGCAGTGAGTTCAAGCGGTGGCTGGAGAAGCAGGGAGCGATACTTACGCCAGCCAAGGGCTCGCATTTCCGAGTCGAATTGAACGGCAGGATTTCCGTTCTTCCCATGCACTCGAAGGACCTCAAGAAGGGAACAGTGGAAGGGATCAAGAAGCAACTCGGGGTGAGATAGGAGGCAGAATGCGGTATCCAGCAAGGCTAAAGTTGCAGGAGGAAGGAGGCTACGTGGTGACCTTCCCGGACATTCCCGAAGCAATCACGCAGGGCGAAGACGTCGAGGACGCCCTTCTGCATGCAGCCGATGCCCTCGAATCCGCGCTGGAATTCTACTTCGAAGACCGCCGCCTCGTGCCAATGCCCTCCAAGCCAAAGCGGACTCACCATGTTGTGGAATTGCCGTTGAGTGTCGCAGTCAAGGTTCTTCTGCTGAATGAAATGCTGCGGCAGAAGGTTCGGCCGGCAGAGTTGGCGCGCAGGTTGGGTACTACCCCGCAGGAAGTGAATCGGCTGACCAACCTTCGGCATGTTACGAAGATCGAGCGAGTGGATTCAGCGATGCGCGCGCTGGGAAAGCGGCTCGTCGTGAAAGCGGCGTGAAGCCTGGCCCGGCGGCTACCGCACCGTTAACAGGCCTGGCGCCTCGATAGAATCGACGAGTGGGGCTTACGTTTGAACTGCTGAATTCCACGACTGCGGGCGGGCGGCGGGGTCGGATGACTCTGCCGCATCGCGCGGTGGAGACGCCGGTGTTCATGCCGGTGGGGACGGCGGGGTCGGTGAAGGCCGTTCCGCAGGACGTGCTCGAGAGCCTGGGCGCGGAGATCATTCTCGGAAACACATATCATCTCTACCTGCGGCCGGGCCACGAGGCGATCCGGCGGATGGGCGGGCTGCACCGGTTCATCAGCTGGCCGCGGGCGATGCTAACGGATTCGGGCGGGTTCCAGGTGTTCAGCCTGAGCGAGCTGCGCAAGGTGACGGATGAGGGTGTGAAGTTCCGGTCGCACCTGGATGGGTCGAGCCATTTCTTTACGCCGGAACACTCTATGGATGTGCAGATCGCGCTGGGCGCGGATATTGCGATGGCGTTCGACGAGTGCACGGAGTATCCGGCTGATCGTTCGCGCGCTGAGGAGAGTCTGCGGCTGACGATGGCGTGGGCGCGGAGGTCGCTCGAGCATTTTCGCGCGCACCAGGATGAGGTTCCGTGGTCCGAGAATCCCCGGTCTCAAAATCGAGACCGGGGGCACCCGCAGGATGATATGGGCGGGCTCACGCAGAGTTTGTTTGGGATTGTGCAGGGGGGGATGTACCGCGACCTGCGGCGGGAGAGCGCGGAGCGGCTGGTGGAGATGGACTTCGACGGCTATGCGATTGGCGGATTGAGCGTGGGCGAGCCGCGCGATTTGACAATGGAGATGATTGCCGAGGTGCTGCCACTATTGCCGGCGGACAAGCCGCGGTACGTGATGGGAGTTGGCTACCCCGACGAGATCGAGCAGTACGCGCGGATGGGGGTGGACATGATGGACTGCGTGCTGCCCACGCGCGCGGCGCGGCACGGGCTGCTGTTTACGAGCGAGGGGCGGCTGACGATCAAGAACCGGCAGTTTGCTGAGGACCAGTCGCCGCCGGACCCGAATTGCGATTGCATGGTTTGCCGCAGATATACGCGGGCCTATTTGCGGCACCTGATGCAGGCGGGCGAGGTGCTGTCGGGGACGCTGAACACGATCCACAATTTGGCGTATTACCTGGGGATCATGCGCAGGGTGAGGGACTCGCTGGAGAGCGAGAAGACGGTTACGAACTAAGTTTGGGCGTGGCCACTTCCCACCCATCGCGCGAAAAAGCTGCGCGATGGATGGGGCACATAGTATCCGTGTTGTCCCGGGCTACATTCCGCCCCAGAGGCGGGTAGCGGCCATTTCGTAGCCGCGCCTGAAGCCCTCGCGGTACTCGCCGCGCAGTTCGGATGGGACGTTGGGGTTGCGGTACTCGTCGCGGTTGTTGGGATCTGGTCGGCGGTGGTTGCCGAAGTCGCGTTGCGCGCCTTGGATGCCGTCGCGGAATCCTTGGCGCTGCATGTCGGTGAAGCGGTCGGGGGCGTTCCACTGGCTGGGGTCGCCGGGGTTCTGCCACGATCTTTCGCCGGAGAGTTGCGACCACTGCACCTCATAGCCGCGCATGAAGCCTTCACGGTATTCATCGACGAACTGTGCGGCGACGTAGGGGTTGCGGTACTCTTCGTGATCGTCAGGGTCGGGCCGGCGCTGGAACTGGTAGTCCTTGCGGGCCTCCTGCGAGCCTTCGCGATAGCCCTGGCGCTCGGCGTCGCTTCGCAGGCCGCGGGCGCCCCAGTCGTCTCCTCCATCTCCACCATAAGACGACCGGGGAGGAGGGGGCGGGGCCGGAGCGGGAAAGACAGGAGCGGGAACAACTGGCGGCGGAGCCTCGCTCCACAGGTGGGATGCGGCGACGTTGTAGCCGCGGCGAAATGCGTCACGATAGGCTTCGCGCAGCCCCGGCGGAATGCTGTCGGGATGGCGGTACTCGTCGCGGTTGTTCACGTCGGGCCTGCGATTATTGCCGAAGTCGTGACGGGCGCCCTCGACGCCATCGCGGAACCCGCGGCGTTGAATGTCGTTGAACTCCCTCGGTGGAGCGTCCCATCCACCCTGCTGGCCGTATTGACCGTTGGGCTGAGGAGAAAGGGTGAATGCCGCCGCGTGGGCCGGGACGATCGGGGCCATGGCGAAGGCAAGAAGAGACAGTACGAACCGGCAGGGGATCATTGCGTGCGTCCTCCTATGTTTGTGGAGAACGCCATCATACAACGTAAGTTGCGCGCGGTGGCGAAAAAAAGACGATTAACACGTGCGAGGAGTTCCGTGGGGAAACCGCACAGGACGGCTCCTGAGAGCCTTGCCGTCAAGAGCGCCGAAGAAGCGGGCAGTTATTGCTGCGTCCCGTTCCAGAGGCCTGCCGCCGCCATTTCGTAGCCGCGGCGGAAGCCCTCGCGGTATGCGTCCTTGTCTGCGGCGGAGACGCTGGGGCTTCGGTACTCGTCGCGGTTGTTGGGATCGGGGCGGCGGTGATTGCCGAAGTCGCGTTGCGCGCCGGTGATGCCGTCTTTGAATCCGCGCCGCTGAATGTCGGTGAAGGCATCGGGGGCATTCATCTGGTTTGGATCGGTGGTGTTCTGCCACGCGGTCTGGGCGGATGCCTGGCCGCCGGAGTATTGCCCCGAAACCTGAGACCATCCGACTTCATACCCGCGCATGAATCCTTCGCGGTACTCATCGACGTGTTGAGGGTCGACGTAGGGGTTCTGGTACTCCTCGTGGCCCTCGGGATTGGACGGACGATGGAACTGGTAGTCCTTGCGCGCTTCATCCATGCCTTCGCGATAGCCCTGGCGCTGGGCGTCGCTCTGGAGACCGCGCGAGCCCCACTGGTTTCCGTTGGCGCCGTAGGCACCGTTATTGGCCCGGTTGGCCTGGTAACCGCCGTACGGCGCCTGGGCCTGTGGCGGGGGGTAGGAGGACGGATAGGCCGGAGCCTGTGCGGCGGGTGCTGCACCCGTGCCCCAAAGGTGCGGCGCGGCGGTATTGTAGCCCTGGGCAAACGCGGCGCGGTAGGCGTCGCGATCCGCCCCCGAAACGTTGGAGGGACTGCGGTACTCGTCGCGATTGTTGGGGTCGGGAGTGCGGTGATTTCCGTAATCATGACGGGCGCCTTCAACACCGTCGTGGTAGCCGCGGCGTTGAATGTCGTTGAAGTAACTCGGGGGGACGTCCCACCCGCCCTGTTGGCCGTATTGGCCGTAGGACTGAAGAGACGGGACTGGCGCAGCCGCGCGGGCCGGCAGGATAGCGGCCACGGCGAACGCGAGACAAGGCAATGCGAACCGGCAGGAGATCATGGGCATCCTCCTTCGCTTGTCGGGGTGTGATCATACAACTTTGGCGGTGGGGAGTGGCCTGCAAAAACTACTGGTATCCGGGGCAGGCGGCGGGGCGATTGCCGCGGGCGGCGCGGCATGCCGTAAGCTGAAACCTGATGCACAAGCCGGACAACGAGAGATGGAAACCGGCGCAGTTGCGCGCGCATCTGCTGAGCTGGTACGACGAAAACCGGCGCGACCTGCCATGGAGACACAGCCAGGATCCCTATTCGATCTGGGTGTCGGAGATCATGCTGCAGCAGACGCGCGTGGCAGTGGTGGTGGAGCGGTACGAGAGCTTTCTCGCGCGATTCCCTACCCTGATTTCACTTGCTCTCGCACCGGAACAGGATGTGCTGGCGCTGTGGAGCGGGCTGGGCTACTACCGCCGCGCGCGCATGCTGCACAAGGCGGCGCAGTTTGTGGCCGAGAACCAGCACGGCAACCTGCCGCACTGCGCGGAGGATCTGCGCAAGCTCCCCGGAATCGGGGCGTACACGGCGGCGGCGATTGCCAGCATTGCGCACGGCGAGCATGTTGCGGTAGTGGACGGCAATGTGGAACGGGTGCTGTGCCGGCTGGCCGGGTGGGACGCGACGGCCGGGCGGGACGGAGCGGCACAGCGGCGGAAAGTGGAGCAACTGGCGGCCGACTTGCTGGATCGAGCCAGGCCCGGGGATTTCAACCAGGCGATGATGGAGCTGGGCGCAACCGTGTGCGTTCCACGTGGCCCGATGTGCGGCAGCTGCCCGCTGGCGGCAATGTGCGCTACACGCGGGGAGCACAAGAGGGCGCCGCGAGCCAAGATGCTAAGCCGGGAAGTTGGGCACGCGCTGTGCCTGCGCAAAGCGCACGGGCCAGGCGCGCACGGACGGGAGATCCTGCTCGAGCAGCGCGGTAGCACGCAGACGGTCATGCCCGGCATGTGGGAGCTGCCGCAGCTGCGCGAGGCGACCGTGCCGGAGCAGGAACTGCGGATGACGGTGCGCCACGCCATTATGCAAGTGAATTACTACGTGCGCGTCCGGATCGTGTTCGAGGACGACATGCCGAAGCTGACGGTGATGGGGGGCGAGCGCAGGTGGGTTCCGCTGCAGGATCTGGATTCGATGGCGCTGACGGGCCTAGCGCGGAAGGTGCTGACGCGCGCGCGGTTGCTTGTGCCGGCGTCAAGCAGGATAGAGAGACGCGAGCCGAGGCGGGGCGCGGAGCTGAAGCATGCGAACGCGATTGCATGATGTGAAAGTGCATTTTGCGACGGAGGGACCGGAGAGACGATGAGTCGGGCGGGTTGGATGTTTGGGGCAGTGCTGGGGATTGTGACTCCGACGGTGTTGGGTCAGGTTCCTGCAATTGACGGGCTGCCGCCGGCTGCGCGCGCAGCGGCGAATTCTATTGATGCGGAAAAGATCCGCGCGCACGTACGATTTCTTTCGCTCGATCTGCTGGAGGGCCGGGGGCCGGGAACCCGCGGAGGCGAGCTGGCAGCCGAGTACATTGCTACGCAATTTGCGCTCGATGGATTGCAGCCGGCTGGAGATGGCGGGACATATTTCCAGCGGGTGCCGCTGTATGCCGTGCATACGGTGGAGGAGAAGACGAAGTTCGCGTTCTCGCCGGCAAGCGGACAGCCCATCGATCTGAGTTACGGTTCGGAGATCGTGGCGAAGGATCAGACAGGACAGGCGAGCGCCGACATCGACGCGCCGATTGTGTTTGTGGGATATGGCATCGATGCGCCGGAGTACCACTGGAACGACTATGCGGGAGTGGATCTCAAGGGCAAGGTCGCGCTGGTGATCGTGAACGAGCCGCCTTCCGATGACGAGAAGTTCTTCAAGGGCAAGGCGCTCACTTATTACGGGCGGTGGACGTACAAGTATGAAGAGGCGGCGCGGCGGGGTGCAGCCGGCGTGCTGATTGTGCATCGCAGGGACCTGGCGAGCTATGGCTGGGAGGTGGTGCAGAATTCTCAGGCGATCGAAAAGAGCTATCTCGAAGAGGATCCTGCGGCCACATTGCGCGCAGCGGCCTGGATCCAGCACGACGTAGCGCAGAAGCTCTTCACGCTTGCGGGCCTGGGCGATGTGGATGAAGCGATTGTGCGCGCGGGCAAGCCGGGGTTTCATGCGGCGGAGCTGCCGGTGCGGCTGAAGGGGCACATAGAGAGCCGGGTGCGGCGTTACGTGTCGGCGAATGTTGTGGGGCGCGTGGCGGGCGCGGCTTCGGGCGGCAACGCGGTGCTGTACACGGCGCACTACGATCACCTCGGCATCGACCCCGATGCGAAGGGCGACAACATCTACAACGGTGCTGCGGATAACGGAACAGGATGCGGGATACTGCTGGAGATGGCGCGGGCATTCGCGCAATCGAGTGAGAAGCCTCCGCATGATGTTTACTTTGCTTCGGTGACGGCAGAGGAACAGGGGCTGCTCGGCTCGCAGTACCTGGGGATGCATTCGCCAGCGCCGGCAAGCGAGATCACGCTGGATTTGAACTACGACATGCTACTGCCGATTGGCGTACCGCGATCTGTGAACCTGGGCGGGGCCAAGCGGATCGATTTTTATCCCACGGTGGAGCGCGTGGCGAAGGAATTTGATTTGCAGCTGCTGCCCGATCCCAACCCGATGGCGGGGCACTACTATCGCAGCGATCATTTCTCGCTGGCGCGGGTGGGGATTCCTGCGTTCAGTGTCGACCAGGGCGAGTTGTTCGAGGGGCACGACGAAGCCTGGGGACACGCGCAGCAAGAGGATTACACGGCGCACCACTACCACCAGCCTTCGGATGAGTATCGGGCGGATTGGGATTTTCGCGGGAATGCGAAGCTGGCGCGGTTCGGGTTTGTGCTGGGATGGATAGCGGGAGAGCAGCCGCATGCGATCGAGTGGAAGGCGGGGGATGAGTTCGAGGCGGCGCGGAAGAAGAGTGAAGGTGGAGCGCACTAACCCGCGGCGCGGTTGAGCGTTCACTACTATGTGTCTTAATTGGGGAGCATTCGCAGGATGATAGAATTCGCCCCATGCCGGCATATAGTTACTCCGCGGAAAGCGTTGAAGCAATGGTTCGCCGGCACCGCCGTATTCGAATCTGGCTCTTGGCTATGCTGCTTCCGCTTGCAATCGCCGATCTGGTTCTGGATTTCTCTTGGCCCGTCTGGCGGCAGACTTATCATGACTGGTCAATCGGCATATTTGCAGCTTGCGTGGCGTTGCTCGCACCCATGCTGAAACGCCGCGCGCACCGAGTCGAGCAACTCACGAACTCGTATCGCTCATTCCACGTCACGGTAATTCCTGATTCGATAACCATAGCCGCTCCGCCGCGCTGGTCGCGTACTCTCGAGCGAACTGATGTTGTCCGTGCGGAAGAACCCGTGGTAGGGGGAGGGCTGTATATCAGAAGCAACGGCCGCTATCGATGGATGATCATTCCACGTAGCCTGGATGACTATGCTGAGATCCGGGATCTTCTGCCGTCGCTTGGGATACCGGTCGTCCGCACGAAGGTCCCACCGAATACAGAAGAGTTTCTGGGTGTTCTCGTGTTCTGTGCTTCAATCCTATGCGATCTCTTTGCTCACAGCCCCGGAATCAAGATGGGAAACCTCGTAGTGAGTGCGGCAATAGCGGTGGGCGGTCTCATAGTCATCCGACGGGGATGGGAGAACGATCCGCGAAGGTTGAAGGCTCAAATTGGCTGCTTCCTGCCGCTTCTGGGTGCCGCGGTCGCGTTCTTCTGGCGTTGACCGTTCAGTAGTAGTCGGCGCAGCTCAGGTAGTAGCCGCAGCGCGTGCAGACGAGCTTGCAGCGGTGACCGGTGAGCCGGTGGCCACACGTCGGGCAGATCTGGCAGTGGTGATCCACTGGCTCGTCGAGCGTGCAAACGGCGGCGGCTGGTGAAGAATCGATTGCAAACGCCGGATCGAAGGCGGCTGGAAGCTGCGGGAGCATGGGTGAGAGGTTAGCATGGAGAAGAGGGCCGGCGCTGCTCAGCCGAGCGGCAGGTGCCCGAAGCATTAACCCAGGGTTCATCTCCCGGCGCAATGCCCGCTAGCGGCTCTCCAAAACGCGGGCGCGACAAGGACCCCTGCGGCAACCATCCAACTTAGACAACCCCGGCAAGGGACAAACCCACCGAGGGGAAAACCCCATCAAGGAGGATTGAATGGCAAGCAAGGCGAGCGCGGTTTGGACTGGATCATTGAAGGAAGGCAAGGGCACGATTTCAACGGCGACGGGCGTGCTTAACAATGCGAACTATTCGTTTGCAACGCGGTTTGAGGGCGCGAGTTCCGGCACCACGCCTGAAGAGTTGATCGCGGCGGCGCATGCGAGCTGTTACTCAATGGCTCTCGGTGCGACGCTGGGCGGCGAGGGTTTTACCCCGGACAAGATCGAGACGCACGCAGCCGTTACGCTGGCCAAGGTCGAAGGCGGCTTTGCAGTCACCAAAATCGCTCTTACGACGACCGCAAAGATTCCGGGTGTCAGCGAGGAGGCCTTTCAGAAGGCTGCGGCGGGCGCGAAGGCCGGCTGCCCGATCTCGAAGCTGTTCGCCAACAACACCGAGATTACGCTGGACGCCAAGCTCGTCTAGGCGGCTCCCGTCCCTGAAAGCAGTAGCGATTCCCTCCGTGATGCAGGCGCATTCAAGTGCCTGCGCTGGAGGGAATCTGCTTTGGGGAAACCCGCAAAAACGCCCTTGTAAAGAGCGAACAGTTATGGGAAATTGATTTCGCATGCGGGAGTTCGCCGCAACCTTTTCGGAGGCGCGATGAAGGAATACAGATTCCGCGCAACCATTGAAGCCGGCGAGGGCGGCGGCGCAGGCATTACCTTCCCTTACGACGTTGAAGCGGAGTTCGGCACGCGCGCCAACGTTCGCGTGAAAGCGACTTTCGATGGCGTTCCCTACTCAGGCTCGCTGATGAATTGCGGGAACATGGGGCACACGCTGGGGGTGCTCAAGGCCATCCGCGAAAAGATCGGGAAAGGGCCGGGCGACCCGGTGGAAGTGGTGGTGTGGAAGGACGAAGGAGAACGAACCGTCGCGATTCCGGCCGGGTTTGAAAAACTGCTCAAGAAGGAAAAGGCCTGGTCCGCGTTCGAAAAGCTCAGCTATACGCACAAGAAGGAATACGTCCGCTGGATCACGGAGGCGAAGCGCGAAGAGACGCGGGCCAAGCGACTTGCGAGGGCCGTGGAAATGCTGCGAAGCGGCGTAAAAACTCCGGATGGCGCGGGCCGGTGAGAACCGGTACGAGCGCGATTCCAAAGAGTCAGCGTTGTCACTCGACAAGTTGACACCCCTCTGCCGCATTTGCGAAACTTAGAGATGCTGCCGGACCGGCGAGTGATGCTGGTTCTGTGTCCCGTGCCGAAGTGGCGGAATTGGCAGACGCGCATGGTTCAGGTCCATGTACTCGCAAGGGTGTGGGGGTTCGAGTCCCTTCTTCGGCACCAAGTCTGATGTAAAGCTTTTATAATCAAATACTTACGGCGGACCCAAAAGGTCCGCTTCGCTGTTTTTTACTACTTTTTACTATTTGTTGGTTTCTGCTGGCTCCCGCTGGCAGCTGCTGGCAAGTGCTGGCAGCCTCTCATTCCGGCCCATCTTTGCTTCCCTCAAACCACAAAGAAGGAGCATGGGCTTGGCGAACAAGTCAGTAGTTCTTTATGAGTCCATCAAGGCTGGAAAGAAGTGGAAATTTCGTCCCGTGGACGAAGATTCCTCTCGCTTTTCCAATGGGCCGTTCTATGTCAGCTGGTACGACGGCAATAAGAAACAAATGGAGCCCGGGCGGCGAGAAGAATCAAGATAACACCGTCACGCTCACCGAGGATCGCGACGCCGTCGTCTCTGAACGCAGGTTCGAAGCCCTCTGGGATCGACCGAAGAACCACATCATCCATTAAAGCGAGTCGCCCCGCGCTCACGGGGACTCAAGGCAACACGTCCCGGCCACTCGAGGCGCCTGCCCACTTCCTAGCCAGACTCTGTTCCTACCACCCCCGACACGCAAACAGATGCCAGCCGCTCAACTTAATCCTGAGCACCCGTCAACCTAAGGTTGAGCTGCTCTGGCTTCTTCTCGTCATTGCGACATTTTGCTTGCCCAACCATGCACTCTGCTCGAGGCGCAATATGCTTATCACCCGTCCACCCGTCGTCATTATGAACCAGCCAGTGCCGTTCGCCGAGAAAATGCAGGATCACACGGCGATTCTCGATGCCTTTCTCGACACGCATGTAGTGGGTATTCATTCCCACCGTACGTGGCTCTTCGACAAGAGGTATTTCCGCGGCTTCTTTGACGGATACAAGTTCCGTGCGGATCAAGAAGCTACCGGACAGCCGCTATTCATCTGGGACGCCATGCACCCCATCATTGGTCCGACGATCATCAATTCATACTGCACCGGTTTGGCAGAAACGGATCTGAAGCGTCGAACGTGCATAAGCTATCTTAGACGCCTCAACGCGTTGTTCCGCCATGTTGTGGCGAACCCTCACATTCCCACCCGTTCGATTCGCGATCGGGTCCTGATATCAGAGAAGTACAACGCGATCGCAAACCCGATCTCGAAGTATATCTATCCACCCCCCAAAGCGACGGACGACTCAGCCGAGGGCCTGCTCCTTGAGGAAGACCTAAACAATTTTCTCCATTGGATAAGCCGCGACTACTTGCCGACCGCCCCGCTTAGTGCGGGACGTACTTACACAATGATCGTCGTCGTAAGCGAATGCGGATTCCGTTTCTGCGAGCTCGAGGGGCTGGATGCGCTTCAGCCTACGCGAGACATCATTGCGGATCGACGCTCCATTCGAACGCGCTTCGGCAAAGCAGCACACGGCTCGGGCCCAAGGCCCCGCCAAGTCGAGTTGACCCCCATGGCACGGGACACTTTGAAGCACTACGAGCAACATATCCGCCCCAAGTTTCCGAATGCGGCAACAGAGCCAGCTCTCTTCATGAGCGAGGCGGGGAGCCGCATTGGCTATTGGGAGGCGAAATCAGATCTAGAGACCATTGTGCAGCATGCCCGCATAGCTGGCTTGGTCCTTCCTGCAGATATGGGTTGGCACAGCTTTCGGAGATCCTTTGCTACCCAGTTCTTGCAGCGTCATCCGGACCAAATCTGGAAGCTGCTGGATCTGATGGGCCACGAGGACTCCCTTTCGCTCATTCGGTATGTGCGGCTATCTGCACAAGAGGTAAACCGCGGCCTGGGACGGGTTCTCGTGCGGCTCAAGACAAGGAGGATCGCCTGATGTCATTGCGATGGGATCTGCGGCAAATACTGGCTGCAAAGTGCGGAATTTCAACCGCAAGCGCGCTCCAGAGATTACTCGCAGATGCCGGTGTGACCCTAAGCCTGGAATCAACCTCGGCACTGTTGAGGTCGTCCCCCAAGGCTATTCGGTTTCGAACCATACAGGCTCTTTGCACTGCAACGACGTTGAACCTAAGCGACTTCTGCGAGGTGTCTCCCGATCGCGCTGGCCCGCAAGTCGCGCCCGGGCCTCTCTACCATTGCAAGGGCGCCGGCAAAGCGGCGCCCTATTTTCCTTCTCCTCGGAAGTTCTTCGTCCCCCGGAGATCGAAAGGATAAACACAATATGGAGACAAGTACTCTAGATCCCCATAAGATTTTCCTCTACGCCGCCACGACTGGGAAGCGCGATCTGCACTTCGGTTGGACAGGAGCGGAAGGCGAAATTCATCTAAACGAACTTCTACGCAGCAATCCTCGTCTGCGGAAGCAGCTTCCATTTACTTTCCTACGGTCATGGCAAGTGCCAGATAAGACCACGGCCCGGCGCGCCTGCTGGCTATTGCAGAACGCCCGGCCCGAGGCTGTTCGAGGAGCTCTAGACGATCCGACCGTTTCACTCGATGCTATGCTTGCCCAAGTTGTCAGCGCAGATGCCAACACTCACTGTCCACGGTGCGGATCTCTCCGCCGGCTTCTCACCTTCGCCAAAGTATGCGTGAGTTGTTATCGGAAGGAACCAAAGGGCAGGTGCTCAAGGTGCAAGCAGATTAGTCATAACTTAACGGGTGAGGGCGGCATCTGTCCACGCTGCGCACGAATCGAATCCCGGCCGATGCGCTCGTGCGCTCATTGCAAAAAACCGAAGCGCATCACCGATCCAGAGCGCAATTTATGCAAAGAGTGCGTGGCATCCTTGAGGCGTGGCGCCTGGCAGAGGAAGGAAGCCAAAACCATCAAGTGCTCAGTCTGCGGCAAAATGAAGCCTTTTACACGAAAGGGCCGTGACATCTGCCAAATGTGTGCGCGCTTGGAACTAGCCGAGTACAGGGAATGCGCGGGATGCGGGATCTATGGAATGGTCAGAATCAAATCCCGCAGCCTCTGTGCTCAATGCGCAGTGAATCACAGTGGACCTGATCTGCTTCGCAAGTTCGTCCGGAACTTCCAATCGCCGCATCCCGGCAGTCAGGCAGCCTTCGAAACGCTGGTTCAGACGATCGCTCCCGAAAATATAAAGCAGTACGATCACGCCGCACGAATTATTCACTTCGGCAAGTACTTGCAGTCGCACGCTCTGCCTATTCCATTGACTTGGCGGGCGATCGACGAAGCTATCGAAGCCGTACCGAGAGGGTCCCGTGCCGCCAATGGTATCCGCTCCTGCCTGCTCAGTCTCGGTCATCTGCTGGCGAATCAAGGCTGTATTGAAAGTAGGGCCTTATACCAACTCCGCAGATGCCTAGCCGAGCGCATTGCGAACGCACCGGCAGAAGGGAGGGACTGCGTCGGTAAATTCGCGCAATGGAGTCTCGACCGGAAGGCCACTTACCGTCATGTGATCGCTCAGGTAGAATCCGTGAATTCCTTGTGGCGGTGGAGTGAAGAGAAAGAGGTAAATTCAATACTCTCGCTGAACGGAGAGAACATCAATCGTTACTTGCGCGAAACGTTCTTGGATCAGCGCTGCCGCTGTGGTGGGTCAGCACCGCGGGATTCCTCCGATGCAGCAATTTGTAGGACGTGCGGCTCAGAAGGACCGTTTGAACAGGTGCCGAGGCGTAACCCATCCACCATCGGCAAAGCTCGGTCTGGAATTTCTATGTTCTTTGAGTGGGCAGAACTGAACTCGTTGGTAACCACAAATCCTGTAAATGCGTCTTCATCCACGCCGAAAAATCGGATCCAACATTGCTCGAGCGATGTACTCGTGGACATCCTCGACTACGTCATGGCACCTGACAATGATCCGACGGACGCTCTTGTCTTGTACCTCACAACAATTCACCTCTTTGAGGGCTGGGAGCTTCAAATGGCCGAGTTTCCCAAGAATGAAAGCGGTTCGGCAGAAGCCGATCTTGCCCTTTCGTATGGCTTCCTAGCACCCAAGCGCTCACCATCACTAGGGCGCCCGAGCACTGGACGCGATATGAAGCGAATTACGTTTCCAGAGGAAGAGCGGCCTTGGATGGAACCTCTATTGAGCCGCTTCCAGCGCCAACGTGCAGGATTTCTCAACGGTGCCGGAAGCAAGTTCCTCTTTGTCCCTCAGGGAAGGATCCAGAACAACATACCAGTATCACGTCGCTACTGCGCCGACAGGGTAGCGAAAGCCACTCAGCGGATTTTAGGATCGAGGATTGGCCTGAATCTTCTAAAGAAGACGGGCCGTGTCTTCATCGCTGATACCGAGGGACCACAGTTCCTGAAACCACTCGGAATCGGTGAGAAGCAGGCGATGGGCTATCTTACATATCACCGGCAACTGATCGGTTGAGTTCAGCTATTGCGATGGCGTGTGGTAGGATCCACACGCCATTCTTCTACCAGCCAAGGAGTGGTCGCACGCCCAATCTGCGGCTGCGCACGGGTTCGACTACGTCATGGCACGCCGTGGAGTCGTGCCTCACTACCGAATCGCTGGGAGCGTCCGATTTGACCCTCTTGAGATAGCAAAATGGCTTCGCGATCGTAGAGATCGTGGCGGTCGTTGAGCGTACGCACTCTCTGGTAGGTCCAGAACTGTGAACATCACCAAACATAATCACTCTAGTGCCCGAAGGGAAAGAGTAGCAATGGAATCCAAAAACGCGACCCATTTTGCGTGCGAGTCTTCGCCCTGCGATCAAGGCCATTCCGAGGCAAGGCCCATTCCGGGCGACGAGACTCCATGGTGGAGCATTGTCGATTGGGAAGAATGTGTGGATCTGGAGTTCTTCGAACTCAAGGACGAAATGGATGGAATAGAAGAGCCGCATCCAAGCTCTGTCAACCGATGACCGCCTACTAGCTGGCAGATCTCACCTGCTCGGTTTGCTTAGAACCTCTAGCGCTCCGGCAGCCACTTTGGTGTCGGCGTCCCTCTCTCTGAGCTGTTCGTGCCGAGTCGTTCCAGCCACCAATAACCCGAAACGCAGCCTGCTGCCGCGGAAATCCTCTCTTGGAACTGTCGCGGCTATTTCTTGGAGTAAATATGAAGTCAGCAGAACGATTCCTCGCCAACCTGCATCGCGGCATCTCGACGCCGGCAGTTCTCACTCACTGCAACATCCTGCCCCCGGAGATTGAATTCGCCGCCCTCACGGCGCCTGACGTTCGCGCCGGTCCAGGGCCGGGGCCGCGTCGTATCCGCAGCCCGCAGGAGCCTGGGATACCCCACCGCCGGATGCACCATGGGGCGAGCACCTTCAGCGATTTGGGGAGCGCTCTCGCTGTTCAGGAGAACGAATCGACGCGGGGGTGAGGCCCGTAGTCCGAAGGCTCGCACGAGTCCTCTCCAAGAGCCTGGTGTGCGGCCCGAGCATGCGGTGGCCGACTGGCGCCTGCACACCCCGAGATGCTGCGCAGCCGGCAAGACGAAGCAGCCTAACTCAGGACACTGCGTTCACGATCAGGCCAGAGGCTGCACAGTTGTGGAGATTGGCGTAAAGGATACAGATCGGTCCTTTTGCGGAGTCAGGCATCCCCACCTCGAAATTTGAGATGTTGTCTTTCTCAGATCCCCGGCTTACGGTCAATTTAGGGTCAATCGTACCCTGATTCATCACACATGTCGGGAACGAGATCGCCGGCTTGTATCTTGGCTCACCATTCTGCTCCGCTGCGAAGGTAAGCATACCGATGAGGGTGTCGAATGCCATCGAGTTATGCGTTTCCTGCATGTCCACCTCTCGGCAAGTGTGAGAACTCGGGCAGGCTTTATCGGGATCGCAGTGGCCATCCGGACAGACGCGGAATCGGTAATGGGTCATCGAACCGGAATATGTGGGATCTCCGTCGACGCCATCCTTCCGTATCTTCACCGACTTCCATCCTGAATACACAAGCGCGAAGGCGGAGGGCCAACTGTTAATCGCGGTGCTCTGAATCGTGCTCTTATCCGCATAGACCTTCATCCCCGAAACAATCGCGTCCGCTGCTATGGCTGTAGGCATCGGGACCAGAATTGAGCGCAGGTTCTGATAAGACTGCGGCAGATCAATGAAATTAAGCGAGACTGCATCATTGAAGATGAACCCCTGCTGGAGATCGGCCATAGGCTTTACGAGATTCTTCGCCGAGGTTGTGTTAGGCGGGCTATCCACGACAACTTCGTACTTCGCGTTGGCGTCAATGGTTGTAGTGGAAGCGCCTTGCACCGGGTTCTTCACATAGTCATACGTGTGTTTGTCGAAATCCGCCGTGATCATGCGAACCATGTTTCCCTCGAAACTCATGATCCATGCACCGGTGAATATCAAGTAGAGGTCGTTCTTGTCGTGGGGAGCAGCGATCGCAGGGGCTGGCTTAGCCAACCTGCAACCTAATACCGAGTGGCCAAATGCTCCGGCGGCAGAGAGCCACCCGAGGTTCTGAAGCACAGTGCGGCGTGCGATTTTCGGCATGTTCTTCTTCTCCTTGAATCAGGAACACTACGATTCCATTACGGTGAAACCGGACCAATAAAAAGGATGAGCAAAGTCGGCGGTGGCGCTGAGTTGTGCCTCTACTCTCTGTAACGCAATCTCCGGAGAGTTTCCTTTCAAGAGCTGGTCATAAAAATCGAGCATCAGGCGTTTTGTGGCTTCGGAATCGACATCCCAGACGGTGCCGACGATGGTGGGCACGCCCGCCTGGAGAAGGGCCTCGGGGAGTCCGGATTTGATGCTGCCGGATTCGGTCTCGACCGAAAGTGTGCTGCAAGCGGCCAACACGGCCAACCGGCATGTGCGCAGGCGCACGCCGGCGAAAGATTGCGAAGAGAGATTGCCCGAAGCATCATCGCCGAGAAGCAAGCTGGCGGAGCCATCGCGATTTTGCGCATGTCCGGTGAAGTGAACGATCTCGGCCGACTGCAGGGAACGGACGATATCGGGCTCACTGGAGGAGCGCGCTTCGAGGAGTTGGGAACGGGGAAATCGGGATTCAAGTTCCGCGGACTCGTCATATATTTCGGGAATTGCGTCGGTCCCGGGCTCGGAGCTTGCGCCGCGCAGGATGACAAGCCGGGTCGCGGTATTGAAGGAGGCGCTGCCGGACGCTGGATTCTGTTTTGATAGCCAGGGCAGCAGCACAACCGAGGAGTGCGCGCCGAGATAGGTTCCATCCGGCCGCACCAGGGCAGCAAAGGGTGTGTTGCGCAAGCGGCCATCAACCTGGACGGTCAAGCGGGGGCCGAGGAGGTCCGGCTGGGGAAACAAGATCGCATAAAGAGAGCTGCCGGCCATGCGGACGTCAGAGAGGCGGGAGTTGCGATCGGCACAGAGGGTGGAGAATGTCCGCGCGAGTTGATCGATGGCATCGGCGGGCGCGGACAGCTTGAGGACCTTCGACACGTTGCCGCCGTCTTCCACCACAAATACGACGTATGTGTCGATGAGGCGAGCATAGACGAGAGTGCGGCTTCTCCGAGGACTCTGGGGGCTCGTGGATGTGCGCTGGAGCAAAGGGCCGTTATCGGGAACGGCGGGAGATCCGACTCCTCCTCCACTGGAGAAGTATTCCCATGCTTCAAGCGCATCCTGATCTCTACCGGCTTTGAGCAGGGCATCGACCCATGTGATGTATGCAACCTGTGCGCGGGATTGCCAGGCCTTACGGTCGGAGACGTCATTCAGGCCGCCGAGGACTTTGGCGGCGAATCCTGTGGCCACGCGTGCGCTTTCAAGCTGATCAGAGTTGCGGCCTGCTGCGCGGTCGAGAAGGGCGCGGGCGCTCCAGTAGTTCAGTTGAAGAACGGTGCTCTGCGCCGACGCTGCATCGCGCGTGGCGTTATTGATCAGTGTGAGAGCCTGGTCGTCGTGACCTTGCACGGTGAGGAGATGGGCACGATCGGCGGACCAGTCGACGCGGTATGCGCGGGCTGCGGGGACATCGCCGAGTTTGATCAAAATGGAATCGGCTTCAGAGAATGACTTGCTCGCCTCAGCGGGCAAGCCGCACACCAGTTGCCGTTGACCGAGGACCTCAAATGCGTAGGCTTCGATCTGCAGGTTTTCAGCGGACTGGGCAATGCGCGTGTTCGCTTCGGCAAGGACAACTGCGACTTGATTCAGATTGAGCGCGATGGAATCGTCGATGAGGTCGGAAACAAACTGATACCGGCGCATGGGGGTACAGCTGAACGACGCGCAAAACCTCAAACCGATGACGTCATCGTTCCAGCCCTGTTCCGGCATTCCCTGCTGGGTGGAGTAGGCGGCAAGGAATCCCTGTGCGCGCGCATAGAGGCCCGGAAACGCGAACTGAGCAGCATCAGAACGAGCATGCAGTATGGCAAACCGGCTGGGCTGCGGGTCGCCCTGCATTTCGAGGCAGGACGCCTCTTCAAGACGGAGCATCGTGCCGAGGTAGGAATATCGGGTCCTCATCCAGGAGGGAAGACCGTGAATCGCGGAGAGGCAATCGCGGGCTCGACCGCTGCGGTGGAGCGCATATATCTGCTCGAAAGCGGCTCGCGCATCGCCCGCATCGTTATGAGCACCGCGATAAAGAACGTTGGCGCGGCGAGCCAAGTCGAGGGCCTGATCTGCTTCTCCGGTGCGGTTGGCACGGACAGCCTGGCCGAGAAGCGCGTCGGCGTCGGCGAGAGCGGAAGTGCGGCTTGGCGAGAGCCAGTCAACGAGCCATCGGTCCCCATGCCGCTGGCCGGAGTCGGTCAGATTGTTTGCCATTGTTCTGTCGAGCGCGGCGACTGGGGGGGATGCCACCAGGCGCTCAACAAGATCTTCGTAGTGATCGTCGATTGAGGAAGATTTCCAGCCTACGAATACGGCACCGTCGGGGGCCTGGGATTCGGAGACGGGGCTCGGACTCTGATTCAGCGCGTCGATTTGCCTGCGGATTGCTTGTTGCCAGTCGGGGCGGCGCTCATTTTCAAGCGCCTGTTGAAGGCCCTTGAGGGCCTGATCCTTCAGGCCCATGCGGCTCCAGCATAGAGCGAGATTGAACAGCGTCACTGGATCGGGGCGACGAAGAGTCTTGAGATGGCTGGTGAAGGCCTCTGCGGCGAGTGAGTAGTTGGCCGTGTTGCGGGTGGAATCGCCTAACTCGAAAAATGCTGTACCAAGATCGAATTGAATGCCGGGTAGTGAGGAATCGCGCGCATACGCGGCCTGAAACTGAGCGAGCGCTCCCGCCGGATCAGACTGCAATACCAGAGCCTTTCCCATCACCTGATGCCAGTAGGGACTATCCGGATTTTTGGCCAAGCCCTCTTCCGCCGCCAGCTTGACTGAGAGCAACTCCGGCCAGTCATGCGAGGATGCGGAACCTCGGGTGGGAGAGTAGATGGCCACAGCATCAGCACCGGGTATGCGAAGTTCGGTGAGTCTTCGCGCGTCGTAGGCGCGGGCAAGCTGGTCCTCAATGGAGGGATGGAAGTGATACCAGGCACCCACGGCGATGGCGAGCAGGAGCACGGCTGCGAGCGCATACGCGGGCCGCAGCCATCCAGTGGAGGGAAGCAGCCGGAAACGACGGGAGGGCGTGGCGGTCTGTTTCCTGGCCGGGTTTTCCGCGGCAAGACGTGTGCCAAGCTCAGCCTGCCAGGCAGGAGTTGCACTGGAGAGCTGCGATGCCTGCGGGTCGATCGTGTTATCCGTGAGAGACGCCAGGGCATCTTTCAGCAATGCCGAACAGGGTCCGCATTGAGCTGCGTGGCTGAGAAGGCGATTCAGGTCAGATCCCGAGTGCAGTCCGGCGGCCACTTCAAGCCATGCCTCTTCATTCGGGCACTGTGGACCCCGGGCCTTTGAGCTTGAACCGTTAATGATCACCTGGTAGGCCTTCATCAGAGTTGAGCATTCGGCGCAGATCTCGAGGTGGCGGTCGAGCGACTTCCGCCTTTCCGACAGTTCCGGGGGCAGAGACGCAGCGTCTCTACGCAAGAGCTCGAGGCCCTCAATGTCGATGTGGGGCTCGGGCTGACTCATCTTATTTCTCCTACCGTGGAAGAGGGCGAGATTCCTTCGCCGGGGCGTTGCAAAAGCGCCGGATTCATGTGGCTGCGAAGGGTGCGGGTGAGGCGGAGGATGAGGCTCTCCACACCCTTTGCAGTGAGTTCGATGTTGGGAATGCCGGCTATGTCCTTGGCGGTATAGCCGTGGCGGTAATAAAGCCAGAAGACGGTTCGATCGCGTTCGCTCTGCGCGATCCGATCCACGAGCACGGAGATCTCTTGCATTTGAATTGCGTCGTGGATGTCGACGGCAGGCGCCGGCACGGAGGCGATGACATCATCGCTGTTCGCTTGAGATTCGGCGACGCGCTTTTCGGCAGATCGAGCCCGCACGTAATCCAATGCGACGGACCCCGCGACTACCTTGATGAAGCCGAAGATCGCATGTTCATGCCGATGCTCAAATTCGCGCAGGGCGCGGCAGTTATCGCGGCACAGGCGGAGATACGTCTCCTGAACCAGATCGTCAGCGATGGCTGGAGCGATGTCGCCGTTCCTGCGCACGATGCGCAGGATCACCGAGGCGATAAGCGGCTGGAACAGACGCACAAAGAGGGCCCATGCTTCCTGGCCACCTGACTCCAGACAAGCAGTTATGACACTCCTGGCGTCGGCTTCTGTACTCACCCGAGGTACTCCTCCAGCCGGCAACTATGTGAGGGACTACGACCGATGGCTGGCGACATTGGTCGCGGGTCCCCTTCCCGCGGATGCGGACGACGAGCTCTGAGTGATTTATGAAACGGAGATCTGGGAGTTAACGGGTCTACGTTTTTTCATGCCAGGAACGAACCCGCAGACTAGCCGCTCCTGTTATTGGACACTCCAAGCCCTTCCTGACCGTAACAATGGGATCGGCTGGGTGGGAAGTGAGTGCGCTCCCATTGTAGGGCCAAATCGATCAATCTAAAAAACTTTTCGCTGATCCTGTTGCACAGTGCGGTGCTGGCATTCATGCCATCACTCAAAGGCTGACCCAGAGGCCGCCGGGCATCCCACCAGGGTGAAAAAGGATATTTCGATCCCTACGCGTTCATGGGGGTACAGGGCATCCGCAGCTCAGGAGAGCAACGGATGTAACTCCTGGAAGTAATCCCCAAGGAACTTCACCTGAAGGAGTGTAGCCATGCGTCTGACTGTCCCCGTTTTCGTCCTTTCGCTCTGCAGTATGCTCTGCCAAGCCCAAACGATCGCGCCGGTTCCGTCGGACGGTGAGAGTACTGTGACGGTCACGTTCGCCGCCCAGTCTGAAGCAAAAACAGTGGCACTCTACACCGCGCCGGCTGGCGTCGCATGCACGGTGAGTCCTGCAAATGTGGTTGCGCTCAAAGCCGGCGTTCCGACGAGCGCCGCAGCAAACACTACCTCCATCGTGCTTGTCACGGACAATCCGTTGGTGTCTGGAACCCCGCTCTGCGCCTCTCTAAATGGAGGCGTCCCCGGAGCTGCAGTCGAGGTGAAGGCACCTGCGGCTCCTCCCGGTTTCGACTGGGGACATGTTCGGGCCTATTTCACGGCCGGCGCGTTGATGTCACAGGAGCACGACCAGTTCTCCCATCAGGACTTATTCCTGGCTTTTCGTCTGGACAAGAGCTATTGGGTGAAGTCAAAGCCGAAGGGAGATCACACTTACGAACCAGGACTTCGCACGTACTTCGATACCCGACTGACGGCGTTGCCGGTTGCGGTTCAGTCCTGCGCTCCTCCCCAGACCAGCGGCGGATCTGGATCCAGCGGAACGTCGTCGAACTGCTCCTCCTCAACCAGCAGTTCCTCCGGAGGAAGCTCGACGGACCCCACGACGACGACGCAGGCATTCCTCAACTCCCAGAAGACCGCGAAGCTGCAGTTCGGGACGTTTTACCCGATCTACTTTCCGCACTGGGGAGTGGCAGGAAAGACGGGCAAGCAGCCGGTGACGACTAACTATGCCCTGTTTCTAGCGCCGTTGATGGAAGCTGGCTTCGACACGACTCTCAATGGGTTGAATCAGACCCAGCAGCAGTCAGCCACGTCATCCCAGGTTCAGCCGGTAGGAACCTCGAGCCAGTTCTACAAGTTCTATGACTTCGGTTTTCGATTGGGTCACGATCACCTGTTCACCGATCGGAGCGCTGCGCCCGAGGAGATCAGCTATTTGAACGTGGCGTTTGGGCGCTTCAGCAACATGGCGTCGCTCCTCTGCCCGGCTTCGAAGTTTCAGGGCAACAACACCTGCAGCGCTCCGTCGGGCACGCTGCCATGGCAGAGGGATTGGCGCACCCGGGTTGAGGGTCTGCTGCAGGTGCCGGGTACCGGCGGCTTCAGCGTGGGATTCGGCGCGAATGTGAGCCTGCACGGCACCCACCATGCCGATGTCGTCCACATCGAGCCTGCCGATGACCTTCGCTTCCTCTTTGGATACAAGTTCGACATCACCAAGATAGCCAGCAAGCTAGCGCCTCAAAAGTTCTGACCTGAGTTGGCTAGACCTCTTGCGATTGCAGCCAGCTTGCTGCAATCGCACTGCGGTTCGTTGCCACGCAGGCGCCGATGCATCGCGCGCGAGCGGTAGACACCTTTCAGGAGTGACGGAGTACGACGATGGAACCTCTTTTTGAGATTGCAGACCGGATTACCTCTCACGTGTGGTTCTTGCATGAGGTCCTGCCCTTGGAGCGGGACGTCAGCATTGTTTTGAACGCTGCCAGCAGCGAGGATCTCAAGCGCTCGACCGCTGAGGACTATGCAAAGCTCGCGGCGGTTCGCGATCTGGCCGACGTGAGTTGTCCCGATGATGCTGTTCGTGGTAACCCGCTGCCTCACGTCAATTTGCCGGCTGCTGCAAAGACGCCCTTCTGGAATATGATCAAGCGGCTGAGACTCAGAAGGAAGATACAGGACGACGGCCAGGATGAAGATCTCAAGCGTCGCGTGATCGCGGCAGAGGAGGCATTCGTTGTTCTTCAGGCACGCTCCGAATCCCTTCTGACGGCGGGCATTCAAGGCGTTTCGCTCGATGCATCCGCAGAGAACGAGGAGGAACTGGCCTCTCCGCCGGCATCGCTCACCAGCGATGAACTCTCCTCGCAATTGCTCACCAGCGACGAACTCTTCGAGAGAGTTCTGCATTGGCTTTGTTCGCTCGGCATTGAGCAGAAGATCAAACTTGCTCAGGATTTCCTTCCGCTGAATGGAGAGAACCGCAAATGCGGAGGCGGCAATACCGACGAGCAGGGTGATGGCAAGACTCGGTCACGGTTTCCTGGTTTGATCGGCGCGTGGATCAGGGACTTGGCGAAGCAGAAGACTCCGACGCGGTTTCTGCTGGAGGAGAACATCGACGAGCGGGCCGCTGCGATCCGAAGGAACAAAGCATTTCCAATAGGCCAGCGCGAACTCACCGCGGAATGGCTGACCAAAAACGGAGAGGATCGGATCCGTGTTCTTCTGGACCGAGCGGCACTGCACAACCTATGCCACGACCTCGATGTGCCGGTTCCATTTTCGATGGTGCTGAGCGAGGAACTGGATGAAATCGGCAAATCTCGCAGATTGCGCCTGCCCGACTGTGAGCCCGGCACGGGCCTAAGTGACGCCCACTGTTCTCCGGGCAAGAGAGCGTTCCAGTCAAAACTGTTTGGGCTGGCACTTTCGGGCGGTGGAATCCGGAGCGCGACGTTCAACCTAGGCCTGCTGCAGGGGATGGCGGATCGCAACGTTCTGCCTTATATCGATATTCTTTCGTCCGTTTCAGGCGGCGGATACATTGCAAGCTGGCTTATGGGGTGGACAAAGAGGCGGGGTCACATCAAGTCAGTACAGGACTCCCTGAAAGGGTATGCTTCTCCACTCGAATGTACGCCGACTAATGCTGGATCCCCACCCTGCAGCGATACTCCGCGGTTTGGGCTTCTGTCGCGCAATCAGGATCCTCACGCAGACCATCTTCGCCCGGTGCGCCTGCTTCGCGAATACGCGCGCTATCTTGCACCGCAGGCTGGACTCCTTTCTGCAGACACGTGGACCATCCTCACAACGTGGCTGCGAAACACGGTTTTGAACCTCACGATTCTGCTGCTCGTTTTTGGGGTCCTTCTTCTGCTGCCGCGCATGGCGGCCTTTACGCTGTTTCACTTGCAGTGGTTTGTCAAGCCCACGGATAACGACCTGCACTCATGGTTGTGCCTGTTCGCCGCCGGTGCGCCGTTTCTGTTCATCTGCGGCCTGATCGGCCAGGGCAATCTCAAATACCTGGGAACTGAAGCAGAAGATGCCAAGGAACTCGCAAAGGGCTATAGCGATGCGAGGGTTGTGACCAACATTGCCTTGCCGCTTTTGCTCGAAAGCTTTCTCTATGTTGCTGTCTTGTGGAATTTGGACGTGGCGGGAAGACCCCTGTTCGCATCGTCTCCGTTCCTCATCATAACCCTCCTTGGAAGCGCCATCCTTCACCATTCATCGGGCGCACAGGACAAAGGAAACGGAACTCCCCTTTGGCTTCAGGCCGTAATCTCCTCAGTCAGCGCCGGCGTCGCCTTTCTTCTTCTGTGCCTGTTGTGTTCCGCGATCACCAGTCTTCGGATGAACACCCTACGCGGTCTGTGGATTGCGAGCGCTTTCGGCCCCGCTCTCTTCCTGATGGTGGTGGGGACAACGATACTCGTTCTTCAGGGATTGAGCGGTACGCTGCTCTCCGATGCACAGCGCGAATGGTGGAGCAGGCTGGGAGCGTGGCTTTTGATCACGACGGCAGCCTGGGTGATTATTTCAACCATCTGTTTCTTTATGCCGCTTTGGATTGCGATCGCCGGCCTGAAGATCGCCGCGGCGGGGATTGCCTGGGGCTCATTGACCGCAGCCGGAGTGAAGCTGGCATTCAGCGGGAAGCGGGGCGGCAAGGAGGGAGAAGAAAGCCAGCCATGGCTTATTAGTCTCGTTCTGAAGATCGCGCCGGGAATCTTCGTGATCGGGCTGCTCTCGTTAATGTCCTATCTATTGTTCTACCTGGTCAACCTATCCATCGATCTATGGATCGCGCACGGACCGAAGTGGATGTGGGCCTTCCTGGTGGACAACCAGACTGCACACCAGCTCTGCTGCACAAACCTGCCTCTAACCTTTGAGAGAATGTCTGCCTACTACTGGCCGTTGATGAACCCTGGATCGCTGGCTCCTGTTCTGCTTTGCGTGGTTCTCATCCTCGCCTGCTGGCCGCTTGCACGACAAGTGGATATCAATGAGTTTTCGATGCATCACTTCTACCGGAATCGGCTTGTACGAGCGTACCTGGGAGCATCGAGGACCCGCGGCCACCGCTTTCCGAATGCATTTACCGGATTCGACATTGAGGACGATATTCCGCTCAAGCGATTCAGCATTGATGACACTACTGACATTCGCGACATGGTGACCGACTGCAAGAAGGGGTACGCGGGGCCATTTCCCATCATCAACACCGCGCTGAACATCACCAAGGGTCAGGACCTTGGCATGCAGGAGAGGCGGGCGGAAGCGTTCTTCTTCTCGCCGCTCTGGTCGGGCTTTGATTTCGCGCGCAAGCAGACCAAGGTGCGGAAGTCTGCCCAGCTTGAATTTGGATTCAGAAGAACAGACCAGTTCGGTAGCAGAGAGTCACTTCCGCCGGCGGGAAATCAGTCGCAGACACGGCTGACGAGGGAAGGTGTTTCGCTGGGGACTGCAATGGCCATCTCGGGAGCGGCGTTCAGTTCCAATGCCGGGTATCATACGTCGCCGTCGCTGTCATTTCTGCTTACCGTGTTTGGCGTGCGGCTGGGCTGGTGGGCCGGCAATCCACGAGGTCCCCGCTGGGATACCGACTCCCCGCAGGTGGGGCTCCAATGGCTGCTTCGCGAACTGACAGCCAACACAGAGACAGACGGAGATTATGTTCTGCTCACGGATGGCGGCCACTTCGAGAATATGGGCCTGTACGAACTGGTGCGCCGCAGGTGCCGCTATGTGATCGTGAGCGATGCAGAGGAGGATGAGGAATTCAAGCTGGAGGGAATCGGGGGAGCGATTCGCAAGTGCCGGGACGATTTCGGAGTTGTGATCACGCTGAACGTGAACGCGCTGCAGCCCATCGGCGACCCAGCCAGAAGCACTCTGCATTACTCGGTCGGGACCATCCGTTACCCCGGCGAAGAGAAATGCGGAAACTTGGTGTATATCAAGTCGTCGCTTACGAACGACGAGGCGCTCGACCTTGTGGAATTCGGGAAACGGCACAAGGAGTTTCCGCACACTTCGACGAGTAATCAGTTCTTCGATGAGTCGCATTTCGAGAGCTATCGGGAACTGGGACATCACATTGCCTCGGTGGTTTTTCAGCATGACATGAACTGCGATGGAGAGAAGGAGAAGGCGACCATACCAGGCAACCTTGAAGACATGTTCGAGTGCATCGAGCATCGTTGGGGTGAGTCATTGGCGGCCGCCGAAGGGAAGGCGCGCGCCGAAAAGGCCGCCGGGACATCTGCCAGGGGCGCGCAGAGCGGAGGTGGAGCATGATCTATCTGGCGAAAATAACTGCTGCGGTACTCATCATTGTCTGCCTCCTCGGGGTGCTGGATAAGAAGAGGCACGCGGATGTGATGGGCAAATCCGAGTCATGCCTGGGCGGTCAGTATTTCCAGGGCACCGACGCAAAGATTCTGGCATACGGACTGCACGACGCGGGAGGCATCGCTGCCGATCCGACGGGCAGATACATTTACATTGCGGAAAGCAACAGGCCGATCGTGGTCTACGACACTGAGAACAATTCGCTTGATGTTCAGAAGCGCGAAGGAGAATCCTCGTGCCCGGACGGACTCTGCGGAGACCTGGACGCACGGGATGTTGCGCTCAGCCGTAACAACATGTTTGTCGCCGCGCACGGGAATGGCACGGTGCTGCGGCGAGCGGACTGCTGTTACGCGGATGCCTTCAAGCCCGCCGACATGGAGGCACTGAACTCGGTACGTTCGCCGGCTGGAATCACAATCAGCCCAGGTGCGATATACGTTACGGACGACTCGCCAGGGGAAGACATCTGCAAAGCCTGTGCAAAGAAGACGCGCGGCTCGCTCTATATCATTCCAATCTCCCAGGATGACAAGGAGCGACCGGCAGTCGTCGCTCCGCCGACGTCAAAACAGCGAGTTTCGCCGTCTTCGCGGGCAATGCGCAGTGGGACCGGGGGCAGCAAAGGCCAGCCGCCGCCACCAAGTCCGGTGCGCGTCTCCGAAGGCCTCCATCGGCCTTCCGGGATCCTGCCTGACGAAGCCAGTGGGCGTGTTTATGTGGCGGACGTAGACGATGAGGCGAAGGTCCTGCGGTGGGTCATCTTCAAGAAGAAAGAGGAGGGCTGGATACCGTCCGGCTATCTGTCCTCCACCCCGACGAACGGCAGGCCGCTGCCAAAGTTCCTGGGGCTGGCTTCCGCGCAAGGCATGATCTTTGCGGCGGGACCAATGGCTCTGTACGCCTTCACGCCAGACGGCACGAGCATCGGCAAGATGGTATTCGATGAGCCGGTGAGCGGGGTGACCGTTTCAGGAGACACAATCTACCTAATTGTAGGCAACTTGTTGGGGCGTATCCAAATGCCGACGTACCCCAGGGTTGGGGCACGAAGATGACATTTCGGTCTTGTCGGTGAGTTGAGTGGAGGAAGAGGAAACCGAGAAACAGACAGACTCCATCAGACTTGGCGACTGCTCTGGCGGAGATCTTGCAGCGGCGGGCAATCGAGAACCCGATGTTCCGTTACATCTGATCGCGTGCAGGGTAGGCCAATTCAGGAGCGGAATGGAGGCCAAAGCAGACCATGCTCGGGGAGACAAAGGGCGGTGGCACCGGTCTTCGGGATCTTCCAAGCCAAGATGGGGTGCCCTCTGTACCTGGCACTTGAGGACCGGGACACGCGGAATATCGGTCGAAAGATACAGGTTCCAAAACCTAGGTTCCTTGCCGATCTGCAGCCCTTGCAGCTTTGAAGAATCAGGGGCCCAGAGCTATCACCCTTTCGGGGTTACGCCAAAAAAACGCAATCCGCGCCGTTTTGGTCCGGAGGCGCTCGGGTGTTTGCATATCATCATATCCACCAGAAGGGCGGACATGATTGCGAGAGAAGATCTGTATGAACTCGTTTGGTCGATGCCAATGACGAGAGTGGCGCAGAAGTTTTCGGTCTCCGGGAGCTACATGGCCCGCGTTTGTTCGGTCTTGGGTGTTCCGCGTCCAGAAAGGGGATACTGGGCCAAACTCGAAGTCGGCAAAGCACCCCCGCGCCCGGCGTTGCCTGAAGCCTTGCCGGGCGACCAACAGTTCTGGTCGCAAGATGGTGATCCACAAGCAATGCGACTACGTGCCGTTACTGCGACATCTGCACCAGCACAAGCACGACCCCGCCGCTCGGTAACCGGAATCCACGGTCTCATACAAGGCGCGAAGCAGCACTATGAAAGGGGCTATAAGGTTGATGAAGGGCAACTGCTGCGCCCGTACAAACGGCAGTTAGTTGACGTCACGGCATCGGCAGAAGGACTCGACAAAGCTCTCGCGTTCGCAAACGGCCTCTTCAATGCACTGGAATCTGCAGGCCATCGCGTGTGTTTTGCACCGAACGCAACGTTTGACCGCCCATACGTTGATGAACACGAGGCCAATGCCAAGCCGACAAGCCAGGAAAATCCCCATCGCGGCAGCGATTTGTGGCGGCCTTCGAGGCCTACAGTTGTGTACGTTGGGAATGTTCCTTTCGGGCTAGCCGTCATTGAAATGACTGAAGCGGTCCTGATGCGTTATGTAAACGACAGGTATGTTCGCGAATCGGATTACAGGGCCTCAAAAACGTCCCGCCGACACATGGACCATACATGGACGACAACCAAGAGCATCCCTTGCGGCCGTCTTCGGGTCGTCGTCTTCTCCCCGCACCGCGATGTTTCGTGGTCCATTTCGTTTCAGGAAACGGTGGAGCGAACCCTGACCCAGGACATCGCAAAAATCGTGAAATCTATGAGAAGCTCAACGGAGATTGTCCAAAAGGAGATCGATGCGGCCGAGCATAGGGCCCTGCTGAGAGAACAGCAGTGGGAAGCGGACCAAGCGAGGTGGCGCCACCAAGCGGACCAGAGGCAAATTGCAAAATCTATCAATGACAGTCGAGAGCAATTGAATCAGGTCATCGAAGCTTGGGCCAGGGTCGTGAGCATTGAACAGTTCTTCAAGGGAGTTGAGGAGCGGGTAAGCAATCTTTCCGAAGGACAGCGAGCAGCCGTGCAGGAGCGCCTTCGATTGGCGCGAGAATTTATCGGCGTGCAGGATCCACTCGACTTTTTGCTCTCATGGAAGACGCCAGGCGAACGATACGCCCCCTTGACCGCAAGAACAGGCGAAGAGAATCCATAGGTAATTTCGCCACCTCAAACCGATAGCACGAGGGCCTCCTGTGTCCTTCCTTGGGGCGTCTGGGGCACCGAAACCAGAAAGGAGAGTGCCATCAGGCCACGATTGCACAGCAGAGTCAACTGCATGATGTACATCAGCCTCGATAAGTGACTCGACCTGAAATTCGACGATTGACATCTGAGACAATCGAATTGCTGGATGCAGGTCACTCTGATGGCGAAGATGACTAAACTGTAGGGATAAGCTCTGAAGAAAGAGGGAGTGTTCGTTGGACGACCCACTTGCCCAAATACTCGAGAAGTTTAACCGCAAGGAGCGGAACCTTTTGATTCGCGACATCCTCGGCTGCCCAGGTGAAGTACTTCGCTTGTCAGACGATTTTTGCAAACGGCTGGAGAGTGCCGTTGGAATACCCATAGAGTACCTGAAAAGTGCTTGGTGGGCCACGGACTTTCATTTTGATTGGCTCGTCGGAGCGCTGCTGACCTTTGTAATGGGAAGGAACGCTGAGAAGCCAAGGAACTGCTTTGACCTCGTTCAGGGAAACCAAGAAGACCTTGACCTCGTAATCGCCGCGTATGAGCCCACGGCAGATACTAGGCACCACCTGATCTTGATAGAGACCAAGGCCTACAGTTATTTCTCGCCGAAGCAACGTGACAGGAAGGTCAGCCGCTCTGATCGACTCTACGAGTTCTATGAAGAACTGAAAAGCGAATCAAGGCACAAAATATGCTTCTACTATGGCCATTTCTCGGCCGAGCCGCGCGAATATTTTCCAGGCCCTAAAAACATACCCCAATTCCATTTAGAGCTTACACTTCCTGGGGATCGTCTGGCCGTAATGAGATGCGACGAGGATGGTACCCGGGATGCAAATGGTGGGCATTTGCGTATAGAAGCTTATGGCGGTCCACGCGCGTCTTGTTCGCGCAGCAAAAGTGCGAAGGCGGACCCAGCGTAGAACCCGTTGATAGACGCGATGTGCATGCCTGTTTGCATGAACTGCTGACACCTGCACAGGTAAGTGATTTCGCCGACCGCGCTGGGGTTCGTGCAGAGACCGGAGGGCCGCGATGCTCAGATATCGGACTGTACGAATCGCTGGCGCTCATGAATAGCTGCGGGAATCGAGCATGAGGTTGCGCTTCGGGTGTTCCGTCGAGAAGCGCCCAATCGCCACCTCCCACATTGCAGCCAAGGCAGCTGCCGAAACGTGGTTTGGGCTGATGGCAGAAATCGAACTTCGGATCAGCGGTGGCTGAGTGCATGGACGGTTATGTGCAAATGCCGTCGTTCCACGACGGAGGGCAAGTGCCCCGATTGTATCGGCAACACTGGTATCGTGAGAATTGGCTCATCGGTGATCTAGGGGCGATTGCGGGCGCTGGTGCTTAGTGCCAACCGTCGCGCGGTCACGTGTTCTTTGCTCTCGCACGTTCCGTCCAGGAAGCGGCCTCGATGGTTGAAGACTGTTTGTATCATCGAGCGCAATTCTATTGAGTTCTTTGGCCCTCGCCTTACGTCCCTCCAATTCCTCGTTGGATGGAACGGGTTCGGCGAGCCCTTCCTGTACAGCCGACCTCAGCGATGACACCTTCCTTTGGTTTGTTCTCTTCTCAAGCTCTTCTTGGATGGAACCCTGCTCGCCGAGATCTCCGAGTTCTACAAAGGCATACTTGTTACCATTCGAGCGGTCCCCTTTCACAAATACGCGAAGCTTTAGCCTGCTTGGAAGCGACCCGCGAAGAGCGCTTATGCTTTCATCCCAGTAGGTGATTTCCTGATTTGGGCCGGCCAAGAGGGACTCCTCATCCCGGTCGTTAACGAGTATCTGCACGATCATCTGCACTACATCTTTCACCAGCGGTTCCTCGGCGACACATATCACGTGTGACACAGGAATCCTCAGCTTCAGTTTTGTCCAAATCCGTGGCGCCAATGAGGAGTAACACGCACCAAGTACTAGAACGACCGGATGCTGGAACGCCGATGGTACCGCGGCGAGGTGCTCGCCGAGTTGTTCCCATCTCATGGTCTCCAGCCCGTCTTTCCGTCTATCGACGAGGCCAGTACGGCTTCCGTGCGCTCCGATATAAAGTATTCTGGCGCAAGAGGTCTTCAGCCAAGGCGTGAAGGCCTCGTACACTTGTTCTTTGAAATGAGCTCGTACAGTCTGGATCCGATATCGTGACCTCACCGCTTCTCTGATCTCGGCAATCTCGTCCAGTTCTCTTTTGTCGGCGATCCATTGGATCACGAGAACAGGAGCATGCGGCCTTGCTGTGGGCGGCTTCATTGTCTGAATTTAACATGTGCGAAGTTGTCAGTCCTCGCTGGGAGCCGCGGTGTAAGCACTACTGCGGTACGGGGAGCAAGAGTTCTCCATAGGAACGCTTCGAGGAATTTGGTTGATGCTCCAGGTGAAAATGGTTGGTCGCAAGAGTGTATACCTCGTCGACTCGCATCATGAGGTCCTCGAGGCTTGGGCAGAAGTGCGCAAAGTAATGGACACCGCACCAGATCTGATCTCTCTCGATGAGCACACCGACAGTCTTGAGCCGTTCCAAAGCTACGTGGCCAACCTAGAGGAGGGCGATGAATCTACGGAAGCGGAGGAGGCTGCGGAAAGGCAGGCTCTTGTAGACGAGATCGACTTCCGAAACAGCACCACTGTGAAACAAGCGGTCGCGCGTCTGCAGCACGACGAGCACATACAAGCAGCCACGCGCTCGGGCATCATTGATATGGCATTTGTAATGTCGATTGAGGGCACTCAGACATACTCTGAAGAAGAGAAGCAGCAAATCAGTGAGTTTAGACTAGGAAAGAAAGCCTCGCTGATCCCCGCAAGACCGCGTCGTTATCGGCTTCCCGATAGCAGGATCTTGATCGTGCCGTTTGGTTGCCATACTGAGTGCACTAGCACGGCTCATGATGCAGAGTGTCACCGCAAGTTGAGTGATCAGGTCCTCGAAACATGTCTTCTGGAACGGCAGATCGAGATTGCATCAGAGATGTCGATGTCGATCAGAAATGTGCCTTTGCGTGCTAAGCCTTTCATCCTCGATATTGATCTGGATACATTCCACACCTATCAGTCTCTAAGCCCGAAGGATCCATCTCTTTTTTATGAACTGATCTCTGGTGCGTCAGCCGTAACCATTGCAATTGAGGGCGAATGCACGAACGCTCTTTGGCTGGAGCAGTCCGCGGCTCCGATCGACGATATGCTGGGGTCCTTGTATCGGCACATCGAAAAGAGTTGAGATCGGCTCGCTTAGTATCCCTTCGTCAATCTCGCGCAAAATATACGTCGCCCCTGTTGATAGGAGACTATCCGCATATCATCATGGGGCACCTGAGACGACTTATCTGATAAGAATCACGTAATCGGCTGCGGGGCGAGTGTTCACGGCAGCGCAACGGGACCAGCCTCAGCAACTAAGAGCTAGTGTTGGTCTTGTGCCGACCTGCATGGGCAATCACGAAGCGCTGCTTCTCTTTATCAGCATAGAAATGAATTCGAAGGCAAGTCTTGGGCCCGCCCTTCCCCACTGCGAGATGTGGCTCTATAGAGACTTTTCGGCCGTCGTACGTCGCTTCGTACTCCTCTCCCCATTTTCCCCGAGATGTCATTGATTCACGAGACGTATACTCGAAGCCCTTCCTCGCAAAGGTCTGTTCGAAGCTACCCACCGATCTGCCTGTTCTTAGAGAATCACGCCACCCCAAACACACTTCATGCATCGCCAAGAATGCCTGATATCCCTTCCTTGGCTGCTCAAATGGAGAATCTATTGCCGAATCGAGAGCAGAATCTAGGAATGTGAGTGTGTTTGCAAAATGCTCCCTTGCCGCGAGAACGGCATCACCAACTGAACGCGGTTCGAATACAGTCCCTTCCTCAGATGTCTCCAGCGAATCAGTTTCTTCGTTCGGTGCTGCCGCGCCTAGACTCATCGCTCGAAAATTCTCTTGAGCGAGCTCCAAGCTCGCCTTCAGTGACTCGTTTTCCGTTTGAAGCCGCCTGTTCTGCTCAGATAATTGGGCATTCTCCTGGTCAGCTAGGGCCAAGAGTTCGTCGAGATCTCCACGGTCGCGCGCAGCAGTCTTAATCTCCTCCAACTCTGACCGGCGTTCGATGTCCAGCATCTCAAGCGCATCGGTGATTACGGGCCCGGTTGTATACCGAAATGCCGAGATGCCGGCCAGTTGTCTGAAGAGCATATCGCCGAGTTTGCCATTCAACTGGTTGATTTTCTCGGGAAGGTAAATAGGAGAGAATGGAGTTCCCGCCGAGTCGAAATCGGGCCAATATACGCGGAGAGCCCCATTGAAGCAGCGGTAATGCTCTCCGATGGCATTGCTCAACGCAAATGCGGCCCATTTGTCCGCCAAATAGTACGTTTCCGCAATTCCTGCGAGTTGCTCCGCAAGTTGACCAGGATCGATCAGGCATTTTTCAGCCATTGTGGTCCGACTCACCAAGATGATCTGTAGCCTCCTCTGGCGCGATTCAATACGTTGCAGGAATTCAGCCATCCCTGCTGCGGTGACCTCTCGAGGCTCATTCGATAGGCGCGCATCACCGCAAGTACAAACAAACTGGCGCAACATCGCGCCAATTATTCGGGGCCTCTTTAGCGTAAATTCAACCGGCGCAATGACGTACTGCAGCGAATTGAATTGAAGCTGGAATGAAAACTCCGTAAGACCGCGGAATTCCGCCAATTCGATTCGGCTGTTCCAGAGGAGATTCCCGCCGTTGTCATCCGGATATGACCATGAAATCGCGGTGTGGCTGACGTTCTGATTTCTTGTGAGGCTCGCGGTCACGCTCAGATCGTGACCGAAGCTAGGATTCAGCGACGCCGTGACCCTAGGCAGGTCGACTTGCACGTTTTTGCGGCTCAGGTACCATTCCGAGACCCAAGAGGACACGACATTTAACACATCTTCGCGTTTTGCCGCTCCCCCTGAGTGATCAAGTGAAGCCACTTCGAACTGCGCTGCGTAAAGTAATCGCATAGTCGCCCCAAGACAATTTTAGCTGCGCCTCCGAAATGGGAGCGGTATCTTCGGGCGAACAAAGCACAGCGAGGAGAGCGGAGGAGCGATCTGGTCGGAGTTCTCTTGGAGACGAGTGCCAAATCGGTTCGCGCGTGTGGCAGGTTTGGTGGGTGGCAGCGCAAACACGACTGGCGTGCTTTGAGTGCATCGAATTTACGAAGCGCAATTCTCATCTATTCACGTTTCATCACACCGGATCACGAATCCGCTGGCTGGATCGATACGCAAGGTTGCGCGTGCAATGGGCACGCACGTTCTTATTCCTACGTCGCTAGGAGGCAGCATGGGGAGATTCGCTCCATCTTCTTGAAGTTGGCAACCCAAAATGAACACCAAAAACCTGACACAACGTCTGGCATGCTATCTTCACGCTGCCGGCGTCTCACCCGTGCTTGTAAGTGGTAGTTACAGGCGCGCTTACCAAGCGCTCCTTTCCCAGTACAATGCACTTCCACTCTCAACCCGGCGACATGCCCGGCGACGCGGCAGACAAATCATCCGGCAGATAGGCCTCAAGGCAGCAGCAGCCAATCTCCTACCTGAAATGTGTCCAAATCATCTGCGCAAGGTCAAAAGGAGGCACGACCGCGCGCTGAAATTGAGTGCCCTGTTTCGCCTGTCTAGAGGCCACTGTTCGTCATGCAAAACATGGGGCCACGCAAAGCGATCTTGGCCGAGCCGTGAGTTGGCTGAGGAGTTCCGACCCTTGAGCGGAGATCTCTCGCTCAACGTATACGAGTGTCCCGCCCATCCTGGCACGTATCACCTCGGACACATCAAGGCGAACTTGGTCACGGAACGCCGCTCCAGCTGATTCAACATTGGATTCACCTCGCCCTGAGCTTCAAGCCCAAGTCGCGCCGCATGGCCGCGTGAGAACTCAGGTGCTACACGCCTCGGCGCGCCCGGACGCGTTCGGGCAATCGATGCAGAGCGCACCAAAAGGTAAGAGAATGAACACGAGAAGTCGTTATGTGCAGGCTTTGTTGGAGAAATGGACCACTCAGGCTAGAAGCCAGATGCGTGGCCCATCGCACGAAGAACTGAGACATAGAGGGAAACTGTGCGTCAGCTGCGATGCTGAGTTGCCGCCTCCTCACTCGGTGGGTTACAGACAATGCATTGCATGCCAGCCGGGCGATGCACATGCGGTTTACATGGCGTTCCGGTATGTCATCGGAGATCGAATCTGGCGGTGTCGGCTGCTGGACGAGGGAGAACAAGGCAAGTTGCTCAAGGAGCTTACGTTCACACATCCCGATAAGCTGCGCGAGATGGCCAGACGGGGCAAAGCGATGACCTTCAAGACGGCCGAGCGAAGGGTCAATCACGCCATTGCAGCATGCAGCGGGGCAGGCCTATGGCTGCAGCTGACGCCAGACCAGTACCTGAAGCTGCGGCGGTAACCCTGATCTTCCCTGACTGATCAACCTTCGGAACATCAAAGCTGGCACAGCCTTTAGAAGGCCCTTTCTCTGAGCTGTCCGTGTCAAGCCGTTCTGACCACCACCAACCCGATACACAACCCAAGCCGCGGCGATCCTTCCTGGATCCGCCGCGGCTATTTTTTGGAGCAAACATGAAGTCAGCAGAACAGTTCCTCGCCAACCTCCATCGCGGCATCTCGATGCCGGCAGTTCTCACTCACCACAACATCGTGCCCCCGGAGATTGAGTTCGCCGCCTCTCGGGGCCTAAAGCTTGCGCCGGTCCAGGGTCTGAGCCGTTTCGCATCAGCGGCCCGCAGGACCCTGGGATACCCCACCGCCGATGTGGTACAACTGCGCGCTCTCACAGCCGAGATTCCGGCTTCAATGAACTGGATGGTGGCCGCGGATAACTTCATCGTTCTCGAGTACACCCCGGCGCTTGGCTATCACGCCCTGTGCGAGCTCTGCGACGGGGGCTGGGATGGTTGGAGCGAGACCCTGCAGTTCACCGCCGGGTCCGGCTTGAATGCGACGCGTTTTCTCCTTTTCCGGCATGGCAGTCAGAAGCTGCGCGCTCTTGGACCTCGCTCAGCTGGACTCCGCGTGCATTCCTTCGGTGCCATGATTCCCGCTCCGCCTAGTCGCCTACTGAATGGGTCACGGCTAGCATGGTCGAATGCCGCCGCAATTCAGGATATTCCGTGGTTTCTCGTTGCCCCGGATGATTGCGACTTCAACGGTGATTTTCAAACTGAATCACAGCCAGAAAACTTGCCGCGTTTTCGGACCTCTCCGGTTCACACACGGATGTTCTGCAATCGGGGGCTGTAATGAGAATGCAAGCGACTCTCGGCAATCCCATTTTGATCTTCATTTACAGCGTGGCACTTTTGCTCATCGGCTGCGCGATTGGAATCCATTGGCGGACGGTGCCCTGCACAGCGGTCGGGCTCACCCTCATCGGCGGAGTTGCAATGGTTATTCACGATACCGCCACTGCGATTCTCTGGTTTGTCGTGACGGCAAAGTTGACTCTGTCGAGACCGAATCCGCCTAGCGAGCGGAGATGAAACGACAGCATTGGCAGCCGTTCCTAGAGGGCCTGATCCACTGATCCAGACGACCCATTCACCACCCCGAGTTGTTCTAGGTAAAGCCAGCCTTCTCATCTCGCAGCAAAGCGCGTTTTGACGTCGGCGACCGGAGCACCTTTTTACTACTTTTTACTATTTTTGACCGTTTTCGAAGTTGTCTGCGATTGGAAGCCGCTGGCAACGGCTGGAATGAGACGCCAAGGTAAGTTCAACGCGGTGAAGAACATGCGAGCATAAGTCCTTTGAGTCCCTCCTTCGGCACCAAATGCTTTAGGATCAGAGATGGTCTTGAATAGTTTTTTCCGTAAAGTGCATAAATAAACTCCCTGGAACCCAAACAAACTGCCGACCGATCGAACACGACGCAGCAAACGCACGAGGACGCTTCACGGTCACTTTGGCTCGCCGGTAGGCAGGAACACGAATCCGTCCAGAGGATCTCCCGACGCCAGAACGTTACGCAAGCGCTCCGGGTTGGGTCCGCTCCGCTGCGCCGCCGCGATCAGTACGCGCAATGCGGAAGGGGCTGTCGCTCCGGGGGGCATGCGAAAAATCCAGGGAACATTGGTTGCCGTCAGCGACCTGTCGGTGCTCAACGCCAGCACGGGAACGAACGCCTTGAGCGCGAGCTGCTCGGCCAGGTGCGCGGCATCGCGATCGAGCGCCAGAATCGCCAGGGGATGCTCGTCGATCAGTGCATGCACGAGGCCTGTCGAAGCTGCGCCCCAGTTCTGATCGCTGGCGACGGGCACCAGAACCCACGCCGGCGCGGATGCGGCTTTCGTTTCGATCGCGTCGTGTACCTCCGCTGATTGCGCGACGATTGCCGCCTGCGGGCCGAACACCACCACGCGCATTGGACCTGCCGGGACATCGCCCAAATGCGGACCGGCGTAGACTACGCCGTCTTCGCCCACCCGGGCATAGGGCTCAGACCGCGGAGCCGTGTCGCGGAGCGCAGTAGGTGCCGGCGCTCCACTGTGTTCTTCCGATATGCCGGGGTGCGCAGCCGGCCCGGACACGAGTGGCGCGGAAGTCACTGCAGGTTCCGAAGCGGCGACGGGCTCCTTCTCCATCGTTGCTATGCGAAATGTAATGGCCCCGTCGTGCACACTGCCGAAGTACATGGGCGACACGTTCTTCTGGTTGGGGTCGAACAGCATGTGCCCGGTCACACCGTCATACTCCTCGATGGCTGCGAGCGCGTCGTGGATCCGCGCACGGTTCAATCCGGCCTTGCAGATGGAGTCGAGCAGCGCATTCATTGCATCGTAGGCGAGCGACGCGAACTGTTCGGGCTTCTCGTGATAGCGGGCTTCGAACCGGCGATTGAAGTCCACCCAATTCGGGTCGTTGCGCGTGGGGTCGTACGGGAATACTGCCTCAAATCCCTCCGCTGCCGGCCCGGCGCCGGCCAGCATTTCCTGGCCCAGCGTGCGATAGGAGCCAAAAACGCGCTGCTTCATCCCCGCCGCCTGGATCTGCTTGAGGATCAGCGCTGTCTCTTTCTGATCGGCCCACAGCACGATCGCGTCCGCACGCGAGGATTGAATCACCCTGAGCTGCTGGGAAAAATCCGTATCCCCCGGCATGTACTTTTGCTCGATCACGACGGGGTGCCCGAGACGCCGCGCCGCGTCTCGCAATTTCAACACGCCGAAGCGTCCGTAGCGATTGTTGATGCGCAGAATCGCGACCCGCTTTAGACCCAGCCCGGTGAATATGCGCCGTGCCAGGGTGAGGCACTGGACGCGATCGTCCTGCAGGTTGGTGAAGTACCAGGGGATGTAGGTTTCGGGGATGGTGGGATCGGTGGAGGCGGAGTTGACGATGGGGATCTCAGCGCGCAGGGCCACGCGGAGGGCGATATGCGTCGCTTCGGAGCTGATCGAGCCGAAGATCGCCCAGTCCTCATCGTCGTACACCATCTTTACGGCTTCATTCGAAGCCGAACCCCAGATCGCCTCGCCCGTCGGCCGGTCGTCGCCGTACACCGCCTTCGCCTGCCAGTTGTCGTAGTCGTTGTGCAGCATCAGGCGGAAAGGCTTTCCGCCGTATCCGCCATGCGCATTGCGCTCTTCGACGGCCAGCTGCGCGCCGTGCAACATGCGCTGGCCGAATTCAGCGTCGGGAGTGTGCTCGATGGGCCCAAAGAACCCGATGCGCACTTCCGCCAGGTTCTTCGGCTCGGGAATGTCGCGTCCGGCCCCTGAATAGATGTTGGGATGGGTGTAATTCAGGTCGTACGGCGCGGCGAACTTCGCCCATGGCTTCAGATCGGCAGGTTCGCCCGCATAGGGAGCGACCTCGCGATCGCGCGGCGGCCCCGGCGGGTGCGCGCCGCACTCGCACTTGCGCGCGGCCGGACCCCCGTCCTGCGCGGCGACCTGTGTCACGGCAGCCGCGGCCAACACTGCGCCGCCGACCAACAACCATCCCTTAAGCATGACCACTACTCCTTGCCGGAAATGGTGCCGGTGCGGAACATCGCGATGGCCTCAATCTCCACCAGCAGCTCGGGCCGGCACAGCCCAGCCTGAATGCCCGTCGAAGCCGGCAGCGGATCGAGGCCCTGATCCTTGAAGAAGGCGGTGCGCTCTTCGTTGAACGCTTCGTAGTCTCGATCGATGTCGCGCAGGTAGCACGTAGTGCGCACGATGTCGTGCCAGGTGCAACCTTCGCTTTCGAGCAACCCCGTGATGTTGGCCAGAGTGCGCCGCATCTGCGCGCGGAAATCGCCGATGTGCACGCTGCGCCCCTGTTCGTCGATGGAAGCGGTGCCCGAGATCAGCAGGATCACGAGCCCGTTCAGATCAATGCGCATGCCGCGCGAGAATGAACTGGGCTTGGCGTACGCGTATGCTTCGTTGAGTACGCCGAGGTTGGTCATGGCGCGCTTCTTAATCGGCGCGTGCGCGATGGTTTCGAGTATGTCTGCGATTTCAATCATGATGAATTTCTCCGTTATCTAGATGGTTGAAGAATCCCGTGGCTTAACCCACTGGCAGTCGCAACCCAAATGTCGCTGCCCTGAAAGTCGACGCCAAGTATGTAGTTGTGCGCGGGCGCGGTGGTCACCGCGACTTCCGTCACGTTGCCTTGCGCATCGCGCACCGTCATCTCGGGCTTGCCCGTGGTGAGCGAGGGCCGGTACACGGCCCAGTTCGTTCCGTCGTAGTAGGCCAGGCCCTTGTCGGTGCCGAACCATGCGCGGTTGGCGTCCACGCCCTTGATGGTGTTGGTGAAGTTCGAAGGCAGACCGCTGTCCTTGGTCAGGAAGTTGTGCCAGTAGCGCCCGTCGTAGCGGCTGTCGCCGAAGTATGTCGCCGCCCACACGATGTTGCCGGCCTCAATGTAGCTGACCGACGTCACGATTTCGTGGATGAGCCCCTGGTCCTTGAACAGCACCATTTCGTTTTCGCCGTCGGGGTCTTCGTACTTATCCCAGCGGCCGGTCTTCTGGTCGTACTCGAGCAATCCGCTGCCCCACACGGCGAAATAGACCTTGCCTGGCGTGGCCGAGACGCCGTAGGCCCAGATCTCGACCATCGGCGTGTTGCGTTCGTTGTAGAGGGACCACTCGTTGGTGCGCAGATCGAGCCGGCATGCGCCCGCAGCAGTCGCAACCCACACGTTTTCGCCTTCAACCGATACGCCATACACAACGTCGTTGCTCAACCCCGAGTTCAGTTGCGTGAAGGTGTCGATGCGCCCGCCCGAGATGCGGCTCAAGCCCCCCATCGTGCCTGCCCATACGTCGCCTGTACGCTTGTCGAGCGCCAGGGAGAGAACGGCTCGATGGGCGAGCCCGTCCGCGGTCGTGTAGGTCTTCCACGCGTGATTTTCGTAGACCGCGAGGCCGTTCCCGGTTCCCGCCCACACCCGGTCTCCGTCGACCAGAACGGTGAAGACGTGATTGTCGGGCAACCCGTTGGCCGTGGTGAAGTTTTCAAAGCGAAACCTCGGCATCCGCGGCACTGCCGGGTTCTGCGAGGTTGAAGATGCGGCCTTCATGACAGCGGGCTTCACCGCTGAGCGCGGCTGCGCAGCGGCGGGCGCCGAGGCCCATGCGAGCAGGGCCATTGCGAGTGCGATTGCGTTCACCGTTTTCATCGCGTCCTCAAATACACAATCAGGTCGTTCAACTCGTCCTTGGTCAGGTCGTTGGTGCGGCCGTGTTTGTCTTCGGGATTAAAAATTGTCCAGATCTCTTCGAGCGATCGCGCCGATCCGTCGTGCAGATAGGGCGCGGTGAGCGCGACGTTCACCAATTGCGGCGTATCGAGCGGTCCCGGGTTGTCAGTCGGCTTTTTGGTGCCCACGTCAAATGATTTCTGGCTTGTTCCCTTGGGCCCGCTGTGGCAGTACGAACAGCGATTGCCCTCCGGTATCGGCTTTCCGAACTTGTCTGTGGCGCGCTCGAACAGGGCCTTGCCGCGCTCCTGCGCCGGAGCGAGTTCGCCATGAGGTCTCCACCGGTTGGGCCGCGAGGGCAGGCTGCGGATGTACGTCACCAGGTCGGTTAGCGTGAGATCGTCGTAGTTCTCCGAACGCCAGAAGTACTTCTCCGTGCGAGGCCCGCACTCGGTGGGCAGATTGGGATTTCCGCCATTCCACTTATAGGGTTCTGTGTCCTTGACGTCTTCAATGAGCCGGTTATCCACGATGTCGCGCCCAAACCCGTCCGGCTCGAGATCCCATGTAAGCCCGTCGAAGGTTGAGTCGATGTGGCAGTTGGCGCAACCGATCTGCCCCTGGAACGAATAACGCGACGTGTAGAAGGTTTGCTCGCCATGGCGCAGGACCGACAGTTGCTTTGGGCCCGCAAGCTCGATGGCTTTCACGATCTTGTTGGTGCGCGTGTCAATTGCGCTGATCGTATCGTCGAGCCGGTTGGCCACGAGAAGGAGGCGACCATCCCGCGTGAATGTCACGCCGCGCGGATCGTGCCCCACGCCGACGCGCGCTGCGACATAGTGCGCGCTCGCCGACAGATCCTGGACGTAGGGCCCGTTGTGAGTGCGAATGAACCTCAGCGCATGCGCCACGTCGATGACAACGAGCGACTCCGAACCTTCGCACGTGACGTAGATGCGCGACTTGTCCGGCGCAATGGCCACGCCGAATGGGCGCGATGCGTAGCGTTCGAGTTCGTCCAGCGGCAACTCGACGGGCTTGCCCACATCCGCGCCGAACAGCGTGATGGTGTCGGCGAAGGCTCCGCCATGTTCCAGGTGCGCCAGCGGAACCAGGTTCCTGGGGTGAAGGCCGGCTGTCGCGCCCAGTCGCCCATCGGGAGACAACGCAGTGTGGAACGCGTGCGCGATGCGATCGAGAGGCATCCGGTCCACTACCACGGCGCGCGCGGTGTCGATGACTGTAATTTCCGAGTGCGGAGGCACGCGATTGCCCCCGGGCGTGGGCTGCCGGGCCGGATTCGGATACACGTGCGTGACGTAAAGGCGGCTACCATCCGGGCTCGGCGTCATGTAACTCGCGCCGCGGCCGCACGCCAATCGCTTCTCTTCCGCGCCGGTGAGGGCGTTCAGCACCGCCACTTCGTTCGAGATCCGGTTGGCCACAAACAGATGCGTGCCGGTGCGATCCTCGGCCACGCTGGACGGCTCGAATCCAACCGGCCATGTTGCGGCCACGCCCAGGGACGCGGTATCGATCACTGAGAGCGTATCGTCCCAGGAGTTGGCGACAAACAGGCGCGCACCATCGGGCGAGAGCGAGAACCCGCGCGGCACATGGCCCACAGGAATGTTCCTGATGGGGCGATACGTGTTCGCGTCGAGCACGCGAACCTCGTCGCTGCCCTGGCACAAAACGTAGAGCTGCTTTCCGTCCCGCGAGAACAGCAGTTCGACCGGCGAAGCATAGGTTAGAACCTCGGGGGCACGGCCCGTCCCGGTCGCGGCACGCGCAGGCCCGGCCTGCCACTGCATAGCGGAGGCAAGCGCCAGAGCGACCGCGCCCAGCATCGCCGCCGTGCGCGCCCGCGCCGGATTTCGGCCGCGCTGTCTCACTTCGGCTCCTCCATCGTCAGCACGCGGTCCACGAGCTGTTTTTCGAGCGCCTGCTCGCGGCCACTCGGCCAGTGCACAACAATCCTGTCGATTGTGGTTGCCGCGCCAAGCCCGAAATGCAACCGGCCGTCGTCCTGCGAGAGATACCCCGACGCGGCCACGCGCTCGGCTGTCCAGCGCTTGCCGCCGGCGAAGACTTCGACGCGTGCGCCGATGCCGTCTCGGTTCGTCTTCGCGTTCGGGCCAGGGGCGGATCCACGATCGCCCGGCCGCATTGCCCCCACCAACTTGACCGCGGCCCAGTGGCCGGCGCCTTCGGAAATGTTGTGAACCAGCGTGCCCTTAGCTCCAAGGTTGACCAGGAATGCATCAACCTTTCCGTCCCCGTCGTAGTCGGCGAAGCACGCCCCGCGCGCCACGGTGCGCTCGCTCAGAACCGGGCCCGCTTCGCGCGAAACGTCGGCGAATTTTCCGCCGCCCACTCCGCGAAATAGAGTGTGCTCCTGCGGGATCAGGTGGATCAGCCCGCCGTGAAAGATGAGGATGTCTGGATATCCGTCGTTGTCGAAGTCGTAGATCCCCGTTCCCCAGCTCACGTATTGCGCATTGGTCTGCGAGACCCCATTGGACGCGCCCATGTCCTCAAAGCCTGACTTGCCCTCGTTGCGCAGCAGCCGGTTATAGCGGGCGTCGGTGACCCACAGGTCGAGCGCGCCCCGGCCTTCAAGATCGGCAAAAACGGGTCCCATCGATGAGGTCGACTCGCCATTCTGCCCGAACGCGGTGCCCGTGTCGTTGCCGACCTCTTCGAACGTGCCGTCGTGCTTGTTGTGGAAGAGAAAGTTCTCGGTGCGGTCGTTGGCGACGTAGATATCGTCCCAACCGTCGCCATCGTAGTCGGCGGCGGTGACACCCATCGTGCGCCCGATATACGCGCCGATCCCCGATTTGTCCGTCACATCGGTGAACGTGCCGTCGCAATTGTTGTGAAAGAGCCTGTTGGTTTCGCCTTCGTAGTCCAGGGGGCCGGGGTAGTTGTCGGCGGCGTAGTAGTTGCGGTACTTCGGATCGAACTTCACATAGCGGCCGACGAACAGATCGACGCATCCGTCCCGGTCGTAGTCGAGCCAGGTGGAACTGATCGCCCATCCGTCCACCTTGATGCCGGCCTTCTCGGTCACGTCGGTGAAATGGCCGCTGCCATCGTTGTGATAGAGAATCGTCCTGCTGAATCCGGTTACAAGCAGATCGACGAAGCCGTCGTTGTCGTAGTCCGCAGCGGTCACCGCCACGGAATACATTTCGGGATCGAGCCCCGACTTCTGCGTCACATCAGTAAAGTGTCCGTTGCCGTCGTTGCGGTAGAGATGATTGTGCGGCGGCGGAACAGGCTTTTCCTTGAGCGGATACGGGTGCATCGAGTCGTCGAGCGGGCGCCCATTCACCACGTAGAGATCGGGCAGCCCGTCGTTGTTGTAGTCGAACCAGATGCAGCCCGCGCCCGTGCCCTCGAGAAGCGATCCCAACTGCCGCGAACCGAAACTGTGCGTGAATTCGATGCCCGCCTTGTCCGTCGCATCCTCAAAACGAATCGCCGGGCCTGCCGCTGCCTTCTGCGCGAGTTCCGGTTTTTGCCCATACACCTGAGAACCCGGCCCGACGGCGGCGAAGATCACCACACTCGACACAACAAAGCGCTTCAACTCCATCAGTGGGCTCCCTTCCTGGCCGGTTGGTCGCTTTCTGATGCCGCAGCGCCGGTCAGGTCCGCTGGCGTGGTCGAGCGCAACAGCACTGCCGGCACGTTATTCTCCGCCGCGCGCTCGGGCCCGGTGTGGCAGCCGACACAGATGCGCTGCTCGCCTCTGCGGATCCAGAACCAGCCGTGTTCCTGCCGCAGCGCCGCGCCTTTGGCGTCCAGCAACAGGAACCGAATGGGCTGATCCGCCGGCGCCTTTATGAAAAACGATCCATCGCTCTCGACCGGCGACGTGCCGATCGTGACCGCAGTGCCGGCTCCGTTCCGGGTCTCCAGCCGCACCTGTGCCGGCGCGGTCTTCAGATCGCCCTCGCGCGATTGGCGGGCATCGAGAGCCAGGAGATTGGCATAGTTCCAATCGTGCAGTGCCGAGGGATGCTGTTTCGGCCTTGCCCGCGGAGCGAGCAACACCGGCTCGACTACGTTCTCGCCCGGAAGCGCCAGCACGGTGGCAAAGGCCGCCGGCTTTACCGGAGGCTCCGCCGGAGTCCACAGCTTCAGCGAGTAGTTCTTTTCGCCCGCGGCTCGCGCGCTCACGAGCCATGCACCACTTGCCGTCTCCGCGATTGCCCCCGCGTAATCGGCCCTGGGCGCGGCGATCGAAGCCTCCGTGGCGAGCGGCGAAGTGAATCGAGCCAGTGTCGCGCCGTGGGTGAAGATCACATCGCCCGACGCCAGCTGATGCCCGCCCCAGCGGCGAACGCCGTGATCGCAGCGGTACGATTCAACGCCCGAGCCATCGGAGTAGACGAGGAACAGTTCCGGCGTCGCACCCGATCCCAGGGGGAAGCCGGACTCGAAGAGGATGCGTCCGTCGGCAAGAACATCGGAAGCAATTGCGCTCCCGGCCATGTAGGTGAGCGGCAACTCATTCGTGCCGTCGAGGGCCGCGGCCACCAGCCCGTACCCAGCTGCGCCACCGCGCGCATACACCAGCCGGCGGCCGGGAAGATAGAAGGGGCGCACGGCATCGGCCGCACCCGAAGTCACCTGCCGCACCGAATGGTCCGCTAGCGTCAGCTCCCAGACCTGCCACGGGTCGCCGGCCTTCTTCTTACCCGCGAAGAGAATCGTCTTCGCATCGAACGACACGTTTGCGTCCGCGCTCGCAGCGAAGTCCGCAGCCAGTGGCTCGGCGTTTCTGCCGTGCACCAGCAGAAGCCGCGCGCCGCGTGGGAACCGCTCCCCGCCACGGAGCGCCGCCAGCACGTCATACGCCGGCGCCGCCGTAACAACGACGGGAACTTCAGGCTGGTTCGTGGTCCTGCCGGAGAATCCGCAGAGCAGAACAACCATCAGAACCGCCGCGGCGCCGGCCTGAACAGCAGTCTTCATCCGGCGGCCTCCATCAGCTGTTCGCCTTCAGGCCGGCACAGCGCAAGCCGCGACTCGCGCAAGGCAATATATGGCTCAATTGAGGTCATCATTCCGCCGAAGGCATCGAAGTCCAGCGACTGCTCCCCGTCGCTCCATGCTTTGTCGGGGTGGGGATGCACTTCCACCAGCAGCCCATCGGCCTCGGCCGCCACGGCAATGCGCGCGAGGGCCGGCACCAGTTCGCTGTGCCCAGCCGCGTGACTCGGGTCGGCAATCACCGGCAGGTGCGAGACGAGCTTGAGCAGCGCGATCGCCGCCGCGTCGAATGTGTTGCGCGTTGCAGTCTCGAACGTGCGGATGCCGCGCTCGCACAGGATGACGTTGGGATTTCCGTTCGCTATGACGCACTGCGCGGAACGCAGAAAATCGGCGATGGTGGCGACCATGCCGCGTTTCAGCAGAATGGGCCGGCCAGACCGCGCGGCCGCCTCCAGCAGCGCGTAGTTCTCCATGTTGCGGCTGCCGATCTGCAGAATGTCGGCGTATTCCGCCACCATGGGCACGTCGTCTTCCGACATCACCTCGGTGACAATGGCCAGGCCGGTCTCCCGGCGTGCGCGGGCCATGATCTTGAGCCCTTCGAGGCCCAACCCCTGGAAAGCATACGGTGAGGTGCGGGGCTTGAAGGCGCCTCCGCGCAGAATGCGGGCGCCGGCGCGGCGCACATGATCGGCTGTGGCCAGAAGCTGCTGTTCGGTCTCAACCGAACAGGGGCCGGCCATGGTGATGAATTCTTCGCCGCCGATCTCGAAATCGAGCACCGGCACCACGGTCTGCCTGCGCCCGCCGGCCTTCAGTACATCCGGTGATTCCCCAAACCGATCGCGCCAGCTCTCACGCATGGCCTCCGGCTCCAATTCTGGGGAAGAATCAGGCTACTCTCTCCGCCCGAAACGCGCGTCCATCCAAAGATTGACTCGCACGGCTACGCATGGCCGCCTTTATTTTGGAGACTCCCTTCTCATTCGCTCGCATGGTTTCGAGTCACTGTTCTTGCGCGGAAATCGCAGGGGGCGAGCACTCCGCGTGTGCGCCCACTCCGATGGGACTGGGAGCCGGCGGTTCATCACGCTGCGGCTGGGAGGCTCCAACAAAGGTAAAGGCCGGATCGCAACATGGCGAGCCGGCCGTTATTACATCATCGAGAATGTCTGATTTGGTCCGCGCGAGACGCTATGCGTTGCTTGAGGCTTCCATTTCGATCGCGCGGGGGAACAGGATGTTGTTCTCGAGGTGAATGTGCTGGTGCAGATCCCGTTCGAATTCGCGCAGCCCAGAGTAGAACGCGTGGAACGTGGGGCAGGCGCCGGCGGGCGGCGTGAAGTCCTGGCTAAGCTGACGAATATCCGCCATGAGCTTTCCAGCCTCGTCGTGCTCCTGGGTCATCATCTTGATGGGGTTTGCAACCGTGCCGAAGCAGCCATTCGGCCTTGGGCTATTGCCTTCTATCGAGCGCTCAAGCTTGGTGATGTGGGGGAACAGAACCAGTTCCTCCTTGGCCTGGTGCTGAATCAGTTCCTCATCGAGCTGGGCCAGCTTCGATTGAATGGCGGGCAATTCGAGTTTTGTGTCGCCGTGGCGATTGACCACTTTCTTCGCCAACTCCGCGAGGCGGGGCAACTCTCTCCTCACATACGCGTGATGGGTTTCGACGATGTGCGCCGCCAGGCTGGCCAGGGACCTTTTTGTCCAATCGTCGCCGACAGGAGCCGGAAACAAGGAAGCTGCTTCCAATGAGGCGATTACATCGTCGACGGCAATGTTTCTTGCCGCGCAGGCCTCGGTGAGCGGCATCCGGCCGCCGCAACAATAGTCAATGCCATATTTTTCGAATACGCGTATCGAAGCAGGGCTCTCCAATGCGATATCGCGTACGGTCTGTGTTGTAGCGGTCATTACGATCTCCTTAAAGCCACCTTAGAAGATCGTGATCGCCGTCACAGCGACTTTGGTCACAGCCAGCCTAATCTCCGGGTCCTAGTGAAACCGGCGGAGACATGTGTCGAGCCCGGAGAAGGCGGCCGAGGGATTCGGAACTCCGTTCCACTTCTGCTCGAACAGGCCGAGGAAGCCGGACTCGCTGAACATGCGTTGCTTTACGTCGCCTTCGAGCACGGCCCCGGATGGCTTCCAGTCGGGACCAAGGGCCTGGCGGGCGGCGTTCAGCATCGCGGCGGCCTGCGCAGGATCGCCGCGTTTCCACGCAATATACCCGCGGAAAAACAGGGCGTTCGCCGCGCGCGGGTTTGCCTGGCAGACGTGCGCAAAATTCCGGTCGGCCTCATCGAGATGGCCTTGAGCGAGCGCCACTTCTCCTAGAAGCGTGAGGGTTCCGGTCTCTTCGGAGTTCAGTTTTATGGCCGTGTCCAGCGCCTGACGTGCGGCGTCAAGCTGGCTTCGCGACATGGCGGAAGCAGCCAGCAACTCTCCCTTGCGCTGCCAGGCGCGATGATTCTGAGGATTGATCCGGGCGAGCGCGTCGAGTTCCGCGATCGCCGAGGGGATGTCGCCTGTTGCGGCGAGGCAGTTTGCGAGATAGTAGTGCGAGTCCTCATGGTTGGGGTTGATCGCGAGGGCTTCGCGGAAGAGCCGGATGGCCTTGGCGAAGTCATGCTCGCGCTTCATGGCGTCCATCGCGGCATGTTGCTTCTCCCAGAATTGCGCCGGTCCAGCAGAGGCGATTGGGCTTGCGGGCGGAGCGGCAGGGGCTGGATCCGCTGCGCGCGGCGTGAACGGCCTGGCATCGGGCTGGCCCTGCGTGATGTCCCAAGTCTGGTTCGCTGCGAGGTTCGTCCATGTTTCCGCAGCGCCGCGAAGCCAATGGACCTCGAGGCGGTCGATCTTCGTGGCGGCGCCGAGACCGATGTGGATGCGATGGCTGTCCTGCGAGAGGTAGGAGGAACTTCCTACGGTGCGGCGGAGCGGGACGCCCTTGACCCATGCGGTTACGGTTGCGCCGTCGCCAAACCCGAGCGGAGCATTGGTGGGAGGCACACGGTCGTGCAAGCGAAGCTCGACCCAATGACCCTGGGGAATGTCATTGCGAAGGAGGCGGACGCCTTCGCCCTGGTCCACGATTGCGACGTCCATGGCGCCATCGTTGTTGTAGTCGGCCACGGCAAGTCCGCGGCTGACATGCGGCTGCGAAAAATTTCGGTTCCACGGCGCGAGGTCGTGGAAGAAATCGCCTTGCGCATTCCAGAAGAGGAACGAAGGCATGGGACTGAGGCGGCGCGGCGAAGATTGCTTGTCTTCAAAGGTGCTTCCGTTTGCGACAAGCAGATCGGGCCAGCCATCCGAATCGACGTCGACGAAACTGGTGCCCCAGCCGACGCTGCGCATGGAGGGTTCGCCGATGCCGACCGTCGCCGCCACGTCAGTGAAATGCAGATCCGATTTTTTGCCGGATTCTCTCTGTTCATTCAGAAGCGATTGATAGAGGGCGAATCCCTGGGCGATCCAATGCGAGATGAAGAGATCGTCGTCGCCATCGCGATCGAAGTCCCCGGCGGCGAGGCCCATGGACCCGCGATACTCCTCTACCCAGGCGTCTTTCCCGGCGTCGACAAACTTGCCGTGATGATTGATGTAGAGCTTGTTCTCTGAAATATCGTTGGCGACGTAGAGATCGGGCCAGCCGTCACCGTTGAAGTCGTGCCATAACGCGCCGAGGCTGCGGCCTTCCGGATTGGCGACGCCGAGATCCTTGCCGACTTCAGTGAAGGTGCCGTTGCCGTTGTTGCGGAAGAGCAGGTTGCGCTCGGGTTCGTATGAGGCCGGATTGAGAGTGAACGGGACCTCCATTCCGAATTGAGTCGAGGTCGTCGAGTCCTTGCTGGAATCTGGCTTGTACTTCACGTATCCGCAAACATACAGATCGAGATAGCCGTCCTTGTTATAGTCGCCCCACGAAGCGCCGGCCCAGAAGCCTTTGGGAGATGGAAAGGACTTATCGCGAACCAGGTGGCCATGATCGTTGCGGAACAGGATGATGGTGTCATAGCCGGTGACGATCAGATCGAGCCAACCGTCGTTGTTGTAGTCGCCCCACGTGGCGGCCATTCCGTGAATGCGCAAGTCCGGAAAGTCCTTGACCTTCTCGAATCGGCCATCGCCAAGGTTTCGATAGAGGATCGACGGGGCGAGTTGCGATGCCGGGGCGTTGAGCGGACCGCCGCCGCTCACGACAAAGAGATCATCGAGGCCATCGTTATCGAAGTCGCCCCATGCGAGCCCGGAGCCCATGTCCTCGGGCAACTGCGAAGTCCTCGATCCCTGGAACTGGCGGAAAGAGGCGAGCCCGGCAGCCTTGGTCACGTCGGTGAACAGCGGTTCCGGGGATCCGGCGGGGAGTTTCTTGCCGGGATCGAGCAGACGATCCACCGGACTTTGACCGACAACACTCTTAGGGCTGACAACATTGTTCGAGGCTTGCGGAGCACTTGCGGTTTTTCGCGCGCCGCGCTCTGCCAACACGTTTGTGATGTCGTTCGAAGATTCGCCTGGAACGTACTCCTCAGGCTGATTCTCTTTGCGGATTCGCCATGTGACGACCGCGCAGATTGCGAGCAGGACCACGATCGCCGATGTAGTCCAGGCGAGACGCCGAAGCCGCTTCGATTTTCTCCTGGACCGCGATTGAAGGGTCTCTACCGGCACGCTCCAGCCTCCGTGGGGCGCGCGACGCATACCGTTGCCGTTGTGCTGGCGATGTCGACGACCGGCGCAGTTAGGCCTGACTTTTCTCCCATCACGTAATTGAGCAAGAACTGATCGATCTTGCGGTAGTGCAGAACGGCGTCAATGCGAAGCTTGCCGGAGCCCGGCGTGGCTGGAATCGAGAAGTCGCGGGTCATGGGGTTGATGGCGTTGGTTTGTGCGGTCTTTGATGCAGCGCCGGACGGGCACTGAACGTTGTATTCAACAGTGTCAGAGTAGCCGGGGAAGAGCGAACGCCGGTAACGCACTCCCACCATCTCCCACAGGTTGTGACGGTCGATGAGGTTGCCGTATTGATCGACGGGCTCGGCCTTGAACAAAAACGTTCCGGGCACGAGGAAGTTGCGGTTGTCGCGTTCGCCGGATGTGAAGACGGTGTGGCCGCTCGAGTCCGTCACGCGGAGTTCGACCCAGCTCTGGATCATGTCGAGCGGGCCTGTGGGGTAGTCGTGGCCGACCTTGTTTGAAGTAAGAACCACGCGCACCGGCATCGACTTGCCCGGCAATACTGTTTGCGGCGCTTCGACGCGAATTTTCACCACAGGCCCGTCGGCCCACTTCTCGCGGATTTCAGGAATCGCGATGCGGCCCTGCAGCCATGCAGTCGTAAGCTCGACGTGGTGGTCGGCGCCGTCCAGATGCAACAGCCCGGGGACGAAGTTATTTGCCGCAAGAAAACGGTGGCTGCGGTGACGATGGTCGTCGGGGCTGCGGTTGTAGTCCATGGAGTCGCCCGCGGCGGGATCGCTCGACTGAGCAAGCGGCATGTGACACTCACGGCACTCAACTGTTGCTCGGGCGTCGCCCTTATGGTTCCAGTGGCTGGCCGCCCAGTTGTCATATTGGTTTTGCAGTTGCACCCAGCCCACCCGGTTTACTTCCTGATCGATGAACTGCTTGTGGCAGGCCGCGCAATACTCGGGTGTTTTATACATGCGCCTGTTCAGGCGATTGTGCTGCGCGGGCCAGGAGCGGATAAGAAAGTTGCGCGCAACCGCGCCGAGGGTGTGATCGGAGCTCCACTGCCACAAGTATTCCTTTGGCTGCGCGACGGTATAGTTTGCGTTTCCGCGAATGTCGGTCTTCTGAATAGAGTGGCACGCCAGGCACGATATGCCTTCGTTGTAACCGAGCTGACCGGTGAGGTTTGTTGCGTAGACATTCTTGGAACCGGAGAAGAGCGAGATGGGATCGTGACAGCCTCCGCAGTATCGCGTCGATTCAGGTCCGTTCTGCTTCGCCATCACGCCCTGGATTCCCTGAAAGATGGGATCCATCGCGGCATAGCGGTGCGCGCTCGTCTTCCACTCGTTATAGATCTCGGTGTGGCAGCCGCTCTGGCCGCAGCTTTCCGATCCTGCCAGCGAGCGTGGATCGAAGGCACCGTTGGTGGATGTATGCGCGAGGCTTGGCGCAAATGGGCGGTTCGCGCCATAGGGAAAGCTGTAATCGGCAGGAAAACGGTTTGTATACTTCGAGCCGGAGTACGCGAGCGAACACGCGATGACAATCGCAACTCCTGCGCTCACTGCCGCGAGAGCGGAGAGCGCCCAGCGCACGGCGGGCCGAGTTGCGTTCGATTTGCGCCGGCGCCACCACCCGATGAGGATGTGCGGCAAGGTGGCGGCAAACGCAAGCAACGTCGACACGAGATGTGTATAGCGCAACACTGGCGCGGTCTTTACGGCCAGAAGCGCCTGGCCCGTGAGAACAAGGCCCGAGAGCAGGCAGATGGAAAGCGCGCATACTCCTACATACCCGAGCAACAGCACGTCGGACATTGCCTGGCCGGCATAGTTCTTCCAGTGCCGCGCGAAATACCACACCAGCGGGGCGATGGTGAGGATGCCGATCACGGTGTGAAGCAGAAGGCCCCACTGCGTTATGGGGTGAAAAGGGCCAAACGTGATGGCCAGGCCTGAGATGAGCTCGAAGAGAAGAATAGCCGCAGCGGATCGCGATAGCGCAGAGGCCCATCCGGACTGGCCGCGCACTGCGCAACCGTGTAGATGCTCCATGTCGACTCCCGTAGGAACTTAGTCAACTTAGAGCGCGGTTACAGCCCGGGAAAGTGATAAAAGTCACTTGAAACGGCGGCAGCCAGCCGTTGGATCGAGAGCCGATTCCATCGAAAGATGGAGATCAGCGTTCAAGGTCTTTTTGCGCCTCGCGATCGAAGCGAAACACGTAGCGCAACAGGCCGGCGTTGATGACAAGCAGCGCGGTTGAGGCGAGCGCCGCAGGGACCAGCGTCTCATAGTGGCGGCGCAGCAGCGCTTCCATGGAGAAGGTGAGCAGCCATAGCTGCACGACTACGGTGGTTGCGACGAATATGAGAATCGCGCTGAAGAGCGTTGAACCCTGGCTTCGGATCGTCATCTAAACCTCGAATCCAGTCGCGTAGATCTGGTCTCCGCGCTGCTCGATTGCGACTTTCGGCAGCGGCCGCGTGGGAGGGCCTGCGACGGGCGCTCCCTGACTGATGCTGAACACGCCGCGGTGGCATGGGCAGACCAATTGGTTCGCATCCTTGTCGTACACAACGGCGCATGAGAGATGCGTGCAGACCTGCGAATACGCAACAAGCTCACCCTGCGGCGTGCGGATTGCGATGCAGGGCGAATTGGCAGTGGGATAACGGAAGAGCATTGCGCTGTTCTGATCGAGCGCGCTGGCGGGGCCTAGGAGCTTCACTGTGCTCGAGCCGCCGCGAACCAGTCTCCTGGCGAATGCCGTCACCCAGTTGGCCATCGCGAGAAGAAGTGATCCCAGGGTGAGAAACTTCACCATTTCGCGCCGGCTTACATAGTTATCGCCGTCCCAGTCGATCGGGAAGTCCTGCTGGTACCGCCTCTTCTTGCTGCAGGCAGCACAGCCTTCAGGCTTCGCGCTTTCGTTGATTTCGGTGGTCATTGATCATCCTCTAACATCAGGGCTACATCGTAAGGATCAACGGGCAACGGCTTTGGAGTGGACGTGATCTGTACCAGGTCTACCTTTACGCGGTCAACTTCGCGCGGGACCATCACATAAACCTTTGTAGTGACCTCTTCTCCGCCGAACTTCCAGGAATTGACCGGAATCCCGCGCCGGGTGCGCTGAATCTCCTCCATGGTCGCGAATGTCAATGCGCCGGAGGGGCAAACAGCGGTGCACATCGGCTTCTTGCCGATGCTGCTGCGGTCATAACACATATCGCATTTCATCATCTGCTCGAACTCGGCCATGTACTTCGGCACGCCGAACGGGCATGAGACGACGCAGTTGGAACACGCGATGCACCGCGGCTTGAGCGAACTCTGCACAACGCCGTCGGGCGTTTTCTTGATTGCATCGGCCGGGCAGACGCGGGCGCAGATGGGATCCTCACAATGCATGCACACCTGCGGCGCCGTCTGCACGCTGTCGGCACGCTGAATGGTCTCGAGGTGAATCATGCTCGTGCCGCGGTGCGTATCGCATTCGGCGCAGGCCTGGACGCATGCCTGACACCCGATGCAGCGGGAGTAGTCGATGAAGAATTGCCGCTCGTTCACCGGATCCCTCCTGCTTCAAGGCCGAGCTTTGCAATCTCGTCGGTGGGCTCAGGGACTTTAGTTACTCGGACGGCGCAGATCTTGAATTCGGGAATGTTCGATACGGGGTCGATCGCGCGAACTGTGCAGTTGTTGGCGGAGCGATCGAGAGGCCAGTGATAGGGAACGAAGACAGTGTCCGGACGAATCGTTTTCACGACCATGGCGCGCACGACGATCTCCCCGCGCCGGCTCTCGACTTTGACGCAATCGCCGTCGGCGATTCCGAGTTGATCGGCCAGGCGCGGATGCATCTCACAGCGAGGCTGGGGGTACTGGTCCAGCAGCGAGCCGATACGGCGCGTCTGCGTTCCGGAAAGGAATTGCGAGACAACGCGGCCCGTGGTCAGGATGATGGGATACTCGGCGTCGGGCATCTCCGCAGATGGCCGCCATTCGACGGGCATGAAGTGCGCCTTGCCATCGGAGTGGCCGAATTTGCCGCCTTCGTAGAGCCTCGGAGTACCCGGATGTCCGGGCTCAGGACACGGCCAGAACAGGCCATTTTCTTTGTCGATCCGCTCCCAGCTCATGCCGTAGTAGTCCGAGACGCCGCCCTTCGAGGCGACGCGCAGTTCGTCGAAGATCTCTTTGGTCGATGCGTAATTGAATTTGTCCGCCTGACCGAGCCGCGCGGCGAGATCGCATATGATCTTCCAGTCCTCGCGGGCGTCGCCTGGAGGAGAAACAGCCCTGCGGTGCAGGATCACGCGGCCCTCGACGTTGGTGGTGGTGCCTTCGTCCTCTTCCATCAGCGAGCCCGGCAGCACGATGTCGGCGTAGCGGGCGGTCTCTGAAAGAAAGAAATCGATGTTCACGTAGAACTCGAGCTTCGAGAGTGCCTCGCGCACAAAGTTTCCGTCGGGAAGAGATACTGCCGGGTTGAAGCAGATCGAAAGCAGTCCCTTGATGCGACCGTCGTGGATAGCTTCGACCAGCGGAACCGCCGACAAGCCTTTTTGCGGGATCGACTCTTCGGGAACGCCCCAGATGCCGGCGATGTACTTGCGGTGTTCCGGGTTGCTGATATCGCGATTGCCGGGAAGCTGGTCGCACTTCTGTCCCTGTTCGCGCGCGCCCTGGCCGTTGCCCTGGCCAGTGATCATGGCGTACCCGCAGCCTTCGCGGCCGATGCGCCCGCTTGCCACGACGAGATTGATGGCGGCCATGCAGTTGTCCACGCCCTTGGAGTGGTGCTCGATGCCGCGCGCGTGAAGAAGGAAACTCGTCGGAGCCGGGCCCCACAATTCTGCCGCCTTCACGATCATCTCGGCCGGAACGCCGGCAATTTTCGCGGAGTACTCGGGCGTGTATTTGCGAACGGCCTCGGCGACGGCATCGAAGCCGGTGGTGTGCTGCGCGATGAACTCACGGTCGATCCAGCCGCGCTCGATCATGATGTGCATCATGCCGTTGAAGATGCCGATGTCGCCGCCGGAGCGTACCGGGATGAACAGATCGGCATTGCGGGCGATCGGCGTCATGCGTGGATCCATGACGATGAGCTTCGCTCCGTTTTCGCGCGCCTGCCAAAGATAGTCGGTCGTGATCGGCGCGCACTCCGCGACGTTGGCTCCAGCGACCAGAATCACTTTTGCCTTGGGGATATCGCTCCACGGATTCGCACTGCGGTCGACGCCGAAGATCTTCTTCGACGCCGCTCCGGCCGACACCATGCAAAGGCGGCCGTTGTAATCGATGTTCGCGGTCTGGAGAGCGACGCGGGCAAACTTGCCCATCAGGTAGGCTTTCTCGTTGGTGAGCGAGGCGCCGGTGAGTATTGCGAAGGCGTCTTTGCCGTATTGAGCCTGAATGCGGCGGATCTCGTCGGTCACGCGCATCATCGCGTGGTCCCAGCCAACCGGCTCAAACCCATGGTCCTCGACGCGCCGGAGAGGAGCCTTAAGGCGGTCCGGGTGCTCGTCCTGCATGTATCGCTTGACGCCCTTGGGGCAAAGTTTGCCCTTGTTGAAGGGGAACGATTCCCACGGCTCGAAGCCAACCACCTTGTTGTTGCTCACGCGGAGCTGGATGCCGCACTGCTGGCCGCAGAAACAGCAGTGGGTCTTTACCAGCTTTTCGTTCTCGGGATTCCGGATCCAGCCTCCGGATGGAACTCTGTGCAGGGTCGGACCGAACTGCCGGACAATCTCGGGAATGCTTTCAGGAAGCTTTGCCATCTTTACCAACCTTGCGTTCCGGCCCCGTGCAGCTTCCAGAGGCCGTCCTGGGTAAGAGCCAGATTTTTGCGGCGGCACGCTGGACAAACGTCCTGGTAGTGCGTGCCGTCGGCCAATTGATACCGGATTCCCAAAGCTGCCTGTACGGATTTGAGATCGTCGATGTGCAACCGGCTCGCGAACGGCAGTCCGCAGCGATTGCATTTCGCCTGCGGCCCGGCAGCGCCTTCCTGCTTGTAGAAATCGATCCCCATTTGCGCGGGCCGCTGGAAGATGTGGAAGAACTTGCCGAAGGGAAGATACAGCAGGGTAAGAATCACGGTGACGGCATGCAACTGCGACAGGAAAGTGTAATAGATGCCGCGCATGAGATGCGTGGAGATGGTGAGAAACAGCCCGGTGATCGAAATGGCGAAGAGCAGGATCAAGGGCATCATGTCGTTCGAGAACTGCTGCACCGACCATGCGCCGTGATCGCGGCCGCGGCGCCACATCGCAAAGAAGACGCCGATGAGAACCATGACCGCAGCGATGTCGAGAATGTCGAACGTCAACTCGGCGACGACTGTCCCGAGATGGAAATGACCGAGCGGAATGCCAAACATGAATGCGCGATAGACATCCTGGTTGTCGCGCGCGCTTTCGAAACGCACCCAGCCGAAGGAGAGAGGGAACGTGACAGCCGCTGCAAGGATGCAGCCCCACGCCAGGAACCAATGCGCGGTCCAACGCATGTGAGAGCGGCGCTCGATGAAGCGCTGCAGCACGACGCTGTTCCAGAAGATCCGGACCAGATGGACGAAATTTCCCGGGAGCCTTCGCGGATTGAGGAATATCTGCCAGCCGCGATGGAAGTAGAGCCGCGTGGGCGGGCGGCGAAGCCACATGGCGTATCGGTAGCCGAGTCCGAATCCTGTCAACACCGAAGCGCCGGCATACGATACGAGCGCAGGATCGAAATCGCGAAGGCCGCGGCTGCCGACGAAGATGCCGGCGATCAGGGCGCCAGCCGCGATCAGGCCCCACAGCAAGGCGTGTGCGGAATCCGAAAGCCGGTCCTTGAAGAGCAGCGGCTTCATTGGAGTCTGCCTTCAGGGGCAGGAAGGGGCTGCCGCGTTGCCTGGCGGCTCAGGAGGACAAGCTGGCACAGGAGACAGAACGCGCTGAGCATGATGAAGCCCGGGAAGAATGTGCCCATCTCCTCCTTGACGAAGCCGAGCACGAGCGGCGGAAAGAATCCGCCGAGGCCTCCGGCCGCGCCTACAAGGCCAGTCACGCTGCCCACTGAATCGGGGAAGAATTCCGGAACAAGCTTGAACACGGCGCCGTTGCCCAGGCCGATTGCGGCCGCAACGCCGAGAGCGCCGATCGTGAAGGTGCCCATCCACGGGCACGCCATCAGCAAGGCCATCACGCCGGTGATTGGAAATACCCACTTCAGAATCCTGCGCCCGCCGACCTTGTCCGACAGCACTCCGCCGATGGGGCGCATGGCTGTCGCCAGCACCACGAATCCTGCCGTTCGCAGGCCGGCGTCCTGCGGCGTGAGGCGGAACATCTCGGTGAGGAAGATGGGAAGATAAATTGCCAGGGCGACGAACCCGCCGAAGGTAAGAAAGTAGTAGAGGCTGAGAATCCAGCTTCGGTGATCCGCAAGCGGGCGGATCGTTTCGTTAAGGGTTTTGACTGCGCCGCGCCTGGGTGCATTGCGCGCCGCAACTGCGAACACGACAAGCCACACTGCCAGCAGCAATCCAAATGTCCAGAAGCCCCAGCGAAATCCATATGCCGCGGCAAGCAGCGGTGCGCCGAATGCAGCCAGCGACTGCCCGATGTTGCCGGCACCATAGACTCCAAGCGCGAATCCCTGACGCTCGGCCGAGTACCAGCCGCTTACAAATCCCACGCCGACGGAAAAGCTCGCGAGACCAATTCCAATCAAAAATCCGTAGACGATCAGGTGCGTATAGTCCCCGACGCCGCCCATGAGAAATGCCGGGATGATGGTGAGAACCATAACTAGCGTGAAGATGGAGCGTCCGCCGCGCCTGTCGGTGAGCATGCCAAGTGGAATGCGCCCGACACTTCCCAGCAGAACGGGTACTGCGACAGCGATACTTTTTTGAATTGCGGTGAGATGCATTTGCCGGCTCAGGATCGGCATCATCGCCGACAGAGAGCCGAAGACCGCGAAGCACAGGGCAAATGCGCCCGTGCCCAAGGCCAATTGAGTTTTTGCAGTGCCGCCCTGCTCCCTCATCCAACGTTCTCCATTCAAGCACCCTCAGTCGCGGGAACTTTCAGCTGGCCTCCGAACCGGAGGACATGGATTGATTCGAGTGTTATCGATGACCCTTGTTATGACAGTGACATAAGTCCCTGCTGTGAATGATTGAATCCAGATTCCTTACGCCGTTTTGAGATGCTCGCCAGCAATAATTGGCAAGGACACGAAAAAGCTGCCAGTTGGCGACTAAAGTCACTTTCGCGATCCTCCTCGTACGGTCTACTGGGTTGTTGTTATCTCGACGCCGCTTGTCGCGGTGGGCCGGGTCGAGGTTTTCTGCGTTATGGAGAGCCATCTTGCATAGGAAATCCATTCTGATTGTCTTTTCTGTGATTGCGATTACGTCGCCCGGCGCAGTCTCGGTTTCGCAATCCGCGCCATCAAGGCAGTTCCCGGTGAGCATTTCGGTTTACGATCGCACCCGCGTGGATGCCTGGCAGTGGTTTGCTGCTCCCCCGCAGTCGGAGACGTACGGCTATGTCGAGTCCCTGCTTCGATTGGGCGTTGCCCAGAAGCTCGGACGCTGGGACTGGCAGCTTGAACTTTCGCAGCCCTCCGTACTCGGGGCGCCAGGCGATGCCGTCTCGCCCAATTCAGCGCAAGGTCAACTTGGCCTTGGTGCTACCTATTATGCATCGAACGGGAACAATTCTTACCCTGCTGCTGCTTTTTTGAAGCAGGGCTATGTGAGATACCAGTTCGGCGAAGGAAACAAAAACCTGCGCGTGGGCCGATTCGAGTTCTTCGAGGGCCAGGAGACGCAGCCGAAAGACAAGACGCTCGCGTGGCTGCAGGCAAATCGCATCGCGCAGCGGCTGATCGGCAACTTTGGGTTCAGCACGGCGCAACGGAGCTTCGACGGAGTGGACGGCCACTTCGGCAATGGAACCTGGGACCTGACGGCTATGGCGGCGCGGGCCGACCAGGGCGTGTTCAACATGAACGGGAATCCCGAGTTGAATGTGGATCTGCAGTACCTCGCGTTCAGCAAGTCGGCATGGCATCAGCACTTCGTCGGTCGCGCCTTCGCGATCGGCTACCACGACGGCCGCACTGGCATCACCAAGACCGACAACCGCCCACTGGCCGTGCGCAAGGCAGATCACGAAAACATCCGCATTGGTACCTATGGCGGCGATTTCATTGCGTCGATTCCCGCGGGGCCGGGCCAGTTCGACCTTGTCGGTTGGGGCGTGCTGCAGAACGGCCGATGGGGGCCGCTCGACCAGAGTTCCAAAGCAGGTGACGTCGAAGGCGGATACCAGTTGCTCAAAGTCGCGTCCACGCCGTGGCTTCGCGGCGGTTATTTTTATGGCAGCGGCGACAGCAATCCAAACGACAGCCGGCACGAGACCTTCTTCCAGATCCTGCCGACGCCGTGGATCTACGCGCATTTCCCGTTCTACAACCTGATGAACAACAAGGATGGCTTTGCCCAGGTTATCGACCGGCCGGCGAAGCGCCTTGAATTGCGCGGCGATCTGCACTGGCTGCAACTCGGTTCCAATCGTGATCTGTGGTACCTGGGCGGTGGCGCGAACGACGATAAGGTCTTCGGCTACCAGGGCCGGCCCAGCAACGGGCATTCTTCGCTGGGTTCCGAAGCCGAGATCGGCTCAGCCTGGCAGGCGACGAAGAACGTCAATGTGAATCTTTACTACGGCCACGCGTCCGGCAAGAGCGTGGCTGCCGCCATCTACCCGGCGGGTTCCAATGCGCAGTTTGGCTACGCGGAGCTGGTCTACCGCTGGGGCAAAGCCCAGGGCCAGTCTCGATAGCGAGGAACGGGAGGGTCATGCTGTGGACTCATTGGATCGCGCCGCTATTCGGCATCTGTTCATCTCGGGCGGCCATAATTTCTTCGGGCATCATGGAGAGCCGGCTGGGGCGAATCCGGTGATTGAGAAGGCCAACATCGAATGCGTTGCCGGAAGAGGCATTCGCGGCGACCGATTCTTCGAATACAAGGAGGACTACAAGGGGCAGATCACCTTCTTTTCTCTCGAGGTTTTCCGAGAGGTCTGCGAACGACTCTGTGTCGCGTCACTCTCGCCGGGAGTTGTTCGCCGCAATGTGATGGTGGAAGGGATCGACCTGAATGAACTCATCGGAAATCGCTTCGAAATTCAGGGAGTGCAATTCGACGGCGTGTGCGAATGCACGCCCTGTTACTGGATGGACCACGCGATTGCGCCGGGAGCCGAGGAGTTGCTGAAAGGACGAGGCGGGCTGCGAGCAAGGATCCTGACTGACGGAGTTCTGAGAGTGGTTAAGTCATGACATCTGGACACGACCGCCTTAATGCGCGCGTGGCGGCAGCAGATACAACGTCATGGCGAAGACCAGGTACACCATGAGCACGAAGACGCCGACAAACCAGGTCGATCGTCCGCTGGTGGTAATGAGCGCAGCCGCCATCGTTGCAATTAACATCATCACCACGGCGCCGGGCCAGAACTGCATGTCCATTGGTTGCGGCCCCATTACATAGCTGAGCAGCACCAGCACCGGGGCGACGAAGAGCGCAATCTGCGAAGCGCTACCGAGAGCGATGCCCACGCTCAAATCCAAACGGTTTTTGCCCGCGCCGGAAAATGCTGAACCCATTTCGGCAGCCCCGCCAACAAGCGCGACAACGACGAAGCCGACGAATGCGGGCGTCATGCCGAAGGTGATAGCGGCTTCCTGCACAGACTCGACAAAGACTTCGCTCACCAGCGCTACAAGAAGAGTGACGACGGCCAAAGTGCCCAAAGCTAGTCCAATCGGCAGAGCGACTTCGCTTTCTTCGCCATGCTCCGCGCCGGCAAACAGCTCGCGATGCGTCTTGAGCGAGAAGAGCATTCCCAGCGCATAGGCGATCAGGAGCAAAATCGCCAGGCCAACACTCAGCCTCTGCATGAAAGCAGATCCGCTCTCCGAGCCGGCTTCGCGAACTGCGGAGGGGACGAGAAGCGCGACTGTCGCCAGGAAGAGGAGCCCGGCCTGAAAGCGGGCATTTACGCGGTTGTATTCCTGCACGTGGAATTTGAGGCCGCCAACCAGGAACGACATACCGAGCACGAAGAGCGTGTTCGCGACGATCGTTCCGGCGATGGATGCCTTGACCAGCATGTACTGGCCGGAATTCAGGGCGGCAATCGCGATGACCAGCTCGGTCAAGTTGCCGAGTGTCGCGTTGAGCAGCCCGCCCACAGCGTCGCCGGTCTTTACCGCAACGGACTCGGTGGCAAGGCTCAACATCGCCGCAAGCGGGATGATGGCGCAAACGGAGAGAACAAACAGCAACGTGTGCGATTCCGGCTTGATCCGCTGGAACACGAACAGGATCGGGACGAACACAAGCATCCAGAGCAGTGGATTGTGGGCGATCTCTTTCAGCAGTTGTTTCATGATGTTGCAGGTTGCTTATATAACTCGTCATTGGCCGATCCAATTGGTTCTAGTTCTCGTGTCCGGCTATGAAATCTGCCAGTGACTCAACCAGTAGCAAGGTCGGCGGGGCAAACTTTCGGGCCCCAATTGCGGCCTGCGCCGCATCCGGAATCTGCGACAAATCCCGCGGAACCCCGTCACAATTAAACGGATGGTAGACTCGAAGCATGCGAAGTAGGCACTGGACCCGGCACTGGCCCGTGACGGCATTCGGTGCGATTCTGTGCCTGCTTGCGGCCGGATTTGCCATCGAGGCGAAGGTGGCCTGGTACAGCCCGGTCGGCAGCCCCTCTCTGCAGATCAGCGCAAGCAAGCTGCAGCCCGCCGATGCGCCCAGGTTGATTGCGCAAGCGCTCGACTCCCCTGCCGCAGCTGCGCACACAGTGCCGGAAGGCTCTCTGATCGTTGCGCTTGCGCTCGTCGTCGCGCTCGTGACTTTTTATCCCGCAGCGAAGCGGGACCGGCTGGCGCCCTCCGCCTCACCCGGTTTTTCGCCTCCGCATATGTTCCGGCCTCCCCCGCGTTACTGACTCCCATCCATCCGCCCGGCACGGCGATGGCGCTCTCGCGCTTTCGCAAAGCCCCTCCGGCATCCATACTCATCAGCCTTTGGGGACTGCTAGGCGGTTGGTGATCTTGCCGGGTTTTGCATTCCGAAGGCGCAAATTACCGGGCATAAATCGAGCGGATTTACCGATGCCGGCGCGCGCCGACATCGCTGACCCGGCAATGCTCCCTTGAAGCCGGGAAGAGAGCTGAAGAAGCAGGAGTCATTCTCGATATGCAAAGAAAGTTCACCATCACCGCAGGCCGGGCGCTGGCCGCCTGCACCCTCGCGTGCGCCCTGGTCATCAGCGCCTGCCACTCCCGCAGCGACAGTTCGGATGCAAGGGCCGCGGCAATCCCTTCTGCTCGCGTTGCGGTCGCCCAGCGAGGCGATATCAGCCACGTTTTGACCCTCGCCGGCCAGTTCCAGCCGTACCAGGAGGTGGATGTTCACCCCAAGGTCAGCGGCTACATGAAGAAGATCTATGTGGATATCGGCGACATCGTCAAGGAAGGACAGACTCTTGCGCAGCTCGAAGTTCCCGAGTTGAAGGCGCAGTTGCAGCAGACGGTGTATGAAGTGGAGCAGAGCAAGGAAGAGATCACGCAGGCCCAGCATGAGATCAATCGCGCCGAGGCGCAGCATGGGGCGCTGCACGAGCAGTACGAGAGGCTCAAGCAGGCGTCGGAGGGACATCCGGGCCTGATCGCACAGCAGGAACTCGACAACGCGCAGGCCAGCGACTTATCGGCCGAGGCGCAGGTGGATGCAGCCAAAGCCGCGATGGCTGCCGCCAAACAGCACATGGGCGCGTCGCAGGCCGACAACCAGCGCGTCCAGGCGCTGCACAACTACACGAACGTCGTCGCGCCCATCTCGGGCGTTGTGGTGTGGCGCTATGCCGATACCGGCGCGCTCATTCAGGGCGGCACCAACTCCAACAGCCAGGATCTGCCCATCGTGCGAATCTCGCAGAGCACGCTTCTCCGCCTGCGCCTTCCCGTTCCCGAGGACGACGTGCAGTATGTCCGCGATGGCGACCCGGTGCTCGTGCGTGTAGACGCTGTCAACCGTTCCATCACGGGCAAGGTCGTTCGATTCACGCGCGACATCAACTCTGAAACACGCACCATGGAAACCGAAGTCGACGTCGATAACAAGGATCTTTCCATCGCACCTGGCATGTATGCCAACACCATGCTGCGCCTGGCTCACGTCGAGAACGTCGTCACGGTTCCCATCGAAGCTCTTGTGATCCACGGCAACGGCCGAGTCGTCTATGTGCTCAACGACTCGAATCACGTGCACATTCGCCCCGTCGAGGTCGGCATCGAGGGGTCGAAACTCGCGGAGATCAAGGGCGGGCTGAATGCCGGTGACCGCGTCATTGTTGGCGGGCAGGACCATTATCAAGAAGGTGAGGCAGTGAACCCGGAGGTTGCGCCGGGGCCGGCATCAGAGACGCAGCAGGAGACCGGCGGCACTATCGACCTGAAGGCCGACGATCAAAACGACGGTCAGTCCAACGGCCCACCGAGCCCCGCGCCACCGGACTCACCCACGGCGAGGAAGGCCGCGAAACCCTCCGGCGGAGGTGCACGCTGATGCCGAAATTTGCTCTCAAATATCCTTTTTTCATCCTGATGATCTGCCTGGTCGTCGCGCTGGTGGGCACGTTCACGGTTGTCAGCATGCCTGTCGATCTTTTCCCCCAGATCGACATGCCGGTGGTCGTCGTAGCCACGTTCTACAACGGCATGCCGCCGCAGCAGATCGAAGCCGACATTACCAATACGTTTGAACGCTTCTTCACGCTGGCTGCGAACGTCGACCACAGCGAATCGCGCTCGCTCACCGGCGTGAGCATCATCAAGATCTACTTTCGCCCCGGCACGGATCCGAACGTCGCCGTCAGCAACATCGCGAATCTCGCGATGGCCGACCTGCGCCGACTGCCTCCGGGCACGCTGCCTCCGGTTGTGCTGGGAATGGATGCATCAACGCAGCCGGTCTGCCTGGTCACGCTCAGAGGGCAGGGGCTGAACGAAACCAACCTCAAAGACCTCGCTCAGTTCCAGGTGCGCAACCAGATTTCCAGCGTGCAGGGCGCATCGGTTCCGCAGCCGTACGGCGGCACTTACCGGCAGATCCAGATCTACGTTGACCCGCTCAAGATGGAGGCGCACAACCTCAGCCTCAACGACGTCGTGCAGTCGGTCAACAACTCCAACCTTATCCTGCCCGCCGGCGACGTGCGCATCGGCTCGAAGGACTTCAATATTTACGCGAATGCGCAGTTCCCCGATGCGAAGTCGATGAACTCGATGCCGCTCAAAACCGTGGGCAACTCGTCGGTGCTTGTGGCAGACATCGGCAAGGCTGTCGACGCCGGCGCGCTCCAGTACAACATCGTGCGCATCGACGGCCAGCGTTCCGTCTATGTGCCCATCTTCAAGCAGGGCGGCGGAAGCAACACCATCACCATCGTCAACGGCATCAAGTCCGCTGTGAAGAAGCTTGTCGACATTCCCGAGAATCTCAAGACCGCAGTGGTCTTCGACCAGTCGGTATTCGTCAAGCTCGCCATAAGCAACGTAATCCGCGAGGCGACGATCGGACTTGTGCTCACGGGCCTGATGATCCTCGTCTTTCTCGGCAGCCCACGCGCGACTGTGGCCGTGCTGCTCGCCGTACCGCTCTCCATGGTCGTCTGCCTCGCGATCGACAACTACATGGGCGGCTCCATCAACACGATGATCCTAGGCGGCCTCGCCCTCGTCTTCTCGCGACTCATCGACAACGGCGTGATCGTGCTCGAAAACATCTTCCGCCACATGGAGAACGGCGAGAAGGCCTACGTTGCGTCCGAGAAGGGCGGCGAAGAGGTGTCCATGGCCGTGCTCGCTGCGACGTTCACCACTGCCATCGTCTTCTTCCCCGTCACGTTCTTCCACGGTGTGAGCAAGTACATCTTCACGCCGCTGGCGCTGGGTGTGGTCCTCTCCATTTTTGCTTCTTACTTCTTTGCGATGACGGTGGTGCCACTCTACTGCGCCAAATTTATCAACGTGCACGACGAGGAAGGCGACCACAAGAACAAACACACCGGCTTCTTCGTCCGGTTCGACCGGTGGTTCAACGCTAAATTCCAGGCCATGCTCGAGTGGTATGAAGGCTGGGCTTATCGCTCCATGCAGCGTCCCGTCTTCACTGCCGTGGTCATCCTCGGCGGCGTGGCGCTGCTGCTGATCGTCAGTTTTCCCTTCCTCGGCCGCGCGTACTTCCCGCGCACCGACCCCGGGCAGTTCATCATCAACCTGCGCATGCCCTCCGGATCGCGCCTTGAAGTCTCGAACGACTACGTGGCCAAGGTCGAACAGATTATCCGCGGCACGGTCAAGCCGTCCGACATGGACATGATCGTCTCGAACATCGGCGTCTACCCCGATCTCTCGGCGATCTACACGACCAACGCCAGCATGGACACGGCTTTCGTCCAGACCAGCCTCAAGGAGCACCACTCGATCGGCAGCTACGAATACTTGCGCCGCGTGCAGCGCAAGATCGAGCAGCAGATGCCGGAGCTTTCGGCCTACTACCAGGCCGGCGGGCTCGTCGATGCAGTCATCAACCAGGGACTGCCCGCGCCCATCGACGTCCAGGTCAAGTCGCAGGATATGGATAAGTCCTACGATCTCGCCGCGCAGCTTGCCGCAAAAATCCAGGCGATGCCGAACGTGAGCAACGTCTACATTCCGCAGAGCCTCGATTATCCCGGCCTCGAGTTGAACATCGACCGCGAGCGCGCCAGCCTGGTGGGCCTGAGCGCCAAAGATGTGGTTGACGACGTCATCACCGCGCTCACGTCGAGCGGCATGGTTGCGCCCAGCTACTGGATCGACCCGCGCACCGGCAACAACTATCTCGTCACGGTGCAGTACGCAAACAACTGGATCAACCACATGTCGATGCAGGATCTCGAGAACATCCCTCTCCATGCGAAACGCAACCCGGGCTACGGTCCCATGCAGGAAGCGCGCCAGGCAGGAGTGGTTCCCGCAGCGCTCGAAGGCTCTGAAGACTCCGCCGGCGTGACCACACTGGGCTCGGTTGCCGACGTGCGCGAGATCAACACGCCCACCGAGGTCGATCACAACCAGATCCGCCGCGTGATCGACATTTACGTGTCACCCAGAACCGAAGCGCTTCAGGGCGTCGGCAAACAGATCGACAACCTGCTTGCGCACACGAAGCACGACAAGAACACCGTGCTCGAGGTGCGCGGCGCGGTCGTGAGCATGAATGAGTCTTTCAAAGATTTTGGTCTCGGCCTCATCATCGCCGTGCTGCTCGTCTACCTGATTCTGATGGCGCAATTCACGTCGTTCATCGATCCGTTCATCATCCTCATGGCGATTCCGCCCGGCCTGCTCGGCGTGGCCGCCATCCTCGTTCTCACCGGAAGCACGCTCAACATCATGTCGCTGATGGGCGTCATTATGATGACCGGCATCGTGGTCTCAAATTCGATCCTGATCGTCGAGTTCTCGAATGTGCTCCACGAGCAGGGAATGCCTCTGCTGCAAGCCACCGTGCAGGCCTGCAAGGTCCGCCTGCGCCCCATCCTGATGACGTCGCTTGCGACGCTGCTGGGTATGATCCCGATGGCTCTCGGCCTCGAAGGCGGAAGCGAGCAGTACGCGCCGCTCGCCCGCGCTATCATCGGGGGCCTCGCGGTCTCGGTCGTCGTGACCATGTTCCTCGTGCCAGCCGTCTGTCTCGCGATTCACGGCCGCCGCGAGAGACCCGAGCCCGCCGCTGAAGGAGGCCTCGCATGAGCAGCCGCGTCCTACTTCTGTGCGCTCTGATCTCATCTTCATGCGCGGCGCAAATACCCGCAAAGCTGTTGCCGGAGGCGCCGCCGCCCGCGGTTCAGGTTGAACTGCTCGCCCAGGCTACGCCGCCGGCGGGCTCAAACTCGAATGCGCCCGCGCCCGCGGCGATCGACTCCGCACCTCGGCTCACCCTTGCTGAAGCGGAAAAAATCGCCCTCGCGCACAACCCCAACATTAGCGTCGCCCACTTGCTGCAGCTCGCGCAGGCGCAGGTTACGCGCGAAGTCCGCTCTGGTGAAATGCCGGATGCCACTGCAGATCTCACCGCCGTCGACGCGCACGACAACAGCCGGCTCACGGCTGGAATGCTCAACAACCCGAGCGTCTATAACCGTGCGGCGGGGGGCCTCACGGTACGCCAACTTATCACCGACTTCGGGCGCACGCGCAACCTAGTGCGCAACGCGCAATCCACCGCGAAGGCGCAGCTCGACACCGAGCGCGCCACGTCAGATGACATCACACTCGCCGTCGATCAGGCTTTCTACCACGCGCTCACCGCGCAGGAGGTTCTGAAAGTCGCGCAGCAGGCACTGGCCACGCGCCAAGCCACCGGTGAGCAGATCGGCGCACTTACTAACCAGAAGCTGCGCTCCACCCTCGATCTCAGCCTCGCCAACGTGCAGGTATCGCAGGCGCAGTTGCTTGTGCTTGATGCGCAGAGCTCGTCGGCTTCAGCAATGGCCGCTTTAAATGCGATTCTTGGTTCCGAGACGAACGAGCAATACCGTCTTGTTGATCAAACCCCCGCCAATCCCGAGTCCGCGCCCGCGGATGCCGAGGACCTCGTTCAACTCGCCTTCCGCTCGCGTCCCGACCTGGCGGCTCTGAACGACCGCTCGCTCGCGGCGAGACAATTTGCTATTGCCGAGCACGATTTGCTGCGGCCCACAGTCTCCGCGCTCGCCGCCGCAGGAGGCACGCCTGTCCGCGCCGATCAGATCCAGTCCTCCTGGTATGGCGCGGCAGGAGCCAATGTCAGCATTCCCGTCTTCAACGGGTTTGAATATTCGGCGCGCGCGAAAGAGGCGGACCTGCGTGCGCAGGCGGCCTCGGAACAGGTGCGCAACCTGCGCGAAGACATTGCGCGCGACGTGAGAACCGCGGTCCTGAACGCGCAGACGGCGTTCCAGCGAATCGGCGTCTCGAAACAACTGCTCGACCAGGCTGACAACGCGATGGAACTTGCGCAGGCGCGGTACAAGGTCGGATTAAGCGGCATCGTTGACCTGACGCAGGCACAGCTCGCACAGACCCAGGCCGAGATCGGCTTTACGAATGCGCGCTACGCCTACCAGACCGCGCTCGCCATGTTGCGCTTCCAGACGGGTCAATAACCAGCCTCGCGAAGCAAGGCAAAGCCCGGCATCCGAGATGCCGGGCTTTGTGGCTTAACGGCGATCGATGATCGTCGCTTAATACGGACGGTCGTTATCGTGATCGCGGCGTTCATCCCTGATGTGGCTCATCGCGACATCGTACCCATGCTTGAAGCCGTCGCGGTAGTCGTTGTGGAACTCACGAGCGACGGGCGGATGCCGATAGCGGTCGTGATCGTCGGCGTCCTTGCGGGAATGCCGGTCCCAGTCGTGCCGCGCCGCCTCAACGCCATCGTGGAATCCCTGCCTCTGCACGTCGCGATACTCATCGGGCGGCTGATCCCACGGGCGGTCCTGATAGAATCCGGCAGCCGCGGGCGTGGCAGCATGGGCTCTGGGAGCGAGCATTCCAGCCGGCGCAGCCACCGCAAACGCAACCGCCGAAGCAGCAATCCATTTCATCCGCATCTCTTGATCCTCCTTGCACCTGACTCAAAGATGGGACCTGACCCTCTGCGCGTTGCTTGCCGACCACTTTGTTCGCGGTAAAAAAGCGAACGCATATATTCCGCGTGCCGCCCGCGGCCTGATTTCACAAGACTTGTCCCGGCTCAGGAATGTTGGCTGTTGCGCCCCCTTTGAACTCCGGCGAGAAGCTCAGCGGGATAAGCTGATTGCGGACCTTGCCTATGCGATCTCTTGCTCTTCCCGATGCCGAGTACCGCGCGCTCGCGCACCGCCTCAGCGACTTTACCGCCGCCTATCTCGAAACGCTGCCCGATCTGCCTTCGTATCCCGCGACGACCGGCGAAGAGAGCCTGCGCCTGTTCGATGGCGAAGTGCCACTCGACGGTATGGGCGCGCGGGCCTTTGATGCGCTGGGCGATGTGTTTGCGCACTCGCGGCCGGCATCGCCGCGCTTCTTTGGATACGTCTTCGGCACGGGCGAACCCATCGGCGCGCTTGGGCAGTTCGCGTCCGCGGTGCTGCATCAGAACGCCACCGCGTGGCGCTCCGGCCCTTCGGCGAACGTCATTGAGTGCACCGTCGTCAGCTGGCTCGCGGACGCCATCGGCTGCACCGGGTTCGGCGGGAGCCTAACGTTGGGTGGTTCTTCCGCGAACCTGATGGGCCTTTGCATGGCGCGCGAGGCGAAGGCTCCGGCGAATCAAACTGGAGTTCGTGGCGGAATCGTCTACTGCTCGACCGAAACGCACATGTCCGTCGCCAAGGCTGCCGCACTGCTGGGACTCGGCCACGATGCGGTCCGCCGCGTGCCCGTCGATGATGCTTTCCGCATGCGCACGGATGAGCTTCGCCGCGCGATCCGCGAAGACATCGCGGCAGGAAGGACGCCCATCGCGGTTGCGGCCAGCGCAGGCACGACAGCGACAGGCAGCATCGACTCCATGGAAGAGATCGCCGATATCTGCGCCGAGTTTGGCGTGTGGATGCACGTCGATGGCGCGTACGGAGCGCTGGCGTCGCTCGCGATTCCGGAGGCGTTTCGCGGCATGGAGCGCGCGGATTCGCTCTCGCTCGATCCGCACAAGTGGCTCTACCAGCCCACCGGCTGCGGGTGCCTGCTTTACCGCGACCGCGCCGCTGCGCAGCGCGCCTTCTCGCACTCAGGCGATTATGCGCGCGTGCTGACGCAGGATCCGATTGAGGGCTTCGCGTTCTTTGAGGAATCGATCGAGCTGTCGCGGCCCTTTCGCGCGCTCAGCTTGTGGCTTGCGCTGCGCTACTATGGCCTGCGGGCATTTCAGGAGTCGATCCGGGAAGATCTTCGGCTCGCGCAGGTTCTTGCAGACTGCATCGACGCCGAACCGAAGCTCGAGCGCCTCGCGCCCGTCGCGTTGAGCGCGATCTGCTTCCGGTTCGTAGCATCCGACGGCGATCTCGACGCGCTCAATCGGGCGATCCTGAACAGAGTCGTGCGCCGGGGACGAGTGTACATTTCGAACGCCAGTATCCACGGCAAGTTCGCGCTACGCGCGTGCGTTGTGAATCACCGGTCCGGCGAGGAGGATGTGAAGCTGGTGGTGAGCGAAGTGCTCGGCGTGGCGCGCGAGCTACTGAAATAAGCAGAGCTTCACCGAATAAAGAAAGACCGCCCCCGAATCTCGGAGACGGTCTTCGTGCGTCTGTTGTTGTGAGTTACTCTGCAGCGGCTTCGGCGGCTTCCGGCGCGTTTTCCGCCGGGGCCTCTTCGGCCATCGCTTCGCCCAGCACCTTTACCTTCACGTGCGCGGTGACTTCGCGGTGTAGCTTGACCGCCACATCGAAGTTGCCGAGCGCCTTGAGCGGCTCGTGGAGCTGGATCTTGCGGCGATCGATCTCGAAGCCGCGCGTTGCGAGCTCGGCAGCGATGTCGGCCGTGGTTACGGAGCCGAAAAGGTGTCCGTGCTCGCCCGACTTGCGGGTGAATGTGAGCACCACAGGCTCGAGCTTCTTCACCAGTTCTTCCGCCTGAGCCTTCTCGGTGGCGGAGCGGCGCGCAGCGGCGGCCTTCATCTGCTCGATCACGGCCTTGTTTGCCTGGGTGGCCTGCAGCGCCAGCTTGCGGGGCAGCAGGAAGTTGCGGCCGTAGCCATCGGCCACCTTCACCACGTCTCCGCGGTGGCCCAGGTTGGCCACGTCTTCTTTCAGAATGACTTCCATCTCAAATCTCCTCAGACCAGCCAAGGGCATGAGGGCGGGAGAAGATCCCCTGGTCCCTGATCCCCGGTCCCTGGTCCCTGTCTTTAGTGCCTGGTGGCAAACGGAAGCAGGGCGATGTTCCGCGCCTGCTTGATGGCGCGCGTGAGCCGGCGCTGGTGCGTTGTGCACACGCCGGTCAGGCGGCGGGGCACGATCTTGCCGCGCTCAGCAACGAAGCCCTGCAGCAAACGCACGTCGCGGTACGGAATCGCGTCAATCTTCTCGGTGCAGAACTTGCACACCTTCTTGCGGCGGAAGAACTTGCCGCGGCCTCCGGGGCCGCCGGGACGCGGACCACGTGGCCCGCCCGGTCCCGAGCCCTGTCTCGGTCCCTGCTGCTGCTCTGAGCCTTGCCCTGCCGGTGCGCCACCTTCGGGCGCTCTTGCTTGTGTTTCGTCAGCCATGATGTTTCCTCTTGATCAGCTTTCAGCCGTCAGCTATCAACTTTCAGCTCAAGCAGTGGTGAATGGGCCGGATCCGGCCGGTAACTTCTTAGTGCCTGTGGCCGCAGCTACGCGCTCGCCTGTGCCGCTTCCGTCGCTTCGGCCGGCGCAGGCTGCGGAGCCTGTGCGGTTTGTGCGGCAGGCTCCGCGCTCAGCTTGCGGCGCGTGGCGCGAATCGCCTTGATCTTGGCCAGGCGCTTCTCTTCCTCGTCCATGCGCACGGTGATGAACTTGATCACAGGCTCGGAGACGCGCAGCCTGCGCTCGAGTTCCGCCACCACGGGGCCGCTCGCCTCGATGGTCATCAGAATGTAGTTGCCGTCGTTAAACTTGCGGACAAGATAGGCGAGCTTGCGGCGCCCCATCTTCTCCGTCGCCTTCACCGTGCCGCCGCCGTTGGTCACGGTGGTGGCAAAGCCGGCGATCAGCTTGTCGACATCCTCTTCGGCCACGTCGGGCCGAACAATGAACATTACCTCGTATACACGGGACATCCGGTTTCTCTTTCCGCCGCCTTGCGGCACTTCACTCAGCCGCGTTGCGGCAGTTCCAGTTCCAAAGTTCACAGTTCGCAGTTCAGAGTTCTCAGTCCGGGTTTTTATGATCCCTGATCCCTGGTCCCTGGTCCCTGTCTTCCCTGCGGTTGAATTCGTTCATCGCGGCTCCGCGCCCTGCCTCCAGGATCCGCCTCACCGCCGTCGCTACCCGGTCCAGCACCTCGTCCAGCGTTGCCAGGTCGCGCTTGTTCATCGGCGAAAGCAGATAGTCCCTGCCTCCGCGTTTGCTTGCTCCCGCTGCGATCGCCTCGGGAGGCATTTCCTTGCCCACGCCGATGCGCAGCCTCAGCCATTCCTGGCTGCCCAGAGCGGCGGTCACGCTGCGGGCTCCGTTGTGCCCTGCCGTCGATCCCCGCTCCCTGATCTTGATCGTCCCCAGCTTCAGGTCCAGCTCGTCGTAGATCACGAGCAGGTTGTGAGCCGGATCCGCCTCGTACTCCCGAACCAGCGCGGCCACCGATGCGCCGCTCAGGTTCATGAATGTCTCCGGCTTGGCCAGGATGACCTCGCGCCCCGCGATGCGGCAGCTCGCTGTCATCGCCCGGCACCGCCGGTTCTGCACCACAACGCCCTCTTGCCCGGCGATGCGGTCAATTGCCATGAACCCCGCGTTGTGCGGAGTCCAGAAATAATCCGGCCCCGGATTCCCCAGCCCCACCACCAGAAACGGCCCTGTTGGAGCTGCGGGCTTGTTGCCTTCGCCGGAACCCCCGGCAAGCGAACTTGGCTGCGATCCTGGCTCGCCGGGAACACCAGATTGACTTGCTTCCGCCAAGGCTTACTTCTTTGCCTTGTCGCCGCCTTCAGCCTTCTTGGCTGCGTCGGCGTCGGTCTTGCCCTTCTTGGCCACTTCCGGCTCCGCCGGAGTTCCGGCGGTCGCTGTCGCAGCCGCAGCCGCCGCTTCCGCCTCGGGAGCCGCCACCACTTCCTCGCGGATAGCCACTACGTGCGCTACGGTCGCATCCTCCGAGTTCAGGTACTTGATCTTCTCCTCGTGCGGCAGGTCGCTCACGCGCAGCACCTGGTGCAGCGCAAGGTTGGACACGTCCACGTCGATGTGGCTCGGAATGTCTGCAGGCAGGCACTCGATTTCCACTTCGCGCAGCACCTGGTCGAGAATGCCGCCCTCGGTCTTGACGCCGACCGGCACGCCCATCAGCTTTACGCGCACGGAGACGCGCAGCGTCTTGTCGAGGGCGATCCGCTTCAGGTCAATGTGGATCAGCCGGTCCTTGATCGGCTCGCGCTGCCAGTCGACGATCATGGCCTTGGCCGCCGCGCCGCCGTTACCCAGCTTCACATCGAAAATCGTGTTGTGCCCGGTCTCCGAAAACAGGATCCGCGAAATCTGCTTGGGATCCACTTCGACCGCAACCGGCTCGTGCCCGGCGCCGTACAGCACTGCAGGAATCTGTCCCGCGGCACGCACGCGGCGCGCTGCATTCTTGTTGAACTTGCCCTCGCGGGGCTTCGCTACCACAACTTCAGGCATCTCTCTCTCATTTCCTGTCGGGCACGGAAAAGCAGCTTTCAGCTATCAGCCGTCAGCTTTTGGTTTTCGCTCCGCTCCCTTTGTTGGGCCAGTGGTCAGTGATCAGTGGTCAGTGGTCAGTTAAAACTGATGCACGCCGCTGACCGAGTCCCACCAGCAGTTCCGGTTCTGATCACTGATCACTGATCACTGACCACTGTTACGAGAACAGCGTACTCACGCTGGTCTCCATGTGAATGCTCTCGATCGCCGCGGCCAGCAGCCCGGAGATCGTGAGCACCTTGATCTTGCCCAACTTCTGCGCCGCGTCGCGCAGCGGGATCGTATCCGTTACAACCAGCTGCTCGAGCCGCGACGCCGCAATGCGTTCATTCGCCGGGCCCGAAAGCACGGCATGGCTTGCGCAGGCGTGAACGCTGGCCGCTCCGTTGGCGTACAGCGCATCCACTGTCTTCACGAGCGTGCCTGCAGTATCGATAATGTCGTCGATGATCAGGCACGTCTTGCCCTTCACATCGCCCACCACGTGCATCACTTCCGCAACGTTGATGTCCGTGCGCCGCTTGTCCACGATGGCCAGCGGGGCGCCCATCTTCTGCGCAAAGTGCCGCGCGCGCTCCACGCCGCCCGCATCCGGCGATACCACGATCAGGTTCGGCAGGTTCAGGCTGCGGAAGTAGCTGACCAGCACCGGGCTCGCGAACATGTGGTCCACCGGGATATTGAAGAACCCCTGGATCTGCGCCGCGTGCAGGTCGACAAACAGCGCACGGTTCGCGCCGGCCGTCGTAAGCAGGTCGGCGATGAGCTTCGCGCTGATGGCCACCCGCGGCCGGTCCTTGCGGTCCTGGCGCGCGTACCCGTAGTACGGGACCACCGCCGTGATCCTGGCCGCCGAGGCCCGCTTGAGCGCATCGATCATCACCAAAAGCTCCACCAGGTGCTGGTCCACCGGATAACAGGTGGGCTGCACCACGAACACATCCACGCCGCGCACATTCTCGAGCAGCTGGAAGTAAACCTCGCCGTCGGCAAATCGCTGCAGCTTGGCGTCGCCGACCTTCACGCCGATGTGCCGGGCGATCTCTTCCGCGAGCGGCTTGTTCGCCGTGCCGGAAAACAGCTTGAAGCGTCGGTCTTCGCTCAGGTTCCGCGACCGCTTTCGCTCTGCCGCCGGCTTGGCGTCTTTGGCCTTGTGGTCTGCCTGCTGCGCCGGGCTTTGTTCCTTCCCTGCGCCGTCACCCGCACCGGACTTGTTCGGTTCCGCTGCGACCGGCTGCTTCTCTTCCACTGTCACCGTCAACGATCCCGCTTCCATCTCCCGACATCCTCCAAGCTGGTTGGCTTTGGCTGCTGCCCCGGTGTTCACAAAACTGGCTGGGCGACCAGGATTCGAACCTGGATAAGTGCCTCCAAAGGGCACTGTCCTACCATTGAACGATCGCCCAACAAACTTACTCGCCTGCCGTTCATTGGCTCTGACGCCGGCTGCCGTCCGCGAGTCTCACGCGTGCGGCTGACCCCTGTCAATACCCTTATGCCGTGAGCATTTGGGTCCAATATTCCCGCCGCGGCAGCGTTCGGGTCAGGATGCTTTCCACTCCCGCCTGCCGCAGCCGTTCGCAGGCTGCTTCCGCCGTCTCCCGGGCCTGGTACAACCCGTAGAGCGCCGAACCGGACCCCGACAACGAGGCGTAAGCAGCTGCCTCCGGTGTGCCTTGGGCCGCAAGAATCCGCTTGATTTCGCGCAGGGAGGGATGCTGGGGGAACACGACTCGCTCGAAGTCGTTGTGAATCCAGCTTAGGATCCCGGTGCGGACAAGCGCAGACCCTTGAGGTCCCGCCCGGTCCTCTCCCGCGGAGAGGACACCGGAGGAGCCACCCCGCCGTCCTTGCGGAATCGCTTCCGTAAAGGCTCTGACGTAGGCGCGGCTCAACTCATTTAGTTTATCGGTACTTGCCGCCTCGGTCAAACCCTCGCGGGCGCACAGCGCGTCCCAGTCGCGAAACGCCTGTGGGGTCGAAACTCCCACGGAGGGCGTGGCTACGACGCACCACGTCGGATCGAGATCGTGCAGCACGGAGACCGCCTGTCCCCGGTCCTCGCCGAGAACCGTCCCGCCGACAAGAAAGAGCGGAACGTCGGAGCCAACTTGTTCAGCCCACTTAACTTCCGCGATCATCAGCTGGCGTGGTCGTAACCTGCGAAGCGTCTCGGGTGGTGGAGGGTCCGGGTTCATTCCAAGCTTCTCGAGTTCGATTGCCGGAATCACCCGTCGGGTCAGGTCGTCGCAGGAATCAAGCTTAAGAACGTCTATTTCATGTTTGAACCCCACCAGCGCCGCCACCGCATTCGCAGACCCCGCCCCAAGCCCACCCTGGATTGGCAGACGCTTCTCGATCCCGATCTCAACTTCGGCCTTGATCTTCAGCCCTTCAAGGGCCAGCGAGACCATCTTCCAGGCCGTATTCCGGCTGTCGGTGGGCACCCGGGGGTCGTTCGACGTGATCCGGATCGAGGTTTTCTCGGCCATTCGTGCAGAAACCGTCACACGATCGTGAATTTCAAGCGTCTGATACACCGTGACGAGGGAGTGATACCCATCCGGGCGCGGGGCGCCTATCCCGAGTCCCAGGTTGATCTTGGCGTGCGAACGGACCGTCGTGGGCATACCGCTTCATTGTAGAGTCCAGCCGCCCCGGCGCATTCGTTAGCCGCCACGAATCAGGGAACAGAACCGGCTGATTCCACGTACCTTACTTGTACGTCGAATCCAATGTGCGGAGGGTGTAAAGAGCCAGTTTTCGAGTCGCAAGCGCGTTTCCCCGCAGGGCCCCCTTTGTTGACGCGGCATTCGTAAACGCGGAAGGAGGGATTATGAAATCCCGAATTTCGTCGTTCCCAATCTTCCGGATCAGTGCGTCCGCACTCCTTGCTATAGCAGCTCTGTCGCCTGGCGCGCTCCTCTGGGCACGCGGCCAGATGGTCGAGCACTCTGCGCCCATGGTCGAGCGCTACGGCAAGCCCTACGTCATGGTCACGATCAACGGCCGCGGCCCTTACCGGTTCATTATCGACACCGGCACCGGCGGCGACGCGCTGGTTACGCCGCAACTGGCTGAAGAGCTCGGCCTGCCCACCGTGGGCCAGGCCACTCTGAGCGACCCCAGCAAGCAGGGAGAGCGGAAAGTCCCGATCGTCCTCCTCCAGTCCCTTGAAGTCGCCGGGGTTCAGTTCCCCGCCGTCCGCGCGCTCGAGCACCCCTTCTTTTCCGAAGCCGGAACCTGCCAGGGCCTGCTCGGGTTCACGCTCTTCCGCGACTACATGCTCACGCTCGACTTTCCCAACCGCCGCGTCACGCTGAGCAACAACGAGCTGGCCCCGGACGGGGGCAAATCGGTGATCCCGTTCCGGATGCCCCTCGGCGTTCCACTCGCCAAACTCAACCTGGACGGCGTCAACGATCCCGTTGAGGCGCAACTGGACTCAGGCGGAGGCGGCCTTGTGCTGCCGGAGAAGCTCGCCACCCACCTCAAGTACGACGTGAGCCCGATTCTCTACGCCTCCGGACAGTCCGTCTGCACCCGCTTCCAGATCAAGGTCGGCAGGCTCGCGGGCGACGTCAAGGTGGGCAAGTATGTCTTCGCACACCCGGTCGTCGAGATTCATCCTGCGTTCCCGCTCATCAACTTCGGCTCGCCACCGATGCAGATGTTCGCCATCAGCTTCGACCAGAAGAATCTGCTGGTCCGCTTCGTCTCCGACCAGAAGAAGCTGACGCTCATGGCGCCTCCGAGTCCTCCGCACATGACGAATGAAGCCGTTCATCAGCCGCCGCCGGACCTGGTCCCGGTCGGGTGAGGGATGCAGGGACAATCGGACAGGGGGACGAGGCGATGAACTCGCGGATGGCCGACTCGCCGACGGATGGCCCGCCGCCTTGCTAACCTGTTTACCTGTTGACTGCCGAAACTCTCTGCCGCGATCTCAATTCCATCAGCGCGTGGCTCGCTTTCGATAACCTTGGCTCCGGTGACATAGGAGGCCAGGCCATCGAATCCACCGACGTCATTGTCTGGTTCGGCAACCAGGTTGTCGCCACGATCGCCGAAGCCTGCCGGCTCTGCGCCGCGAGCCGCGCCCCGCTCATCCTCTCCGGTGGCAGGGGGCACTCCACCGCGCAGCTTCTCGACAACCTCCGCAACTCCGAATTCGCGTCCCTTGCCGGGGACGGCTCAATCACCGCAACGATGGGCGAAGCGGAAATGGCAGCTGTCGTCGCTGTTCGGGCATTCTCGATCCCGCCGGGCCGCCTGATCCTCGAGCGCGAGTCGAAGAACTGCGGCGAGAATGCCCGCTTCTGCCAATGGCTTCTGGCCGACGGTGGATTCGTCGGCGAGACGGTGATCCTGATCCAGGACCCCACGATGCAGCGGCGGTCCTTTCTCACGTGGATGCGCCAAGCCAGCCAGGCCCGGCGCGTAGGCGCGCGCCTCTACAGCCACGTAACATTCGTGCCGCAGGTCGAGCCCGGCCCTGACGATCTGCCGCGGCTCGTCGAAAGCCAGCGCCACGGAACGTGGCCGATTGAGCGCTATATCGGATTATTGTTGGGCGAAATCGACCGCCTCCGCGACGATGAAAATGGCTACGGCCCCAATGGCCGCGACTACTTCGACCACGTCGAATTCCCAATGGACGTATGGGAGAGTTACATCCGGGTTTCTGCGAGCCCGCTGCGTTCGCTCGCTACCCGGTAATATCGGCGAACCCCGTGCTATGCTTGCCGCGTCATGCCGATCGGCTCGCCTCCCATTCAGCCTTCCCCTCCGCCGCCAGTGTTCTGCGCGGAGTGCGGCGTCGAGGTCGATCCCACTTCCTGGGAATGCGCCAACTGCCACAGATCGCTTCACGTCCTGGATGCGATGACATCCTCTCATCGCCGGACCCGCCAGGAAATCGCGTCCCGCTTTCAACTTCCAGGGAAAGCTATTTGCCGTCCTGCTCGTCGCAGGCCTCGTGGTGCTGGATGAGGGACTGAGGAACCACTTGTTCCCGAATCGCCTGGTACGCCCGTTATATTGGCTGAATCTCGTCGTTATACTCGTGACGCTCTGGGCCATCGGCCTCTTTGATCGCCAGCGGCCTTGAATGCGTCCTGCGACTAGCTGTCTTGCTATCCTCACTCCATGCGTCCCCAACCTCTCATCGCCGTCACCGACGTCGAGGCCAGCAGCCGCTGGTATCAGCGCCTCCTCGGCCCGCGCAGCAACCACGGTGGCAAAGCCTACGAGCAGTTGGTCATGGGCGGCCAACTCATCCTCCAGCTCCACAGCTTCGCCGCCGAGCACCACCACGGAGCCATCGGCAACCGCGACGACCGTCCTTACGGAAACGGCGTACTCCTGTGGTTTGAAGTCGACGACTTCGATGACGTAGTGCAGCGCGCAGGCGAGATGGGGGTCGAAATCGTGATGCCCCGCCATCGCAACCCTCCCGACGACCCCAACGGCGGCCCGAACCACTGGGAGTGCTGGATGCGCGATCCCGATGGGTACACGGTCGTGGTCGCCAGCCCCTACGGCACTGCCGATGGCAACTGGGTTCCAGACGGGCCCGTGTTCGGCTTCTGAGAGGACTAACCGGCAACTGCCTGCGACACCTGCGTCCGGGCCGTCCGAAGCGCCGTAACCGGATCGCCCGTCGGCCGGAACTCCATCGCCACCGTGCGCCGGTAGTGCAGATCATTCAGCTTGCGGTAGATGTTCCCGTAGTTGATCTCCCCGGTCCCCGGCTCATGCCGACCCGGAACATCCGCTACGTGGATCAACCCGATCACATCGATATGCTTCTCGAGCTTCTCGATGAGGTTCCCCTCGGCGATCTGCTCGTGGAACATGTCGTAGAGAAACTGCACCTGAGGATGATTGACCGCCCGCACCACATCGATGGCTTCAGCAGCCGACGTCAGGAAGTATTTCGGGTTCTCTTCAGGATCGATGCACTCGAGCAGCAGCCGAACCGGCTGATCCGCGATCTGCCGGCCCTCGACCAGCCCCACTGCGCGCTTCAGCACGTCGATGCAGCTCTGGTGCTGCGCCTCGCGCGAGAGCCCCGGAATCACGTTGCCCGACAGCACGATCATCGCCGGGCAGTCGAGCTTTTCCATCGTGCCGAGAGCGCCGGTCAATTCGGCAACAAACGCGTCGCGCGCGGCCGGATCGCCGACCCCGTGCTTCAACCCGGCGGTGGCATCGAACGAGATGCCGAGGCGCTTGCGGGCGGCATTGGCGCGGTCGAATTCCGCCGCTGACCAGCCGGAGTACTCGCCCACGAGCTCGACGTTGGAGTAGCCCGCTTCGGCAATCTTTTCGAGGCGCTGCTCGAACGGCAGATCGCGGAAGACGGTCCAAAGCATGACTGAGAGCGGGAAGGGCGCAGCCGGTTCTTTAGAACCCGGGCCTTGATCCAGCGCGGGCATTGACGGGGCTGTGAGGGCGGCCAGAGCGGATGCGCCCAAAGCCTGCGCAAACTTACGGCGATTCATGGCGAACTCCTTCCGGAATCTCCGCCATCCTAAACCCATGGCTCCGGACACGACAAAACCCCGCCTCGCGGCGGGGTTTTGAGTTGCGCTTACGCGCGAAATGGATGCGAAACGATTACGCCTTGGCGACCTTGCCGCTCTTGATGCAGCTTGCGCACACGCGAATCCGCTTGGGCGCGCCGTTGACCAGCGCCTTGACGGCCTGGAGGTTCACGTTCCAGCGCCGGCGGGTCACGTTGTGCGCGTGAGAGATGTTGTTACCGAACTGCGGGCCTTTGCCGCAAACGTCGCATACCTGTGCCATGATTCCGCTCCAAATCTCGATTGATTGTGTGGCCGCAACCGGCCGAGACGAGATCGTCTCAAACTCCGCGCCCGAAAGTTCGGGGCCGGATCCGGCGCTTGAGCGCACAAAGGCGCAGCCTCCGCGGCTAGCCGAATTCTCAGTATACCGTGAAAGCGGCCAAAGGCAAAAGCAGGAGGGCAGCGTGAAGCGGCCGGCTGTGAGCCGGAGAATGGTTTAAGCCCAGACGCTGCAAGTGCGAAGTCAAAAAGAAATCCCCTTCCATAAGTGACCCGGAAGGGGAAAGGAAGGCCAAGTTTTGAGCGACACGTTTTGAAACTCTGCGGCTCCGTTGTTACGTTGTCCTCGCGCGGGATGCCGGAATGTTACTGTCCAGACGCCGGCGAACCGGAAAGAACAAGACTGACGTGATTCAGGTCAATCGATTCAAGGGTCTTTACGCCGCCTTCGCTGTTAATCGTGAGCACCGCGCGGTCGTGGTTCTGCTGCACCAGCTTCGCGCTGAAGTTTGCGGTTGCGCCATTGCGGGTATCTGTCTGCTTGAGAGTTACCTGCACATTGGAGCCTGTTCCGGTCCAGGAAACCTTGTACTCGCCCGCGGGCAATTGCGTGCCGGCTACGCTCACCGTTTCAGGCAGTTGCACCGTTTGAGAATTCTTTGCGGCGAAGGCCGGGCCCGAAAGAAGAGCGAGCATAACTGCGAATCCAAAGAAACGCTTCACGAAATCTCCTCGATTGCCTCGATAAGTTCCAAACGACCTGAGGCAATAAGTCGATTACACGTGAGGACTGCCTGGAATGCAGCTTAAGAAATGTAAACTGCCCGCGTGAGAGGCGTGGGGGAGCCTCGAATCACCGTATCGCTTCGTCAGTTACGAGCCGATGTCACAATCGGAATCGATATGCGCACGCGCAGGCCGGGCGCGGCGTTTTCCGCCGTGATATCCCCGTGATGCGCCTGCACCGCGCGCTTGGCAATTGACAGCCCAAGCCCCGATCCGCCGCCATTCGTGTTGCGAGCTTCCTCCACGCGGAAGAACGGGTCGAAGATACGCCGAAGCGCGTCCTGGGGAACTCCGGGGCCATGATCGCGCACCGCGATCTCCGCATGGTGGTCGCTCTCGGCAAGCGACAGCTCAATCGAAGCCTGGTCAGGCGAATAGCGAACTGCGTTGCGCACAACATTCTCAACGGCGCGGCGCAGCAGCTCGCGGCTGCCCTGCACGGAGTCTTCGATCCGGCCCGTCGAGTCGATGCGGCAGCCACGCACTTCTGCTTCCACGGTGCAGTCTTGAACGACTTCTTCCACGATGCGGTTCACGTCGACGGATTCGGTCACGCGCATAGCCGGATCGCCTTCGACGGAAGTGATCTCGACAATGTCGGAGACGAGCGAGGCGATTCGGTCGATATCGCGCTCGATGCGATCCATGGCGGCATTCTTATCCTCGGAGGTGCGGGCAAGCTTGACCGCGAACTTCAGTCGGGCGAGCGGGGAGCGAAGCTCGTGTGAAATGTCTCCGAGAAGTCGCCGCTCGCTGACGATCAGGCGCTCGAGCCGCTCCGCCATCTGGTTGAACGATCTGCCGAGCTGGCCTATTTCGTCGGGACGGCGAGAGCGCACGCGGACCGACAACTCTCCCTGGCCAAATGCCGCGATTGTTGAGGCGATTCTGCGGATGGGCACGATGACGCCCACAGCAGCCAGCCAGAAAATAACGGCGACCGCTCCGATTACGAGGAAGTAGTAAGGAAGAAACGTCCAGATGTGGATGGGGTTGAGACGGCCGACGGCTGCAAACCAGTATTTGCCGTCGTGCGATCTTTGGGTAACGATCCAATGTCCGTTGCTGCGCGTGCGGGAGCCGGTCGCGGGCGGCGGCGGAAGAACATTCGTGCGGTTCTCGCCGGTGAGCAGATCGACGCCATTGCCGTCAAGAAGGTAGTGCGCTCCGGTGAAGGTGTGGTTGAGCCGGTCTTCATACGCGCTCAGGCCCTGCTTGCCGCCTTTTTCCCAGGCGTCGCGCGCGCTCTCGAGCTGCAAGCGATCGAAGCGCTCGAATGTGGGGTCGATGGTGAGCCGCTGCAACCGGGTGGCGATGGCCTGGAACACGAGAAATGAAAGCGCCAGGATGCAAACGATCGAAAGCAGCATACCGACAAAGAGAGACTTCAGGCGCACGCTCAGTTCACCCCGGTAAATATGTATCCTACGCCGCGAATCGTCCGGATGAGGCGTGGCCCGCCATCGAGCTTCTTCCTCAAATGGCTGATGTGCACATCGAGAAAGCGATCGTAGGGCGTGGCCTCGCGCTCAAACAGCGCAGCGGTGATCTCGTCGCGCGAGACGACGCGCCCCGCGGATCGAATAAGCATCTCCAGCAGATCGAACTCCGTCGAGGTGAGTTCGACCCGCTCCCCGGCGCTCCACACTTCGCGCGTCGCAGGGTGAATGCGAATGGATCCGATCGCCACTTCGGTTGCAGGCTGCTGGATCACCGCCTCGCTGCGCCGCAACACGGCGCGAATCCGCGCCAGCAATTCATCGGGATCAAATGGCTTGGGAAGATAGTCGTCGGCGCCGGCATCGAGGCCCTGGATGCGATCCTGCTGCTGTACGCGCGCCGTCAGCATGATCACGGGGACGCTCTTGCGCCGCCGCAACTGCTTGAGCACAGCGAATCCGTCGAGTACCGGCAGCATGACATCGAGAATCACCAGGTCATGCGCGCCATTCATCGCGCTGGACAGCCCCTCGCGCCCGTTGTAGGAGCACTCAAGCCGATGGCCGGCCTGGGTAAAATACTCCCGCATCATGCCGCACAACTCGGTGTCGTCGTCGACGAGTAAAAGCGAGAGGGCTTTCTGCCTTTCCGAAGTTTCCATTCCCCTGCCATGAAGTCCGCGCAGTTCGCGGGTCTCCGGTCCCAAGTCTCGCATATTTCTCGCCGCGGCCGGTGGCATTAACAATTCTTAACGTTGACGCTTCGTGAGGTTCAACAGGAAATTCTTCGCCGCGCGTGATTTGACCATCAGGCTCCCTCCAGCTGCATCATCAATTCCTCCCATTCACTCGTGAGGGAAGCGAGTTGAGCCCGGAGATCTTCAGCAAGATCGGTGAGGCGCTGCGTCTCGGCGGCGGATATGAATACCCCCAATTGCTGTTCAGTGTGGGCAAGCGCAGCCTCAACCCGGGGGACTTCTTCTTCCAGAAACGCGCAGCGGTCTGCCAACTGCTTCTGCTTGATCGGGTTCAGGCGGCGGCCCTTTTCTCTGGGCGCTTCGAGTTCAGCATTTCCGTTGCTCTGCGCTTCCGCCGCTTCGATCGGGCGCATGGGCTCCGGCGCTTTCGGCCTCGGGGCAGTGCCATTTGAATCGAGAGCGGCGGCCAACTGCTCTTTCTTGCCCAGGTAGTCCTCGTAGTTGCCCTCGTATGTATGAATCGTGCCGTCTTCAATTTCGAGGACGCGCGTGGCGAGCCGGTCGATGAAATAGCGGTCGTGAGAAACGAAGATCACCGTGCCGTTGAAGGCAGCAATCGCCTCGAGAAGCACGTCCTTCGCTCGCATGTCCAGGTGATTCGTGGGCTCGTCGAGGAGCAGAAAATTCGACGGCGAGACAAGTATCCGCGCCAGCGCATAGCGATTGCGCTCGCCGCCGGAGAGAACGCCGAGAGGCTTGAACACGTCATCGCCCGAAAACAGAAAGCAGCCCAGCAGCGAACGCAATTCACTTTCGGGGACCTTGATGGCTGCCCGGCTCATGTCGTCGAGCATGCGCGCATCGGCGTCGAGGACTTTGTACTGGTCCTGCGCAAAGTACTCGCTCACGACGTTGTGTCCCAGTCGAACACTGCCGTCTGTCGGCGCTTCGACGCCGGTGATCAGCTTGATGAGCGTCGATTTTCCTGCGCCGTTTACGCCGACCAGCGCGACGCGGTCGCCACGCTCAATGGTGAAGCGCACGTTCCGGAGAACGCGCTTCTCGCCGTAGCTCTTTCCGAGGCCCTCGGCTTCGACCACAAGCCGTCCCGAGGGTGGTGGCTGTGGAAATTTGAAGTGGATCACCGGCTCTTCTTCGGGGATCTCGATGCGCTCGATCTTTTCGAGTTCCTTGATGCGGCTCTGCACCTGCTTCGCCTTTGTCGCCTGGTAGCGGAAGCGGCTGATGAAGGTTTCGAGGTGCTCAATCTGCTCGCGCTGATTGCGGTATGCAGCTTCGAGCTGCGCTCGGCGCTCATCCTTCTGCGCGAGGTATCGGGTGTAGTTGCCGTTGTAGATCGTCAGGCGCTTGTTCCAGATCTCGACTGTGCGGTCGATCGTGACGTCCAGGAAGTACCGGTCATGCGAGATGAGGATGTAACCGAAGGGGTAAGTCCTCAGGTAGTCCTCGAGCCAGTTGCGCGTTTCGAGATCGAGATGGTTCGTCGGCTCGTCGAGCAATAACAGATTGGGCTTTGCAAGCAGCAGTTTGGCGAGTGCGATGCGCATCTGCCAGCCGCCTGAAAATTCGCCGGTGTCGCGGGACCAGTCCTCCTTGGTGAAGCCGAGGCCGGTAAGGACGGCGCCGACCTGGGCGTCGAGGGCATAGCCGTCTAGCGCGTGAAAGCGCTCCTGGAGCGTGCTGAACCGTTCAGCCGCCGAGGCATAGTCGGATCCGGCGTGGTCGAGTTCGGCGAGCTGCGCGCCGAGGCGCTCAATTTCGCCTTCCATGGCGCGGATCTCGTCGAAGACCGTGAGGCACTCTTCGAAGATGGTGCGGCCGGCGAGCCGGAGACCTTCCTGAGGCAGATAGCCGATGCTCATGCCGCGGGTGCGCTGCATTTCCCCGTAATCAAGAGATTCGACGCCGGCCAGCACCTTCATCAGGGTGGATTTGCCGGTGCCGTTGGCGCCGACGAGAGCGGTTTTTTCGTGGTTGCGGATGAGCCAGCCGGCCTCGAGGAAAAGGACTTTGGGGCCGAACCGCTTGCCGGCGTTCTGGAGGGACAGCATCAGGTTCCATTGTCGCAGAGAAGCGGCGCGGCAAGCCGATCAGCGGCTTCGCGAATCCGGCTTGTGGCGTGCCGCTTCAAGCAAACGGGAACTTGAATGGATTCAATCAGGAAGACACAACAACGGCACACCTTGCGCGCTCATCTCGTTCCGCCGGGTGCAACCCGGAACAGCCCTATTTTTGATCGCGACGGCTGACCCGGCCATCCGGATCGGCGAGGACCATGCCGTCGCGTTCGTCGAAGTTGGAGAACCGAGGCTTCAGGGGACCGGACTTCTTTTTGGAATCGGTCCCAAAGATATGCTCATCCAGACGGAATACTGTGATGATCAGGAGGACCACCGCAGGAACCATGAGCAAAAACGTGTCACCAAGCGAACCGTGCATGCGCAACTCCACGCGGGTGGTGAACCGCGAAAAGCAGGGAGGATTAATTTTCAGTTTCCTAATTAGCCGACTTGAAAGACTCGGGAAGCTACGGCAGTTACAGATTGACAGTTACTCATCCTGACCGTCACGAGCGAAGAAGTAAAGAGTCGAAAGTTGTAGGTTGACTACCACAGGCAGGTGAGCGCTGGAGGTTTTGCGCCCCGAGACTCACGGACCCAGCTGCCCGGTCATGAAGTGCTCGCAGCCTCACGGCACTCCACCGCAGCTTCCCGCGGGATTCCCACCCTGAAGCCAGGCGCGGGAATCCTCACTTATGCGGGATTGAGCCAGCCGGACGGCGAGTGCTACTTCGCCGCCTTCTTGGCCTTTTCGAGGTCCTTGGCGTCGGCGAGGTGCTTCTCGAGCACCGGGACCACGGATTGCGCATAGGACTTTACCGCGTCGCTCTGCGCGTTCTGGGCTTCTTTCTTGTAGAGCTCGAGGGCCTTGGAGTGGCCGGCAACCATGTCCTGCACGTATTTCTTGTCGAAAGCCGCGCCATTCAGCTTCTCGAGCGGGTCGACCATCACCTTGTTGTGCTCGGCGTCAATAGCGGTGGGCACATTGAGGTTGGCCTGTTTGGCGACGTTTTGAAGGTTCTGGTAGTCCTGGGTGTGGTCGGTCGCCAGGGTCTGGCCGTAGTCCTTTACCCCCTGTTCGCCCGCGTTGGTGCCTGCGAGCTGGCCAAGGTTGGCTTCGACCATGTCGATCTGGGCGGCTGTTTCGATGAATTTCTGGTCGCTCATGGCGGATTTTTCGGCACCTTTCTTCTGGGCCAGTGCCGGAAGCGCGGCAACGAGGATGCAGCAGGCGGCGGTGACAATGCGTTTCATTGATTCCCTCCGAATCGATTTTTTTAGGGCCTAAACTCCATGCCGATGCGCAAGCTACTCATCGGCCCAAGGGGAATGCCGGTGAACAACGAGTGGCTGGATTGGGCTCGTGAGGTTGCTCCCTGCCCTGCGCGGGTTTCCCGCCGGCCTGGGGCAGTCCAGCGCACACGACTACGTCACCGTTGGATGCGAGTTTGCGAAGTTTAGTCATGCGGGAGGCGAAAAGACGGGATCGGCGATTGCGTATCGGCCCGGCAGCGAACAAGGTGCGTTGGCTGCCCCCGGCTCTGGACCCGAAGACCAGGGCCGGCCGCACGAGCCATGACGCTTGAACAACTGCCAGTTCTCGCGATCGGGGTGGATTGAATACGCTCACGTGAGCGTTCGTGTTCTCGAGGCGTCCGGCCGCTCAAGCCAAACACGACGCCTGCAGAAGTGGCTTGATTTCCGACCATGGGAGGTTGCCATGAAGTCGCCCGGAAAGATTTCGCTCGCCTGCCTGTCGATCGCTGTTTTCGTTGCCGCACAATCGGTTCCCGCTTACGGCTTGAAATCTGCGAGTAAGGAGTTGGTTGGCCAGTTGACGAATGGGCTCTCGATTACGCCCGAGCAGGCCACTGGCGGAGCAGGCCTGTTGTTCAGCATCGCGAAGAGCCGGCTAAGCCCCGAAGATTTCAGCAAGATCTCGGCGGTGGTGCCGGGCATGAACAATTTTCTGAAGGCTGCGCCATCCTCGCCCGAACTCACGGATTTGACCGACTCATTGCCTGGAGACTGGGGCAGCCTGGTGACGGCAACGATGGGATTCCAAAAACTGGGGCTCTCGCCCGCCATGATTGAGAAGTTTTTGCCGATTCTCCTGAGCTTTATCGAGGGGAAGGGCGGCAAGGACATTGCCGCCATACTCTCCAAGGTGATGAAGTAAGGGTTGGAATCCAGGTCCCGCTGAGGCTATTGCACCCTTGAAATTGCCCGCTCAACCGATTGATGGGCGCGCGGGAAGCCTTTTCTGTGAAACAATTTACAGATGCTCCAACTTCCCAGAATCATTCAGGGCGGCATGGGTGTCGGCGTGTCCAATTGGCGACTGGCAAATGCCGTCTCCCGCCTCGGCCAGCTCGGCGTCGTCTCCGGCACAGCGCTCGACTCACTCTTTGTGCGCCGCCTCGCCGATGGAGACAAGGGCGGTCACATGCGCAGGGGACTGGACGCATTTCCACTTCCGGAGATGGCCCGCCGCATCTGGAATGAGTATTTCGTGCCCGGGGGAAAGCCGGCCGGGCAGCCGTATCCCATGCTTCCGATGCACCAGCTCGGCGAGCCGCGCAGGCTCGTCGAGGTGACCATAGCCGCGAACTTTGTGGAAGTGTTTCTCGCGCGCGAGGGCCACCGGAACCCGGTCGGCATCAATTTTCTCGAGAAGGTGCAGCTCCCTCACCTTGCATCCATCTACGGCGCCATGCTGGCGGGGGTTGGGTACGTCCTGATGGGCGCGGGCATCCCGCTGCATATCCCCGGCGTTCTCGATGCCTATGCGGAGCATCGGCCCGCGGAGTACCGTCTGGCCGTCACGGGCGCACCGCAGGATCAGGACACGATGATGCGCTTCGATCCGGCCGACTATGCCGAAGGCCCGCTGCCAAAGCTCACGCGGCCGAAGTTCCTCGCCGTCGTCTCATCGAACACCCTGGCGACCACGATGCTGCGCCGCGCCAGCGGCCGGGTGGACGGATTTGTCATCGAAGGCCACACGGCCGGAGGGCACAATGCGCCGCCGCGCGGCAAGCTGCAACTCAATGCCGCGGGCGAACCAATGTACGGTGAGCGCGACCGCGTGAACGTGGCGGAGCTCTGCGCCCTGGGCGTTCCATTCTGGCTTGCCGGTGGCTGCGGGAGCGCGGAGAAACTGCGCGAAGCCCTGGACCAGGGCGCGGCGGGCATTCAGGTGGGAACGGCGTTCGCGTTCAGCCAGGAGTCGGGGCTGCGCGACGACCTCAAGGGCAATCTGATCGCGAAGGCCGCAATCGGAAACGCGGAAGTTCTCACCGACCCCCGGGTCTCGCCCACGGGATTTCCGTTCAAGGTGGCGCAATTGGAGGGTACGTCCTCCGATACCGCCGTATCCGAGGCGCGCAAGGCCGTCTGCGATCTGGGCTATCTGAGGGAAGCCTACGTCATGCCCAGCGGCAAGATTGGTTATCGCTGCGCCGCCGAGCCGCTTGCAACCTACGTGGCGAAGGGCGGCAAGCCGGAGGACACGGTCGGGCGGAAATGCCTGTGCAATGCGCTACTTGCCAACGTGGGGCACGCGCAGGTGCGCAAAGAGGGAACAGTCGAGCCCGCGCTCGTGACGGCAGGCGATGATTTGAACGCGATCGCGCAGTTTGTCGCACCGGGCTCCGGCTCTTACTCCGCTGCCGACGTCGTGGAATCGCTGCTGCGAGCTTGAGCGAAATCCAGTCGGCGGGCTGCAGTTGGAAAGCAGCACCCAACTCAGTCCATACTCCCCGTGTCCGTGCCCAGGCGGCACTTGAAGAACTGCCAGTTCTCGAAATCGAGATGGATTGAATACTCTCGCTTGAGCATTTGTGCTTCCGAGATTGCCGGCCGTTCTGCGCGAACGTGAAAACAGCAGAACTGGCCAGCTCCCCCGCAGCGGGAGGTCATCATGATGTCAAAAAGAAAATCTTTCTTTGTTCTTCTGCCGCTCGTCGCTTTCATCGCCGTACTGGCAAATCCTGTGTATAGCTTGCAACCACCGAGCCCGGAGTTGGTGGGCGACTTGACGAAGGGCCTGTCGGTTACGCCACATCAGGCCACCGGCGGCGCAGGCGCGCTGTTCAGCCTGGCCAAGAGCCGGCTGAGCGCGGCCGACTTTGGCAAGATTGCGGCGGTGGTGCCGGGAATGAGCGGCTTTCTCAAAGCGGCGCCATCCGTGAGTGGGGGGTCGGGGCTTGCTGGCATGGCCAGCATGTTGCCCGGCAGCGCGGGCGGCCTGGCATCGGCCGCATCGGCATTCCAGAAGCTGGGGCTGTCCCCCGGCATGGTCGAAAAGTTTGCGCCGATTCTCCTGAATTTCGTGCACGCCAAGGGCGGCGCGGGAGTAGCGTCGCTGCTTTCCGGAGCTTTCAAGTAAGTATCTCGAATGAACCCCCGCCGCACGAGCTCTACCCGTCGGTGGTCCGCAACGAAGGAGGATGCAGTGAAGAAGAGCATAACTGTGATTGCCGTTCTGCTGTTGGCCGCGAGCTCAGCGTGGGCAAAAGCTGGCGCCCCTGATGGTGCCACCATATACAAGTCGAAGTGCGCGGGGTGTCACGGCGCCCAGGGCCAGGGCAAGATGGGCCCGAAACTGGCCGGCACGACTCTGAGCGAGGACGACATTGTGAAGGTGCTCACGACAGGCGGCGAAGCCAAGCCACCGCACGTGAAGGCGTTCAAGGGCGCAACGCCCGAGAAAGCCAAGGCGGTTGCGGCATACATCAAGACGCTGCAATAAAATTTGCGGGCGCCTCTCCATCGAGAAGCGCCCGCGAATCGCTCGGCAGTCTCACCTGAGCGCTAACTACCGCCAAGGTGCACCGGCGTGCTGAGCGGCAGATCGCGCGACGAGCCACCGACCGAGACTTTGTATTCGCCGGGCAACTGCTCGAAGGCGTTCTTGTCCTCGTTGAAGACAGACAGCATGAGTGGATCTGCGTGGACCGTGACCGTCTTCTGCTCGCCGGCCGCAAGCGACACTTTGCTCCAGCCAATGAGGCGGCGCGGCGGTTCCTGCGCTTCCGCCGGCAGCGCCAGGTAGACCTGCGCGACTTCATCGCCGGCGCGACTGCCCGTGTTCTTGACCGTGAATGTGACATCGAGGCCGTTCGCTGCCGATGCCTTTAGGTCCGAGAACGCGAACGTGGTGTAGCTGAGACCGAAGCCGAATGGAAACAGCGGCTGCTTGTTCTCGGCGTCGTACCACTTGTAGCCGACCTTGAGGCCTTCGTCGTAGTGCACGTCGAAGAACGGGCCGATGCCCATCGCCATGCCGATCATGCCCGGCGCTCCCGCGAGCTTCGGCACCGGGTGCTCGGCATCGGGCTTCGGCGGCGCAAGGTGAGTGGGATGCGGGAGATCGGCTTCGCTCTTGGGGAATGTGAGCGGAAGGTGGCCTGAGAAGTTCACGTCGCCGAAGAGCAGATTCGCCAGTGCCTCCGATCCGCGAATACCCGGATACCACGCCTCGACCACGCCCGCGACCTTGTCGAGCCACGGCATGAGCACGGCGGTGCCGGACTCGACCACGACGATGGTGTGGGGATTCGCCGCGGCCACGGCTTCAATGAGCGCGTCCTGGTTGCCGGGGAGGGAAAGATTGGCCAGGTCCATGCCTTCCGATTCGTGCTGTGTCACAAACACGACCGCCACCTGGGATTGTTTGGCCAGCGCAGCCGCGGCTGTGGGGTCCGTGCCGGGATCGAACTTGACCGCGGCGTGCGGCGCCTTCTCTTCGATTCCCTTGAGCGGCGGGGAACGGTGGTAGGTCTCGAGCAGCATGAAGCCGGCGAGCGGGTTCTTCATCAGCTCCGGAGGAGGCGGAACGGGGTTGCCGCCCGCGGGCGAAACCTGCGACGAACCGCCGCCCGACATGACGCCCACGTCCGCGTGCCCGCCGATCACGGCAATCGATTTGACCGTAGCGGCCTTGAGCGGGAGAACGTTGCCCGCATTCTTCAAGAGCACTGCGCCGCTCTCCTCAGTCTTTTGCGCGACGGCGAACCCGCGCAACACGTCGGGAGACTCGGGTTGCGGCGGATCGTCCACGATGCCGGACTCGAACTCCGTGCGCAGGACGCGGTGCACCATGTCGTTGAGCCGGTCCATCGAGACTTCGCCGGCCTCGACCGCCTTCTTGAGCGGCGCGCCGAAGGAATCGTTGCCGGGCATCTCGACGTCGAGCCCCGCCTTGGCTGCCGGCACCGTGCTCTGCGTGCCGCCCCAGTCCGACACGACGAACCCCTTGAATCCCCAATCGTTCTTCAGCACGCCGAGCGTGTAAGGGTTCTCGCACGCATAGGTGCCGTTGATGCGGTTGTAGGAGCACATGAACGCACCCGCATCCGAATCCTTCAGCGCAATTTGGAATGCGAGCAGGTCGCTCTCATGCATGGCGCGCTTGTCGATGATGGAGTTGACGACGATGCGGCCGGCGTCCTGATCATTGACCGCGTAGTGCTTGAGGTCGGTGATGAGGTGCAGCGCCTTTTCGGCCTTAAGTTCAGAGCCGGCCAGGGTGCCCGCCAGCAGCGGGTCCTCGCCCTTGTACTCGAAGACGCGGCCGTTGCGCGGCTCGCGGATCATATTGATGCCCGACCCCAGCGACATGTTGAATCCCATGGCGCGCATCTCGCTTCCGAGTTGCGTCCCGATCTCCCAGGAGAGCTTCGGATCCCACGCCGCCGCCATGGCTTCGCCGGACGGAAATGCCGTTGCATACCGGCCGCCGCCGCCCACGCCGGAGACGCCCTGGTTGGAATCGGTCATCTGCAGGTCGGGAATTCCGAGGTGCGGAATGCCGGGAATGAATTCGAAGAGCATGATGGCGCGCGTGTCCGGGCCTGACTCCGGCCGAGGCCCCAGGAACACCTGCCAGCCGGGGCCATGCAGAAGCTGGATCTTCTCGTCGAGGGTCATCTCCTTGATGACCATGTCGGCGCGCTGATCGGGCGAGAGAGACTTGTCGGACCAGGGGTGGTGCTGCGCGGGCGCCATGCCCGGGAACTGCGCTATGAGCGTACAGGGCAGAAGAACGAAGACAAGTGCGGCGGCAAAAGCGATGGTTTTCTTCCATCCCACAGGATGCATGTTTCAACCTCTTTCATGGTTGCGCGTGTGCGCGTTCGCGGGTCCGGAAATCGGCTCCGGACCGGCGGGGACCATTATCTATGGTGAGGCGAGGAAGGAGCTATGCGATCAGGGGCGGATTTCAACGGGAGTGCCAACAGGGACAAGCTTCCAGATCTCATCGATCTCGGCATCGGTCACGGCGACACAGCCGAGTGTCCAGTCGTAAGCGCGATGAGTCGAGCCGAGCCAGCCCATGCCATTGGGCAGGCCGTGAATCATGATGTCGCCTCCGGGCGAAGCGCCGAGCTTGCCTGCGCGCCGGCGGTCTTCCGCATCGGGATAAGAGATGTGCAATGCCTTGTGATAGGCGGAGTGCTCGTTGCGGCTGTCGATGATGTAGTGCCCTTCAGGGGTGCGGGCGTCGCCTTGCCGATCCTTTGGTGCAAGGCCGCCGCGGCCGAGCGCCACCTTGTATGTGCGGATCACCTTGCCGTTTGAGAGCAATTCAAGCGTGTGGTCTTTCTTCAGGATGAGGATCGAGTCTGCCCTGGTGGGAGACTGTTCAGCAAATCCTGCAAGCGCGAAGACGGCGGAGACGGCGAGGATGGCGAGCCTGCGGGAGTAAGTATTCACTTCCGCGGCTCATCTCCGTTGTCAACGTAGCACTCGTGGATCGCCTCGTCGGGAGCATTCGGCCATTTGGCCTTGACCAGATCCTGCTCGCTCAGCTCGTGCAGCGCGAAGTCGATGGTGCCGTCGGGGTGCACAGTTCCCTGCATGTAGCCGTAGATCATGGATTTCGCGCCCTTGTGCGCGGTCTTGGGCAGCGCGTAACGGTGCGCACCAGCGGCCCCGATAATCCATCCCGGAATGACACGGTTTGAGTGCTGCTTCCAGTAGGGCGCGTTGAAGATATCTGGCGAGAAGTAATGCGAATGGCTGGCGATGAGGTACACGTGCTTGCCTGCTGCCTGCGCGCCATAGAACCACTCGTAGACGAGGTCCCCGGTCTGGTTGCCGCGATCCCAGTCGTCCATTGCGTGCTCGGAGCCGGTGGAGTGCGGCAGCGCCTCGTGCGCGCCCATTACGATCGCCTTGATTCCGGAGTTCGGCGCCATGTCGTGGTCGAGCACCGCGCGAAGCCAGTGGAGCTGCTCGTCCGAGAACTCGTCCTTCTCGGAGTTGTCCATGGTGATGAAGTCCACGCCGTTCTCGGTCCAGTGATACCACGGGCCCACGGGCGCGGCGTCGGTGCCGTCGGCGTTGCGCTGCGCGGCGATCTCTGGCCGGTCAAGAAACGAGCGGAACTTTTCGGTGTAGCCGTCGCGCGTCTGGGGCGGATGTGTCTCGTGATTGCCGCGGCCCAGGAACACCGGCAGCGGCGCAAACGACGCCATCTGGTGCGTCAGGAAATCGTCCCACGCGGTCGCGTAGTACTCGGCTGTAGAGAGATGCTTGCCCGCCGGCAACATCGCGGCCAGGTCCTGGTCGGGCTCGCGGCTCATCACGCGGAAGTCGCCCAGGTGCCAGTAAAACGCGTCCTTCTCAGCCTTCACGCTGGCGGCGATCGCGGGCATCACGAAATCGCCGCAGTTGCGGCTGTCGCCGGAGACGGCAAATGTCCACGTGGACCCCGCGTCCTGCGCGGCGAGCGGCGGGGCGAGAACGGCGATCAGCGCCGTCGAAAACAAAAATGCCTGGGGAAGCCCTGGACGAGACATGCAGCAAGAATAAACCCGGCGATGTGAACGGCATATGTATTCACGATATTGGCCGGAGGGCGACGGGATGGGTTCAATCGGCTTATACAATCAAAGCCGTGAGAATCGACCGGAATTTCGCGGGGCGCCGCCCGGAGGGCCTCAATCGATGATCGAGTTCGCCCACGCGATGCTGCGCGAGATCTTCGAGCAGCCTGAGGCCATCCGCCGCACCCTCGCGCTTTACCTCGACGGCACTGCTCTGAAGCTCGACGCGTTCGCTCCGCTCGCACAGTGGCTCAATCCGCGCGGCGAAGTGCTGATCGCTGCCAGCGGTTCGAGCCGCCACGCGGGCCTGGCCGCCGAAATCCTGCTTGAGGACCTGTGCGGCCTTGCCGTGGACGTGGAATACGCAAGTGAATGGGGCTGCCGCGGCACGGCAAATCCGCGGCATCCGTCCGTGCTCGTCATCTCGCAGTCGGGCGAGACCTCCGACACCCTGGCGGCTCTGCGGCTTGCCCGCGACCGCGGCGAGCAGACACTGGCCATCGCCAACGTTCCAGGCAGTTCCATGCTGAGGGAAGCATTCGCCGCCATGCCGCTGGCCGCCGGGCGTGAACTCGCCATTCCCGCGACCAAGAGCTTCACCTGCCAGCTCACGGCGCTGTATTTACTGGCCATGTTCGAGGCTCGCCAGACCGGCGCGCTCGACGCCGCCGAGATCGACCGCAACCTGCGCGAGCTGATCGCCCTTCCGGGAGAAATCGCGCGCCAGCTCGAACCGTGGCGCGCGCGCACGTTGCAGCTGGCAGCCAAATATCGAGACGCCAGCACGTTCCTGTATCTCGGCCGCGGCATTCATTACGCCATCGCCCGCGAAGGCGCACTGAAGATGAAGGAATCGTCCTATGTCCACGCCGAGGGCTACCCTACGGGCGAGCTCAAGCACGGCCCCAATGCGCTGGTCGGCGAAGATGTTCCGCTGGTAGTGCTGGCCACAGCCGATCGCGGGCTCGAAGACTCGATGCTGCGGCATGAGAAGACGCTGCAGCTTCTAGAAGACATGAAGAAACAGGGCGCGCGCGTGATCGCCGTCGCTAACACCGGCGACGTGCAGGTCGCAGGCCTCGCCTCCGATGTCGTTGAGGTCGATCCGGCGAGCGAGTACCTGCTGCCGATCGCGGAGGTCATTCCGCTCCAGCTCTTCAGCTATTTCATGGCGCTGGAGCACGGCGTGGATGTGGACCGGCCGCGGAATCTCTCAAAAGCTGTCATCGAGGTGCAGCCCAAATAATTCCTTCAAACGAAAGGGCCGCCCCAGCATGGCGGCCCCTCGCGTTCCTAATCTTGAACGAGGCTTCTCGCTCAAGTCCCAACCACTACATTGACGGCTTGCTCGCCGGTGCAGCGGGCGCGGCGGCCGGCGCCGCGGCGGGCTTGGGCATCTCAAAGATCGCCGGATCGATGGTCTTGTTCAGCTCTACCTTCTTGACGGTCACGCCCAGCTGGAATTGCCCGCCGAAGTCCATGTCCATGGCATAGGGCATCAGAAAACCGCCGTCCGCCTTGCGGTAGTCGGAGTAGCTTACCGTGATGTCTACCGGCTGGCCCTGCATATCGCCCTTGCGGGTAGTGGACTTGACGAGGAACGTCTTGGCGTCGATCACATAGGACGTTTCGACATTGTCCTTCGAGGTCACCTTGATCTTGTAAGTGCCGGGGTCGCCGGGGACCACTTCGATCTTGTTGCCCTTGGACGCGTAGTCGAACAACGGACCGCCGATATAGATCTGATCCTTGCCGCTCTTGTACTGATCGTCCGGCATCGGCGCGGGATCGCTCGCTCCGGCCATCGGATTGATCATCCATCCGCCCTTGTCGTTGACGCACTGCACGATCTTGGAGCCGTTGAAATCCGTTTCCATCTTGTAGCCCACGCCATCCACGACGGTGGTCGTTCCCGGGGCATCGTTCCCCATTACCTGCATGGAAGTCTCCATCGAGATCGACTTCACCTGGCTGATCGCCGCCTTTCCGCCGATCGCATCGATGTACTTGCTCACCACCTCGTCTGCCGAAAGCGCCGGCTGCGCGCTTGCTGGCGCGGTTTGCGCCGGTGCCTGCCCCTGGGTTCTTGCATTCGATACCAGTGTTCCGGCCAGGGCCGAAATTACGATCATGCCGCGGATGACAGTCCTCATTGTGCTTCTCTCACCTTTCACGTGCCTTTGCGGCACGAAATGCTCGTGGGCCATCAGTGTAGCCCAGCTTCTCTTCCAATGTCTGCCCGTTCCGTTTCGACCGCGTACCGCTACAGCCCGTTCGGTTGGTTCATGCTGAAGGAAAATGACAGGGACAGCTTTGACCTATTGACGGATACGACGGCAAACAAGTCGCAGTTCCCGGCCGTCCGCATCTTTTCCCTTCCCGGGCCGGCGCATCGCCGAGCTACCGAATCGCCAGCCAAATCGCCACATTTACCGCGATCATCAGTACGGAGAATGCGGGAATCACCAGCAGCGCCTTGCGGATGCGCAGCGGATCGTCGCCCGCAATTGCACCGATGATCCGTGAGCTTACGGCCAGGCCCGCCCAGCCGCACGTAATCACAAACCCGAGCGCCGTACCCGTCAAGTGCGGAAACGCCCCTCCCGTGATCGCCAGCGTGGTTGGAAACACCGGCGCCATCGCGAGGCCGGCGATAAACACGAGCGCCGCGGCCATACCCGGCTTGTTGGTCCGAAGCATCAGGAGAGTCGTGATGGCCATCGCGATCGAAGCCGCGAGCAGCACCACCATGGCAGGCACGACGAGTACGATCGCCGAAACCGCCATGCGGCCGAGCAGCAGTCCAAGCGCAAAACCCAGCGAGAGAATATTCAGCGCCTTTGATTCCGGAATGCCTTGCGCGATCAGATGGCGCGCCAGCCAGTTCCACACGCCCACTTCGCACGAGACGTAGAGAAACAGAAACAATCCGAGCAGAAACAGGGTGGGCTGCCCGAGGATTGGCCTGGCCTGCGTGAGCACGAATCCCGAGCCGCCCGCCGGTGCCGGCATGTGCACGGCGAACTGGTAGGCCCCGGTCGCCGCTGTCAACACCGCTACGGTGTAGCAGAGCCGCACCCAATTGCGCTTGAACAGGTTGGCCATGATGAACGGCGTCGCGAGCCCTCCGAGGCCGAAGAAGAGGTTCACCATGTTCAGCGCCGTCGCCCGGTGCGCCTCGCTCACGCCGCTGGTGAGTGCATTGGCGCCCGTCACCACGATGCCCCCTCCCACGCCCAGCAGGAAGAGCAGCAGCACAATGCTCCCGAATCCGCGCGAGCGCGGCAGCCCGATCATGACAACGAAGATGAAAGCCAGCCCCAGCAGGATCCCCACCTTGTCGCCCTGCGTATCGAGCAGGGGTCCCACGCCGAGCGACGCGATCATGAGGCCCACCGCCTGCGCAAACGCAATGGTTCCGTTCTGCGTGGGCGACAGGTGAAAGCGCTCCGAGAGGTCGGGCAGAATCGTGCCCAGCATGGCGGCAATCATGCCGTAGACGAAGATGGCCAGGATGGCGGCAAAGATGAGCAAGCGGGATGTCCTTTCCGGTTGGCTGGAATTGAAGTCCTTTTTACAGCATTCGGGGGCGCAATCGGCAAATTCCTTTTGCGCGGGAATGCGTCAGACGGGTATATCACGGAACAGACCCTGTCCCGAAGCGGAGCGACCCGGAAATGGAGTGACAATTTGGACCTGTGGAACGATGTGAAACACGCGCTGCACCTGTTCGTTAAGAGCCCCGGCTTCACGGTGGCGGCTGTTTCGGCGCTGGCCCTGGGCATCGGCGCCAATACGGCCGTCTTTACGGTGGTGAACGCCGTACTGCTCAAACCCCTCGGGTATCGCGATCCCGGCCGCCTGGTCCTGTTCGACATCATGTCCTCAGAAGGTGCCTACCCGAATGCGTCGATTCCCAACTTCCGCATCTACCGGCAGCAGACAAGCGTCTTCAGCGAGGTAGCCGCATTTGACGGCGGCGGACCGGGCTTCAACATTACAGGCGAGCACCCGGAGCAGGTGCGGGGCAGGCATGTCAGTGAAAGCTACTTCAGGCTGGTCGGCGCGCCGGTCCTGGTGGGACGCACGTTTACGCCGCAGGAAGACTCGCCGCACGGCGGCAACGTCGTAGTCCTCAGCTACGGGCTCTGGCAGCGGCGATTCGCCGGCGATGCCAGCGCGATCGGCAAGACGCTCTCATTGGCCGGCGAGCCCTACACGGTCATTGGCGTTCTGAGCCGCGACTTTCGCACTATTGACCTCGTCGATCTCTGGATTCCGTTCCAGTTCGACATGAACAGCACCAACCAGGGCCATTACTTTCAAGTGGTAGCCCGCCTTCGGCCCGGCGTAACGCTTGCCGCCGCCAATGCACAAATGAAAGTGGCGTCCGCCGAGTTTCAGCGGCTCTACCCGGGCGTGCTCGACGGCGCGTGGTTCCAGATAGAACCGCTGAGCGACAGCATCATTGGCGACGCGCGGCAGTCGCTGCTTGTTCTGCTGGGAGCCGTCGGCCTGGTGCTGCTGATCGCGTGCGCCAACGTGGCCAACCTTCTGCTGGTGCGCGCCACGGGCCGCCGGCGCGAGTTCGCTATCCGCACGGCTCTGGGCGCCCGGCGCAGGCGCATCGTGCAGCAATTGCTCACGGAGAGCGTCCTGCTCGCGTGTGCGGGCGGCTTACTGGGCCTTGCGCTCGGATTCGCCGGCGTGCGCGCGCTTCTGGCGGTGAGTCCCGCGGGCCTGCCGCGCGTGGGCGAGAATGGCCAGGCTGTCACGCTCGACTGGCGGATTCTTGCATTTACCCTCGCGGCCTCGATGCTCACCGGCATTCTCTTCGGCTTGTTCCCAGCCCTGTCGGCCTCGCGCACCGATCTGAACTCGTCGCTCAAGGAATCGAGCAACCGCTCCGGCACGGGGTTCCGTCAGAGCAAAGCGCGGTCTGCGCTGGTCGTAAGCGAAGTGTCTCTCGCGCTTGTGCTGCTGGTGGGCGCGGCTCTCCTCATCCGCACGTCGTATGCGCTGCACGCGGTCGATCCCGGCTTCGACCCTCACAACGTTCTCACGCTCGAAATGTCATTGAACGGCGACCGCTACAAGACCACCGCAGCCGTTGCGCAGATGGTCGAAGAGGGCCGCAGGCGCCTGAACTCAATTCCGGGCGTCGAGGAATCGACGTTCACCTGCTGCCTCCCGATCCAGAGCGAACTCGGCCAGCCATTCCTGGTCATGGGTCGGCCCGCGCCCGCAGCCAAAGACATGCCCGGCGCGCGGTGGACTGAAGTTTCCGCGGGATACTTCGACGTCTTCCGCATTCCAATCCTGCGCGGCCGCGCCATCAACGAACACGACACGGCCGCATCCACGCCTGTCATGCTCATCAACCAGACGCTGGCCAAGCAGTATTTCCCCAAACAGGATCCGGTGGGTCAGCAGATCGAGATCGGCCGCGCCGACGGGCCGCAACTCACGGACCGCGTTCGCGTCATCGTCGGTGTCGTCGCGGATACGCATGACAGGGGCCTCGGCATCCCGCCGCAGCCCATGATGTTTGTTCCGCAGGCGCAGGTGCTAGACTTTCTCTCCGCGCTCAGCGCGCAGATCATTCCGCTGCGCTGGGCGGTGCGCGCGCACGGCGATCCGCGCCCGCTCATCCCCGTGGTTGAAGAGCAACTGCGCCAGGCCAGCGGAGGCTTCCCCATGGCCCACGTGCGCACCCTGGAGGATGTTGTTGGCATCTCGACGGCGCGCCAGACCTTCAACATGCTGCTGCTCACCATTTTTGGCGCCATCGCGCTGGCCCTCGCCGCCATCGGCATCTACGCGCTCATGGCCTATTCCGTGGAGCAGCGCCGGCAGGAGATGGGCATCCGCATGGCACTGGGCGCCGACCGTATCGCAATTCGCCGGCTGGTGGTGTGGCAGGGGATGCGGCTCGCGCTGGTGGGCGTTGCGCTCGGCGTCGCCGCTGCGTTCGGGCTTACGCGCCTCATCGCGAGCTTCCTCTTCGGCGTCAAGGCGTGGGACCCCGGGGTGTTCGTCGCCGTGCCCATCACGCTGGCCGCCGTGGCGCTGGTTGCCGTATGGCTTCCGGCGGCGCGCGCCTCGCGGCTCGATCCCATGAAGGCGCTGCGCGTCGAATAGAGAAAACACGAGGCCGGCTCGAACCTCGGGAATGCTTGATTCGGCCATTAGACTGGAATCAATGAGCTTGCCGGACAACCTGGATGCATGGGCGCGAGTCGCGGCTATCGCATTCGCGCTTTGCGGAGCCGGGTTGTCGGGCTGCGGAACGCCCGGCGCGCCCCAGCCGCCATCGCTCAATCTGCCCGATCCGGTTACAGACCTCGCCGCCGTGCGCACCGGCAGCCAGGTCACGCTCACCTGGACCATGCCGAAACGCGACACCGACAAGATTGTGCTGGAATCCAATGTTGCCGTGCATGTCTGCCGGGAGGAGAAGAGCGGACCGTGCGCAGCGGCAGGCGACGTCGTCGTCGAGCCGGGAGCCTCGGCGAATTTTACCGATACTCTTCCCGCGGCGGCGATCCAGGGAACTCCGCGTCCGCTCCGGTACTACGTTGAGCTGAGAAACCGCAAAGGCCGTTCCGCCGGACGATCGAATGCGGCCACGGTACCCGCCGGTGAAGCTCCCTCCCCGGTGACTTCGCTCGCTGCCGAAGTACGCAAGGCCGGGGTCGTCCTCGGGTGGCAGGCCCTCGATGCGCACGATTCCATCCGGCTGCACCGCACTCTGCTGAATCCTCCGGCCGCAAAGGCGAAGCAGGATGTGATGGCGGCGCCGCCGGAGCCAGTCGAGGTGAATCTCCTGGTGGACCACGACCCCGGCCGCGCGCTCGACAAGGACATCCGCTTTGGCCAGACCTACCAGTACACGGCGCAGCGCGTCGCGCGCGTCGATGTCGCCGGCAAAACGTATGAGCTCGCCGGACCCATCTCCGCGCCTGTTCGCATCGAGGCGCTCGACGTCTTTCCGCCTGCCGTGCCCTCCGGCCTTGCCGCGGTCGCCACTTCTGCAGAAGCAGGTACACCCGCCTCGATCGACCTGAGCTGGGTTCCCGGCACCGAAGCCGATCTCGCCGGATACTTCGTTTATCGCCGCGAAGCCGAGACCCCGCTGCGCCGCATCTCAGGCGACAAGCCGGTCATCGCACCCGCATTTCACGATCCCCAGGTTCAGCCCGGCCATTCGTACGTATACTCGGTCAGCGCCGTCGACCAGGCAGGACGTGAGAGCGGCCGCTCCGCCGAAACGCAGGAGACGGTGCCGCAGCCCCGATGACTGCCGCCAGGAGAGTCTGATGAAATACTGCCGCTTTCTTTTCGAAGGACGAATCCACTACGGCTCCGTGGAGGACCGCGCCGGCGAGCCGTATGTTGTTGACCTCACAGCCGCGCCCGAAGAAGACCTCGCCTTCCATCTCTCCCGCGCCCGCGCCGATGCCGTGGAAGCGGTTGTCACGGATCTTGAGGCATTCGACTTCGAGCCATTTCCGCTGAAGGATGCGCGCCTGCTCGCGCCTGTTACGCCCTCCAAGATCATCTGCGTGGGCCGCAACTACCGCGAGCACGCCAAAGAGCTCGGCAACGAAGTGCCCACCGAGCCGCTCTTGTTCTTCAAGCCGCCATCATCGCTGCTCGCGCCCGGCGGCGTCGTGCGCATGCCCGCGGCCTCGTCGCGCGTCGATTTCGAAGGCGAACTCGCCTTCGTCATCGGCCGCCGGGCCAGCCGCCTCAAGCTCTCGGCCGACTGGCGCAGCTTCATCCGCGGCTACACGCTTGCCAACGACGTGACCGCCCGCGACCTGCAAAAGAAGGAAGGCCAGTGGACACGCCCCAAGGGCTGGGACACATTCTGCCCAGTCGGCCCCTACATCAGCGACGAGGTCGACCCCGAGACCGCGCTTACGCTCGAAACCCGCGTCAACGGCGAAGTAAAGCAGCACGCCACCACCGCCGACTTCATCTTCTCGATCCCCGAGCTGCTGGCCTGGATCACGCAGGCCATCACGCTCGAGCCCGGCGACCTTGTACTGACAGGTACGCCCGCCGGCGTGGGGCCGCTCGCTCCCGGCGATCGCGTCGAAGTGTCCGTGCCGGGGCTGGGCGTGCTGTCGAATACGTTTCAACCGGAGTAGACCTGGCAAGGTTCGACCGGTGGCAACGCACATCGCTTTCACTTTTTGGCGGGAACGGGCGCAGCCGCGGGATTTTCCGGCGCCCTCGGCAATTTGGTGATGTCCCAGAATCCCAGCAGGTATCGCCCACCTTCCGCGGCTTCCTGAAGGTTGGTTTGCGACTCGGGAATAAACTGCAGCATCGTGGGGTTGTAGCGCCGCACTGTTGTCCCGGTTTTGTCCTCTCCCCGATGCGAGAACCCCTTGCCGCCGTCCGCGGTCACCCACTTCTCGGTCTTATCCTCGTTCGCGGTCACCGGTTCAATCAGAATGCCCACGTGCTCGAAGAAGGCCTTGCTCATCTCCCGTTGGACTTCTCCCTTTTTCTGACCTTTCGGATACGTCACGAACATGATGATGTCACCCGGCTTCGGCTGCTGCTTTCTTTCTGCAGGCACCCACGCTTCGGTGTTCTGCTCGAATTGAACTTTCTTTTTCTTGTCGAACATCTCGAGCGGGCCCCACTTCTTGGTGTCCACACCCGCAGCTTCCGCCACCGGGTTCACAAGCGTGACGCACGTCGTGAACCATGCGATAGGGAATCCGACTTTCTGCAGGGATTTCTTGGTCTTCTCCGATCCGATGGATTTCCAGGCTTCCTCGGCGGCGTCCGTGTTCTCCAGGCTCGACTCCTGCTCGGCGAGTGGCTTCTTCACCGATGCCGAAAGACTCGACAGAAGAGCATCGGCTGCATCCGCAGTCTCCTTGTCTTTCGGATTTTTCTTGGCCGCAAAGCGGCTCAGGGCTTCGGCCTTGATCTTCAGCAGCTTGTCTTTGTTTTCGTACGCCCAAACCATGCCGCCCGTTAAGGCCTTGTCCCTGAACTTCTGCGGATCCCCTTTCATCGCCTTCTGAGATTTCTTGTACGCCGCGGACCCCGGGAGGGCGTGCCAGTCCGCGCCCATCATCTCCTTTGCCTCTCGAACCGCGTCCGTGCGGATCATCGCCTCAGGCAGCTTCTTCGCCGCTTCGTCGCTCGATAGTCCGCCCTCGCCCGGCTGCTTGGCCGGCTGCTCCGCGGGCAGGTCCTTGATGAACTCGTCCTCGCTTTTCGGCTCGGGTCCAATCCAGCCGAATCCCGTCGCCATGGCGCGGAGCTTGGTCTTCAACGAAATGTCGCTGTCGCCCAGTATCGACATGACCCATTCCGGTACGTCCGCATCCGCGGAATTCTCCGTGGGAGCTTCTCCCTCCTTCATCCGCATGATCGTGCCCTTGCCAGGTGCGCCGGCGCCCGTGGCCCCTCCGCCTTGCTGAACGACGTGGGTCAGTTCATGAGCGAGCAGGCGGCGGCCTGCATGGGTGTCCGGCTGAAATGCTCCTGCGCCGAAGACGATGTCATTTCCCAGCGTGTAAGCGCGAGCATTGAGATCCCGAGCTGATTGCCCCGCCAGGGCGCCGGAATGCAGCCGGACACGCGAAAAATCGTGGCCAAACCGGCTCTCCATGTCGCGGCGCAATGCCGGAGCCATCGCGGTTCCCGGAGCGGCGAGGGCCTGTGGGACACTGGCGGGCACTGTATCCGTGCGCCCGCCGGACTCACCGCCATAGCGTTGAATGCGAAGAGGCGTGGAAGAGATGGATGGATGCGCCGGAATCTTCATGACCTGGCCGGCAACTCGATCGGCCTCGCGTTCGTACGTGTCGCCCGGTTCCGTCAGAGCCAGCTTCGGCTGAATGGCGACGGCGTAAGCAGGATTGACCGGGATGTGCCGGAGATCGATTCGAGGTTGCGCCGCGTCCATTCCAGGCGGCTGATGCGGAGAGGGAGTTGCCCCGGCCTCGCGATTGGGTTCGCGCGAAGATTGGCCGGTTTGGCGATTTTGGGAGGGCCGGCTCTTAGCCGGTTTGTGCGCGTAGAGTGCCACGTCCCATCTCCTGCTTGACGATAGGTGCACTTCCGAGTGAATGAAGGGCCCGGGATTTATCGGTGATTCATTTCCTCAACGACGATCATGGGAAACGACGGCAATGGAATGGGGGAATGGATTCTGTCGGCAATTATAGCCGCAATTCGCTTGGAACCGGCATTGACGCGGAACGAGCCGATTCATCAACCCGGCATCTCAACGAGCGTAAACTAGGGTTGTCCGCTGCATGCACGCGCCCCTTGAGCTTGCATGCCCAGCCCAGGAGGAATCATGCCGCAGAATCTTCTCGAGCAATTGCGCAGCTACACCACGGTGGTCTCCGACACCGGCGACTTTGAGGCGATCCGCGAGTTCCGCCCCACCGATGCCACCACGAATCCTTCGCTTATCGCTGCCGCAGCCCAGATGCCGCAGTATCAATCGCTGGTCGATGAAGTTCTGAAACAGGCCCGGGACGAAAAGGGCGACCACGCAAGCGACAAGGACGTCGCCAACCTCGCATTCCAGCGTCTCGCCGTGGCCTTCGGCAAGCGCATCCTCGAGATCGTTCCGGGCCGCGTGTCCACCGAAGTCGACGCGCGCCTCAGCTACGACACGCAGAAGACCATCGAGCAGGCCCGCGCCATCATCAAGCAGTACGACGACGCCGGCATCGGCCGCGACCACGTCCTCATCAAGATCGCATCCACGTGGAAGGGCATCAAAGCAGCCGAGCAGCTCGAAAAGGAAGGCATCCACTGCAATCTGACGCTGCTCTTCGGCGTCCACCAGGCCATTGCCTGCGCCGAAGCCGGCGTCACGCTCATCTCGCCCTTCGTCGGCCGCATCCTCGACTGGTACAAGAAGGACACCGGCAAAGACTACCAGGGCGCAGACGACCCCGGCGTGCAGTCCGTCACTCGCATCTACAACTACTACAAGCACTTCGGATACAAGACGCAGGTCATGGGGGCGAGCTTCCGCAACATCGGCGAAATTAGGGAACTGGCCGGATGCGACCTCCTCACCATCTCGCCGCACCTGCTTGGCGAGCTCGAATCCGCCCAGGGCGATTTGCCGCGCAAGCTCGACCCCGAAGAAGCCAAATCCATGCAGATCGAGAAAATCCCCATGGACGAGGCGACCTTCGAGCGCATGCATACAGAGGACCGCATGGCTCACGACAAGCTCAGCGAAGGCATCGAGGGCTTCTCGTCGGCGCTCGTGAACCTCGAAAACCTGCTCGCCAAGCGGCTTTGCGAGCTCGAGCAGCGCACGCCCGCCGGCGTGTAAACTCCGCGTCATTACCGCGGTTCAGCAAAGACGAGGGCGGCCCGCGCGGCTGCCCTCGCCGCGTTTTTCCTCGTTTTGCTTACGTTTTGCACATTACGGACGTCAGGGAAATGTGATAAAAATCACCTCCCCGGAGGCAAAACTGAGGTAATCTAGTCCACAATAGAACGCCAATTCAGCATGGCCGGGCTTTCGCCCCGCGCTGCGCACGTTGCACTCGGGACGCTCGCTCGCATCTGTTTGTATGCGCCCAAGGAGACGTGTATGCCTACGCAGGCTCACCCGCTCGAGCCCTTTTTCCATCACGAAGTCACTACCATCTTCGAGGGCAAGCTCGGTCTCAACGATCCCGAGATCGCCGGCTACGTGGCGCGCGTCCTGTGCAGTTTTTCTGAAGAAGACCGCCTGTTTATCCACGGCGGCCGTAAGGGCCACACGCTTCGCGAACTCACCGAGATGATCGCGGCCTCGGATCCTGTTTTCGGCGAAGCTCCTTCCTTCGATGCTGAGCGCGCCATGCGAAAGTACATCGGGGACTACGCGCTCTTTGTAGCGGGGATGCTGCCCGAGGCCATCGACGAGGAGCGCGTCACAGGCGACCGTCGGCCCACCCTCGGCGAACTCATCCGCGCCGGCCGCGAGAGCTACCACATCGTCAGCCAGTTCAACGTATTCGAGTACAAGAAGGAATCGCCCATGTTTGCCCGCCTTAGCGAGCTGTTCGAGCGCTACGTGCTGGGGCTGGCGCTGGTGCGAGAAGAGCTCGGCAAGCGCATCATGCCGTCCGAGCGTAAGGCCTAGGCAAGGGCTTCCAGGTTTCCCGAATTCGAACCGGTTTGCAAACCTGAGTCCACACTGCCAACTAAGTTCACCCAGGCCTCTTGACCCGCGCAACATTTCGGTTACTCTCTTGTTCAAACAAGGTAGAACGGGCGTTCGTCAGTAGCTTGCAAGAGGCTCCGATAGAGCGCCACAGGCAGTGGCTGGCAACTCCGGCTGCGCGCATCGGTTTAACCCGTCACCGCCTTCACATCGGCCGGGTTCGCGCGCGACCGAAGAGCAGCTTCCCTCGGGACTGCTCTTCGCGAGGAGGCGCCATGCAGCCCGCCGTCAATCCTCTCGAGCAGTTCTTTCACCAGGCAGTGCGCAACAGCTACGAAGGCAAGCTGGGATTGAACGATCCCGATGTCACCAGCTATGTGGCGCACCTTCTCTGCGAATTCTCCCGCTCCGACAAGCTCTATAAGGTGCGCGACGAGATGGGCCGTCCCATCGCCGAGCTGGAGCAGATGATGCTGGCTGCAGACCCCATCAACGGCAGCGCGCCATCCTTTGATGCGGAGCGCATGATCCGCAAGCACATCGGTGACTATGCCCTCTTTGTCGGCGGAATGTACCCGCAGGGCGTCGAGCCCTGGCGCCGTCATCGCAGCCATCCCACCATGGAGGAGCTGGTCCGCGCCGGCAAGGAGAGCTACTACATCGTCAGCCAGTTCAATTTGTTTGAGTACGAGAAGGAAGCGCCGCTCTTCAGCCGTCTCTCCGACTGGTTCGAGCGCTGCCTGCTCGGCCTTGCGCTGGTGCGCGACGAACTCGGAAGCCGCAGGCCAATGCTGCCGCCACCGAGCTCGGGGACAGAGGGAAACAGGGACAAAGGGACAATGGCCTGAGATCCGCAGCCGTCGCCCGACTTGATTCTCTGTTCGCGACTCGAGATCACCGCTTCCCAGTTTTCTTTGTCCCGTTTTCCCTCTGTCCCTATTCCCCTGCCTTATTCCGACCACACCGCCAGCACGTTCCCCACTCCGTCAGCGAAGTGGAACCTTCGCCCGCCGGGGAACTCGAACGTCGGCACCACGATGCTCCCGCCTGCCGCGACGATCGCATCTTCCGTCGCCTTCAGGTCGCTTGAGTAGAGCACGATCAGTGGCGCTGCTTCGCCTGCCTGCTTGCCCCCGCCGCCCGCGCGGAAGCCGCCGTCAATTCCCGCCGAAGCCTTGTCGAAACTGATGTAATCCGGGCCCCAGTCCTGGAATGCCCATCCGAAGATCGATCCATAAAACTTCCTGGTCCGCTCGATGTCGGTGGTGAAAAACTCGATGTAGTTGATCGCGTGATGCTGCGCACCCATGGCATTCTCCTTCTCGGTTGTGTGGTGGAAGCAAGAGAAAAGCGGGCGCGCTCCGGATGAAATTGCGGACGGGTGATCCGAATCCCTCGTGCGGCGCGTGCACACTCTTCCCGTGTGCTCCTGATGCGCCTCCATCCACAATCCCACAGGAGCGCTGGATTGCAGGTAGAGCCCGCCCGTTGAAAGCCGTCGCGGACTGCCGAGGTACCACTCGAACCTATCACTCGCAATTCGCCGCCGCAATGCAAATTTGGAGCATGTGCAGCGAATTCTTCCTGTTTTCAACCAATCCTGAGGCCGTCTAATGAACCATAGGTACGCGCATCAAACCAATGGCGTGTTCCCTGCTCTTTTATTGGCGCGAATTCGCCACGCGGGGCGCCAGACTGGAAGACTGATCCCAGACGATGAACCCGGACTCCAGTTCGTTCCGAATCGCCACGTACAACGTCCACAAGTGCCGCGGATTCGATCTGCGGATCGTTCCCGAGCGCGTAGTGGCCGTGCTGCTAGAACTCAAGGCAGACGTCCTCTGCATCCAGGAAGTCATGAATGTGCATTCCGGCCCCGCCAATTTTGACCAGGCCGGCCAAATCGAGCGCGCCTTCCCGGGCTTCCATTGCGCCTTCGGCGTCAACCGCAACTACCGCGGCGGGACCTACGGCAACCTGACCCTGTCCCGTTTTCCGATCCGCTCATCGCGCAACCACGACGTGACGCGGCCGCGGAAAGGACGCGAACCGCGCGGCGTGCTCCAGACCGAGATCGAAATCGCCGCCGGCTTCCTCGTTCATGTCTTCAACGTCCATCTCGGCACCGGCCACATGGAGCGGCGCTTCCAGGCTCGCAAGCTCCTCAATCCCGAAGTCCTCGACCAGGCCGGCCTCTTCGGGCCGCGCCTCGTCCTCGGCGATTTCAACGAGTGGACCCACGGCCTGACTACTCGCCTCATGCGCTCGAGCTTTCAGGCGCTCTACCCGCAGCACCGCGGCCGTCTTCCGCGCACCTTTCCCGGCCTGTTGCCGATCCTGAGCCTCGACCACTGCTACTACGAGCCCCCATTGCAGCTCGTTTCCACGCGCCTCTGGCGAAACCGCCACGCCCTCTTCGCCTCCGACCACCTGCCTCTCCTGGCCGACTTCCGCATCGCTCCCGGCCATCGTCCCTAGGTCCTTAGTTACTTTGTCCCTTTCCCCTTTGTCCCTCTGTCCCTGTCCTTCCATACCTTGACAATCTACAATCATGGTTGTAGATAATCTAGGCATGGGTAAACCAAGCGATCTCGTTCAGGGCACTCTCGACCTCCTCATCCTTAAAACCATCGCCAATGAGCCGAAGCATGGCTGGGCCATCGCCAAGCGCATCCAGCAGCTCTCCGGAGACGTGCTGCAGGTGCAGCAGGGCTCGCTCTATCCGGCCCTGCATCGCCTCGAGCAGCAAGGCTGGATCAAGGCGAAGTGGCTCAAGTCCGAGACCGGCCGCGAAGCCAAGTTTTATTCCCTTACTGCCGCTGGCCAGGGCCAGCTCGCCGCCGAATCTGCCAACTGGAGCCGCCTCTCCGCTGCAATCGACCTGGTGCTGGGGACAGCGTAAGAGACAGGGATCAGGGACCAGGGATCAGAAAAAAGCAGAGGTCAGGAACAAATACCGGGAGCGTCGAACAGGACCTTCACTCACGGAGCGAATGATGCGGTGGATAAATCAACTCGCGATGCATGTCCGGATGCTCTTCTCGCGTCGCCGTGCCGTCACGCAACTCGATAGCGAGCTTCAGTTCCACATCGACCGCCAGGTCCAGGAAAACCTCGCCGCCGGCATGGGCCGCGAAGAGGCCCGCGCTTCGGCTCTCCGCGCATTCGGCAACCCCGCCCTGCTGCGTGATCAAGCCCACGAAACCTGGAGCTGGAGCGGCCCCGAGTCTCTTCTGCGCGATCTTCGCTACGGCATCCGGACGTTGTTCCGCACTCCGGGCTTTGCTGTCATCGCCGTTCTCGTCATCGCGCTCGGCATCGGCGCCAATGTCGCCCTTTTCACCGTCGTCCGATCCGTGCTCCTCAAGCCGTTGCCCTACGCCGAACCCGGCCGCCTTGTCCGTCTTTATGAATCCAGCGCCGACGGAAGATGGCCGTTCAACCAGAACGCCGCCGGCATCTACGCGGAATGGAAGGAGCAAAACCACTCCTTCACCGATCTCGCTGTCATAGGCTACGTTCCCGCCGGGTTCAACCTTTCAGGCGACGGAGGCCAGTTGCCCGAAAGCGTGCGCGCAGCCACCTTCTCCTGGAATCTGCTCCCTCTCCTCGGCATCCAGCCGGCGCTCGGCCGCGGCTTCACCGTTGCCGACGATCAGCCCTCCGCCAACCCCACCGCGCTGCTGAGCTGGGGCCTCTGGAAGCGCCGCTTCGGGGGCGACAACGCCATCCTCAATCGCACCATTCTCCTCGATGACAAGCCCTACACCGTGGTCGGCGTCATGCCGCCCTGGTTCGATCTACCCAGTCCTGCCATACAGCTTTGGGTTCCGACGTATTACCGCGAGTCCCCTGACCGCATGAAGACGATCGACTCGCACGACTTCCTTGCCATCGGCCGCCTCAAGCCCGGCGTCACGGTCGCCCAGGCGAGAAGCGATCTGACCGTCATCACCCGCCGCATCCACGACGCGCATCTCGATGATTCGTTCGTCAGCATCGCCGCCAACATCAAGCCGCTCCTCGAGTGGCTCGTGGGCGATCTCAAGACTCCGCTCGTCGTCCTGCTTGCCGCCACCGGCTGCCTGCTGCTCATTGCGTGCCTCAACGTGGCCAATCTGCTCGTCGCGCGCACCGCGTCCCGCCGCAGAGAGCTCGCCATCCGCACCGCCATGGGCGGTGGACGTCTTCGTCTTCTCCGCCAGCACATCATCGAGAGCCTGTTGCTCTCCATCGCCGGCGGCGCCGGCGGCCTCCTCCTCGCGCTCGCCGCGTTGCAGTGGTTTATCACCACGCGGCACGACATGGCGCGTGCCGAATCCATCTCCATCGACTGGGTCGTCGCCGCCTTTGCGCTCGCGCTCGTTCTGCTCTTCGCTGCCTTCGCCGGTCTGATCTCCGCATTCTCGATGCGCGGCAATCTGCCTCTCACAGCGCTTCAGGAATCCTCGCGCTCGCACGCCGGAAGCAATGCCCGCACACGCCTGCGCGCCGTGCTGCTCACGCTTGAAGTTGCGCTTACGGTGGTCCTCCTCATCGGCTCCGGCCTGCTGATCAAGAGCTACGCGCGCCTGCGCTCCACCGACCTCGGCTGCCTTACCGACAACGTGCTCAAGCTCGATATCAACCTGCCCCTGGTCCGGTACAAGGGGGCCCCCGAAGTCACCAACTTCCTTGAGACTCTCATCGCGCGCGTTCGCGCTCTTCCCGGCGTCCAATCCGCGGGCTACATCTTCCCCATCGTTCCCGGCGACGGGTACGGCGGCGACAGCGGCTTTGATGTCGTCGAGCAGCCGCCCCTGCCGCAAGGCAAGATGCAGCTCTCCATCAATCGCTGGAGCGATCCCGGCTATTTCGGCTCCATTGGCATTCCTCTCCTGCGCGGCCACACATTCTCGTCCAGCCAGCAGCCCGGCCACGCCACCGAGGTCATCGTCTCGCAGGCATTCGTCCGCCAGTTCTTCGCCGGACAGGACCCCATCGGCAAGCATCTGCGCACGTTGGGCGACCGCACCCTTGAAATCGTCGGCGTCGTGGGCGACACGCGCGGCTACCTCGACGAGCCCTTCCCGCCCATGATGTATTTCCCTCTCTATGCCGTCGACAACATGCACGGAGCCTCGCTCATCGTGCGCTCCGGCCGTGACGTCACGAGCCTCGCCCTGCCCATTCAGCAACTCGTCGCGCAGATGGACCGCGACCTGCCCGTCTCCGACATCCTCACCATGGACCAGGTCATCGGCCGCAACACTGTCGACAATAGCTTCGACGCCACGCTGCTCACCGCCTTCGCCGCGCTCTCGCTCGTGCTCGCGGCTGTCGGCCTCTTCGGCGTCCTCTCCTACGTCGTTGCGCACCGCACTGCCGAAATCGGCATCCGCATGGCCCTCGGCGCTCCACGCGCGCATCTTCTGCGGTCATTCCTGATGGATGGCCTTCGACCCGCCGTCATCGGCCTCGTCATCGGCCTCGCCGCCGCCGCCGCGGTCTCACGCGTCATGCACGGAATGCTCTACCAGACCGAGCCTGTCGATCCCTCTGTCTTCGCCGCCGTCGCCGCCGCTCTCATGTTCGTGGCAGCGCTAGCGTGCCTGGTCCCGGCATGGCGCTCGTCGCGCCTCGATCCCATGCAGGCCCTTCGCACTGAATAAGGAATCCCAACGATGCGTTTCTTCGACCGACAATTGATGCGCCTCACGATGCTCTTCACCCGCCGCCGTGCCGCCGCGCAACTCGATCGCGAGCTCGAGTTTCATCTCGACCGCCAGGTCCAGGAGAACATCGCGGCCGGGATGAACCGCCAGGACGCCCGCGCCGCCGCACTGCGCACATTCGGCAACCTTGCTCTGTTGCGCGACCAGGCCCGCGCCACGTGGTCATGGTCCACACTTGAATCGATCCTGCGCGACCTCCGCATCGGCGTCCGCACGCTGCTCCGCGCCCCCGGCTTCACCATGATCGCGATTGTCGTGATGGCTCTCGGCATCGGTGCCAATATCGCGCTGTTTACAGTCGTCCGCGGGGTGCTGCTCAGTCCCTTGCCTTACCTTCAACCCCAGCAACTGGTAACCCTTTACCAGGACGACTCGAACGGCAAGCACAGCGACCCCTATCTCCCGCTGGATGCGGGCAGCTTCTGGGAGTGGCAGAACGCTGTGAAGGGATCGGCGGAGCTGGCGTTGATTTCGCCTTTCCAGGAATACGATGTGTCGGCCGAGGGCGGCAATCTTCCCGAGCATCTTGATGCAGGCTGGTGCTCGTGGAACTTCTTTCACGTTCTCGGAGTGCAGCCGGCGCTTGGCCGCACTTTCACCGCGGACGACGACCGGCCGGAGGCGCCGGCAACCGTGATCCTGTCCGACGGATTCTGGAAGCGGCGCTACAGCGGCGATCGTTCCATCGTTGGCAAAACGATATGGCTCGACGCCAGGCCTTACACCGTCATCGGCGTGTTGCCGCCCAGCTTTTCCTACACCGGCGCATTCTCCGGCAACAAACAGTCCGTGTGGACCCCCGTCCGCCATGATGCTCCTCTGCCCCTGCTGAGCATGTTCGGCGACCACGAGTTCGTCGCAATTGGCCGCCTGCTGCACGGCACATCTCTCCACGCGCTGGTGAACCAACTCGACGCGTTACAGCACCGCATCCGGGCCGGCCGACCCGAGTCTTCCGTGCACGACAAGGCCTCAGGACGCCCGATGCTCGACGACGCGGTGGACAACTACAAGACTCCGCTGTACGCGCTTCTTGCCGCTACCGGATGCGTCCTGCTCATTGCCTGCATGAACGTGGCCGGACTGCTCGTGGCGCGCGCAGCGGCAAGGCGCAGAGATCAAGCGATTCGTGCTGCCATGGGCGGCGGGCGCGCGCGCCTTCTTCGCGAACGCCTGGTGGAAAGCATGCTGCTCTCGGTCGCAGGCGGGGCTGTCGGTCTCGCAATGGCCTGGGGCGCATTGCAGTGGCTTGTTTACGCGCGCCAGGACATGAACCGCGTGGAAGCCATCCGCATGGATGGCAGCGTCGCTCTCTTCACGGTTGCCTTGATCGCGCTCTGCGCGATCTCTTCGGGGCTTATCTCGATGATCGGCTCAGGCGGAAAGCATATCCTCTCCGTCCTGCAGGAGTCGTCGCGAACCAGCAGCGCGGGAACGGCGCGCGCCAGGCTTCGCAAGGCCCTTCTCGCATTGCAGGTCGGCCTGACGGTAGTGCTGCTGATCGGCGCGGGGCTGCTTCTGAAGAGTTTCGAGCGCCTGCGCTCCACCGACCTCGGAGTGCCGGTGGACAACGTGCTCACCATGTTCTTCAGCCTGCCCGATGCGCGCTACAAGACCGAACTGCAGGATGTTCAATTCTTTGAGAGTCTCATCGCCAGGGTTCGAGCCCTTCCCGGAGTCGAGGCGGCCGGGCTGGCCAGCCAGGTTCCGGGCGAAGGATGGGGTGGCGATCACCTGATGAACGTCGTCGAGCATCCGTCCGCCAAGGGCCAGGAGACGGACCTGATGGCGCGCGGCGCCGATCCGGGGTACTTCGCGGCGATTCGCATGCCCTTGCTGCGCGGGCGCGTCTTTACCAGCGATGAACGGCTCGACCGGGCGCACGTGGTTCTGATCAGCCAGGGCGCCGCCCGGCAGATGTTCGGCGAAGAGAACCCGATCGGCAAGCACCTGAGGGGCGAAGGCGATCCCGAAACCTGGGAGATCATCGGCGTTGTGGGCGACACGCGCTGGCGCATTGCGGCACCGCCGCAACCCACGATGTACTGGCCGATCTACGGCAACGGCTACAGCGTGGCCAGGATCGTCGTTCGCGGAAACAAGGACGTCGAGTCGCTGGCCATGCCCATCCAAAGGATCCTCGGCAGCATGGACCGGGACCTCGCTGTCTCCGGTGTCATGACATTGCGGGAGGCGGTGGGCAAGACCACCATCAACTCCGAATTCGACTCGCTCCTGGTTCTCTGTTTCGCGGTCATCGCGCTCATTCTTGCCGCGGCCGGCCTCTACGGAGTGCTCGCCTACCTCGTCACCCAGCGCACCGGAGAAATCGGCATCCGGATTGCGCTCGGCTCGCCGCGTACCCGCGTTCTGAACGCCATGCTCTTCGACGGCCTGCGCCCGGCTGTGCTCGGCCTTGTCCTTGGCCTCGTTGCCAGCGGGGTCGTGGTGCGCCAGATCAAGTCGATGCTCTACCAGACCGAGCCGCTCGATCCCTGGGTGTTCGCAGCCGTAGCAGGAGTCCTGCTCATCGTCGCTGCCTCCGCCTGTCTGCTTCCCGCCTGGCGCGCATCACGGCTCAACCCCATGCAGGCGCTCAGGACGGAGTAACTCAGCATGTCGGCAAGTCAGCGAGCCGTCGAGTTGGCAAGTTTGCACCTTAACGAATTTCAAGGCTCACAAGAAACGGCGCGAAGGAGAACTCCTCCGCGCCGTTTTCTGGTCCCTGGTCCCTGATGCCTGGTCCCTGGTGCCTGATCCCTGCCTTTACTGCGCTACCGGTTCTGTCTGCGTCTTCGGCGCCTTCAGGTGCGGCGCATTCGGAGCGGCGGGCGCTGCCGGCTCATCCGCGGTTGCAGGAGGAGGCGTCGCCGGGAACCCTGAGCCCTTCTTGATATTCAGGTCGCCCACATCGGTGCTGAGCACAACCTTCGCCGTCCCCGCGCCGATCTTCCCCGTCACCGTTTTGCCTTCTTCGCCTGAAATCGCCAGCGGGAAATCCGTCAGGATATCGCCGTTCCGCGTGTTGCCATCCACTGTCACCGAAGCGTTGGGCGGCAGCGTCAGCTCCACGTCTCCGTGGCCGCTCTTGCTCGTCGCCTCTACCGTGTAGTTCCCTGCCGGCGAAATCGAAATATTGCCGTCGCGGTCCTCCACGTGCGTCTCGCCATAAATCTGCGTCAGCTCCACGTTCTTCGAGTGCGTAATCACCCGCACCGGTCCCTTCGACTCCGTTACCCGCAGGTCGTCGTCGTTCAGCGTCATGTCGCCCGGCAGCTCCCCGAACTGAAGGTCCGTAACCGACGTGTGCAGGTGCACCGGCCCGGCCAGGTTCTCCATGTGCGCCTCGCCGAAGATGTCCCCGTTCATCGTGATCTTGCCCTTCACCTCCGACAGCGTCAGGTCGTTGCAGCGTCCGTCTGCCGTGATGTCGCCCGTAATCTGGTGCGCGGAGAAGTCTCCCTTATCCGTCGAGAAGTGGACCTGCACCGAGCCGTTGATCGCGCTCAGGTGGATGTCGCCATGCCCGGCCGTTACCGTCGCACCGTTGCCCAGCCCCGCCGCCGTCACGTCGCCGTGCCCCGCGTTCACCGTCATCTGCGCAGACTTCGGAACAATCACAGTCAAATTCACGCGCCCGCTCGAGTGCCCGGCGGACTTGACCAGCACCGTGCCGCCGCTCACCGTTACGTGCGCCGCTTCCGCATCGAAGATCTTCTTCGCCTGCGTCTCGTTGTCGGCAAACGCAATCTCGTGCGCATTCACCTGCACGTTCAAACCGTCGCCCGACGTCACGCTCACGTCGCCGCGCGGGTTCTCGATGTCCACCACCCCGTTCGCCGGAATCTGCGTGTTCAGCACCTGCTGGTCGAGGTCGTGCTGCGGCCGCCCCAGCATGTTGAAGAAGTCGTCGTTGTCGCCGAAGCCGCTGCGCATCCAGTCCCAGTTGCTGTGGCCCCACGCCGCCACCACGCCAACGACCGCCAGCACAATCAGCAATCCGACGAAGTTGCCCCCACGCCGCACCGGCGCCTTTGCCCGCAGGTCGATCGCCCACTCCGCCAGCATCGCCAGCCCTGCCATGATCAGCAGCAGCGGCCACCACTTCGCATACCAGTCCCAGAACTGCCCGGAATCGATGTGCCCGGTATAAATCAGCAGCGCCACGATCCCGATCCCAACCAGGATCAGCGGCCCCACCACCGAAGGCACGCGCGGCGCATACGCGCCCACGACCCCGGCCTTCCATGCATGCCGCTGCGCTTTCCAGGCGTCCCGCTGCGCGCGCCATGCGGCCCGTTGCTGTTCGCGATACACGCGCCACTGGGTGTGCGGATCATAGGGCGGAACCCCGCCCGGGGGGGTATTCGGAGGCACGCTGCTCATCACTGTCCTCCCCGCGAATCAAAATCGTTGTTGGTCGGCACAATCGAAGTCCCCGGCGCCGTCGTCGAATTTTGCCCCGCGCCCTGAACCGGCGCATTCGGATACCCCGCGTCCGGGTACGGCGCCCCTGGATACGGCGGATAGCCCTCCCGCGACAGCGCCGCGCGCTCGGCCAGCAGCAGCACGCCGGCCAGGATCAGAAACAGCGGCCACGCATGCCCCCAGCTCAGAATGTCCATCTGATGAAGCAGCGCGATCACGCCCACCAGGAGCAGAAACGCAGGTCCGCGCAGTCGTCGAATTACGATATAGCTGTTCATTTTGGACCTCCCTGCCCGATGTTCGCCCTGCGGATAATCAGCCACACTCCCAGGCCGATCAGCAGCACCGGCCACGCAAACTCCCACATCCGCCCGTTGAAGATGTCGAGTTGGTTCATCAGGAACAGGATGCCGAGCGCGATCAGCACCACCGCGCCGATCGGCTCCTTGCGTCTCCAGAACATCGGAGGCACGGGCGGTATTGGTGGAATAGGCGGGATCGGCGGTTCCGGATATCCCCCCGGTGGCGCATACGGCGGAGCTTGGTAGCCCGCGTTATAGGGCGCCTGGTACGGAGCCTGGTATGGCGCCTGGTACGCGCCGCCCGCCGTCCCCGGCGCTCCCGTTCCCGGATTCACAGGCGGCACGCCCGTTGCGCTGGGATCATGCTGCCGCGTGCCGAGGTTGAGCCAGTTGCCCACCTCGTTCAGCCCCAGCGGATCGGGCAGCGGCTGTCCATCTCTCCGCGCCCGCGCCGTGTGGTACGCCTCGAACGACTGGTACAGAATCCAGGCCGCGATAAACAGCCCGAAGATCGGGTAGTGGTCCGTGATGCTCACCAGCACCGCGAAGATCACGACGTGGATCAGGCCTTTGAAAAACTGCCCGTTGTACATCGCTCCAACGCCGGGAATCAGTCCCAGTACTGCCGCCGCCGACGGGTTGGGCGCCCCGCTCGACGCCGTCGCAAACGGGCTGAACGGGTTGGGCATCGCGTGCCATGCCGTGAAGCACGGCTCGCACAGCACCTGGCCCGTGCCGGTCTGCCGCACGCAGTTGGGGCAAAGAGCCTTGCCGCAGTTCTGGCAAAAGGCCGAAGCGGTCACCCCGCCATGATTTACGCAGTCCATTCCTTGCTCCTTATCTCGTACTTCGCGGAGCCGCCGTGGGAATGCGCTGGCTTATCGTGAAGTGATAGCGATGTCTCCAGAAGGTCAGTGTCAGTAAGCGCCGGTGTGCCCGACTGTTGCGGAGGGTCCACCTTCGACCCTCCGTCCTTGTGGTTCGGGTTCTGTTTCGACTCTCCGCCGCTCCCCGATCCGTTTCCAGGTTGCGTGGTCTGGTTCTGTTCCGGCTGCGCCGTACGGCGCATCTCCCGCACGCGGGACTGCACCTCGTAGACAAACCGCAAATGGTCGTAATAGCGGATGATCGGCGTCGAAGCCATCGTGATGCGCCGCTGCATGAGCATCCGCAGCGAGCTCGGCTTCAGGTCAGAGAACTTGATGTCGCTCAGCCGCACGCCCGTCAGGTTCAGCGTAAGCGCGATCGAAAAGAACGCCATCGCCGCCGTCATCATCAGCCGCGGCTCGGCAAACCGCCGCACACGCGCCATGAACCCGGGCCGCTGCCACGCCGGAGGAGCGATCACGTTGCCCCTGCCCAGCGGGATCCCGCCCGGAGCCGCCGCCGCGTCCGCCACCAATCCGTAACCCGCCGCCTGCCCTGGTCCCGTCTGCGCCAGGATCCTGTCCAGCAGCCCTGACGGCACCTCAGGCTCGGCGGATAAAAAATCCAGCCACTCCCGGCCCCGGCGCGCTTCCTCGAACAGCGCCGTGCAGGCCGCGCACCCCGCCATATGACCGCTGAACTTCGACTCGTCCTCCGGCCGCAGTTCACCGTCCAGCGCATCCGCCAGCAAAGTCTCCCACTGCCCGCAGGCTGGAGAGGTCGGAATATGTATGCGCTCGGCCATTTACATCACCTCCCGTTTATTACGTTCCAGGAGCCGCGCCAGTTCCGCCCGCCCCCGGCTGATACGGGATTTCACGGTCCCTTCCGGTATGCCCAGCACCTGGGCGATCTCTTTGTAATCCATATCCTGTAAGTCTCTTAATATCACGGCCTCGCGCAGTTCCACCGAGACATTGGCCAGCGCGTCCTGCACCATCTTTTCCAGTTCCTTCCGCGCAGCCATCTCGTGCGGCGACGGACCCTTCGCCATCAGCCGGTCCACCGGCTTCAATTCCTCGGTCTGGTCCCACCCGTCATCCAGGGAGCTGGTTGCACGCTGATTCTTGGTTCGACGGAAGTTATCCACCAGCAGGTTACGGGTCATCGTCGTGATCCACACCTGCAGGCTGCCCCGCCCCATGTCGAAGCTGCCCAGATTCGAGTAAATCTTGAGGAATACGTCCTGCGTCAGGTCTTCGGCGTCCGCGGCCGACCCGGTAAAGCGGTAACAAAGTCCATATACACGCTTATGATGCGAGCGGACGAGCTCCGCCCACGCCCCGGAGTCGCCATCCATGCAGCGGCGGACGGTCTGGGACCAGTCGACTTCCAACGGTCTCACCTCCCCGCGCCTCTGCCCGACGCTCTCTCCCGTGCCAAAATTGCCGGATCTGCTTCCGGTGGTTTCGCCCGCGCATGCCAGTCCGGGTGCGCTGCCGCGCGACTGCCGCGCCTTCGGAGACCCAGCGTCCTGCCGCGCCGGCTGCTTCCAGCCTGCCAGCCCCGCATCGCCCCACCGTAGTGTGCCAACACACTGCATACGCGGGCTATACGCACAGCCGCGCCCGTCGGTTCCCGAGGCGAAAACTGGGTCGGAAAATCATTCTAAACGGCGTGCCCGCCGCCCGCCGTGATGAACGTTGGAGTCCGGTCGAATAGGGTGCGGAACGGCCCAGACAGCCTGTCTCTTTCGAGTCTCTTTGGTCCCTGGTGCCTGGTCCCTGACCTTCGCCTTTACCGGTACGGAGCCACGTACAACTTGAACCGGCAGGCGACGGGCTTGCCCCCGCGAAAGGCCGGGATGAACTTCCAATCCTTCGCCGCTGCCACCAAAATGTCATCACTCGCCGGCGCGGCCATCGCCGCGTCGCGCACCTTCCCCGCCGAATCAACCGTCAGCACCAGCCATTCCTTGTCCTGCTGCGTCACCTCGCCACCCTCATCCGGTCGCTTCAGCCTGATCCCGCGCGGCAACTGGTCGACAGCTTTGTTCTCAAAGGCCATTCCGTTTTGCACGAACGCACGCTCAACCTGATCGAATACCGTTGTCTTTTTGATCTCGCCGGGCTTCGGGACCCGCGTCGAAACACCATCCAGCTGGCTTCGCATCCCCCTGGCCACCCGCGCCCGCATCTCGCCCCGAATACGGTCCAGGTCTCTCGCCGGCCAGTCTTCCTCCAATGTCTTCCACGCATCCGCTTCCCGGCCGCTGTAGAGATACAGCCATGCCAGTCCCAACACGGCGGCCTTCGTCTGTAACACTGCCGTCGATACGGCGCTTCCAGCGCCGCCGCCGCTCTCTTTGAATGCCTTGACGTCGGCCGGGGCGAGCGCAGCGCGCAGTCGAGCGATCTGCTCATCAAATACCGGCTGGAACTCCGCTCCTGCATCGACAAGCTTGCCGTTCTCGAAGCGCAACGCCATCATCGGCAGCGCCGCAAACGAACCGATACCCAGCCCCTCGATCCCATCCCAGGCCCCCGCATCGTCCGTCCAGATCGCGACTCTTCCGTCCAGCCCCACGTCTGCCGCGTTGAAGTTCGCCGCTCCGGTAATCGTGCGCAGAAGCCTCGGCGGCTTTTCGAGAGAGTAGATCCGGTAGCTGCTTGTCGCATCCCCACCCGCCTGCCTGATCTTGAACGCAACCACCGGGGTGTTCAGCCCGACGTCCGCTCCCAGCAGATCCACGTCCACCTGCGCCGCGCCCAGTACGACGGGAAGCTCCTGCTTTTCCCATCTCAGAGAAGCCGCACAAACCTTCTGCGCGAAGCCGCCCGACTGTGGCGGCCCCACATGCACCGTCACTCCACTCGCAAACTTGCTATCGAGCGAAGCATAGCCATCCATGCACAGCGCATCCTGCGCGCGCCCGTATTCTGCCGCAAAAATGAACAATGCGAAGGTTCCGGCTGCAATTGCCACGCAGCAGCGAGTATTCATCGCAGCCATGGTCTCACACGCCAGGCACGCGGCCTCACTGAGTGCATTCTGGAATTCAACGCGGCAGAGTTGTGCGCCCCGCGCATTTCTGACGGAAGGCTGACGGCTGAAAGCTGGCAGCTGCTTTTTCAGTACCGCTGCAGGAAATCCGGATCCACCGGGTTCTCGAACAGCGAAGCATCGCGGGTCACAATCGTCAGCCCGCTCGGCGTCACGAAATACCGCCGCTTGTCCTCCACCGGGTCGTACCCGATCACCGTCCCCTCCGGGATATGCACGTCGCGGTCGATGATCGCTCGCCGGATGCGGCAGTGCCGCCCGATGTTCACGTGCGAGAAGATGATCGACGAGTCCACGTCGGTGTAGCTGTTCACGCGCACGTCCTGCGACAGCACCGAGTTCGAAACGCTGGCGCCCGAGATGATCACGCCCGCCGTGATAATCGAGTTGATCGCAGACCCGGTCCTGCCCGGCTCGCCGAAGACGAACTTCGCCGGCGGGTACTGCCGCACCCGCGTGCGGATAGGCCAGCTCCGGTCGTACAGGTTGAAGGTAGGCGATACCGAGCACAGGTCCATGTTGGCTTCGTAGTAGGCATCCAGCGTCCCCACGTCGCGCCAGTAAAGGGCCTGCTGCTTGTTCTCGTCCACGAAGCTATAGGCCATCATCTTCTTCTTGCCCAGAAGATTCGGCAGGATGTTGTGCCCGAAGTCGTGCTTGGAGTCGGGGTCCTCCGCATCTGCAATCAGGGCCTTGAGCAGCACCTCGGTGTTGAAGATGTAGATCCCCATCGAGGCATCGACCGCGTTGGGGCTGAACGGCGAGCGGAAAGTTGTTGACGCGGGCTTCTCCTGGAATCCCTGGATCTCGCCGCTGGCTCCCACTTCGACTACGCCAAAGCGCGCAACCTCGTCGGGATTGACCGGCAGCGTCGCCAGCGTAACCTCGGCCTTGGTCTCCCTGTGGTACTCGAGCATCCGGCTGTAGTTCATCTTGTAGATGTGATCGCCGGAAAGAATGATCATGTGCGACGGCTGTTCCGAACCGATCGAGTAGATATTCTGGTACACCGCGTCTGCGGTGCCCATGTACCAATTGGCCCCGGTCCTCTGCATGGGCGGCAGAAGCTCGAAGAACTCCCCGAGTTCCGTCGCCACCGTGCCGGTCCAGCCTTCGCGCACGTGGCGGTTGAGAGAAAGCGCCTTGTACTGCGTAAGGATAAAAACGCGGCGCAGGCCGGAATTGATGCAGTTTGAAAGCGTGATATCGATGATCCGGTAGTGCCCGCCGAAAGGCACCGCCGGTTTGGCGCGGTCGCGGGTCAGGGGGAAGAGCCGTTCTCCCGCCCCCCCTGCAAGCAAGACTCCAAGCGTATCTTTCATCTCCACGGATAGACCTGCCTTTGCTTACTCTGATGTCCGCAGGTGCGCTCCAGCAGTTTCGGGAAACTCCGCCGGGCTCTCACCGGAATCAGGCCCGGCTGGCCCCGCGATGCCGGCGACAGTCACCGCTGCCGGGAATCGCTACTGGTTTCAAGACAGCCGTTGGGTACAGACACTGCACGCTTCCATGCGATCCAAGCGCATGGAAACCGTCGAGGGGCGAAGAATACCACACCTTGATGAACAGCAGATGCTGGTGATTGCAGCAGAGGTTGCGGGCCGCCGGTATCAGTGCTTTTTGGGCGTCTTCATGAACTTGTATTCGACGCCCACTGAAAACGCGGCGTTGATGTCGATCTGCCGGTTCTTCTGGCCGTAGTTGATGGCGTAATCGGTCAGGATCGCGTCCGGGGTCAAGCGGAATACCCAATGCGGTGAGCGGTTGAGGTCAAAGTGGCCGCCCATGATCATCGCCGGCGCGAACTGGGAGTTGTAGAAGCCGACAAGTTCCGGCGACTGCCCGAGCAGGTCGTGTTCAAAGTCGCCGTAAGCCCCGCCGACAAGAACATGAGCGATCAGGGCGCCGTGCTTGTTGTGCGGCCCCAGAAACTCCGGGCCGGCGGCAAAGATGTACTGCGCCACAAATGGTCCCTTGATGCTGTAAGGGTGCCCGCTGGAATTGATGAATGTATTCGGCGCCGCTCCGCTGGTACCGAGGTAGGGCCGGAATGTGCCCTCAAGCCGCCAGCGTTTCGCCAGGTAATAGGAAGCGCTCGTGATCGGGCCGCCGAGATTCGCGCCCTGGAGCAGATTGGGGCCCGCCTTGAGATGGGCGTAGCCCAACTCCACGGAGAGATCCCACTTGTTGTCGTACCGCACGCCGGCCAGCGGATCGATGGCGATATACGCCGGTGAAGGCTGCGGCGTGGTGGTCTGCGGCGCCTGCGCCTGGCTGGATGATTCCTGGGCAGATAGCTGCGCGCCCGCGCACACGAGAAGCGCGGCGGCGGCACATGTAGTGGTAAGACTTGCTGGGAAACGCATCGTTTTTCAGCTTACAGGACCGCACCAAGGCCGGACAACGCAGCATGGCCCGGTTTTGCTTGTTGAAGAGAGCGACGGAAAACGCGGCTCATGGTGAGCAGCGATCGGCCCAGGAAGAGAAAAGCAGGTAATAAGCAGTGTGGGCGATCTCATTGGCAGCGCTCATATCTGTGGCGAGGTTGGATTCCGGCTCCATGGCGGGAGCAGCGTGCATGCGCCATTGGAGATTTGTACGGCTGAAGATGATTCCCGCGCGGGGAACATGACTGGGGCTGGTGACGATCTCAGCGGAGGTCAGCCCGCGAGCCTTCAGCATGCGGGCTGAGAAACAGGCGTTCTGGATTGTATTTTCGGCTTCTGGCTCGATCAGGATGGCGGAAGCCGGAACACCCTGGGCCCCGAGAACCCGCGCCATGATGTTGCCCTCGATATGCCCGTGCTTCTCTCCGCCCGTGACTAGGATGCGTGGGGCAACTCCGCGCTCATACTCGCGGACGCCCTCGGTGAGGCGTGAAAGTAGTTCGTGGCCGGGGTTTCCATCGCTGTCAACCGTGCTTCCGAGCACGATGATGGCGTCAAATCGCGACGTCGAGGTGTTTCCGGTCGGCGCAAAGGCGCGGGCGAGGCATGCCCAGAGCACGACTGCGACGACCAATCCCGAGGAGAGGAGGATGAGCTTTCCGCGCCGGCTCAGGCGCTTTCGGCGCGTCGCGGCCCCGCGAGTCCCGTGGACTGGACGACGGCGTACGCGGGAGCGGGGCGCCTGGCGGCGCAGTGGTTTGGGAGCGGTATGCACAATTGGTCTCAGGCTCCACTCTAAAGCCTGGCGGCAGTGCTGGAGTTGGCGGAGCGAATACCTCGGCCCGGGTACGCCGATTCCTGGAAATGTTGGTAATTACCTAATGGTGGGGTGCCCCGGGTCCGGGTCTTCGGACCCGGGATCAGCGCTTTTCCGAGGTCGTAAGGGCAACGAAACCGCCCGCGATGCCAATGACGGCCAGGACGGCGACCGCAAGAAGGGCGATGCCGGCGGAGTTCTGCAGCGCCGCGGGAATCAGAACCTCAAGGTGCAGGGCGCGGGGCAGATCGGCAAGCCACCCGAGCCATCCGAGCCCCTCCTTTGCACGAGTACCGAGAAATGCGGCCGCGGCCGCAAGCGCCACGACGACGGCGAAGACCTGGGCGCCGAGCAGCGGGCGCTGCATCTTTTCAAGCGCGGCATTGCGGCGGCGGAGCTGGGCCCTCCACCAGAGGACGCCTGCCGACTCGAGCCGCGGCTGGGCGCTCGCCGCGGCACGTTCGCGGCGGAAGGCCCGCGTCATCAGGATCAGCTCGCCGCAGGACTTGCAGGCCGCGGCGTGGGCGCGCAATTCGTCCGAGCAGGCCTCCGGCCAGTGGCCGCGGTGAAGCAGGTCCGTGACTTCCTTTTCAAATGGGCAGGCTCCGATTCTCATCGTCCCCTCCCGTCGGTCAGAAGGCGAGCGGCTTTGCGGCGCGCCCGGAAGAGCAGCAGCCGGATGCTGGCGGAGGCGAGCCCTGTGATCGAAGCGATCTCATGGTGCGAATAGCCCTCTGCGTATGCAAGCCAGAGAAGCTGGCGCTCGCGTGGCCGAAGCTGCAGAAGCGCCGGGCCGAGAATGGCTCGCGTGTCGGACTCGCCCGAGCGATCGGGCGACTGGAACGCTTCCTGCGGCACGTCTTCGATAGCGGAGTGACGAGGCCGGCGCCAGTGGTCGCGGAGCAGGTTGGTCGCGATGCGAAACAGGTACCGTCGGGCCGCTACTTCGCCGTCGATCTGCGCGGCGCGCGGAGCGGCAGAGAGAAAGCGGATGTAGCTCTCCTGCAGCAGGTCGTCGGCAAGCGCCGGGTCGCCGGAAGTGCGCGCGAGATAGGCCCACAGCGGACGTGCCGAGCGCTCGTAGAACCCCGCGAAGGCGTCATTGTCCATGTCGGCGGAGAAACACGCCCCACCGGCGAGAATCGCCTCGCCGGCGATGGTTTGCGGAATGGTCGCTTCGAGCGGCATGGGCCTCTGCTTTCTCATGGTACGCGCACTTGGGCATCAGCGTTCCGGAATCGGCGATCCTCTCAGCGCTCACCCGATCCGTAGGGCGCGATGGTGTGGCTCGGCGGCGGCATCAGGCCGAGGCGCTGCGCCAGAATCCAGGTAATTCCGGCCGAGAGAATGAAGCCGACGCCAGGCATGAGGATCAGGACGCCGAGCACAAGCATGGGTGTCTCGTAATCCGGGCCGGCATGGCGCAGGAGCAGGAAGCCGACACCGAGCAGCACGAGCACAACGCCGATCTGGACAGGCGTGAGGACACGCGAAACCGCATTCGGAATGCGCTGCGGAGCTTCGCCGTTGAGCGGTATCGGCGCGGCCTCGAGGAACCGGCGCCCGGCCTCGGTCTGCATGTAGGCGGCAAGCTCCTGGTTGGTGGAGAACTTGTCGATCAGCCGGCCATGCACGTCGGACTGCAGCTTGAAGATGCGGCTCCAGCGGCGGTTTTCAAGAAACACGCGGATGCCCCATATCGCGGCGCAGAGAAAAGCGATGAACGCAAGCAGCGGCGGCGAATCGTTGAGGAATTCGTCGAACCCCGTGCGGCGGCCCTGCGACCGGTACACATCGGGCCAGACTTCACGCTGGATAGCCTCATCGGGGCTGCCGTCCTGCGGGTTCATGTGGGTGAAAAGGTAGAAGTCTGGGTTGCGGACGACCTCGGGATGGGCCCTGAGGAAGTCGGCGAGCTGGGGGTTGTTGCGTTGCACGTAGTCCGTGTCGGCGAGGAGCGACGGATCGTGCGCGACCACGGTGGTTAGCGTGGGGCTGATCCGGAGCAAATCAATAAGTTGGCGCTGCACGGAGTGCTCATCCTGGCTGCTTAGAGCAGGCGCAGCGGCCGGCGCCTCGGGTGCGGGCCTCGCCGGAGCAGCGGGCTTGGCTTGCGCGGCAAGCGCCGTCACGGAGAGCGCAGAGGTGAGAAAAATCGATGCGGCGATCAGGGCATTGCGGGTTCGCATGAGGGTTACCTCGTTCATTGTTCTGAATCCACAACGAACGAGGCGGTGGAGTGGTTAACAACGGGAAATTATCGCGCGTGAGGATGGAGGAACAGCCAGGCGAAATAGAGCGCCGGGTAAGTGGAGAGGTATGCCCAGAAAAACGTGTTCAGCCCCATCAGGATCGCGTTGGCGAGGTGGAACGCGGCGCCCCAGGCCAGAAATACGATGACAAGCCATTTCGGGCCTGCAAGCAACAGAGGGAAAACCGCCTCCAAAATGACAGTGGCTCGGCACAGAAAGCGCGTGAGCCCTGGGTGGAACGATGCCAGCCGAAATCCCAGTTCGCTGCCGAAGGCCGTTGTAGCCAGGATGCGCCGGAGCGCGTCGCCGCCCATCCAGATCGGCGAGATGAGCTTGGCCGCGCCTGACGCGAGATAAGAGAGCGCGGACTGGGCAGAGATGAACAGCAGGCAGACAGCGCCAGTGGCGGGTGTGACCCACGGATTGAATCCGAGCAGGAGCGCCACGCCGACTACAAGATTCATCTGCTGGGCGCCGTCTCCGGCGTAGGTGCTCCGAAGGTGAACGAGCATGGCGCTGAGAACGGCCATCGCGAGGCCGGCGGTAAACGGGTAAGACCGCAACGGCGACAGCGCAACCAGGAGAGTGCCCGCAAGGCCGAGAACGTGGCCGGCGGAGGCGCCGCTCCTGCCGAAGAGGAGCCGGGCGAACTCGGGCTGCCGGAACAGCGCGCCGTTGCCGGCGCGATCGAAAGAGAGCACGCGCCAGCTCATCAGGCCGCCCTCGGCATAGAGCGCATTGGCCGCCAGCCTCTCCGCGAACGTGACGGACATGCCCACGGCGAAGAACAGCGAAATCAGCGCTGCACAGCGATTCTGAACAGCCATGCCGGTGGACGAGAGGAGATGTTCGAACATGTGTCTGTTCTCCAGTCACTGTGGCCGGTTAAAGTCATGCGCCGAAGAGCAAAGGATCAGCTTGCCGATGCGCGGCGAGTCCAAAGGCGCGTCGCACGTCACCGTGGGATCCTGCTGGAAGATGGCCATCTGGCGGGAAATCGCGCAGGGATCTTGCCGTGGCATCGACATCACCAGGTTGAGCAGCAGCACATAAGGCGTGGAGAGGATCAGGCTCTGCGGATCGCGCTCCACGTCGGTTCCTTCGCGCGTCATGTGAAGAATGACCTCGCCGAGTCCGTTAATGGAATCGATGATCAGCTTTGTGGTCAGGCGCCGGGGGTGCCACACGGCATGGAACCATCGCCGTCCGGTGCACCAGTCCACCTCCAGCCACGGCATCGCGGAGCCATCCTGGTAAAGATCGCGGTAGATCAGGTGGTAGTTGAACGTCCCCGGGATGGGCGCAAAAAAGGTCCACTTGGGGATGAAGCCGAACGCATTGATTCGCGTCACCCAGGCCCCCAGGCGATTGGTGAACTGGTTCGGAACAGAAACCAGCAGCCAGCCGCCGAGGAGGACCAGGATGCAAACGCCTGCGAAGCCCAGGCTATTTGAGGACATTGGGTTCACCAACTGCCTTGGCAAGCTCGTTGCGCATCGCGACAACCCGGTCGAGAGTGGCCGAAGGAAGTAGGCCATCGACCGCGTCTCCCGCCGGTATATCAAGGGTCAGCTTCCCGTGGACCGCGTGATAGACCCACACCGCGGCCTGGTAAGCGAAGTAGGCCACGATGAAGATGGTTCCGAAGAGAGCCTCAATGGGAGCCGCAGGATGCCCGGGCGGCACCTGGCGGCGCTTCTGTTCCTGGCGTTGGAGAGCGATTGCTGCATCGACGAAGGCCAGGTCGGCCTTTGTCAGGGGCATAGCGCCTATGGGATTGGTAGCCATGTTTGAATGTTTCCTCCTGTCTCTTTTCGTGGCGAACGCATGAACCCTCTCTCGTCAAAGTCCGCGAGTGAGATCCGGCGTGGGTCATCAGCGGAAAGTCCTGCAGTGTGCACGCGGGAATCGCAGCATTCGGGGAAGACTGCAGAGACTTCGATAGTGAACAGGGAATGCTGTCGCCCCGGTCAACTGTGGCTGACGAAAGAGTTTTGTGACAGGAGTTCGGCCCGCAACATCCGCCTTCACAGACCTGTCTGCGCAAGAAGTCCGCCTGCATGCGAATGTCGCTGGCTCTCGCATTGCGGATCCAGCCGCGCCTTGCTTCAGTTGCTGTTCCGGCTTCTTCTCTCGTTCGCGTTCTCCGCCTCAGCCGCTTCAGATATGGGCAGAGCAGTTACGGTTTATCATCGTGAAGGGTGTGGCGTGCGTGAAGCTGCGCCCTTTTTGTGTGTTCGGCGACGGAGAGGCAAGCAGACAGTGATGCGAGCGAAGACGGCGGTGGTGCTGGGCGCCCAGTGGGGCGACGAAGGCAAGGGCAAGATCGTGGATGTGCTCAGCGAGCGGTTCAGCGCGGTGGCGCGCTACGCGGGCGGGCACAACGCGGGTCACACGGTGATCATCGGCGGCGATCGCTTCGTCCTGCAGCTGATCCCGTGCGGCGTGCTGCGCAAGGGCTGCATGGGCATCATCGGCAACGGCGTGGTGCTTGACCCGATCGCGTTTCTTGCTGAGGTGGCGCGGCTTCGCGAGCTGGGCGTGGACGTCGACGGGCAGCTCAAGGTATCGAACCGCGCACAGGTGATCCTTCCTTATCACCGCATGATCGAACTCGCCGCCGAGAGCGCGCCGGGGCGCAAGAAGATCGGCACAACGAGCCGCGGCATCGGTCCCGCCTACGAAGACAAGATGGCGCGCTCCGGATTGCGCGTCGTCGACCTTCTGAACGCGGATCTCCTGAAGACGCACATCGAAGCCGCGTGCGCGGAGAAGAACCGCATCGTGCATGCGCTCTTCGGGGGCCATGACGATGCGGGTCCGCTCGATCCGGCAAAGATGTTCGAGGAGTACTCGGCCGCGGCCGAGCAGGTGCGGCCATTTGTAGCGGACACCGCGCGGATGCTGAACACCATTCTGCGCGACGGCGGAAGCGTGATGTTCGAAGGCGCGCAGGGCACGATGCTCGATATCGACCACGGCACGTATCCGTTTGTGACTTCATCGAGCGCGACGGCCGGCGGCGCGGCGACCGGCACGGGCGTGGGGCCGACAGCGATCGGGACGGTGATCGCTGTGACGAAGGCATACGTGACGCGCGTAGGCGGCGGCCCGTTTCCAACCGAGATTCAAGATTCCGTGGGCGATCATCTGCGCGCGCGCGGAAATGAATACGGCGCGGTGACAGGAAGGCCGCGGCGGTGCGGATGGCTCGACATTCCGCTGCTGCGCTATTCAAACCAGGTGAACGGCGCGGAGTGGCTCGTCGTCACCAAGATGGACGTGCTCGACGAGCTGGACGAGATCCCGGTATGCGTGGGCTACGAGGTCGGCGGCAAAATCTCCGACGAGATTCCAGCGGATGTGCGTGGACTCGATGCAATCAAGCCGGTGTACAGGAAGTTGAAGGGCTGGCAGGAATCGACCGAGGGGATCACGGACTTCGATAAGCTGCCCGCTGCCGCGCGCGAGTATCTGCGCTTCCAGGAGCGCGAGAGCGGAGCGAGGATCGGGATGGTTTCGACAGGCCCGGATAGAGAACAGACGATGGTGCTGCCGGAATTTGCGGCGGCGCTCGACGAGATGTGCCGGTAGCGCTTGCCTCCGGCGGCGGTGTGTACAGAAGGGGGTAAGCACGGTAGGCTGCAAGATAGAAGGAAGCCGCTCCGCGGAACCGGCGGCGCCATGCAGAAGGGGTATTTCAGGAATGATCAGCTTCACGGTTCGCATGACGTTCAATCCAGAAGACCGGCACGACATGGAAGAGGCTCTGCGCAAGCTGGCGGTTGCGTCGCGGCAGGAGCCCGGATGCGTCACGTACGTTCCGCACTATGTGCAGGGCGAGCCGGACACGGTGGTGATCTACGAGCAGTACCGCGACGAGGCTGCGGCCGAGGCACACCGCCAGTCGGAGCACTTCCGGAAGCACGCGGTCGCCGGGCTCTACCAGAAGATGCGCGAGCGGGTGCGCGAGGACCTGGTAGCCCTCGTTTAGAACCGGCTTTCTCAGCCAGAAAGCTTCCCTCCAGGAGCTCTGTGCGTCAAAAGGGGCGGGAGGCGGAACCCGCGGCGGCAGGATCAATTCGGCCGCGTTTTGTTGCGGATACGGAATTGATTGACCGCCGGGATTGATTCGGTCTAGTATCCGTTACGCGATTATGCCCCAGATTCCAGTTCAACGAATGCTCCGCTGGAGTAGCCTCCCGGCGTTCGCATTGTTGCTTTGTTGCGCCGCCGGCGCCAAACAGGTCCGGCCCGGAATGCCGCGCGCCGAGCGGCACGAGAGCCGGCACGAAATCGACCAGCTTGAGCAGCAGTGGAAGGACGCCGTAATAGGCCACAACGTGCAGGCAATGGACTCTCTCCTGGCAGACGACTACATTGCCATCACGGCCAATGGCCTCTTACAGTCCAAGGATCAGACACTCGCCAATCTGAAGGATGGGACCCTGCACCTTGAATCCATCACGTTTTCGGATCGCAAGGTGCGCTTCTACGGGAAGACCGCGCTCGTGACGTCGCGCGCCGAGGTTTCAGGCAGCGCCGCCGATGGGGATGTCTCTGGAAGCTACCGTTACACGCGGGTGTATGTCCACGATGGCGCCGGCGGCTGGAAAATTGTGAGTTTTGAAGCCAGCCGGATCCGCGAGGGCGACGAGCAGCGCTGAGCGGAATAGTGAACTAATGTAACTCGTGCCTGGTTACATTGGAGTCGAGGGAAGTGACTTTAGATAGTAGACGTTGCTTCTCGATTCTCGAAAAAGTACGTTGTAATCACAGCGCATTTTCACCATATACTGTATGCAAGTCTCTTCCCCCTCAAGTTGGGCTAATTCCCGGTACGCAATCACCGATCAACATTGGAATCGAAAGCGAGAACAGGGACGAACGAGACTGGCGCTGCAAGTGTCTGTTGGATTTGCCCCGAATTCTCCGGTGCCGAAGCGGTGATTCCTTCTTGGGAGAGAAGGAATTCAGAACGTCAAAACTGGGGCCATGTATGAATCGTCAGCAGTTGGGGTTACTCAGATTTCTATCGCTGCTGTTTCTCCTGCCCGGGCTCGGCGGACTGATTCTCTCGGCGGTGGTTTCAACAAACTACCTTCAGAATCTGCCCCGGACGCCGGTTCCTGCGGAGATGCGGATGGTCCCGCGCAACGTCCACGGGATCGTTGTGTATCAAACCGAGGAAGAAGACCGGAAGCTGACCTTGATGGAAGACACTTCGGTATGCGTCTTCATCGTCGGGCTTGGCCTCGGGCTGGTCTACCTGCGCAAATGGGGAATCCAGCAGGCCCTCGGTGCAGAAGAGGACGACCGCGCGGCGCAGCACCCGGCCAACTGATGCGAAGCGAGATCACGCGGCCCGGCCGGTAAGGAACTCTCCCCCGCCGAATCTACAATTGAACCCATGCCCGAACTTCCCGAGGTGGAGACGATCGCCCGCGGAGTCAATGCGCGCGTGCGCGGCGACCGGATTCGCGAAGCGTGGTTTGGATCGCATCGCGAGCCGTTCAAGACTCCGGCGCGGGCGCAGGCTCGTGGGCTGGAAGGACGAACGATCCTTTCCGTGCACCGGACAGGCAAGCACATCGTGTGCGAACTCGGCTCAGGACCTGCGGACAAAGCATCGAGGAAAGGGAGTTCACCCGATGCGCAGTGGATCGTGCATCTTGGCATGACCGGGCGGCTGCTGGTCACCGTTCCGGAGGCTCCCGTCGCGGCCCATACCCATGCGCGCATTCAGCTTGAAAGCGGCCGCGAGCTGCGGTTTGTGGATTCGCGGCGGTTCGGGCGGCTGGAATTCAGGGAGCTGCGAACGGCGCAGGCCTTCGGCGGACCGGGCAAGGAACCCCTCACGATCGCCGAAGCGGAGTTCGCCGCTCTTTTCCGCGCACGGAAACTGGCGATCAAGGCCGCGCTTCTGAACCAGGGCCTGCTCGCCGGCGTCGGCAACATCTATGCCGATGAAAGCCTGTTCAAGGCCGGGATCCGTCCGCGGCGGCGCGCAGGACGGCTGACCCGGCATGAGTTGGAGCGGCTTCGGACGGCTTTGAAGCAGGTGCTCGAGCACGCGATCCGACTCGGGGGTTCTTCCGTATCGGATTACGTCGACGCAGACGGAGCCAAGGGATTTTTTCAGCTCGAGCACATGGTGTATCAGCGGTCGGGCGAGCCCTGCCGGGTGTGCGCCACCGCGATCCGCCGCGTGGTCGTGGCGGGGCGCAGTACGCACTATTGCCCGAAATGCCAGAAATAGAACAGCGAGGTAGGGTCTCGGTCTGAAATCCGGGTTTCGCCCCAAAATCGATCTGACGAGGCGGCTAGTCCATCGGGCGAGTGCGGTTACGCAGGAACGTACGTCAACCCGATCACGTCCTCGTCAAATCGATTGCTGCCCACCAGGCGAAGCCGCGGCCGGGGGCCGGCGAAAAATGGCTGCCCAGACCCAAGCACGATTGGGTGGATGTAGAGCCGGTACTCATCAATAAGGCCAAGATTGGTCAGGCTTCCGGCCAGGTTAGGTCCGGCAACGTCAATCTCCCCGCCCAACTGAGCCTTGAGGCCGCGTATCACCGCCTCGAAATCACTCCCGACAAGTGTGGCGTTGGGGCCCACCGACTTCAATGTGCGCGACACAACCCACTTCCGCTGGCTGCGCCACAGCGCCGCGAAATCGCGGTCCTCCGCGTCCCAACCCGGTTGGTCATCTTGCCAGTAACTCATGATCTCGTACATGCGGCGGCCGTACACAACGTCCGACACGCTGCGCTCCTGCTCGACGAAGTGGCGAGAGAGCGCCGGACCGGGTGGCCCGATTTTCATGTGGTCGACGTAGCCGTCCAGAGACTGGTTCAGTCCATACACAAGTTTTGCCACGCCACAAAACCTCCGCCCCGGGTTTCTCGGATTAGCTTACGCCGGCATTGCGAGGACGCAAGAAATACGATCGGTGCATTGCATTGCCGGTGTACCTGCCAGGAATACGCCTTCCCCCTTGAGGCAACATTGGCACGGACAAAATCAGCGAATTCATTCGGCAATAGTTCACTTGTTCTATGAGTTTCTGTAGGCCAAGCTCGCCTCGCTCCAGAATTTCGGTGAGAGCTTACTCTAATGTGCCCGTAACCGATTGAAAAAACAACACGGGAGGAACGGCACGGTGATTGCTATTAGAAGGGCGCCAGTGATGTACAGGCTGACAAGATCAGCCGAGGAACAGAGGGACCCGGCAAGAGCCCCCGCCGAGAGCGGAAAAAATGAGGCCGGCCGGGAAACCCGATATAAGCAACGGCTACCGAAAGCCGTGCATAACAATCAGGGGGAGGCCAGTGACCCCGAAAGTTTAAGATAAAGTGAGCGCCGCTCCTTCGGGAGCGGCGTTTCTCGTTGAGATTCCGGGACCTTGGGCCTGCGCTAGTGCCGGAAATGGACGATTCGCACGGGTTCCCGAAACGAAAAACCTTCATCCAAGTCATCCGAAGGGTACTTGCCAGTCGGGCCGCATCGCTGTAGTATCAGATTTGCCGATAGAGCGGCTGAGACGAGCCCCTGCATATAGGTTGAGCTTGCTCGCCGCTGAACTAGGAAAGTTCGCCCTGGAGTCCGGAAGTAGGCTTGCGAGCGGCGAAGTCTCCCCGTTTGGAAAGGCATCACGAGAGGAAAACATTGGCGGCGCTGGTCTCGACGCTGATCGCCGGCCGGATTCCGCTGTGAGGGTTCCAGGGTCACGGTAGGTGAGGCGCTTGCGCCTGCGGAAAGCGGCCTCAGACATTCCGGCTCCATTGGCTCGAAGGTTGCCGTAAGGGCAATCCGGGGAGCAGGGAACCGCAGAACTGGAGACAGGTAAAAAGGGCCGCAGTATATCGAGGAACGCGCAGAAGATCGCAATCAGCAGTGATGCGGTGACGAGAGAGGTCCAGGGAGATTGCGGAACGCACCCGCAGCGAAACCACGGTTCGCCCGTAGGTCGGCGCAGCGGAGGGGTTTATCCGGTCTCATAGGTGGGCCTGTGAGCAAGGAGAGCCGCGAGGCGCGGGGCGCGGTTCAGAAATAAGAGGAATGCATCCAACAAAAATGTGCCAGGAAGTGCACGCATGACGACAGAAACAACGCAGCCCCAACCTGAAATGGGGCCGAGCCCGGCCAACGGGTCGGGGCAGTCGCAGGGGCATCGGCGCCGCCGGCGCCGCCGCAAGAACAAATCCAGCCACTCTGGCGCTCCCCAGGCCCAGCAGGGTCAGCAGGGACAGCCGCAACAGCCGCAACAGCAGGCGCCTCAGCCGCAGGCCGCGGCTCCCAGGCCTCCCGCTCAGCAGCATCAACAGCAGCAGCGGCAGCAGGGGCAGGGGCAGGGGCGGAAGAAAAAGAAATTCTTCCAGAAGGGCAGCGGAGGCGGGCAGCCTCAGCCCCAGCCGGGGAACAGCATTCACCAGCAGCACGGCAAGCGCAAGAACAAGCAGCGCGGCCCCCGGGAGTTTGTCGGCCCCATGGACCACAGCTACCGCGCGGTGAATGGCAACGTGGCGGACGGTCCTGCTTCGACTATCCAGATCACGAGCAACAACGGCCACGGGAACTACTATCCCGACATGTACCAGGCGCCGGCTCCGGCCGCGCCCGTGCGCCACGACGCGCCCACGCGCATCTTCTGCTTCATCGAAGACCTGTTCTTCCTCGCGAAGATCAACGAGACGGCGCGGAAGCTCGGCGTGAAGGTCGAGTTCGTGAAGGGCTCGGACAAGGACGCACCGCAGCGGATCCTCGAAGCTCCGGAAGAAGAGCGCGCGCGGCTGATCGTGTTCGACCTGAACAACGCGAACGCCAAGCCGATGACGCTGATTCCGAAGTTCAAGACGAAGTTCAAAAAGGCCGTCTCGATCATCGGCTTCCTCTCGCACCTTCAGGGCGACCTGAAGGCGAAGGCAGTCGAAGCCGGCTGCGACACGGTGATGCCGCGGTCTGCGTTCTCGCAGGGCCTTCCGAATCTTCTCCGCCGCTACGGCCTCGAAGAGGAAGAAGAGTACGAATCCCAGCCCGCGTTCTAAAGACCGGGACCCAGAGATAAAGGGACAAAGAATTCAGGGAACCGGGAACGAAAGGACAGAGCGCTCCGATTGGTGCGCTCTTTTCTTTTGTTCGGATTTCCCGGACTCGGATCTGCTTGGAAAAAGTACGGGCAAGAGAGGGCATAGAGCAAGAGTCTCTTTCCCTTTGTCCCGTAGCTTGCCCTGAGCGAAGTCGAAGGGTCCCTGATCCCTGCTTTTTACCCCGGCGGCCACGTAAGATGCCGTCCCCCGAGCACGTGCACGTGCAGGTGATCGACGGTCTGTCCCCCATGCTCGCCTGTGTTGATCACCACGCGATACCCTTTCGCGAGTCCGTGCTCGCGCGCGAGGTCGCCGGCCGTCGACAGCAGATGACCCAGAAGCGCGGTGTGGTTGCGGTCTGCATGCGCCAGCGACGTGACGTGATCGCGCGGCACAATCAAAAAATGCACAGGCGCCTGCGGGTTGATGTCGCCGAAGGCGTAGCACTTCTCATCCTGGTACACGGCCTTCGAGGGAATCTTTCCTTCGACGATCTTGCAGAAGAGGCAATCCATGACGGCAACAGTGTACAGGAGTAGTGAAAAGCAGGAGAGAAACGGCGAGGTCTGCTTATGCGCTCTTTTCGGCAGGCGAGGGCGGCACGCGCAGGCTGGCGCGAAGCCGGCGCAGCGCATCGAGATGGATGACGAGTGCGATGGCCGCGCCAAGAGCCGTGCACCACAGCCGCCGGTGAGCGATCTCGGAGCCCGGAATCTGATTCAGCGAAAGCAAAAACACGATGTAGCCCGTGAGGAACGCGGTGTAGAGCCCGTAGTTGACTGCATTGGTCGCGTAAGCGAGCAGCGCGAAGACTGCGGTGATCGCGGCAAGGATCTCAGGCCGCGGCGCGACATGCGCGATGAAGAGACTGCCGAGCCACGCGCCGGCCATCGTCCCCAAAACACGTAGAGAGCCCCGCGTGAGCGTCTCGGAGAACGCGGGTTTCTGCACAAGGAGCGCGGTCATCGGGATCCAGTAGCCGGACTGCAGGCCGCTGCGCCGGTAGATCTCCGTGGCGATAAGAATGGTCACGAGCAGTCGCAGGCAATAGACAAGCGATTGCCGAGGCGGCAGCGGTGGGAACGCAACAGGGATCCTTCGAACTGCTTGGAGAAGGCTCCGGTCCTCGTCACGCAGGGTCGCAAGAAACCGGGCGGACATGCAGACGATGTCCCTCCGGAGATGGCGAAAACAAAGTGCAGTTGACGTGATGAGAAACTGGACGATTCCGCCCGCAGCTATAAGTCCGGCGCGGGCAAACGCAGGTCCGGGTCCGGTGGGAAACGCCGAAGCGACGACGAGCGCGATGAATGCCTGCTGCCCAACCCACGCGAGTCCGGTGTGTCGAGTCGAGAGCACTCCGTAAATGAGCGCAGAGCCGGCCGCGGCGATCAGCAGCCAGTAGTCGCGGTGGCCGGCGAGAGTGCCCGCCAGCGCCGCCGTAGTCGTGGCAAACACTGCTGCGATCATCGGGATCAGACGAGAGTCGGAGATGCGCTGATTCGCTCCGAAGCCGACGGTAAACGCGCCGCCGCCCGCGACAAGCCCGGCGCCGGGATGCCCCATCAGCACCCCCGCGAACAGGCATACCGCAACCGCCGCCGCACTCACCAGCGGCAGCCGGAAGCTGAACGCGGACCACTGGAAGCTGTAGAGATCGGCAAGAAAATGCGGGCCGGCGGCAACTGCAACAGGCGGGTTGGCGGAGGCAGCCATTGTTCAAGGTTTTGATGCATTACATATCCGAACTCGCGCAAACGGTGCCGCAACGGCGGAAAAGACCGCCCGGAATCAGCTCGTGTGATCGAGGATGATCTTCCAGCCATGCGCGCCCTTGCGCCACACAAGCGAAAAGATGCCGTCATCCTTGGTCGCTGCTCCGTGAGCAGTCCGCTGCAGGTGGAATTTCCCCGTGACCAGCGCGATCTCGGTTCTGCCGCAAGCGCCCGGCAGCATGCGCACATCGAGATCATTGAACGTAAGCGTCCCCATCTGCTCGCGTGAGGTGTAGTTCTCCTTATACCGGCTCAGGATGGGCTGGTATCCCTTGCGCAACGTCGCGCCGATGAAGGTCGTGTCGGCCGAGTCTTCGTAGGTCTTCATGAAGTCTTCGACGTCGCCGCGGTTCCATGCGTCGGATTGCGCTTTCATCGCAGCGCGGATCTGGGCCTCGTCGGGGCTCGGAGATTGGGCAGTAAGCGCAGTGGCGGCGAGAAGCACGGCGAGCAAGGCGAAGAGTCTTTTCATTGGGGCCTCCGGAGCAGGCGATTTTAGGGTCCAGCTTACAATATGACCATGGCCGCACCGGCTGCCGCTTCACCATTTCGCATCGTCCACACCGTCTGCTCGCACGATTGCCCGGACTCATGCGGCGTGCTGGTGACCGTGGACGCAAACGGGCGCGCCGTGAAGCTGCAGGGCGATCCTTCGCACCCGGTGACCCAGGGATTCCTGTGTGGCAAGGTGGCGAAGTATCTCGACCGCGTCTATGCGCCGGACCGCATTCTTTACCCGCTGAAGCGCAAACCCGGCGCGGCAAAAGGCCCGCGGCCCCGCGGCGCGGAGCTCGATGCATTCAACCGCATCAGCTGGGACGAAGCGCTTGATGCAATCGCCGCGCGCCTGAAAGAAACCGCAGACCGCTACGGGCCCGAATCGATCCTGCCCTACAGCTATGCCGGCAATATGGGCCTGCTGGGCTACGGCTCAATGGACCGCCGCTTCTTCCATCGCCTCGGCGCAAGCCAGCTCGACCGCACCATTTGCGCGGAAGCGGGTGGCGTCGCATGGAAGCTCGTATACGGCATCAAGCTCGGCACACCCACGGAGGACTTCCGCCGCGCGAAGCTGATCATCGCCTGGGGCGGCAACATCCACGGCAACAACATCCACCTGTGGCCCATGATCGAGCAGGCGCGGCGCGACGGCGCGCGGCTCATCGTAATCGATCCCTACCGCACGCGCACGGCGGCGCTCGCGGACTGGCACATCGCCATCCGGCCCGGCACCGACACGGCCCTCGCGCTCGGCATGATGCACGTGATCCTGCGCGAAGGCCTCGAGGACCGCGCCTACATCGACGCAATGACGCACGGCTTCGCGCAACTCGCCGAGCGCGTGCGCAAATACACTCCCGAGCGCGTAGCGGCGTGGACAGGTATGCTCCCCGAAGACGTCGAGCAGCTCGCGCGGACCTACGCCAGGACGCAGCCATCCGCGATCCGCGTGAACTACGGAGTGCAGCGTGCCGAGTTTGGCGGAACAGCCATGCGGGCGATCGTCATGCTGCCCGCGCTCACCGGCGCGTGGAAGCATCGCGGCGGGGGCGCGCAGCTTTCGACCTCCGGTGCGTTCGCATGGGACGAGGATGCTCTGCGTCGGCCTGACCTTGCCGAGCGTTCACCTCTGAAGCGCCTGGCGCGGACGGTCAACATGTCAACACTGGGCATCGCTCTCACCGAACTGGGCCGCAACGGACACGCGCAGGACGGCCCGCCCGTGCACGCACTGTTCGTCTACAACTCCAACCCCGGCGCCGTCGCTCCAAATCATCATGCGGTCGTGCGCGGCCTCAAGCGCGACGACCTGTTCACGGTGGTCCACGAGCAGTTCTTCACCGACACGACGGACTACGCCGACTACGTCCTGCCGGCGACAACGTTTCTCGAGCACACCGATGCCCAGGGAGCGTACGGGCACTACTTTGTGCAGTGGAATGAGAAAGCCATCGAACCGCCCGGCGAAGCCCGATCGAACGTGTGGCTGTTCTCCGAGCTCGCCCAGCGCATGGGCTTCGACGACGAGTGCTTCCGCGATACGCCCGAGCAGATGATTGCGCAGGCGCTCGCGGCCGGACCCGACGGACACTCGCGCAACCACGCAATGGAGCACATCAGGCTCGAAGACCTGAAGCAGAAGGGCCACGTGCCGCTGGCGTTCCATCGCGAGCCGGAGAAGGCGTCCTTTCAGCCCTTCGCAAGCGGCAGCGTGCCGACACCCTCCGGCAAAATCGAGTTCTATTCCGAAACATTGAAGACACAGGGTATGGATGCGCTGCCCGCGTTTACGCCGCCAGCCGAGTCGCGCTGGGGCGAGAGCGCAAAGCAATATCCGCTCGAGTTCCTCGGCCGCAAGAATGACAACTACATGAACTCCACCTTTGCGAACCTCGACGGCCACCGCAAGATGGAAGCGCGCACGCGCGACAAGCTCGAGATGCATCCAATCGACGCGGAGGCGCGCGGCATCGCCCCGGGGGACCCCGTGCGCGTGTTCAACCGGCGCGGCAGCCTGAACCTGACCGCAATGCTGAACCGGAGCCTGCCCGAGGGCGTTGTCGCCGCGCGCCTGGACTGGGCAAAGCTGAGCCCCGATGCCGTCAATGTGAACGCGCTCACCAGCGAACGCTTGACAGACATGGGGAACGGTCCGACATTCTATTCGGTCCTCGTGGAAGTGGAGAAAGCCGGCGCGTAACAGGACGCTGACCTTAGCAACCCGGGGACCGAAAAGGGGCTCGACATGACAGGGTGCTCCAGATGATCTGGACCAGTGGGCTGATTCTCGCGTGCATCGGGGCAGGCTTCCTGCTGTTGAGGCGCGTGAGTCAAATTTCGGCGAAGGCCGCCAAGGGCTTCCTTGCGCAGGGAGCGCTGGTCATCGATGTGCGCACCAATCCCGAGTTCCAGGCCGGCCATCTGCCGCAGGCGATCCACATCCCCCTGGATGAGATCGAAACTCTGACAACGCGCCGCGTGCAGGACAAGGATCATGTGCTGTTGCTGCACTGCCAGAGCGGCATGCGCAGCGTTACGGCCCGGCGCAAGCTGATGCAGATGGGCTACACGCAGGTCTTCAACCTTGGCTCGTATCGCAGGGCCGCGCGCATCGTCGGGCGTAGCTGAGCCGCCGCGCCCCGCGAGAACTCAGCCAACATTGCCAAACGGATCCTCGAGCGACGGGCACTGCGGCGTGAGCAACTCCGCGCCATCCGCGGTCACGAGCAGATCATCTTCGAGGCGAATACCGAACTCGCCCTTGATATAGATCCCGGGCTCGTCGCTCAGAGTCATGTTCCTCTCGAGCCGCGGCGCAAGGTCCCACCCAAACATGTCGTTTTTCACGAAGTAGGGCCACTCGTGCATGTCCAGGCCGATGCCGTGGCCCACGCGGTGCGTGAAATACGCAAACCCCGGTCCGTAGCCGCCATCGACGATCACCTTGCGACCCGCGGCGTCCACATCCGCCGCAAGCACGCCAGGCCGCGCTGTGTGCAGAGCCGCCGACTGCGCCCGCTTCACAAGATCGAAGACCGTCAGCATCTTCGCCGTGGGCTTGCCCAGGACAAAGGTCCGCGTGATGTCGGAGGTGTACCCCTCGACAGCGCAGCCATCGTCGAGCATCAGGATCGATCCTTCCTTCAGCGTCTGCGGCTGTCGCGAGCCGTGCGGCAGCGCGGTGAACTCGTCGATGTTGAGGCTGGCATCGCCCGGAAATCCGACGCGATGATACCCAAGCGCGACCATCCTCTCCACGTCGGCATTGGTCATGCCCGGTCGCACAGATTGCGCCACCGCGCGGTACACCAGCAGCGTGGCCCGGCACGCCAGCCGCATGCACTCAATCTCGTGCGGCTCCTTAATCATCCGGCATCCGGCGGTCACCGGCGTGGCGCTCACAATCGTCGCGTGCGGACACGCCGTTCGAATTCCGTCTGCGAAAACGAACTTCATGTTCTCATCGAGCCCGATGGTTCCGGATGCGAGCCCGCGATCTGCAAGGCCGCGCGCGACCAGGGCGTACGGGCTCTCATCCTCCTGCCATGTGAGAATCTGGGCATCGCTCACGAGTGGGCCCGACGCGAGCATCTCGCGCGTGCGGCCCTCTTCAAATGCGGGGCACACAAGAAACGGCTTCGACCGCGCCGGCAATACAAGCGCAAACAATCGCTCGCTTCCGCCAAGCCGCAGATTCGCAAAATACATCGACGAACTGGTGCTGTTGGCGAGGACAATGGCATCGATTTTGTTCCCGGTCATCAGCGCGCGCGCCCGCTCGATGCGCGCCTCGCGCTCGGCGTTCGTAAACGGCCGCGCCAGCCCGCTCAGATTGGGCAGCGCGACAATCGCGGGTGGCGCAGAGTCAGCATGCGGACTCTGGCCGGAAGCGAACGAAACTCCGGCGGTGGCGGCGATCGCAGAGCCGAGGAAGCCGCGACGGGAGACTCGATTCGATGAGGACATGGCTCTCCTTGAAGCGTGCGGTGTCGCCCACAGCATAGCCGCTAAGGCTTCAACGGCGCGGGCTCGAGTTCAATGTAGTCGAGCGCCGCCGGATCGGACTTGTCGGGCGTGCCTTCAACGCGCAGCACATCGCCGGGCTTGAGTTCCACGCCGCGCGCCACGTAGCGCGTAGAGTTGTCGCCGTGAGGCCGGCGGCTCGGCAGAGTTGCATTGGCAACCCACGATGCCCTCGTCTGTCCGTCGACGAGCAGACTGAATTTCGCATCGCCCCCTTGCAGATCGAAATACTGCACCGCCACATCCAACCGTCCCGCCCTGCCGTCGTAGGTCCACTCGGCAGAACAATTGGCCTCACCGCAGCTCACGCCCTTGCCTCCCGAAGCATCCTCCCAAGGCTGCACATCGATGATCTTGTACCCGGTCAGCTTCGCATCCTCCGCCTCAAGCCTCCCCGGATAGTGCCCCGCGCGCCCCTTGTCATCGGGAATCCCGCTCAGCTTGAGGAAGTACTGCACAATCGCATCGCGCCAAACGATGGCGTGGCCGGCCTGGTATTCGAGGCGCGCCTTGACGTCTGAGTAGAGCGCGGGGTCGATCTTGCCTTCCAGCGTGGCCCATTCGCGGCCCAGTTCCGCCGCTTCGTCGGCGCCCTTGTAATGGCTGTCGTAGATGTACTGGATCACGGTCTTGCCCCCAAATCCGGGCAGGTCCAGCTTCCACGTATACGGCACGTGATGGAAGAACGTCAGCAGCTCATTCGGCGTGGTCTTCACATCCTCATACAACTTCGCCAGCTCCGGCGGATACTGCCCCGCATACCCCGTCCCCGTCGCGACGCTCCGGTCCATCCCCACGCCCTCGCGGTCCGCGCGGTGCCACTGGCCCCAGCCGTTGTTCTCGCTGGCCTCGATATTCGGCCCGTAGTGCGAGCCGGTGATCCCGGTGAGCGTCTGCATGCCGAGCGGTCCGGTGTAGTCCACGTACGCAGGCCACGACTGCATCAGCATCTTCGTCACTGTGCTCACTACCTGCGGATCGCTTCCAAGCGTTTGCCGCGTCCACTCCTGGGCGATCTGCTGCGCGGTGAGATTCGGATTCCATGCCAGCCGGCCGAAGGCGTACAGATTGGCCATCGCCAGCGGCGATCCGAGCCAGTTCTGCCCCACGCATGACACGCCGATCATCCCGCCCAGCGGGCGATTGAACTTCTTGCCCGCGATGATCTCCTTCACCGGCGTCGGGCGATTGTCTCCGCGCAGATCGAAATCCAGAACCCACTTCCACATCGGCGCAATGTACACAAGGTGCCGCTGCTGGCCCAGGTACTCCTGCGTGATCTGCAGCTCCATCGCCTGGTTCGTCTTCTCGAGCCCCGCAAACAGCGGCGACACCGGCTCCTGCGCCTGGAAGTCGATCGGCCCTTCCTTCACCTGCACAATCACGTTCGGCGCGAACTTCCCATCCAGCGGATGAAAGATGTCGTACGCCGCGCGCGCGCGATCCGCCTTCGGATCCTTCCAGTCGAGATGATGGTTGTACACAAACGCGCGATACAGCACCACTCCGCCATGCGGCTCGAGCGCGTTCGCCAGCGTGTTGGCGGCATCGGCAGGCGTTCGGCCGTAGCTCGCCGGCCCAGGCTGCCCTTCGCTGTCTGCCTTCACGGTGAATCCGGCAAAGTCGGGAATATACGTGTAGATGTCATCGACCTTTGACTTCCACCACGCGATAACCGCCGGGTCCAGCGGATCGTACGTAGCCAGGCCGCCGATTGTCTTCGGGCTGGCAACATCCGCGCTCAACGCCACGCGCACGCCATAAGGCCGCATCGTGTCGGCGATCCGCTTTACTTGCGCGAGCATCTCCGGCTGAAGAAACGGTGCGGCGTTGTTCACGTTGTTGATGTTGCATCCGTTGATGCCGACTGACGCCAGCAGCCGCGCGTACTCGCGCACAGGTGCAAGGTCCTCGCGCACGTGTCCGGCTTCAAAGAAGATCGAACGCCCGCCGTAGCCGCGCTCGACGGAGCCGTCGATGTTGTCCCACTCATCCGTCCAGCGGATCGGCATGCCAGGTGTGCTGGTGATCGCCGACGGTGGCGCCGCGTTGAATTGCGCCACGTATCGCAGGAACGCGAATGCTCCGTACAGAACGCCGCGATCGCTGGCACCGGCAATGATGATGTCCTGCCTGCCTTCCAGCTGTGCGCGCGTGATCCAGAAGGCTTCAGCTCCGAGCTTCGCCGGAACCTTCACGCTCGGATATGCGCGCTTGACCTGCTCGATCGTCCCGATCGCGATCTCGCCCTGGGCCGCAGCCTGCGATGCGGTTGGCAGTTCTCCGTAGAGGCCGTTCAGGCCCTGCTCCACTTCCTTCAGCGCAGTTGCGTTGCCATCCCCGAGTGATCGAACCAGAAACGGAATGGATGCCTTGCCATGATTGCCCGTGAACCTCAGCCACGCCTGGTCCGCCGTCTGCGCGCAGACCATGGTCCCCGCCAACACAACCAGTCCAAGACCGGTGAAAAAACCGATTTTCTTCGCACTCCCCGCCAGCGTCCGCACCCATTCATCGCGCATGGCTACCGTTGTACCACGCAGCGCCGCCTCTAACTCCGCTAACCCCGCTGCATCACACCGTCGTCCAGTCCAGGATCACCTTGCCCGCGTTCCCCGTCATCATCACTTCGAAGCCCTTCTCAAATTCGCTGTGGTCGAAACGGTGCGTAATCACCGGCGAAATGTCCACACCCGACTCCAGCAACACGCTCATCTTGTACCAGGTCTCGTACATCTCCCGGCCGTAGATGCCCTTGATCGTGATCATGTTGAAGATCACATGCCGCCAGTCCATCTCCGAAGGCTTCGCCGGAATCCCCAGCAGCGCGATTTTGCCTCCATGACACATGTTGGCAATCATGTCCCGCAGCGCGATCGGGCTGCCCGACATCTCCATGCCCACGTCGAACCCCTCCGCCATGCCGAGTTGCCTCTGCACGTCGCCCAGCGATGTCTCCTTCACATTCACCGCCTGGGTCGCGCCCATCTTCCGCGCCAGTTCCAGCCGGTAGGGATTCATATCGGTGACCACGATGTGGCGCGCGCCTGCGTGCCGCACAACGGGAATCGCCATGATTCCGATCGGGCCCGCGCCCGTGATCAGAACGTCTTCGCCCGTCACATCGAACGACAGCGCCGTATGCACCGCATTCCCAAACGGATCGAAGATCGCCGCCACGTCCCTGTCGATCCCGGAATGATGCCGCCAGATGTTCGCCACCGGCAGCGAAACGTACTCCGCAAACGCGCCGGGCCGGTCCACTCCCAATCCCTGGATCTGCTTGCACAGATGCCGGCGCCCGGCCATGCAGTTGCGGCAGTGCCCGCAGGTCACGTGCCCCTCGCCGCTCACAATATCGCCCGGGTGGAAATCGTTGACGTTCGATCCCACCTCAACGATCTCGCCCACAAACTCGTGCCCGATCGCCATCGGAACCGGGATCGTCTTCCGCGCCCAGTCGTCCCACTGGTATATGTGCACGTCGGTGCCGCAGATGCCCGTCTTCTGCACCCGGATCAGAACATCGTTGATCCCGATCGTGGGCTTTGGAACTTCTTCCAGCCACAGGCCGCGCTCGCTCTTGCTCTTCACCAACGCCTTCATCCAGCCAACCTCACAGTGCACGCGGACAGCGATGTTTGTGCTGCCAGTCCGGGGGACAAGACCAATTGCTACTTTGGCCATCATTCTCTAACACCCCGTACCGCTGCAAGAACTCGTCCCGAGAAGCGCAACAAAGCGAGGCCGCGGCGAGTGGCACAGGACGCTCCCGCCGCGAACCGTGAACTGTGAACTACGAACTGCGACCTCGTCTCCCGTTCGGCTCATACCGGAAACACTGCTCCAGCGTCACCCCCAGCGCCATCGCAACCTTGAATGCCGTCTCAAGAGAAGGCGAGTACTTGTCCTGCTCCATCGCGATCACAGTCTGCCGCGTCACGCCAACGCGATCCGCCAGTTCCTGCTGCGTCATCTCGCGCCCGGCCCGCAGCTCTCGAATCTCGTTGCGCAGCCCTCCCATCACAGCGCTCTCCGATAAGACACGATCTGCGTCGCCGTCTTCGCAATATCGGCCGCAATCAGCATGGTGAAGAATACGCTCAGGAAATGCAGCCCCATGTGCCTGTGTTCCAGTTGATCGTGACTCATCGCCGCGTAGAACCACAGCATGCCCAGTCCCACCACCATCAGCGTGGCGACCGTCAAGTAGCCGACCCGATAGCCGCGCAATTCAATCAGCTTGTCCCGCTCGTCCGTCATGCGCTTGCGCGTCGCCAGCGCGATGATCGCCTGCAGCACCGCCTGCAGCGCAATGATGCCCACAATCACGCCCGCCACCTTGTTCACTGAGTTCTGCGCGTGCAGGAAAAAATACGGACCGTAAACCACCAGCTCCGCCGCAAGCGAAGCGTAAAGTGTCTTCTCTCGGTACGAAAGACTAGCCATCCGGATCGCTCCATGTCAAAAATATTTGACATCGACGACAATAACTCCATTGGCGGCACATGTCAAATATTTTTGACATTTAGATGAGCAGCTTGAGAGCGAACAATCTCTCGCGGACTTTCAATACCGCTTGGTCAACGCCGCCGGCGAAGGCCCGGACTTGCCGCCCAGCAGCCAGTCCACCGCCGTGCGCACGTCCTGCTCGCGCGCCTCGCCCATGATGCGCGCCACCACCTGGCCCCGCTCATCGAGCACTGCCGTGCCCGGCACGATATTGCCCAGCCCGAAATCGGCCATCATGTCGGTGTCGCCACCCACCCAGCTGTCTGCCGGCACATTCAGCCGCTCCAGCACGCCGGGAATTTTCTTCCGGTCCTTCGGATCGTCAATCGAGATGGCCACAAACTTCACCGGCTTGCCTTCATAGCTTGCCGCAATCTTCGCCAGCCGCGGCAGTTCTTCCTGGCAGGGGCCGCACCACGTCGCCCAGAAGTTAACCACCACAACCTGCCCGCGCAGCTCGGATAGCTTGCGTGCCTGCCCGTCAAGAGTTTTGAACGAGGGATCGGGCGCGCGCCGTGCGTACAGCAAGACCGCGGGCAGGCAGCAAAGTGAGAGGAACACGATTGGCTTTAGGGGAAGGCGCGGCATGAGTGATCAGACTATAGCCGAGTGTCCGCGCACTCGATTCCATCGAAAGGTGGAGAGGAGCCTACATCGCATAGATCACGACTTTTCGCCCGCTCGCTGCTAACTTCGTCAGCATTGTCCGTCTCTGTCGCAGTTTGGACGGTCCGGAGCGGACTTATCGAGGCCAGTATCACTTCCCCTTTTGGAGAACAGTTCAAATGAAAAACCTCCTTCGCCCGGCGGCTTTGTCGGCTGCCATATTCCTGCCAGCTCTCATCATGAGCCCGGCCGCGCATGCGCAGGGATGCGTCGCGGCTCACTCGCCTCAACCCATCATCTCCGGGCTCGATCCTGGAACCGAAGCAAACGCGCGGCATTATTCCGGCAGCGGGCTGCTGCACGGATTGACGATCACAACCGGCTTCCGCGTCTACAACTCCTACAAGCACTACATCGGAACCGTCTACCAGGTGCAGCGGCAGATCAACCACAACGCGGTCGTCAACCATGTAGACCTGTTTGAAGCCGACCTGAATTACCAGTTCACGCCGCGCATGAGTTTCATCGCGACCATTCCCGGCATGGAGGCGACGCGCCACGGCCAGTCGAGCAACACAAATTACTACCGCTCCGGCGGCATCGGCGACGTGACCATGGGCGTACAGTCGTGGATCTTCCGTCCTCCGACAGAGAACCACGGCAACGTTGCGCTGTCTGCGCAGCTCAAGCTTCCGACGGGCATCAACGATGCCAAAGGAACCACCGTCACCAAAACCGGCAAAAAGCAGATTCAGCCGTTCGATGAGTCGATCCAGCCCGGCGACGGAACCTGGGGCTTCAGCCTGGCCACCCAGGCCTATCACCCCGTGTATTGGCAGACGATGGCGTACTTCACGGGCTCATGGCTCTTCAGCCCGCAGGATACGACCGGCGTAAAAACGTTCCGTGGAGCGCCCGGCGAGGGCGTTGTCTCGGCCACGGATCAGTACCTCTGGCGCGGCGGCTTCTCGCGCCCTGTAACTGGCCTGAAGCTGGCGCGCGGGCTCGCATTCAGCATGGGCGGCCGCATGGAAGGCGTACCTGTTCGCGACGCATTCGGGTCGAGCAATGGTTTCCGGCGGCCCGGATACGTGATCTCGATCGAGCCCGGAATGATGTACGCGCGCGGCCGCTACTCGTTCTATGCCAGCGGTCCATGGGCAATGGAACGCAACCGCAAGATCAGTGTCACTGATCTCGAAAACCACTCCCACGGCGACGCGGCCTTCTCCGACTACACCATCATTGCCGGACTCTCCCGTTCGTTCTGACCGGCAACAACAGAGCGGCCCGGCAATGACAACCGGGCCGCATCCTTCAGAGACGCAAAAAGGCCGCGGGAGAGCGTCGAAGCCTTCGATGCTCTCCCGCGGCTTTTGCTAATACTGGGATTTCACTGTCAGCGCGAGCGGCGTAGTGTGCGTCGTCGCCGTAACGCCGTTGCTCGACTGCGCCGTGATAGTCAGCGTGTAGCTTCCCGCCGGCGTGGGCAGGTTATATGGCGGCCCGTGATTGTAGTAGTTGTAGAGCGGCGAACACGCCGTGGTGCCGAGCACCGTAACCAGCGCCATCAGCCCCAGCAGCGACAGCCGGTTCAGCCAGCGGCGGCGCCGGGCGGCAAACCCCATCCCCGCAAGCCCAAGCACCCCCGGCAGCAGCACAGCCCAATCCACGGAGTGCCCGCCCATCTTCGGCGGCGTCAGCGCGCCCGTGCCATGCGTAGGCTGCGCCTGTGTGGCGATAACCATGCTGCTGTTAATGGGAGCCGTGGCGTTCGGCAGGATCTCGACGTTCTCCGGCGTAAACGAGCACGAGGACTGGTCGGGGAACCCCGAACACGACAGCGTGACGAACATCGGCGCAGTAAGCGCGGCGGCATTGACCGGCGTGACCGATGCAATAACCGTCCCGGTCTGGCCTGCAACGAGCGAAAGCGATGCCGGATTGACGGAGACCGCGAAGTCGGGCGTCGACGAAGACTGCGCCGTTACTGCGGAGACCTCCGACGCCGATGCCTGATGGGCGCCGTCGCCGGCATAAACCGCGCGCAGAGCATGAGAGCCGGGCAAGAGTCCTAAAGTGACCTGCGCCTCGCCCTTCGCATCGAGCGCCGCGCCGCCCAGCTGCCGGCCGCCATCTTCGATGACAACCGCGCCAGAAGCCGGCAGCCCGTCCTCGCCGGCAACGGAAATGGACAATTGCGCCTGCGTGCGCCCGGCCTGGTCACGGGTCTGCGCGGACAAAGTCGTCTGCGTGGCAGAAGGAAGAGTCGAGGCCATCGCCGGCATCGCCAATGCGGTGCCCAAAGCCGCACCCAGAACCGTGCCCAGCACCGTACCCAGACATGCGCTCAGCGCTCGAAACCCGTCAAGCCGCACAGCGCGGCAGTGGAAACTTCTCACGTGCACCTGCTCCAAAACAGAGAAAAATAGCCGTTCACCCGCGATGGGACCGCTCAGATCATTGTATCCGCCGCGGGCCGCGCCCGGCGAACCCGGGCTGGCCTATGGCCTTGGACGCAGCGATGAAGCAGTTGTAGCCCAACCCCGGCTTTTCAACGAAAAAATCCGCCGTTAATCCTCATCCCCCTCGTCCGGCATGTCTTCCGGCGTCTTCTTCAGGTTGATCTCAGGCCGCCCTGCCTGCCGCAGCACACCGTTGATCGCCGGCAGTTGCGTCGAAACGAACTGCCGCCACTTCGGCCCCACTTCCTTGATCTCTTCCCTCACATGCGTCGCGGCCGCGAGCACCGCGCTCGTCGGCGGGTTGTCGGACTGGCCCAGCAGCCCATAAACCTGCGCCGCCCCACCCGAAACCTCGTCAAGCCCCGGCGACTCTTCCCGCGCCCCGGGTGCGGCTCCGCCTCCGGGCTGCGAACCGTGAAGCAATGCATTGAGCTGCTTCACATAAGGCGCGAGTTGCGTCGCAACCGATGCATTCCCCGAACCCGTGAGCTGCTCGAGCACGGCATGAGCTGCGAGATCGGCCTTCGACGCCGAATCAAGCGCCCCGGCCATCTCCGTCACGGCCGCGTGAAGTGACTGCAAATCGCTCGCCGCGGTATGAACGCGCGGGTCGAGCTTCACGGTGATGGGCTGAGTCTCCTCCTTGCCGTTCGCGGTCAGCCGCACCGTGTACTCGCCCGGCAGTACCAGCGGCCCCTGCGGCGCAAGCGGCGTCCGGTGCGGCACCGCCGAAATGGGGTATTCGTACCGCGTCGCCGTCGGAGTCGTTGCCCGCAGGTCCCACACCCACCGGTGCATTCCGGCCGCCGCCGGCAGCGGCCCATGCACCAGCGGCCAGTACGGCGGAATCAGGTTGGTGCGCAGTTCTTCCGGCGTCGGTGCGACAGGATCGGTACTCGAATAGCGGCGAATCACAGCTCCCTTCGCATCGAGAATCTCAAGCGTCACCGGACCCTGCGCCCCGGCCGGAAGCGCATAGTCAATCACCGCTCCATCCGGCGGATTTTCTCCCATTGGCTCGTCGGGCGGCATCGGCGTGTCGGTGTACTCGCTGCGGCGCACCCTCCACGCCGCCGCAGGCTTGAACAGCGCGAAGTCGCGCCGTCCCGCGGCAAGCTCGCGCAGCGGGGCGATGTCGTCCAGCACCCAGAACGACCGCCCGTGCGTCGCCACGATCAGGTCATCGTCGTGAATCAGCAGGTCGCGCATCGACGTGTGCGGCAGGTTGTACTCGAGCGGCTGCCAGTGCGCGCCGTCATCGAACGACGCAAGAACGGACCTCTGCGTGGCCGCAAACAGCAAGCCTTGCTGAACCGGATCGGCGCGCACCGCATTGACCGGCGCATCGCCCGGCAACCCCTCCGCAATTGACTGCCACGTCTTGCCGCCATCGTGCGTCCGAAACGCATAAGGCTTCAGGTCGTCGATGCGCATGCGATTCACCGCGACGTAAGCAGTATCGTCATCGAACCGCGATGCATCGATCTGTGCGATCTTGCTCCACGGCGCCAGGCCGGGAGGCGTAACGTTCGTCCAGTGCCCGCCACCGTCGCGCGTGATCCACACCAACCCATCGTCGGTCCCCGCCCATATCGTCTGCGTATTTTTGTACGAAGCCGCAACCGCATAAATCGCGCCCCGCCTCTGCGCCTGCTGTTCCGGCTTGAGCGTCGCCAGCGAGGCCGGCTGCCCCGATTTTTCCTGCGTCAGATCCGGGCTGATCGTCTGCCAGGTGTGCCCGTAATCGGTCGTCTCGAACAGACGATTCGCCGCGTAATAGAGAATGTGCGGATCGACCGGAGAAAAAAGAATCGGCTCCGTTCGGTCTGCCCTGTAGCCCTTTTGCCTTCCCGGCAGCGGAGTTACGTTCTGCACGTTCCCCGTAACGCTGTCGTACCGCGAAACCTCCGTGCGCCCCGCGCCATAAATAATGTCCGGATGCAGCGGATCGGGCGCCGCGTATCCATACTCGATAATCCCCGCCGGATGCCACTCGCGGAACGTGATCTCGCCGTCATTGCCGCGCGTCGACGTGCACACCGACCCGCTCTCCTGCTGCCCCGCGCACACCTTGTACGGAAACGTGTTCGTCGCTGCCACGTGATAAAGCTGCGCGGTGGGCTGGTTGTACCACGAGCCCCACGTCTCACCGCGATTCACGCTCACCAGCGCGCCCTGGTCGCTCACCAACAAAATAATCTTGGAATCGCGCGGATTGATCCACATGTTCTGGTAGTCGTCCCCTCCCGGCGCGCCGCGCAAACTGATCCACGTCTTGCCCCCGTCATCAGAACGGACCGTAACGATACTCGTGACGTACACCACGTCGGGATTCTGGGGATCAACCACCGGAATCGAAAGATCGCCGCCACCGATCTTCATCGCCGGCCGCGGATCGTCCGTGATCTTGCGCCACGTCGCGCCCGCGTCATCTGAGCGGTACACGCCCAGCCCCCTGCCGCTTGCATACCCGCCCTCCGCGGCGGTCGAGAGCGTCGCGTACAGCCGCTGCGGATCGCTCTGCGCAATCGCCACGTTGATCTGGACAAGGTTCTCCGGCAGCCCATTCTTCAGCTGCGTCCACGTCGTCCCGCCGTCCGTGGACTTGAACAGCCCGCCGCCCGTCCCCGCGTAGCTGTTGCCGTCCTCCCACGGCCCCAGCGTCTCCTCCCACATCGATGCATAAACCGTGTTCGGATCCTTCGGGTCCATCACCACGTCCGAGCCGCCCGTCCGGTCGCCCTTGTAGAGCACCTTGTCCCACGTCTTGCCGCCGTCAGTCGAGCGAAAGATGCCGCGCTCCTCGTTAGGCCCATAAGGATGCCCCAGCACCGCCGCAAAAATCCGATCCGGGTTCGCCGGATCAACCGCAATCGCCGGAATCTGCTCACTGTCCCGCAGCCCCAGGTGCGTCCACGTCTTCCCGCCATCAGAAGATCGATACATCCCGTCGCCAACAGACAGATCAGGCCGGTGCAGCCCTTCCCCGCTGGCCACGTAAATCACGTTGCTGTCCGACGCCGCCACCGCAATCGCTCCGATCGACTGCGTATCCTGCCCGTCGAAGATCGGATCCCACGTCCGCCCGTAGTCAGTCGACTTCCACACTCCGCCGTCCACCTGCCCGATGTAGAACACGTTCGGCTGGTCCGGCACTCCTGCAACGGCGCGCGTGCGCCCGCCGCGGAACGGCCCGATCATGCGCCAGTGCATGTCCGGCATCGTGGTGAGGTCCTGCGCGGAAAGAACCGTGCTGGGCAGCGTTGCGCCAATCAATGCAAATGCGCACAGCAGAAGACGGGAAGCGGAGCGGCTTGTCATGACGGGATTCCCCTGTAGCCGGAAAACGAAATCGGCGACACCGCACATTGTAGGCGACGAAATTCGAAATCCGTCCCACCGAATTGGGAGAGAGGAAAAGACGTGGGCTTTAACCCCCGCACCAGCCCATACCCCAGACTTTTCCGACGGCCTCTTACAGCCGCGCAGCCCGCCCCGCAGCGGCATCCTCGCTCTGCCGTCCGCGATACCGGAGTAACACCTCGATCGGAGCCGGCAAAGCCTCGAAAAGCGCCTTCGTCGACGAATGGCTCGCCTTGTCCAGGTCTTCCACCGCCAGCGTCTCTACAATCGTCCCCTCATCGAGAACCGCAATCCGGTCGCTAAGCCTGATTACCGAGACCAGGTCGTGCGAAACATACAGCATCGCGGCGCCATGCCTGCGGTTGACCTCCTTCAGCAGGTCAACAATCTGCGCCTGCGTCACCGGGTCGAGCGCGCTCGTCGGCTCGTCGGCCACGATCATCTCCGGCCGGTGCAGAAGCGCCATCGCAATCAGCACCCGCTGTGCCTGCCCCACGCTGATCTGAGTCGGCTTTCGCCGCAAAAACTCGTCATCCGCCGGAAGCTTGACCTCCGCAAGCAGCTCCCTCACGCGCGCATTGCACACGGCCTTGTCACGGCCCTCGTGCGCCTTCCACGCCTCAAGAAAATGCGCCTGCAGGCTGATCGCCGAATTCAGCGCCGTCATCGGGCTCTGCGGAATCAGCGCAATCCGCCGCCCGCGCAGCGCGCGCAGTTGCCGCTCCGAGAGGCTCAGCAGGTTCTCGCCGTGGAACCCCACCTCGCCGCTCACGCTCCCTCCGCGCCACGGCAAGAGGCCGAGCAGCGAGAGAATCAGCGTGCTCTTCCCCGCTCCGCTCGACCCCACCAGCCCCAGCACCTCGCCCCGCGCCAGCTCGAACCGAAGTTCGCGCAGCACGGGCTTGCCGCCGTACGCGGCATTCACGTTCACGCGCAACAGCGGTTCCTGGCTTATCTCCGGGCTCTTGTCCGGGCTCATTTCCGGGCTCATCGCCCTACCTCTGTCCGCAGCTCCTCCACGTTCCACACCACCTGCGGCTCCAGCACCGCCGGCTTCACTCCCTGCAACTTCGTCGACACCGCCAGCAGCACGTTCGGGTACACGAGATAGATAAAGGGCTGCTCATCGGCCACGATCTGCTGCACATGATCGACCGCACGCTTGCGCACCACCGGATTCGCGCTCACGGCCTGGTCGTTCATGGCGCGGTCGATCTCCGCCTCCCACGTCGTCGCCGGCTTCTTCTCCGAAGGGTTCCACTGGTGGTTCTCCGACGAGCTCAGCCAGATGTTCATCATCGCGTTCGGGTCCGGGTCCACGTTTTCGAGGCCCAACAGGCAGGCCTCATAATCCTGCGTGTGCATCATCCGCTCGATCAGCGCCGGAAAATCGAGCGCCACAACAGTCACCTCGATCCCCAGCGCGCCCAGGTCCTGCTGGATCAGCGTGGCCATCTTGTTTCTCTGCGCATTGCCCGCATTCGTCAGGATCGAGAACTTCACCGGGTGCCCCGCCGCGTCCACAAGCTGCGTCCCCTTCAGCCGGAACCCCGCCCGCTTCAGCCCTGCCTTCGCCGCCGCTACGTCCGTGTGCGGGGCGATAATTTTGCTGTCGTACCAGACTGTATTCGCCGGCGAAATAAACGAGTACGCTGGCGTCGCGTGCCCGAGATAAGCAACGCGGGCAAGATCGTCGCGCCGGATCGCCTGCGACACCGCCACCCTGAACGCGCGGTTCTCGAACCAGCTCTTCTCCCACGCCGGCAGCGGCGACGCCGCAGCCTGGTTGAACCACAACTGCTCGGTGTTCAGCCCCGCGCCCAGATCGCGCACTGTATTGGGCGCCGTTTTCTTCAGCAGCTCAAAGTAATCCGGCGGCAGGCTCTCGATCAGGTCATACCCGCCGCGCGTAAAGATCCGGATCTGCTGCTCCGGGTTCTCCAGGATGTCGAGCCGCACGCCCGTCGAATAGGGAAGCTGATTCCCCGATCCATCCCTCGCCGCAAAGTAGCTGTTCCGCTTGAGGCGCACGTACTGCGATCGCTTGTAATCCGACACCACGAACGGCCCGGCCGTTACGCGCCCCTCGCTCGGCCTTCCCGCGGGCTCGATCGCGATCTCATCGAACACCTTGCCGATTCCCACCACGCGCTTCGGCAGCCGCACCACCACCGTGCTCGCGTCCGGCGTATCCACCGTCACGCCCGCCGGCGAAACAAACTCCTCCGCAACCGGGGCCTTCGTATCCGGCAGCAGCACCCTGCGAACTGACCACGCCGCATCCTTCGACGTCAACGGGCTGCCATCCGAAAACTTGAGCCCCTGCCGCATCCTGAACGTCACCGTCCTGCCGTCCTGCGAAACAGTCCAGCTCTCCGCGAGGCTCGGCGTCACCTCCTGCGTGTGCCGGTTGAACCGCAACAGAACGCCGGCCGTGAGATACCTCACCATCTCCGATTCCTGGTCGTCCACCTTTGCCGGGTCAAATGTCTTGGGATCGTAGCCGATCGTCCACGCCAGCTCTCCCGGCAGCCGCGTCGCCGCCTGCGCGGCGCAGATCCGAGCCACTGGCGCAGCGAGAGCAATCAATATCCAACAGGCAAAGCGGCCCGGGAAGCGCATCGTTCAGTCCTCCACCGCCACCGCTTCCAGAAGAAGCAGCACCGCCACCAGCAGCGCCACGGGAAAATAGACCCAGCGTGTTTGGAGCAGCATCGCGGAATTATCCAATTCCAGCAGCATACCGCCCCAGGATGGCAGCGGCGGGCCCACCCCCAGCCCCAGCGCGCCGAGGTTCGCCTCGGCAATCACAAACGCGGGCACCGAGATCAAAAACTGCGGCACAAGCAGAGGAAGCATATTCGGCAGCAAATGCCGGATCACCTGCATTCGCTTGAGCCCCCCTGCCCGCGCCTGCAGCATCCAGTCCGCGGACTTCAGCCGCAGCGCCCCGCGATACACGGCCCGCGCGCAAGCCGGCCATCCCAGCGCGGCAAGCACAAAGAAGGTAATCTCCGCCGAGTTCCCCGGCGAAGTATTCAGCGGAAGCGCCGACCGCACCATCATCAGCAGAAACAGCCACGGCAGCGCCAGGAACACATCGCACACCAGCATCGCAGCCCAGCCCACGCCCTCGCCCGCGAAAGCCGCCATCGCGCCAACGCCCGCCGCGGCCGCCGTCGTCAGCGCCGCCGCGGCAATCGATCCCGCCATGCTCAGCAGCAGCGCCGCCGCCACTCGCGTCAGCCTGTCCCGCCCCAGCGCGTCGGTCCCCGCCAGGTGATGCACCGAGGACCCCGCCAGCGGGAGATCGCGATCCTGGAGCGCATAACTCGTCCCGGGCGCAAGCACGATCGCGCACGCCGCAAGCACCAGCGCTATCAGAACGGCCAGCACTGGAACTTTCAGCCTCATGCGCTCTTCCACTCCTGCGATCTGCTCGACGCCATCCCGGAAACCGTCACTGCCAGCGCCATGATCACCGTGATCGCCAGCAGCACCGGAAGGTCGCGGTTCAGCGCCGCGTTCCACGCCAGCTCGCCCAGCCCCGGCACGTTGAAGATCACCTCCACCGGAACCAGCGCGCTCAGCGCCGTCACCAGCGATAGCCCCGCCAGCGCAAAAAGCTGCGGCACGAGCGCCGGAACAACATGCGCAACCAGCAGCCGTCGCGTGCCGATCCCCTGCGCGCGCCCGTGCAGCAGATGCGGTTCGAGCCACGCCGTCCTCAGCGCCCGTTCGAGGAACTTGAAATCCCGAGCCGCCAGCAGCAGCGCCATCACCAGCACCGGCCCGCCATGGCCCGAGATCAGGCAGACCGTCGCCATCGCCGCCGTCGGCACGGCGAGCAGCACCGTCGCCGGAACCTGCCATAAGAACGAAGTCCTGCGCGCAAGGCTCGCCATCAGCGCCCCGCACAGCGCCAGCGCCCATCCCAGCAGAACGGAGCGCAGCAGCAATCCGCCCGTCACCGCCAGCCGCGGCCGGATCAGCTCCGAAACCGGCACTCCGAAGTGCCGCGAGATTCCCGCGTCGCCGCGCGCCCATCCCGCGATCTCCGCTCCCACCAGTCCCGCAAGCGAATGGCTCCGCGCGGCCTCTTCGGACAGCTCCGCCCTCGCCACGCCCGCGTACCGCGCATCCATTTCGCGCGCATCGCTCAGGTAGCCTGGAGCAAACCGCACCAATATCGTCGAACCTGTGATTACGAGAAGAACAATTGCAACCGTGCGCGCAACCCACTTCAAAAGCGCGACAGCGGGTTTGCTCACAAGGATGAGCCTTCCATCACGGGCAGGTCTGCGCGCGCAGCGGACCGCAACAGCGAGGAAAACCGCGGCTGGACCTGCTGAAGCACATGAAGGTGCTCGGTCGAATACGCGTTCTGTCCGCGGCTGTAAACCGACAGCACGCCAAGCAATGCGCCGTTCGTATCGGACAGCGGAATCGAAATGACCGAGCTGTCGGGCGTGAACGTCCCATGCCCGTTGCGCAGGTTCGGCTCAACCGTCGGGTTGCCGTTCACGATCGCCCGCCGGCTCTCCGCCACCCAGCCTGACAGCCCTTGCCCGATCGGAAAAGGCGTCTGCAGAAAGGCGTCGGCATAGCGGCCGCCGACGTAGTGTGGCCGCAGCATCCCGTCGTCCTTGAGGTACACGGCCAGGCAATCGCATGGAACCATGGTTTGAATCTGCCGCGCCAGCGCCGTGGTCGCCTCCGCGGGCGTCAGCGTGTTGGCCAGTTCACGCAGCAGTGCGCGAACCTCTTCCCCTGCGGCGGCCGCCTTCGATCTTCCGTCTCTCCAGCCCATGTCGGAAGGCCCGTCCAGCGAATTCATCAACGCGCCGTCTCCTTCGCCCGCCTCCATCGCAAATCCGGCAGCGGGCGCCGCGCCGCGAACGATAAACAGATCGGTGTTGAGCGGCGGCATCTCGCCCAGGTACTGGCTCGCCAGGGCCTCGAGTTCCACATAGCGCTCTTCGAGTTGCTTTACGACCCCGGGATCGAACTGGGTTCCCGCCTTTCTCTTCAGAATCTCCATCGCTTCCCCGATGGGAAGCGCGCGCCGGTACGGGCGTTCCGAGGCAAGTGCGTCGAAAGCGTCTACGGCGGTCAGAATTCGCGCGCCGATCGGGATCTCCTCGCCCCTCAGCCCGTCCGGATACCCGCTCCCGTCCCATGCCTCATGGTGCGACCGCACGATCGGCACCACCGGGTAGGGGAAGCGTACCCTCTGCAGGATCTCCGCTCCCACCACCGTGTGGATCTTCATCTTTTCAAACTCTTGCGGCGTCAGCTTGCCCGGCTTGTTCAGGATGTGCTCCGGCACCGCCAGCTTGCCGATGTCGTGCAGGTACGACGCCGTGATCAGCGCCTTCATCTGCCCTTCGTTCAGCCCCATCGACTTTCCAAGCTCGGACACATACACGCGCACACGCAGCAGGTGCCGGTGCGTGTTCTTGTCCTTGGCCTCGATGGCCATCGCCAGGCCCTCGATGGTGCGCATGTGCAGCGCCTCCGTATCGAGGATGTACTGCTCGCGGTCGCGGATGATCGCCATCTGCGCCGAATACGCGCGATAGACGGTGTACACCATCGGGATCAGCAGCATCGAGGTCAGCCATCCGAACTTGATGCCGATAAAGTCCGCCGTCGCCGCCAGGATCGCCCCCACGATATAGAACGGGAAATACCATGGGAACTCCTGCCACCACTGCCTGAGGAACGGCGTATTCGACTCCGAAGCCAGGATCAGTCCCACCGGAACCGTGTTGGCTACGAAGTACACCGTCGAGCCGATGGCCAGGGCCGGCGCAACCTCGTGGTGCACCACCCGCAGTGACGCCGCATAAGCTAGGCACGCCAGCACCGTCGCCGTGGTCACGTTCGCTACGTTGAATAGGGCCTTGATCGCGCCCATGGCCTTGATCTTGTGCAGGCGGCTCTGCGCAATCACGCTCGAGATCGCCAGCGCCACCGCCTGAATCGGCGAAAGCTGCACGATGCCGAGCAGAATGAACGGGAAGTTCACCGACATCGTCCCGTCGCTCGTCGGCATGGCTACCTTCATTCCCGAGCTGAGAAGAATGGCAACCAGGTAGGCAAAGAAGTGCGCCCACTCGCGCGACGGGCTTCCCTGGGCGAAGAACAGGCTCGCCCCTGCACCCGCCACCACCGCGCAAACGAGCAGCATTCCCCTCGTAGACAGGGACTGACCTCCAGATTGCCCGTGTTGCAGTTGCACGCTCCGCCTCCTCCGCGGTCAAAAGCCCGAAGAACGAAAAGCACTAATTGCGTTTTATCCGCAGGGTCAAGCTGCCGCCATGTATCTTTCGTGGGATTATAAGCCCCGGAAGCGGTAATTCCAGCGTCTTTATTCCGTTACTACGGTGTGGTCGCCAAAACGTCGGCAACATTGGCTTTGCCGTTCACGCAACTGTGAGAGACTCGACTTACACCATCCCCGGGGAGTTCGCTTGGATATATATCGTTGTCCTGCCTTTTGGCCGGGGACCCGTCAGGTTCTGCGCGTCGCCGCCCGGATTCTGCATGTTGCCGGATTGACTGCCTGCCTTGCCGTCGTCGTCTGCTCAACCGAAATCCACGCGCAATCCCCGGTCCCGCCTCCGCAGGCCCCCGCATCCGCCGTCCAGACCATCGACGCCGCCAGCCTCGGCAACGTCGTCGATCTCGACGGCCCGTGGCGCTTCCACATAGGTGACGATCAGCGCTTCGCCGACCCCGCCCTCGACGACTCCGACTGGCCCTCCATCCGCCCCAATCAGAAGTTCAAGACACCCTTTGTTGCTGCCGATCACGGAGGCTATCTCTGGGCCCGCATCCACATTCGCGTTCCCTCCGCAAGCCGGCTGGCGCTTGCCGTTCGTCCTGCCCAGACCGTCCAATACGAAGTCTTTGTGAATGGATCGCCAATCGCCTCCACCCCCGGCATGGCGTCACGCACCCCCAGGACCGACTGGCCCTTCGCAGTGGCCCTCCCTCAATCAGGAGACATGGTCCTGGCCATCCGTTTCTATTCTGCCGCCTCCAACCTCGGCTCTCTTCCCATCCAATGGGTCCGCATTGGGCCCCTGGGCGCCGTTCAGTTGAGCGTCGAGCTTGAATCCCTGGACATCATTCACAACTGGCTCTTCATCAATTGCGTCTGCCTCGGCGTGAACCTGCTTATTGGTCTCACCGCGATGATCCTCTACCGGTCGCAGCGTGATCACGACGAGTATCTCTGGCTGGGAATCGCCTGCCTGATGTTCGTCCTCTATGGCGCTTTCGAAATCGCCTATGGCACCGGATGGGTGCCGTTCACGAGGCCCGTGCTCGGGGCACTCGAGTGCGCTGGTTTTACCTTCAACGCCGCGCACATCGAATTTTTTGTGCGGTTCACCCAGGTGCGCCGCCGCTGGCCCATTCGCATCGTGCAGGGAGCCCAGTTGGTTCAACCGCTCCTGGCTTTGCTGCCGATCCCAACTTTTTCCGGGCTCGGCTTTGTCATCGCCCAGTTTCTCTTCACGGCCGCGATATCCGTTTGTCTCATCTCCGCCTTCCGGCGCGGCATGGCGGATTCCCGCCTGCTGTTGATCCCTGGCGTTGCCGCGGTCTCATGCAATCTCGCCTGGGCCGCAGCCGTTGCATTTCCGTCCCATGTTCCGTGGGGTACCAATCTCCACTTTGGCCACTTCGGCATCGAAGTGAATTACCTCGGCATGTTGCTGTTTTGCCTCGGTATCGCCGCGGTCGTCCTTTACCGCTTCGTCCGCGTCACCCGCGAGGAGGAGCGCGCCGCCGCAGAACTCGAGGCCGCCCGCACCGTCCAGCAGATCCTCGTGCCGGAAGAAGTTCCTTCCATCCCCGGCTTCTCCATCCAGGCCGTCTACCAGCCCGCCGGCCAGGTTGGAGGCGATTTCTACCAGGTGCTGCCCACGCCCAACGGCGGCCTGCTCGCCGTCATCGGAGACGTGAGCGGCAAGGGAATGCCCGCCGCCATGACCGTCTCCCTGCTCGTCGGCACTGTCCGCACGCTGGCTCACTACACGCACGACCCCGCCGAAATCCTCACCGCGATGAACCAGCGGTTGATCGGCCGGGGCAGCGGCTTCACCACCGCGCTCGTTCTGCGTCTGGACCCTGACGGCACGCTCGCCGCCGCCAACGCCGGCCACATCGCTCCCTACGCCAACGGAAGAGAGCTGGCCATCGACAACAGCCTGCCCCTCGGCATCACCGCCGCTGCCGCCTACTCGAACTCCACTCTGCACCTCGAAGCCAACACCACCCTCACGCTGCTCACCGACGGCGTAATCGAAGCGCAAAACGCCCAGGGCGAGCTCTTCGGCTTCGAACGCGCCGCCCAAATCTCCCAGAAACCCGCGCAGAGCGTAGCCCAGGCCGCGCAAACCTTCGGCCAGCAGGACGACATCACGGTCCTCTCCCTCGCATTGGTCGCGGCCAGCTGACCGCCAATGCTCGCCGGCATATAGGCACGAATCAGCTTTCGAAGAGTGCATGGGCGATTTGGCGCTTGCGTGGAACTCGACGACGAATTGATTCTTCGAGGATTCCTTATGCGGCCACAATTGCTTGGCCCGGAGCTACGCTCTAGCATGGAGCCGTGCTTCCCTCAGATCCGAGTTCACGACTGCACTTAGTGTATGAATGCGGACTGAAACCCTTCGCGATTGCTGTCGTGTTTGTCCTTGTCGCTCTGCTGTGGACCTTCACACTGCAGCACTGGATTGACTACCCCTTCGTCTTTCTGTTCTTCGGCGCAGTGATGGGCAGCGCCTGGTTCGGCGGACTCATCGCCGGATTTATCGCGGTAGTGATGTCCTCCTTTCTGGTCACGTTTTTCTTCATTCCGCCGCTCTATTCCATCACCGTTGCCAAGGAATCCCAGAGTTTTCTCGCCGCGTTCATCTTGTGCTCCACTGCCATGAGCATAGTCAGCTCGGCGCGCAAGCGCGCGCAAAACGCGGTCCGGCAGGCGCGCGACCAGCTCGAGGCCAAGGTGCAGGAGCGCACGGCAGAACTGGAACGCTCGAACCGCGAGATCCGCGAGAGCGAAGGGCGGCTTCGCCTTCTGACGGAAGCCATCCCCCAGCAAATCTGGCGGGCTAATGCCGACGGATCCATCGAGTACGCGAACCCTCATCTTCGCGATTACCTCGGAGTGCCGGAAAGGATGCTCGTGGGCGATCGCCTTTTTCGCAGCGTCAACCCACAGGACGCTCTTAGCGTGCGCGAAGCATGGGAGAAAGCGCTTGGCTCGGGAAGCCCCATGGAAGTTCAGGCACGCGTGCGCGGCCTGACGGAAGGCTACCGGTGGTTCCTCATCCGGGCCTTTCCGCAGCGGTCTGAAGACGGGCAGATCGCGCGCTGGTATGGGATACACATCGATATTGAAGACCGCGAGCGCGAACAACAGAGCCTCACAGTTCGACAGGAAGACCTGTCACGGCTTTCGCGCACTCTCAGCATGTCGGAAGTGGCCGCGTCGATTGCGCACGAATTGAATCAGCCGCTGACCGCCCTGGTGTCACACGCCTATGCCTGCCACGACTGGGCAACATCCAGTCCGCCAAACCTGGAGAAGGTGAGCGCGACCGCGGACAAGATCGTGCAGGAAAGCACGCGGGCGAGCCTGGTTGTCCGCCGCGTGCGCGCGCTCTTCAGCGCGGATGAGGCGATCAGGGTCGAGTCGAACCTGAACGTGATCGTCCACGATTCGGCACGCCTGCTGCGCGACGAAGCCATCCGCAATGGAGTTGAGATCGAAATGCACCTGGCGGAAAATCTGCCGCACCCCGCGGTCGATCCGGTGCAGATTCAACAGGTGCTGATCAATGTCGCACGAAATGCAATTGAAGCAATGAGCGCCAGTCCCGGCAGTCACACTCTCACGATCTGCTCGGAGATGGATGGAGAGAATATGCTCGTCGTGACCGTTCGCGACACAGGCCCCGGCATCAGCCTGAAAATCATCAAGGAAATATTCGAGCCGTTTTTCTCAAGCAAAAGACACGGGATCGGCATCGGGCTCTCAATCTGCCGTAGCATTGTGGAAGGACACAACGGGCATATCTGGGCCAGGAATGATGACTCCGGAGGAGCCGTGGTCCAGTTCACGCTTCCCATCGAGACATGACTGCGCTAATCAAGCCGGTGCCGGGGCCAGCGGAGACGGTCCATATCGTCGATGACGATCCCTCGATCTGCGAAGGGCTGTCGAATCTTCTTGAGGCTGCCGCCATTCGAACGGAGTGTTATCCCTCCGCGGAGACATTCCGCAAAGTGTTGAGCGGCGCTCTCAGCGGCTGCATTCTTCTTGACGCCCGGCTTCCAGGCATCAGCGGGCCGGACTTTCAGGACGAACTTCTGCATATCGGATGCGCCGTGCCCGTTGTCTTTATGACCGCGCACGGCGACATGCCGATGGTGCGCAAGGTGCTCAAGTCGGGCGCGGTTGAATTTCTATTTAAGCCATTCCAGAAGGAAGAACTGTTGCAGGCCGTTCGGCACGCATTCGCAATCGACCGCGAACGCCGCGAAGAAGAAGCGATCGTGCGGAGCATTCGCGAAAGGGTTGCTGCGCTTACGGAACGCGAGCGGCAGATCATGGCCATGGTGACGTCAGGCCTGCTGAACAAGCAAATAGCAGGGGAACTTGGCATCAGCGAAATCATGGTCAAGGTCCACCGGCGCAGGGTGATGGAAAGGATGCGGGCCGAATCGCTCGCCGACCTTGTCAAAATGTGCGAACGGGTGAAGGCGCCTTGATCGGCTCCGGGACACAGGCCTCAGAAGGGCTGATGGGTGAATCGCAATCGGATTCCGGGGGAAACGGCGAAAGGATATCGTCCTCGAGGCTGAAACGAAATCCGAGCAGCTTCGCCCGCATCACGATTGAGTGAATGTGCCGGAACGCTCCACCATCGCGCCGCAGGCCGCCGGAGATGATGGCCTCGAGCGAGCTGCCGCCCCTGCGGCGATACACGCGAACCTGGGCGCACTCTGCTTCTCGCACGCTTTCGAACAGGAGCGAGCGCGTGTCGATTGCGTCCTTCAACGCCTGCAGCGACGCATGACGTTGCCCGACAGACGGGGGCAGCGTGGCGTCCCACGGATCGGAATCGCGCGCAATCCAGTCGCAGGAGATCGTTCCCTGGTGCAGCTGTAACCGGATGAGCTCGAGCGGAGATCTTGAGTGTTCGCCGGCCCGCAACCGCGCGCGAAATTTCCTGAGAAAAAGGCTGACCTCGCGCAGACACTCGGCCAGCCCCGAACAATCCTTCTGCCACGGAAGCACCGGACCGGGCTCGAAGGAGGGAGCAGGAGAACGGACTGACATAGGTAAGGCTCTCCAATGAGAATTTCCGGCAGCTAGCGCGCGCATTCGGATCAGGAGGTCCTCTTTGAGCCGCAAATTCATTTCCCTGATCCGAACCGCCACGCCACTGGCTCTTCTGCCGGCCGGCTTCAGATTGCTGCCACGTCGCGTTCCTTGTTGCGAATGCGCACCGCGCCGCTCACGTTGTAGAAGAAGATCTTGCCGTCCCCGATCTTTCCGGTGTAGGCCGCCCCCTGGATGGCATCGATGGCCCGTTCCACCAGGTCTTCATCAACGACGAGTTCGAGTTTGACTTTCGGCAACAGGTCCACGTCATACTCCCTGCCGCGAAACACTTCGGTATGGCCTTTCTGGCGACCGTGCCCGCGCACTTCAGACACGGTCATTCCTTCGATTCCCAGTTGAGTCAGTGCTTCTTTCACCGGCTCGAACTTGTTCGGCCGGATGATCGCTTCGATCTTTGTCATAAGCGCCTCTTTCCATTGGTTGGTCAATCCCGGGTTGCCGCAACCGAATGCAATTTGCTTGTCTCGTAGGCGGGAGCGGGCGCAGCCAGGTCCTTCGGAGTTCCGGCAGGAGCCGCCAGCGAGGAGATGACGTACTCGGGGTAAGCCGAGATGCCGTGCTCGTGCAGGTCGAGGCCGTATAGCTCGCCTTCTTCCGACACGCGCAGGGTGCCCGTGAGGTTGACCAGGTACATGAGAGCGAGTGCCACGCCAAAGGTCGAGAGCGTGATGATCGCGCTTCCGATGAACTGAGCCTTGAGCACGGTCAAACCGCCGCCATAGAAAAGCCCGGCAAGAGGCGCCGAGTTGTCCGGTCCGGTAGGTCCGCTGGCGCCGTATTTTCCGCAGGCGAACAGGCCGAGCGACAGCGTGCCCCAGATGCCGCAGATTCCGTGCACCGGGACTGCTCCGATCGGGTCGTCGATGCGCAGCCATTCCAGCAGCTCAACCCCCAGGCAAACCACAACCCCAGCAACGCCGCCGAGAATGATGGCGCCTGTGGGACTGACCCAATAGCAGGGGCAGGTGATTGCCACCAGGCCTGCGAGGAATCCGTTCACAGTGAATCCCACATCCCACTTCTTGCTCATGAACCACGCAAACATCATGGCAGTGAGCCCGGCGGCGCATGCGGCGAGAGTCGTGTTGGTGGAGACGCGTCCGATGCCCGCGAAGTCCATGGCCGATAGCGTCGATCCGGGATTGAATCCGTACCATCCGAACCAGAGGATCAGGCCGCCTGAAGCCGCGATGGTCAGATCGTGGGGCAGCATCGGAGCGCCGCCGTCGCGCTTGAACCTGCGGCCGATGCGCGGCCCGAGAACGATCGACCCGGCCAGCGCAATGAAGCCGCCGATCGTGTGCACCACCGTCGATCCGGCAAAATCGTGGAAGCTCTGCCCGAGACTGGGAAGGAAGTAGCCGGAGCTGCCCATCGTGGCAAGGAACCCATCGGGTCCCCACGCCCAGTGGCCGATGATCGGGTAGATGAATCCCGAGACGCCCAGGGAGTAAAGCAGATCGCCGACGAATCCAGTCCTGCCGATCATCGCGCCCGACGTGATGGTGGAACAAGTGTCGGCGAACGCAAACTGGAAGATCCACACTGCAAGGAACGCGACACCCGTGGACTCGTACGTTTCGGGGGCGCCTTGCAGGAAAAACCAGTGGTAGCCGATGAAGCCGTTGCCGTGGCTGAACATGAACGCAAAGCCGATTGCATAAAAGAGAATCCCGCAGAGGCAGGTGTCGACGATGCATTCCATCAGCACGTTCACGGTTTCGCGCGACCGGCAGAAGCCGGCCTCAAGCATGGTGAACCCCACCTGCATGCCAAAGACGAGGAAGGCGGCCACCAGCGTCCACGCTGTATTGACGGGGTTGACGACGTCGGCCGGTTTGAGCGCGCTGCTGTCTGCCGCGTATACCTTCGCGAACAGGAGCCCCGTGACACCCGCCATGATCGCGAGCGTAATGCACACTCCCGCAATCTTTCCGGCGAGCACAGTCGCGCCATAGCGTTGCCACTGGCGCTCACGCAGTCGTTTTGCCAGCCGCGATAGCTTCTCTGCGAAGGATAGAGATTTCCTTCGCCGCACAATGGATTTCATCGTGTAGCTCCTCCCGCTTGAATTTTCTGGTGCGAAACGTGAATCGGCGCCCGCCGCTCAACGTGAGGTGAACGGCTTGGTCAGTGCATCAATTTGAAATTGCATCGAACCCGCTTCGGAGAGTGGAATCGCTCGTCTTGGAGCGGAGTGGATTTCTCCGGGTTACTCGCACTCTAGCGGCCTGCGCGCAAGCTGACAACTATACCTTGGTATATCTTGCGCACGATTCCATCTCACCCTACCCTGTTCAAGGTTTGGGAAGAGCCGAAGGTCCGGACCGCGCCGGCACGCGCAGTGCTGCAGCAGCAGATTTAAGCAACAATTGGGGAGGAACAGGTCCGGATGCTTCGATTCGAGTTCTTCTGCATGCGACTGGTCGAGGTGCTGTTCTTCACGGGATTGATCGGGTGCTCCGTTGTGGTCCTGGCCAGCTGGATATCTATTTTCAAAAGCGAATTCGCAAAAGAAGAAAGAGTCTTCCCAATGGACTTCAGGTCAACTCCCGTGACACAGACCTATCGCTTCAATAGGCCGGATCTTTAGAAGCGAGCCTCTGTCTCACACGCCGTGGCTCCCTGCCTGATCATCCTGTCGGCCGCAATCATCGCCGCGGCGCCCGCGGTCGCGCGCGCTTTGTGCATAGGCCCCGCCGATCTGCTGCGCACAGAATAATTGGTAATCAGCGGAGGCGTTGCAGGCCGGTTAATGGCCAATGATCTCGATAGCCCACATAACTTCGCTCTTCCACGCCATGTGTTCCTGGGCGGCGAACGCAGCGACGAGCCGAAAGATCTGCGGTTGCTTCTGGCGATGTGGGACCCTGAGCAAAAACCAGAATCGGACGATCTCCGGATGGGCAAAATCAACCCGGAACCTCATCAATGAGCGCATCGGTCTGAAGTCGTCAACCCGGGCGGAGTACCGGGCCGTCCGCCAGCCAGCACTCTTACTCACCATAGCCGACTCATTACAAATCAGCCGTCGTCAACACCCGGAGATCGGGCGCGTCTTGACTGCTCTCTCGAATTCTTCATCGGGAGAGAACGCTGAAGTTCCTTTTGCTTTCCAACAGGAAACGTGCCATTATTCCTGTGGGAAACCTAGAGGTCGATTCGCCATGAAGGAAAGGCCGGACATCCAACAAGGAACGCTGACGTTGATGGTCCTCAAGATGCTCGATGTCCTGGGACCGCAGCACGGCTGGGGGATCGCGCGACGGATCGAGCAGGTCAGCGGAGACATCCTGGCGGTCAAGCAAGGCACGCTCTATCCTCTCTTGCTCAAGATGGAGCATGAAGGCTCTATTGCCTCCGAATTGGGTACATCGGAGAACAACCGCCGCGCGCGCTTCTATCGGCTTACCGCAGCAGGCCGCAAGCAATTGCAATCAGAGGCCCGCGATTGGGAACAGACCGCAGTTATCATCGCGCGCTTTTTCAAAGCCAAGGCGGGAGACCTGATGTGAAATTGCTGAGACGCTTCTTCATACGCCTGTGGAATCTCGCCGCAAGGCGGAGTGCCGGCCAACGCCTGGAGGAAGAGATCGCCGAACATCTTGCGTTCCAGGCAGAAGAGAACATGCGCATCGGTCTGTCGCCGGCGGAGGCACGGCGGCAAGCCGCACTCAGGCTCGGCGCAGCGGAGGCGATCCGCGAACGCCATCACGCGGAGCAAAGTCTTCCCCTGATCGAGAACTTACTCTTCGATCTGCGTTACGCGGTTCGCATGTTCCTGAGGTCTCCTGGGTTCTCTTTCATTGCCATCGCCACGATGGCGCTGTGCATTGGAGCCACCACTGCGATCTACAGCGTGATCGACGCCACGCTGCTGCACCCTTTGCCGTATCCAAATCCGGACCAATTGATTCACGTAGAGGACGATCTCCCAGGCATCGGCGCACAAGATGTTGGCACCTCAATCCCCGAGTGGAGAGACCTCGAGAGTTCCGGAATATTCCAGTCCGTAGCAGTTGCCGGCCACGGCGCAGACGTGACCCTCACTGGTGGCGCCCAGCCCGTGCGACTGGGGTTCAAGGCCGTTACCCCAAACTACTTCGCGGTCCTTGGCGTAAGCCCGCAGTTGGGCCGTACATTTGACCCGCTCGACGCCACTCCCGGCTACAACCTGGAAGTGGTGCTCAGCGATGGGCTTTGGAGGGCGGAGTTCGGAGCTGACCCGCGGATTATCGGCAAGACCTTGCGTCTGGATAACGACGACTATCACGTCGTGGGAGTCATGCCGCGCGGATTTCGCGATCAGGGTTCAACGAGCAATGAGCAGAACGTGGATATATGGTTGGGAGCTGGCTACACCGGGTTGCCGTTTCCGCCGCCTCAGCGCACTTTACGGTTTCGTCGAGCGATCATCGCGCGCTTGCAGCCCGGTGTCTCGATCGCGACTGCGCAGGATCGCATCGATGCGCTCGTCGAAGCGCTAAAGAAGCAGTATCCGGTGGAATATCCGCCACAGGCCAGGTGGACTGTGCGCCTGATTCCGATGAGTGAAAGCGTAGTCGGCGGTTTTAGCCGCTCCCTCACTCTGCTTTTCGGCGCAGTGGGATTGGTTCTTCTGATTGGTTGCGTCAACGTTGCCAATCTCCTGCTTGCCAGGGCCAGCGGCCGAAGCCGCGAGATCGCCGTTCGCCAGGCCCTGGGAGCGCAAAGAACGCGCCTCATCCGCCAGCTTCTTACCGAGATTCTGCTGCTCTTTTTGCTGGGTGGGATTGCCGGTTTCGGGATTCTTTTCGGCACACAGCGTCTCCTGATGCGGCTCATTCCGGAGAGCCTCCCGCACCTCAACGCAATCACGGTCGGATGGGGCGTGCTCGCTTTTGCCGTTTCCGTCTCGGTCGCAGCCGGAACCATCTTCGGGCTGGCTCCCGCCTGGCTCATGAGCCGCGATGATTTGATTGGCACGCTTCGACAGGAAGGACGAGGATCAAGCGGCTCATGGAAACGCGCCCGCGCGCGCCAGATTCTGGTCATTGGTGAATTAGGGCTCTCCGTTGTGCTCATGGTCGCCGCGGGCCTTCTGCTGCGCAGTTTTTGGGATTTGTTCAAAGTCCAGCCCGGGTTCAATCCTGACCGCGTCATGGCCATCCAGACCTGGCTGCCTGGACCGAACGATCCCAGCACGGATGTCTACCGGACCGCCACGCAGGAATCGGTGCTGGTGCGCGAGATTCTTCGCCGCACCCGAACCCTGCCGGGCGCTGAAGAAGTCGCCGTTGGCGACCTCTCCTCGCTTCCTCTGGGCCATGGCAGCGGCGCTCTCAATCCGATACCAATCATCCGCGAGGGCTTCGAGACAAAGCAGAATCAGGCTCCTTTCATCGACAATTCCATTGTCTCGCCCGAATATTTCCACCTGCTGGGGATGCCGCTCGAGCGCGGACGTCTATTCAACGATCGGGACCTCGAAGATACGCCGCGAGTTGCGATCATCAATCAGGCCGCGGCCCGCAGGTTTTGGCCAGGCAATGACCCGGTTGGCAAACGCGTCCATCTGCTCCCGCAGAACAGTGGAAACCGCGAATTGCTGAATCGCGCTCCGGTACCATGGACCACAATTGTCGGCGTGATTGCTGATGCTCGCATTGAATCGTTGGCCGAAGCAGTAGTTCCGCACATTTACAGCAGCGTGTATCAGCGCCCAACCAAGGGTGTCGTTATCTTCCTTCGCGGACAACTCAATCCCGGCGCCATCCCCGCACAAGTGCGCGAGCAGGTCCAGTCCATCGACCCCGATCTTCCCCTCTTCCACGCAGAGACCCTGGATGAAGTCCTCTCCGATTCGCTTTCGATCCGGCGCTTTTCGATTGAGATGGTGGCAGCCTTCGCAGCTACCGCATTGCTGCTTGCCGGGCTCGGAGTCTACGGAACAATCTCATACGTTGTAAATGAAGAAAGGCGCGAAATCGCAATTCGTTTAGCACTGGGAGCGCAGAGAGGCAATATCCTCAAGATGATCGTGCGCCGGGGACTCGGTCTGGCCGCCGCCGGAGCCGCGCTGGGCGTAGCCGGTGCAGCCATCGTTGCTCGCCTCATGGCCGGGCTGCTTTACGGAGTGTCGCCCACCGACCTGCCTACCTTCGCCGGCGTCACCCTTGTACTTACTGCTGTCGCGCTCGCCGCCAGCTATATCCCGGCTCTTCGCGCCATGCACCTCGATCCAATCACTACGCTCCAATCCGAATGACTTCGTACTTCTTCCTTGCATTTCCCGGGTCGTCATCGAGTACATAATCCCCAAAGCACTCATTGAGCCTTCAGGAGTTGTGGGCGTGTTGCCGGAAATCCAGAAGCCTGGGCTTTGACCTCCTGCGCCCCTCACGAAGCCCTCACTCCCCCTCCGCCGAAAGCGCCTTCAGATTCGCCCTCAACCCATCCGCATCCCCGACCGGCATCATCCGCTCGATCTCATCGTGGGTCTTCTTCCACGTCGGCAGCGCCCCCGCCAGCGCCGCCCGCCCCTCGTCTGTCAGCACCAGCACCTTGCTCCGCCGGTCCGCCGGCGAATTCGCCACCTCCACCAGCCCCCGCCGCTCCAGCGGCTTCAGCGCCGCCGTCAGCGTCGTCCGGTCCATTGCCAGCAGCTTCGCCACCGGCGCCATCGACGGCGGATCCGGCCGGTTCAGCGCCATCAGCAGCGAAAACTGCCCGTTCGTCAGCCCGAAGGTCCGCAATGCATCGTCAAACCGCCGCGCCAGCACGCGCGCCGCTCTTTGCACGTGCAAACACAGGCACGTGTCCCTTACCATCAGCGTAGTTTCGTACGGCAGTTTCTTCCCGCTTGACACGGTTCGAGACTAGTTGATATCAACGTAATCGTCAACATTCCCCGCGGAGGCCCTTCCCATGTCCTTCGTCCGTGACCTAAAAATCGCCATTCGCTCCCTCTCGCGCGTCCCGGCCCTCTGGATCACCGTCGCCCTCACGCTCGCCCTCGGCATCGGAGCCAACGCCGCCATCTTCTCCGTCGTCCGCGCCGTGCTCCTGCGCCCGCTCGCCAACCGCGACGAAGACCGCCTCCTCTACATCCGCCAGAGCGCCCCCGGAATCGGCCAGACCAACGCCGGCTTCTCCATCCCAGAGATCATGGACCTAGGCACCGGCCTCAAGTCCATCTCCGAGCTCGGCACCTTCTCCGAGATCGGCTTCACAGTCATCGGCCTCGGCACCCCCCGCGAAATCCCCGCCGGCGTAGTCGACGGCCACTACTTCGACGTCATGGGACTCAAGCCCGTCCTCGGCCGCCTCCTCGGTCCCTCCGACGACGGCCCCAACGCCGCCGGAGCCATCGTCCTCACCTACAACTTCTGGCGCGACCAGCTCCACTCCGACCCCACCGTCATCGGCAAGGTCGTCCGCCTTGAAGGCTCCAGCGGCGCGCGCTCCGCCACCGTCGTCGGCGTCCTCGAGCCCTCCGTGCCCTATCCCGTCGCCACCGAAATCATCGCCAACGTCGTCACCAGCCCGCACCACCTCTCCGCCACCATGGTCCAGGGCCGCTCGCACCGAATGACCGAAGTCTTCGCCCGCCTCGCCCCCAACGCCACCCTCGACCAGGCCCGCGCCGAGCTCGACACCTCCTACAGCTCCATGACGCGAGCCCACTCCGAGACCTACAAGCCCACGGACCGCTGGGCCGTCACCGTTACCCGCATGCACGAGCAGATCAACGCCAAGGCCAACACCATCCTCTGGCTGCTCTTCGCGGCCTCCGCCCTGCTCTTCATCATCGCCAGCTCCAACGTCGCCAACCTCGTCCTCGCCCGCACCGTCCGCCGCGAATCCGAGCTCGCCGTCCGCGCCGCCCTCGGAGCAAACAGGGCCGTCCTCCGCCGCTCGCTCCTCGCCGAAAGCCTCGTCCTCTGCGTCACCGGAGTCGCCGCCGCCATCCTCCTCGCCGTCCCCATGGTCTACTTCCTCGGTCAATACGCCGCGCGCTTCTCCGTCCGCGCCCACGACCTCAAGCTCGACTTCTCGCTCGTCTGGTTCGGAATCGCCCTAGCCCTCGCCGCCGCCGTCTTCCTCGCCTACATCCCGCGCCTGCCCTCGCCCACCGCAACCCAGGGCGGCCTCAACGTCCGCGGCACCCGCGTTGCCGGAAGCGCCCGCCGCCTGCGCACCTTCGCCGTCACACAGATCGCCGCATCCTTCCTGCTTCTCGTCGGCGCCTGCGTCCTCATGCGCACCCTGTATGTTCTCGAGCAGACCCGCCCGCCATTCGACTCCGGCCAGGTCCTCTCCATCAATATCCCCACCATGTCCTACGGCAAGACCGACCGGCAGGTCGAAGAGTTCTACCGCAACATCCGCGACCGCGTCTCGCAGATCCCCGGCGTAGACAAGGTCGCCGGAGGCTTCTCCACTCCCTGGCGCGGCGAGCGGGAGAACAACATCAGCTTCTCCTTCGCCGCCAATGGCGCGCACCGCCCCGACGGCCAGGACTGGCGCGCCAACTTCCGCTCCGTCTCGCCCGACTACTTCGCCACCCTCGGCATGCCCATCCTCGCCGGACGCGACTTCAACCCCAGCGACCGTGAAAACACCGAGAAGGTCGTCATCATCTCGCAGAGCCTCGCCAACGCCCTCTTCCCCGGCCAGAACGCCGTCAACCGCTACATGCACTGGACCGACCCGGTCATGAAGTTCATCGACATCAGCTATGATCCCCGCCGCATCATCGCCGTCGTCCCCGACATCGACGACGAGAACATCGTCCCCGCCCCCTCCATGACCATCTACCAGGACACCGACCAGGAAGGCTGGAACGACCGCCTCTTCGTCCGCGTCCACGGCGACCCCTACCTGCTCGTCCCCGCCATCACCCAGGCCATCCACAAGATGTCCTCCGACGAGCCCGTCGAGAAGGCCACCACCCTCGGCGACCTCCGCGCTGAAGTCCTCGCCCCCGACCGCCTCAACGCCATCGTCTTCGGCGGATTCGCCGCCGTGGCCCTCCTCATCTCCATCGTCGGAGTAGCCGGCGTCCTCGCCTTCTCCGTCTCCAGCCGCACCCGCGAGTTCGGCATCCGCATCGCCATGGGAGCCATGCCCCGCAACATCCTCTCCAGCGTCCTGGCCGAAGGATTCGTAATGGCCTGCATAGGAGTAGGTGCCGGATTAGTAGTGGGCTTCGCCGTGGCCAGAATCGTCTCGAGATACGTGTCGGTCCTCGACCAGCCCGGCCTCATAGCCTTCTCAGGCTCCGCCGCAATAATCCTCACAGCAGCAGTAGTAGCCTGCGCCGTCCCCGCAGTAAGAGCGAGCAGAGTCAACGCCATGGAAGCGCTCAGGACGGAATGAACCGGATCACGGCGCAAAATAAGTTGATCAGTGAGACTCAACTTTGGAGGCAACCAATTCCTCTATGATTTGCCTTCGATGAGAATCTTGGTCCAGTTGCGGGCGGCGCGCTCGCAGTTTCGGGTAGAGTTCCGGCCATTTGGACGAGAACGATTTGGACTGATTGTCGCGTATCGATTGTAATAACCTGAGCGCACGGTACTCTACAAAGTCACCGTGCGACGAGCCGGGCTCAGGGATTTGCGAAACGGGCAGGTGGCCCAGGTCTCAGGACGTGAGTTCTCCCACGACAGCTGAGTGCCCCAGGTCTCGCTTTTGAGACCTGGGAGACCACGATCCTCACCCGGGCAGGTGCCCCGGGTCTCGATTCTGAGACCCGAAATACCACCAAAGCCCGCACCACAGGCCCTTACTGACAACTGACCACTGAAAACTGACGACTATGAACTACGAACTGTGAACTGCGAACTCACGGTCCATCACTGGGGGTGAGGGTCCGGATTCTCGGACCCGGGATACCACCAAACCCCGCACCACAGGCCTTCCCTGACGACTGACAACTGAAAACTGTGAACTACGAACTGAGAACTACCGGATCACTGACCACTAACCACTGACCACTGATCACTGCTTAAACACCAGCGCCGGCCCGCTCACGCGTCTTCCCTTGATGTCCACCGTGATCTCCACGCGGTCGGCAATGATCACAAACGGAGCGCGGGGATTCCGCACAACGTCTGTTCTGGGGTCGAAATACAACATCCCATCTACCTCGCTCCTCCCATCGCCCTCCCGATCGAACGTCAGGGTGAGCGACTGGCCTTTCGTGATCCCGCGAAAGGTCAGTGTCCCCGAAACGATGAAGGCATTCGGACCCGTCTGCCTGATCTCCGTCGATTGAAATGTCACATACGGGTGTTCCTGTACATCGAAGCCGTTCTTCTGCTTCAGCCTGTTGTCATCGCGCCTGTTTCGCGTGTCGAGGCTCTCCGCATGGATCTTGATATAGAGCGAGCCCGAGGAGGGGTCGGTCGAGGTGAAGGTCAGCCTGGCGCCCCATTTCCAGAATGTCCCCCCGGGAACGATCGAGCCCGTCAAGCGGAAGTTGATCGTGCCCGCCTCGGGCGTGATCTCATAAACCGGCGCCTCCGAAGTCGATTGCGCCCCAGCCGTTCTCATGGCACACCCTCCTTTAGGCTCGCTTCCCCGCAAGCCCATGCAGCCCAATGCGCGAAATTATCACGAGAGAATCAGCCCTGTGGACTGGTGGAGTTGGCAGGAGGGTGCCGCATCCCCTTCGCCGGGTGCCCCGCCCGCATTCACCCCCGTCCTCCCCGCGCGCCTGCCCACCCTCCGGTCCCGCTCCCAACAAGAGGTGTCATCCCGAAGGGCCGCACGCCTGGGGCCCCGCCTGCCTTTGGCGGGGTAAGCGGCCCGAGGGATCTGTGGTTGCTCCTCGCCCGCCCAGCCGCAGGTGCTCACTAAACCGGCCCCAGGTTTTGGGGCCGGCTCACCCAATCCGTCAGCCGCCCATCGCCCGCAAGAAATCCGCTCCACACCAACCGCGAGGCGACGAACGCTCACCGGCGCCTTCTCCCTCCGCTCCCGCTCCCCCACAAAAGCGTGTCATCCCGTGTATGAGGACGTTGGCTGCTGTCAAGGCATACCTTGGCGTCTGGGTGAGGGGCGGGGTCAAGGGCGCCGCACTTTGGCGTTCATCTGGACCCTTGACGCCGCCCCTTACCCCCTCACACTT
>DATFRB010000046.1:0-2240 GCA_035263625.1 Occallatibacter sp.
GAAACTGCGTTGTCCTCGACCACGGACAGGGCTTGCTCACCCTCTACATGCATCTTTCCGAGATCAGAGTGAAGGAAGGCGAAGAAATTTCCCGCGGCCAGGAACTGGGTTTGAGCGGAGGCACGGGCCGCGCCACAGGTCCCCACCTGCACATCGCGGTACGTTGGGAAGGAACCTACCTGAACCCCGCGGAGCTGCTGCGCCTGCGCATGCCTTAAAGCTTCTGGCCGATGGCCTTGCCGCCGGGGCGTGAACCGGGCGCCGATCGCAGCACGTCACGCAAATCCAGATTTCGGATCAGCCGGTGCAGGTAATTGGGATGCACCCCCAGGGCTCGCGCCGCCTCGGTGAAATTCCCCCTCGCTCCCTCCAGGGCATCCAGGATGAGCTGTCTCTTCAGTTCCTTCACCGCATGATGATATTTGGCTGAAGCCACGCCGGCAGGAGGGTTTCTCTCCAGGAACGACTCCGGCAAATCTTCGGGTTGCAACTCGTCCGAGATGCTCATGACCAGCGCCCGCTCCATGGCGTTTTCCAGTTCGCGGACGTTGCCCGGCCATTCATAACTTACCAGGCATGCCATCGTCTCGGGTGTAATCCGCTTGGGCTTGAGCTTGCACTTCTTGGTGTGCTTCTGGACAAAATATTCCGCCAGCATGGCAATATCTTCGCGGCGTTCGCGCAGGGGAGGCATCTCCAATGACACCACATTCAGCCGGTAATAAAGATCCTGACGGAACGTTCCCGTCTTCACAGCCTCTTCCAGGTCTCGATTGGTAGCGGCGATCAGCCGGATATCCACCGAGATCGGGCGCGTGCCGCCGACGCGCTCAAACTCGCGCTCCTGTAGCACGCGTAGCAACTTCACCTGGAGGAGCGGTGCCATCTCTCCGATCTCGTCGAGGAATACCACGCCCCCGTTGGCCACCTCGAGCCGCCCCTTCTTCTGGGCCACGGCTCCGGTGAAAGCTCCTTTCTCGTGGCCGAATAACTCGCTCTCCAGCAATCCCTCAGGAATCGCGGCACAGTTGATGGTGACAAACGGCTGATGCGACCGCGGACCGTTGCGGTGAATGGCGCGAGCCGCCAGCTCTTTTCCAGTCCCGCTCTCTCCCTGAATGAGCACGGTCGCATCCGACGGGGCCACGCGCGAGAGGAACTGATACACCTCCTTCATGCGCGGACTCTCGCCCACCATGTTGTGCTCCACGTTGATCTCGGTGTTCAGGCGCAGATTTTCCCGTTCCAGCCATTGCAGCCGGCGCGCATTGTCCAAAGCCACCGATGAGATGCTGGCGATTCCCGTCACCAGCTGCAGATGTTCCTCATCGAAACGCCCGGCGCCGCTCGTCGTATCGAGGTAAATGCAGCCGATCACCCTCTCAAATAGGGTCAGCGGGACGCACAAGAGCGATCGCACATTGGAATTCACCAGGCTGTCGACCGCCTTCAGTCCGCCGCTGCCGGGAACATCGGCGCCCAGGATGGCTACACCCTGTTCGAGTACCCGACGGGTAATCGTCCGGCTCACACGCACCGGTTGCGCGGCTCCCGCCCGGCGGTGGCGCGCAAATACCGAGGAGAACTGCTCCGAGCTCCGCGGATCGAGCAGGATCGCTCCCCTCTCCGCTGGAGACACCTCAAAGATCAGGCTCAACACCTTGCCTTGCAGTTCTTCAAAGTCGCGGAGCGCATGCACCACCCGGCTCACCTTCAACAGCGCGGCTAGGTTCCGGCCTAGTCGCGACGACGCCGGCAGTTCGCTGAGAATCCGATCGGGCTGCAGGTACAGCACATCCTGCGGGCGGATCTGCGACGTGGCGTGCGTCAGGCTGTCTTCGAACTCCACCCCGCCCGAAACGCCCTCTTCTTCGCCGTCCTCGTGAAGCAAGAAGACGAAGACCGAGTCCCCCACCGAGATCTGGTCTCCGTGCTCGAGCACTGCCTCCCGAACCGCCCCGCCGTTGACGAAGGTTCCGTTCCGGCTGTCCAGATCGCGAATGCCATATCGCTCTCCCGCGCGGGTGATCACGCAATGCTTACGCGAAAGCGAAGGATCACTGATCGAAAACAGGTTCGAGGGATCCCGCCCCACGGAAACATCCGCGCTCGACAGGGCAAAGCTGGAGTCTTTCAATGGTCCGGCAATGACTAGCAACCTTGGATTCACTTGCGTCCTCGCCCGCAGTCCCGAACTGTTTAGCACACTGCTGGTAATGCTGCACAGATCTTTCCGACAT
>DATFRB010000047.1:0-2285 GCA_035263625.1 Occallatibacter sp.
CCACGGCCGTCGCGCCCGCTCTTCGCAGGGTGTCGGCCTGCCGCACCAGTGCTGCGGTCAGCAGATTGGCGGCCGCAAGTTCAACCTTGTTGCGGCAGTCGTCGCTACAGCGGGTCCCATTGGTAAAACCGAGTTGGCGCAGCGCTTGCCTGCAAGCCTCCGGATAGGCGGTCTCGCTGAACAATCCGATTCTCAGAATGCCGACAGACTTGCCGCTGTTCAGGCGAAGCAGCCCGGCGGAGAAGAGCGTGGAATCCTGATTGTCGAGCGCCCTGAAGCCTGAAAGAGACGAAAAGTCGAGTCCGGGCGACAGGCGAGTGTTGTATCCCAGGGCGTTGCATAGATCGTCGCCTGGAACCGATGGGGAGGGCGCTTCCTGCGGCCGCGGCCAGCGGATTTCGAGGTGTCCGTCTCCAAAGCTGTCAAGGAACTGGCGGAGGATGCGGCGTGCCTCCTCCTCGTTCGTCGCCGCGCGCAGCTTGATTTCGGTCTGTTGGCGCAGATGAGGCAAATCCATGCGCCGCTCTTCGATCGCCCAGTCGAGATTTGCATAGTGGGAAGAGAGTTCCGACAAGAGTTGTTGGAAATCCTCCAACCATGGCGCCGGATCGAAGCTTCCGGCAAAGCCGGCCTTGTTCTGACCGAACCCCATACATCGCACGGCGAGCAGAACCGCAAGAAAGACGGCTCGTGACGTTTCGACCTTCATAGTTTTCAGACTCGCAATCTTATCGCCCGGCAAACATGTTATCCACGCGGCGCGAAAATTCATTTGCAGCCTTTCGGTATCCTGTTGAGGCTCCCCATGCCCATACGCACGGTCAACCTCGAGGAGGGCCTGCCGGACCGGAAGGAGGCCCGGCAGCGCCTTGAAGCGGCCATTGCCAGGGCCAGGAAAGAGGGTGTGCCTGCTCTGAGGCTGATTCATGGCTACGGGTCGTCGGGGCAGGGAGGCACCCTCCGTTTTGCCATTCGTGGCTACCTGCGCCAGATGAAGGACCGGGGAGAAATCGCGATGTTTGTCAACGGCGAGAGCTTCTCGCAATTCGACGAACGCAGCCGGGAGTTGCTGCGCAAGCTGCCCGAGTTAGTCATGGATCGGGACCTGGGCGCCGGAAATAAGGGGGTTACGCTGGTACTGCTGGGGTAGCTTGCGAAGCCACATCGGCCCACCCTGGACGGATCCATTGCCGTGGGATATTTTTCTAGAAACTCATGAGTGCCACCGCGAACGCTCCCCGCCCGACTTCCACCATGCACCTGATTGTGCGTTCCTCGAGAATTCACTCCAGAGGCTGCTGTACCACTGTTCCGATTATCGAGGGTACGTTCATCGTGGAGTACACCGGCGAGCGCATCACATGCGACGAAGCAAACGAGCGCTACCAGGACCGTCCCGACACCTACCTCTTCGGTCTGGATGACGGTGAGCATGTCATCGACGGGGACGGCGTCGCCGCCTTCATCAACCATTCCTGCGACCCAAACTGCGAGTCGGATGAGATCGACGGACAGGTCTGGATTATTGCCGTGCGCGACATCGAGGCCGGAGAGGAACTCACCTACGACTACTGCCTGTACGACGGAGACGACGAGTCCCCGTGCTCGTGCGGTGCGGACAGGTGCCGCGGAACTCTGTATTCGGACGAGGAGATGGAGAAGCGCGCGAAAGAAGGACCCGGCCGCAAGCCTGACTAGCTGTCCTGATCGGAGTTTCCGCGGCGTCCCACCGGCACCGGTCTTGCGCGTTTCGGCCCCTTCGGTTCATGACGCATGCTGCGTCCTTCCACCAGGTGGAACAACTCTTCGCCCAGGTTCTTCGCGTGATCTCCGGCCCGCTCGAACGCCTGCGCCATGAGCATGATGGACGTGCTGTACTCACGGCGGCTATCGCCCGCCGCCAGGTGGCGGTGGAATACCGCGTGACAGCTCTGATCGATGCGGGAATCGTTCTGCAATACCCAGGTCGCGGGTTCCAGATCGCGGCTCACGAAGCCCTGATGCACCGCTTCCAGCATTTGTTCCAGGACTCGCGCCATGGCGATGAAATCCTGAGAATCTTCTTTGGGGAGCCGCGTGCCCAGCTTTTGCAGCCGCATGGTGATCGACCAGGCCAGATCGCCGATGCGCTCGAGATCGATGATGAACTTGAGGCAGGCGAGCAGTTCGCGTGCCTCCGCTTCGCTGACCTGGGTGATGGCGCTGGTAATTTCTTCGTCGATACGCCGCTCCATGCGATCGAGTTCCTTTTCGCAGTCCTTGACTGCCAGGAAGGCGATATTCGA
>DATFRB010000048.1:0-2296 GCA_035263625.1 Occallatibacter sp.
GTTCCCGACTTCATATCGCGGATGAGGGTCTCCAATGCGGATTTTCCAATCTCCGGGCCGGTCGCGTAGAGCTCGCGCACCCGCTGGATCTTCTTCTCGAAGGTCTGATTCGATTCCGGTCTGATTGCTGTTTGCGTTGCCATGTTTGCAGTCTCCTTTCGGTTGATAAAAAATGTTCACGTACTGGATGAGTCGAGAGCCGCGAGCCAGCGCAGCGCCCGCAGCCCGGGCATGAAGCAGTACTCGCCGCCACGTACGGTGACAAAGTGCGGCAGGCCGTGAAGGCGCCGGCGGGCTGGTTTCTTCGGAATCGTGAAGACGCCCTCGCCTTCGTTGTTGCCAATGAGCGGATCCTGCTCGGTTCCATGACTGATGAAATTGCCGTCTGTCACCCATTGCGACTGCACGAATTCGAACTGCCGCTGCACATGCGCACCGATCAGCAGAAAGACACCGCCGCGCTCAGCGCCATCATCCTCGAGAACGCCCGCGGGCAGTGGCGGCCCGTAGTTCGTGCCGCGCCGCAGGAAATGGTGGAGATTGACTGCAACGATGTCGTTCTTCAGCGCATCGCGTGGATTGATACGACGAATGTGCGCACTGAAGGGGCACTTGAGTCCCTGCATATCGTCTGCATAGCTGAACGCGTTGTTGCGCTCCGGGTCACTTCCGAGCTGCGGGTCGTCGCGGTCTGGCGCGAGCACCAAGGGGGCGCCGCTGCGCCACCGGCCCACCATTTTTGCAGCAATCAGCTCCTCATCCGCCGGGGATGTGGCCTGGGCGCGCAGGTATTGACGAAACCCTGCAACATCCATGTGAAATTTGCGGATGGCGACGAAACTGCCGTTTCGGCGTAGCTCCAGAGGAACCGGCACATTGGCTGTTTCTCCTTTTTCGTCGGGGTAGCCCAGCACGAATTCGCCGGCCTTGATCGCGGCTTCGATGGTTGGACCGCTTCCTTCGACATCCGGATTGTGCAGTCCATCCTTGTAGCCGAAGGGGTTGCGTCCTCCCGGCAGTTCGCCGAACTGCATGCGGTACACGACCGAGATCTGTGGGAGGTCGTGATGAGCCTGGTGCGCGAGGTCAAGGACTCGACGCAGGTTTAGCTCGTTCTGGGCGTAAATTGCGAGTGCAACGTGCACGTCCGGAGTGCCGAACGGATGTTCCCAGTTGGCCGGTGCATTGGCGCCGAAGTCGTGGAGGATCTCGGCGCGCGCCGCCATCCCCTGTCTGAACTCGATCGGGAAGCTGTCCAAGGACGCCTGCGGTACGCCCAACGCCTTGAGGCCCTCGAAGGTGAACGCGATCCCCAACCAGCCGGGCAACGATGGCGCCCACCATTCATCGGCCGGCGCGACGTGCGGGATCATCCGACGCAGCATCTCGCGCCCCTGCTCGGCATCGCCGATGCGGAGAAGGAGATATTCGCCCAGATAGGGTTTGGGACGGGGGCGCAGGACCGTGGCTTGTATGTCGCTGGTTTCGAGCGCCGGCACTGACGATGATTTGGGCGTGAGGTCGGTCATGTTCGTCTCATTGGGCAGTCTAGTTCGATGACAGTTGGCGAAGCCGAGCCACATCTTTTGCGGTCAGCCGGGACGGCGCGGCACCGAAGCGTGCAGTGACGTAGTTAGCCACCGCGGCGATCTCCGTATCGGAATAGGCTTCCGCGAAGGCCGGCATCAGCACGAGCCCGTCCGCCGTACGTGTGCGCTCGCCTGCCAGGACGATCTGCACGACATTCATCGCGCTTCTGTCATTGACAGCCCGGTTCCCGGTGAGCGTGGCGGAGCTCGTGACGAGGCTGACGCCACTCCAACCGTGACAGCTCGCGCAGGCTCCTTCGAAGATCTCTCGGCCCCGCGGGTCAACGCCTGTTTGGGTCAGCTTCGGCGAGTCCGAGGCCGGTTCGGTCTTGACCGCGGGCAGGTCGCGCGTGTGGATCGCCGGAATGCTGCGCAAGTAAGTGGCCATCGCGTGAAGATCTCCCCGTGTCAGGTTGCTCGATGACGCGGCCACTTCCTCCGCCATCGGTCCCCCGGCTGACCCATGTCCGGCCGCGTGCCCTGAGCGGAGATATTCCGCGAGCTCGTCGTCGCTCCAGCTGCCAATACCGGAAACGGGATCGGGGGTGATGTTGTAGATGCGCCAACCGGAGAACGAAGTGCCGGCGAACTTGCGGCGATTATCAAGCGCCTGGCCAAGGTTGCGCGGGGTATGACAGTCGCCACAGTGCCCGAGGGCTTCCACCAGATAGGCTCCACGGTTCCACTCCGGGCTGCGGTCTTCGTGG